>CALTDI010000006.1 GCA_943842505.1 uncultured Pseudomonadales bacterium | reverse complement strand
TGGTCTGGGTGGCGCACTGGTCGGTGCCTCCTTTGGCGCGGGTTATATGGTTGGCTCTGCCCTCTATGACTATCTGTCCTAACTCTTCCGCGAGGAAGAATGTTGGAGAATGCGGGGGAAGTGTTAGGAGAGTACGGGGACTAGAGAGAATGCTGAATCTAAAAAATGCCAAACGAGCTATTCTAGTGATGGGTGCAATCTCTGTTGCTATTGCGCTGCTGCATACATTCATCGATCAGAGCTATGTGGGCGCACTGGTCGGCATATCATCGGCCTCCGTCTTCTACTATCTACACAGGAATCCCAAGATGCTGATGGCAAAGAGTTGGGCCGAGTTTGGAGAGCTTGCAGATAATTCCCGTGACCAGAAATTTGTGTGGGGGTTTCCCGCCTATCACGCCGTCATGCTGGCAGCGATTCTCTATATCTGGTTGGTGTGAGCACACTGCGTTGAAGAAGCGTTGCGGGTAGATCGCCAGCGCTTCTTCTTATCGCAGTCCAGAAAAATCGTCTCCTGTGAATCAGTGATCGGGCTGTGCATGAGTGTCGACAAATCTGGACGCTTGCCCGGCATGCGTTTCTTTGCGAGATCGACTAAGGCAATATAGCTATACTGTCGCCCGGCAAAGCCCAGCCATCCTGCACAGATGGCTGCAAACTCGCGATGGCTTGCTAACATGCAGTATGGGTATATTCTGTGCCATGCTTATCTGTGCCATTTTTAGTAAGCTGGTTGTGGTGAGTCTGGTTTATTTTACGAGGATACGATGTGAGTACAGTCAAGAAGCAGCAAGGAATTGACCTATATACCTGGAATACACCTAACGGGCGCAAGGTATCTATCATGTTAGAAGAGCTTGGCCTTCCTTACTCCGTCATTCCCATCGATATTACTAAGGGCGATCAGCTGCAGCCAGATTTCTTGCAGCTTAGCCCAAACAATAAGATCCCGGCTATCGTTGACCACGATGCAGGTATTCATCTAATGGAGTCAGGTGCAATTCTACTGTATCTGGCGAACAAGACTGGGAAGCTGATTAGCCCCATGGGTGAAAAATATTGGGAGCAGATGGAATGGCTGATGCTGCAGATGGGCTCGATCGGTCCGATGCTTGGCCAGACTCATCATTTCGTCAAATTTAACCCGGGCAAGTCTCCCTATTCGGAGGAGCGCTATAGCAAAGAAAATGCTCGTCTCTACAAGGTCCTCGATAACAGGCTTAAGGATAGGCAGTATATTTGCGATGAATATTCGATCGTAGATATCGCCACATGGCCCTGGATATCTCGCTTCGAGTGGCAGCAGATGAATCTATCGGAGTTTCCCAATCTAAGGCGTTGGTATATAGATATTGCTAACAGACCCGCCGTGCAGAGAGGCTATGGCGTGCCGGCAAAACTAGAAGTGCCGATGCCGGAATAGTTGCTATGCAGAGGGTGCTACGAAGAGGGTGCTACGAAGTATTCGTGAAGTAAGCTCAGCAGAGCGAGTCACGAAGGTCTCGCTCTGCTGAACTAATTTTTAATCTACAAGGCTGTCGTAGATGATGTCTCTGGATACGTTTCTCATATTGGCGGCACCGGGTCGTCTTTCCCCTTGCGCTTGGATCATGCCAATTAGAAACATGTCTTCTACCGGATCGACCCAGAACCAGGTGCCGGCGGCGCCAGACCAGTAATACGTTCCAGGGCTTGCTGGTGTGTTTGCCTTTTCCGGATCGTAGATAACGGCGAAGTCGACACCGAAGCCTTGTCCTGCCTGGCCATCGCTTGTAGCGGTGCCGCGCAGATTTAGCTCATCACGTAGACTGTTGGTGCGCATGATTCTCACAGACTCAGGAGATAGGATCTTCTGACCATCGAGCTCACCCTCATTAACCAGCATCTGAAGGAAGCGCGCGTAGTCATGTGTGGATGAAACTAAGCCGCCACCGCCTGACTCCAGGCGTTCGGGGTCTAGATAGCTAGGTCGGTCCGTTCGGTGCGGCCTCTGCACAAGGCGATTGCGTTCGCTATCCCAGTTGTGCACCTCGGCGAAGCGGCTTACGTCTTCGGCTTTCACATAGAAGCCTGTGTCGCTCATGTCTAGAGGCCCAAAAATATTCTGCTGCAAAAATTCGCCAAAGCTAACTCCCGAAAGTTTCTGCACTATATAACCTTGAATATCGACTGCTATAGAGTACGACCACTGCTCGCCGGGTTGGAACAGCAAGGGAATGTCGGCGACCTTTTCAATAAGCTCATCAAGATCTGAAGAGGCGAGCACTTCTTTCTCGCGAAACGCGTTATTTACCGGATCGTTACCGCTTAGGCCATAGCCGAACCCTGCGGAGTGGTTAAGTAGCTCGCGCATATTCGGTTCCCGCATCGGGGAGATCAATTCCATATTACCGTCGTCATCATAGCTGCTCATGATGCGCAGGTTCGCCAACTCTGGCACGTGCATACTAACCGGATCATCGAAATTCCATAGACCCTGTTCGTGAAGCATCATTAGCGCGACACCCGTCACCGGCTTGCTCATGGAATAAATACGAAAAAGAGAATCCATCTCCATGGCTGCCTGATCGTCGACCCTGGCCAGGCCAGTCGTCTCAAATGTAGCGACCTCGCCATCTTTAGCAAGCAGCCAGACCATGCCGGCCACATCTTGATCGGCAACGATCTTTTCCATGGCGGCATCGAGAGCCTGAATACCTTCCTCGGTAAACCCGGCCGCCGCTGCGCTGGATTCTTGCTGAGGCCATGTGTCTGCCTGTGCGCCCGTGATAATCGAGAAGCTGACTGCGACTGTCAGCAGCGATCTCTGCCAGCTGTTCAAAGTAGACTTGTTCATGTTCCGCTCTCCGCGTGTTCTTAATGTTGTTGTAGTATGTCCAGGCGGCTGCTGACCTATCTTGGATAGGAGTCATACAATAGAAAACCGCGCAGGAGGCAGATATTAACCCTCTTGCGCGGTCTATGGCTAGTGTCTAGCCTTGCTGAAAATTGGCGGCGAGCGACGACCGAATTGGCTACATTAGAACAACACTTCTCATACACAGTCTTGCCTATCTTGACCGCTCTCGTGGATAGGCAAATAGTCCAGGTACAGGCATCTTGGTTCTAATCGGCCGCATATTCCAGGGGCAGGGCGGTGGTGTATTTTATTTGCTCCATGGCGAAGCTGGATGAGACATCGGACAGGTCTGTGGTCTGCACGAGTTTCTTATAGAAAGTATCGAAAGCAGGGATATCCGGGACAACCACCCGCAGCAGATAGTCGGACTCACCGGCCATGCGATAGAACTCGACCACCTCGGGAAACTGATTTACTGCCTCCGAAAATTTAGCAAGCCACTCCCAGTTGTGCTGGTTCGTCTTGACGGCGACGAAGACATTGACCCCCAGGTTTAGCTTGTCCCGCGCCAGCAAGGCGACCCGCTTGCGGATTACCCCGGACTCTTCGAGGCGCTGGATCCTGCGCCAACAGGGGGTGGTGGAAAGGCCCACTCGTTCGGCGATATCCGCCGTAGAAAGCGTCGAATCCTCCTGTAAGAGTTTAAGTATATTGCGATCTATCTTATCCATAGAATAAAATACCTTAATAATTACATATATAAGTAATATATTCTAAAATAAAGCGCTATAACAGCAAATACGCAAACGGATTTCCCCTGGACTTTGCTATTCTTCACTCCATTGAGCCTATTCGCAGTGAGGGGGAACTAACAGATGAAATGGAATTCGCACCTAAATAGCGTGAATGAAAGCTATTTCCAGCACATGCGACATGCGCTGAGCTTTGCATTAGAGATGACAGTTGGGGCGTTCTGCTGTCTGATTCATGCCTTCTTCCCCTTCCTATGCGAAAGCGCCGGCAGCCAGATCGTAAACCGGCTGTATGACCGTATGGTAGTTAATCGCGCGAAGCTCTCCGCCCGTCATAGCGATTCACAGCGTCCCACTGGCGCCCAACCCGAATTGAATTGATTATCTACAGTTAGTGATGAAGTCCTATGACGCGGCTCCTTCGGGAGTCGTTTTTTTTTGCCTATTTTCTGTAGTAGGTCGAGAAATCTATGGCCTGGAATCCTATTTAGGAAGGCGATCTCTCTCGCTTGATTAGCTGGGCCAAACAAGCGATTCTAGGCTTACCCAACAGCAGCGACCTCCAACTGATTCTCAGGGAAACAGCCATGAACAATAAACGACATCTAGGCCTTCTTTGCTTTCTTGCCCTGGGCTCTAGTTTTAGCCTCAGCGCCTTGGCTGCGGAGGACTATAAGTCACCCAGAACCGAGTGGGGGCAACCGGACCTGCAAGGCGTATGGAATTTTTCATCCAACGTGCCTATGCAGCGACCCGAGCGCTTCGGCGATAGAGAATTTATGACGACTGAAGAAATTGCCGAGATGCGTGCCCGACTGGCAGCGTCAGACGCCGCTTCGGATCAGGCAGTGGCGCAGACCGAAGGTGGCCCCGGTGGCTACAATGACTTCTGGGTAGAGAGCGCGGGAATTACCGATCAGATTCGTACGTCACACATCGTCTACCCTCCCGACGGTCGGCTTCCGGCAAGAGTTGAGGGTGCCGCTATTGCTTTTGGTGGTCTGGGCGATGACGTTCCGGGCGAACGACCAGTACGTTACACGGTAGGGGGCATCGCAAAGAACGGGCCCGAAGATAGGGGCCTGTCCGAGCGCTGCATCGTCGGTTTTAACTCAGGCCCTCCCTTCGTCCCTAGCCTATACAATAACAACGTACAGATCTTTCAGAGCAAAGACACAGCGGTCATTATCACCGAGATGATCCATGATGCGCGTATCGTGCTAATCGGTGAACGACCGCCTCTGGATGAGAAGATAGGATTATGGACCGGCGATTCCAGAGGTTATTGGGATGGCGATACGCTAGTCGTTGAAACGAGAAATTTCAATGGTCTCACTCAGAGCTACAGCGTGTTCGGTGATTCCGAAGATAAGCTACTCATCGAGAAATTTTATCGGGTAGACCCCTATACAGTGAACTACGAATGGACTCTCGATGATCCGTCAACGTTCACCGATAAAATTACCGCCATCGTGCCGATGACGAAAGTTGCCGGGCAACTCTATGAGTATGCTTGTCACGAAGGTAACTATGGCATGCAGAATATTCTGCGTGGCGAGCGTATGGCGGAGAGAATGGCAGAAGAATCTGGCGCCAACTAAATACGCACTACTCGATTTAGTAGACGGCCCTGCGGGGCCGTTTTGTTTTCCACGCAAGAAATTTATTGGCACAGCGACACAATCGCGTCTAATTCCTTTCAGAGTTCTATCTAACATCGCACTTCGAATATTTCGCACGCAAAACGCTTTCTCCCTATCGATATTTCAACTGCTGCGAGTTTCTGGCTTTGAAGTTCTCACCTGACTCCATAGGCAGTGGGTTTCTTGTGGAGATTGATGCCGTGCGAGGCAGGACGCAGAGCGCTAGCGCACAGGGATGTATTCACAGCGTGCATCAAGCGCCACTAGAGGGCCGCTGCCCATCACTGAACTAACGAAATAGGCACTACTCGATTTATCCGACGGCCCCGCGGGGCGGGTTTGTTTTTTCACTTTAGGAAAAATATTATTGGCATAGCGACGCCGGATGCCGAGCGCTAGCGCACAGGGGTGTATTCACAGCGTGCGGCAATCTCCAGCAACGGAACCCTGCCCCGTCACCGTTCCCATTCAAATAATTTCTATCAGACGATCGAAATCCACATCAAGCACAAGCCCACGAAGCAATGAGTTGACTTTTGGCCGCACTCAAAATACTGTATATACATACAGTATAAAAATATTCCCATATCATGACCCAAAATCACCCCATAGCACCCGACCCTGCTTCTCAGGCAGTGGCAGGCGCGACTCTTGATCATGCCGCCTCAGATGGAGAAGCTACCGTGATCTCGGTTGCCGCGCAGACATATGCCGAGCTGCACTGCATCTCTAATTTCACTTTCCTGCGTGGCGCCTCCTTCCCGGAAGAGTTAGTGGACAGAGCAGACTCCTTGGGATACAGCGCCATTGCGATTACCGATGAATGTTCGTTGTCGGGTGTGGTTAAGGCGCATATGGCAGCGAAGGAACGTCGCATTAAACTAATCGTCGGAAGCGAGTTCGTCCTGCGCGATACGCTAGTCGATGTTGCCGATGAGGCGGAAACCAGCGATATAGATTACGAATTGCGAATCGTATTGCTAGCAGCCAATCGCAAGGGCTATGGCGAACTGAGCCACCTAATAACCTGTGCGCGCAGACGGGCAAAGAAGGGCGAGTACCGAATCGACAGAAAATTATTAGCGGATAATTTTCCCAGCGACTGCATGTTGCTGTGGGTTCCTGAACTTAAACATCCAGACGCCTGTATCGAATCACAGGCCAGCTATTTGCGGGCTCTATCACCAGACAAGCTATGGATCGCCGCTGAGCTGCTTCTAAGGGGCGACGATCGGGTAAGGTTGGGCCGCCTGCAGAAGTTGGGGGAGCGCTTTGCCATTCCCCTTTGCGCCGCAGGGGGTGTCTATATGCATGAGGCCGAGCGTCGCATCGTGCAAGACACGCTCACAGCAATACGTTTAGTTAAGCCCCTGACAGAAATTGGCTTTGCGGCGGAGCCAAACTCGCAGAGGCATCTGCGCCCTATAGAAAAATTACGGAAGCTATACCCGGCAAAGCTACTCGAAGAGACACTCGCTATAGCCAATCGCTGTGATTTCTCTCTGGATGAACTTCGCTATGAATACCCCAGTGAACTTGTGCCGCAGGGGTATTCCGCACATAGCTGGCTTTGGCAGCTAACCAAAGAGGGTATTAAGCGGCGTTGGCCGCAAGGAATCTCAGAAAAAAATAAGAAAACAATCGAACACGAAATGAGACTAATTAAGGAATTGTCTTACGAACATTTTTTCCTGACGGTGCATGAGATTGTCTGTTTCGCAAACAGTGAGAATATCTATTGTCAGGGGCGTGGCTCTGCCGCTAACTCTGCAGTTTGCTATTGTCTTGGCATAACCGAGGTCAGCCCCGATCACGCGCAGCTTCTCTTTGAGAGGTTTCTCTCTCCCGAACGCAAGGAGCCGCCGGATATAGATGTCGATTTTGAGAACAGTCGGCGCGAAGAAGTGATTCAGCATATCTATGAAAAATATGGGCGTCATCGTACGGCAATAGCGGCGACCGTTATTACCTATCGTTCGCGCAGTGCCGTACGCGATGTAGGTAAGGCGCTGGGCCTCGAAGAAGAGCTGATAAATCGCCTGGCCAAGTCTATCTACTGGTGGGGTAGTGACTTGGAGGAACAGTTATCGGATTCTGGTGTCGATTACAGCGATCCAAAAATTAAAACTTTGCTATATCTTGCACAGTCCCTGATGGGCTTCCCCAGACATCTGTCACAGCATGTAGGAGGTTTCGTGATTAGCCAGGGCTCGCTATCCCATCTGGTGCCTATCGAGAATGCGGCCATGGCTGGCCGAACTATCATCCAGTGGGACAAAGACGATTTGGAGTCTCTTGGCCTGCTTAAAGTCGATGTGCTTGCGCTAGGTATGTTAAGCGCGATTCATAAGGCGATCGATCTGGTTAATAGTTATAGCAGCGAAGAGATTGGCATGGACAAGATCTCTCAGGAAGAAGACGCAGCTGTCTATGACATGATCTGCGAAGCCGATACGGTGGGGGTTTTTCAGATCGAGTCCAGGGCCCAGATGAGCATGTTGCCCAGGCTAAAGCCTCGTAACTATTATGATCTGGTAATTCAAATAGCGATCGTCAGGCCGGGCCCCATACAGGGCGATATGGTGCACCCTTATCTGGAGCGGCGTAAGAACCCTCGCAAGAT
Organism: uncultured Pseudomonadales bacterium; assembly: GCA_943842505.1. Taxonomy (GTDB): domain Bacteria; phylum Pseudomonadota; class Gammaproteobacteria; order Pseudomonadales; family Pseudohongiellaceae; genus UBA9145. The sequence goes on along the minus strand of CALTDI010000006.1, from coordinate 166,259 downwards.
AAAATACGAAAGCGAGGCGATAAGAGAGACGCTAGAGCGGACACTGGGGGTGCCCATCTTTCAGGAGCAGATCATGAGGCTCGCCATGGTGGCGGCCGGATTCACAGCCGGCGAAGCCGACCAGTTGCGTCGAGCCATGGCGGCCTGGAAGAAGAAGGGAGGTCTTGAGGTATTTCGCGATAGATTAATCTCTGGCATGAGTGCCCGTGGCTATAGCGAAGAGTTCGCCCTGCGCATCTATAGCCAAATTAAAGGATTCGGAGACTACGGTTTCCCCGAGTCGCACTCCGCTAGCTTTGCACTGATAACCTATGTCTCCTGTTGGCTGAAGTATCACCACGGCGCCGCATTCTGCTGTGCCCTGCTCAATAGTCAGCCCATGGGTTTCTATCTTCCCGCACAACTAATACAAGATGCCGTGCGTCATGGCATTACGATTCACCCTGTCGATGTGAATGAGAGTAGCTATAACTCGACTCTAGAGTTCGCCAAACATAAGCCTACGCAGCCCGCTCTGCGTCTGGGTTTCAGTCTGGTGAAGGGGCTGTCTGAAGCTGGGGCCGAAGCGATAAGTCTGGCACGCGACTCGGGGCGATTCGTATCGGTGCAAGACTTACTTACCAGAACGGCATTGAACAAGAAAGACATAGAGAGTCTTGCTGCCGCCGACGCGCTGAAAAAGCTAAGTGGAGACAGGCATCGAGCCTTCTGGATGGTCGCGGGAGCCGACAAGCCGCTATCTTTTTCGGATGGGCAGGGGCTTGCTATCGAAGACAGCGAATTCGGAATAGATGTCTTGCTGCCGGTGCCCTCCGAGGCAAATAATATAATGGCTGACTATGGGAGTACGGGGCTTAGCCTGCGCAGACATCCGGTTGCCTTGCTGCGGCCGCATCTCGATCTCTATGGCGTAGAGCGGGCCAGTGGTCTGCGAAGCAGAAGTAATGAGAGCATCATCAAGGTGGTAGGCATTGTCACCAGTCGTCAACGGCCGCAGACGGCCGCAGGGGTTACCTTTCTAACCCTGGAAGACGAGAGCGGGTTCGTTAACGTAGTCGTCTGGCCGAAATTAGGAGAGAAGCAGCGTCCGATTGTAAGACAGGCAGTGCTGATAGGCGTCGTAGGTCATGTTCAAAGCAGTGATGACGTTACTCATCTTATCGCAAGACAGTTAATCGATCTCAGTCACTGGCTGGGTGCAATGAACTTACCTTCACGAGACTTCACCTAGTGTGAAGCACTATTAAATATCGAAGAAAAGCATTTCAAGATTTAACACAAGCTTCGGCTGCGGCCGCCAGTTTTCATCACGGGATACAATTAACTGCGGAATCACTTCAAGGAATAGCCACTGATCACGAATCGCTCGCCGGTATTGTGTGCCCACATAATAGTCGCTGATTCTTATGTTGGGTTTGTTGATGCCTAATATGCCGAGCTCATAACTCAAGGTCTCGAATTGCCCGAGAGAGTTATGTAGGGCAATAGTCTGGCTGAACTCGGTTCGATTGCGGTCTTGCTGATATCTTACTTCCGAAGAAAACTGCAGTATTTTTGTCTCTTCGATCTTTCGATTGAAAGAGATGTCAGTATTGTAGCCCCAGCCCTGACTCTTGTAGTGCCAGATCTTCTGACGATAGCCGGCAGACCAGTCTTCATTCATTTGTTTTTCATATTGCGACTTAAAACGATAGAACGGATCGGCCTGAATCTTATGCCCGCAGACCGATAGAGTGATTCAGTTGCCAGGAGCCACCTGATTTCTGCTGGTAACTGACGCCTCCTATCGATTCTGCCGAGGCCTCTTCTCCCAGCACAGTGCCTTCCAGTGAATTGAGTTCTGCCGCATCGGATTCAAAGATCAACTTCCAGCGCTTCGAGGTTTGGGGCAGGTCTAGGCTGCCGTCGATCTTTAGGCGTGAGTGGTAGCCTTCGAATGAGGCGGCTTGCTGGTTAAGGCGGATACGTAAGTAGGTCTCGTTAGCGTTTTCTCCAATGTTCTCACCAGATAGCCAGGCGTCAAGATTACGCCCCAGGGCCGTCACGTTTCGGGAGACTTGCTCTCTCCTTCCCTCCAGCCACTGCCAGGAACTGGTCTGAGACAGTAGTTCAGGCTCGTCAGTTTCTATCGAATAATTGAAGGAAAAGGCAGTGGAAAAAACACAGAGGAGAATAGCGCTTCTGCTACTAAGAGCTGGCCTCCAGTGTAAGTTTGCCATGTTAGAGCTGCTCATTGATGTGTTGCCTATGTCCCTCACTCAATAGCAGTCTGTAATAAATAAGGGTTCTAAGTAGTAACGTAAATCATGGTATCGCAATTTAGGCCTCTGAGGTTACGCAAATATGCCATGTAAGTACCACTTTTTCACGCTGCCTTTTTCCTGATAGATCCATAGTCTGCTGCCGCTAGATTCTCTGGCGACGTAATAGTCTCTGCATATATCCGCTCCTGACCACCAGTGAGTCTCTATCCGTTCTGGCCCGCTTAGTATAGCGATAGGCTTGCGATAGAAGAGCCTGCCCTTGTTGATATGAAGCAGCACAGGATCTTGTAGCAGCCATAAAGGTCTCGGATTGTTAGAGGCCTTCCTCACCTTGCCTATGCTGTTTCGCCGATTAGAGTCATCGCTGTAATCGAGCTGCACACTGGCATGCTCTGGACAATGCTGTGCCATATTACTAACAAATTTAATATGGTTACTGCCAAGCCTGGCTTGTAGTTGTTCCATAAACTGAACAAGACTACTGTCATTTTGTTTAGAGAGCCCTGGCACCGCTTCCTTCAGTAGTGAATTGCTCTCGGCAATAAAACTATCGAATTTTATAACTTCAATCTTGATGGCAGTAACCGGGGAGGGAATAGACAGTTGACTAAAATGAGTCTCTAGCAAAAGCATGAGGTGCTGTTGTGATCTGCTCGCCTGACGTAAGCCGATGCTAACGTCGGTGCTATCGCGTTTCTCATGCAACAAAGAAAGAATCAGATGGCTGGTACTAAGGTCTCGTCGCCGTAAGAAATCACAAAGTTGTGCTAACAGTTCATCGACTATCGGCAACACTCGATCGAGATTTTCTAATTCATAGGGAAGATCATAAGAAGTAATGAATGCCGGAGGCGGAACATAATTGCATGTCGGCTCGGGGGCCTTTCCTAGTGCCTTGTCTAACTGGTCGACAAATTTGCTACCAAAGCGTTTGCGTACACCGTCACTTGGTAAGCGCCAGATGTCCCTCAAATAGCGAACCCCCATATTATGGAGGCGCCGTCCTTGCTCTCGGTCTAGGTGCAGAACATCAGTGGGGAGCTGACCTAGTGCAGAGCGCAAATTTTCTTTCCGGTAGACCAGAGCATTGTGTCCAGATCTGGCCAACAGCAAGCTGCCGCTAATAGTAGGGCTGGCGGCATAGAGAAAGCTATTATCCAAATCCCACTGTTGTAGTTGTTCTTCAACCAGTTTTTTTAGTTTTTGGTGAATTGTGTCGATGCCGCCAAAGTATTTCAGGCCGCTACGAACCTCGCAGGCCAATGCCTGTGGGTGAAAGCTCACATTAGAGCTGACGCTTTGCATGTGACCGGCTAATCGGTTTAGATATTTCTTCTGCTGTGATGGGCCCAGGTTAGTGAGCTGGGGGAGATAGAGTGCATACCATAGCTTGTTGGGCCTGGTACGCCTTGCCGGTGTTCTACGACCAGCCTTGTTTGCAGTGGGCCGGTTCGCCGTTACAGTGTTGGGGCTGGCGGGCAGCCTGATGACCTGGGCGCCAGATTCCCTCGCCAAAGAGGGCAGAGGGAGCTGTGCCTCGCTGTCTGGGTCTTTCAAGAAATTGCTCCAAACGGGTCAGGCTTGTTGGTACAGATTAATGTTCGCACTGAGAGAGCGAAAATTGCCTCTGGCCTTGATAACGGTTACCTCAGACTCGTTAAAACCCGCGTTTTCGGAGTAAGAATCCTCTATTTTAAGACGTATTTGCGATAGTGAGTGCTCACTATCATGATGCTTGAACAATACTCCCAGTGTATCTCCTGTATCCGCTGCCAGCTGTAAACGGCGCAATACCTTCGTCGGTAACCAATTCTGCCAGGCTAGAACAAGGCCGCAGTTTTCGGTCTGCAGTGCCTTTTCCATGCTCCACAAGGCATCCTTGCAAGAGGTGTCCAGCTTTACCACCAACACCTGCTCGGTATTAATGCCTGCCTGAACCAAGGCAGGGGCATAGAGTAAATAGGGAGGTGATATCCATAGAATCCATTTCCCCTGTTCAACGACTGAGCGCATGAGGGGAATTAATAACTGAAGCTCACCCATGCCCCAATGAGGCGTAACGACCTCCATTAAACCTTTCTCGGGCCATCCGCGCCCGGGGAGAATTGCGTCCAGTTGCGTAAACCCAGTACTTCGACCGGTCGTGCCCTGACCCGCCATATCGCAGCCACGCCACAGTGCAGGATTGTCTTGTATGAGCTCGTCTATATCGCTAGAGCCCCCGTCATGCATAGCGTTGGCCTGTGAGGGCTGATACTGGTTCTGGTATTGAAAATGCGTGTCGCAGTGGTTTCGGATAATTGTCATTTTAAAATCGACCCAATAAGTACTGTATGTTTGTACAGCATTATAGGCGGCAATTTTTCCAGCGCAATAGAAATTTCGAATTTTCGATAATTAAATCGAGCTTCGTTAGCTAGTCAGTTGTTTTTTCAAGGAAATTAAAGCTTTTGGCAGAACAGACGTTAAAGCTCTTGAGCGTTAAATGGCATGGAGACAACTATGAACAAGAAACCAGACATGGTTATGGTAGTTATTAGCCTATTTGTAGTGGGCGTGCTGGCTAGCGGTGTTGCTCATAGCGCATTGCTGTAGCCAAACAGACAAGTGTGACTTCTCATAGTGCCGCGCTAGCGATGCATGAGGGCAGAACGAGACCAGTTCTAAGATAACCAACAGGGAAGATAAGCCAAGGATAGGTAGTAAGCTCGGTATTCCGCCCTATGCAGTATCTGGGCGGTATATTTTTTTGTCGGTGGCAACCGCGTCTAGGCGGACATCCCAGCTCTCCACCGCAAATGAATCGACTAACTGGCTCTCGTGTGCGAGACCTACGAGCAGCGGGCTGCTGCGTCGATTAAAGATCTTGAAGCTAAAGGTGCGATCGTAGAAGCCTTTGCCCATTCCCAATCTAAAACAATCCTTACTAAACCCAACTAGCGGTACGAAGACCACATCGAAATTGGTTGGCGATATAACCTCGGATGCCGGTGGCTCCGCTATTCCCCATTTGTTCGGCACCAGCTCTGTATTCGCATCATAGGGAGAGAAAGAAACGAACTCGGGATTATCCTGCTCTATAACAGGAAGAAAGCAGGACTTGCCCTCACTAAGAGCCAAATCGAGAAGCATCCGTGGATCTATCTCGCCGTCTGCAACCTGATAGAACGCGATGCGCTGGGCCACACGGAAGAAGTCCTGGTTTCCCAGAAGATTGAACAAGGCGACCGATGCGGTCTCTTGCTGCGCTGGGCTCAATTTCTGGCGCGACTCGCGAAGAGAAGAACGTAGCGTATTACGAGTATCAGTCATAGAAGGATGGTAACGAATTAAAGTTAAAAACTAACAAGCTTCCCGGAACACCGCTACCAAATTTGCCCTGAACCCAAAGGTTCAGGTGGTGGCACCCGCGATGCATAAGGCTTTCCGACTAGCGGACATGCACAACAACACCTATCGAGTTGCCTCCGGTGATAAAGATATCGGCTCAAGAACAATTTTTGATTGGCCAATGTTCTAGGAAGCTATCGCCTTAAGTATATATCGGGCAACAAGGATAAGGATAGTGGCGGGCTCACTAGTTTGGGTTATGAATTCTCGAAGGCTCATCTAAGGCTAGGTCATTTATTTGCGAACAATCAGGTCCGTGAACAAATGACACTACCTATGCTGGGTGATCCGCCCAGCCCTGAGGCGCTTGCATCGCCGGTCTGGGCAGAGCAGAGTATCCCTACTCACGGGCCTGCGGCCCTGATTGTTCGTTGGGATACTCTGCCCAGACCGGCTTGGCGCTGCGATAAATTCACGGGTCGTTGCAGAAGTTATGTATAGCCTTGCGGACTATCTCTGGGAGTCGCAAGGCTAGCGGAAGAAGGGGGATAATAGGGCAGCCTAAAAGCAATCAGCTGCCGTTGGTAGATGCTTGAAGCCTAGATCTCTAGCTGCCGGCTGTGGGCGATAGCGGAATCGATCTTGGCCTCTATACCCTGAACCTGCTGTGCCGTGGCGTGGCGAGTCTCGTTGATGAGTCGGTTCTTGCGCAGCATATCGTGGGTGATGTTCAGCGCCGCCATTACGGCAATCTTTTCGACGCCGTGAATATTTCCCCGGCCCTTAATCTTGCGCATATTCTCATCGAGGTAGCGGGCAGACTTAATCAGCGCTTCCTGATCGGAAGGCGGGCAATTTACCTGATACTCTTTATCCAGAATTTTGACTTGTACCGATGTACTTTGTTCGCTCATCACATTACCCAAATAATTTCATTTAATACCGAAATTGCCACTGGCTGGTCGGCGAGAATTGACTAGGATTCGTCCATGGCCTTAAGGCGTACAAGAATAGATTCCAGTTTCGATTTGGCTTCTTTATTCTTATCCATCAATTGCTTGCGTTCAGACTGCCAGGAATTCTCCCCAGCCTTCAGGATCTGGTTTTCACGCTTCATGTCCGCGCAAAGGTCGATAAGATCATCGACTTTCTCGCTCAATGTTTGGAATCTGTCTTCGCTCATCTTGCAGCTTCTCTTATTCTCGGATGGCCCTAATTCTCAATGCCCGCAACGCACTATTGGCATTAGTTTAGGATTTACATTAACAATGCCCTAACTATAGAGCCGTGTTGCAGGAGGGTCAATAATGGAATTGCAAAAATTGGTACTTGGTTCCCTTATAAGAGAGCTATATGCTTGTGCGCTAAATTTGAATGTAGGTATCTGAGGAAGAAATGAGTAGTAAATACCGCGAAATGAAGCTTCGCCGCAAAGAACTGATGGCGCAGATGGAACCGAATAGCATCGCATTGCTGGCCTCGGCGCCGCCGCGCATGCGCAACGGCGATGCCGAATACCCGTATCGACAGAACAGTGACTTCTATTACCTCACCGGCTTCACCGAGGAGCATGCTTTCCTGGCACTGATACCGGGGCGCAAGCAGGGGGAAACCGTGCTGTTCTGCCAGGAGAAGGACAAGCTAAAAGAGCTCTGGACTGGCATTCTCATGGGGCCCGATGCGGCTTGCGCGGAGCTGGGCATCGACGACGCGTTTCCAATCAGTGATATCGATGACATTCTGCCAGGTTTAATCGAAGGGCGTGATCGCGTGTACTACTCTATGGGCAAGGATGACCATTTCGACAATCAGGTGATGGACTGGGTCAAAGTCATTCGAAATAAGGCGAAGATGGGAGCACATCCGCCGGGCGAGTTTATGGTGCTCGATCCTCTGCTCCATGAACTGCGGCTATTCAAGAGCGCAGGAGAGATTAAATTAATGGAAACGGCGGCAAAAATTTCAGCGCAGGGGCACAAGCGTGCCATGAGCTGCTGCAAGCCCGGAATTAAAGAGTATGAGATGGAGGCGGAACTGCTCTATGCCTTCGCTCGAAATGGCAGTCGCGCTCCAGCCTATAATTCAATAGTTGCAGCGGGTGATAATGCCTGCATCCTGCACTACAACACGAACAATGCTGAGGTTAAAGAGGGAGACCTGATACTAATCGATGCGGGCTGTGAGTACGAATACTATGCGTCTGATATAACTCGTACATTTCCAGCGACAGGAAAGTTTACTTCCGAACAGAAAGCGATCTATCAATTGGTTTTAGATGCGCAGAATGCCGCGATCGATGCAGTTGCCCCAGGGGCATCATGGGATGCGCCGCATAATGCATCGGTGAAGGTAATCACTCGGGGTTTGGTCAAGCTCGGCCTGTTAAAAGGTAAAGCGAGCGAGTTGATTAAGGCGGAGGCCTATCGTGATTTTTACATGCATCGTGTAGGACATTGGATCGGCATGGATGTGCATGATGTGGGTGACTACAAGATAGATGATCATTGGCGCCTGCTTGAACCCGGCATGGTGACGACCATCGAGCCAGGCATCTATATCTCGCCAGACAATAAGAAAGTCGAGAAACGGTGGCGGGGAATCGGCGTCCGTATTGAAGACGATGTGTTGGTCACCAAGCAAGGCAATAGAATCCTTAGCAAGGGAATTCCAAAGACCGTCGAAGAGATTGAATCATTCATGTCGAGTGCCGTTCACTAGTTCATGCAGATATCGAATCCAGATAAATTCTATGATCTCGTTGTGGTCGGCGCGGGTATGGTTGGCGCAAGTTTCTGCTGCGCCCTGGAAAATCTACTGGGCGAGAATCCTATTTCAGTGCTGGTTATCGAGGCCATCCCACCGGGTAATGACTTAGCAAAGCAGTCTAGCTTCGATGCGAGATCTACGGCGTTGTCTTTCGGTTCAAGAAAAATTCTCGAAGAGTTTGCTGTGTGGCAAGAACTTGGAGCGGCTGTCTGTGCTATTGACGAGATTCAGGTTTCCGACCGGGGTCGCCTCGGTGCGGTTTCCTTAAGCGCGCAGGAGCAGAAAGTAGATGCCCTCGGCTATGTGGTTGAGAACAAACGCCTGGGTGAGGTTCTGAATGCTAGATTGCTAGGTTCGGATACAATAAACCTGCTATCTCCCGCCGCGGTCTCATCTATCAAGGCAACCGAGGGGGGAATGCAGCTTCGTCTGCAGCATGGAGATAGCGATGCAATTGTTGATACCTCTCTGGTAGTTCTGGCAGACGGGGGCAAGTCTCCAGTCTGTGAGCAGCTTGGAATTTCGCAGTCGATCGAGCGTTATGATCAGCACGCACTTATTGCCAATATCGTATTCGAAAAACCGCATAATAATATCGCCTATGAGAGATTCACCGACACAGGCCCTCTCGCCATATTGCCACTGCAAGCCATCGATGGAATGAATAGAGGGTCTCTGGTCTGGACTCTTTCGGTTGAGCAGGCTGCCGAGTTTCGAGAGATGAACGAAGAACAACTATTGTCTCTGCTACAGGAACGTTTTGGCTTTAAGCTGGGCAAGATAACAAACATCGGCGAAAGGTTTGTGTATCCACTGAGCCTCTCACTAGCAAAGGAGCAGGTCCGCCCTGGCTTAGCGTTATTGGGCAATGTTGCCCATACATTGCACCCGGTTGCCGGGCAGGGCTTAAATCTAGCCTTGCGCGACGCACGAGTTCTGGTCGATGTGTTGGACAAGGCGATGCAACAGGGAGTCACGCTGGGTGATATGAGCATGCTGTTGGAATATGTTGCACGGCAGGAGACGGATCAGGCGCTGACTACGCAATTCACCCACAACATCACTAAACTCTTTTCCAGCAATAATGACGCAAAGGTGTGGCTAAGGAAGTTTGGTCTGCTTGCTATCGAGCTCTCACCAAGGATTCGCCATGGTCTGGCAGAGCGAGCGATGGGTTTGAGTTAGAGCGGATAAGAAGCCGGGCGAAATCGCCTTCGGCCTCAACAAAAGAGTAGATAACTCTTTTAAGCCAAGCAGTTAAAGCTGAGCGCGAATTGCCTCGATACGTTTACGATTGGCGCCTAAATCACTGTAACCCAGGCGCGATGCCGACCGGACATGGGTTTGATTGCTTGCCGAATCGTAGAGAAACTCAACATCATCAACATAGCGCATGAGTCGGCTAGTAAACTCCACGTACATATAGTTGTTTGATTGCTCGACTATATTGGCCTCGTCCAGTGCCAGAACTACTTGCTGAATCTGGTCCAGAGTCGCATCCAGAGCGGCTATCGAATGCTCCTCGCTGCTCTCGAAACTCGATACGCAATTGGGAGATTCGGGGCAGGGGCTCAATCGGCCTTCTCTAGCGCCAATATTCTGAGGAGGTTCTCCGGCACAGGCAGTCAGAAACGGTAGCAGAGCGAGTAGTGATTTTTTCATGTGTTGTGTTCTCTAAGTTCAATAGTTTTGACGGTTATGGAGAATATAAATCTGCCGCATCATTAACCTATTACAGTCATGCCTAGCCACTCGGCAATTAAAGCGGGTTTATCTTCACCCTCTATCTCTACAGTCACCTTGTGCTTGAGCAGATAATGATTCGGCTTCTTCTCCTGCGCACTGACAAGTTCGAATCGAGCGCGAATTTTGCTATCAACCTTTACCGGGTTAATGAAGCGAACCTTGTCCAGGCCGTAGTTGATGCCCATTACGGCGTTCTCGAGCTTAATGCCTCCGTTGTCGGCACTGAGCATGCTCATCAGGGAGAGCGTGAGAAAGCCATGGGCAATCGTAGTGCCGAATGGAGTCTGTGCGGCACGCTCGGGGTCGATATGGATGTATTGATGATCACCAGTAGCATCGGCAAATTTGTTGATTCTATCCTGGTCGATCTCCAGCCAATCTGTGACACCAACCTCTTTACCCACATAGTTCCCGATCTGATCGGCGCTAACAACATTACTCATCTTAGTTCTCCAATATCGACATAGGCTTTACGCTGCTCGCTTAAGCCACCACAGGCGAAGCAGTCTAGCAGTAAATAGCAAATCACGAAACTAGAACACGGTTAGGGAATAGCGTCTACACAGCCTATAATAGATAACCATGGCTGTAGCACAGACAACCGAATTCGATATCGTAATCGCCGGCGCCGGAATGGTGGGGGCGAGCCTCGCCTGTCTGCTCGCCGACACCTCGTTGCGTATAGCATTGATCGATCGTCTTCCTCTTACGCCGGCTAGTGACTCTGAGGAGCATGAACTGAGTAGCGATAAATTTGACCCCAGAGTCAGCGCGATTAGCCAGGCCTCACAGCAGCTGTTTAGGGATATTGGGGTTTGGGATGGCATCGCAGCCAAGCGAGCGTGTAACTATCAGGCCATGGAGGTGTGGGACGCTGAAGGTACCGGCTCAATCAGTTTTTCAGCGACCCAGATAAGCGAACCCGAGCTGGGCAGCATCGTAGAAAATTCGATCATCACGGCGATGCTGCACAAGCGAATAGCGCAGCTTGAGAACGTGACAGCAATTTCCCCTTTTTCAATTGAGTCCTTCGAATCGATTGAAGATGAGCGGGGCAGTTGTGTAGAACTCAATGCCAGCGAAGGACAGTCTATTCGAGCAGGTCTTGTGGTTGCTGCGGATGGAGCAAATTCGAAGCTAAGACAGCTTGCGAACTTCGAATGCCGTGAATGGGACTACGAACAGCATGCCTTAGTGACAACTGTGAGAACCGAGCGCGAACATCTCAACACGGCAAGACAGCGTTTCCTGGAAACAGGGCCGCTAGCATTTCTGCCGCTTCGCGTTGCACAACATGATGACGATCAGCATTTTTGTTCGATCGTTTGGTCTATGTTGCCGGAACAGGCCGAAAGGATGCTGGCTCTAAGCGAGGCAGAATTCAATACGGAGCTAGCAGCGGCGCTGGAGTTCAAGCTCGGTGCGATTAAGTGGAGTGACAAACGTTTCGTCTTCCCACTCAGACAGCGCCATGCCATCGATTATGTGAAAGATAATATCGTTTTGGTGGGTGATGCTGCGCATACCATTCACCCTTTGGCGGGCCAGGGGGTCAATCTGGGCTTGCTGGATGTTCGCGCCTTAGCGGAAGAGTTGGCGGGCGGTATTCAGGCAGGCAGGTCGATAGCCGATCCGGTAGTATTGGCGCGTTACCAGAGAAGGCGCAAAGGCAACAACCTTTCGATGATGTGGTTGATGGAAGGATTCAAGCGATTGTTCGCACAACAAGACCTTGGCATACGCTGGTTGCGTAACATGGGGATGAACGCGGCCGACAAGATGACGCCCGTTAAGAATCAGATGGTGCGCAAGGCAATGGGTCTGGATAACTGATTCCTGTGCCATAGTGCAGAGACGATATCGGGCCTATTAAGATTGGGCCTATTAAGCTAGGCATTCTGAACACTATCTAACTATGTCCCTGTGTTACTTCTTAATGACTGCTCTTTCCTCGAGAACTATTAAGCATCCCATTAATCATAATCTTCACATGATCCTCTATTAGTTTTTCCACTTGTGCGTCTTCGTAGAGTCCGCAGTTTGCAGGCCATTGTTGATGACGAACCGCCGCGCCTATCAATCCTGAGCTTCTAAGCGTGACGATGCCATGAAGTTGTGACCATATCAGCAGTGTCGAATTAACTACTTTCTCTTCCGTGCAGTGTAGTTGATATTTATTGTGAATTGCGAAGACAAGACTCCGTGCTTTAGCTATGCAACGACAGGAAACGTCAATAATCTCTTCTGTTGACCATTCCATGGGCAACGATGAACTAAATAGAAAGCGAAATTGGGAGGGATATTTTCTTGAAAAATGGAAATAGGCCAGACACATTTCTACCAGCGCCCGATCGGGGTTCTCAGACTCTGTGCAATTGTCTGTAAAGAATTTATTGAAACTCTCATAGACGCGAATCTTAATCGCAATTAACAGGGCGCTCTTGTCGGAAAAATGGTTGTAGACAGCAGAGGGAGTTATGCCGATTTCTTTGGAAAGCGCGCGTAGCGAAATTATCTCGCCTTCATTATTTTCAATATGATTCGCAGCCGCGACAAGAAGCGCTTCCTTCACATTTCCATGATGATAATTCGTGCTGGATTTCTGTGTGTCTACTAACATTGCTACCTCCAGATTTTAGATTTGAAAGTTATAGCGTAGATGAAGTTGTACAATATCGTTATTGCGAAAGTTATAAAAAATCGAGTCACGATCGCTGCCGTAGTCTACCCACAGCAATCCTATTTCAACATCGTCGGACCAGTTGTAGTCAATGGAAACGCGGCTGACCTGGCCTGTTTGATTAGCGAGTTCATTACGCACGGCTACGAGCTTGAGCTTCTCGTTTAACGCGGTCCAGTACAGCCGTGCGCCGAAGCTGGTCTGATTCTTGTCCGCATACATGAACTCATCATGACTCTTGGTCCGTATGCTATCCAATTCGAAAGTGAGTAGCAGATTGCGAAAGCCGTTGTACTCGACTCCAAACACTGACATGACCTGATCCTTCTCGTCCCATCCTGCCAGCTGTCGAAATAGGGCGTCTCGTCTCGGGATTACTGCCTTGTCCAGGTGTAGACCAAGTTCTCCAAAATAGAGCCAGGAGCCATCAGCCCAGTTTGCCGCTACGCCGAATGCACGCATTCGATTCTGACCGTATTGAAATCGCGGATTCGCAGAACCTGCTGCACTAACCTCATCCAGGCTTAAGGCATTATTGTTGAATTCAGCCGCTACTAACTGCAGATCACCCTGACCAAGGTGCGTGGATGCCCGGAAAAAATACTCCTGCTCGTCCTCTGGCCCGTCTCGCTCTACCCGTATACCCGCAGAGCGCAATGCAACAAACTGGTCGAACTCATCGCCTATGGGCGCCGTATAGTTCTTGTTGGCGCGATGGGTGATTACTCCGTCGAAGGTCCAATCCCCTGCCGTATAACTCAACAGAGCAGCTGGAACCTGCAGGCGAATATCCTCTAGATCTTGTTGGGCGAAGGTATACTGATCTTCCGTATTGATAAGATCGGTGACCCTGGAATATTCTGCTAAACCCCAGGCGAGAATCTGATTGCCGAGCTTAAAATAGAAGCCATTGTCGAATTGCTTCTCCACATAGAAATCGCGTACTTCGAAGCGATTTCGAAATTCGTTGGTCTCGTCCGAGGTATAGTCGACACCCTCGTTGAGCCTATAGACTTCATCGTGATAGACCTTGCCGCTAATGCGAAAAGTAAAATCCTGTCCCAGCGAGCTATCTAACTGAGCGAACAGGCTGGTCTCAATCTTATTAAGGTCTCTACCCTGCCGGCTGAAGAGCGGCCCCGGGCGTTCGATTCCCTGTGATACTTTCTGCGTAACCCATCCAATCAGAGAATAATCTTTACTGTCACTGGACTGATTCGATTCAATATCGACATCGATGGCATTGAAAAAATCATTCTGTGCAATGCTCGGTTGATAGATGAGCAGCATTACAAGAGCGGCTAGAGGCCGATTATTCCTTATAAGAAAACTCTTTGCCTTACCCAGAATCACTGTGATTGTCCCTAGTCGAGGCTCCGCTGCATTGCCTCTGTGGTAAGTAGTTCATCAGCGACGCTGACGTTGTAATCTATGGAGTTGATCTGCAATACGCTGGCGTGCTCCTGTCGATTGTTTCGAGTGGTGATAGCCTGCAGCCTTTTCACGGTCCATATGCCTTCGATCTGTTCGATCTCGGAAGAGGTAAAAAATTTAACGCGATTACCTCGCAGCTCCCAGACCTGACCGCGAATTTGAATTAGCTTCTCTTTGCTTATCCAGCTTTGCATCTTGGAGTAACCCGTTGCCTCCTCGGCACGATCTTTAAATTCAGGCTTAGGAATAATTTCGATCACCCAGCATTCTTCGTCATCGACAATTTCTGATTCATTGATGAAGTTGTAATCATACCAGTCCACTTCAATTCCATTAATATCGGCATAGGTGAAGTCGCTGCCCAGAAACGAGTCGGATGTGTCACTACTCGCGAGTCGCTTTACTCTTTGTAGCGCAGGCAGATAGAGCCAGGAGTCATCATCTCGCAGACTCTCTTTCCAGTCGAAGTTGAGATAGGCCGTGCCACGAATATCCGCCGGTGATTCGAACAGTGATAGTGTCTTGGTATCGACGCCGTAGTCTATCGAGTAGAGTTTTAGATCTCTAACCCTCTGCCTGTCTCTTCTGTCGATAAGTACCATGGTGATTTCGGCGATAGATGAATCCCCATCGTATCGCTCATCCACCATGCGCATCACTTCTGCGGCAGAATATTCGGCGGCGCCTAGTGCCCCAGAAAATAAAAACGGCAGACCGCAAATGAGTATTGTCGCTGCGAGTTTGCGTACATGATAAATTCCAAAACGCATTTTGTCTTATCCCCTACAATCTTTGGAAGGCTAGATGAGCTTGTGTGCCTGCTAGATTTATACTGCTGTATTATTCTGCGTCACTGCAACATCTAATTCGTCTTCCGTGCCGTCTGCCAGATAGAGTATAGCCGGCAGAACGACAAGATCACCAATCAAAGCAAGCGACATTATAATAGAGCCAAAAAGGCCTACATAGATAATGGTGGTGAATGACGCGAAACAGAGGACGCTAAATCCAAACACCAGCACCAGGGAGCTAAACACGACGGCTCTTCCCGATTCATTCATTGCGCGCGCTATAGACTGCTGGGTGCTGGCTCCCTCGCTCTTTGCCAGAAGATAGCGACTCATTACATGGATAGCATCATCGACTGCGATGCCCATCGTCATGGCGAATACGATGACTGCGCTTTGATCCAGGGAAATGCCCAGCCAGCCCGCAATACTTCCAGCTAAGACTATCGGTAGCACGCTCGGAATAATGGACAGTAATCCGTATTTTACCGACTTGAATAGTGTTATAAAAAACAGGGTAATGACACCCAGGGCGATCAGAAAGGATTGTGCCATGCCCTCAGAGATGTAGGTGTCCTGAACCGTATACAGAGCCATAGTGCCAGTAACTATCGCCCCTAGTTGGGGGTAGTTTTCATCTAGATAGGCTTCGATATCTTCTAGTTCGGTCTGCATCAAAGAGGCCTGCATGTTCACCACGGGAACGACCAGCCTTGCGTGGCGATTCTCGAAGTCTTTGATGTCCGAAAGATTCTCATTCGCACCCGCGCTTTCATAAAGCAGTAAGAACTGGGCAGCCATCTCGCGGCTCGATGGGAGGCGATAGAATTCTGGGTCATCTCCATTTAGCGATTGACTTATTTCTTTCAGATAATCGGCTAGAGAATTAATCGGGCCCAGTGTCTCGCGCTGAACTAACCAGCTCTCTATCTCGTCCAGTTGCGCTAAAAAATTGGGGTCTTTGATGCCTTCATCTGCTCCCGAATCGAGAATTATGTCCAGGCTCATCATGCCGCGATAGACGTCATCGAAATACTCGATATCCTGACGAGTCTGACTGCTCGCCTTAAATAGAGTGACGTAATTAGAGTCGATAACAATATTGGGTATATTCCAAATTGAAAAAAGTAAGGCGAGGAAAGCGCCAACCAATATTCTATTCTTATTTCTAAGAGTAAAACCTGGCACCTTCTGTGTGATAGAAGAGATAATTCCTGAGTCTAGCACTCTGTTTGTATTGCTGGGCATCTTCTTCATGAAACTTAATAAGGCCGGCAAGACAGTCAGCGCAAATAGAAACAGGGCAATAGAGCCTATAGCCCCCAGTAAGGCAAACTCTCTAACTGGCAAAATCTTTGTAATAGAAAGTGCATAGAAGCCAGCAGATGTAGTGATGGCAGTAAAGAATGCAGGCCGCCAGATATTCAGGATAGTGGCCTGAGCTGCCTCAACGCCATCATGACCGGCATGCATGAAATGGAAAAATTCTAGCAGCACATGCACTGTTATTCCGATGCCAATGATTATTAGCGTTGGCGCAAGGGCTCCGCTATTGACGGTGGTATGTGGAATTCCCAGATAGCCTTGTATTTCCTGCACTAACAAAATTCCACAGGCGATGACTAACCAGGGTGCTATGGTTGCCCACAACGATCGAAAGCTGAAAACAAAATCAATACCATCAGCAGAACCATGACCGGTATCAGCACCGCGATATCTTCTGCCGAAACCGTTTCAAAACGTTCCTGTGCGAGAGGGTATCCAGAAAGATGGAGGATGTAGCTGTCCGAACTTAAATTTTCCTCTTCCACGAAGCGGTAGAGATCTTGAACCAGCTTCACCTTGGTCTCTGATGTCTCCCCATTGTGCTCTACCCGGGCAGCAACTCTCGTATGTTTAAAATCTCTGGTTATCAGAGTGTCCAGTGCCAGTGCTTCGTTGTTCAGCGTATTTTTAACTGCAGTTATTTCAGCGGTGTCACCTATAAGCTCCTCAACATCTTCGATCAAATAGTCTGTACTAAGGTCATCACCGTCGGCGTGAATGTATTGGAAGTTAGTGAGTGACCGCAGCTGAGTCACATATTCATGGTATTCAAGAAAATCTGAGACTCGGGCAATGTCGCGCAGGGTATCGGCGTTAAAGATATCGGGCTCAGACGGTGTCGCCTCAAAGCCCACAATCAGGTATTCGTTGTCACCAAACAGATCGATAAGATTATCGTATTCGAGTAGTGTTGGATCGCCTGCGACGAAATAGCGCTCGGTGCTATTGTCAAAGGGGATGGTCTTTCCGGTGAGCAGAACGATGATCAGCAGCAACACTGACCCCGTGATGATTGGGATACGGCCGGCAATTGTAAACTTTGCCCAGGCTTTGATTAGAGCCGTCATCCTGAAACTCCTGAATCATCAGGGTCTGACCGCCCCAATTTTATTATTTTTCTTAGTCGAGCTGACAAGACACTTCACCAACTTCGGGGGTCAGTGTAATACCAGATGTTAACCGCGTAAAGTTAACACCATTAATATTGCCCCATTCTTCAATAAATCGAAAAAACCTATATATAAGAAATTCTTATGAAGATTTCTTAAAGTCAGTCGATACTACTTTTGTGCGAATATTCGGGCCAAATCGGCGCCTGATCGCCTTAGGGAGCAGTCAAAGTATGGCAAAGGAATCTAATTTCCCCTTCGATCTGGATCTCAGTACGTTGGATACAGGCAGTATCACCAATATTCTCAGTGATATTGAAATGCACATGCCGCTCATGGAGAGTGAGGGTGATGTGTCGCAATTGCTGCAGGTTAAGGCTTTTTTCGAATCTGAACTGAAGATCGAGCGACGCCTGCACTAAGCCCTCAAATACCCGAATAATGCGCCTTCCAAGCAGTTTTCGACTCATCGAATAACGGTGTACTCCCTGTCTTGCTTGGTTTATGCTCCTATGCCCTGTACTTTAAAGTAGGTGCTATCAGAGAGCTTTTCCAACTGAACGCCTCCTTAGAATTTACTTAGCAGGATTAACACTAGGAACTCACAAGAAAGGGTCATTATTATGAAATCCGTATTATCTTTGCTAGCAGTTTTCAGCCTGGTTTGTAGCAGCGCTCAGGCGTTAGATATTGCCGCTCTAGAGAGAGCGATGGCAAACCCCGATCGTCCAGCGGCAGATAAAGAAAGAGATGCCAGCCGACAAGCCCCAGCCGTATTGGATTTTCTTGGCTTAGAAGCCGGAATGACTGTGCTGGATGTGAACGCATCCGGCGGTTGGTACACCGAAGTCTTATCCTACGCCGTTGGCCCCAATGGCAAGGTGCTTATGCAGAATCGTCCTGGAGGCAACTCTGCCGAGGCAGCCACCGCCAGAGCGAATCGGCTTGGCAACGTAGATGAGTGGCTAACACCTATCTCAGATGCTCCAGCGAACTCAGTAGACTTCGCGATTACAGCGCTTAATTTTCATGATTTTCATAATTCCAACCCAGCCGCCGCTCAGGGCATTCTGGGTCAATTGATGGCCGTGCTAAAGCCTGGTGGTATCCTGGCGGTGATCGATCACGAAGGTACGTTTGGTGCTGACAATGTTAGCCTGCACAGAATCGCTTTCGAAGATGCTGTAAAAGCGGTGCTTGCATCTGGCTTCGTATTAGCTGGTGCCAGTGATATTCTCGACAACGAAGCAGACGATCACACAGTTGGTCCGTTTGATCCATCGTTAGGCCGTAACACAGATCGCCTCGTACTCAAGTTTATGAAGTTATAGTTCATGCTGCTATAAATTGGATAAGAAGTCATTCGGTAAAACGAAGTATCACAATTTCTAGCGCAACGAAAATCGAAGGGTCTTGGTGTAAAACTGAGGCCCTTTTTTATTATTCTTTCCTTCCTTAGTTGATGGCCCGAGCAGAATTTGGATAAGCAAGATTCTCAAAATCGGTTAAAGAAATTCATTTCTGTATTTCAGTATAGCGGTGTAGCCCTGGAGATCGTCTGGAGCACCAGCGCCAAGCTGACTATTGCCATGGCCTTGACCACCCTCTTCGCTGGTGTGTTGCCCGC
This sequence comes from uncultured Pseudomonadales bacterium, assembly GCA_943842505.1. GTDB lineage: Bacteria > Pseudomonadota > Gammaproteobacteria > Pseudomonadales > Pseudohongiellaceae > UBA9145. The sequence goes on along the minus strand of CALTDI010000006.1, from coordinate 147,189 downwards.
CGCTATCGCGTCTGTGGGTGGCCTATTCGTGGATGTCGTATCCAATGCCTTTCAGGACGACGGCAGCAACATGGCCCAGCTACGCAGCGAGGCACTCTACTATGTGTTTCTGGAGGCTGGCCTGGTAGTGCTAATGACAGGCGCACAGCGTATCAACACGGTATGCCAATCCATATTACGGGTGTTATTAGGCAATAAGATCAATGTAATGATTCTCGAGAAGGCGCTAACATTGGAGTTGGCACATTTCGAAGATGCAGAGTATTACGACAAGCTGGTGCGGGCACGGCGCGAAGCGTCTAGTAGGCCGCTTAGCCTGGTAATTAAGACCTTCGATCTTTTTCGAGACATTATAGCCCTGATAACGATAGGCATATGGCTCTTTCAGTTTTCACCCTATGCAGTTTTGCTTCTGGCCGCAGCTGGGGTTCCAGCTTTCATCGCCGAGGCGAAATTCTCCGGTGAAGCTTTTCGAATACATCGCAGGCGCTCAGCCGAGCGACGTATGCAGATCTATCTGGAGATGGTGCTAACGCGAGAAGACGGTGTAAAAGAGGTAAAGCTGCTGCAGCTGGGCAAGATGTTCCTGCAGCGCTATGTCGATATTTTCCTCAACATCTATAAAGAGGATAGATCCCTGGTTCTGCGCCGCGGAATCTGGGGCTATATTCTTGGGCTGATTGCCAGCGCAGCCTTTTACTTCGCCTATGGTTGGGTGGGCTTTGCTGCTATAGCAGGGGCGATAACGATCGGTCAGATGACCATGTATATCGCACAATTTCGTCTTGGCCAGAACTCGGTCACCAATAGCCTTACCTCGATAAATGGAATGTATGAAGATAATCTCTATCTTTCTAATCTCACCGAGTTTCTTTCCCATAAAGTGCCGGAACAGACGGGAGAAGGGATAGCAGGCCCCAATCCTGACGACGGCATTCGTTTCGAGAATGTCAGCTTCTCCTATCCAGGCGCACAGACGCCAGCACTGAAGAACATAAACCTGCATATTACGCCCGGAGAAAGCCTGGCCATCGTGGGTGAGAACGGCAGCGGCAAGACGACCTTGATAAAGTTACTTACGCGCCTCTACGCGCCAACAGAGGGGCGTATCCTCGTTGATGGTCTGGACCTGCAGGAGTGGGACACTAATGCTATTCGTGAAAAGATTGGTGTGATCTTCCAGGACTTTGCCCGCTATCAATTAATCGTCGGTGAAAATATCGGCATCGGCGATGTCGATAATATCGACGACGGCAATCAGATTGAGGAAGCAGCGCGCAAAGGCATGGCCGATGAATTTGTGAGAGATCTTCCGCTGGACTATCAAACACAGCTGGGCACCTGGTTTAAAGATGGCAAGGAGCTTTCTGGCGGTCAGTGGCAGAAGATCGCGCTATCCAGGGCATTCATGCGCAGTAAGGCAGACATCTTGATTCTGGATGAACCTACGGCAGCGATCGATGCGCGTGCGGAAGCGGAAATCTTCGAGCACTTCAATGATCTCACCGACAACCGCATCTCAATAATTATTTCCCATCGCTTCTCTACAGTGCGCAGGGCCGACCATATTATCGTGCTGGAGAAGGCAGAGGTGTTAGAGCAGGGCAGTCATCAACAGTTACTGGAAATGGATGGCCAATACGCCACGCTGTTCAACCTGCAGGCCAAAGGATACCAGTAGCGGTGGATAACCCATTGCTCTATGCCTTAGTTGGTTTTCTCGCCTGTTTCATTGGAACCATTCCGTTTGGCCCCATAAATCTCTCAGTAGTAAAGACCACTGTGGACTATGACAGGCACAGTGGCTTGGCTATCGCGTTTGCGGCTTCGCTGATAGAGATACTGCAGGCGCTGATTGCAATCTCCTTTGGCATGTTGATCAGCACCTTCCTCGATTCGAATCTGCTCTTCAAGTTCTTCCTGGCCTTTGTCTTCATTGTGCTGGCCGGTTTCATCTTTACGCGCAAACCGAAGCCGACATTACAAAGAGAAGCGGATAGGCCCAGCTCCTTCTTTCGAAACGGCTTGATAATATCTGCACTCAATCCACAAGCGGTGCCTTTCTGGATATTCGCACTGGCGACAATTAGTCAGTATTTCGAGTTTCAGTATATAGGCCTCACCCTAATGGCTTTTCTGGCGGGCGTTTTCATTGGCAAATTGCTGGCGCTCTACGGTTTTGTCGTAGCGAGCAGCTCCCTAAAAACCCATCTACATCAGAGCAGCGCTCTGGTAAATCGGCTCCTTGCAGGGATATTGCTATTTATTGGTTTAAGTCAGGGGTGGAACGCGGTAAATTCCTTATTAGTCTAACTAACTAGTGCCATCTAAGAGTTTCTAACTTAGCCTATGCATGAATCCCCATCAGCACAGAATAATGAGCCCAATAGTCCAGAACCGCCGGGCCTCGAAAAAAAATTACGCAGGATAGCCAGAGCGCGTACCCGTCTTGCCGTCTGCTTCTGGACGCTGCCTGTCTATGTTGTAGCGGTTTGGATACTGCTTAACAATGGCCGTAGCGTCGATACCATGATGTGGATCTATATCGCCGTCTATGCCGCCTTCGCTATCAATATGTCGCTGCTCAACTGCCCGGTCTGTCACAAGCAGTTCTACGTAAAGAATATATTCATGAACCTACTCACCAAGCGCTGTGTGCACTGTGGGCAGACCTCAGCTCCTAGTGAATTTGCTTCGAAAGACTAGAGTAATTCCAAGCTAGCCAAGGCGGCCGCCTTAATTTCCCTGACGCATCAAGCGCAGCAGCTCCGTAAGCTTGGGAGGCTGGCCGGTTCTTAGTACACCCATTCTAAACACCTTGCCCGATAGCCATAGCACGAAGACGATGCTCAGCAACAAGAGAATGGTGGTGCCTACTACATCAACCAGTGGCGGGTCAGCCGCCGCGCGGTTCATCATCAGATAGGGTGTGAACAGCGGAAACCAGGACATGGCGCGCACGATCACATTGTCTGGATCACGCACTACAAACACCATCATCGCCAGGGGAACTACCTGAATCAAGATCATGGGCATCATCAGGGCCTGTGCTTCTTTCAGCGTATTGCACAGGCTGCCAATCGCGAGAAACACGCCGGAGTAGAGGGCATAGCCGGCAAAATAATAGAAGACGAACCAGGGAATTAATTCCGAACCAAGAATAACCTCGAGAATCTGACCAATCAGTTCAGTCTGACTGCTCTGATAGAGTGTAATGAACAGGAAGAAAGAGAGCAGCCACACAGCGATAGTCGTCAAGCCAGACAGGCCTATACCGAGTAGTTTGCCCATCATTAACTCTCCGGCAGTTACCGAGGCGAGCAACACCTCGATGATGCGATTGGACTTCTCCTCTATGGTGTTGCTCAAAAGATATTGGACGCTCTGCATCAGTGAGATGAACATCAGATAGACAAAGCCTATGGGTGCTAGCTGGCGAAAGGTATCCGCAACGCTCACCGCCTCTTCCCCTTCGGCGGCCGTGGGGTCTAGCTGGCTCATGCGCATCCGGGTGTGCTGTACGTTGCGCACTATGCCATTGTCTACGCCCAGTTCTATATACTCGCGGTTGCGAATCTCCGAGTTGATGCTACTGATGATGGCTTCCGGTAGACGGGAGTCAGTCAGGTTTCTCGCCCAGTATTGGATGCCTGCTGGTCTGTCGTTTGCCTGCGGCATAACGCCAGGGCGCATGATGTCTTCGTTAACGTTAGCGGGTATTAGAATCAGTGCGAACAGATCGCTGGGCACCGAATCAACCAGTATTTTTTTGTCACCGCTTAGATAGGGCTTGAGTGCCTGAGCTATCTCTTCCGGGCTTGCCTCGCGATCGATGTCTTGAGGAAGCTCGGCCGCTATAAATTGCCGTGAGGGTTGTTCGAAGGGCGGTATGTCTTCTCTCAGCGTAGGCCTGACCATCGTCAGTGCGAAATCCAGACCGCCGCTATCTAGCCACTGATCCAGTGCCGCCACCTCATCGGTATCGGCGCCTTCGATTAACTGCGCAGCCGCATCGCTTCCTGCCCCGGCCGCCGTTAATTCCAGATCGGCATCGGCGCGATTCTCTATCAGATAGTTTACGAACTCTCCGAGAATTCGCTGCTGATGATCTCTCTCTATCGCCGTCTCTACAGCCTCACCATACTCTCCGGACTGATTGATGAAGATGTAGTAACGAGTCGGCGTCGAATTGGAGAGTGTCGTCTGCAAGAAATACATGCCGGCGAGGATTATTGGGAAGATTAGAATCCCCGCCCAGAAACCCTTGGTCTTTACGTTCTCCATGTACTCGCGCCAGGCAATCAATCGAATCATATTCATCGGAAGGCGTGCTCCCTGGCATCCTCGCCAACCAGATGAACAAAGGCATCGTGCAGGCTAGGCTCCGTGAACTCGAAGCGGCTCAGAGAGATGTTTTTCTCGAAGCAGCTGCGCAAAATATCTTGCGGGTTGAGCTGCTCGCTAATCTGTAACTGCCATCTTGTGCCTGCACTGTCTGCTTCTGGATTTTCTATCGCCAGCACTTCTGTCACACCTTCAATAGTGCTCAATGGCAATACATCGTTAACTGATTCGAGAATTATCCTACGCGGTATTGTCGCCTTCGCCTCATTGACTGTACCGTCGAACACCTTGCGGCCTTTAGCGATAAGCAGTATGTGGTCACAGAGTCGTTCGGCATGTTGCATCACATGGGTAGAAAAGATCACGGTCTGTCCATTGTTCGCCATGTCCCTAATGAGCTCCTCAAGTACCGACTGGTTCACCGGGTCCAGGCCGGAAAAGGGTTCATCCAGGATAACCAGCTCTGGCTCATGTGCGACGGCTGATAGCACCTGTACCTTCTGTCCCATGCCCTTGGAAAGAGATTCCACCTTCGCCTCGGCGTAGTCCTTAAGGCCGTATTTCTCTAGAAGATGCCAGGCTTGTTGCTTTGCCGCCTGTTTGTTCATCCCTTTCAACATGGCGAAGTACTGGATTAGCGCCCAGACTTTCATCTTTTTATAGAGGCCTTTCTCCTCCGGCAAATAGCCGATTCGATTGCGTACATCCAATGCTGAGCTATGGCCGAGAATATGAATATTGCCACTGCTGGGTTTTATGATTTCGAGAATCATACGAATCGTGGTGGTCTTCCCTGCACCATTCGGGCCAAGAAAACCATAGATCGATCCTTTTGGAATAGAGAGACTTACATCATCCACGGCGGTGAAATCACCGTAGGTTTTAGAGACATTGTGCAGGCTAAGAACCGAGCGAGGCTCTGTTTCAGATTGGGGCTGGGAATGAAGCGGTGTGGCAGAATCGACCATCAATTGAGGCTCGTAAAAAGATTCGAGCTAGTATGTCAGAAACGCCCAGAAGATGGAAAATTTGCTGCTTAGTCAGAACCTCCGCAAAGGCTGATGTCGGCGGTCAAGGCACAGTGATCTGAAATCGATCGCCACTCCCTGCTCGTCATTACATTGGCACTGCTTACCTTAAAGCCCCGGACGTAGATTCTATCCATAGGCAAGGCAGGGAACATTGCAGGGAACGTATTCGCCACATGGCCACGGTGAGCTTGATAGACCTCGATTAGTTCTAATTCGTGGCAAAGCTGCAGATGTGCTTTTCGGCGCCAGTCGTTAAAGTCGCCGGCCATAATTAAGGGTTCTGTAGCGGCGATGTTTGCTTTCGCGTATTCAATGAGTTGCCGCACCTGGCTGCGACGTTCGCTCTCGAACAACCCCAAGTGAGCGCAAAGAAGGTGTGTGCCGTTCTCTAGCTGGCCATGCAAAATGCCCCGTTGTGAGATGCGCATGGTCGATACGTCGAGATTGTGCAGTCGATTAAAGGGTATCTCACTGAGTATCGCGTTGCCGTGATGACCATGCTGATAGATAGCGTTCTTACCGTAGGCAAAATGATCCCAGATTGAGTCTGCCAGAAATTCAAACTGATTGTTGTCCGACCAGTTAGGTATTGCATCTTTCTTCTTGTCATTGTCGCCGCTGACTTCCTGCAGAAAGACTATATTGCTGCCCGAGAGCTTTAGGCATTGTTTGATCTTGTCGAGAGTAAAATGCCGATTACTCATCGAATATCCCTTATGGATGTTAAGGGTGAGAACTTTAAAATCAATCATAGATTTACACTTATTTTTTCACTAGGATGCAGGTGAGCCGTCTCTGCTTGAACTGCTATCCTGTGTTCCAGGTCTCTGTTATGTTTAAACAGAGCTAGCGTCGTTTCCACAATGGGCGTATTGCTCTAGGCTACAGGATCTAAGGGCAATGTGTTAATTGATCCTAGTCAAGATACCATTCATGGCCAAGGATACTATAAACGTAGGAAGAGTAGAGATTGCATTATACTTACCCTCTACCTGCACCGATCTTTCGACTGATAAAAGGTCGCAGAAACCAAGGGGGTAATAGTTATTACAAAAATTAAATGTGTGGTCGCCCTAATCGACTTAAACGATGAGTATTCAGGTGCGGTAGAGAAGGCCACATTTCTTGCCAAGGCCAATAGTGCATCGTTAGAACTCGTGAGTATCGACTACTCCTCTTATTTAGAAGACGGTCAATTCTTCGATCCGCTTCAGGCGGCGGAACTGCGCCTAGAGATGTTAGAGGAGCATAGACTGCAGCTTGATAAGATTGCTGACTCGCTACGCAGTGAAGACTTAAAAGTTAGTACCTTTGCTGCGTGGGGACATCCTAGCTACAAAGCTCTCAATGAGCATATCAAACACCCCGAAGCTACGCTGGTAGTCAAAGCTACGCAGCACCACAATAAAATTGCTCGCCTGTTTTTATCCAATGAAGACTGGGACTTGATTAGACACTGCGCGTCACAACTTCTCCTGGTCAAGGGTAAGCCTTGGGCTAAGGAGCCAGTGTTGGTAACGGCTATCGATCCAAATCATGCAAACGATAAACCCGCAGCATTGGATTTAAAAATGGTTGCCAATTCACAGGCGCTAGCTAAGGCCTGCTCCGGCGAAGTGCATCTATTTCACAGTGACTCCGTGCCCCCTTCATGGGAGTCTACACACTAATAATGAATGAAGAAGATCGAAACGCAAAATTAGTCGAGTTTGGAAAGAAGGCGGGAGTCGAGGTAGAAAATTGCCACTGGACTGATACGCCGATAGAGAACGCACTTCCAAAGCTGCTCGATAAACTGGATGCGAGTGCTGTCGTAATGGGTGCCATCTCACGTTCGGGATTAGATCGTGTGCTTATTGGCAGCACCGCAGAGAGACTCTTGGATCTGATCGATCGCGATGTGCTGATTGTAAAGCCGGACTAGAGCAACACAGGACCCGAGGGGAGTCTAAGCGCGAAATATTGAGCAAAAAAAGGGAAGGACTAAGTCCTTCCCTTTTTTGTAACTCGAATTGAGAGCTGGCTAACTATCTAAGTTCTTAGAATTAGACTCTCAACTGATACTTTCTATCCCAACCAAGAGTACATAATGACGCCGGCAACCGAAGTACAAACGATGAAATACGGAAATGCCATGTAGACCATGCGACCATAGCCGAGTCGAATACGAGGTGCTATCGCAGACATCAGCAGAAACAGGAATGCAGCCTGTCCATTTGGAGTCGACATGCTTGGGATACCCGTGCCCATTACCACGGCAACCGATTGAGCCTCGAATATTTCTCTGCTCATCAGGCCCTGCTCCATCAATGGCGTAATCTGATCCATGTAGATTGTGGCGACGAATACGTTGTCACTAATAGCAGACAACAGGCCGTTAGTTAGAAATACCATGAATACTTGGGTGCTGCCTTCCATCTCTAATACCCAATTCATCACCGGCGTGAACATCTCCTGACTATTGATCATGGCGACGATGACATAGAACACAATTAGAAGCGAAGCGAAGGGTAGTCCCGGTGTAAAAGCTTCGGCTAGTTTGTGCTCGTCAGTAACGCCGATAATGGATGAGGCGAGGATAATTACGCCCATACCAATTAGTCCAATCTCGGCAAGGTGAAGTGAGAGAGCAATAATCATCAATACGGCTATCATTGCCTGAAAGATGATGACCAGACGATCGCCGTCAGTCTTTTCTTTCTGCATCTTCTCATCTTCGTCCGCCAGAATCTGACGAACATTTTCCGGCAATTCTGCGCCGTAGCCAAACCAGGCCAGTTTCTCAAGGAGAAAGCAGGTAAACACGCCGGCTATGAGAGTAGGTATCGTTGCTGGTCCAACCATCTGAGCAAAGGTAACAAAATCCCATTCTGCTGCGCTACCGATAACGATGTTCTCGGGCTCGCCCACCAGTGTACACACACCACCGATTGCCGTGCCGATGGCACCGTGCATAAGCAGGCCGCGTAAGAACGCGCGGAAATTATCAAGGTCTTCCCTATGCAGCGCGTCAATGTGCCCGTCATCCGGGTCTGGGTCGTTGTGATAGCCGACTTTGGATACCACTTTCTCATAAACATCATAGAAGGCGGTAGCGAGGGCCACGAGTACGGCAAGAATAGTCAGCGCATCGAGGAAGGCTGAGAGAACGGCTACGACGATAATGGTCACTACATTCATAACTACGCGAGATTTAATGCCCAGCAGCACCTTATTAATAAACATAAACAGCATCTCTCGTAAGAAATGCACACCTGCTACCATGAAGATAACCAGAAGAATCACGGGCAAGCCGTGTTCGACCTCTTCATAGACATGATGGGAGTCCGTGAGTTGCATGAGCAGCACCTGCAAGGCGAGCAAACCGCCGGGCTGCAGAGGAAAACACTTGAGCGCCATGGCCAGAGTGCCAATGAACTCGAAAAGAATTATCCAGGATGTAATTAGTGAGCCAAGGGCAAAGTAAAAAATAACATTCAATACGAGCGCCGCCAGGACCGCTTGCTTATACCAAAGCGGCGTGTGTCCAAGAAACATCGACATTGGCGAAGAGGGGTAGTGGTGAGTAGCAGATGACATCTTTTGCTTCCTTATTGTTATAGATTATTCCAGCGCCGTAGATGCGCCGGTGTCAAATATACTGCGCTTAGAGGCACTTTGCGAAATTATTTCTGAATTTGTCCCAAATATTTTGACTGAGCCGGATTTCGGGTTCGCGTGTTCTAGTTTTTTACTTAGTTTGAACGGCTCGCAGCCAATAATCCGACTCAGCTCGGAATTGCACGACTGCCGCTCTTACAACATTAATCTTTCGCTTCGAATTGAGGTAATTGTTCAGAGCGGAATAAGAATAGTTAGTCGTCGCCTCTGTGTAAAGGTGTATAAAAAGTCAGAATTTTCCTTAAATTAATTAAATATCAGCTAGTTAAGTGAATTCTTGAGAATGCTGGACTGCTCTGGGGAAGTTTTGAAAATGCAGCAGAGCACTGGCTCAGCGATAGCCTCCATCGAGGAGAGAGTCGCTGTTGAATCTATTCGCCGCTTAGATACTTATCGATCGTCTCGGCAACGAGTCTGCCTTCGTCAATGGCGCGAACAACCAGGGATTGTCCACGACGGCAATCGCCGGCAGCAAAGACTTTCGCCTTCGATGTCTGGAAATCGCGATATTCGGCCTTGTAGTTGGAACGGTCATCGAGCTGAAGGCCTAATGTTTCACTGAGATAGTGCTCGGGCCCCAGGAAACCCATGGAAAGAAGAATAAGATCGGCTTCCCAGAATTGTTCGCTGCCCGGGATCTCCTTGAAATTTTCATCGACATTGATCGTGTTGATGCCCTTGAGGGTACCGTCGGCGTCACGCACGATCTCTTTTCCAGAGATGGAATAGATGCGTGGGTCCTGGCCAAATTTCTCAGCCGCTTCCTGGTGACCATAGTCTACCCGATAGATCTTCGGCCACAGTGGCCAGGGGTTGTCATCGGCTCTGTCCAGAGGAGGAATGGGCATAATCTCAAAATTCACCAGAGACTCGCAGCCGTGACGAAGTGACGTGCCTATGCAGTCGGTGCCGGTATCTCCGCCGCCGATAACGATCACCTTCTTGCCTTTAGCGCTCAGGTAGTTTTCGTCTTCAAGATTAGAGTCGAGCAGGCTCTTGGTGTTCTTGTGTAAGAACTCCATGGCAAGGTGAATGCCAGTGCCGGCTCGATCTGGAATGTTAAGATCGCGTGCTGTGGTGGCGCCAGTTGCAAGCAGTAGGGCATCGTTGTCCTGCAACAGCTGATCGACGTCGACGGCATTCTCGCCGTTGCCGCCCACATCCGCATTGACTACGAAGTTCACACCTTCTTCCTTAAGAATGTTAACGCGTCTATCGACTATGTCCTTCTCAAGCTTCATGTTCGGTATGCCATACATCAGCAGCCCGCCAATACGATCGTCTCTCTCGTAGACCGTCACGCCGTGTCCTGCGAGATTCAGCTGCGCTGCGGCAGCCAGGCCCGCCGGGCCTGACCCGATGACTGCGACTTTCTTATCGCTGCGTTGCTCGGGCGGATTGGCGACAACCCAACCGTTCTCGAAGCCTTTGTCTACGATGGCGCATTCGATGTTCTTGATCGTAACCGCCGGTTCATTAACACCGAGCACGCAGGATCCTTCGCAGGGAGCTGGACAAACACGTCCAGTGAATTCGGGAAAGTTATTGGTCTTATGCAGTCGCTCTAGTGCTTCTTTCCAGCGATTCTTGTAGATCAGATCGTTCCACTCGGGAATGAGGTTGTAGACCGGGCAGCCTTCTTCGGACTGACAGAAAGGTACGCCACAATCCATGCAGCGCGCACCTTGATTGTTAAGGAGTTCATCATTATGGCTGGTATAAATTTCTTTATAATCCAGCAGTCGGTCCATCGCATTGCGATAGGGCTCAGTCTGACGAGTATATTCCTTAAATCCTGTTGGCTTTCCCATTTACCTTTCTACCTTTCTACTAAGCTTCTGCATCGACTGATCGCAATCAGCAGATTCAATCTTTTGATAGCTCTTATACTATTATTGCTTAGACCGCGTTCTCTAAAACTCGCTTGTAATCCGTCGGCATGACCTTAACGAAATGCTTCAGATTTGCTTCCCAATTATCGAGAATATTTTTCGCCACCGGTGAGTCGGTATACAAGAAGTGTTTCTTGATCATGGCCTTGAGTTCCAGAATGTCATCTATCGAGACGAGATTCTCAAGCTCGAAGGTGCCGGTATTGCACTGCTTGGGAAATTCCTTCTCGGGATCCCATACATAGGCGATTCCGCCGCTCATGCCAGCGCCAAAGTTTCGGCCGGTGTTACCTAAGATAACTACTCGCCCGCCAGTCATGTATTCACAGCCATGGTCGCCAATGCCTTCAACTACGGCTACGGCGCCGCTGTTTCTTACGGCGAATCGCTCCGCAACTATGCCTCTGAAGTACGCTTCGCCACCGGTTGCACCGTATAGATTCACATTGCCCGCAATCACACTCTCTTCCGCCTTGAAGCTGGAATTCTTCGGTGGATAGATGACGATCTTCCCTCCCGACAGGCCCTTTCCTACATAGTCGTTGGCATCGCCTTCGACGGTCAGTGTAATTCCCTTGGCTAACCAGGCACCCAGACTCTGACCGGCCGAGCCGTTCAGTTTGATGCTGATCGTATCCTCTGGAAGCATGGCTTCTTTCCAGCGCTTCGCCACCTCGTTAGAAAGCATGGTGCCGACTACACGGTTTGTATTAATTATATCTGTCTCTATCTCGACCTTGTCGCCAGTATCCAGGGCTAGCTTGGACAGGCGAATCAATTCGTTGTCCAGCGCCAGTTCGAGACCATGGTCCTGATCCTTAGTCTTATAGAACTCGGTGCCCTCGAATACCACCTGGGCAGGTTGCAGCATATTGCTAAGATCGAGCCCGTCAGCCTTCCAGTGATTGATAGCATCATCGGTCTTCAACAGATCGACTCGGCCAATCATCCCATTCACAGTGCGAATACCAAGTTCTGCCATAATGCCGCGCATCTCTTCGGCAACCATGAACAGATAGTTCACTACGTGTTCGGGCTTACCCTTAAACTTTGCACGTAATTCAGGGTCTTGAGTTGCGATACCAACCGGGCAGGTATTGAGATGACACTTGCGCATCATGATACAGCCCAGAGTAATAAGAGGAGCGGTAGCGAAACCAAATTCTTCCGCACCGAGCAGAGATGCAATAGCGATATCTCTGCCCGTCTTCAGCTGGCCATCAGTCTGCAGCACGACGCGAGAGCGCAAGTTATTCATAACAAGCGTCTGATGTGTCTCGGCAACGCCCAGCTCCCATGGAAGCCCGGCGTGTTTGATAGATGTTAGCGGAGACGCACCCGTGCCGCCGTCATGCCCGGAGATTACCAGATGGTCGGTCTTCGCCTTGGTCACCCCGGCGGCGATCGTGCCTACGCCAACCTCGGCAACTAACTTGACACTAATGCGCGCCTCACGATTTGCATTCTTCAAATCATGAATTAACTGCGCAATATCTTCGATCGAATAAATATCGTGATGCGGCGGCGGACTTATTAGTCCCACGCCAGGGGTAGAGTGACGGATGCGTGCGATCTTCTCATCTACCTTGCCCCCGGGAAGCTCCCCGCCTTCGCCTGGCTTGGCGCCCTGTGCAATCTTTATCTGCAGCTCATCGGCATTGGTTAGATACCATGCCGTGACTCCGAATCTTCCCGACGCTACCTGCTTGATGGCAGAGCGCTTGGAATCGCCATTTGCCATTACCTTGAAACGTTCCGGATCTTCACCACCTTCACCGGTATTCGATTTGCCGCCAATACGGTTCATCGCAATAGCGAGCGATTCATGGCTTTCTTCCGAGATCGAGCCAAAGCTCATCGCGCCGGTAGCAAAGCGTTTTACGATCTCGCTAGCGGGCTCAACTTCATCAATTGAGATCGCGTTATTGGGATCGGAATTAAATTTTAGCAAGCCTCTAAATGTGCAGCGCCGTGTCGCATCCTCATTCGAAAATTTTGCGAATGCTGCATAGGCTTCTGCGCTGTTCGTTCTTGCGGCTACCTGCAAGTTTGCGATGGTGTTCGGATTCCACATATGGGCATCGCCACCGGAGCGCCAATGGAAATCTCCCGGATTTGGAAGTACCGGAATGCGATCGCTGTCGCGCTTGGGGAATCCGATTGCATGGCGGCGTCTCTTTTCCTTCAAGAGAACGTCAAAATTGACGCCTTGTACGCGCGAGGCCGTGCCTGTAAAACAGCGATCGACGACTTCGTCTGCCAATCCAACTGCTTCAAAAATTTGAGCGCCCTTATAGGAGTGAAGAGTGGAGATACCCATCTTCGCCATAACTTTAAGCATGCCCTTGGCGACCCCTTTCTTGTAACCGGCAACCAGAGCATCTTCGTCAGCGAACATCGCGCCGAGAAAACCTTCCTGCTGTGCCTGCCAAAGGGCCTCGAAGGCAAGGTAAGGGTTGATCGCATCTGCGCCATAGCTGGTAAGCAGGCAATGGTGGTGCACTTCTCTGGCTTCGCCGGTTTCCATAACCAGGCCGATCTGAGTTCGCTTGCGCGCCTTGATCAGGTGTTGGTGCACAGTGCCACAGGCAACCAAAGCGCTTAGAGGAATGCGTGTGGCGGAGGTCAGCCGGTCGGAGAGTATGACGAAGGCAAAGCCATCATCAATCGCCGTTTCCGCTTCGCTGCAGATTCGACCCATGGCGGCCTCGAAACCGTTTTCCTCAGCACTATCGAAGGTCATATCGATCAGCTTAGTCTTCATGTCTCGATAGTCCATGTCTCGAATATCAGACAGCTGCTGATTAGACAGAATTGGATGATCGAGGCTGAGTCTATGAGCCTGCTCAGGCGTGGTCTGCAATAAGTTGCCTTCCGGGCCTATAAAACAGCGCAGCGACATCACAATCTCTTCACGAATCGAGTCGATAGGTGGGTTTGTTACCTGGGCAAACAGTTGCTTGAAATAGTCATAGATCATGCGCGGCTTGTCAGATAGGCAAGCGAGCGCGGAGTCATTTCCCATTGAGCCCAATGGGTCGCGCGCCTCAGTAACAAGAGGAATTAACATGAACTGCATGGTCTCGGTGGTGTAACCGAAAGCCTGCATGCGCTGCGTGATATTCTCACTATCTAGAGAATGCGCGGCGCTGCCTTTCGCAATATGGTCAAGTGTAACTTTTTGTTCGCTAAGCCAGTCGCCGTAAGGATTCTTTCCCGCAATATCCAGCTTAACTTCTTCATCGGGAATCAGACGGCCCTCTTCGAAGTCTAGCAAAAACATCTTGCCGGGCTGCAATCGACCCTTGAGTTTTACATTCGCAGGATCGACCTTCACGACGCCTACTTCTGATGCCATGATGACTTTGTCATCGTGGGTAACATAATAGCGACTGGGGCGCAGACCGTTTCGGTCTAGAACCGCACCTATATAGTGTCCATCAGAGAAAACGATGGAAGCCGGACCATCCCATGGCTCCATCAGGGCTGAATGGTATTCATAGAAATCTTTCTTAACCGGGTCCATGTTGACGTCTGATTGCCAGGCCTCTGGAATCATCATCATTACCGAGGCGGGCAGAGAGCGACCCGAGAGCAGCATGAATTCCAATACGGAATCGAAGCTACCTGAGTCGGAGCAGTCATCATCGATAACAGGGAATATGTCTTTTAGGTTGTCGCCGAATACATCGGTCTTAGCCTTGCCCTGTCGTGCAACCATGGAATTCACGTTGCCGCGCAGAGTGTTGATCTCGCCATTGTGGCTCATGAATCGATTCGGCTGCGCGCGATCCCAAGAAGGGAAGGTATTGGTACTAAAGCGCGAGTGCACCATCGCCATATGGGTTTCGAAATCGGGGTTGGTCAGGTCGCCATAAAAAGGGAACAACTGGCCCGGTGTGAGCATGCCCTTATAGACGATGACCTTGGTAGAGAGGCTGCAGGCATAAACTTGCTTTGCTTCGGTAAGCGATGGATCCAGACGCAGTCGGTGGGTAAATCGCTTGCGAATTACATACAGCTTTCTTTCGAATTGTTCCTGCTCTAAGCCGGCCTCGGAAGCGACGAATAGCTGCTCGATTCTAGGCTGCGCCATCAGCGCGGCGGGCCCGACATCGGCCCCTTTAGCATCGATGGGGACTTCTCTCCAGCCGACGAGGCTCTGGCCTTCCTCAGCGATGATCTGGTTAATTATCTTGCGGCAGGTTTCTCTCTCCTCATCGACCTGGGGGAGAAAAATATTGCCTACGGCGAACTGACCCGCAGGGGGCAGATCGATGTCGAATTCGGCTTTGGCGACCTTGTGGAAAAAGCTGTTGGGCAGAGCCATCAAGATGCCCGCTCCGTCGCCGGTGTTTGCCTCGAAGCCGCAGCCTCCGCGATGGTCCATGCGGGAATTCAGGTGATAGGCATCCAGCATGATCTGATGGCTGGGCTGTCCCTTTATATTCGCAACGAATCCAACGCCGCAGGAATCTTTTTCCTTAGATGGGTCATAGAGTCCTGTCTTTGCAGGATACCCAAACTTCAAAGGGATGCGATTTTCGTTGCTCATAGTCACTAGTTTCTCGTGCAGTAGTCGCTACTTGGTTCTTTTCTTGTTCCGCAACTTCATCCCCCATCGAGACAGTGTCTCTCGGGTCAGAAGGTACTACGCTGCTGAATTTGTCTCGATAGGGCCTGACTATTCAATCAGTTCCCCTTTGTGCGGGCTGCTTCGCGATGCTTGAGCGCTGCTGTTAGCACTACAGAAAGGGCCGAATACAATACCACTGCATCAGAATATGTCAAGATCGAGAGCGGCCTGTGACAGACGAAGATGGCAATGTATTGTCATTTTCCTTAAGCGCTTCAGTAGGCCTTAATCAGCCCCATTCTGCTCATCGTCGTGGATTTCGACGCAGTTGAGATCGGTGATGGGGAATTCAGCTCTAAGCAAGCCGCACTGATGAGTAGCCCCACAAACAATCAGGGCCGAAGGTTCGTTTGTGGGGCTACTCATCAGCGCGGCGGACGGAGCCGTCGCTTTCTAGAGCCAGGCCCGCTGGATTGGCTTTGCATATCCCACGGAGAGCCTTCTCTGTGCGGCAGCAGCTAAATCCGCTGAAACGACCAAAATACATGCGCTTCAAGGTTTTCACTTGCTTGATAAAAAGCAACAGGTGATTTACTCTAAGCTGCGCTAACTTCCCAATCAGAAGAATAATTTAAGCGAACAATTCTCATTTAGATTTAGAAGCTCAAAATCAGAATTCCTGTCCACATTACGGAGGCGAATGTAAATCGTGAATCCAAAACTAACCCGTAGACGCTTCATCAAAGGGGTCATCGCCTCTGGTGCAGTAGCCACTTCAACCACAATCTGGTATGCGGCCAATGGCCAAGCACGTCCAGCTGGTGCAGTTGAACGCATGATCAGAATAAATATCAATGGCCAGATGCGCAGTGTAGACGTTGCGCCTCAGGAAACACTGGCATCTACTCTACGTTACAAGCTAGGCCTGACTGGCACGAAACTAGGCTGTAATCGCGGCGAATGTGGCGCGTGTACTGTTCTGGTTGATGACATCCCTAGCTATGCTTGTTCAGTGTTGACTCACTCTGTAAAGAATAAGCGAGTCGAATCGGTAGAGGGTCTAGAAGCTGCAAATGGCGATCTTCATCCCGTGCAGCAAGCTTTTGTGGATGAGCTTTCTCCACAGTGCGGTTACTGCACACCAGGTCAGGTTATGTCCGCAGTAGGTTTACTGCGTTCTAACCCTAACCCTACTCGAGAAGAAGCACGACAAGGCATGGCAGGTAACATATGCCGCTGTGGTTCTTATGACTCTTATCTCAACGGCGTCATGCGCGCAGCACAAATAGGATAATCATCATGGCATATAGGCTAATTGGCAAAGATTTTGTTCCACCAGATGTGCCTGGCAAGGTTACCGGTCGCATTAAGTACGCTGAAGACTATGCCCGCGATGGCATGGTTTACGCCCGTCTACTCACCAGCCCGGTGCCGCATGGCCGAGTTGTCGCTATCGACGCTTCCGAGGCCCTGGCCATGGACGGTGTGTATGGCATTTTGACTGCTGACGACGTTTACCCAGATGGTGAACCGCAAAGCACGGGTCTAAAAGTTTTAACGAATGAGCCTACTCTTATGGGTGAGCCTATTCTTGCTGTAGCGGCTAGAGACGAGAAAACAGCCGAGAACGCGATTGCTGCAATCTCGCTAACAATCGAGAGACTGCCTTTTGTACTAGATCCTCTCGACAGTTTGCAAGAAGGTGGAGAAAACGCCTACAACGGAGGCAATACCTTCATCTTTCGTCAAGGTTTCGCGGAAGAGAAATGGACTGCCGATCAGGTAGCTAGCTTTAGAAGTGGTAACGAGCCCACTGCCGAGGCACAGCAAAGTTGGGAATATGGCGATCTTGAGGCAGGTTTCGCTGCTTCTGACTTCGTTCACGAGACTACATTCAGCACGGCGGGTTATCCGCATATGTCTATGGAGCCTCGCAGCGCCATGGCCTATTGGGAGAATGGCAAGTGCTACCTTCACGGTACTTCGCAAAGCCTAAGCGCTATTGCCGAGCCCATGGCGGCAATCGTAGGTGTGCCTCTGGAAGATTTTGTCTTCATTAATGAAGCAACAGGTGGCGGTTTCGGTCAAAGAGCTCGTGCCGGAAGTATTCCAAGCATGGCGATACCGGCCAAGCTCTCGCAGAAGATTAACCGTCCGGTAATGATGCGCGTTACCCGTGAAGAGGAATTCACTATCGGTGGCGCCAGGCAAGGCCTGCAAGGCTGGGTAAAAGTTGGATTCAAGCGCGATGGCAGTATGGCAGCAATGGATATGTACTGTGTCTCGGATAACGGCGGCAAGGGCGGTGGCGGCGACGCCAATTCCGCGGCAGCCGGCGTGAGTGCCCTTTATCAAACTGAGGCAATGCGTTTCCGCAACACCTCAATCGGCACCAACACAGGTCACCGCGGTGCACAGCGCGGCCCAGGTGAGAACCAGATCATGGCCATCATGGCGCCAATTATGGATAAGGCAGCTGAAGAGCTGGGTCTAGATCGATTAGAAATCCGTAAGCTTAACGCCGCACAAAATGGCGATGTTAGCGGGCCAAGAAGTACGCCTTTTACTAGTGCTTATATGCCGGAAGCCTTAGAGCAGGCCGCGACGCAGTTTGACTGGGAGGGCAAGAAAGGCCGTTCCAGACAAACAAATGGCACTAAGGTGCGCGGTCTCGGTATAGGCCAGGGCTATCACAATGCTGGGCGCAGTGGCATGGACGGTTTGATTCGTCTAATGCCAAGCGGGCGTCTTCAGATACACAACGGAGTTGGTAACCTCGGTACTTATTCTTATGCTTCTACTTCTCGTGCAGCTGCGGAAGTGTTGATGATGGAATGGGAAAATTGTGATGTAGTAACAGGTCGCACCGACAGACATCTTCCGATTACATCACCCCAAGATGGTAGTAACTCAATCTTTACTAATACTCGAACCTGCTTCGGTGCAGCGCAAGATTTGTTAGCGAAGATGAAAGAAATTGCCGCGATGGATCTAGGTGGTGACCCAGCCGATTACGAAATTGATGGTTCCAGAATTTATCAAATCGCAGACAACACAGCGGGTATGACCTATGCCGAAGTTGCTCAGCGCGGTATGGAGCTGGGTGGTAAATTTACTGGCGAAGCAGAACTGCCAGAAGAGTTAAATACACTGACAGCGTTATCTGTGTCTCGACTTGCAGGTACCGGGCTGATGGGTATTTTTCACGATCCTCGCCACAACGATAATCCTCCTGGGTTCACAGTAACTTTTACTGAAATCGAGCTGGATAAAGAAACTGGCAAGTTTGAAATTCTCGACATGGTTACGGTTGCTGAGTGTGGAACGGTTGTTCATCCACAAGGCCTTGCTAACCAATTAAGAGGAGGTGCAGTTTGGGGAATCGGTCTTTCAGTCTTAGAGAGACATCTATACGATCCGCAAAATGGTCTTCCAGCTAGCAGTGGCTACTGGCAGAGCAAAATACCTACCTATCTTGATACGCCGGCTCAAATTGGCACTGGCTGGGTGGATCTGCCGGATCCTGAAAACCCTGTGGGTGCTAGAGGTATTGGTGAGCCATCAATGGGCGCTGTATCGGCCGCACTTAACGCTGCAATCTCAGACGCGCTTGGTGGACATTTGTTTGACACCGCGCCTGTGACTACAGACATGATCATTAACCATATAGCCGGAGTATCGGAAGAAGCGACTCCTTTGGCTCAGAATAATTTCAGAGGTTGATATGCCCGCTACATCACATGACGTAATGCCCGATATTGAACTTTATCAGCCTACTGATGAAGCAAATGCCTTGGAATTAGCAAGTACTCTAGGCGACGACGGTTGGATCGTTGGTGGCGGTCAGGATACTTACGGTTGGTTGAAAGACCGCAACAAGTCTCCTGCAGCCATGATCGAGATAGCTCAGATTGATGCCTGGAAGGGAGTGAAGGAAACTGCAGACGGTATAGAAATCGGCGCAGTGACTACACTGACAGATATTGCTAATCACCCTCTGGTGCAATCTAAGTTTAACCTTCTTGCAACGGCGGCAGGCAAGGTCGCTAGCCCGCAGATTCGCAATGTTGGAACCTTAGGTGGCAACTTAAATCAGGACGCGCGTTGCTGGTATTACCGCCGCGGACTCGATTGCTACCGTGCCGGTGGCAATATTTGTTATGCAGATTCTCCTGAAGGATTGAATCGTGAGCACGCTATCTTCGGAGCCAGCCGCTGTGTTGCGGTCAGCCCTTCAGATACCGCACCTGCTTTAGTGGCTCTTGATGCCACTATGGTTGTAGCGAGTGCGAGTGGTGAGAGACTGATTCCTGCGCAGGATTTCTTCGTAGGCCCTAATCGTGACATCGTCAATATGACAGTGTTAAACGAAGGGGAGATTCTGACAGCAGTTCGCTTGCCTAACGAATGGGCGAATGCGGAGTTCTACTTCGAGAAAGTCGCTGACAGAAATGTCTGGGACTTCGCGCTAGTAAGCGTAGCGGCGGCTATTAAAGTCTCCGCTGGTGCAATCACAGACGCTCGCATAGTATGCGGAGCTGTTGAATGTACTCCTCGCCGTCTGGAAGCTGTCGAAAATGCTATTCGCGGACAACAGCGTTCGGACCAATTGGCTGATCAGGTAGCAGCCATGGCCACCGATGGTGCAAGACCTTTGAACTACAATCATTTCAAAGTGCCATTGATGGAAAATCTAGTTAAGAGAGCGATCCGAGGTTAATCCTCGGGTCATCTCGAGTTAACTAAATAGATACTAAATAAGAAATATAAGAAAAGAGGGTAGTACAGTGGGAGAAATTGTCCGCTATAAACGCGATGTTTGGGGTGAAGAGGTAATTCTTGGTGTTTCATGGGATTTGCTTTGGGTGGTTGCAGTTGCAGTTTTAGTTCTGCTTGCAGCTCACGCGATTATTATGGCTGCTTTAGCCAACAAGAAGATGGAGAAGGCTTCATCTGAAGGTCGACGAGTCTTGCGTCATGAGACTATTGACCGATTATTCCACTGGGTTATGGCCGCAAGTATTTTGGTTCTAATTGCGACCGGTACGGCACCGATTCTTGGGCTGCGCATCGCGTGGCTGAATATTCATTGGATCGCCGGCTTATTGCTGACCTTCGTAGTGGTGTTTCATATTATCCGCTCTCTCTTCTGGCAAGATTTCAAGTCTATGATTCTTGGGCCGAAAGATTTTGGCGAGCCATTCGATTCATCCAAGAAGCCAGGCAAATATACTTTCGAACAGAAAGGCATGCACTGGGCAGTAACCGTAGTTGTATTGGCGGTTATCGTGACTGGCGTATTGTTGTTCTTGCAGATCGATACTCCGTTCTGGGATCGTACTAATAGCATGCCGGAAGACCAGTTAGGTCTCATGTTCTTATTGCACGGTCTTTCTACTCTTGCGCTAATAGCTCTTGCGGCAACGCATATCTACTTCGCCTTGAGACCGGAAAAATTGTTCTATACGCGTTCTATGGTATCTGGTTGGATTTCGGAAGATGAGATGACGGCAAACCATGACACTAGTCTATGGTCTCCCAAGGAAGCCGATTAATTCTTTCGTATTGATGTCTGATACGAATCCGAAAACGACAAACGAGTAAAACGCTGTGATAGAAGAAGATATAGAAGCTATAGAGTCTGGCTACGAGTTCCTGTTGGCATATGCCGCGCAGGGACGGCCAGCTCAGAACGAAACGGGGCCTGGTCCTCATGCCAGACCTACGATCGAGGGAATTGCAGGAGCGATGAGCAATATCGCGACTGCGCTCTCAGACAGTAAAGATGACTTCGAAAGAGTTATTGCTAATGATTGCCGAAATGCAGGTGCCGCTCTGGCATTTATTCTCAATCAAGAGAAGATCGGATCTGAGATTGTGGACAACCTGAATGCGTCCATTCATCTAAGAGCCGTGCTGACAGATTTATTTCTGTATAGCGAAGCATTGAAGCCATTAGATACTGGCGAAGCGGCGGCCCCAAGTGCCGCGGGTGGTGTTGAGACCTACGACGCAAGCCAGAAGTAAACCAAATTGTCCTGAAGCCGCTCTATGGGTCTTCAGGCTGATAACTAGCAAAAACGGAATCGGACTAGCTCCTGTTCCGTTTTTTGTTTTCTACCTTTGAACAAAAAGGCGAGGAGCCAGTGACAGACATGATCGAATGGCCTGCAAGGATTAAATTGGCACAGTTGCCCACACCTCTTACGAAGTTGGAGAAATTTTCCCAGCGTTTCGAAGACACCACCGTGTGGGTAAAACGCGATGAACTCACCGGCACCGAAGTCTCGGGAAACAAGATTCGCAAACTGGAGTTCTGTATCGCCGAGGCGCAGGAACAATCTTGCGACACACTAATCACCTGTGGCGGTATTCAATCGAATCACTGCCGAGCTACGGCGATACTCGGTGCCCGGCTGGGTATGAAGGTACATCTGATCTTGCGCGGCGAGAAACCCCAGATTCCTGAGGGTAATCTATTGATGGACTATCTCAGCGGTGCAGAAATTACCTACCTGAATCAGAGCGAATGGGGTGGTCATGAAGCCCTAGCCGCAGGGCTACAGGCGTCCTATCAGGCACAAGGCGGAAAGGCCTTCTTTATTCCGGTTGGGGCAAGCGACGAAGTAGGTCTATGGGGTTATATAAAGGCGAGCGAAGAATTGCAGCAGGATTTTAGCGATCTTGGTATGGAGCCTGAGTATATCGTTACCGCCACCGGCTCCGGTGGCACACAGGCTGGGTTGATCGTAGGTACGCAAATGCTGGGCATGAGGAGTCAGGTGGTCGCCTTTAACGTGAGCGACGACGCTGCCTACTTCGACAGGAAAATACGCGACGATGTGTCGCTCTGGAAGCAACGATACAATCAACACTTCGATCAGGACGCGATGAGGATAAAGACTGTAGAGGGCTATCTGGGCGCAGGCTATGGAATAGCAGGGCCAGAAATTTTCGATATCATTTCCGAGCTAGGTCGCACCGAAGGCCTTTTTCTAGACCCAGTCTATACAGGAAAAGCCTTTCATGGCATGGTAGCCGAGCTACTTAAGGGTGAATCGGGGCAGTTATCTGGCGCTAAAAACGTAGTTTTCATCCATACCGGTGGCCTGTTTGGTGTATTCCCCCAGCAGCAGAATTTTCGATTTGAATAGGGTGTGATAGGCGAGTCGAAACTGGCTTGTCAGTTTATGCAATTGGAATTGGACTCATTATGAATAAGATCACTCGGCCTCAGTTTGTTAAGACCTTGATAGCAACCGCTTTCATTTTTCCCAGTGTTCTGGGCATCTCTGTTCTTGCACAACCGCAGGACGGCACGGCTGGCGCGAGCTATTCATCGGCTGCACCCGACGGCGTGGCGGCGGCCAGCTATTCGGCACCCGAGCCTGCCACCGAGCTTATGGAAGGCAACAACGAAGAGTTGTTGCTTGCCAATACTCAGATGTTGGTCGAGGGCAGTTTGCGCTCGGGAGAAGGCTATTTCAGTGCCGACGGCGAGCGCTTTATCTATCAGAGCGAGACCACCGGTGATAACCCTTTCTATCAGATCTATGTGATGGACCTGAATAGTGGGAGTTCGCGCAAAGTCTCTCCCGGTGTTGGGCTTACTACCTGCGCCTGGATCCACCCGACTCAAGATCTGGTCATGTTTTCCTCTACTCACGAAGACTCCGGATGCGCGGGCCAAGCAGGCGGAGGAAATCGCAATACGAGAAAGTGGTGTTAGCCGGCCGTATGGCTGGGACTATGATCGTCACTACGATATCTATCAGGCCGACAGCAATGGCAATGATCTGGTTAATCTCACCAATAGCGACGGCTACGATGCAGAAGGTTCTTACTCTGCCGATGGCAGCCAGATTCTATTCGCATCCAATCGCGAGGCCTATCAGAGAAATTTAAGTCAGGCGGAGCAGAAACTCTTTGACGACGATGCATCGTATTTCATGGATCTCTACCTGATGGATGCCGACGGTTCCAATGTCAGACAGATAACCCATTCGCCGGGTTACGACGGAGGCCCCTTCTTCAGTCCAGACAATAGCAAGGTCGTCTGGCGCCGCTTCAATCCGGACGGTAACAGCGCCGAGATCTGGACGATGAATGTCGATGGCAGCGGTCAACGGCAGTTAACAGCAGATGCCATGGTCTCCTGGGGCCCTTACTATCATCCCAGCGGTGACTACATCATCTACTCTAGCAATATATTGGGTAATGCTAATTTCGAACTATTTATGATCGATCCCGAAGGTAGCAATCCTCCGGTTCGTGTTACCAATACAGCAGGCACGGATATTCTCCCGGTTTTCTCGCCAGATGGTAACAAGTTAGCTTGGAGTACTACGCGCACGGCGGATGGTACTTCGCAGATTCATATGGGCGATTGGAATCATCAACAGGCGTTGGATTTATTGGGACTGTAATTATAGTCACGATGATTGAGTACTGAAGAGTAATGGCGAACGGTATTGCAATGAGAGAGCTGCTTCGAAAAGTCATTGTCAGTGCGACCCTGTGGGGGGCAATCTCCGCGCAGGTCGGCTGGGTGTCGGCGCAGACTATTGATAGTACTGCTAGCGTCGATAATCAGGGCGGTGAACCGGCGCTCGTTCATCACAGCCTCAGAGTAATCCTCGATCCGCAGAATCAATCGGTCTCCGTGGAAGATACCGTTACCGTGCCGGATTCCATGTTAGGAAATCCGCTTACTTTTTCTCTGAATAGTAATCTTCGCATTAGCAATAATTCCCGGCGTCTCCAAGCCCTCGCAGCGGATCCGGCCGCTACCGTTGCCGGAATAAATAACACCGGTGGCTTAGCCGCCGCTACCACGCAGTATAGTCTCAGCCCACCCAGGCGAAACTCCAGTACAGTCGTTCTTAGTTACGGTGGAACAATCTTCGATACCGCCGAACAAACCAGTGCCGAGTACGCCCAGAGCTTCGCCGAGAGTTCCGGCATTATCAGTGAGCAGGGTGTCTATCTGAATAAAGGCAGTGCCTGGGTTCCCGATTTTGGAGGCGAACTTATCAGTTTCGACCTGAGGGTAGAGTTCGCATCCTCTGCCAGTAGTTGGACGGCGGTGAGTCAGGGAGATCGCCTGGAGAGCAACGGCTGGCGTAGCGATCAACCGATGGAAGAAGTCTATCTGATCGCAGCCGACTTCACCGAATACTC
Source organism: uncultured Pseudomonadales bacterium (assembly GCA_943842505.1). GTDB lineage: Bacteria > Pseudomonadota > Gammaproteobacteria > Pseudomonadales > Pseudohongiellaceae > UBA9145. The sequence goes on along the minus strand of CALTDI010000006.1, from coordinate 122,506 downwards.
GCAACAGGCGGACGATGTTGAGGTGCTTGCCTATCTGCGTAGCCCAGATCCGAATCTTGCGACAAAGTACATGGACGCCACTGGGCGCTATCTGGCTCTCTATGAGCCGCTGCTTGGTGAGTATCCCTACAGCAAATTCGCTCTGATTGAGAACTTCTGGGAGACAGGGTACGGCATGCCCTCGTTTACCCTTCTGGGCGAGCAGGTCATTCGTTTCCCCTTCATCCTCGAATCATCATATCCCCATGAGATTCTGCATAACTGGTGGGGCAACGGTGTCTATCCTGACTACGAAACCGGCAATTGGAGCGAAGGCCTAACTGCCTACCTTGCGGATCATCTCTTTCAGGAGATGGATGGTTTGGGCCATGAGTACCGCAAGGAGATGTTGGCTAGATACAAGAACTATGTGGCCGAAGACGTAGATTTTCCCCTGTCTCAATTTACCTCGCGTAACTCCGCTGCCTCTCAGGCTATTGGCTACGGCAAGACCCTGATGCTCTGGCATATGCTGCGAATTCAATTGGGTGATGAACTCTTTCTGACAGGCTTACGCCAGTTCTATCAAGACTATAAGTTCAAGCGTGCCACCTTCGAAGATATCTCCATGCATTTCTCCGAGCTCAGTGGTTTTGACCTCAGCGCCTTCTTTGATCAATGGGTGGATCGTGTCGGTGCGCCCGAACTATCTATTTCGGTCGAAGAGGTCATTGGCAATAGAGCCAGAATCATGTTTGCGCAGATTCAGCCAGAAGACCCCTATACGCTTAGAGTGCCAGTTGCCCTTTATTACGAAGGAAGCGACACGCCAACAATATATGATATCGATATCAGTCAGAGACTCGAAGGGGTAATGGCCGATAATTACGATCAACTGCAGGCGGTATTAGTCGATCCATTCTTCGATGTTTTTCGCACACTGGACCGAGAGGAGACACCTCCGACGATTGGTGAATTGTTCGGAGCCGAGCGAATTAGTTTCGTGGTGCCGCAGTCGAATAGGCAGCACTGGATACGCATGGTCGAGTCCTTCGCCATGGGTGTAGATGCACAAATAATCAATGTTGAAGATATCACCGAACTCCCTCAGGACCGATCGGTTTGGGTGCTGGGTCGTGACAATGCATTTGCGCAGACGGTTTTCGATGCCAGTCGTGTCTACGGTGTGCAGACGAGTCCATCCTCGCTCATCATGGCAGGTAGCGATGTCGAGTTTGAGAACCGTAGCAGTGTTCTAGTCGCTCGCCACCCTGCAAATGCCGAGCTCGCCCTGGGCTTCATCGACGTGGATCAGATGATCGCCATGCCGGGAATGATCGAGAAGCTGCCGCACTACGGCAAATATTCGTTCTTGAGTTTTTTGGGTGCTGAGCCTAGCAATGATGTGAAGGGAGTTTGGTCAAGCCCCGAGTCACCGATGCAATGGCTGAAACCGGACCTTCAGGTTGCGATCGATTTCGAGAATTTGCCAACAATGGAACCGCTTGCAGTGTTGCCTTCAAAATATATGCCAGACCAATTACGTCGACACGCCACGCAGTTATCCTCTGCAGATATGGAGGGCAGAGGGCTAGGTGGTGAGGGTATCGATAAGGCGGCACAGTATATAGCGGAGCAATTTCGAGCGGCGGGATTACAAACGCTGAACGGGACCTATATTCACGAATGGAGCCAGAGCATCGCCGGTAGAGGTAACGTCTCTATGGCTAATGTTATTGGAATGATCCCCGGCGTGAACCGTTCCCTAAGTAATCGTCCTGTGATTATCGGTGCTCACTATGATCACCTCGGAATAGATATTGAATCTGGGCGACACTATCCAGGAGCCGATGACAACGCAGCGGGTATCGCCGCAATGATTGAGGTTGCCAGGCAGCTTGCGCGTGCCTTTACACCACAAAGGCCGATTCTGTTCGTTGCCTTCAGCGGTGAAGAGTCTGGTCTGTTAGGCTCGCAGCACTTTGTGAACGACCCGCCAGCGGGCTTCACCGCTGCAGACTTCTACGCAATGATAAATCTCGATGCTGTAGGCCGTCTCGACGGGCGAGATCTTCAGGTCTTCGCAACCGATAGCGCCTACGAGTGGCCGTTCATGGCACAGGGAATAGGCTTCACCATTGGTGTAAATTCCACCTTTCCCCCTAATACCATAGCAAGCAGTGACCACGTGAGTTTCCTCAATGCTGGCATACCTGCGATTCATCTCTTTAGTGGCGTACACGCCGACTATCACCAGGTGAGCGACAGCGCCGACAAGCTCGATCTAAGCGGCATGTCGGATATCGCGCTTTGGCTGGAAGAGGCGGTCGTATACCTTGCTGATAATACTGAACCCTTGCGGGTGACCCTCGCCGGGGCTCCGGTGCAGGTACAAAGGACTACCGCCGTTAATGGAGAAAGGGCCGCGAGCCTGGGCACGGTGCCAGACTTCGCCTTTGCCGGCCCCGGAGTTCGGCTTAGCGATGTAACCCCTGGTGGTGCGGCCGAAGTGGCTGGACTGCGCGCCGGTGATGTCCTGCTGAACTACAACGAGCAGCCCGTTAACGATCTTCAAACTTACTCCAATCTGTTACGCCAGTCGGCGCCTGGAGATACCGTGAGCCTGGACATAGTTCGCGACGAACAGTCACTTGTTCTTGAGGTTCTCTTGCAGGCTCGCTAGATTCTGACTTCACCTCTGGCACCTAACGCAGGGCGCTAAACAGGAAGGCAGCAAAGAGGAAAAGTAACGACACCGTGATCAGGTGGCGATTCATACTCGACTTCTTTGGGGCCCACTCATATCTCTCCTCCTCAACAAATAGACAATTCTGACCCTTCTTAAACAGTTTCACCGGATGCTCCTTAGCTATTGATAGTGGATTAGCGTTTATTAAAACGCAGTAATCTGACAAGCGATGGGCCAAATAAAGGCGAACTGCAGCGCAATAATGACGAAACATGGCAATGGCCGAGTAGCTTGGGCGATATAAGAAAAGCGAGTTCGTTCATTGTTGAAAAAATTTGTAACTAATTGTTTCTATTTAGTAATTTAGCAAACTATTGAGATATAGTGCAGACTTAAGAATAAACGCTTACTAGAGGTTTCGCAGGTCTCGACGATAAAGCGCTAACGCCCGGGCACAGAAATGACCAAGTTTTACCTCCGCATGAGTCTTTGTCTCCTGTCTTCCCTGTTTACCTTGCCTTTATTAGCACAACAGTCTCTCCCCCAGCTCACTCGAATCGATGAGAGCGATGCAAATATCACGCTAGATGGTTTTGTCGACGAGGCGGTCTGGGAAAATCTTCCAGTAGTCGATGGCATGAGAGTTATCAACCCAGACACCCTGGCGGAAACACCCTACGAGACTCACGTTCGTATGTTCTATACAGAGCGGGGCATCTACATCTCTTCTATAAATTATCAGCCAGCCGAGACTCTGGTGGCGCGCATGACTTCACGAGACACGCAGTTAGATCGCGATGGTTTCGTAGTCGGAATCGATGCCTCCGGCGGCGGACTGTATGGCTATTTTCTGCGCATTAATCTTGGCGATTCCATGACCGATGCGTCTCTGCTTCCAGAGCGGCAAATGAACATGCAGTGGGATGGATCCTGGAATGGGCGCACCCAGGCATTAGATGATGGCTGGAGTGTCGAGTACTTCGTGCCCTGGTCCATGATGCCCCTGCCGCAAGTCGATGACGTAAGGCAGATTGGGTTTTATTTCGAGCGTCAGGTGGGTCACCTCGGTGGCGAGGCCTGGTCTAATCCCGCGCTTCCGCGTACCGTAAATCAGTATCTCTCTGCCTTCGAAAAATATGAGCTCAGAGACATCGAGCCACGCAGACAACTAACCTATTACCCGTTTGCATCGACCGTAGTCGATAATGTAAGAAACGAAGCTCAGTTCAAGGTAGGCTCAGAAATATTCTGGCGTCCCACATCGAACACGCTTCTTTCCGCAACGCTGAATCCAGATTTTGGAAACGTAGAGTCCGACGATGTGGTGGTCAACCTGACAGCCTTCGAAGTGTTTTTCCCTGAACGAAGGTCCTTCTTTCTCGAAGGGCAGGATATTTTTAACACCTCACCGAGGAGCTCGGGGCGCGGAGGGCCAGGAGGCCCTGTCTCGCTATTGAACACACGCCGTATCGGCGGCGCGGCTATTTACGATGTGCCTAGTGATGTAGATGTTGTCCCCACTGATTTAAGTATGCCCACCGAGCTGTTAGGCGCAGTTAAGTTCACGGGCCAGAGTGGCAGTTGGCGTTACGGTACGCTGCTTGCCTCTGAAGACGATAGTGAGATCAGAGGCGAACTAGACGACGGCACTAGCGTTCACCTGCAGGCACAGGGAAGAGACTTCACCATAGCTAGAGTGTTATATGAGAATACCGGAGCGGGTGGTCGTCGTGCGCTAGGTTGGATGGGTACCAATATTTCACATCCTGAGATCGACGCTACCGTGAATGCGATAGATGCACACTATTTTTCGGCCGACAATCGCTGGGTGGTAGATGCGCAGCTTATGCATAGCGATGTAGAAGGCGTCACTGGGGCTGGTGGCTTCGCCGATGTTAGCTACCGTCCCAGAAGGGGCGTGCAGCATACTCTGCGCTCTACTTATATAGATGACACGTTAGATATCAATGATCTTGGTTTCCTGACCCGAAACGATCAGATGAATATGGACTATAATTATTCCAAAACCGAATCGAATGTTCCGGGGTTGCGTGGACGCAGTACTAGCGTATTCTTCACTAATCAGTGGAACACACAGGGTCAGCCAGTTCGAATGGGGCTATTCTTTAATCGGGGGTACAACTTCTTAAACAACAACCAACTCGATTACAGTATTCGCTATTTCCCTGAGCGTATTGACGACAGACTGGGTCGCGGCACTGGCGATTTTCGGATAACAGGGCGATGGGGTGCAAATCTCGGTTACAGCACCAACCGCGCAGAAGCTATTTCCTATAACGTGAATCTAAACCTCGACCAGGATGAGCTAGGGCCGGCTCGAACTCAGGGTTCCGCAGGCATAGTGTGGCGCGCCAATGACAGATTCTCTACCGATATTTCGCTTAACTATACCGACAGAGAAGCGTTGCTTGTTCACCGTGGTGGGGGCAACTACACCAGCTTTGAATCCCACCAATGGGCACCGCGGCTTGAGACAAACTATTTCATCTCTGCCAAGCAGCAGTTACGCTTCACTGCACAGTGGACAGCCCTGAAGGCCTTCGAAGATCGTTTCTGGCAGGTGAATCCGAATCGTCGAGACTTCCTGCAGCCGGTGGCGAATCCAGATTCGACGCCTGATGACTTTGTTATTAGCCGGCTCACATTTCAGGCGAGATATCGTTGGGAGATCGCTCCACTATCTGACCTATTCATTGTATATACTCGGGGGAGCAATCTACCAAGAGACAGCTTCGATACATTTCCGACTCTGCTTGAGCAGTCATGGAACGACAGGATTGTCGATACAATAGCGATCAAGCTGCGCTATCGATTAGGCTCATAGGCAGCAACTAATTTTTCTATTGTCGTATTCTCGGTGCGCTTGCTACTATAAGTGACAGGGTTTTTCGCTTAGGCTTGCGATCTCTCATTCATCGCCTAGAGGCCATGGAATATTTTTTTGCTGGCACAGAGGTAATTCTAATGCATTTTCTTCGTTTCAGATTTAACCTCACAAAGACTATCGGTCTACTCCTTATGACAGCAATACTATCCGCCCAAGCACAGGCACAGAAAGTCGTTATCGCTCACCGCGGAGCCAGTGGCTACCTGCCGGAGCACACGTTGCAGGCGAAAGCCATGGCCTATGCCATGGGTGCGGATTACATCGAGCAAGATGTAGTGATGACCAGCGATGATCAGCTTATCGTCTTGCACGATATCACCCTGGACAGGACTACCGATGTCGCCGAACGCTTTCCCGATCGCGTGCGCGAAGACGGTCGATACTACGCTATTGACTTTACTCTGGCAGAGATTGGGCAGCTGCGGGCCAGTGAAGGCTTCGAGATCGAGGATGGCGAGAAGCAGCAGGATTACACGGAGCGTTTTCCGATGGGAAAATCCACTTTCAGTGTGCCAACCTTGTCCGAAGAGATTGAACTAATTCAGGGGCTAAATAAATCTACGGGAAAGAACATAGGAATCTACCCTGAAATAAAATCGCCCGAGTTTCATCGCGAGGCAGGCAAAGATATCAGCACCGCTGTGGTGAAGATGCTTAAGTCTTATGGCTATACCAGCAAGCAGGACAAAATTTTTCTGCAGACCTTTAGCTTTGAAGAGTTACAGATTATCCATGAGCAGATTCTGCCCGCAGAAGGTATCGAAATGAATCTCGTGCAATTGATCAGCGGAGTTTCCGCTTATCCCTGGATGTTCGAAGAAGACGGCATGGAGAAGTTATCGGTCTTCGCCGATGGGGTTGGCCCGGATAAAGGCCTCGTGGTTTCCAGAAGTTCGCAGAAGACAAACCTGCAGGTGACTGAATTCGTCGCTAGGGCTCATGCGGCCGGCATGCAAGTTCATCCCTACACCTACCGCCTGGATCCGGGGCAGGTGCCAGCCTATGCGGATAGTTTCGAAGACCTGCTGGAGATTCACTATTTTCGCGCGAATGTCGACGGCGTGTTCACCGATTTTCCTGATCGGGCAGTGGATTTTCTGCGCAACAGATAGAGTCCTGCGCTAGAAGTTGTAGCGAAGGCCCAGAAAGGCAGCCCTGGGCGCGCCAGCGCCTAGGAATACAGGATTAGTCAGATCCTCAATAATAGGCACTTCCAACTCGGCTGGCTCTTCCCCCAGTAAGCCAAAACTCTCGTATTCTCTGTCGAAGAGGTTGTCTATCTTCGCGAATACCTCGAGCTTCTCGTTGACGCTATACCGCGCGCGCAGGCTCACCATGGTATAGCCGGAAACTTCGTCCAACTGATTGGATTCATCGCCACGCAATACCTGATTACCATTGCTGAGTATGTCCAGCCCAAGGCTGAGGCCGCTGCTGAACTGGTAATCGCTGGATAGCTTAAATTGATGCTGCGGAATGCCGGGAATACGGTCGCCGGAGCGTACTCTAATCTCACCCTCATCGTCGGCGAATGCATGGTTAGGGCTCAATGCCTGAAAACTGTCTTCAAAAGTTGCCTCTATGAAGCTGTAGGCCATCAACCAACTAAAAGCCTGCCATTGTCCCTGTAGGCTGGATTCGATGCCCGCCCTTCGCGTTTGGTCTACATTGGCGAAAAGGCCAGTGGAGCGGCCTGTGGTCTGAAACAGGATGTCGTCCTTATTCAAGGTATGAAACAGCCCCAGAGAATAGCCTACATCACCCAGAAAACCGCGTGATCCCAATTCGAAACTCTTGGCGATCACGTCATCCAGTGGTGGGTCAGCCAGGAAGGCATTCGGCAGGCGACACTCCAGATCGACATCGGCTGGGTCTTCCCCGGCTTCGATGGCAAAGGCTACAGCAAGGTCGAAGACTCCCTCGTTACAGGCAAGCTCTATAGGCGTAGGTGCGCGGGAAGATTCACTATAAGACGCATACAGGCTATGACTATCATTCGCCTGCCAGGTTAGGCCTAGTGATGGATTGACTCTGGAGAAATTATGGTCGCCGTTAAGTTCGGGCCGCATGCCAGACCTGTCGCGCAGTACAACGTCGGTATAATTGCCGCGGGTAGATAGCGTCAAGGCTACAGTCGAGCTCAAGTCCATCGTGTTTGTAATGTAGAGACTACTGGATTCTGTTTCGGTATTAATAGAAGTAGCCTCGCTATCGACAAATGTGCCGGTGCCCAGACCTCGCGTGAGTCTGGAAATTGGATCGAGATTGGCAAGTTCCAGAACCGCATCGAAATTCGATTCGCCTCGGTAATAGGCACCCCCTGCAATGATCTGAGAATCGTAGCCCAGAAAGTTGCCTCTCACGGTCCATTGGAAATCGGCGCCTATACTTTCCTGGCTTCTGTCGCTCAGGTTATTTATACCCTGATCGGAAAGCACGCCTGTACCCGATAGATCATCTGCAAAATTTTCAAGATTAAATTCGTCGTCCGATCCCATCATGGCAGCGGTTTGATTCAGAAATGCTTCGAGGGCATCACTATCGGCAAATTGATTCTCACAGATGTCGTCGTCATCGAGGCCAAGCTCTTCGAGATCGTCGCCTTCGATACCGTCCAGCAGTTGCGGCATGCCACCAAGGCTGCACACTGCAAATTCCGAACCGTCACCGTTAAACGACTTTGTCTTATTCTTGCGATAGAAAAAATTTCCACCGAAACTAATATCGCTACTCACGTCATGCTGATAGTCGAAGCTAATCATCTGCATGTCGTTCTCGGTAATGTCAGGCCCAGTGAAAATAGCTTCTCTATCTAGGGCCAGCAACTCAGTAGGTGCCGCGCCATTACCTATTAGTTCAGATTGACCGTATTGGTAATTAAGATTGAGCTGAGTGGACTGGTCGCGCCAGCCCACACTGCCATAAAAATTCAATGCATCGGATTCAGACTGGTCGCGCCAGCCATCTTCCTGAAAGCTTTCCAGGTTCGCATAGTAGGCCAGGGAACCATTGTTACCGCCTGTTTCGAAATTCGCCGTCGTGCGACCAAAGGATCCTGAGCTTATTTCAACGTTAGTGCCCTCAGAGCTGAAGCCATCTTTCATATCGATTACCAGCGAGCCTCCAAGACTGTTCAGGCCGAACAATGGATTTGCTCCTCCGGATAGGGTGATGCTTTGCACCGCGGATTGTGGGAGTAGGTCCCAGTTAACCGCATCGCCAAGCGGCTCATTGATGCGGGCGCCGTTCTGATAGACAGCCAGTCCCTGTGCCAAGCCAAGCAGGGGTGAGGCGGTGAAGCCTCGGTATTGCAGGTCAGGTTGCATTGGGTTGTTCTGCGCATCGTTTAGCGAAACGCTGGTGAAGCTTTGTCGAAGAAAGTCTGAGATATTCAGCGGGTTCGCATTCTCTATGTCAGACGCATTGCGGTTCTGCACGGGGAAGGGGATCTTGGACTTATCGAGGCCTGCCCCAGAAGGGATCACTCCAATAATCAAAACTTCCTCTGGGTCCTGGGCATGAGCCATCTGGGCTCCAGCTTGGAATACTGCAAAGAGAGTTATGGAGACCACGAGCCTGCTGTGCATAGCTATCCCTGTGTTGCTTAACTACGATTTAATAGGACGCTGGAGTATAGCAGAAGCCTAGACAACACTTCAGCTCACCCGGGGATTTGATACACTGTAGCCTGACGAAAATCAGGTGGGTGGAGCAAAGATGGCAACTATTTTAATTACCGGAACTAACCGCGGAATCGGACTGGAATTCACCAAGCAGTTTCTGCAACGGGGAGATCGAGTAATAGCGACCTGCAGAGACCTTGCCGCCGCAGATGCCTTGCGCGAGCTTCAGGAAAAGTTCGATGGCTTGCAGCTTCTGCAGTTAGACGTTGCCTCTACCGATTCGATGCGTGAGTTTGTGCAGGAGCTAGACGGCACGGCAGTCGATGTCTTTATCAACAATGCTGGCGTCTATGGTCCAGCGAACCTCAAATTTGGTGAGATCGATGGGCAGGTTTGGGCATCGGTTCTACAGGTAAATTCCATCGCACCTCTTATCTTAAGTCAGATGCTCATGCCGAACCTGCGTGCGGGTAAAGACAAGAAGATGTTGTATCTCACCTCGAAGATGGGGTCTATCGCTGACAATAGTGGAGGCGGGTCCTATATCTATCGTAGTTCCAAGACCGCGTTGAATAGTGCGGTCAAAAGCTTGGCCATAGACTTGGCTTCAGAGGGCTTCATTGCGGCGGTCTTGCATCCCGGCTGGGTGCTAACCGACATGGGTGGGCCGAATGCCTTGATAGATACCAAGACCAGTGTCGCGGGCATGATGAAGGTAATCGAAGGGCTCAGCCCTGAACGCTCCGGGAACTTTTACAATTACGATGGCAATGTTATCCCCTGGTAGCTTTGCAAAACTAACTGTGGCGCACGGCTTTGCGTTTAGCGCCGCGTAAGTAAACATGGTAAGGTAAGCTCCCTTTTTTGAGTCGACCTTTTACTTTGGTCGACTATTGAGTCGCCAAACTCTAGCCGGCATTGAATATTTGATGAGTCTCCACAAATCTCGCTACACCCTCAAGATCTTGATTCTGTTTGTCTCTTTTCTATCGAGTCAGAATGCAGCTGCACACGGCGGCGTCGCCTTCGAGGACGACCTCTGTGTGATCAATATCGATTTCCTGCAGGCACACTTCACCGTGTTCCAGCCGGAAACCAGAGAATCGGATGAATTCTGTGAAGATATCCCCGACGTCGCACGCTCTGTATTCGTCATGGAATACCTGCACAGCCTGCTACCGGAGATGGCCATCGATTTCCGTATCATTCGTGATATTAATGAGGTTGGCAGATATGCGACTCTCGACGATGTGCTGGCTATCGACGACCTCGAGGCAGCAACCGTCTACTATGAGCCGCCACGAATCGAGCCCGGTGGCTTTTATACGGCGAGCTATGAGTTCGACGCCGAGGGCACCTATATAGGCGTTGTCACGGCGGATCATCCAACGGAAGATCGGTACTACACAGCCGTGTTCTATTTTCAGGTCGGCGGCGCCGATTACGGCACCCTGCCTCTATTCTTAGCTCTGCTACTGCTCCTACAGACAGGCTACTGGCTTAGCAATGGCGCCTGGGAGCGACGCAAACAGCGACTCGCCGCCAAGAATCAAGCCTCCTAGCACTGCGTCGATCTGACACTGCAATCGATGACACGCTTGCACTCTCGATTCCAAAGTTTTAGTGTGTTGCCAATACGCCGATATAATTAAGCGTAGACGTATTATTGTTGTTTTCTGTTCCAGTTCGTGTTCCTAGTTTTGGTTGATTATCGTAGGGTGAATCTACGTGAATGCTAAGATTTTAAGGTTAAACAAAGCGGGTATCCCGGTAAGTTGGCTTAGCAGAGAAGAGACTGCAACTCTTTTGGTTAAAGACCTGGTCGTCTGGTCATTGGGAAATACCGTCTTCGAGATGCGAGGGGGCTATAATCGTAGCGGCAAGCAATCCGTCTTGCGTCTGCCTAGCATCGTGGCCTGTGCAGGAAAGGTTCACGCAGAAGGGTTCAACCCACCCCTGGAAAACAAATTTCTATTTCGTCGTGACAAAAATATCTGTCTCTACTGTGGTGGCCAATTTGCTGTTAACGATCTCTCTCGAGATCATGTTCAGCCACTCTCCAGGGGAGGCATCGATGTATGGACCAATGTCGTTACATCCTGTCGACGTTGTAATAATCGAAAAGCCGACCGTTCGCCAGAACAAGCAAATATGGAGCTTCTGGCCATACCATTCGTGCCGAATCAGTATGAGTTCCTCTATCTGTCCAATCACAACGTACTTGCCGACCAGATGGAATTTCTGAGTACGCGTTTCTCTCGACACATACAACTATCCTGACTCCACATTCTATCCTGCATTAGTGATTGCTTTGCAGCGCCAATAGCATTAAGTTTTCCAGTTACAATTTTGGCTTCGCTCTGATTCGAGAGACTCACTCTATGCATCTACTAAAAAAGCAGCAATATACAGCCAGGCTTAAGATGGCTGCTCTCCTGTGTTGCGTCCTCACAAGTTGTCAGGGAGTAGACGCGCAGCGCGGCCTCTTCAATTTTGAAAGAATATCGCTTGATGAGAATTTCCCGGGGGGCTATGGAGTAGAGCTGGCCGACATTGACGGGGATTCCCTGCTAGACGTTGTTGCGCTTTCCATCAATCCTGCGCAGTTTGTCTGGTACAAAAATCCTGGCTGGGAAAAATACAGTATCAGCACAGTTACCGCCGCCAATATCGATGCGGCGCCCAATGACATAGATGGCGATGGTGATGTCGATCTGGTTCTGGCTAGTGGGTTTAGTCTTGGTAATTCCACCGCGGGTGGCTTGATGCATTGGTTGGAGAATCCGGGTAACCCAACCCAGAGCCAGCAGTGGCAGATGCACTCCATAGGTCAGGTTCCTACAACGCATCGAGTTAAGTGGGGCGATATCAATGGAGATGGAATAGACGAACTGCTTAGCCTCCCGATTATAGGTGTCGGAGCCAGCGCACCGGACTATAGTGTCAATGTTTCTCTTAGAGCCTATCAGATACCACAGGATCCGAAGAAAGGATCATGGCCCAGTGTAGTCCTAGACCAGTCACTGCAGATGTCACATGGTCTGAGCATCGCAGATTGGAATGATGATGGCCGCGACGATATTCTGACCGCCAGCTTCTATGGCGTGCATCTCATTCAACTAGCTAGCAGAGGGCAGGCAGTAGCCAAACAATATTTGGCAATGGGTAATCAAGAGAAAGAGCGGCCCGCCATTGGTTCTAGTGAGATAGGAATCGGTATGGTCGATATAGCTTCCTCAAATATAGTGGACAGGCGTTTTCTTGCAACTATTGAACCCTGGCATGGCAATGAAGTCGTGGTGTACACAGCTGGCAATAATAGAAATGCTCTTTGGAATCGAGAGGTGATTGTCGATGATCTGTCCAGCGGTCATGCGCTGCAGATCGTAGATTTGGACAATGATGGCAACGATGAAATCGTAGCGGGCGGTCGTTCGGAACCCTTTCAGTTATCCATATTTTATTTCGATGAAAATGAACAGAAATGGCAGCGCAGCGTCCTGGATGCCGGGGGTATTGCGGTATCTGGACTTGCAATCGGAGATATTAATGCTGATGGATTCAAGGATATAATTGGCATCGGCAGTAGTTCTCAAAATGTAGTCTATTATCGAAATCCAGGAAATTAGCGAGTAGCTAGGTTTCGAAACTTTGAGAGTAAGAAGTTAGATTTAGCCTGTCGTAGTAACTTCCAGTGATAAATATTTCTGCAGCCTTTCGCGCATCTCGTGCGAACAGGGTGCGATTCGTGGTTTCCTTCATGCACAACCCGACAATAAGGCACGCTGCCGGTTTCTTCCTTTCCCTGGTTGCCGCCATGCTATGGGGTGTATTACCCATTGCATTAAAAGAGTTACTCGCAGGGATGGATGCGATCACCATCGTCTGGTATCGATTCTTCGTTGCCGGCATCGTTTTGTTAGTCTGGCTGGGAATGCGCAGAAATTTGCCTAGTCTCTTCACACAAAACACGCAGACAAAATGGTTTCTGGTGCTAGCGGCGACTGGCCTGGTAATCAACTACTTCCTTTTCTCCTACAGTTTGAATTTCGTAAACGGAGAAACAAGTGAAGCAGTTATTCAACTTACAACCTTGTTTCTGATTCTAGGTGGCGTCTTCGTTTACAGAGAACCTTTCTTCGCTCTGCAGAAGATTGGTACAGTCTTGATCATGTTGGGGCTTTTACTTTTCTTTAACGATAGACTGAGCGAGTTGACTAACCTTAGAGAATAGAGAAACGATTGGCGTAATCGTTGTTATCTTTGCCGCAATCACCTGGACAGTGTATGCGCTGCTGCAGAAACAGCTCCTGGTAAAGTTTTCCTCGGTTCAGATTCTGTTTATGATCTATATGTTCTCAATCGTTGTCTTGCTGCCCTTTATTTCTCCGCTAAGTCTTTTCGAGCTTACCCAAATGCAATTCTATTTGTTGTTATTCTGTTGTGTGAATACCATCGTAGCCTATGGATGTTTCGCCGAGGCGCTGAATTGTTGGGATGCTTCAAAGGTTAGTGCAGTTCTAGCTCTAGCACCTCTCTTTACAATAGGCTCTCTAAAGCTTGTCGTCTTCTTTCAGCCGGACTATGCCTTCTCAGACCGGCTCAGTATGCTCTCTCTGTTCGGGGCATTTCTTCTTGTCGTAGGTTCCGTCCTCACCGCCCTGATGCCGGTTTTTCAGCAGCATCGCATTAATAAGAGAGCCGCATTGGTAGATTCAGATTAGATTGCGCTTCTAGTCGTTGACTCACCCAAAAAAATGATAAAAACTCTCTATTACCGTATTTTCACCTAGTTCATCCAATAAGGCGTTTACTAAAATAATAAGAGAAGGTGGATATTGCCATGAAACTATATAGAACATTCTTTATCGCAGCCTCGCTGCTACTCGCTTCGGTTCCTTCACTGGCAGAAATCGAGCGCGTTGAGATTAGCAATCGAGAATCATTGTCCGATGCCGGTGTAAATTTCAGCTACGAGTCGATTACAGGAGTCGTGTATTTTTCCCTCGATCCGAATGATGAGGCGAATACCGCCATCACCGACATCGAGTATGCTCCCGTCAACGACGAGGGTCTGGTTGAATATTCCGCCGATTTTCGCGTCTTGGTTCCTTCAGACTCGATTGCCAATGGTGGCTTGCTCTACAACGTTAACAATCGTGGGGGGAGTGTGTTCCCACCGGAGCAATCATTGCAACATCCTCTCAGCGCAATGGGCTTCACTTACCTGGCAACCGGATGGATTAACGAATTGTCTCCCCGTGCAGAGCGACTGCGGCTACACGCACCCATAGTGGGTTCGGTGCCTGGGCAGCAGGCTATTACCGGGCAGGTACGTTACGAGGTGAGCGTCGGAGCGGCTGCGGATACAGTGAATATCGCCGGAGGTGGTCATCTCGCCTACGAACCAACCGCGGCGGGCTTGCGTGATGCGAGCCTGACTCAGCGACTGTATCAAAATGACCCTCGAATTCCGGTTGAGCGCTCTCAATTTCAGTTAGAGGTCATACGCGGAAAGCGACAGCAACCAGCCAGTAGTGAACCTCACCATGACTGGCGGCTTTCAGCCGGGAAGACTCTATGAGCTTATCTACGAGGCGCAGAATCCCGTTCTGGCCGGAGCCGGTATGGCTGCAATTCGCGACATGGTCTCATCAATGCGTCACGGCGACGGCGGGGCAGGACACTTGGCCGCACTGAACTTGCCGGAGATCGACAATACCGTTGCATGGGGCAACTCTCAGAGTGGGCGTCTGCTCCGACAGTTTGTGTACGACGGGTTCAACGAAGACCTCTATGGCCGCAAAGTGTTCGATGGCGTTATTCCGGTAATCGCAGGCAGTGGTTACGGTATGTTTAACAATCGCTTTGCTATGCCCACGCGAACCAATGGTCAACATTCGAATCACCTCTACCCCAACGATCTGTTCCCCTTCACCTATGGCGAGAGCACCGATCCCTATCAGTGGGCGTACCGATAGTATTCTGGGGAAGGCACGTGCCAGTAACACCGTCCCGAAGATAATGCATATTCAAACCTCTAATGAATATTGGGTTCGTGGTGGTTCATTGCCACATACCAATCCACAGGGCACCGAAGATGCAGTGCTTCCCGAAGAGGTGCGCTTCTATTCCATAGGCGGCTCACAACATGGCTCCGGGGATGGGGTGCCGCGAGCTCCGACTTCCGGGCAGTTGCCACGGAACCCGAACATGTGGTCGCCTATCGCCGATTCACTGCTAGTGGCGATGTATGACTGGGTAGCCAATGGCGAGGATCCACCTGCCTCGCGTTATCCTCGAATTACCGATGGCAGCCTGGTTCCTTCACACACAGGCAGTGGCATCAATAACGCGGCATGGAATCCGTTGCAGGGCATAAATCATCCCGATGCAAACTATACACCCAGCTTCGCCAACTATGGTGATCGCTGGCTGGAAGAGCGGATAATAGACCGGCACCCGCAAACAAGCGATATGCACTACAACGCCCTCGTTCCAGCGGTAAATGCCGACAATAACGATTCTGCCACATCGACGGTACTGCCACCCCTGACGCAAGTTCCCTTAGCGACCTTCGTGCCCTGGAATCTTCGTGCCCCTAGTACCGGCGCAGAGAAATCATTGGCCAGACTGTCTGGCGGATATATTCCACTGCCGGCAAACAGCACCGCAGCTGCACAGGCGCGGGATCCGCGCAGTGCAATATCCAGCCTATACTCGTCCTTCGATGATTACTTGAGCCAGTACGAGGCGGCCACCGATACACTTATCAGTGAAGGTTATCTGCTAGAAGGGTTCAAGCGAATTTATATGGATATCGCTCAGGGCAATGGCGCCGTATTCGAATAGCCTGGTTCCTAAAAGTCAGTCACAAAAAAAAGCAGGCTTCACTGAAGTCTGCTTTTTTATTGATTGAATCTCTCACCACGCTCATAAACGCAAATGGGTCTGTGGTTTCCACTAGAGTCTAGCCTAATCGTCCCCTGGTAAATCGAAGGAAATCTGTGACAGTCTGGGTAGGCTGCAGCTGTGCGGCGCCGTATCATAAGAGACGTCATTGGGGTCTAGTCCACCCTTCAGATCCATAAAACTTGTAAGGCCACTTTCTCCCAGACAAATAATATTTTCAGCACTACCACCTGGCTTCACCAAGCCACCCCAAACAACATTAGGAGAATCCAGTCCGCTGACGGCATGCCAGGCCTTCAGTGCGGCGTGACCGGGTACGGTGCCACCGCCAATATACTCATTGTCGTGAATGTAGATTTGCTCGGGGTAGGGATCGTAGTTTGGGTCTTTTACCGTGCGCCCACCAAGAGCGAAGCTATAGATCATAATGTTGACACTTTTATTGTCGCGGAATCGGTTGTCGAATACTTCGATATTGTCGTTCGCCAATACGAGTAAGCCGGTACCGGGTGGAACGTTACCGACAATATTGCCTTCCGGAGCGAAGTTCTCAGTATTGTTTCCATAGATTTCATTATTGAATACGCGAGTTGCCTGACCGCCTTGCACGGGGAGATTCGGTAAGTCGAAGACGAGGATGCCGCCGGTGTTATTCGTTGCAACGTTGTCGTACACATCGGCAAAGGTAGAGTTCTCTATCTCTATGCCCGCGACATTAAATTCGGCGCGGGAATTTCTTACTATGATCTGGCTGGATTGACCTACGTAGATACCCGCATCGGAGGCGCCTATGGCGACAGAGCCCTCGATGAGTACGTTCCGTGTCTGCACAGGATAGATGCCGTAGGCACCATTCTCGGTATTGGCGCCACGGGTCCATTCGGTACGTACGCGGCGAATGGTTACATTGGTACTCTCGTTAATCTTTAGCGCATCACCTACGGTGTCTTCTATGGCTATATCCTGAATGATGAAATCATCCGCGCTTACGAGGAGTCCCTCGGCACCCTGGGCCTGATTCTTGAAAGAGAGAATCGATGCATCCATACCGGCACCCTGAATAGTCACTCCGGGAACCGTTAGGGATAGACTGCGCGTGAACTCATGGACGCCAGCAGGCACCTCGATGACATCACCAGGCTGTGCCTGTATAAGCTGTGTCTGGAAGGATTCTGCGAAACTGAGCTCGGGAGCCGGCACACTAACTTCGGCTTGATCGCAGCCGGCGAGTAACAATGAGAGTGTGCACAGGGCGAGTAACTTTTGCAGTGGCGGTATCGTTGGCATCGGTTCAGCTCCGGTAGAATTTAGTTAGCCGTTACGTGGTTTTCATAGTGCCACGAATCGGTTGTTCTCAACATCTTTTCTCACCTTGTCGTAGTCAAAAATTACACCGTTCATGGCGATGTAAACGCCAGCGTCCTTAATCTGTGCAGCGGTCAAGGCGGCGCCGATGTTGAACATCGCATCGGAATTTTTAAACAGTGCGGGGCTGAGCGCGCCGGTCAGAACGATCGTTTTGTTAGGGATAGTGTCGAGCACGCGGGCCGTATCTACCATGGTATCTGTGCCGTGTGTGATCACGATTTCATTCTCTGGGGCCGCAGTTACGGCCTGTCTTACGGTTTCTCTATCGGCATCGGTCATCTCGAGGCTGTCCTTCTGCATCAACGACACGACCTCATAGTCCAGGTTGAGGCTCAGTCCCGAGAGGACCTCGGTGATATTGGGTGGCCCTACCTCGTAGCTGCTTTTTGCGTCGAAGTAGATCTTGTCGATGGTGCCACCTACGGTAAATACGCGAATCAAACTCATCTAACACTTCCTGCTTCTGAACCTTCTCTATTGCAATAAACACACCTTGAGCGAATGCCCTAGCGGTCCACGACCTCATACATCCAGGTGTAGCCGCTTGCTACGGCATCATCGCTGGCAGCCTCGCCGTCGCCGTACTTGCGGCTGAATTCGTTAAGCACCGGTATCACCGCCGGATCACTCATTATGCGCTGCAATCTTTGCTCGTAGAGATTGCCGTCGATACGCAGTATGACTCTATCGTCAGCCTCCAGGTAATGTGGCCATTGTTTCCAGATGGCCCCGTAATTGGTTGTCATATAGCCGCTCACAACGAAAAGACGCCGCTCCTGGGTAGCGAGCCAAACGGTACGTGACTGGGCTGGCTCCATCGTTTGAAATTCGATGGTGGCGCGGTCTTTTAGAAAACTCCAGTCAGCAGGGGCAGGGGTGGGTGTGCCGGTCTTGAATGGACCCCCCGAGAGTATTTCCAGGGGACCATCATGGAACCTCATACTGCCCAATAGCACGGCGGTGCTGACCAGAAGCAGGGCTACGCCGATGCCAGTCCATTTCAGTATTTTTTTCACGTGCTACTCCAGATAATTAGCGGGGATAAAATAGGGGTGATACTAGATTTTTAAAAAATTGTGATCTGAACGCCTAGGCCTGCCGTAATAAGGGTCAGTATCAGTGCCTCCTGCAGCTTAAGTGCTCCCGAGGCGTGATTCTTCATGCTATCCCGCATCGGTCTCTCCCAAAAAACCGATGCTCTGTAGGCCGCCAGTGATCCTAAAAGGGTTGAGGCGGCCATTTTTTTGTCTGTATTGCACTTCTAGCACCTGGCCCTTCTAGCCCCTGGCTCTTCTAGCGGTAGCGGCGTTCGTCCAGGTATTCTCTCATCTTTCTCAGCTCTGCGATCTGCTCCGCGATGTCTTCCGCCGGGAATCTTTCGGCAAACTCATGAAACATCGGCGCAGATGCAGCAATAGCCTGTTTGTGCAGCTCTTCACCCTTTAGGGTAACAGTAACCTTCTTCTTGCGGCCACTTAGTTCATCGGGTTCTATCTTTACCAAGCCCTTTGATTCAAGCTTCTTCAGGGTGTTGGTCATAGCTCCGGCGGTTACTTGAAAGGCGGTAGCTAATCGGCCAGGACTCGCCTGAGAGTCTACTCGGCTGAACCAGTTCAGCACGCTAAATTGCGAATGACTCAGGCCATCTGGCAGGTTTCGCTGGAACTGCGCGCTGCTCAGTTGTGCAATGATGCCGATTTCATTGAAATAGACGAACAGGGCAGATGCATCTGCAGTGATTGGTTTATCGTTTGCCACGTTGAGTCCTATTTGGGTTAACGCTGCAATTGTAGTTCTAATCCTTTCAACATTAAACTATTTAATACTAAATAGTTTAATGTTAAAGTAATTTGAAAATGCAGGCTGCGATGACCTCGTACAGGGAGAAAGAACATGAAATATCTACTTTGGGCTATAGGCGTTCCGGTGGGATTGGCACTTGCCTTTCTCGTACTGCAGACACTGGCCTCAGAGCGGGTCGAGGTGGTTGAGCTGACTACTACTGACGAAGCTGGCGAACCGCAGACCACGAGACTGTGGGTGATGGACGATGAAGGCTTTCAGTATCTTCGAGTAGGAGCCGATGGCTCCGGTTGGTTTAGCCGAATTTTGCAGAACGGGGAGATTCAAGTCCGCAGAGGCGATACTACGACTAACTATACGGTACAGCAGCGTCCCGAGAAGTCGGAAAAGATCAATGCGATGATGCAGGAGAAGTACACCTGGGGCGACAGCTTCTTCGCCATCGTGCTGGGTAGTCGAGACGGATCTATTCCCCTGGAGCTGCACCCGGTTAATTAGGAGCGGTCCCTTGCCCTGGGCGGGCGTGTAGCTTAAGCAGACCTGCCGTTAGCTGCTGGGTAGCTATTTGCTCACGGGCCTTGCGGCCCTGATTGTTCGCAAACAACTACCCAACAGCTAACTTGAAGGATTTTGTCGGGGTGATTTCTATAAATTGCGTTTGCTTAGTATCAATGTTTTGACAAGAGACTTTTATAAAGTGATTTAAATGTAAGTGACTTAAATGTAAGTGACTTAAATGCAAGTGACTTAAATATAAGTGACTTCATTCAAGTAACTCAATGTAAGAAACTCAGATTCTAAATACCGATGCGGCTCAGGCTATCCACCAGTTCGCGCACAATCTTTTCGGCGACAGGATAGTTGGCTGCGAATCTCGCTTCCAGGGCTACTACATCATCCATAACCGTATTGTCTGAAGTATCCACTTCGGGATTCAACAAGGCATCGATGTCTAACTCCAATTGCTGCGCTGAAGCCAGTAATTCTTCATCGTGCGTCTCGCCCTGCTTGATCTCAACTAAGAGCTCTTTCAGGAGCTGCTTTACCTTTTCTTCATTCATAGGGAATCCGTCTGTTGTTGCGTCTAAATATTTCTGAACCTGATTTATCGAGCTACCCAAACATACACTTTATGCACAGTGGAAAGTCGAATGTTGCGGTTACATTGCACCTATCATCATTGCCCATTTCCAGTCTTATCTGCAATGCATCTTTGCTAATTATTTCATAGCCTAAGCAGCCAGGCACCAGGGCAGCACGGGAAAATTTCCAAGAGCCTGCTCGCATCAACTAGCGCTAATCAAACAACCCGGACACTTCCCGCACCCGATGGCTCTCGCTATCGGTTACGTAAAGCAAACCCTCGTGGGCGAAAACGCCATGGGGCCTATTCAGGCTGCAAGTTAGTGGATCGCCATCGGGGCCATCGCCACGCTCGCCGTTGCCTAATACCGTATCGATAACGCCTGTGGTCAGTGACATGCGGCGAATAACATGGTTCTCGGTATCGACTATGTACAAACTGTGATCGGATTGGGAATAGGCGATGCCCTTGGGGCCGTTAAAGGTAGCGTCGACTGCTGCGCCGCCATCACCCTGATATCCCCGCTCCCCGGTGCCAGCTATGCGTTGCAGACGATTCGCTGCTATGTCCAAGCGAAAGACGGCATTGCCTTCCCGCAGAACAAGATAGGCATTGCCCGCGGCATCCGTATCGATAGAGCGAGGCCCCAGTAGCGGCGTGCCCGTTATCGGCGCGGAATCCGGTGTCACGGTTCTTTCGCCAGTTCCCGAAAGCGTACTGATGATGCCGCTGGCCATATCCACACGCCTTAGGCGGCTATTGCCTATGTCGCAGATGAGTAAGTCGCCCCTGGCATCGAATGCAATGCTATGAGGCTGTCGCAGCTGCGCCAACTGCGCAGGCCCGCCGTCGCCGGAAAAGCCGGCTTCCCCCGTTCCTGCTAGCGTGCTAACTCTGCCGCTAGCGCGGTCTACGCGGCGCACTGTGTGTGAATCCCGACTCACAATGTAGAGATTTCCCTGCGCGTCGAAACGGATCTCGTGAGGGGCCGAGAAGGAGGCATCGCTGGCCAGCCCACCATCGCCGCTATAGGCTTTCTCGCCATTGCCTGCCACCGTTCTCAGCATGTGCGTATTCAGGTCGAGGCGGCGTGTTCTGCCGCTGTCTACCTCGCAGAAGTACAGGGCCGAATCGGGCCCAACTACGACGCCATAGGGGTTATTCACAGGGGTGGCGGGAGCAAGCGCGCCAGCTGCAGCTGTTTCTTCGAAGCCGGGAACGCCGGTTCCAGCTACGGTGCGAACGACTGTCTGCTGGCCATAGCTGAATCGATGTAATCCTGCCATACCGAAACCCGCAAGGCTCAGTTGCAGGAGTTGCCGTCTGTTCAGGAATGTCGTCATAGGCCGCCAATGGTGGATTGTAGAGAATTCTATTGAGTTTTCTGCCTGAGCCAAATACTCTCATACTCCTTAGTGCAGGTAGTACCGAATAAATCAAAAAAGTAGTCGAGAATAAAACAAAAGTGGTTAAAACACAGAACGCTCGAGGAGAACGACATGTGTGATCTAGATACTCAAAAAGACGCAGACGAATTTATATCCAGCAATGGGGAGCTTAGTCGGCGCAAGTTTAACAAGCTGACCGCCACTGCGGGGCTGGCTATGTTGCTGCCACCGGTAGCAAACGCGCAGTCTGTAACAGAATCAGATGTAAACATTACGACTCCCGATGGTGTCGCCGATTGTTATTTCGTCCATCCATCGAGTGGCAGTCATGCCGCCGTCATTGTATGGCCCGACATACTTGGCCTGAGACCCGCCTTTCGCATGATGGGCAAGCGCCTCGCTGAATCCGGATACACAGTTCTGGTAGTGAACCCCTTTTATAGAGATGCTAAATCACCGGTAGTCGGCGAGGGCGCGAGCTTTGGTCAGCCGGAAACGCGAGAGATCGTATTGCCTATGGCTCGCAACCTGAATGCCGAGACGCATTTCACCGACGCTCGAGCGATGGTAAGTTGGCTGGATCAGCAGTCTGCGACAGACACAAATCGCAGAATCGGAACTACGGGCTATTGCATGGGCGGGCCTATGGTTATGCGCACAGTCGCCGCCGTACCGAGTCGTCTGGGCGCGGGGGGCACCTTCCACGGTGGCGGGCTTGCAACCGATGCCGACAATAGCCCCCATCTGCTTATACCACAGACACAATCGGCGATGCTGCATTGCGTGGCTGCTAACGATGATGAGAGTACACCGGACGCAAAGAACACCCTGCGGGAAGCCTATGCCGCTGCTGGCCTTTCGGCAGAGATTGAAGTCTACGAGGGGACACTGCACGGCTGGTGCCCGCCAGACTCGCAGGTGTATCACGAGGCGCAGGCCGAGCGCGCGTGGAGCCGACTGTTGAATCTGTTCGAGAATAATCTGGCATAGCGCTGGCTTCGGCTACCGCTACCGAGAACTGACACTGTCTCTTCCTGGTAAGTAGACCCAAAAAAAGGCGATGCATCAGCATCGCCTTTTTTTTAGCCATTGCAGCAGAATCGCTCTAGCCTGAAGAGACTACCCGGAAAGTCCACCAATGATCGGGTCGCTGTGCATCCTCATCGGGAACCGGATTGTAGGCTCCTCCACCATGGGTTTGTAGTTTCGATATGCGGGCACTCCAGGCACGATCCATGGCAACAGGGTCCGTTTCGCGGTTCAGAACAACAGGATAGACAACGCCGTTCAGGCGCATCACGCCGTTCTCGTTTTCACCAACCTTTCCAGCCCAGTATTTGGTCGTGCAAACCGAGCAGCTCAGATAGAGCTCACCCTGTGGCGTCGACATGCAGTTGAGATTAATGGCATGAGGCCTCACTCCCGCCCAAATTTGTAGCTGACATAGAGGTACCTCATTTGCAAACGACCAGTCATTAACCGGTTCGTCAACGCTCTCTCCAAACAAAAAGCCTCCAGGGGTGCGATCACAGGGACAAACTGAGGAGTAGATAAGAAAGCCGGCGACAAAAGCCACCAACAAAGTGCCGCTAGCGGCAATCAGGATATTACGTATTTTACTGCCCTTCTCGGAAAGTGCTTGCTCTTCACTCATGGTTAGTACCTTTTCTAATTTTGAAATGAGTATACGCCTAGATCAACCCAGGTTTAAAGAGGCTGCACCTAAAAACCCTGGGGTTAGAGGGGCCGCGTCATAGTGTCGCAGCGACACACCGGCTGTAATATTAGGCGTATAGTGGGCTTAGTAAGAAGAGTAAGAGAGGAGAAAAAAATGATCCACGTAAGACATCTAGTATTTCTGATGGTAGTGCCGATTGTGGTGGCCTTAATCTGCTGGGCTATGTTAGTAAGCCTCTAGCTGGCTTCTAGTTTGACGAATCTGTCGCGCTGTCACTGTTTTCTAATTCAAACAATCTGCGCAGTATGCCGCGCCATTCGCGGTATTGTTGCTCCATGGTGCCGGTCAGTCCGTGTACCTGCGAATTTAACTCTAAGAAAGCAGGGGCTAATTCGTTATTAAAACCCGACGCCAAATCTGTAAACTCTCGCTCAAATATTTTGCTCCATTTGAATCGGTCGTAGCGTTGGCTTAGTGACAGAAAACCACTGGAATTGCCATAGTCGCTGCTGCCTGCTTCTTCTCGAGATGTTTCCTCTTCAGTAAGTTGGTCTATAGAGTAGCGCCGCCACAGGACGTAGGCCGGTTGGATGTCGTCATAGAGAGTCTGATAGTACTCATCGACGGTATCTATAAACAGGTGATGGCGATATTTCATATCGGCAACTCTTGCGATCATCGGGTCATCCAGAGAAGGTAGCCTATCAATCCTTAATAGACCATCTTCGGTTTCTTGCAAAGATGCTGCGAAGGTATCCGGTGATAGGTCCTTCGCATACAGCATGTCGGTAACGAGGTTCAATTCGGTGAGCACCTGCTCCCCTAGGTTAGAGCGAACTTCAACGAGGTCATTGGCAAGGCGATTATAAATATCTTGAAAAGGTTCTACGAAGTTTGCGGCATCGAATGTATCGTCCAGAGTGAAGCGTGTGGATTCCGGATATTCTTCCTGAATACTCTGGTCCGCATAGACGCGGTTGAGCCATTCGCGTCCGCTACTGTCGAAAGCCTGTATTTGTAATTCCAGCGTCTTCCCATTGGATTGAATGATCTCTCCGCGGATGAAGAGATCCAGGGAAGGATCGCTCTCTGGAATCACACGCACGGCACCCCACTGATTGGAATCGATCAGGGTGTTCTTTAAGAGATGGGGTAGGAACTGAGTCTCCTTCTGAATTATTTCATCGAACACCCAGTCGCCAATTTCGTAGTCTTCAGATTCCTTTTGCGGCGCTGTAAAAATTTCAACCCCTACTTCTAAAAGCGCGTAATCGGCTGGAGTCTGGGTGGCTCTGTTAAGGGGAACATCGCCAACTAGATCGAGGGGGCGCTCTATGGGTTCGGGAATAGTTTGTGCGCAGCCGGCGAGTAATAATGACGTTGCCACACACATGAGCCAATTCGAAGATGTGCCTTCGCTATATCGCATCAGTTGTCTAACACCCCAGAGAGGTCGGCGCCAGACTGATTACAAACCTGGCCGCGGCTTAGAGTCTGAATGCAATTGAATTCATCCCGAGGCGTCTCGTATTTGGTGAAGGCCTGAATGAGATTGAAGGGTTCCCCACCCTTGCTGTAAATGCTGGTCAGCAGGTTAAGAACCTGCTGGTTCGAAGACACGGTGAAGCGGTGCATAATAATTAGATCATCCGGCAGCATGATTTGAAAAACCAGCTGCTGTCCATCCCAGCCACAAACCTCCACACCGTGCTCGTTAGCGAAGGTCCGTTGCAGATCGTACTCCACTCCGCAGACCAAGGCTGCCTCACCACTGCGTTCGATTATTATCTCGTTCCGAGTCTGTTTGATCTCGATGGTGTTCTGTCGGCTGATGTATTCGGCCAGTCTGGCAAGGTCGACAATGCTTGCGCCGCGTCTGCGGGTCCGCGGTAGATTGATATTGCCAACCGATATCGGCGGTGTTGCACGGATTCTTGAAGAGCCCGGCGAAGACTGTTGCCGTGCAGCTGATTCCTGGCGAATACGCAAGGTGCGCGATAGCTCATCTTCCCAGTTGTCGCTGCGGCGGAAATCCTTCTCCCAGGAGCCAGAGAAGTCCAGGCGCAGGGGTAGATCCAGGTCTAGCTGTTGGAGGCTGTCCTGGCCTATAGCAGGCACACTGAGAGCGAGGCAGGTTATTGTCGCGATAGCTGAGAAAAAGCTGGCTCTGCGGCTCAGTCTCCGTAAGATTCCTGCATTTCCTGTCATGGGATCCCGCTTATCTGGGGGCCTGAGCCCCTAAAGTCTCTGTCTTATACGCAGCTTTGGGCTAAACCACGCCATGAGCCCAGTTAGCACCTCGAGAAGTGTTTACTTTAAACTAGTTAGGGCCGAATCGAAATAAGGC
Source organism: uncultured Pseudomonadales bacterium (assembly GCA_943842505.1). Taxonomy (GTDB): domain Bacteria; phylum Pseudomonadota; class Gammaproteobacteria; order Pseudomonadales; family Pseudohongiellaceae; genus UBA9145. The sequence goes on along the minus strand of CALTDI010000006.1, from coordinate 96,727 downwards.
CGCAGCGGGTAGCGTGTCATTGGACATTCCGCCAGTAGACTCTTATTCTCCTACTATTAGTTCCTACGGCGTTCAATAATGCCAAGCTAATCTATGCCCCCCGGGCCAGGAGTCTCTCCATGTGTCGATACCGTACGCCTGCAATCTCTAGTGTTATCCCTTTCCTGTCTGCTGCTGAGTAGCCCCTTATTCGCGCAGCAAGACTTTAGTAACGTTGAAATAATTCCACACCATGTGGCAGGGAGTGTGTACTATTTAGAGGGCCGTGGTGGCAATATCGGCCTGTCTATCGGCGAGGATGGTATCGTCATGATAGATGATCAGTTCGCACCCCTTACCGAGAAGATTGTCGCAGCTATTCGCAGCCTGAACGATGGGCAGATTCGTTTTCTGATCAATACCCATGTCCATGGCGACCACACAGGGGGTAACGAGAACCTAGGCAATATGGGCGTGCTGATTCTTGCCAGAGATGAGGTGCGAGTGCGGCTTTCTCAGCAAGCACCAGAAGCGGCGTTGCCCGTGCTCACCTATAGCGAAGCCATTACCATTCATCTAAATGGCGAAGAAGTCTATGCCTTCCCAGTACCGCCAGCCCATACCGATGGCGATACCTTTGTGCATTTTAAAGACTCTGACGTAGTGCATACTGGCGATGTTTTTCGAACCACCGCCTTCCCGGTTATAGATACCAACAACGGTGGCACATTAAAGGGAACACTCGAGGCGCTTGGCAGGCTGGTCGGTGTTGCCGGGCCCAATACCAAAATACTTCCCGGTCACGGTGTGGTTTCGAGTCGAGCGGATGTCATTGGCTTTCGCGACATGGTCCTGGATGTATCGGGGCAGGTTGAAGAAATGTTGGAACGGAATCTCTCCTATGCTCAAGTCGCTGCCGCCGACCCTACCGCAGCCTATAATGCGCAATACGGTGATCCGGATCGATTTCTGCGTGCGCTATACACCGAACTAGGTGGAGAACTGTAAATTGAAGATAGACTGGAAGCTCGGTGTTTGCTTGCTAACTCTGTTGTTAGGGCAGACCTACTCTAATGCCGCCGAGGAAATTGATAGTGCGCAGCTCGTCAATACCTTTCTGGACGGCAAATAGCGAGGCGGCAATAGAAAGTAGTAAGAGCGAATTGATCGCAGCGGCGTCGACTATCTCAGAGCTCTATCGATGGCTCAAGACAGGCCCGGCGTATGCCCAGAGCGCAGCAGTTGGACAGCAGGAGAGCGTGCGTATCGGTGTGGACGGCACGCGCTATCCTTTCGTCTATCTAATCCCCGAGACCTATGATTCAACGCGCAGCTACCCTGTGGAGTTTATGTTGCACGGCGGAGTGAGTCGTCCCCAATGGGGCCCTGGGGGTGAATGGTGGCGACGCGGGTATGATTCACTCAAGCAGGAGGATCGTATAGTCGTCGTGCCAGCAGCGTGGAATACAGCATTCTGGTGGTACGAAAATCAGGCCGACAATCTGCCTTTAATACTAAGAGAGTTAAAGCAAACTTATAATATAGATGACAATCGGGTAACGCTGACCGGCGTCTCCGATGGTGGCACCGGTGCCTACTTCTTTGCCTTCAAGCAATCTACTGAATGGGCGGCATTCCTACCCTATATAGGGCACCCCGGCGTGCTAAGAAATCCACAAAGCGGCCCCGGTTATAAACTTTACTTCGAAAATCTGATGAGCCGGCCGCTTTACATCGTAAATGGCGAGAACGATCCGCTCTATCCTGTTTCATCTATCGAGCCGTTCATCAATATCCTACAAGAAGCAAATATAGAGCATGTGTTCAGAGCTATCGAAGGCGGTGGTCACAACACCAACTGGCTGCCCGAAGAGCAGCCAATGATAGAGCAGTTTAAATTGGATAATCCGCGCGATCCATTTCCCACAGAACTACGTTGGGTTACAGATCGTAGCGATCGCTATAACCGTAATCTGTGGATGCGAATCGAAGAGCTTGCGATCGAAGGGCAGCCAGGTCTCATGAGCATAACGCAGGAGGGAAACAGTTTTACTGTCACGGCAGAATCCGTCGATGCCTTCACTCTGCTGCTCAATCCGGAACAAATAGATTTTTCGGAAGAGGTTCGAGTGGTCGTTAACGGGCGACCCCTATTCATAGGTCAAGTGGCAGAGGATATGAATACACTACTGGATTGGGCGGTGCGAGATCGCGATAGAACTATGCTGTATACTGCGGCCTTGAGTTTGCGCGTTAATCCCTAGCCTTTCTTCAATGGGATTTACATCCTTGCCTATTATAAAGAGAATAGCGCTCACTAAAGAATGTCATAACCAGAAGTGCTGCAGTTAGTGCTGCAGTTAAAGGAACAGGAGATTGTTGTGAGACGAAATATTCGACGTAGCATTGATGTAGGTCTCACCGGGCTTGGAATCGGGATCATCTTCACGGCGGTGCTGCTTAGCTCGTCACTGGATATTCAGCAGCAGCTGCCTTTGGCACTGATCGGTGTCTTGCTGATGGAGGCAGGAGTTTGGGGCTTGTCCAGCAAGGTATTTCCCAATGAGAGGCGTTATATCGATCTCAGGGAAGAGGGCGACAACATCATCGAGCTCATTCGCAAGCTGAATGCTGCCGCCGTTGCTCGTGAAAAAGGCGAGGATGATGCTGGTTTTCAGGCCACACTCGATGAAATGCACGATTCAGTAAAACGCATGGCCGAGCTCGCCGCGCGGGATAATGGTGATACGGCTAGCGCTGACTAGCGGAAAATCCATTCCTTAGGGGGCTGCACTCTGTGGTCCTCTCGATTTCCAGTCCATCTTAATGCCTCGCAGTGATTGAGCCTTAGAGCCGTGCTCTCAGGGTGAACATTCCGCTCGTAATTAGTACACTCATCTCCTATGACTCAGAGAACCACAATAGGCAGACTTGACATCGACCCCCTGTTGGCCGAATTCGTCAACGATCGGTTGTTGCCACAGCTAACAATAGGGAAGCCTGATTTCTGGGCTGGCTTTGAGGCGATAGTCGATCAATTCACACCGCGCAATGACAGCCTGCTAGCAACTCGCGATGCGATGCAGTCCCAGATCGATGCGTGGCACAGCAGTAGAAGCTCTCAAGCGATAGAGCCTGCCGAGTATATGCAGTTCCTTCGCACAATTGGCTACCTGCTTGAGGAGGGAGACGATTTCTCGATAGATACCGAGAATGTAGATCCTGAGATTGCCTCGATTGCCGGCCCGCAGTTGGTAGTGCCAGTGAAGAATGCGCGCTTCGCCCTGAATGCGGCAAACGCTCGCTGGGGTAGTTTGTATGATGCGATCTACGGCACAGATGTAATCGCACAAGAGGACGGGGCAGGCCGATCTCAAGACTATAACCCCATTCGAGGGAGCGGGGTAATTCACCTCGCCAAGGAGTTTCTCGACCAGGCCTGTCCGCTCCTGGGGGCGAGTCACAGCGAGGTGACGGCATATAGTCTCATCAACGGTCGTCTCCTGGCGGAATTGGAGCAGGGCGTTTCAACGCTGGTAGATGCTGATAAATTGAAAGGCTATCGGGGCAAAGCCGATTCTCCCTCTGCCCTACTGTTTGTAAACAATGGCCTGCATATTGAGATTTGCATCGACCGTGAATCTACCATTGGCAGCACAGACTCGGCTGGCGTCGAAGATATACTGTTAGAGTCGGCGGTCACTACGATTCAGGACTGCGAAGACTCTGTAGCCGCCGTCGATGCCGAGGACAAGGTCGAGGTTTACCGAAACTGGCTGGGTCTGATGCGAGGAGACCTGTCGGAGACTTTTACAAAACAAGGGAGAGAGCCTAACTCGAACATTGAATCCAGATAGAGAATACCAAGACCTGTCGGGAGCGACTTTTTTTCTTCCCGGGAGAAGCCTGCAACTTATTCGCAATGTAGGTCATCTGATGCGCAATAGCGCCATCCTCGATAAAAATGGTGAACCGATCTACGAGGGTGTTCTGGATGCGCTAATAACAATAGCGACCGCGTCGATCGATGTAAGAAAGCAAAACCTGCTTAGAAATTCTCGCACAGGCAGCATCTACATCGTCAAGCCGAAGATGCATGGCCCAGACGAAGTTAGATTTACCTGTGACTTGTTCGCTGCAGTAGAGAAGCTTTTCGCGCTTCAGGAAAATACCGTAAAGATCGGCATCATGGATGAGGAGCGCCGCACCACGGTTAATCTCAAGGAATGCATCAGAGCGGCCAAGAGTCGTTTGGCATTTATTAATACGGGTTTTCTCGATCGTACCGGGGATGAGATACATACCAGCATGCATGCTGGCGCGATGATTCCGAAAGCAGAAATGAAATCAGCAGTTTGGATTGCCGCCTACGAAAATCACAACGTAGATGTTGGGCTCGCCTGCGGGCTCCAGGGGCGGGCACAGATTGGTAAAGGCATGTGGGCCATGCCCGATCTCATGGCAAAGATGTTGAAAGAAAAGATCGCGCACCCAATGTCGGGTGCAAATACTGCATGGGTGCCTTCTCCTACGGCGGCCGTACTGCATGCTATTCACTACCATAGAGTAAATGTATTCGAGCGTCAGCGAGAGATAGCAGAAAGAACGTCTGCCAAGCTCGCGGATATTTTAACGATACCTCTGCAAACCGATATCGGCACATTGGATTCGACGTTGGTCCAATTCGAGTTGGATAATAATTGCCAGAGTATACTCGGCTATGTCGTCCGTTGGGTCGATCAGGGTATTGGCTGTTCGAAGGTTCCTGATATTCATAACATTGAGTTGATGGAAGACAGAGCGACGCTGCGAATATCCAGTCAACATATAGCGAACTGGTTACTTCATGGCATTTGCAGTGAAGGGCAGGTCTTGGAAACCTTGCAGCGCATGGCGTTAATAGTAGACCAGCAGAACGCAGAAGATCCCTTGTATAGTGCCATGGCGGCGGATTATGAAAACTCTATAGCCTTTCAGGCGGCATGCGATCTTATTTTTGATGGATTGAAGCAACCGAATGGTTATACAGAACCTCGGCTACATGCACGCCGTGAACAATTCAAGGCTGAACGTGTCGGCTAGTTGATTGCTGCGTTTCCAAGTATTTTTAGATGGCATTAGATAGGACAAAAAAAGGCAAGCCTATGCGCGCAAGCAACGTAGTTCTTCTATTTTTGCTGGCCCTCTGTACAAACTTCGCTGTGGCGCAGCCGGATACCGATGGCTCGGCGCAACACCCGGGCGCACTAGTGTTTCAGCAGAATTGCAGTAGCTGCCACCTGGGTGCCGATTCCGCCGCCGCTGGCGAGATAGCGCCAACGGTAGAGAGCCTGCAGAGATTGACCGCAGCCTCATTGGAATTCGCTATTAATGAAGGCGTTATGTACGGCCAGGCTTCTGTTCTGTCCAATGCCGAGAAGGCTGCCATCGTCGACTATCTGGCGGCGGAGGTCGATGACTCCTGGCTGGCTGAGACTATGTGCGCCGAGGCGAATAGATCAGTCGATTTAGATCAGCCCGCTTACTTGTCCCGATTTGGTGTAGACGCGAACAGCAGTCGCAATATGAGCTCTGTGCAGGCAGGCCTGCAGACAGAAGACATGGCGAATCTCGAGCTGCGCTGGGCGCTGGCCTTTCCCGATGTTGGCGCCTTGCGCGCCTCGCCTGTCATGGTGGGCTCGACGCTTTTCTTCTCTGCGACTGGCTCGCGCAAGATTCTGGCGCTGGATGCGGCGACAGGCTGCGCGAAGTGGGTGTTCGATTCTCCTACCCGACTGCGCTCATCGCTTAGCTATGGTGCATTGGGCGAGAATGGCCCCAATGCCATTATCTTCGGCGACGGTGAGGGCTTCGTCTATGCACTGAATGCCGACACTGGCGCTCAGATCTGGTCCAGCGATGTGCGCAGTCATGGGCGCGGAGTGCGACTTACCGGTTCGATGACGCTGCACGAAGATAAGATCTTCGTCCCGGTCTCTGCCTCTGGCGTCTCCCAGGGCGGCACGGCCACATTTGAGTGCTGTGTCGGTCATGGCGAGGTGGTTACCCTGGACGCCGCCACCGGAGCCGTTCAGTGGGTCTATCACACTATGGCCGAGGCGCAGTATACGGGTGAGGTGAGCTCTATTGGTGTGCGCCTGCGCGGGCCGTCGGGCGCGCCGATCTGGACCACCCCCACGGTAGATGCGAAGCGCAATACGGTCTATGTAACCACTGGCGAGAACACCTCGCATCCGGCAACCAATACCAGTGATGCGATAATTGCCTTGGATATGGATACCGGCGCCGAGAAATGGGCCTTTCAGGGCATGGTCCACGACGTATGGAACGCCGCCTGCGGCAGAGTGCAGGGGCCGAATTGTCCGAACCAGGCACCGAGCACCTTGGCTGATAAAGACTTCGGTGGCTCCGCGGTGCTGGTAGAAAGAGCGGAAGGAGACATCCTGCTGGCGGGTCAGAAGAGTGGCGATCTATGGGCATTAAATCCGGATACGGGTGCGCTGCTGTGGAATCAACGTATCGGTTCCGGGACCACACTGGGCGGAAACCATTGGGGTATCACAACAGACGGTGAGAGAGTGTTCCATCCAATCAATGATCCCGGTGTAGCCCGGGGCAGCTATGTCCCGCAGGCGGGCATGTACAGTTTCTTCGTCGGCACCGGTGAGCCGAGTTGGCGATACAAGGTAGAAGCGAGTTGCGAGGAGCGATCCGAACGCATGCGCAACTGTGAGACACGCTTCGGTCTCTCGGCAACACCACTTTTGATTGATGGTGCACTAGTCAGTGCCGGTGTAGATGGCCGGCTCTATATCTTCGATAAGGAGAGCGGCGCGATTCTTTTTCAATACGATACGGTGAAGGAATACGATACCGTTAATGGCGTACCCGGGTTCGGCGGAGCAATAGATAGCCATTCCATAGCGGCCGGCGGCGGCATGTTATTCATCGGTTCCGGCTATGGCCGCATGGGGGGAACGCCAGGAAATGTGTTGTTGGCGTTTGCCCCGAAACAAGACTAGAAAGGCCTCTGTGTAAATTGACGATAAACAGAGCGAGCGCATCATCATACAGAAGCAATTAATGTGAGTGCCACGCACTAGCGTGGGAAGATTTTGCTTGGAAATAGACCCCAACAAGAGTAGTTTCTGAAGATCACCTCTCACTACAACGAATAAGAATGAGGAGACACAATGAAGCAAAAGATCGCTTCTGGCCTGATCTTAGCCGCCGCTAACCTGCTTTTTCTGCCGCTATTGCAGGCACAGGAATCGGAATTTCCCCGCACGGAATACGGCCACCCGGATCTACAGGGCACCTATACTTTCCGCACACTGACACCTCTCAATCGTCCCACAGAACTCGCAGACAAGGCGACTCTCACGGCGGAAGAAGCCGAAGAGTGGGCAGCGTTTGAGAATCGACGTCAGAACCGGGACCTGATTATTGATTCCGTTGGTGGCGCAGGCTATCCACCCGGTGTTATTTCCTATAATGAATTTTGGTATGAGCGAGGCGTTGAGACGATCGCCGATCGTCGCACTTCACTGATCTACGATCCGCCAAACGGACGTCTTCCGGCAATGAATGCAGCGGGTAGAGCGCGCAACGCGATGGTTGCCGAGAACAGACGATTGAGCCTGGGGCCGGAGGCGCGCACCCTGGCCGACCGCTGTCTGATGAGCAATGGCGCAGGGCCGCCGATGGTGCCGGGTGCCTACAACAATAATATGCAACTGGTGCAGACCAAAGATCACATCATGATCGTGAACGAGATGATTCATCGCGCGCGCATTATTCGTCTGAACAGTGAACATCACACTCGGCAAATCAAATGGGATGGTGACTCGGTGGCGCATTGGGAAGGTGACACGCTAGTCATCCACACGCAGGACTTCTACTATTACCAGACTGCCCGGGGTGCCACTTCCACCATGCGAGTGACAGAACGCTTAACTCGAGTCGATGAGAATACCCTCGATTACGACTTTACCGTTGAAGACCCCCAAACATGGGATGTGTCTTGGTCGGCAAAGGTGCCGATGCGCCGCACCGATATGCCTCTGTATGAGTACGCCTGCCACGAAGGCAATCACGGTCTCGCCGGTATCCTCGCTGGCTGGCGTCGTTACGAGGCCATGGGCATGAATGGGGATGGGACACCGATAGAGGATCAGGCTCCTTCGGAGTAAAAATCCAGACACACAAACCCAAACCCAGGCAAACAAAAAGGTCGGCTCTATGCCGACCTTTTTTATGGCCCCTAACAAACTACTAACCTTTGGGTTTCAATTGCTCTGGTTCTGAAATCTATAAACTTCTACCTTGAGAGGAACTGAAAGGGCCAAACCGGTTACAAATTGTGGTTTTTCGAAAGTTTATTGAAATTCTGCCCCTTTATTTGTCATGATGGGCGCCAGAAAAATGAAAATAGACCAAATGGCTATCAAATGGCCATCAAAGAGGCAGGTAAATCATGGTAAAACTAAGTCGGCTAGTCGCATTCACACTAGCAATCCTAATCTCGGGTTCCGCGCTCGCCCAGCAAGGCAACGCACGCGGACCTATCGGAGACAGCCCCTATAACGTCGTATCCCTGTGGGCCGACCCCTTTGCCGAGGCGGGTTATGCCTTCGGCGGCAATTCCGGTGTCCTGGCCGAATCGGCTGATCGTATCATCATCGCCCAGCGCGGCGAGACGGTGCTTCCCTACCCACTGCCCGATGATTTTCTCGGATTTGCGGGTCATGTAGGCCTCAATGTACTAAGAGACACTACACGTCGCACCTGGAACAATTGCCTATTCGTAGTCAATGCAGACGGCGAGCCCATCGAAGTTTGGGATCATTTGGATTATCTGTGTGAAGGTTCGGCAGGTCCTGGCCCTCACCGAATTCGTATCAGCCCATACGACGATGAGAAGCGCATCTGGCTGATCAATGAAACCTTTCACCAAATTTACGTGATTGCCAACGATGGCAGCGAAGTGCTGGCCACCTACGGCGAGAAGAACGTGTCCGGTAGCGATGAAACACATTTTGGTCGCCCACAGGATGTCGCGTTCATGGAAGATGGTCGTATCCTAATCGCGGACGGGCTGGACAATAACCGCATCATGATCATGGATAATGACATGAACTATCTAGGCGAGTTCGGTAGTGAGGGAGAAGGTCCCGGTCAGACTAAGACGATTCACTCGGTTGCAGTTGGACCTGGTGGGCGTGTATTTGTTCTGGATCGTACCGGCAATCGAGTCAATCTCTGGAGAGCGACGGAAGATCCGGTAGAGTTCGAATTCGTAAAAGCTATTGGTCAGCTAACACTGCCACTGGACATCATCGTGAACGAAGACGATTTCTGGATTACAGACTTAGGTCCACTTCGCTTCGTGAACTTTGATTTCGAAGGCAACTTGAAATACACCTGGCTAGTGCCGCAGGAACTGCCGGATGGCTATATCGAGGTGCATTCCTTCAGCGTAGACCCTGAGGGCAATTTGTACGGCGGCGACAACCAGTATGGTCGTACGCAAAAGTTCGTACCCAAGCCCGGAGCGAATCCAGAATTGTTAATCAATCCGCCTTGGAGTGCTAGATAATTCCCTAGCATGTAAACCATTAAAAAAGCCGGGCTGAAATTTCAGCCCGGCTTTTTTTGTGATTGCAAAAACTGACTGCTGTCGTCAGCTGCAGTCATTCGACTCTAGCCTAGTTGTCGATCTCCAGCGGTGCATAATAGCTTCCGCCAGCACTCTCGATCTCGGCGCGTCTTTTGCTCCACTCCGGTCCCGCTGAGCCACCGTCTTCATACTGCAAATCCTGACGCAGGTAGTTCCAACTCGTTGGATCCAGTTCCTGTGCCATGGTCCAGTACTGTTCTGCCTTCTCGTCATTGCCGCCGGTAAAGTAATAACCGCCCAGACGGAATGCAGGTTGTGCGCGTTCGGCTTCCGGCGTGCGCTGGATGATACTCTCGCGCACCTTGGTCCTATCCCAGACATATTCACTGTCGGCGCCCTTGGCAACCCAATCGCGCACGATTGGCACGTAGTCATCCGTTCCCCATGCGCCATCAAAATGTGTCTTGGCGTAGGTGCCTTCGTTGATGCGCATGATCTTGCCTCCCTCATCGACCCAAACGCCGGAGGGCACATTGACCAAATTGTACAGCGAACTGATTTGATGATTCACATCGATAAGCGCTGTGTAAGTTACATTGGCATCATCATAGAAATGCCCTGCAGCTTCTTCACCGCCGGTGTCCTGCGCGACGGATATAATTTCAAAGTTTTCAGACTTGAGTTCTTCGTAAATGGACTGCCACACGGGCACGTCGTAACGACATCCTCACCAAGAGGCCCAGGTGAGCAGTAATACCTTCTTGCCTCTAAAGTCTGAAAGCCGAACCGGCTCGCCATCGCGACCCATCAGCTCGAAATCGGGTGCCTCACCGCCACGCAGAAAAGACTGCCGGGTAACGGGCATGGTACCGAAGCTCCAAACGCCGTCATTGTAGTCGGTGACGTAGGCTTGCTGGAGTTTGTCCGCTAACTCGGTTACGTTAAACCAGGCTTGGCCCTGTCGGGTTACAAACATGGCGCTGTCTCGATCTTGAAGAACCGGGACGCACAGCGCATCGAGGCAGGCTCCCTCTGGCTTCAGAACGAAATCATTCACCCGTGTAAGATCTTCCGGTTTAACCCACAGATCTGTAGCATCGGGCAGAGTTTGCTCAAGCTCCACGACCCGATCGTTATAGAGCACAGTGGCGCTCTGGGCGTTGAGCACGCCGCTAATCAGCATGGCGGCGGCTATGCCGGCTATGCTTGTTTTCCTGTTCATGGTGATCTCCTTTCGGGGCATAAAGCTACCCTGTACGACTAATTGGCCTGCCGCAATGGGCGGCTGGCTCAATATAACAGCAAGGCAGGGCTGGGGATATTGCAATCTGGGCAGACAGTGACCGCGGCGATTGAAACCTTGTCTGTTTCTGGGCACTATTTGATGTTCTGGTAGAGGAGCGGCGAACGAGGCTGAGCCCTATCGATGCGCAGTTTTAGAAGGAATCGAGATGATAAAATCAATAAAGCACTCTGCTAGCGTGATCCTCACACTATTGCTGGTCTTCCACTCCTTAGTCGCATTGGCTCAGGGTTCGGCTGTGCGCCTGAATAAGGCAATCGAGTTGTTTGAGAACGATGAGCCGGCCTTCGGTCTTCTGTCTTTCGACTATTCGCTTAACAATGCCCGGTCGCTTTCCCGCTCGGGCCTGGACTTTATTATTGTCGATATGGAGCATGCACCCTTCGACGTCGAGAGGATTCGTCAGTTCCTGTTGGGTATGACTGACAAACGGGCCATACTGGAAAAGGGCAGCCTGCAGCCGAATGTTGTTCCCTTCGTGCGAATTCCGGCAATAGGCAGCGAAGACGTGCTGTCTCAGGTTAAGCAGGCGCTGGATGTAGGAGCCTACGGTGTGATGTTCCCCTCCATCAACAATGCGGCCGAGGCCGAGATGGCGGTTCGGGCAAGCAGATACCCGCAACTCAATGGTGCAGATGACTATGAGCCAGTGGGCCTTCGGGGCAGAAACCCGTCTAATGCTGTGTGGTATTGGGGGATACGGGATTACCATGCAAAGGCAGATCTATGGCCCCTGGATCCGAATGGTGAACTACTAGCCATAATTCAGATTGAAACTCCCGAAGGAGTCGCGAATATTGAAGAAATTATTTCCGTCCCGGGAACTGGGGTAATCTTCATCGGGCCTTCGGATCTAAGCACATCGATGGGCTATGCAAGCTCTTCGGAGCCCGCGGTTGAGGCCGCTATACAGACAGTGCTCGCAGCCTGTCTCGACCATGATGTGCCCTGTGCAATCACTACAAATTCTCGCACCGTGGAGCAGCGAATCGAACAGGGCTTTCGATTTGTAACGGTAGGTCTAGATGGCGGGCTTTCCCGAGGTGCGCAGGATGCGCTAGAGAGAGGGCGCGCCGCAACTGGCCGCTAGTAGTAGAAAGAATTTTAGTTGAGCCCGAGTTAATAGGGAGCAAAGAGTTCTAAATTGCATAATGCAATGGCCTCTTTTTCTAAGTCCTTGTGTGCAGTCGTTGAATCAGTAGGGAAGCGGGAAAAATATGGAGCATGAAGTAGCAGGCTCACAATCCATCACTCAAATTACAATTATCGATGGCGATCAGTTTCAACTAAAGCTGCTCTCTCATCAATTGTCTATGCAGGGTTATAAAAGTGTATTCACATTTGATGTTGGCCAGACTGCTCTCGATCATATGCAGGGCCAGGAGTTAGCCTCCACTGTAGTCATTCTCGACTTAAATATGCCCAACATGGATGGACTCGAATTTTTGCAGCAGCTGCTGGAAACGGGTTTCGACGGTGCTCTTTTCTTAGTCAGTGGCGAAGACAAGACAATATTGCACTCGGCAGATGCTATAGCTTCTTCCTATGACCTATGGGTGCTGGGCCATCTAAATAAGCCGGTACAGCATGCACAATTAGAAAAATATTTGAAGTTGCTTGTCTTGCAGGAAGGAAGTTCTCTAAAAGGTGAGGCAAAATCCACCTATGAGGCGGCGAGATTCAGAAGCGCCATTGACTCCGGAGAGCTCATCAATTTCTATCAGCCCAAGGTGTCGCTTATTAGCGGCGAACTGGTTGGTGTTGAGGCGCTGGTGCGTTGGGAGCATCCCGATGACGGTCTGGTTCTGCCAGATAATTTCATCGATCTTGCCGAAGAGAATGAAATGATAGATGGCATAGCACAGCAGGTGCTGAGTAGGGCCTTAATAGACAGTAAAGTCTGGAAAGAAGCTGGAATAGATATTACCGTTGCGGTGAATATCTCGATGTATAACCTGGATACGCGAGAATTTATTAGTTTCCTTGAGAATGAGTTGCAGGCATCGGCTGTGAACCCGCAAGACTTAATACTTGAGGTTACCGAATCGAAACTCATGAAAGATTATTCCCTAGTGCTGGATCTGTTGACGCGGCTTCGCCAACACAGAGTGAACATCTCGATTGACGATTTCGGTACCGGTCATTCCTCAATGGCACAGTTACGTGACCTGCCTTTTAACGAGCTGAAGATAGATCGCAGCTTCGTTCACTCGGCCCACGATAATCCATCCCTGCGTGATATCTTCGACGGCAGTATTCGGCTCGCAAAGAGTCTTGGTATAAAGACAGTTGCCGAGGGTGTTGAGAACGAGGCTGATTGGCGCTTTCTCGAGGGCTCCGATTGTAATATAGCGCAGGGCTTCTTTATTGGGCAGCCTATGCAAGTGGCCCAGTTGAGTGAATGGAAGCTGCAGTGGGCTGAGCGCTATGCGAGGCTCAAGGCGTAGCAGAGTGAACCTCCCAAAGCAGAAGCTAGTTCATCAAAAGAGTTTGGCTTTGTAGATGTCAGGGTGTTTATTTCAGCCGTTGATTCCCGCGCAATAACTCACTGCAGAGCGCCGGATGAATGCAGAATTCTTGAAGGCTCTGAAAGTCAAAGGCATGATCGCCCCTGCTGAATTCTTTTTGGTTTAGTTTTGTAATGTCCGCAGGCTACTGTTCTAGGGTGATAATCTCGCCGCCGGCGCTATCGGCATCGGCCTGATCATGGGTCACGAGGATGCTCGGTAGACCCGAGGCCCGCAGCTTAGTGAATACCAGAGTCCTCATTTCTTCCCGCAACTGGCTATCAAGTTTAGAGAAGGGCTCATCCAATAACACGGCGTTTGGACTGGACAGCAACAGGCGTAGCAGCGCAATACGGGATTCCTGTCCGCCAGACAGTGTGCCGGGGTCACGCTCCTCGAAGCCGCCCAGACCTACTTCATCCAGCCCCTGGCGAATTAACGTTGCTTTATCGGCACTACGATCATCGATAGCGAAGCGTAAATTTCCTGCGATCGATAGATGGGGGAATAGGAGAGGGTCCTGAAACAGTAAGCCGACTCGACGGCGCTCGGCAGGAAGGGTGGTGAGATCGTCTCCGTTAACAAATACCCCACCGCTGGCCTCGAAGACGGGTGCCAGGAATCCAGCTATATAGGCGAGCAACGAAGACTTACCAGAACCCGAGGGCCCCATGATGGTGAGTACTTCCCCGGGGCCTACACTGCTATCGACTGTCAGTAGTTGCTTGCCGTTAAGCGTAATGCTTACCTTGTCTAGTTCAAGCTTGGGCTCGCTCATCGAATCTCTCGCATTCCTGTTCTATTGCGCCATATTAGTCTGGGTACTGTTAGCGCCGCTAAGAAGCCTAACATTGGCAGTGAGAGTTGTACTACTGCCCATACCGCGATCAGGTTTCTGCTCGCGCCGGAGCTTAGTGCTACCGCTTCCGAAGTGATAGTAGTAATTCGTCCTGCACCCAACAGCTGTGTCGGTAGAAACAAGCTAATGCTAATTGCCATTCCAATGGCGATAGCCGTTAGGCAGGGTGCCAGCAACAAGGGGATTCGAATACGCCAGAACGACTTTAACGGGCTGGCGCCTAGTGTAGAGGCAACTTGCGACCAGCGGGGGTCCAATTGTCTATAAGCCTCGGAGAGTGATAAGAAAACATAGGGCAGCACAAATAGAAAGTGGCCGAATATCACAAGGCTCATAGTTCCCTGCCATTGCATGGATTCTGTTAACACGATAAGGCCAAACAGAAACACAATTTGAGGAACCAGTAATGGGAGATACAGTAACCACGTTGCCGTAGACCTCAGCTTTCCGGATTGTCGCTCTGATTCTAAAGTCGCAATTACCAACACTAATGCCAGGAAGGTAGAACCTACGCTGATCAGCAATGTATTTAGCAGTGGCGTTAACAAGTTCTGAAAATCGCTTGTCCAGTGCAACAATGTCCATGAGGCGGGAAGCGCAGAGGGATAGCGCCAGGGCCCCGCAAATGCATTCACCAGCAGAGCCGCCAGGCTTCCCGAGACTACTAGCAAGACGATTGGCATGGCTCCGCGTCCCAAGGAAAACACTAGGCGTTCGCCGGTGCCGCGGTCACCAGTGGCTACCCAGAAGCGCCAGAGAATTGCGCTTAGTTTTTCCAGACATAGCCAAATAGTGATCGCAAGCAAACTCGTTCCCAGTTGCAAGATCGCGCCCGCCGCAGCCAGAAAACGTAAATTGAGATCCGCGTCATTAAACCACGCCAGAACCCTAACACTTAATGTAGGAGGCAGTGTAGGGCCAAGAATAAGCGCCACATCGACAGTAGCCGAAGCAAACACGATGACAGCTATCACCGGCAATCGTATTAGGGGATATAGACTAGGCGCGATAACCTTCAGCCATGCGATAGTGGGTCGGTATCCTAGTGAGCGGGCTAACTCAACATGCTTCGATGGCTGTAACTGTGGCAGAGCAGCCAGTGACATAAGTAATAGGAAGGGGACCTCCTTCACTATTAACCCAAACAGCAAGGTTAGACCCCATGTGTCATTTACAATGAGAAGATCAGGTGGCCGTTCCCAGCCACTAAGCCCCGGCGATATTAGGCGGCTTAACAAGCCAGATGGTGCAATCAAGAACGCGAGACCAAATGCCGCCGCAGCATGGGGAAACGAAAGTAGCGGTGAAACGAGCCGCCGAATCCAATTATCCAGCTTGCTACCACTGGCGCTAGCAAGATAAAGAAATACAAGGGCAAGCGCGATAAGCGGCGTTAGAACTCCCGATAGCAAACTAATCTGGATGCTTCTCGTTATGCCCGGTATCTGAATAAGCTCGCGCCATGCATCCAGAGAGAATTCCGTGCTGCCCAGGGTTGGGAAATAGCCGAAAGCAGGTAAAATAGCGATGAGTGTGCCGAGCAGAATAGGCACCGTCAGCAGAATCAGTAGACTATGGCTTGCCCAGCGTAGCATCGGTTACTTAGCGCTATAGCGCTGAATCCACGCTTTCTCTAGTGCGGGCATCCATGACGGGTGAGGCTCCTGCAACTTGCGATCTAAATCTTCTACACTAGGCGCAGCCAGGTCCCTGCTAATGGTATCGAAGGCGCGTCGAGCTTCGCTGTCCAGATCGCTGATCGAAATTGCTGGTGTGCTACCCATATGATCCGGGTCACTGGCTCTGGCCTGTGCTTCTATTGAGAGCAGGAAGTTGGCCGTCACCATCGCCCCCGCCTTTTGTTTCGCGTTGTAGGGTATGGCGAGAAAATTGACATTACTGATCGTACCATTGCGCAAAACATAGCTTCGAACGCTGGGCGGCAGTTCTCCGCTTCGCACCGAAAGCAGCGCCTCATTTGGATTAAAAGCAAACGCGAGAGAAATCTCGCCATCTCCCATAAGCCGCCTCAGGTCTATGGCGGAGGCAGGAAAGTATCTACCCGAACGCAGCAGGCTTGGATGCAGCGCATCGAGGTATTCCCACAAGAGATGGCCTAGTCGTTCGAATTCGGCACTGGTCACCGGTGCGTACAACGCAGGGTCACGATCGGAGAGTTCAATAAGTGCCTGCTTCAGAAAAGTGCTGCCCAAGAATGCAGGTGGGCGAGGATAGGTGAACTCCCCAGGGCTCGCGATTGACCATTCCAGAATTTGGCGTATGTCCTGCGGGGGTTCGGCCAGCCATTGGGTGTCGTAGTAGAAGACGAGTTGCGAGCGAGTCCATGGCGACTCAAAGCCTTGAGTGGGCACAGTAAAATCTTCACGCATCTCGGGAAAGCGGTCGGCATTCACAAGCTTGAAATTGGGCAACGACTCTGCCCAGGGGCCATAGAGGAGATCGTTTTCCTTCAGCGCAGCGAAGTTTTCGCCGTTTATCCACAAAAGGTCGATGCTTCCATTGTCATCGTTGCCTGCCTGCCGCTGGGCGACTACCTTGGAGACTGCTTCGGCCGTATCCGAGACCTTCACATGCTGCACAGAGATGTCATAGCGCTCGAGCATCAGCTCGCTAACCCAGTTTAGGTAGTTGTTAGTTCTAGGCTCGCCGCCCCAGGCGTTGAAGTAAACGGTTTCGCCACGTGCCTGCCGCTCCAACGATTGCCAATCGGAAAGATCCAAAGCCTGCGCAGTTGCCAGTGATGTGAGCTGCAAGAGTGTGCCCAGCAGAATAAATCGAATGGAGAAAAAATGAGTGTCCGGCGCTTCCATTAGATTCTCGAGAGTGCGCAAGGCAACAAGAAATTAACCAGTGCTCGCGAGAACGCCTAGGCGCTGAGCACGACGCTCGCGACGTCTTTCATCGAGCACTGAACCCAAAACCTCAACATGGAACTTGTCGCAGCCGATGCAGAGATTTTCGTAGTCATCACCGGTCGGTGTAGTAGTTGCTGACTGCGCGATAAACATGGCTTCATCCCAGCCATGGGTCAATCCCATGCGTTCCGGTCGCCCGGCGTTGATAGCTTCTATCGCCGGGATGCCCGCAAGGTCGTCGAGAACTTCTATTAGCGGTTCTTCGCTCAGGTTGCCCAGAGGGTGAGCTGTCTTGATACAGCAGGGATAAACATCCCCGGTTGGATCGATTGATACTTCAGAGCCTGCATAGCCGTGTTGTAGAAAATTCAGTCCGCCAGACCATGCGTTGCAAAAATTATCTTCGATAGTCGCCTGAGAAAGGCCATTCTCCCATGCACGACCACGGGGCCATAATTTGCCGATCCAGGAATCTTCACTTGCACCGAACATGCTAAAGATTGGTCCCGTTTCTAACGCGCGCTCATCACGTTCTCCGTCGGCATGTTTAATGCCGGCAGCCTCAAGCATCGCTATCACTTTCTCGGCCAGAACGTTCTTCTTGTCGCCTTCCATGCCCACATGAAAGTCATCCATCCCGGAGACCGAAATTGACCAGACATCACGGCTCAGTAACTCTTCGATAATCTTCGGCGTTAGTAGATCGCCTGTAGTCTGCACCACGACTTTTATGCCGCCATTGTCCCTATACTTCTCTTGCAGCGCCTCAAGCACAGGGTAGAGAATTCGTTCGCGCACCGGTTCGGTAAGCACATCGCCGCCAGATAAAATTATCTTTCCGGTTTTTTCAGTATAAGAATCGGGGCTCTTGGAATCATCACTCGGCTCAAGAAACGTCATGCGCGGAGGAAGGTTGGCGATGATCTTGGGGAAATTGGTTTCCGCTTCTTTCACAACTTCTTCGAGTTCATCCCTGATATAGGGGCGAAAGCGGGACTCATAGCAATGCTTGCAGCGACGGTGGCAATGCCAGCAGAGCACGTAGTAGATCGATTCCATCAAATTCCCTTCTCTAAATGCTTAACGTAAATTCGGATGCTGAAATAGTGCTCAATGTTCGAATAAGACCCGTATATGAGCTAATACTTTCAGATAGCAGGCCTAGGGTAGCTTTCTCCAGCTAAGCGTACCCGTGGTTCGCCCGGAAGCGTTCTTTAGGGAGAGCTTTAGAAAACCATCACTGAACTCGAAATGGCGGACATTCTCACCACCCACCCATTCCGGCACCATGGGAGAACCTTCTACGTGATGAATCACGATGCTGTTATCAACATCGAATGAAACTTTTCCCCAGTAGGCAAAGCCTCCGGTAATTCTTTCCTGCGTGTCTCGGTTTCGCTCTGGCAAGTCGCGAGGCATGCCAAGGCCAGACATATTGCCAAAGGCGTCGTAGCTCAATCGACCCACGTAGTTCATATCGATAGCATCTCCCTGTTCGGGGAACTGGAAGTAGCTAACGAGTTCGAAATCTCCCACAAATTTCTGCCTAATGTCTTGCAAGGTTTCAGCCGCCTGAGAGTTTATGGGTAACATTAACAACAAGACCGCAAGGCACAAAGTTTGTTTTATAGTATTGCCTAACTTTTTCATCACTGTGGCTCCTAGAAAAATTTCAACCCAAGCTCGTTCGAACCGAGATCCAGTCGCAAAAACATCGGACGCCGCAACAACTGAGCTACAGCAGTTTCTTCAAGTCAGGCTTGGTCACTTTGCCCATCGCGTTACGCGGCAGGGCATCGATAATCTGTATCGCCTTCGGAATTTTGTAGGAAGACATCTTGCCATCACACCAGGCCTTAAGGTCGGCATATTCCATCGACGCGCCGGGCTTTAGGCCAATGAAAGCCATGACAGACTCTCCCCATGTTTCATCTTCGACTCCAATCACGGCGCACTCCGCTATGTCTTCATGAGTAAGCAATGTGCCCTCAATCTCCAGAGCGGATAACTTGTAGCCGCCAGACTTGATAATGTCTATGGAGGAGCGGCCCATGATGCGGTAGTAACCGTCATCAACCACAGCGACATCGCCGGTGCAGAACCAGCCGTCATGAAAGCTTTCCTTCGTGGCTTTCTCATTATCCCAGTACTCGAGGAATACGTTATCACCCTTGATGCGAATCTCACCTGGAGTGTTTTCCTCAGTAATCGGATTATGGTCTTCGTCGAATAGTTGCGCCTCTACTCCCGGCAGCGGTTGCCCGACATGTCCGGCACGTCGTTCTCCAGCGTAAGGATTGGAAAGACCCATGCCGATCTCTGTCATACCATAGCGCTCCAGTAACACCTGGCCGGTCAGTTCCTTCCATTGATTGAAGAGTTTAACCGGGCAGGCGGCGGAGCCAGATATGTTTAGACGCATAGGCCTGAAACCATCGCAAATCTTGCTTACTTCACTGGCATCTATGGTGTCGAAGTACTGAATAAGTTTCACATAGATAGTAGGCACCGCCATGAAGACATTGTAGGTGCCTGCAACAATCTGTGTCGTAATTTTCGGAATATCGAATTTCGCAAACAGATGCACTGTCGCGCCCGCCCACAGGCCGCAACTTAGAATATTAATGATGCCATGAATATGGTGAAGTGGAAGAAACAGTGGAATGGAATCCTGATCGGTCCAGCTCCATGCCTCAACAAGCGTAGTAATCTGCGCGCGGATAGTCTTATGTGTGCTCACAACACCCTTGGGCTTGTTCGTCGTACCGCTAGTGAAAAGTATCATCGCTCGACGTTCTGCAATAATCGTCGGTAAGGCTCCAGCCTCTTCTGCCATAACGTCGTCGACGCTGACCAGTTCGATGTTCAGCTGCGCACAGAGTTCGCGTAGTGATTCTTGATAGCTACCGTTTGCGACCATGCGCGTGACACTTGCACAGCTTAGATAGTGTTCTAACTCGGCGACCGCCGATGCGACATTGAGTGGAATAGCTATTCCACCTGCTCGCCATATGCCATGCATGGTAGTTACGTATTCAATACTGGCTGGAATAAAAAAGGCGATACGCTCTTCGTTTAGATCGTCCTTGCCATTCAGCAATCCAGTGGCGAACTTGTCGATACGCTGATTGAGCTCGGCATAGCTATAGCTGTTATCACCCTCAACTAAGGCTGTCTTGTTATTGGAGTTATTTAGATGCGGAAAATTCTGATCTGACATTCTTATCCTTTCCTTATACTGCGGCATCGGGCAATCGAGCCCGCGCCGTTAAAAGTTTCTTGTTGTTACGTTCTTTGAAATATTAGAGTACAGCGTTGACGATGAAAAATAAGATCGATGGCCCCAACAGGCATCCTATACCCGTATAGAAAGTCGCTGTCATTGCGCCGTAGGGTACGAGCTTCGGATCGGTCGCTGCCAATCCGGCGGCGACCCCTGAGGTAGTGCCCATTAGTCCGCCGAACACCATCGCCGATTGTGGGTTGTCCAGACCAATCGACTTCGCAACCAGCGGCGTCCCTATCATTACCAGGATTGACTTGATGAGTCCTGCCGCTACGCTAAGCGCGATAATATCCGACTCAGCACCTAATGCCGAGCCGGTGACTGGGCCGACGATATAGGTTACGGCGCCCGCACCTATAGTGGTGACAGTAACCGGATCGGTGTATCCATACAGGACGGCAACCACAGCCCCTACGATAAATGAAACGACAACGCCCGCGAAGATCGATACCACTCCAGCTAAACCGGCCTTCTTTAACTCGCTCAGTTTCACGCCGAAGGCAGTAGCAACGATGGCAAAGTCGCGCATCATGCCGCCACCCATTAAGCCTATGCCTCCCAATAGGGTGATGTCAGCCACTCCCGTGCTGCCGCCAGTTGCCCGGCCACCGAAATAGGCGGCAACTAGGCCCAGAGCGATTGCGATTGCCGAGCCGTGAATCCGGCCGTTGGTCAATCTGTCCGCCAGAAAATACGATAGCCAAATAGTAATGCCGATAACGGCGAAGGCTACGACCAGTGAGTTGCGAACAAAGACAGTTTCGAGGATTTCCATTATTGCTTCTCCGCGATCGAGACCTTGCTGTCGCCGATCTTGCTGATAACAGGTACCAGTGCGAAGCTCACGATAACCGCGGCGACGCCTGCAACCACGGCCAGCATGCCCCCTTCGAATGCCGCAACAACGTTCTGTCTGGCGGCCATGGCTACAACGATGGGAATATACATGGCAGACCAGAACTGAATTCCAGCTCCCGAAGCACCATCGACCAATGACTTGAACTTATCCGAATTGCTGGCGAGCACCAGGAACAGCATGGCGATCCCCACGCCGCCCACGTTGGCCTCGACATTGAGCGCCACACCTAAGGCCTCCCCAAGTAGCATCCCAAGAATCAAACAGGCAGAGAGCAGAGCAACACCGTAGACGATCATTTCGTATCCTTGTTTTTATTATTTAGGCTGCCGAAGCGAGCCATAGAGAGCCTGATGATATGACGCAGCTGATTTTTGTGCAATTTGCTAGATCACGCGCCAATTCTAGGCTATTCGGCTCCAAATAGGGGCAATTTCGGGGTATCCGAATTGACACTAGTAGGGGTTTATAGCTTAATTGTGCTCCGGTTTGCTGGCGACTCAGTATCGCCCGCCTACTGCTGTAACAGCACAAAAATCAGCTATTTATCGCTAAAGAAGGTTATTCAAATGAGTAAATTTTCAAAATCATTGCTCGTACTGCTTAGTATGGGCCTATTTTCATCGGCTGCGACAGCCCAGAACGTGACCACCGAGATTCTGGAGAATGCCCAGGACTATTCCGATCGCTGGGTTACCTATGGCAAGAACTACGGCGCCTGGCGCTATATGCCCGATGCCCAGATCAACCGCGACACCGTGGCGAACCTTCGACCCGTTTGGATCAAGCAAAATGGCGTAACCGGCGGTGCCTATGAAGTTACCGCTCTGGTTAACGATGGCCGCATGTACCTGACTACGGCGAACAGCCATCTACTCGTTGTTGATCCTCTAACCGGCGATGAGCTCTGGCGTTATGACCACGACTTCGAAAATGTCGATCTGTGTTGCGGCCCCCATAACCGGGGCGTAGGGCTCCATGAAGACAAGGTATTCTGGGGTACTCTGGATGCGCATCTATTGGCCTTCGACGCCGCTACAGGCATTCAATTATGGGATGCGGAGGTCGGCGATCACCGCGAGTCCTTCTCCGTAACAGGCGCGCCACTGGTCGTTAAAGACATGGTTCTAATCGGCGTGGGTGGCGGTGAATACGGCATTCGCGGCTATATCGATGCCTACGATGTAAATACCGGCGAGCGTCGCTGGCGCTTCTACACAACCCCCGCCGAAGGCGAGCCGGGCAATGAGACCTGGTTGGGAGATTCCTGGAAGACAGGTGGCGCACCTACCTGGGTAACAGGAACCTATGACCCGGAAACTGACATGGTTTTCTGGGGCACGGGCAACCCATGGCCAGATATCAACAACGCGGTAAGAGCCGGAGACAATCTGTACTCGAACTCTGTCGTTGCCCTGGATGCCGATAGCGGCGACCTGCGCTGGTATTTTCAGACATCGCCAAGAGACGAATTCGATCATGATTCCACGTCCGAGCCGATGATCATCGAAGAGATGTTTAACGGACAGATGCGCAAGATGATTGTGCAAGTCTCCCGAAATGGACACGTCTACGCACTCGATCGTATGAATGGCGACTTTCTGTACGCCGGCGAGTACACGCGAGTGAACTGGGCTGAGCGTGATGAGCGCGGCAAGCCAGTACTGAAACAAGAGTTGTATGAGCCTGCAGATACCATGGTCTTTCCAGGTCTGTATGGTGGCAAGAACTGGCCGCCGGCTTCCTACAGCCCAGACACACATATGCTCTATATCCCGACTACCGAGTGGGGAACGCGCTTTATTCGTCGCGACGGTGAAGGCCGTCCCGGCACCATGGACCTGGGTGGTATTCCACAGTTCGATACCACGGGTACCGGATGGGTGGTGGCCTTCGATATGCTAAGCGGAGAGATCGCCTGGCAGAAAGAGATGCCCGGTAACTTCAACTGGGCAGGCACGCTTTCTACTGGCGGCGGACTCGTTTTCTCAGGCGCCCCAGATGGCCATGTCTATGCCATGAACGATGAGACAGGCGAAGTCTTATGGAAGTTTCAGACCGGCAGCGGCATCTATGCGCCACCGACTAGCTTCACAATCGATGGTAAGCAATACCTGGGCGTCGCCTCCGGCACGCGCAATCCTGTGACACGCGAAGGCGTTGCTACGGGTATCGCTACCGGCAACTATATTCTGTTTAGCCTCTAGCTCTGGGTTGCTGGAGTTTAGGTAAACGGAACATAGACAAATACACGTAAAGAGATGGACGAATAAATTGAAATTATCTGCTGCATTACTACCGACGCTGAGTATCAACACAGTGATAGTCGCTGCTGCTTTAAGCATGGCGTCGGCGGCTTCCCTCGCCGGTGTTGGTGAGGGCCAGGAACTCTACAATGCCTACTGTCAGATCTGTCACGGCGTTCTGGGCGAGGGTCAGACAATGGGTAAGCCTCTGACCGATGGTCCGGCGAATCGATTGCTGGATCAAGAGCTCATCGATGTCATCACCGATGGACGGGCCGGTACCGGCATGGTTGCCTGGGAAGGTTCGCTTAGTGAAGTGGAGATCTTCGATATCGCTAGCTATATCCGCAACCTGCAAGGAAAGCCAGCCTTGAATCTAGACGATAGTGACTCGGGTCCCAGTGACGATCCTCTCGTCATAGCGGGGGAGCAGCTGTTCAATGGTTCTGCCGATTGTGCCACGTGCCACTCTTACGGTGAGAAAGGTGGGAGTGTGGGCCCGTCACTAGATGGCCTTGGCAATCGATTAGGAGATGATGCGCTAATGCAGGCCTTGATGAATCCATCCGCAACTATTGTTAGTGGGTTCGAGGCAAAAGAAGTCGAGCAGGAAGACGGCACCGTAATTCGAGGGCGCTATAGAAACGACTCTGAGCTAGCGGTACAGATTCAGAGCGAGGATGGACGACGCTGGGTAACCTATTTTAAGGAGCGGGTAAAAGCGGTTAGAGATTCAGAAGAGTCACTGATGCCCGACACCTATGCCAATCTGGCTGCGCAGGAGCAGCAGCAATTACTGGCATTTCTGAAGTCCCTGTAGAGATTTATAAGAGGCGTCTCGCGAAAATCTGTGAAGCTTCGAACAAAGAGAACAATTCGTATTAGCCTGTAAAACAGGCTAGTAATTACCAGAACCGTCGGGGGAGATCGACCTTCCCCCATTTTATTCTAAAAAATCTTATACTTATACTAATAAAGGTAACGATATGGAATTCAATGCCGCGGAACTTACCGCACTAGCAATCCCCTATGGCATAAAGCTGGTCTCTGCTCTGGTTACACTTGTAGTGGGGCTGTTTATTGCGAACATGCTCGTCTCGTTCACAAAGAAACTTCTAACCAAGAGTGCTGTCGATCCTTCTCTTACTAGCTTCCTGGGAAGCATGGTCGCGATCCTTCTGAAGGTGATGGTCTACATCACGGCCCTGGGTATGCTGGGCGTTGAGATGACATCCTTCATCGCCATACTCGGTGCTGCTGGCTTGGCCGTTGGTTTGGCACTATCCGGTACCCTGCAGAATTTTGCAGGCGGCGTGATGATACTCTTCTTCAAGCCTTACAAAGTCGGCGACGTGATTGAGGCGCAAGGCTATACGGGAGCGGTCAAAGAGATACAGATATTTGTCACTATCTTAACTACGCCCGATAACAAGACTGTATTGATTCCCAATGGTCCTCTGGCTACAGGGTCTATGATCAATTATTCCACGCAGGAAACGCGTCGTGTCGATTGGGAATTCGGAATCTCCTACGGTGATGATGTCGACAAGGCCTATGAGGCGTTGAATAAATTGATCGCGGCCGATGAGCGCATCCTGAAAGATCC
The DNA here is from genome assembly GCA_943842505.1 of uncultured Pseudomonadales bacterium. Classification (GTDB taxonomy): domain Bacteria; phylum Pseudomonadota; class Gammaproteobacteria; order Pseudomonadales; family Pseudohongiellaceae; genus UBA9145. Next base: position 71,590 of record CALTDI010000006.1, on the reverse strand, counting down.
AGCGCCTTTCATGGCCTTAAAAACTCTTGCCGACAGTTCGGTAAATATTGTGGTTAGAGTCTGGGTAAACGCACCGGATTATTGGGGCGTGTTCTTCAAGATGAATGAAGATGTGTACAAGACTTTTGGCGATGCGGGTCTCTCTTTCCCATTCCCACAAATGGACGTGCATGTCAGCAAAGAAGATTAATTCTTTTTAGCTAAGAGGTATCTAAAACAGGAAGAATAGAATTCCTGAAAATATGAAGATGCCGATGGTAAGAGTAATACCGTATAAAACGGTGGTCGTCGCAAATTTCAGCAGGGTTATGCCATAACCCTGCTGAAAATAATTCTTCAGACTCATATATAGATAGATCCACAGCCAGATATACCCAGCAGTAGCCAGGTAGCCAAATACAGGGCTGATAAGTGGTATCTCACTTGTCTTGATCATGTCGGCAATAGTATTCATGAACACGATAAGAATAATGAAAGAGTGGTTGTGCAGCGTTAGCACAAGATGCTCTACATAATAGTGTCCCGAGCGTATATAAATTACTTTTTGAATAAACGCCATTAATGGGATCATCAGCAGCATGAAGAAGGTGATGTATTCCAAGTAGCCTCTTAGAAATTCGCTAGGGTTCTCTAGAAGAACGCTTATATTCTCTTCGGCCTGAGTGCGCATCACCCTGCGTAGGTTGATGTTGGTTTGCGTATCGAAGAAGGGCAAATTGATTCCATCAACAAAGGTTGATAGTTCCTCTAAGTCAGTACCTTCGTCATTCTCATCAACATCTTCGTCTCCGAAATTAGAAAGCGTGTCCTCATTCAAATCGTTTACCACTCGAATGATTGGCTCATCGTCTGCCGAAGCCGCAACGTCTGCCTCTGCGATTTCCTCGCCCTCAGTTTCACTTTCAGATAAGGCGCTCTCAATTGATTGCACCGAGGTGTAGAGGTTGACCAGCAGGAAGAATGAAACGCTTATCACCAAGAACAGCCGCAATGGAGGACTGTACCGAGTGCGTCGGCCATTGAAATATTCAGTACACAGGAATGCTGGCTTGGTGAGCAAATACCATAGAGTTCTATAGGCGCGACCGTCTAGTTCGAATAGAGATTGCACGGCCTCCCGGCTTAACTTGAAGAAGGGGCGTCGCAGATCCTTCACTTCCTGACCGCAGTTCCCACAATAGTTGCCAGGCAGTGAATGCCCGCAGTTTAGGCAGCATGCAGTGCCTTCGCTTATTGTCGGTGTCTCATCCATCGCCCAGCATTATGCCTTATATAAAGAAAACCTTATCCTATCATTCTATCGGTTGCGCAGGGCTTGGCTAAACCGAATGGGTCGCGCACTAGCGAGTTCGGCTCAATTCGAAGTTGTCTTCTTATCGGAAATTTTCCAGCAGGGTGTGGGTTTGCTACGGAGATAGGCTTCTTAAGTTTTCCCGCCCCCAGACCCGAAGAGTCTAAGAGGCGGGAATTCTCAAGGAGCACCTCGGCGCAGAGTGAGGCGTGGCGACTGCGCCGGAGTGAGTGCAAAACATGAAGAAATCATCATCTTGTGTTGCGTCAGGGAGAATACTACCATATGTAGATTAACACAACAGATTTACCCATGTTGTGCGGCCTATTTAGGGGAAGCCTCTGTTCGAAGTGTGCTGTTCTGAGTTGAATTGGTCAATATAGTAAAGTGATAGCTTTACTATATTAGGATGAAATGAGAAGAATATGGCTTCTGCAAAATAATGGCTTTGATAGTAGATGAATTGCCGCGCTCTGTTAGCTAGTTTAGAACGCAATCAGGATTGCGCCCCTGGCTTCTCGCAGAATCCCTCAGGGCATTCGCGGCGGACATGAGAAGCCGAAGTTCAGCCATGCGCGAAGAAGGCGATGGGTGAGTGGATAGAAGCTCGGGAGGCCTCGGGCCACCATCCGCGCTCATATTCATCCATAGATTGATGCTCTCTTCAGGGTTGAATCCAGCCTCTGCCATTAGAGCTACACCGATGGCATCGGCTTCGCTCTCCTGAGTTCGGTTAAAAGGCAGGAAGATGCCATAGCGCGAACCCACGTCTAAAACCTGCAGCGTCGTATCGGAGGCGCCGAGAATCTGAGCGGCGGCGACGCCTACGTTTCTCAGGGCCGATTGGCTGGCGCGTTCGTTGCTGTGATTGGCCAAAACATGCCCGACTTCGTGTGCCATCACCGCGGCTAATTGATGTTGATTGACAGCAACGCCATAGAGGCCGTTATAGACGCCAATTTTCCCCCCGGGGAGAGCGAAGGCATTCGCTTGCTCGTTGTCGAATACTGTGACCTCCCAGTCGAAGCGTGACTGATCCACCGGATCTAGTGCCGATACCACATAGTTGGCGACGCACTGGGCGTATTGAAGCTCTCGGGAGTTGTTCGTTGCCGGTATCTCGGCCTGCATCTCGCGGTAGGCACTAATACCCTGCTGCGCCATATCGGCATCGGAATAGAGCACCACCTGACGTCTGTCCAGTGGGGAGCTGGTACAAGCGACAAGGGATAGTAGGAGTATGCAGACTGCGCTAAGTTTTCTCATAACTCGTAAACTACTCTTAACCGATTAAGCATTCGACGGTAGAGAAGTATAGCGCAGACCCAGTTCTATCTGTCTAGAAATTACACTGCTCGGCTTCAAGCTGTACACGAATCTCATCGCCCTGTTCATCGACAATTCTTTCGAAGCAATTGCCTTCGAGGTCACGCAGAAGACGTCGGCCGCTGGCAACGGGCGCGGCACTGCGAGTGCTTGAATTGTCCACATAGACAATCTCGCGGGTTCGCGTTGGCGGGGCATCTCTGTACACAACGGTCTCGTAGTTTCGTGATGAATATCTTGGGTAACTGAACAGCGAGCCCAAGACCAGGCCACCGACAAAACTACCTGAATCATAGCGTCTATTGCGGGGATAGTAGTTTCCGTAGGAGATAGTAAAACCACTCCTATTGCGTCTATTGTAGCTCCTGTCACGAGAGCCATAGTGGTAGGAATTCACACGACCATGCCTGCGGTAGTTGTTTCGGTAGCATTGTTGCGATAATTGTTATGGCCATAGCCATAATCACTGAAGCCACGACGATGACTACGACTGTCGGCTGACGCAACCTGACTGATAACCAGGGCGCCAATTACACAGAGGCTTAACAATAATTTCTTTAAAACCATAATATTCACCTACTTCTTAAAATGAATAACTTTCTAGCAGAATAAAATTCTTCAGCTTGAGCATACTCAAGTTGAATGAATAGAAGCTGAATGAGTCAGGTAGGTGCAGTCAGTTGTAGAGAAGGTCTTAGAGACAGTGCTGGAGAGAATGGAGCCGTTACTAAGCGGGCGCTGAAAGCTTCTCAAAGATCGTCTCATACAGGGCTTTGGTGGCAGGCCCAGCTGCCTGATTGTCTGCCAGCATCATGTGTACCTGAAGCAGGCGATCCATGCTTGGCGCCATAGGGATTCTCTGCAGGCTGCCCTCGGCAAGTTCGTCTTCTATCCAATTCTGCGGAATAAAAGCGAAGACGAGGCCGGAGCGAAGTAGCTTGATGCTGGTAGAAAAATGGCTCACGGTCCAGCGTTGATCTGCTTGCAGCCACCCCGAGTCCTGTTCTCTAGAGGTGCCGGTATCTCTTAGCACTACTTGTCGCATGCTGCGCAGCTCCAACTCAGACACATCCTCTCTGTTCTTGACCAGCGGATGACTCGGGGCCGCCACGGGAATCATCTTCACCTGTAATAAGGGCCTGCTCTGGAAACCCGGAGGCGTCTTCGTGCCGATGACCAGGTCGGCGGTCTTCTCGAGCAGCGCCTCGGTAGTCCCGGAGAGGCTGGTTTCCAGAACGCGTATCCGTGTATGGGGGAATTCCTGCGAGAACTCCTCGAATGCGCAGACTAAAGAGCCGACTTCTACCAGCACATCTACGGCTATAGCGACTTCCGATTCGAATCCCAAAGCGAGTGAGCTGGCTATGGCCTCGGCCTGACTAGCCTGATTCAAGAGCTGCTCTGCATGGCGGTAGAGAACCTGCCCGGCATCGGTCATTACCGCCTTGCGTCCATCGAGAATCAGAACCGGCTGCGGCAGCTGTTCGTTGAGCCTGGCAATCGCGTAGCTGATCGAAGACTGACTCTTGTTCAGGGTCTGGGCCGCCATGGCATAGGAGCCGCAATCCACGACGGTTCTAAAGGCAAGCCATTGTTCCAGCGACACGCGAGGGTTCTTCATATATCTAATTATTAGATGTATTTGGGGTAAAAATTGCGACAATAGATCGAATAATATGCTCTAAGATAGCCTCAATCAAGCAATTAACGGTTCAAAGCCAGAGGCTAGCCATGAAAAACGTACTACGCATTACCACGAGCATTTTAGGTGAGGGCAGCGTGAGCTCCCTATTGATGGATGAATTACTAGTGAAGGTCAGCGCTCAGGAGCAGTTCACTATAACCGAAAGGAATTTCGCGCATCAGGCTATCCCTCATCTCGATGGGGCTTGGTTGCAGGCGATATCTGCAGCGCCGGATGAGCGCGACCCGAAGCAAACAGAGAAGGCTGACTTCTCTGATCAATTAATCGCCGAACTGCAAGAAGCGGATATAATCCTGATAGCCCTGCCTATGTATAACTTCTCGCTGCCATCGATGTTAAAGGCATGGGTGGATCACATCGCCAGAGCAGGTGTCACCTTTACATATAGCGAAACCGGCCCCGTTGGTCTGCTCGAGGGCAAGCAGGCCTATCTAGTAACTGCTATGGGCGGCCTACATGAGCCGGGAGTAACAGATTTTCTGCGGCCGTATATGAAGCAGATAATGTCTTTCGTTGGTATTAGTGACGTCGAATTCATTACCGCGGATGGTCTTAACATGGGGCCCGAGCGCAAAGAGCAGGGCCTGGCTCAGGCAAGAGCTGAGATTGAAAATCTTAAAAACAAAATTGATGAACACAGTGCAGGTCAGATGGAAGAAGAGGCAGCCGCATGAACGAACAAAGACATAGGCGTGAAATAGAAGAAGTGTTGATCGCACAGGCTACCAGCGATGGTGATGGCGTACAGCTGAAGCGAGTCTTCGGCGGCGGCGATTTGGCGCGATTCGATCCATTCCTCATGCTAGACGAGTTCGGTTCGGATAAGGCCGCAGACTATATCGGTGGTTTTCCGCCGCACCCCCATCGAGGTTTCGAGACCGTGACCTATATGCTCGCCGGGCAGATGGAACACCGCGATCACATGGGCAATATAGGCAGGCTGGGCCCGGGTGACGTGCAATGGATGAGGGCAGGTTCTGGTGTTATACATTCAGAAATGCCCAAGCAGGAAGAAGGCAAGATGCACGGTTTTCAGCTATGGGTAAATCTGCCTGCTGCTGAAAAAATGAAACCCGCAACCTACAACGATATTGACGCCGCATCGATTCCGGCTTACGACCTGGATGGGGTCAAGATAAAGGCGATAGCTGGTGAGCTGGTCGTCAATGAGGCCAGAATAACAGGTTCGGTTACAGGCTTGAGTACCGATCCCGCATATCTAGATATTGGCTTTAGCGCTTTTAGCCAGGTCGATGTAGATGTACCAGCCGGCTACACGGCTCTGGTGTATGTTTATACGGGTTCCGTAGTTATAGGAGATAGTGAGTACCAACTAACAGAAGGAAGGATTGCGCGGCTTTCGCGCGAGGGTCTGCTGCACCTGAATGCAGTTAGCGGTACGAAGTTGCTGTTGATTACGGGCAAGCCAATCGGTGAGCCGATAGCACAACGAGGGCCTTTCGTGATGAATACCATGGATGAGATTCATCAGGCGATACGCGACTACAGTGAAGGCACCTTGGTATAACGGAGCCGAAAGGCATCACTTGAAATGGATGATGCGCATCTGTGCAGCATCCATTTCAATTGTGAATTTACTGATACTGAACCGGGTGAGTCGTTATCATGATTCGACTCTCCATATAGCTAATGGTTTCTCCATCGATGCTTCTGAACCAGTGTGGAGTTCCTGGCTGAAGAACTAACACATCTCCCGCGGTCACTTGCCTGGCAAGCCCGCCCTCAATACCGTGTTGTGTACGCACGATGTTCGGATCACTGGATTCAGCCAAGGGTAAAATGAGCTTGCCGCCAGTCACGAAGGTCCCGCTGCCTTCTAATATTCGATAGATCTCCATACTCCAGGGATGAATGATTGCATACTGCTCCACCGCGCTACTGCGACGACGCACCGAGACGCCAGGTGAGATAGTGACGGACCAGCCACCGGCCGATGCAGAAGAAGCGGCAGCTCTATCGAGCTCAGCCTCAATCTGCGCGCCTGGTTTGAAGATTGCAGGGGGCGCGCCGGAGTCTTGGGCCAATGAAGTAGCACTGAGGCCAGAAAGAATAAGTGCGGACAATAGTAGGTGTTTCATAATGTTTCCTGTGCAAGGTTATAGATAAGCTTATTTAGCGGCGCAGCGCCGTTGAGTCACAAGCATCGAAACTACTCTAACTGTCTATGTAACAGCAAATAGTAGGTCAAATCAGTAGAGAATCTAGCGCAGACATTCATTTTCTTTCTCAGAATTTTCAAATTACTAAGGCGATGTGAAATGCCAGCAGTGTCTATCCGAATACGGTTGCCTAACCGCTTAGTCTGTTCTTTACGTCTCGGTAGGCATATCGAATTAATTCTTGTAGGGCCTGCGAATCAATGCCGTCTTCTGGCCGGATCTTTACATGACGCATACGCTTTCCTGTCCCCTCAAGCATCGACTTCGGGTCGTCGATAAGCGCGCCAGTGAAGAAACCTATATTCACATGGGCCTTAAACACATTGACGTAGCCGAATGCAGCCCCGCCTACGCATGCAGTGGGGCAGCCGTCATGCAGTAGCTCGCTAACATCATCTCCACAATGCCGGAACGCGGTAAACCAATGACGCGCGATTGAATACAGTTCCGGTGGATCGCTAGAGAGCCATTCGTCTATCTCGGGTAAATAAGGCGCCGCTCCGGGAAAGATAAACAAATCCGTTGAGCCAATCACGTTGCTGCCTCGGCAAACTGGGCAGCGCCTCGCTCCGTCTGATTCCTTCGCTTCATACTAGCCATAGTCTCATAACTCAAAACCTGCATTACCATGGGAATGCCCAAGCCGGAGCCCTGAAATACGTTGCCTTTTGTTCCGAATACTATAGCTTAGGGAGTCACCACGTTTTGTCATTTATCTCGCTTAAATAGATAGCCAGATAGCTGGCTCAGCGCCCAATTCTTTGAGGCAGCCTAATGACAAAACTACGCCTATGTTACCAGACTGTCGAGTTTGGAAAGACCGATATACACCTGTGTACCTTACGCGACAAACAGGAGTTTGACGACCCGCAGGGGGCGGCAGAAAAGCTAGGCATTTCCTCGGCCTCTTGGCCCTTGTTTGGCGTAGTGTGGCCCTCCAGCATGGTACTTGCGCATTACATCAGCGACTACAATACGGGCACTAAACGCATACTGGAAATCGGCTGCGGCATGGCTCTGTCCAGCTTATTATTGAACAAACAGTTAGCCAATATTACTGCAACCGACCATCATCCAGAGGCTGGGCTTTTCTTGCAGCGAAACACGCAGCTTAACGAGGGCCTGCCTATTAACTATGCGCAAGTCGGTTGGGCTGATGCTCACGACGATCTCGGCCTGTTCGACCTGATAATCGGTAGCGATCTTTTATACGAGGAACAACATGTAGCCCTGCTGGCTAACTTTATCGAAGCCCATTCGAATCCTACCTGTGAGGTCATTCTCGTTGACCCAGGGCGCGGCAGGAAAAATAAGCTGAGCGAACGGATGATCGAGTTTGGGTTTAACTCTCTCCACCAGAAGCCAATCCACACCGACTATCTGGTCAAAGAGTTTAAGGGCTACATACTAAAATTTGAACGAAGGGGTCCTCGCCGTTTGGATGCTTGATAGCTATTTCATTAGCCATAAAAAAAGGCGCAGTAACATGCGCCTTTTTTCCTACCTCTTAAGGCAGTACGGTTATTCGGCAACTCGCTTCATTGTAGTGTAGCGAACTGAGGTCATCTGACCACCGCCCCAATTTTCGGTGCGCGACTCGTAAGTATTCTCATCGATAATGCGCATGAAGCTATGGTGTGCATGCGCATCGGCATTCACGTCCATGTTTGTTCCCTTGGTGAAGCGAAAATCGATAACACCTTCTTCACCAGAGTCGATGAACTTCATCGAAGGCTGATTGCCGATAGCACAGTAGTGCGTATGAATGAGCTCTTCCTGGCCATTCTGATGATACATGCTCACCATCTCTGCAGGCGTGCCGGCGGCGAAAGTCTGCATAACAGAGGAATTGCCGATGTTCTTGAATGAAACCGTAGTAGTCGATACAGCAGCGTCATCTCTTGATTGCCCCACCGGAACTACTTGCGCCTCACCTGTCCACGTACCCTCGAGCTTTAACATAGTCTGAAATGCCTGATCAGGAGAGAAGCCGTCTCCGGCGAAAACAGTAGAGCTAAGTAGTAATGCAGCAGCTGAGAGACCAGCAATTTGAAGTTTCTTCATCGGTTCAGTCCTTGTTGTTCGTAGAGTCGATTCAGACTAATCGCCACCTCGGGGCTTGTCAACCTGGGAGAAGGTAGCGGTGGCCTTTCCGAGCGCGGCAGCCAGGCGCTCTGCAGTGCTCGGTTCAAGCGGCAGATTCGGCTGGTTCGGACGGTGTCGACGGCTGCTCATCGCTACTGTCTAACTTTCGGCGGAATTCTCTGCGCGCCAGAAGAAAACTCACGATAGCCTGAGCTGTTACCGAAAGGATAGAGACATACCAGACCATATTGATACTGAAATTCGGCTGGTAGCGAAGATAGACGGCGATAGGTACGAAGATGAGTATACGTACTCCAGAGCTGAGCAGCGCCGGCCGGGTGTTTCCCAAGCCCTGAAAAACGCCGGAGCAGGTAAAGACTATGCCTTGGGCTACAAAGTTGAGGGAGATCAGTTGCAGGAATACGGCACCGACCTCGATCACCTCGACATCGTCGGTAAAAAACATCACCAATAACTCCGGTCGCCACTGCATGACTACCGTGGTGATAAACATGACTATGCTGCTAAGAATAATACCGCTGTTAAAAGTCTCTCGTACTCGGTCGGATTTACCGGCGCCGAAATTTTGACCGATGATAGGACCGACTGCAAACGCGATCGCCATGGTGGGCATGAAGATGGATTGCATGATACGGCCGCCTATACTAAATCCGGCCTGGGCAACTGCGCCGAAGTCCTGAATAAGCCAGTACACCGCAGAGAAATAGACAAACAGTATTAACATCTCGCCGCCGGCGGGCAGCCCTATGTCCATCATCTTCTTCCAGATGTCGAATCGTGGTCGCCACTGGGAGGGTTCGAAGGAGACATATTTCTCCAATTTGAAGAAGTACAGAGTTAGCAAGCCCACACCGATGGTTATGGAAATGCTGCTTGCCAAGCCTGCGCCCAGAACGCCCAGAGCAGGTCCAGGTCCCCAGCCGGCAATGAGTATTGGAGCGAGAATAGTATTCAATACCACGGTCAGCACCTGCACGATCATGGTGGGCTTTACGATGCCGGTAGCCCGCAGAGAGGAGGCCATCGCCATCATCGCGAATTGAAGTGCCATGCCCGGCAAGAACCAGAACAGGAATGTCAGGCCTTCGCTGAGGGCCGCCTCGTCGGCGGTGATACTGCGCAGATAGGATTCGGCAAAGAGATAGCCCCCTAAGAGAGTGATCACGGCACATAGCGCAGAGAGAACCAGAGATTGATTGAAGATCAGGTTCGCATGTTCCTGATCTTTGCGGCCTACGGCCTGTGAAATAAGCGCTACGGCGCTTACCCCAAGAACCTGTGTCAGCGCCATGATCATAAATAGCAGGGTGCCGGCCGTTCCCACACCAGCAACAGAGTCATCTCCCAGCGCCGCAACGAAGTAGAGATCTACGAGTAGATAAAGGGTCTGAAAGATCATGCCGGCAGCTACTGGGATAGCCATCGCTAGAATAATTCTAGTGGGTGAACCTTGGGTGAGATCTTTCATGGGCTAATTCTCTGGGTGGTAGCCGAGGAGGAATAAGTTCTCGGGACTGAACCCAATGAATACTCTTGAAACGGCAGCCTAGTCTTTTCTGAAGCGGCGCTAAGAGTACCACCAAATAGGGGCTTGGCGGACGATTGCAGCGCAAATAAACGCATAAAATGGAAACTACTCCTAGGGATAGAGTTCCCTAATTCAACCGAGTAGCAGAAATCCTATGATTCGCTATACTGGCTGTCCGATCGCATTAGCCCGCCTAGGTTTAAGGCTAGTGCTCAACGAAAATCACAGAAATAGTCGGCCAGCTTTGCAAAGAGCTAAAGAGTAAAAAGGACAGATCTATGCCATCCAGAATTCGCTTATTGCTAGCAACCCTGTTGCTGAGTTTTGCATCGGGCGCAATTGCCCAAACCGTTACTATCGGCGTCTCCATTCCGTCGGCCACCCACGGTTGGGCAGGAGGCTTGAACTTTCATGCCGAGCAGTCCAAGGCGCGGCTCGAAGCGGCTAACCCAGACCTGCGCATCGTTCTGGTAACGGCAAATAGCGCCTCCGAGCAGGCTAACGACTTGGAAGACTTGGTAGCGATCCACAATATCGATGCCCTGGTCATCTTGCCCTTCGAATCGGCACCTCTGACCGGCCCCGTGCGTAATGTTAAGCGCCGCGGAGTATTCGTTACCGTTGTTGATAGAGGGCTAAGTGAAGAAGGCATAGCCGATGTCTATGTGGCCGGCAACAATGCCGAGATGGGCAGAGTATCCGCCGAATACATAAAAGAGGCGCTAAGCGGCAGTGGTGACATAGTCGTGTTGCGCGGAATCCCTACAGTGATCGACACGCAGCGCTTCGACGGCTTTATGGCCGAACTGGAAGGCAGTAACGTCAATGTTCTGGACGATCAGCATGCAAACTGGAATCGCGACGATGGTTTCAGCGTCATGCAGGATTTCCTGGCGCGCTTTCCCAAGATCGATGCGGTCTGGGCGCAAGACGATGATATCGCCATCGGTGTGATTCAGGCAGTGCGCCAAGCAAGGCGTCAGGACGATCTCTTTATCGTCGGTGGCGGTGGCATGAAAGACATGGTGCGTCGCGTCATGGATGGCGACAAGCTAACTCCTGTCGATGTTCTTTATCCGCCGGCAATGATAGAGACCGCTATGGAGTTAACCGTGCTGAAATTCACTTCTCAGGTGCCTGTAAATGGCGAGTATATTCTTGGGTCTCCACTCATCACTCAAGAGAATGCTACCGAATACTATTTCCCAGATTCTCCGTTCTAAAGCGCAGCTAATTTACTAGCGTTCAGGGAACCAACTTTTCAAATCAGTGACCAAGCTATGAAAACTATAAAAGGCCCCGCAGTTTTTCTCGCGCAATTCGCAGCAGACGAGTCGCCATTCAACTCACTCGATGCCATTGCTTCCTGGGTGGCGGAATGCGGATTCAAGGGTGTGCAGATTCCCAGCTGGGATGAACGCCTGATCGACCTGTCACAGGCCGCCGAGAGCGTGGACTACTGCGACGAGATCAAGGGGACACTCGCCGAGCACAATGTCGAGATAACCGAGCTATCAACGCACCTGCAAGGGCAGCTGGTAGCCGTTCATCCCGCCTACGACGAGATGTTCGATGGCTTTGCCGCCGAACACGTTAGAGGCAATCCAGGCGCAAGACAGCAGTGGGCTTGCGAGCAGATGTTGCTAGCAGCTAGGGCCTCGAAGAACCTCGGCCTTACGGACCACGCGACCTTTCCCGGCGCATTAGCCTGGCCCTATCTCTACCCCTGGCCACAGCGCCCAGCGGGCTTGGTAGAGACGGCATTCGATGAGCTTGGCAAACGCTGGCTGCCCATCCTCAATGCGTTCGATGAGGCAGGTGTCAACGTCTGCTATGAGATTCATCCCGGCGAAGACTTGCACGACGGTATTACGTTCGAAATGTTTCTAGAGAGAGTCAACCACCACCCTCGCTGCAATATTCTCTTCGACCCCAGTCATATGGTTCTACAGCAACTAGACTATCTGGCGTTCATGGATGCCTATCAAGACCGGATCAAGATGGTACATATAAAAGATGCAGAGTTTAATCCAACAGCCAAACAAGGTGTCTATGGTGGTTATCAAAGTTGGGTAGATCGCGCCGGCAGGTTCCGCTCCTTGGGGGACGGTCAGGTAGATTTTAAAGCTATGTTTTCCAAACTCGCTGCCATGGACTTCGAAGGCTGGGCAGTGTTGGAATGGGAATGCTGCCTCAAGCATCCCGAGGACGGCGCCAGAGAGGGGGCCGAGTTTATTCGCAAGCACATCATTCATGTCACCGACAAAGCCTTCGATGATTTCGCGGATGGTGGCAGCGATATGGAAGCGAGCAAACGTATTCTGGGAATCGACTAGGAATCACTGCGGGTTATACGATGACGGATAATAAATCAGCTCAGCCCAAACTTAGATTGGGCATGATAGGCGGTGGGCAGGGCGCCTTCATCGGCGAGGTACATCGCATTGCAGCCCGACTGGATGGTCGCTTCGAGTTAGTGGCCGGCGCCCTAAGCGCCGATGCGCAAAAGGCGGCAGCGTCTGCTGCCGAGGTGGGCATTAACAGCGACCGCAGTTACGCAAGCTTCGAAGAGATGGCCCTGGCTGAGGCAGCCAGAGAAGATGGGATAGAAGTCTGTGCCATCGCTACACCGAATCATCTGCACCATCCGGCAGCTGCAGCATTGCTGCGTGCAGGCATCCATGTAATCTGCGATAAGCCGCTAACGGCGACACTCGCGCAGGCCGAAGAGCTAGCCGAACTGGCAGACAGCAGTGGGCTGTTGTTTGCCGTAACCTATAACTATAGCGCCTACCCTATGGTGCGTCTGGCGCGGCAGTTGATAGCCCAGGGCAAGCTCGGCGAGATTCGGGTGGTGCAGGTCGAGTATCCGCAAGATTGGTTAGCCACCAACCTGGAAGACTCCGACCAGAAACAGGCAGCCTGGCGAACCGACCCTGCAAAAGCAGGTGCCGGTGGTTGCATCGGTGATATTGGCACCCACGCGTTCCACCTGGCTGAGTTCGTTAGCGGGCTGCGCGCAACACAGTTGCTTGCCGACCTGAACTCCTTCGTGGGTCAGCGCAAACTCGATGACAATGCGAACATGCTGCTGCGTTTTAACAACGGAGCCAAAGGGAGTCTCTGGTCCAGTCAGGTGGCAACGGGCAATGAGAATGCTCTGCGTATCCGAATCTATGGCGACAAGGCTGGCATCGATTGGTCGCAGGAGAACCCGAATTATCTAAATTTTACGGCACTGGGTGGCAATCGAGAGATTCTCTCCCGAGGCAGCGCCAGTATCGATGCAGCGCCCGGCTACTCTACTCGTCTGCCCGCAGGCCACTCAGAAGGCTTTCTGGAAGCCTTCGCTACAATCTACACAGATATCGCTACGCAGTTGAATGCTCGCAAGAACAAGCAGGCCTGCGACCCCGATGCTCTGCTGGTGCCGGGTATCGCAGACGGTCTGCGTGGCATGCGTTTCATCGACAAGGCGGTTGCCTCGAATGCCCAGGGAAATATCTGGCAGCAGTTGGACTAGTTCTCGGCTCCAGCCTTGTTCAGTGAATTGGCAGCGGCCTCAACGCCATTCACCACGGCTCTGGCGAGTACCCAGAAAGACAATTTTACTCGTTGTAGTAGAGGCAGTGAGTTAGACCTGTCCCAGCGACTACGCCAATGCCTCATCTGGCTATTGCTGTTTAGCAGCGTGTCGAAGCGACTGGAAATCTTTGCCAGTAGCAATGCCGCGAAAAACAGAAATAGGATTCCCGGAATTACGGGAAGAACCAGTCCTATGAGTCCAAGCAGGGCGAGTATGCCCACCAGGACCAGCCCCGCTCCCTTCAGTAGTAGTGGCAGCAATTGATTCTTAGATTGTTTCGGGTTCACAGCTCTTGCCTCCAGATAGCACCTTGATCACACAGAATTTTCTGTCTACAGGATCTATTGATGCAGCATCCGTACCAATAGTTAAGTTACTGATTAATATATAGTAAATAACCCTACTATTAGGAAAGTTGCCACCGGGGTGGTCAAATAGGCCAATAAGTTTCTACCTGTACCTCTCCTGCGCCGTGCGTAGATGTCTGAGTTCAATCCTTCACCATTTCCCTATTTCCGCAGTCTATAGGGTAGAATGGCCGCCCAATTGCAGTCAGCCTTTTGCTCACGCAGCTATTCTTTAAGTATCTATTTTTTAAGTGCCCATTTTATGTTCATGTCACTACTCTCATGCCCTTAGTACGCCTCGATAAAGTCTCTCTTAATTTTGGTACCCACATTCTTCTGGATGAAGTGGATTTCACCCTGAAGAAAGGCACCAAGATCGGTTTGCTAGGACGCAACGGCGCCGGTAAGACAACCTTCATGAAAGTGATTGCCGGCTCCATGCAGCCCGATAGCGGAGAGCGCTGGCTCAGACCCGGAGTAGAAGTCGCCTGGCTGGAACAATCTCTGCCCGAGGCCGACGAGCAATCCGTATATGACATGGTTGCAGGTGGTCTCGCCGAAGTGGGTGAGCTGCTGAAGCGGTATCATCACCTCATAACCGACTACGAGAACGCCGATATGTCGGAGTTGGAGCGGGTACAGGGACAGCTAGAGGCGAAGCAGGGTTGGAGCCTGGGGCAGAAAGTAGATACCGTCATCACCCAGCTGCAACTACCAGCGAATAAATTAATGTCGGAGCTGTCCGGTGGTTGGCGCAAGCGTGTGGCATTGGCTAGGGCACTGGTAAGAGAGCCCGAATTTCTGCTTCTCGATGAACCGACAAACCATCTCGATGTGCCAGCGATAGAATGGCTGGAGAAACAACTGCAGGACTATAACGGCGCAGTATTGCTGGTTACTCACGACAGAACTTTCCTGCAGAACGTGGTGAACAAGATCGTAGAGATCGACAGGGGTCATCTGTATGAGTTCGAGGGAACATTCCAGAAGTTTCTAGATTTTCGCGAACAGCAACTGGCGAGCGAAGATAAAGCGAATAAACTATTCGATAAGAAACTAGCGCAGGAAGAAGTGTGGATTAGGCAGGGCATCAAAGCCAGGCGTACACGCAACGAGGGCAGAGTCCGCGCACTGGAGGCATTGCGCCGGGAGAGAAGCGAGCGCAGAGAACTTCAAGGCAGTGCGAAGTTCAAGCTGAACAACACCGAGAACTCAGGAAAGATTGTCGCCGAGTTGGAAGGCATAAGTCATAGCTTCGATGGCAGAACTGTCATCAAGGATTTTTCCACGACGGTTATGCGCGGTGATCGTATCGGAATCGTCGGTGCGAACGGCGCCGGTAAATCGACTCTGCTAAAGATCTTGCTGGGCAAGCTAACAGCGCAAGAAGGCACGGTAAAACTCGGATCAAAACTGCAGATCGCCTACTTCGACCAGCTGCGTGAGCATCTGGACATGGAGAAGAACCTGATCGACAACGTCAGCGGCGGTCAGGACTACATCGAGATTAATGGCCAGAGCAAGCATGTGATCAGTTATCTGGGCGACTTCCTGTTCGCGCCAGATAGAATCCGCACACCGGCGAAAGCGCTCTCCGGTGGAGAACAGAATCGCGCGATACTCGCGAAGGTCTTCAGTCGCCCGGCAAATATTCTGGTGCTGGACGAACCGACCAATGACCTGGATATCGAAACCCTGGAACTTCTCGAAGACATTCTGCTGAAGTTTGATGGGACCGTGCTACTCGTTAGTCACGACAGGCAGTTCATGGACAATGTAGTGACTAGCATCATGGTGTTCGAAGGCGAGGGCAAGATCGGCGAGTACGTGGGTGGCTACAGTGACTGGTCGCGTAAGGGCGGCAACCTGTTCAGCTTCGAAGACAGCGAGAAAGCGAGCGGGGCAGAGAAGCCAGCTAAGTCGGCGGAGAAAATCCCAGAGCCGAAGAAGGTTTCCGCAAAGAAGCTCTCCTATAAAGATCAACGCGAGCTAGACGCACTGCCTGCGACAATTGAAGAGTTAGAGAAGCAACAGGCCGAACTGGAACAGCTGATGTCGAAACCGGAGTTCTACGACAATACGGACGACGGTGGAAAGTCTGTCGAGGAAACACTTAAGCAGGCCGCTGACCTGCAGACTCAGCTCGATCAGGTCTACGAGCGCTGGGAAGAACTGGAGAAGCTGCGCAATTCCTAGGCTGAGTTTTTAGCGGGAAGTAGGGCAAGCCGAGAGGTCAGTGAGAAGATCCCTTATTGAGCCGGGGCTATTTGTCTATCGTCTTACTAACCACAAAAAAGGCCCCGATAAAGTTCATTATCGGGGCCTTCAAAAACAAGAATTTCAACTTAGTTCTTGGATTTAGCTTCCTGTCTCTCTTTCTCAGCTTCAACAACAGCCTCAGAGACCGACCTCGGGCATTGCGAGTAATGAGAGAACTCCATAGAGAACTGACCGCGACCCGATGTCATTGTTCGCAGGCTGCCAATGTAGCCAAACATTTCTGAAAGAGGCACATCGGCTTTAATACGAATACCTGTGGTGCCAGTATCCTGATCTTTGATCATGCCGCGACGACGGTTTAAATCGCCAATCACATCACCCATGTGATCTTCCGGCGTAAATACATCTACCTTCATGATCGGCTCGATTAACTCGGGCCCGGCCTTAGGCATTGACTGACGATAAGCGCCTCTTGCAGCAAGTTCAAAAGCTACCGCCGATGAATCCACTGCGTGGAAGCCACCGTCATATAGCTCGATTTCTACGTCCAGTACCGGAAAGCCGGCTATTGGCCCGCTCTCCATCATGCCTTTGAAACCTTTCTCAATAGCAGGGAAGAATTCTTTCGGTACGTTACCGCCCACAACACTGGAGCTAAATACATAGCCGGTACCTGGTTCGCCGGGCTTGATACGGTAATCGATCTTACCGAATTGACCGGAACCACCTGACTGCTTCTTGTGCGTGTAGGAATCTTCAATTTCCTGCGTGATAGTTTCACGATAGGCTACCTGAGGTGCGCCAACTTCCAGATCAACACCGTAAGTACGATTCAAAATATCGACCTTAATATCAAGGTGCAGCTCGCCCATTCCTTTGAGGATGGTTTCGCCGGAATCTTCGTCTGTCTCAACTCGAAAAGAAGGATCTTCCGCGACCATCTTGCCAATCGCAACGCCCAATTTGTCAACGCTGCTCTTGTCTTTTGGTGATACCGCTATTGATATAACCGGGTCTGGGAAAACCATCGGTTCTAACGTACAAGGGTGGTCGGTGCTACATAGGGTGTGGCCTGTCTGCACATTTTTCATGCCAACGATGGCAAATATGTCACCGGCTTGCACTCTATCAATTTCATTGCGGTCATCGGCATGCATTTCTACCATACGGCCAATGCGTTCGGTTTTACCGGTGAATGCATTGAGTATGGTATCGCCTTTGTTTAGTACACCGGAATACACCCTAACAAAGGTAAGGGCGCCAAAGCGGTCCTCCATGATCTTGAACGCCAATGCACGAAATGGCTCAGTCTCAGAAACCACGGCAACTTCACCATTGGGTTCGCCTTCCTCATCCATTAGCGGCTGAGGTTGAACTTCAGTTGGGTTGGGCAGAAAATCAACAACCGCATCCAGTACCAATTGAATGCCTTTGTCTTTGAACGCAGAACCGCAATAAGTAGGGAAGAAGTCCAGGGCGATAGTGCCCTTGCGGATGCAGCGCTTGATGTCATCGATCGAAGGCTCTACGCCGTCTAGATAAGACTCCATCACGTCATCATCTTGCTCAACCGCCATTTCGATTAATTTTTCGCGGTATTCCTCTACCAGATCAACCATGTCTTCCGGCACTTCGCCAATCTCGAATTTTTCAGGGTTGCCTGGATCAGGCCAAATATGTGATTTGCGTGTGAGAAGATCAACAATACCTATAAAATCGTCTTCGGTGCCTATGGGTAAAACCATGACCAGAGGGTTTGCGCCGAGAATATTCTCGACCTGGCCAACAACCTTGAGGAAGTCTGCGCCTACGCGGTCCAGCTTGTTAACGAAGATTATGCGCGATACTTCCGAGTCATTGGCATAGCGCCAGTTAGTCTCTGACTGGGGCTCAACACCGCCAGAGCCACAGAAAACACCAACGCCGCCATCCAACACTTTAAGTGAGCGATACACCTCTACGGTGAAATCAACGTGACCTGGGGTATCGATAACATTCAGACGGTGGTCTCGCCAGAAACAAGTGGTCGCTGCAGACTGAATAGTGATTCCGCGCTCTTTCTCCTGATCCATGAAATCCGTTGTTGCCGCACCATCGTGCACTTCTCCGGTTTTATGAATTTTACCGGTTAGCTTCAGAATGCGCTCTGTGGTCGTGGTTTTACCGGCATCAACGTGGGCGAAAATACCTATGTTTCTATATAGTGATAAATCAGTCATTGTGCTGCCTAAAGGTTAAAAGGTTAGCTGTTTAGTTAGGTCAAAAATGGTGCGGTATAATACTCGAGTTTCATGGTAAAACGCGAGGGGAAAATGCGGGGCGGATCAAGGTAATAGGCTGAAATGGCACAAAATAGTGCTTATGCGTGAGAAATAAGCGGGGGCACTGCTAAAAATAGCAAAAAATGATCTTCAGTTAGAACTGAGGAAGGACAAATACCGTACTGTATTCATTCTCACCTCTCTATTTATCCGCTTCCTTACTAACTTTGAGTCGCAGTAAGAACAGTACCGAACAGGACTCCGCGCTGGTCTTGCGGTGTCCTGTCATTCGCTCAGAATTTTTCGATCAGATCCGCCCTGAACGTAACCCCGAGGCCCGGGCCCTGAGGCACTTTAATTTGTCCGTCCGCTTCCAGGACGGGCGGGTTCTCGAAGACCTGCCAGCCCTCGAAGATATCCGCGTGCGGCGGCTCGTGGATGAACTCTGTTATTGGGGCGTTTGGCATAGACGCGATAAGGTGGATTCCGCAGATATTGACTAAGCGCCGTTCAAACGGCGCCGAGTGCGGCGAGACTTGCCTGTTGTACGCCGCCGCTAGGGTCCCGACAGTGCGGGACATTAGAGGCCCTATATCGCCTATCTCCGGCATGAGGACGTCGAAACACCCCTGCTCAAGAAGCCACCTGAACTCATGAATGCCCCAGTTTGCCTCGGCGCCGGCCATCGGCATAGCAAGGAGCCGGTTGAGCTCCGCTAACTGCTCGTAGTTGTAGCGGGGCAGTGGCTCCTCTAGCCAATAGACGTTGAGTCGCTGGTACTCCATCGCCGTGTCGTAGGCACGCTTAAAGTTCCAGAGCGTCGGATCCTCGCCATTGGCGTCTGCGTCGCCGGGTGCCTTGTTGCCATCGCAAAGGATGTGAAAGTCATCGCCTACCGCGTCTCGAACCAACTCCACGACGCGGATATCCTCCTCCATCGTCCTGAACCCCGAACGTAATTTAATGGCACGCCAGCCGTCCTCTTTGAGTCCAATGGCTATTTCGACCCTGTCTTCTACAGTGCCGATGCCCCACATTGCCGCGTAGGGCAGGACTTTATCGCGCCCACCGCCCCAGAGCTTGTAGAGCGGTAAATCCGTTGCTTTGCCCAGCAGATCCCAAAGCGCTATCTCTACCGAGGCGCCCCATCTGCGCTGCGGACGGTATAGCGCCTTGGCATGCTGATTGATATCGAAAGGATCTTTGCCGACGAGCAGTTGTTTCACGGCCTCGATGTTCTCTGGAGGGATCCCGGGGCCGATGCCCACCAGGCCTTGATCCGTATGCACTTCCGTTACGGTAAAATTGCCAATCTGAACGTGTAGCCCGCCACGGGGAGTATCGACGCGTCGGGCAAGAATGCCCTTGTCTTCGATCAGCTTGATCCTGATTAAACGGACATCGGTGATCTTTAGGCGTGCCGACTGCGCAGCCAGCGCAGCCTGTGGCAGCATCAATGGCATTGTCGCTAGGCCCGGCAAGCCGGTTAAGAAATCTCGTCTACGCATCGCAGCTTCCTGTCTGTAGTCAAATTAGTAGAATTACCTTAGGGTTTTTATTGCTTTTTTTCAACTACAACTAACATCCACAAATTACTAACCGACTGATCTTATATTATTTTCGTGAACACTTTATGCACAGAGCTTTTCATAACTTTCGGATGATTGGCAGCCTAAAGAACAGTCGGGTCGATGAACGGCGCAAAAATTATAGTTGAACGTATTTTTTCACTGATGATTATCTAAGAACATAACACCGCTAATAAAAAGGGGGGGCATTATCTGCTTCTTCTTTGATTGAATTGTTATGTGTTCGATGCCTATTTTTTCTTAGAAGAACCGGCGAAAAACTATAGCCATAAAACACCAAAGATTTTGCGGTATAGTCAGTATGACTGCGGCGATGTAGGCTTGTTGGATATTCTCTCCGGTATATAATGCGAATATCAAAAGTGCAAGCATCGCAAGACCCATGGACCATGGAGGTACATGCCACAGTACGTTAACTTTTGCAGCCTCTTCTTGAGGCATATTCCATTGCTCCCATCCTATGATTGTGCCTATTACTGACCAACCTACTAGAAATACCAAGAGAGAATAATGCCATGTTACATCCTCCGCAAAATACAAAAGTAAAGCCTGTGGAGTAAAGCAAAGGCATATAGCGAAAGACGATGCAAGAACGAGAGATTGAATGAAATGGCGATCTGACGGCGAGAATCGACCCTCCTCGTTCGACAATGCAATAAAGATGGCTATGAAGCCGAGGAATGCTGCTGAAATCTCAGCGACTAATTGTAATTGTTCTATCGTAATCACCTCTCTCAATGACCCATTCTAATTAAACACATATTGCTTTAAATAATAAGTATGAAGAGCGAGCCCTTTTTGATTTGAATGTTATGTGTTGGTCGTTCTTCAAAATTGCTCGTAAGCAACGGCTACTCCAGGTCACTCAGCAAGCTGGCATTAGACCCTCAGGTCAACACTTGTCTTCAATAATTTTGTCAACATATGCTGTGAATGAACGGCCATAGCTCCCCTGTGCACCTTCCCAGAAATATAGGTTTCCTTCTCGACAAACAAATTGGTTACTATTAGTAGCCCAGTCCCAACCTCCCCATATTTCATCTGTAAGTGTACCGTTAATATAGCTATTAAACGCTTGTTCCTGTCGATTGAATTGACTTCTTTTCTCCAACTCAAATCGAAATCGCTCAACTTCTATAAGACTTTCAGGTTCTTCGTAGCCTCGCCAAAGTAGTCTGCCAATTCTGGGTTGCCGATTACTTCCAATTGGTAACTATTTGATAATTCGAGCAGCCCTTGACTAGTCTGTGATTGAATAGTATTGGTGTTATTACGTGTCTCTACAGCCAGATAGAGGATCGATAGCACTATTGCAATGCCACCAATTATCTCTGCTATAAATGCCCAGCCTTGAAGTTGATCGAGTTTCACTTGTTATTCTCATTGCTATTCGACCGTATCCGGCCAAAAGCCGATGATACGAAACACATAACGCCCTTAATAATAGGCGCGGAACGCGCGTCCTTTTTTATTTGTTTGTTATGTTTCGGCACCTCTGTGCCTTAATGTTCCGATTCAAATTGCTTCCGCTGGCTTTCCACTGCTGCCACATAATCATGCAACAGTAATCCTTTGCTTGTTTCCCATAAAGTTCGAAACCCAGGACTTCGCGAGTACATATTGAAGTAGAGAATAGTAGTTGTCCAAAGCTCAGTATTCTCAACTTGTTCAGATCGTCTATATACGATTTGCCAAGCCTGTAACAATTGCATGCCCAAATAGTCAAATCGTAATCTGTCAGTCTCATCTAATTGATCTATGTCTTTCAAGCCCCGTGTCCAAAGCTCTGCAACATCACGATTGGCAACGATTTCTTCAATCCAGCGGCTAATATCCGAATTTGTTCCCTCGAAAGCAATTGTTTTAGCTGATTCTGTATCTAATTTAAGCTGACGAGTGTTCTGCCGGATTTGAGTGGCAAGATAAATAAGAGTGACTACAACCCCGATTCCGCCTAGAAAGTCTCCTAGATTTCCCAAATTTTCCAGCATTTTTATGTTTTCCCTCTATATGAAATTTGTTGTAGTACTCAATAGATGTATGTAGTTTGAATTAGTTTCGATATTCGAAGAGAAACATAATGCCCTTAATAATAGAAGCGCGTAGCGCTACCTTTTTGATTTGATTGTTATGTTTCAAGCCATTTGTACATTACTAATGCGTCAACGAAGCCTTGGCCCGGATGATTGAATGCTTTAGGCAGCCTGCCAACGGATTCAAATCCGAGTTTTTCCCAAAGTCGAACTGCGCTTTCATTTGAGGAAGCAACGAAATTAAACTGCATCGCTTTGTAGCCCATTAATTTCGCGATCTCTTGAGAGTGCTCGCACATAGATGTAGCAAGTCCTTTACCTCGCGCATTCGATGAAACCATATAGCCACAATTGCACACATGATCGCCAGGGCCTGAATGATTTGTAACAATGTAATACGTGCCTAATATTTCTCCATTTTCTTCGAATACAAAAGTCTTTCTAGGATATTCCATCCAGAGCTCGAATGCTTCATCTCTAGGAGTGCTTCTATCATAGGCATAAGTTTCGCCAGTCGATGCAATTTCCCGAAAAATCGGCCAAATCGAGTCAAAATCTTGTTCGGTCGCTTCTCGAATTTCCAAACTTTAAAGCTCCACTAGAAACTTAACGGCCTTAATAATAGGCGCGCAACGCGCGCGTCCTTTTTGATTTGTTTGTTATGTGTTGGCCATTGTTCAAACATGTTTGCTACGTTTCAATTGTCGCCGAGCGGTTTCTGAGTTTAGCCTTCATTCTAGTCGCCATGTAACCATGGGTATGCCAGATTTGCTGGCTCTATCTTTCCTTGAGATTTTTGAACCTCCTCGTCTAGATAGGCTACTAGATGCGGGGGAGGAATGTGCTTGAATGATTTCCACCATTGGCCCCCACCTGGAGACATCAACAATTCGACATATATTCGGCGCATAGCTACCAATTCATACTCCGGAAGTATACCGCTTTTGTATAATATCCAAATACTGTGGAACCCGTGTAGCAATGAATGCATTTTTGAATGAAAAGCTCCTTGGGTTGCTGCTGGAAGCTCGCTGAATTGATTCAACCCCTTACGAAAAACTTCAGCATTTTCTTCAGTTTTTGTTATTTCGTCTACATTGTTAAGAAATCTTAGAATTGCTGCTTGCAACCCTTGAAATTCTTCTTGGCGAGTGTTCTGGTGAACTTGCAGAGCAAGATAGATAAGGGTGATGATGATGCCAATTGCTGAGATTAACTCAGCAACCACACTCCAATCAGAGAACTCCATACCATTTCCTATAATTCAATTTATTATTTCTCTTGTTACTTACATAGCTAGACGCATCGAAACACATAACGCCCTTAATAATAGGCGCGGAACGTGCGTCTTTTTTGATTTGATTGTTATGTGCCTTTTCAAAAAGATTGCTTCTCAAATAAATCTGAAATACCCATGAGTTGGTCTTGTGATAAATCATCAACATAATCGGTATATGCAGCAGAGAAAACATTTTGTTTTTTAAAGCTTTCCCATTGATAGTTGACTATAGGGTTGTCTAGCCTAGAAGTCAGTATTGCCAGTACCGAGTTAAGTCTTTCTTGATTTATGGCTCCGCGTTCATATTGAAAGTAGGCCATATCCCCGTGTCTGAAGAGATTGATAATATAGGTATTGAATCTCATAAGTTCATTCTCGGTAAGAGAATCACCGTCCTTAACAGATCGGATAAATATATCGGCAAGCTCAGAGCTTTCAATTACGATTGCATTGAGATCAGAAATATTATTTGTCAAATCTTGGTATGTTGCGATCTCAAGAGCGGAAGTGTTCAGTATTGATTGATCAGTACTTTGCCTCAGCTCATATGCCACGGCGATTAGTGAGGCAACCACAGCCATTCCACCAACGATTTCAGCTACTAGCGCCCATCTTTGTAGATTCTCATTGCTCATGCAACTTCCATTAATCTCTTAATCTTATCGGACACGCACTGTGCACATAACGCTTTGAATAATAGAGGCTGGGCGTAGCCCAGACTCCTTTTTGATTTAATTGTTATGCTGCGGCCAGCTTAACCTTCTGCACCTTGCTCAGTTTCACGGTCTTTTTTGCCTGAGAAAGGTCGTAAGCATCTTGCATAGCAAGCCAGCTCTCTGGACTGCGACCCAGCGACTTAGAAAGGCGTAGGGCCATTTCCGGGCTAACACCACTCTGCTGCTTAAGAATACGATTTAGAGTGGAGGCGGCAACGTTGAGCTGCTTTGCTAGGTAGCGGCAACTTAGGCCGAACGGTTCCATATATGTTGCCAGAACAAATTCTCCTGGATGTGGGGGGTTATGCATGCCCATTAGTGATAGTCCTCATAGTCGAGTATGAATGCATTTCCATCCAAAAACTCGAAGGTAGCCCTCCAGTTTCCGCTGACAGAAATTGACCAAAGTCCTTTACGATTCCCTTTTAGAGGGTGAAGCTGATACCCAGGGATATCCATGTCATCGATAGAAGTGGCTGTATCCAAGGCCGCTAGTTGTAACCTTAGCTTCTTGGCGTGGGCAGCCTGAATCCCGCGAGTAGTGCCGGATTCGAAGTAATTTTTTAATCCTTTATGCTTGAAGGATTTGATCATCCAAGTAGTGTAGCGTGTTGCGCAACGAAGTCAAGCTGCATAACGCTTTTAATAATAGGAGAGCGTAGCCCTTCCTTTTTGATTTGATTGTTATGTTGCGCGGGCACTGGTCCTTGCATATATGTCGAATATGACATAATCTACACCTCATGAGCCCAAAGGACAAGCCACTCGTATGGCTCCATGGAGAGGTTAAAACACCTCCGCTTTCTGCTGCTGCGAGGCTGGAGGCCGGATACTTGTTGAGAGTATTGCAGATGGCACTCTGGTTGCCATGCCTCATTCCCGACCTATGCCTTCCGTAGGCCGTAGCTGTCACGAACTGAGGATCACTGATGAAGATAAAATTTGGCGAATTATCTACAGAATTGATGCCGACGCCATAGTGATAGTCGAAGTGTTTGGAAAGAAGACTACCAAAACACCTAAAGCGGTTATTGATAATTCTAAGACTAGATTGAGGAAATATGACGAAGAAAGCCGCTAAGCAAAAGAAACTTGAAGCCCAAGGCTGGAAAGTTGGTTCTGTAGAGGATTTCTTAGAATTGTCACCGGAAGAGGTGGCATATATCGAAATGAAATACGCCTTAAGCAATACGCTCAAGGCCCATCGTGCCAAAGGAAAATTGAGCCAGGTTGAAGTCGCCAAAATTTTCAAAACCAGTCAGTCTCGTGTTGCCAAAATGGAAGCGGGTGATCCTTCGGTCTCAATTGATCTATTAGTTAAATCACTTCTTGCTCTTGGAGCTTCTCCTAAGGATGTAGCGAAGGCTATCTCCTAATTCAAAAAGCAACATAACGCACTTAATAATAGGCGCAGTCGCGTAGCACTGCTTCCTTTTTGATTTGATTGTTATTTGCCTTTCAAATCTCTATCTTGCAGCAAATATTTACGTAGCTCTCTCTCGACTCTCATTACATGCAGAATATAGACAGAGCCTTCTGTGTGGCGATAAAACACTCTGCAAGGGACGACGATAACTTCCTTATACTTTGATGGGGAGAGCTCAGGAACCTTTCTCCCGGAATTTGGTGATTGACTTAGTAAATCTATACGCTTAAACACTGCACGTACGAGATTCTGAGCCGCATTGAGCTTGTCCAAAGCTATGTATTCGGCTATCTCGTCTAAGTCCTCAAGAGCGGGCTCAGTCCAAACTATTTCAGCCATTTGCCTAATTTTTTTTCGGCTTCATGGTGGCTGAAAACACGACCTTCTTGAACTGCGGTCTCGCCTTTAGCGATCCCCTCAAGAATTCGTATTCGGCTCTGCATCATCTCATAGTCACCGACATCTAAGAGATATGCGGATGGTTGACCATGCTCAGTTATAAGAACGGGTTCTTTGGAAGCACGTAAATCCGCAAGGATTTTTGTAGCCTGTCGCTTTAAGGTCGTTACAAGTTCTGTTTTCATAGAGTGATACTATTCTATCACTTTGAGTTTGGCAAGATATTGGTGCAGATAACGCTTTGAACAATGGGAGCAGCCGTGAAACGCTGCTTCCTTTTTGAATTGTTTGTTATCTGTCAATTCCACTGGAGTTTGAGGTCTCTGTGAGTTTGTGCACAATCTCTCAAGTACAGATTGATTAAGCTCTGATAAGGAATCCCTTTTGCTTCAGCGAGTTCTTTAAAGTACCCGATAGTATCCTCGTCGAGACGAATCGTGATCTGTTTCTTGAGTTTCTTCGCATAGGGATTCTTCACTGAATCTGAAAAATCATAACTTTTACGCATTTCTGAATTCCTCATAAGCCTTTCGCTCTTGCTTCTGCGCTCTTCTAGCAGAAATTATACGAATAGAGTCCTCTGAACGAACGCAATGGCAAATGACTAGGAGTCGTGAGCCAATACTTGTTCCGAGAAGAATGAACCTGTCTTCATCATCTGAGTGGTCTGGGTCGGGGATAAGGCGGGCAAACTCGTCTGTGAAGGCAGTTTGAGCCTCAGAGAAAGATACTCCATGCTTTGCAACATTGGAGGCCTCTTTTTTCGAATCCCATTCAAACGATAGATGGGTCATGAGTTACAGTGTAACTACATTGTAAATATAGTCAAGGTCGACACTGAACTAGCAGGTACAGATAACGCCATTAATAATAGGGGCAGCTGCGTAGCGCTGTCTCCTTTTTGATTTAATTGTTATCTGCCGTACTCTTAAAACTTCCCGATACATATTTGTGAAGGATGCTCGAAACAAGGGTCTGGTAAGGGATGCCTTCTTCTAAAGCTCTACGCTGAATTGACTCTAAGTCTCGGCTAGAGATTCGAATATTTATTCGTTTATCTTTTCTAAAAGTCTCTTCTGCCGCTGACATTAGAAGTTCTTTACGCTTTTTGGAAAGCTTTGACTTGAATTCGCCAGACTCAAAACCTTTAAGAAGGTCTTTCTCATCCTTTTTAAGATTTACTTTGCTCATTTTAGTTCTCCAAGGTATTGCTTTGTAGCCTTCCTGCTAGGAATGATTGTTTTGAGGAATATCTCATTCTTATCCTCAACGTAGGGGACTAAATAGACATATTCATCAATTTCTAGAACGAATATTCGCTGGTTCGAATACTTTTCTGGGTTCGGGTGTTCGAGGTCATCTAAAATTTCTCCTTGCTGTAGATAAAAGACCACATCTACGAAGGATACTCCTCGAGTATTTATAAGTTCTTGATTTTTCTCCGCATTCCAATTGAAGACTTTCATGCAGGGGATTCTACCATGAATGTGTGCCTAATGGCATCACCTGATCATGAAGAGTGCAGATAACGCTTTGAATAATAGGGGCAGGGCGCAGCCCTGGCTCCTATTTGATTTAATTGTTATGTGTCGGAAATAGTACAATATTTCTCTTAGTCTATGACTTCTTGATTGAATGAATTGAATAGGAGTGACCAGTTCAAGAGAATACAGTATTCATACTATTAGAATCTGAAACCTAACTCCTTAAGAAGGACAATAGTATCAGGATGTATGCGCCCGGTACCAATAGCGGCTCTCGCGATTGGATCCTCCGCTCCACCTCTCCAGACTCCAAAAACAGATTCTAGGGTTGCCGTTTGGATCAACCCTAAGCTATGTTGAAATACTAAATTATCGAGGTGAAGAAGATCGATACTTCTTCTTTGATAAGTTCGGATTAGTTCTCCTGCTGGAATTTCTTCCTCTCTTTGCATGGCGGCCACTTCTTCAGACCACCAGCGAGGCGCGTCGCCTCTAGCGATGCGGTTTTCAAAGTCATTAGATGAAAGTTCGATTTCCATACGTAGTCTGATGTCTTCGATACGCGCTTCGGCTCTAGATTGATATGCGGCTCCAGTTGCTGTTCTTTGGTCTAGACGTAGCTGCATACCTACGAAAATAAGTGATGCAACTATTGATAGGATGCCTGCCAGCTCAATTAGGTCTCTAGTTTTCGAGGAATACATAATGGTTTAATTCACCATAATCTGATTTTTAATCGTACTGTTTTTAAGCCCGACGCTACGAGACACATAACGCCCTGAATAATAGGGGCTGCGCGTATCGCTGCCTCCTTTTTGATTTGATTGTTATGTGTACACATGGCACTATACACACACATTTTAAAGATTATACACATGGGTGTAACTAATGCGAACAAATATAGAAATAGACGACCAGCTAATGGATGACGTACTTAAAGCTACAGGAGCCCGTACCAAGAAGGAAGCAGTCGAGCTAGGTCTTAAGGCACTGATTAGATTGAAAAAACAGGAAGGTCTTAAGGCTTTTAAAGGCAAGCTAAACTGGACAGGGGACTTGGATGATATGAGAAAAGCTTCATGATTCTTGTAGATTCCAGCGTGTGGATAGACTATTTCAGGGGTACTGATAGTCCCCAAGTTAAGAAGCTGGATGATTGCCTGGGCATTCAACCAGTTGCAATTGGAGACCTGATTCTTACGGAGGTCCTTCAAGGTTTCAGACTCGATAAGGAATATGAGACGGCAAAGTCATTGCTTGAAGAATTGATGCTCTTTGAGTTGCTAGGGCAAAGAATGGCCGTACAAAGCGCTGAGAATTTTCGCGCGCTCCGAAAAAAAGGAATAACCATCAGGAAAACAGCAGATGTAATCATAGCCAGCTTTTGCATCGATCAAAGAATTCCTCTACTGTTTTCAGATAAGGATTTTAAGCCTTTTGTAAAACATCTCGGATTGCAGGAAGTCTGACGTCACACATAACGCTTTGAATAATAGGGACTGGGCGTAGCCCAGGCTCCTTTTTGATTTGATTGTTATGTGTCGCATGCACTAGGCCTCCCAGTTCTTGAGTCCGATCCAGTAACTATGTAGTGGTTGACCTACAATAGTCTCCTGAATTACATCTACGAATTCCTGTCCCCACCCATATTGCCCTATAGAGTTCCACCAACTTCTGGTGCGCTCTGTGCCTAGTAGTAGTCTGATAATTTCTTTTTCATCCGCCCAGATGCTCTCATCTAACACGCCAGCTTGATATTCTTGAAATGCGAATTCTCTACGAGATAGCGCCAACAGCATGAGGCTATCGAGCTGAACCTTCTGCTCCAAAGTCATTTCTACAGAGTTATCAATTATAAGAGCTGTCAATTCAGGATGCTCTATCCATATAGATTGCTCAAATTGGGCGCTTGCAATAAGGCTCTGTCTAGTTTGGCTATTGATTGCATCTGCCGATTGCTGAGTTTGAATGGCCAGGTAAATGAGCGTTATCAGAATTGCTACAGAGCTAACGATTTCTGCAATAGATGACCACTTAGTCCAATTAGCGTCTCTCATAACAATTCACTCTCTAGCGCTCATATCTGTCAGGCTCGTACTGGCAAGGAAAGCACACATAACGCTTTGAATAATAGGGACTGGGCGCAGCCCAGGCTCCTTTTTGATTTGATTGTTATGTAGCGGATACATGCACCTTCACGCCGAGGCTGCCTAGAACTTTTTGCACAGTTTCATACCTAGGCTTAGCTCCGGGAGAGAATGCCTTATAGAGACTCTCTCTGCCTAGGCCAGATTTACTTGCGATTTCTGACATGCCCCTCGCTTTTGCTACATGACCTACAGCCGCAAGAAACACATCGGGATTTTCATCTTCTAGGGCTGCTGAAAGATATTCAGCAATAAGCTCTTCATTATCGAGAGATTCGCTAACGTCAAAATCAGTTACTTTAACCATGTTTATGACCTCAATTCCGACAGTATTTCTCTAGCACGTTCTATATCTTTAGATTGGCTTGATTTGGTGCCTCCGCTAAGGAGGAGGATTATCATATTCCCTTTCTTGGTGTAGTAGATTCGGTAGCCTTTCCCAACATGTATTCGAAGCTCGTGCAGCCCGCCTTTAAGTGACTTGGAGTCACCAAAGTGCCCTTGGCGTACGTTCTCCAAGCGAATCAAGATACGGGCTAGAGCCTTGGCATCCTTGATCTTGGAGCGCCATTTTAGGAAATAATCTGTCTCTTTAAGTTGATACACAATAATAGTGTATCCGTATGGATACAGCCAGTCAATAGCAGCTCGATGCGAGCCTACATAACGCCCGTAATAATAGGGGCTGCGCGGAGCGCTGCCTCCTTTTTGATTTAATTGTTATGTGCTGGGAAGGTCAGACAATAGCAACGTATAACACTTTACTGAAATCTACTAAGTATTTTTTGCGGATAGATGCTGCCGCCTTGAAGCTCGGTTGTACGCCTTTGGTGAAAGTTCTTGTGTGTCTCACCCTGGCCCGCAATCCTTTCGTTTACAGCTTCTCGTAATTCTGGATAAAGGTTAAGCATTCCATTCTGGTTGAGAGTCCACCAGCGTAGAGCTGTTTCATTCCCTAGATTTGAAAAAGTCCACTCAGTGACGTCTAGTTCAAAGTTAACATCTGTATATCCGGTTTCAGAGATCGCGCGGTCTCGAACTGATCTATACCATTCCCGAGCCAAGTAAGCATGAACAACAACTAAGTTTTCATTTGTCAAATCTACAGAATTAACCTGTGCCTTCCCCAGGGCTTCCGAAAGACTTTCTCCTATAATCAATTCGTACGTCGACATAGTTGTTGCATAGTCGTCTGCAATAAATTGAGCATTTGTAATTCTATTGGTCTCAGAAATCTGAACTCCCACGAGAATCAGGCCAGCCAGAAGAGCAAGGTTTGCTCCAATTTGGAGAAATTGATTTGTCCTATCCCAATTCATATAGGTTACTCATGCCCACCGATACTTTACCAAGGTGATTGGTTTAAAGTACATAACGCCCTGAATAATAGGGGCAGCCGCGTAGCGCTGCCTCCTTGTTGATTTGTTTGTTAGTGAGCATCTACGCAGCAGATTGAAACTTGATTTGAAGCCCAAGAGCCTTCGCAACTTTTGAAACTGTCGCGAAAGTGGGATTGCCTTCTTCAGAAAGTGCTTTGTACAATCCTTCGCGCGATAGCCCAGTGTCTCTGGCCAGTTGGCTCATATTCTTAGCGCGAGCGATAATTCCCAACGCATGAATGATATACGCAGGGTCATCCCCGCCTTCCTCTAATACAGCATCAAGATAGGCTTGAATGTCCTCGTCAGTCTTTAAATGTTCGGCTGTGTCGTAGCGTGTAAGTTTTACAGTCATGATCAAATCTCCAGTTGGCGAGCCAGCTCCAAAGCTTTCTTGATATCTTTGGCTTGCGAGCTCTTGTCCCCAGCAGTTAGAAGTATGACTACAACAGAAGATTGCTTAGTGAAATAGACTCTATATCCAGGGCCATAAAATATACGAAGTTCACTGACTCCTTCTCCGACGGGCTCAACATCGCCAAAATGCCCGAGTTCCATGCGGTCGATTCGTGCTTGGATACGAGCTTTGGCGTTTCGATCCTTGAGTTTCTTAAACCAGCGAGCAAACTCTTCGGTTTTGTAGATTTCTAACATGTGCCAACTATAGTTCACATATTAGAGATTGTCAACTATGGTTAACGCTTCTCAGCGTCCAAAAAATGCTCACTAACATTTGTATATGTCTTCCACGCGGTATTTTTCTCTGCTGTAGTGGTCAAGTAATATTGGCCACCAGTTTGTGGTTAATCCAGTATTTTTGCTCTGACTCGTTTGGCGATAATCCACCGTTATGTTGATGCGGCCTCACGCGACTGTAGTAACCAGTAATGTAATTATTCACCGCAAACTTTGCTTCAACAAACGATCGGTAGCCTATCGATGGCATCCATTCAGTTTTAAAGCTTCTGAAGAATCTTTCCATCGGCGCATTATCCCAACAATTCCCTCTACGGCTCATGCTTTGTTTTATCTGGTAGCGCCATAATAGCTGACGATAGTGCCTACTCGTATAGTGACAGCCTTGATCAGAATGAAACATAACATCTTGAGGCCTTCCTCTTGCCTCAAAGGCCATGCCTAAAGCCTTGCCTGTTAACTCGCTGTTAGGGGAATGTGATGTTGCCCAGCCCACTGGCTTGCGGGAAAATAAATCCATCACAACCGCCAGATAAGACCAGCGATTCCCTGCCCAAATATATGTGACATCACCACACCAAACCTGGTTTGGTTCTGTCACTGTAAATTCTCTATTCAGATGATTCCCTATCTCCACATGTTCTTGAGCTGCTTTTCTGTAGGCATGCTTCGGTAGCTGGCAACTCACTATACCCAAGCGTTTCATAATGCCTGTGGCGCGATAACGGCTTAATGCATGACCTCTGGCAGAGGATATTGTTGCAAGCGTTCTAGCGCCTGCTGAGCCGTTACTTTCCCTGTGAATAGATTTAACAAACGTCATCTCCTCAATCTTTCGCGGGTCAACTTTATGTGACCGCTTAGCCCAATATTTGTAACTACTCCGATGAACTTCGAAGGCCTCGCATAATTGCACCGCGTTATAGCTCTCTGTCAGCTTCTGGATTATCGCAAATTGTTCAGCGAGTCCGACATCAAGAGAGCGGTAGCCTTTTTAGAATTTCTTTCTCCGTCTCAATCCGCTTGATACGCTTTTCTAGTTCTTGGATCTTGCGTTGATCCGGCGTTAAGGCATTGGGCATTGATGAGGTTCCATTACGCTCTTCCCGTAATTGCCTTGACCATTTATCCATCGATGAAGCACTCACATTGACAGCTTCAGCTGCCTGTCTAACGGAGTAGTTCTGGTCAACAACCAGCTGGGCTGATTCCAGCTTAAACTCTGGACTGAAATTGGGCCTTTTCTTGCGTGTCATATTGTCACCTAATTGTAGGAAATGCATAATAGCACCTCTATTTAGGTGGCCAAATTAACTATGCCACTACACAATATACGTATGCGGGGCTATAGCCTCTCCACTGAGAAGACGTATTTGCTGTGGATTCGACGTTTCATTCATTTTTCGGGTAATGAACATCCTTCGACGGTACCTCTGTCTAGAATCAGCGCTTATCTCACCTATTTGGCGATGCAGCGGCAGGTGAGTATCAACACTCAGAAAACGGCGCTGAATGCCATTGCTTTTCTGTTTGAAAAGTTTCTGAAACGTGAGATGGGTGATTTGGGTTTTAAGCTTGCCAGTAAACAACAAGCTCTGCCCAGTGTGCTGTCGGTCGAAGAAGTTCGATCGGTACTGATGCATTTGGAAGGTAGGAATAAGCTGATTCTGCAACTACTGTACGGCAGCGGATTGAGGGTGGGGGAATGCCTTCGCTTGCGTGTGCAGGATATCAATCTGGATCGCTTCGCTCTCAATATATACGATGGCAAAGGGCGCAAGGATAGACAAACACTTCTTAGCCCCAAGCTCAAAACAGACCTTGAGGCACTCATCGCTGCAGGTATAGAAATTCAGCACAAAGATAATGTGCATGGCGTGGGTTGTTCCATGTCCCCCGCGTTAACCAGGAAATACCCCAATGCATTCAAATCTGAAGCCTGGGCCTATATCTTTCCCAGCAGTAAGCTTTGTCAGCATCCATTAACCGGGGAAATCTGCCGTCATCATTTACATCCTACGGTGGTGAGAAAATTTATATCTGAGGCGGTTAGGTCGGCTGAGCTGAAACAGAGGCGAGTGACGGCTCATACCTTTCGACATTCCTTCGCCACCCACATGCTGGCCAGTGGGGCAGACCTGCGCACCGTACAAGAGCTGCTGGGGCATAATGACGTATCTACGACGCAGATATACACTCATGTCTTGGGTAGGCACTACGCAGGAACCAGTAGTCCGCTCGATAGTATTTGAGGCCAGTCGAGGCAGCTGGCCGGGGGCGCAAGTGTTTGCTTGCTACTGATAGCCCTTTTCATGATACGAACTACAAGGGTAGTCGTTGACCTTCAACGGCGATGTTGTAGCCTTCGGATCTAACGAACCTGCTTTCTTCGCTTCCTGCATCCAGTAGTGGGTTGGTATGGTTAAAGTGAATGAACCAGACCTTCCCGCGCTCCTCCTTGGGCAGCTCGCTGAGTGCGGCCATGCTCTCCGATACGAAGGGGTGCGGAATCTGGGACATGTCGCGGCCGGGTAGTTCGCCATCGGCATAGAAGGACGCGTCTATCAGGGCATAGTCGACAGACTTCACCACCTCGACTAGGTCTCTATCCCAGGCCGACCACTTGTTAATGTCTGGAATGAACACCGCCTTTTTGTTTGGGCCCGCGATCTCGTAGCCTACGGTCTCCGAGAACTCGTCTCGGTGAGGGACGAGAAAAGGGGTAATGCTCAGGTTTGCGTAATTTACCTCTCCCTGGTCGCGCAGTGGCTGCAGGCGAATATTCTGAAATTCGACCAACTGACTCCACGGCCCATTGTTCTCCAGAAAGTCGAACATACGCGGCATCGCATAGACGGGCTGATCGGACGCTGACATTGCCTCGTGACCTAGAAACATCAGCCCTGCATAGTGGCCGATATGGGCATGGGTAAGAAATATGGCCGACAGTTGAAAACGCTCGTTAGGGGCCTCTACCTCGAGTTGATAGAGCTGAGCGGGCAAGTTGGGTGTGGCCTCGAAGAGAAACTTCTGCTCAGCGGCAGGATTGATCACAGCGATGGACGTAGCGCCTCTCTGCGCTTTGCTACCTTCCCAGCCAGGAAGGCAGTGAGGCGCATAACATCCAATCTGAGGATACCCGGCATCCTGAGCTACACCAAGTATGAATATATAGGGATTATTGTCCTGCGCTGTAGCGGGGGTGGCGGTAAGCAACACGCAAAGTAAATAGAGCATGAAGGAGAGCTGTCTCATTTTTCGTCACCGGTGTCTGCTACTTGTCTCGCCACCTTGAAATGCGACGTACGCCACAGAGCTACCGTTAGGGCGAGAAAGGGTATGGCGACCAGTAGTCCGGATAGTGCGCCACTGCTGCGCTCATCGAGATAACTCCACACGAACATGCCTAGCGCGATCTGTACCGTATACAGGGCAGCCCAGGGAAACATCCAGCTGCGCATCTTCCAGAAACCCCAGAAGCCCGCGCCATATATATACCAGTGGGCAAGGGCGCCAATCTTCGCCGCCCAGCCGGTAAAAAGTACGCCAAACCACACTTCCTGATCCTCGCTGAGTGGTTTCAGGAATACGTCCCAAGGTAGATAGATGAAGCTCATATAGGCACAGAACAACATCAAGGCGTTCATCCAGTGTGGGCGTCGTTTTAAGTTGGCCGACAATGTCGTCATAGCTTGCATAATCAGTTACCCAGCGCCGAGACCGGTTCGATAGTATCGCCGATATTTACTTCGCCATCTTCCAGTATAATGGCACGCAGTCCAGCTTTCTTCTTCAGTTCCGGAAGAACCGCGCGATGTACGGTAGCGGCGAGAAAGGCACAGGGTTCGCAGTCTTCCACACCCCGGCACAAGGCGCCGCCTAGCATGAATTTCTTGCCAATGAGTCCATACAGATCGATACCCGTGGTCAACACGTTGCGCCGAAAATTCCCATAGTCTATTTGGACATCGTTGCGCGCAAGAAAGGCATCGAGCTCCTCTTTGGAGATCAGGCTTAGGTGATTCGCCTGCACATCATCACCCGCGGCGAGCAGTTCCAGGGAGCGCTGATGATAGCGGTCGCCAGCTATGCCTTTGCCAGCCTCTAGTTGAGCCGATGCAATCGGCTGTGGCTGCTCGCGACGAATCTTCGTTATGTATATGTTCTCTACTGTACCGCTCATGTCTTCTCTCTCTGTCTTTCTCTCCAGCATTCAATCTTTAGTTGGAAGGCTCGACGCTCATGCCTATGCCATCGGTCATGGGTATATCGCCCAGGCTGGCTAGATCCATCCCTTCGATGCAGGCGACGTTATAGCCAAATTCATTCGGAGCCCTGCGTCGTCGATGGTGAGTATAGATTCCGCATATAGAGCAGAAGTAGTGGCGAGCGATGCGCGTATTCCATTGATACAGGCTGAGTTTGTCTTCCCCCGATGTGATCTTAAGGTCGTCGAGTGAGGCGCTCGCCATGATCGCGCCCCTTCTGGAGCACAGCGAACAATCGCAGCGCTTGAGGCCTGTCGGTCCCGATTCAGTCCGAACTTCAAACTCGACCGCGCCACAGTGACAACTTCCTTTTAAGATCTGCACGCCACTAGTCCGACAGAAGTGCCATTACGGCGCCGGCAGGATCTTTAATGACGCAGAAGTAGCTGCCACCCATTCGTCTAGGGCCATCTAGTACCTCGCCGCCTAGCTTCTCACATTGTGCGGCGCTGTCCGCGACACTCTCTACGCGAACATAGACCAGCCACTGACTGGGAATATTCTCGTTACTGCGACGGGTATGGCACACGCCGGCAATGGTATCCTGTGTATCGGGCAGATTAATATTGAAGTCGCTATAGCTGCCCATATCTACTTCGCTGCTGGTCCAGCCTACTACCGAGGTGTAGAAGTTGCGCACCTGCTCCGCATTGGGAACAGTCAGATCCATCCATTCGATGCGGCCGATCTTGGAAGGCTTCGCTTCTTCAGTCGGCTCGGTGGCCGCCTCAAGGTCTTCTGCTTCGTCATTCATGTCTAGTCGTCCTCAGTAATGAATCGGTGTTAATTTTTGTCAAGAATATGTGTGGGGAGTCCATCCAGAGAGACCTGGTTCTTCTCGCGCCAGTACTCCTCGATATCTTCGTCACCTCGAGATGCCAGCCATCTGTCCATATTATCGCGCTCTTCAACAAAGTCATAGAAGGGTATGCCGAAGCCGCAGGAGGTCTGCGCCAGGTCTATCCTAAAGTCTACATATTGTCTTGCGCTGGCATGGGGCTCGAAAAGTTGTGAGAGCTCGTCCCATTGTTCGTCACGGGGGTGTGCCGCCACCGCCTTGCCGTACAGGCGCAGAATCTTGGGGTTGCCATCGAACGCGCAGAACATCATGGTCATGCGTTGATTCTGCGCCAGATGTGCGGCGGTCTCGTTGCCGCTACCGGTTATATTCAGCCAGGCGATGCGGTTCGGGGAAAGCACGCGCAGGCTATCCCAGCCCTTGGGCGAGACATTGACTGTTCCATCGTTCGCGGCAGTGCCGACGAAGAAAAGCTTCTGTTGCTCGATAAAGGCGATGTGCTCTGGTTTCATCTGCTCGTAACGGCGGGCCATGTTGGTTTGCTCCTGGTGACGGGTCGGGCGCCGCCTCGCACTGTAACGGAGGAGCCAACAAACTATCAAAGCCCGACCTGTCGCTAACAGATCGGGCTTTGCGTGAGAGTCTTACTTCTGCGGTATTCTAGTCTGGCAGACTAAATACATAGACCGCATTTCCCCAGTTTGGATATTTTATTTCCGTAAGAATGACACCCGGCACCGAACGTGGGCTCGTGCCACCAAGGGCCGCAGTGACGGCGATATATTGCTTGCCATCTACCGCAAAGGAAATAGGGTGGCCCTGCACAGAGGTCCCCAGTCGGGTCTCCCAGACGATATCGCCATTGGTCACGTCGAAGGCCTTAAAGCGTCGATCCAGGTCGCCAACGAAAACCAGATTGCCAGCTGTCGACATCGTGCCGGTATGGAAAGAGGCGCGCTGCTGGTGGCTCCACACTTCTTCCATGGTGTCCACGTTATAGGCGCCGATCTTGCCGAGGTTGCCATCGGTTCCAGGCATCTCGAAGAACTTTCTGCTAGCGGCCAGTCCACCACCACCCTGCACCAGCGCAACTTCTCGCGCCGCGTTCTCGAGACAGGTCTGACTAAGTGGAGCGATCATCGTGCCCGTAGGCGGATGGTAGGTCATGGAGTGCCAGTCCTTACCACCTGCGCTGCTTGGGCAGGCCGAGGTCCACTCGTTTAACTTCGCATTCTGAA
Source organism: uncultured Pseudomonadales bacterium (assembly GCA_943842505.1). Lineage (GTDB taxonomy): Bacteria > Pseudomonadota > Gammaproteobacteria > Pseudomonadales > Pseudohongiellaceae > UBA9145. Next base: position 33,587 of record CALTDI010000006.1, on the reverse strand, counting down.
TATCTTCGCGATAGGTAACCAGTCCGGTTTCATCATCGATATCGGTAAACGCATTCTGAAAAACCGTTTCCTTATACGCCTGAAATTCGCCGGAGACTCTATCGTTCTTCCACAGGATTCCGTATTTACCCAGGGAAAACACTAGCTTCTCATCGCCGCGGTTTACCAGGATGCGTTCGAATACCTCATCGAGATCCAGCGCCTCTGCCGGTACGTGTTGAAAGAACCAATCCAGTTCGCCGGTATCGGTACTTACCGCCACAGTGGAGTTGGTGAACAGGCCAACGTCATCGATGGTCAGGTGACGGCTAACCGGCACCCAGGGCTTCTGCTGTGCAGTGCCCCAGTAGGTAAGTTTTAGTTCAGGATCGTAGCTTCCGGTAATCCAGGTCTCGCCGCCTGCTCGAAATAGATTGTCGAGCTCGCCCCAAGTATCTCCACCGGGCTCGTTCATCTTGGCGATGGTGTTGAAACGCCATTCCAGTTCACCGGTGTTGGCATCGTGAGCACTGATATAGCAGTCCTCTGGAATGTATCTGGCGCAACCGGCAAGGCCCAGTATGACCTTGCCATCGGCAACGATAGGCCCGCTGGAATTTGAAAAGCCCTTGCTCGCATCGGCGACCTCGGTTTCCCAAACTTGCTCGCCGGTTCGCGCATCCAGCGCAACCAAGCGGGCGTCGGTTGTTGCCTGAATTATCTTGTCATTATAGATAGCGATATTGCGCATATCCTGACGGTTTGCAGGGCCGGCCCAGTTCTCCCAGATCAGGTCGCCAGTAGCCGCATCCAGGGCCTGAATCACATTGCCCGGATTGATCAGATACATGATGCCGTCATAGACCAGCGGTGCGGGCTCAGAGTCACCCTCGTGCATGTTCCAGACCCATTCCAGAGTCAGGTTGCCAGCATTCTCGGTGGTGATCTGATCTAGGGGGCTAAAGCTGTGCCCATAGTAGTTGCGGCGGTGCATAGGCCAGTCGGCCGGGTCCGGATTCTCCAGCATGGCGTCGGTGACAGGCGTGAAGTTCTCGATCCTGCCGGCGACCGTCACTCCCTGGGGAGGCTCGGGTTCGGGGCGTGACCGCTGCGCGACCACCCGTGAGATATTGTCGGCAATCTCGAAATCAGTACTGGCCGTAAGCGCTTCGGTAACAGCATCGACTCCGTTCGAAGACAGGATATGCGCGACGATGTTGGTGTAGTCCTCATCGCTAAGGCTGTCATTGCCACCGGGGGGCATGTTCGCTTGAATATTATTCAGTAGCAGTGCCGGTGTCTGCGTTCCCCACCGCTGCAGGAAGGCATTGCCGATGAGTAATGGGCCCAGCGTAGTGCCTTCCAGCTCTGCCCCATGACAGGCGGCGCAGTTGCTGGCGAAGGCGTTGGCGCCTTCCTGGGCCTGTGAACTAAACGTCACTGCGGCCATCGATGCTGCAGGTGCAGCAGCCTGCTCCGTGCTCTCACCGCCGCAGGCGGCGAGAAGCAAAATCAGGGCAGAGGCAAAAAGGGTGCGTGTGTTGTTCCTATTGAGTGATTTCATGCTAGACCTCGATTAGTTTCTTGCAAAAATCCAACCGCGCAACTCGCCGGGAGGATTTGTTTCGCTGTGCACTTGAATATAGAGTTCATTATTCCTCAATGCCGTTACCTGAGTATCGGTGAGCTCCAATACCGCGCTAATCTCACCAGCGGGCATCTTGGTCACCTCCAGTTGGTGAACAACCGGGCCGGGCTGAGCGGGTGGGCCATTGTGCACATGGGCCATAGTGGCGACGGAATTCATGCCGGTGAAATTGCCGCTGACGGTAAGCGTGTTCCCGTCGAGCGTGAGAATCACCTCACCCTCACCGGTTATGGTGGTAACCGTCTGTGGTGTGGTGGGCATGGGGGACAACCGCGCCCTGAAGGTTTCCGCTTGTGCCACTGCGCCTGCAGAAAATGTCAGGACAAGTGCGCAGATTAGCGAAGTCGTAAGTCGTGAGAATGCTGTATGGCCGAGTTTCATAGCTACCTCTTGGCGCGTTTATTCTTCTGGGATTGGTACTAACAATTAGATTAACTAAAAGTAGGAGGAGAAATTACCATTAACTGGGCTAAATAGGAATGAATGAGGGCTGCAGGGGCTGCGTGATCCCATCGAACTATAACCACATTCTGTTGCTGTCTTGCCCCTTATTAGAAGGGCCAGACTAGCTGCAGTGCTTGATGAAGGTCAATATCACAGGCAGTCAGGGCTGCTAATTTTTCCTCGTGAGCTCGCTATCTACCGTTCTCAGATTCTTGTATTGTTGGCCCAATTCTACGGAAATTCAAATGGCAAAAAGCTTAACGCTAAAACGCAGCCTCTCGTTTCCCTTGGTGTGTCTCTATGGCCTGGGGAACATCCTCGGCGCAGGGGTCTATGTGCTAATCGGGAAAGTTGCAGGGGAGGCTGGCTACTTCACGCCGTTCTCCTTTCTAATGGCCTCGGTAATCGCAGGCATAACGGCCTTCTCCTTCGCCGAACTTACCTCTCGCTACCCCGTTAGCGCGGGAGAAGCAGTCTAAATACAGGAAGGCTTTGGGGTTAAGCAGTTATCACTTTTTGTGGGTTTGCTCATAGTGCTAACGGGCGTGGTTTCCTCAGCAACCATAGCCAAGGGCTTTGTCGGCTATCTCAATGTGTTTATTGAATTGCCATCTAGCCTGGTAATCATAGTTTTGTTAATTGTGCTCGGCTTGGTAGCGGTCTGGGGTATCTTGGAATCGGTGTCTACGGCGGCGCTATTTACCTTTATAGAAATAGCGGGGCTGATCTTGATTCTTATCGTATCTTTTCCAGAGCCCGGCCAGTTGGCACTGCACGGGGCGTCCTTCGTTCCTGATCTAAAACTGAACTCTTGGATTGGAATATCCAGCGGAGCCTTCCTGGCCTTCTATGCCTATGTAGGCTTCGAAGACATGGTAAATGTGGCAGAGGAAGTTAAGAACCCCAAGAGGAACTTGCCGATCGCAATTCTCACGGCACTAGGTCTGGCGACGATAATGTATGTGTTGGTCTCAGTTTCCGCTCTGTTAGTGCTCAGCCCGGAGGCGCTAGGTGGCTCGGATGCGCCACTTGCCGATGTCTATGCGGCGGCCACCGGACGCAACCCCTGGCTGATAACGGCTGTGAGTCTGTTTGCCGTCGTCAACGGGGCGTTAATACAGATAATCATGGCTTCTCGCGTCTGCTATGGTCTGGCGAAGCAGAGCTGGCTGCCTGAGTTTCTGGGAGAAGTGAACAGTAAAACGCAAACTCCGGTGAATGCGACCGCGGTGCTAACCGCTATCATCATTGTCGCGGCGCTATGGCTGCCCATAGAAACATTGGCAGCGACGACCACCTCTCTGCTGCTCTTTGTGTTTACCCTGGTGAATATTGCTCTGGTGAAGATAAAGAGGCGACACGAACCGGTAGCGAATGCGTTCGAAGTAAATATCCTCTTCCCGATAGTCGGCGCAATACTCTGCGGAACGTTCTTAAGCGTTCATGGGTTTGCGCAGCTCGTGGCACTTTTTAGCGGCTAGCAATCTTCTCGTTTCAGCCTGGATCGGTGCTTTTTTCAAAACGGCTGAGTCGCTGGCTCAGGCAATCATTCTGTTCTCTTAATTGTTCTATCTCATCGATCAGGCTCAGCGCGAAGGCGATGCCCGACCAATCGATCTCCAGATCACGATGAAGGCGCAGCGCCTTGCGTGTAATGACCACCATATGCAAATCAAATTGCCAGTTCTCGGGCTCGCGCCCAAGTGGCTCAACAATGCCATGTTCTACAATCTCGACGATGATGTCCTCGGGCATCAATGTAACTTCACAAAGCTCATTCAGACTCAGGATTTCTTGATGGGTATCGTTCATTGTGAATTCCTCCACTGCGCCCTTGGATCAAATTTGCTTGCCTCGCCTAGTTGCATGTAGTGCATGCCTATGCCGAAACGGCACGGCCCTTCGCAGTGGCGGGTACGATTAAGTCGGAGCACAGCAAGGCTTTCGATGATCTGCTGAAAGACTACAGCATAGATAAAGATCATCAGCACCTCATCGACGAGACGCCCCTCTATGCGCTAAAGGACTACAGCGAAGAGTCTAATTCGGATATCGTCGTTATGGGTGCCATCTCGCGCAGCAGGCTCTCGGAGGCTCTAATAGGAAGCACCACAGATGCAGCTCTGGACTACATTAAGAAAGACCTATTGATAATCAAACCCGCGTCAATGTGACGCCGGCGGGCCGCCGAAGAAGGATTGACTTGAATCAATACCAATTCGTAGCACTGGGGTAACGTTAAACATGAAGTTCCTATGCCAATGAATAACTGAGAGAGCCAAAGTGAATATTGATAAAGTGAAGCAAGACCTAATCCAGCAAAAGAGTGAGCTACAGAGTCGCCTGGAACGAACCCATAAGCACCTCTTCTCGAAGGAGAGTCCAGTTAGTCCAAATTTTCACGAACAGATCAAAGAAACCGAGAACGACGAAGTCGTTGCGGCTTTGGAGACGGAAGGTCTGGGTGAGCTCATTCAAATAAGCAGGGCGATAGAGCGCATCGAGAATGGAACCTACGGTAACTGCAGCGACTGTGGCGGTCAGATTGCAGAGGAACGCCTGATCGCTATTCCCTATGCGGATGCATGTATTGACTGTACAGAGTCTAAATCTTGACTTGACTGAGCGCTGAGATGGAAGAGATACAACCGAAGGCGCCCGGGTAGGCGCCTTTTTTATTCTTGTGTTAGAAGTGACTATTCAACTATTCAACTATTCATCCAGAAGCCGCTGCGGGGTCTTAGGGATTAGGCATTAGCTTTCCTTAGGAGTTCGAGCTATGCAGAGCCTGCTGCAAACGTTCCTGCGGCTCGCCTTCTACCAGGCTATAGCATAGTTCATATTCTTCGATCTTCGTAACATAGAGTTCGAACAGTTCGTCACGGTTATTCGGGTTCTCTCGCAGCGGGTCAGCTTCCCAGGGAATCTTGTAGTCACACAAATAATAATACCTGCTGGAAGTTTGCTGTCTGAGGCTATCTTCAAAAGTAGAGTAGATCCACGGGTCACAGTGACCATACCTAAGCTCGCTCCAGATCATAATAACCAGTAGATCGGTGTCGCAGACAATTTTCTCCGGTGAATGCGCAAGAAGCGTTTGTTCCTGCTGGTGTTGCTGCTTGGCGATTTCTACTAAGTCATGTTGCTGATAGGAATCTTTTCCTCTGAGATAGTCTCTGGCAATTTCCGGGACGAGAGGTACGTTCCAGCAATCAGCAAGCTGCTTTGCCAGAGTAGTCTTGCCCGAAGATTCGGGGCCAGTCATAACTATAATTTCAGTGCTCATTAAAAACTCTTAGTCCATGCCGTATAGGCGCTTAAGGCTAATACCCTGCAGATGATATAGAAAAGACTGTAGAAGACTATCTGTTTATGAAAATAGCTGTGGCTGCCGCAGCGTCAGTTAACCAGCACACTACCCCGCGAGCGATCACCTATTTCCAAAACTTTCCCAACTTATAGTTCGGCTGATGCTATACTGCATCCAGTTCCTTAGGGGTGGTCAATAGACCTGAGATTCTGGCTTGCCAGTCAACCCTAGAACCTGATCCGGTTAATACCGGCGTAGGAAAAGGATGCACACCACATCTCATCACACGTCCAAATACTGCCGGGTCTCTTGAATTAACTTTTGGAGAGACTCATGTCTAACACTACTCGTACACCCTATTTCACATTACTGCCGTTTGCTATCCTGGGCTGCATGCCGGGGCTTGCTGTTGCCGCAGAGAACACCATCGAAGAGATTATCGTTAACGCAGATTTCAGGGGCAAAAGCGATTTGCAAACGGCGACCAGTGTCTCCGTGATGACGGAGGCGGCGATAAAATCCAGAGCCGCGCAACACTTCGAGGAGCTGGCGAATGCCATCCCCAATGTTAACTATGCCGCCGGTTCCAATCGTGCACGCTTCTTTCAGATTCGGGGCATTGGCGAGCGCAGCCAATTCGTCGCCCCCATCAACCCCTCGGTAGGTTTTCTGGTGGACAACGTAGACTTCAGTGGCGCGGCCACCATCGCCACCATGATGGATGTCGAACAGGTTGAGGTACTGCGAGGGCCCCAGGGAACGAGATACGGTGCCAACGCACTGGCAGGCCTGATTAACGTCAAGACTCACGATCCCGAAGATCAGTTTGCGGCAAGCCTGAAACTCGGCGCGGCGGACTACAATACAAATACCATGGCGGCAATGATAACCGGCCCCCTGTCCGAGACGGTAAGCGCACGATTGGCGGTCGGTAGTCATCGCTCCGATGGCTACTACGAGAACGACTTTCTGAGAACGAAGAAGAACAACGTACAGGACGAGCTGTCAGTTCGCGGCAAGCTAAGCGCGCAGATGTCCGCTAACTGGACGTTGGACCTTAGCCTGTCCCATGTAGATGTGGACAACGGCTACGATGCTTTTACCCTCGATAATTCACGCAGCACACTCTCCGATGAGCCAGGGCAGGACCGGCAAGAATCCCTCGCCCTGGCGATCGACAGTAACTGGCAGCTAGATAATTTTGATCTGGAGCTCATCGTGGGCCTCGCCGATTCCGATATGGAATATGGCTACGACGAGGATTGGACCTTCGCAGGAATACATCCCGATGGCTATATGTCACGAGATAACTATATCCGTGATCGAGAGACCCGAAGCCTGGAGCTAAGATTTGTCTCCAATGACGGTAGCCGACTGTTTTCCGATACAACCCAGTGGTTGTTCGGTGTGTACACGCTTAGTAGTAGCGAGTCATTGCGGCGCGACTACACCTTTCTTGCCTCAAGCTTTCACAGCGACTACGACTTCGATACCGCCGCGGCCTTCTTCGAATTAGACTCGGCGCTCAGCGAAAGACTGACCCTGGAGACAGGCCTGAGAGTCGAGCGGCGCGACACGCGCTATAGTGACTCTCAGCAGCTTGGCTTTTCGCCGCAGGAGACTCTCTGGGGCGGTCGAGTCGCCGCCAAGTATCTGCTGAACCCGGATACTATGGCCTACGCCAGCATCGCCCGGGGCTATAAGGCCGGTGGCTTTAACACCGATGGCACACTGGATGCAGATCTACGCGAGTTCGGTGAGGAGTTCCTGATTGAATATGAACTGGGCATAAAATCGAAACTACTCGAGAACAGGTTACACCTCAAAGCCGCTGTGTTTCACGATGACAGACACGAGCAGCAGGTAAAGAGCTCCACCGGAAGAATTCGTGATAACGGCAGTACCGAGTTCATCGACTTCATAGGCAATGCGGCCGAAGGGACAAATAACGGAGTCGAAGTCGAAGCGCTTTGGTATCCCACAGAGCAGCTGGGCATAACAGCCAGTTTAGGGTTGCTGGATGCCACCTTCGATTCTTTTCTCAACTCCGAGAATCAGGATCTTTCGGGGCGCGATCAGGCTCATGCACCAGGCTATATGGCGCATTTGGCTGCTGACTACAGCCTGGGTGCCTGGTCACTATCCGTCTCCATCGATGCGAAAGACGACTTCTACTTTTCCGACAGCCATAGCGTTAGAAGCGACCCCTATGAATTGGTGAATATGAATCTCAGCTATGCTGGCGAACGCTGGAGTCTGAGCCTTTGGGGCCGTAATCTTAGCAATCAAGACTATGCGGTTAGGGGATTCTTCTTCGGCGAGTTTGGCAACGATCCAAGAAAAGGCTACGCGCCCGAACCCTATATTCAATTCGGTGAACCCCGAGTCATCGGAGTTTCCTACGAACTACAGTTATGAGGTACAGCCATGAAAGCTTCAGTAGATATTAGTCTCTATCCCTTGGCAGATGACTATATTCCCGCCATCAAGGAATTTATCGAGAGAGTACAGCAATACCCCGATGTGGCGGTTGTACGCAACGATCTGTCGACGCAGCTCTATGGCGACTACGAACAGCTAATGGACCTGCTGAAGGTCGAGCTCAGGCTAAGCTGGGAGAAGTACGGAAAGAGCATCTTCGTGATCAAATTTCTGCGAGACGATCTTCGGGGTCTTGCCAGTGACTGAATTCCTTGGCGCGGTCGCTGAACAATTCCTGCAGAGTTCCCTGCTGGAATTAACGGCAGTGGTGTTTGCGATCGCCTATCTGATTCTTGCGGTCAAAGAAAATAGTCTGTGCTGGTATGCGGCCGCTATCTCTACGCTCATCTTCCTGGCTATCTTCTGGGAGGTTAAACTCTACATGGAGTCTGGCCTGCAAGTTTTCTATCTGGCCATGGCGGCCTATGGCTGGTACCAGTGGCGATCTGCCGATTATGGTTCGGCGGGCCTGCAGATTTCAATGTGGACCATGGGTCAACACGCAATAGCCCTGACCTTTATCGTGCTGCTTACTTTTTTATCCGGGTATCTTCTACAGTCTGCAACAGATGCCCAATTACCGTATCTGGATTCGTTTACGACATGGGCGAGCGTGGTCACCACCTTTATGGTGGCACGCAAGGTATTGGAAAACTGGATCTATTGGCTGGTGATAGATTCAGTCTCAATCTATCTGTATATCGACCGTGAGCTCTATTTCACCGCAATACTGTTTGCCGTGTATATAGTCATCATCTTCTTCGGGTGGTTCTCCTGGTCAAAGAGTTATCAGCAGAAGATACAGCAAGTTTAACTCACACCTAGCGACCCACGCTCAAATTTCTAGCGTAGCTATAACTGACCCCTAGGCAGTTAACTTCCCAGGTCGGTAAAGACACCAACAGCGAGCTCTGCCCATATATAGAGAAAAACCGCTGCTAGTATCATGGCTATGAGTACTTGATACTTTCGCTGCGTTCTGCGTGAAATCAGGACGAAAATGCTTCCCACGCCGAACAATAGGAAGCCCATGATCATAAAATCTGCGATGCCCCAGTTTACTTCGTGGGTGAACTGCATGGCGATAAAGGGAATTAGCAATAGACCAACACTGGCAAGCGCAACTGAAAAAAAGCCGTATTTTTGAGAAGCGGTGTCTGCTTTCTTATTACTACTATCGTTATGTGTTGAGCTTTCCGGCATCATTCGCAATCTCGATTTCTTGGTCTATAAAAGCAGCAAATTTCCCGGTAAAACTTAGCCTTCCTCGCGTAACCCACCACTCCTGAAATCCTCTGCTCGCGCACCAGCAGGTTGCGATAGTTCTAAGTTCGTGCCAGTCATCGTCAGAAATAGATGTCTGCTGGTACACAAATAATCCAGACGATAAATACCAACATGCTTTTAGAGCCAAATTAGAGAACTGCAAATATTCGCTCTTTGACAAAGTTTCAATGCTCTTTCGTCCGTCGATCATAATCTTATTGAGCTCGGGAGAGCTTATCAATAAATCTCCGTAGTCGACCATGTTTTGAGTCAAGCGTAGTTTCGATTCCACTTTTGAGGCTACCGTGCTCGCACGAACTTGCGAGGCCACATATATCAGTGAGCCTATAACACCTATTGCCCCAAGTAGTTCAGCTATTGCCCCTACTGAGTCCCAATTCATTCGGCATCTCCAAGTTTATGTTTCAGAATCAGTTTGTAAGCTTTAAAACACATTGCGCTCTCAGTAATGCGCGCGTCCTTTCTAGTTGGTTTGTTGCTGGTCACTTAACCCTGCTACACCCTTTTCTACTGCACGGCAAAAACCAGGGACAAGTTTATAAAGCATGTCGCTCTGTTCACTCCAATGAGGGATTCCGCTCGGATTATCTTTCAGAAAATTGATTAGATATTCAACCTCTACTCTAGGAGATTTAGTATTGGGTTGGGTGGCAACTCCTGCAACGCAAGCAAGAAAGAGCTCTATAAATAGGATCTTTATCCGTTGTGCCTCTCCTTCTGTAAGGTCAGTGCCCGAATTCGCTTTAGCCAAAAGATCAGTCAATTCAGGATGTGTTATTAAGGCTTGTCGAAACCGGGAATGCCCTTCTATTGTCCCCAAAGTAGATGCTGTCTCAACGGCAACTCGTGCATGTCGCGTCTGTACGGCCAAATACAATAACGTGGCGATTACAGCTACTGCTCCTAAAACTTCACCCAAGGCTCCAATCGCTTCCCAATTCATTCTTATTCTCCAGATTTCGTGGTTATAACTGTCCGTCTTCGGCTAGTAATCGACGCTTCAATTTTTCTATCTTGCTGCCTATCGGGCTACCTCATGCGCGACAGTATTTCTTCCTACTGACAGCTAAAATTTTCAGCTACCCAGTTATCCGAATCGTTCTCTCCACCTGCCGGCCCTGTATAGCGGGCTTGCTGTGGGAATGTGCAGAGCAGTCTCTCGTTATCCACACTACCGTCTGTGCTATGGGTAGCGGTGAGTGATTCCGGTGCCACGCCATTCTCAACCCAGTCTACCAGTGGCGCCAGCTTGTCCCAGTTGTTGGGGCCGGGGCCGCCACCGCAGTGGCCCATGCCGGGGGCGAGAAACAGGCGCGAGGAGTCGTTGGCATCGCTGAAGCTGCCGGCGAATGTTGTGTCGACCATGTCGTTGAAGTAGTTAACCGTGGCGGTGGCCACGGAGAGTGCATCACTCATTCCATGATAGACGATTAACTTACCATCGCGACTCTTCAGGAAGCTGGTCAGGTCGGGGTCGGTCGCATCCATGATCGAGCTCATAAGCTCGGCCTTTCCGGCGGTGAAGTCGTCGACACTAAAATCCAGCCAGTGGAATTCGGGGTTCATGCCGTCGCGTCGTGGCATGTAATTCGGATCGTTTAGATTCGGTATGGTGACGCCCGGGTCTTCTTCATAGAATAGATAGTTAACGTGATCGCCAGCCGGCCCGCGTAGCATGCCTGGCGCCATACCATTGCTGGCGCTAGGCACGAACAGGCCAGCCCAGTCCAGCTCCGAGCCCTTGGTTCTGCCTGGATAAATGACGGTGCCGTTGCTGTCGTAGGGCCCGCTGTAGAAATCGGCTATGGTCTGTATCTGTGCGTCATTGAAACAGGCAGCGCCATTGCCGGACGACGGGCACATATGATCGGAAAGGTCGGCGCGGGGATCGAAGTCGCAGGATAGCGGATTGTTAAGCACGCCATCGCGTATGCCGTCGTTGGCGTCGCATTTCTGCAGTACCGCATCATTGAGGATCTGCACTAGCTCGACGCTGTCGCGCTGGCCATCTCCGTTGCTGTCTATCGCCAGGTTGCCGGCAAAGTTGTCTTTGAACATGCGCTGCAGATTCCAGGTACCAGCCGCATTCATCGCCTGATAGTAATTCACCGGAGCACCGGCAACGATGCCGTCGAAGTCATTTGGGTAGCGCTGGGCTTCCATCAGTCCCTGACGCCCACCGGTAGAACAGCCTTCGAAGTAGGAGTAGTCGGGAGCGCGATTGTAGTAGTTATTCACCAGCGTCTTGCCCGCCATGACTGTTAGGTGAACGGCACGGTAGCCGAAGTCTATCTCTGCCTGACGGTTGTTAAAGCCGAATGCGGAGCCTGGCTCGGTGCCGCTGTCGTGGCCGGTGTTGCTGTTGGTTACCGCATAACCTTCGGCGACCCGATGGTTCGCGAAATCAAGATCACCATCCTTGCCACCATCGCCCCATTGCAGGAAGCGACCGTTGAAGTTCTCGGGAAGAGGCAGCTGTGCGTGAAAGTGTATCGCCGGCGAGATGATGCCGCGCACGTAGCAGTAGGCGGAGTCGGATTGATCATTGTCTCTCACGCCCGCCTCAGTGATGGTAAGATTACGAAGCTGTCGAAGTGACTCACAGGCCTGAATCTGATTGGCTGTGGCCTGCTGCGCGAGACTTGCCGTTGGCGAAATTAGAAAAGCCGCGGTCAGGGCAAGTGCTGGCAGAATAGCCTGTCTAAATACGTTGAGAGCTGGAGCGGTCTTAATCATGGCTACACCTGTTATTCTGGTTATTTGTTGTTGCTGATGAATAATTCGACTCTACCATTGTAAGCCCCCGAGAGTAAAAGCTGTGTGTGGAAGATTTAATCTAATCGATAGTCCCGAAGTGCAGTGGCTCTGCGAGACCCTGGGCGTCGAGCTGCAGGGTGACCATGCTAGCCGTGATATCGCCCCCGGTGGCAAGATCGCCATAATTCACGAGCGGGCGGGGCAGCGTGTCGTTTCATCGGCTACCTGGTGGTTGTTTCTCGACAAGGAGAGTCTCAAGCCCAACTACAAGTATGCCAGCTTCAATTCGCGCTCCGACAAGCTGTCCAATAAAAGGGCGATAGCCTACACGCCGTTCAGAGAAACTCGATGCCTGATTCCCGCTAGCGCCTTCGTCGAAGGCCTGGGCGACAAGAAGACCTATCACAAGATAGAGCTGGAAGACTCGGCCATCGCCTTCGGTGGTCTGTTTAAGGAGTATCTGAATAAGGACAGCGGCGAGCTCGTCTATTCGGCATCGATCATTACCCTGCCGCCGCTTGCGGGCCAGTGGAGTGCAATCCATCCGAAGTCGCTGCCGTTGATGCTGGATTTTGAAGATGAAGAATTAGTCAACAACTGGTTAGACGCGAACAATCAAGACGTGGAACAGTTTCAGGGTTTGCTTGAGCCCTCGATTCTAAAACCGATGAAGGTGACGAAGATCGACAAGCCTAGTCGCTGGAATCCAATCGAAGAAAGCTTCATGATTGTGAAATAACACAAACCCCGTTCTATCTAATAATGCCTTGAGTTGATTCTATGGAAAGTATTTCGAGTAACAGAATGTTCGGTGGCGAACAGCGACGCTATAAACACCTATCCGAATCGCTGTCTTGCGATATGTTCTTCTCTATCTACCTGCCGCCGCAGGCGAGCGATGGCCCCGTGCCGGTGCTCTATTGGCTGTCGGGTCTTACCGGCACCGATGAGAATTTCGTGATCAAGGCGGGCGCACAGCGCGTTGCGGCCCAGCTGGGCCTGATCATTGTCACGGCGGACACCAGCCCGAGAGGCGAGGGCGTGCCAGACGATCCAGAGCAGGCCTACGATTTTGGTCTGGGTGCGGGCTTCTATCTGAATGCCACCGAGTCGCCGTGGAATAAACACTATCGAATGTATGACTACATCACACAGGAGCTGCCTGCGCTGATCAATGCTAACTTTCCAGTCGATCCAACGCGACAGTCGGTGTTCGGTCATTCTATGGGTGGGCACGGTGCCTTGAGCATCGCGCTTAAGAATCCGGAAAAGTATCGATCCGTCTCAGCCTTCGCGCCTATCGTATCGCCTATCAATTGTCCTTGGGGCTGTAAGGCCTTTACGAACTATCTGGGCGATGACGTTGCCAGCTGGCAGGAATACGACTCCGTAAGTCTGGTCAGCAGGGCCACTACGCACTTGCCCATGCTAATCGATCAGGGAAGCGCAGATGAATTTCTGGAGAAGCAACTCAAGCCCGAGCCATTCCTGGCGGCCTGTGAGGAGGCGGACTATCCGGTTCAGTTCATAAGCAGGGAAGGCTACGACCATAGCTATTTCTTCATCGCCAGCTTCGTCGAAGAACACCTGCGCTTTCACAACAAGGTTCTGCGCGAGGCGTCCTGAACGCGGGCCGGACTAGATCGCGAACCAGATCAATAGCCCGCAAAGCGCTGCGATAAGCTGGCTCTTTCGGTCGGTTATCGCGAACAAGACCGGGTCCTCGTCCAGTTCGCCACGTCGTGCAAGCGCCCAGATGCGCCACAGCAGATAACAGAGCAGCGGACAGATAGCCCAGAGTATCAGTGGGCTGCTATACAGCTCCATAGTTGCCGGCGCATTGATATAGAACGCAAATACAGCCACGGCAATCACACTGGATGCGCCACCTACAGCCGCGAGCGTCTGCAAGTTCTCTACCCTATAGCCTCTGCCGGCAACGGCAATCTTGCCCTGGTTCTGTAGATTCAGAAATTCCGTATAGCGCTTTACCATCGCCAGGCCCAGAAACAGGAAGAAGGAGAAGGCGAGCAGGTAGTTTGTGGTCACCACCGAGATAGCGGCGGAGCCGGCGATGATTCTCCAGGAATAGAGTGAGGCGAGTGTCAGCACGTCGATTAGATACAGGCTCTTCAATAGAAAACTATAGAGTGTTGTCATCAGCCAATAGGCTAGAAGCACTAGTAGAAACGCGGGCGGTAGTAGAAGGGCGACGACGAAGCCGCACAGCAGCAGCAATGGCGCGCCCGCATAGCCATAGGATAGAGGCAGATCCCCCGAGGCGAAGGGCCTTCGCTTCTTCGACTGGTGCTGCCTGTCGCTATTCAGGTCTAGCATATCGTTTAGCAGATAGACGCTGGATGCCACTAGGCTGAAACTCAGAAAGGCGATGCAGGCCTGCAGCAACAGTGTAGGTTGATTCAGCTGATGAGAAAGAATCAGCGGCAGAAAGATGAGTGCGTTCTTCAGCCACTGATGCGGCCGCATCGCCTGCCAGAATTTTCTGGCTATCGATAGCGGCGCATCGAAGTGTTTTATCTGATCGCCCTGGTGCGGCAACTTGTCTGCCAGGGATTTGCTGCAGTTAACCAGAATAACCTCGGTGGCCTCAGACCATACGGCTATATCGTCTGCGCAGTTGCCCGCATACGCAAATTTGCCCCCTGGATCTAGCTGCAGAATTCGCATGACCTTATTCCTCGATTTCAGATTATGGTCTTCGTCGCTGCCCATCGCATCGATGAACAGCCCTAGGTGATCACTCACCTGTCTAACGTGTATCTGACTCGAGGCGGAGATGAGCACGATGTCGCGGCCGCTCTCTACCTCATCCTGTAAATAGCGATGGAACTCGGGATTAAGTGGTAGCAGCTCTACGGGAATGCTGACTCGCTGCGCCAGCTGATGTTTTAGGTGCGCCTTTCCCTTGAGCAGCCACAGCGGAATTAGAAAGCCATGAAAGATATTATTCTTCAGTAGTAACAGAATAGATTCGTACAAAAGATCAGTCTTGATGACGGTGCCATCGAGATCGACGTAGAGAGTAGTTTGGGAGAGCGAGGTTGACACGGGTCGTCTAGAATTTTAGCCGTTTGAAAATGAAGTCCGGGATGATGCGAACTACAAACATAATAGCTCTCCAGTAGCCCGGGGCGTAAACCGTATGACTGCCGCGCTGAATACTCTTCACGATCTTCTGCGCCACCTGCTCCGGACTTGCCCAGAGTGGGCCCTTGGGAAACTGCGCCGTCATCGGCGAATCCACCAGCCCCGGTCGTATGTCTACCACATGCACGTTGTGTGCTAGCAGCTTGCCGCGCAGGCCCTGTAGATAGGTAGAGACCAGCGATTTCGCCGCGCCATAGACGAAGTTAGGCTGTCTGCCACGGTCACCCGCCACCGAGGTTATTACGGCAAGCGTGCCTGAGTGTTGCTCAATAAACGTCGGTGCGAGTTCGGTCAGCAGCGAGATAACACTAAGCCCATTGGTGTTGATCTCCTTCTGTGCCTGCTTGAAGCTGATCTCGACTTTTTCCTGATCGGGCAGAGAACCATGACAGATCAGGGCGATATCGACGCCGCCCAGCTCTTCGATTGCGGCGCCTAGAAGTTTCCCATGCTCGGCAAACTTATTGAGATCGAGCACGCTGCTGCTAACAGCCTGGGCGCCGCGCACCAACAGGTCGCTGCTAAGCGCCTCTAGTTGCTCACCGTTGCGCGCAATCAGATGCAGGGAGCAATTTTGCTGCGCATAAATTCTCGCAGCTGCTTTCGCGATAGCGGATGTCGCGCCAATGATGAGAACTTTCATGTCGTCAAACCCAGTCTGTTCGATTGCAGCGAGGCGAAGCGGTTGTGTGGGTCCACCTTAGCCTTAATAGCCATAAATGCTTCCCAGTTAGGATAGCTCGCCTTGAAAACCGCCTCGCTCATGCGCGCGTCCTTAGCTAGATAGAGTCTACCATCGTGATCCAGAACGATCTGATCTAATTCATCTAACAGGGGGAACAGAGATGCTTCGTTCTTAAAATCCAGAGTCAGGGTATAGCCCGATTTCGGGAACGACAGAAGATTCTCGTTCGCCTCGCCAAACTTCTTCAGGACTGTCAGGAACGAGCCCTTGCCCTGCTTCGATATCTTTTCTAGAACAGTTGTTATACCTTCCAGCGCACCCTCGCAGGGCAGAACAAACTGATACTGCAGGAACCCCTTCGAGCCATAGAGTCGATTCCAATTGCTTAGCCTGTCCAGAGGGAAGAAGTAGTTGTCATAATCTAGTCTGGACGTACGGCTTTTATTCTTCTGTAAAGAATAATAAGTCATGTTAAAAAGCGACATGCTGCTCTTGTTGAGCAGGAACGAGGGTGTCGAGAAGGGAACGCCAATACTGGATCGAGCGTGATACTTTCTATCGCTCTTTCGATTCTTGGCCACAGAGTGTTCACCCAGGTACAGAACAGATCTGCCCAGACTGTCGCCCGTGGCCAGACAGTCTAGCCAGGCAACAGAGTACTTGCTGTCGGCATTGTCTTCGATGTGCGCGAAACATTCCTGCAGATTATTCGCGACCAGGCTGCGCTGATCTATATAGCTGCTTGGGACGGGAGCGAGCTTCAGCGTTGCCTCGACTATTGCGCCGGTCAGCCCCATTCCCCCGCAGCTGGCTCGAAACAGCTCCGGGTTCTGCGTGGCGCTACAGCTGACTACTTCCCCCGAGGCAAGCACCAGGCTGATCTGCGTAACATGCTGGCAGAAGCTGCCGTCGCGGTGGTGGTTCTTGCCGTGGACATCGGCGGCTATGGCGCCCCCCACACTTACTTCCTTGGTGCCCGGTAACACAGGCAGGAAGAGACCGCGGGGGAGGCAAACCTTCAGGATGTCCCCCAGTTTTACACCTGCACCACAGCGCAGGGTGTGTTGTTGTTCATCCAGAGCGAGAAAGCTGTCCAGGAAGCGGCTGCCTATCAGCTGCCCGGCCAGTGCGCTGTCGCCGTAACTGCGCCCCGCACCCCTGCTTATGCAGGAGGCAGATTTTTTCTGCGACGCGACAAATTTTTGCAGGGACTGCGCGTCCGCCGGCTCAATTAAATCTGCTTTCGCTTTAGGGTAGCGTCCCCAGCCCATGGCTTCCATTCAACTTACCTGGCCTTTCTGTCCTGTAAATACATAGTGCTCATCGAGTCGATACTTTACACCATATCCGATGGACAATCCGATGACGGCGCCAAGATAACGAGCGGCCTTGCCGCCGAGAAACCAGTCGAATCCGATCTCGAAGCCCCAGAAGATTGCGGTGGTTACTATGCCTGTCAGTCCATACAGGGTGAACTTTCCCAGGTCTTCTCTGTGGGAGGCGGTGCTGAACTGAAAGATATACTTCTTGTCCAGTAGGTACTTGCTCACCAGGCCTACGCCGGTGCCGCAGCCCATCGCCAGATAGAGTGCGAAGGCGCCGTCATAGATTCTGACTACGGCTTCCTGTGCGAGTAGATTGAGCAGCGTGGCTAGAACGGCGAACAGGGTATATTTAAGGGCAATTGTCATGAGTCGCTTTGGTAATGAAGGGCGCTGGTTATTAGCTTATCGGCTCAAAGGGAAAGACTGTTATGCTTGATGCATGAGCACACTTATAATTCACTCCTTGCTAGCTACATAACTTACATAACTTACTTAACTTGCTTAACCTACTTACTTAGAAGGCTCTATGACCGATATTTTACTTTTTACCCAGGCCCTCGCCAGAGAGGCTGGAAAACTAATCAGTTATGTTCGTGCCGAGGCGGCGCTATCTCACGAGTACAAGAACGGTGATGAACTAGTAACCAATGCCGACATTCGCGCCGATCAATTAATCTGTGCGGCGATCAAGCAACAATTCCCGGAGCATCAGATTATCTCGGAAGAGTCGTCGCCAGACCTGGGCAGCATCGCGAAGATTGCCACCCCGCTGTGGATAATCGATCCGATCGATGGCACCGTAAACTTCGCCCATGGTCACAATCATTCGGCTATCTCTATCGCCTACGTGGAGCAGGGGCAGACTCTAGTCGGGGTCGTCTACAACCCCTTTAACGACGAGCTCTTCTGTGCGGAACGAGGCAAAGGCGCGTTTCTCAATGGCGATGCCATCTCCGTATCAGTCGAGACAGAGCTCAGGCGCTCGCTAATCGCAACAGGCTTTCCCTATATCAAATCGACACTGGGGCCAATGATCCCCCGCCTGCACGCAGTCCTGCGCAATTGCGCCGATATTCGTCGAATCGGTTCGGCGGCTCTGGATATCTGCTTCGTGGCCGTGGGAAGGCTGGAAGGCTACTACGAAAGCCTCAATGTCTGGGATTTCGCCGCGGCCAGGCTGATTGCGCTGGAGGCGGGAGCCGAGTGTGGCCACTTCAGTGAGGTCCCCGATGATATCGATCCGCAGTTCTATGACAATGACCTGCTGATTGCCAATCCGGCGATCTACCCGCAGCTACTGGCGGTCTTGCAGGCCGCAGATAAGGCTTAAGCGGCAGTAAAGTGGTTGATAAACCTATCTATTCCGGCGATGAAGCGAAGCGGTAATCGTTGACTGAAACTGGCTTAATTCGTAAAGTAAGACTTATGTTCAAAGAGGTATTGTCAGAAATGCCTCCTGTCCCATCTTGCGGCCTAAATCCCTTCCATTGTATGGGCTTCATAGATAAGCAAAATAGAGAGTCGAGGAGACAAAAACGTGAACAACGCGAACCTATTTAAAACAGCAATTGCATCGCTTCTGCTGCCACCGGCAATCAGCAGCGCTGCAGACAGGGTGGGTGATTTCTCACTCCTGGATCAGGACGGCTACCATCACAGCATGAGCTGGTATGACGATCACAAAGCCGTCGCGCTATTGGTGCAGGCCAATGATAGTCAGGCAATAGCCGCTGCATTGCCTTCGTTCGATGCCCTAAAGGCAAAGTACGATGCGCAAGGCGTAGAGTTCATGATGATCAATCCCATGGGGAAATTGAATCGCGCTGCGGTGCAAGACAAGGCGGCAGAATACGGCGTCGATATACCTATACTGATGGACGACGCACGGGTGATCTCGGAAGCCCTGGGCATCGAGAGAACCGGCGAAGTACTTCTCTATAACCCGCGTTCGTTCACCGTCGAATACCGGGGCAGCGTTGCCGCCGCCGAAAAGGCCATTCAAGAGATCCTGGCGGGAGAGGAAGTGAGCACAGCGTTAGTCGCCACTACCGGTCCAGCTGTCAGCTTCGAAGCAACGGCAGTGCCTTCCTATGTTGCTGACATCGCACCGATACTCGCAGACAACTGCGCCACCTGCCACCGCGAAGGCGGAATCGCACCTTTCGCAATGGACAGCCACACTATGGTACAGGGCTGGTCGCCAATGATTCGCGAAGTCTTGATGACCAAGCGTATGCCACCGGGCCAGATCGATGGCCACATCGGTGAGTTCATCAACGACCGACTCATCACAGAAGAAGAAGTAAGAAACGTTATCGCCTGGGCGGATGCCGGTGCGCCTAGGGACGGCGATCACGACCCGCTAACCGAGCTAACCTGGTCTACCTCCAAGTGGAGCCTGGGTGACAAGCCTGACTACATCATCAAGGTGCCTGCGCAGCCCGTTCCAGCAACTGGCGTGTTGGAGTACAGAGACGTCGCGGTCAAGATCGATCTAGGCGGCAAGGATCGTTGGCTGCGCGGCAGTGAATATATTCCGGGCGATCGCACCGTATTGCATCACACGATCAATTCCCTGAATTTCCCTGAAGAAGTCGGCAAGCGCTTGAGTGCGCTGGGCGGCAATAACCCGGACAAGGCGAGCATTACAGCCTACATTCCAGGTGGCACAGCAAAATTTGCTCCGCCTAACACCGGTGGTTTATTAAAAGACGGCTCGGTCTTGAACCTGAACCTTCACTACACCACCAACGGTCGCGAGACTGTGGATGAGAGCGAGATCGGCCTGTGGTTTTACCCTGAAGGTGAAATCCCGGAAGAAAGAATGTCAGGTCGTTGTGCCTGTATCTTTCCTAATACCTGGACAAATATTCCAGCGAACGATCCAGCCTTCGAGCAGACGGCGACTATTACTATAGGTAAAGATGCCAATATCCATAGCTTCTTACCCCATATGCATTTTCGCGGTAAGTACATGCGCTTCTATGCCGACTACCCAGACGGCACTAACGAAGAGCTGATTAACATCGCTCAGTACAACTATGCGTGGCAGATGAGCTATACCTATGCCGAGCCGAAGTTTGTTCCAGCGGGCACCAAGATCACGGCAGTGGGCGCATTCGATAACTCCGTGCAGAACCATGCGAACCCCGACCCGGAAAGAACGGTTCCCTGGGGACAGCAGAGCTGGGACGAGATGTTTTTCGGAGCGGTGCAGTGGAAATATACCGACCAAGGCGGGCAGTAAGTCTTCGCTCTTTAACTTGGTTTTAGATCAAAAAGCCGGCCTCTACAGAGGCCGGCTTTTTTTGTGCTTGGGACGCAGCTCAGTAGAGTGCGAATTGCGGCGTTAAAATTTTTCTCCGACTCGTTATTTGCAAGGCGTAAACGCCTCGCCGGCGAAAAATCTTGCCTTGCACTTCGCGCTCTACTGAATTGCTCTAGATCGCGGGGTAGTGCAAGACTGCTGACTTCAGTATTAAAGAATCTCGAAGACGTCGTAGGCCACCTTGCCGGGGATCTGTTTGCTCTTGCCTACGCAGACTATGTGGTTCAGCCAGTCGTATTTTTCTGAGGCGGTCTGAAAGATGGGCCGGACGCGCCAGTAGAGGCCGCTGTCTGCTCTATGTACCACGCCGGTGTAGGTCATGTAGATGATCTCGCCGTCGTCGGTATCCAGGGTGATTCTAACATCCAGGCTGGAATGCCCTGATACCTGGGTGATCCAGTCGGCGCCGCCGTCTCTTACCGTTCCCCGCAGGCGTGGCCCGCCGAAAGTACCGCCGGTGACAGGCGCGATACTGGTGTGGCCGGCATCGAGTTGGTCTGCCACATCCAGCGCCAGCTCCATCAGGAATGTCGATTCCAGTTCACTTGCCGCTGTCTGTGCTGAGGCCATCTGGCTTGCTCCTGTGGCGGCGGCAGCAATAGCCGCTGCGCCTAGCTTGGTAAATTGTCGTCTGTTCAGTGACTTCTCATTATTGCTCATGTGAGTGCTCCCTTTTGGTTTGCTCACAGTGTAAGCCGAGAAATCAGGCGGTCACAAGGTTTTCATCTTTGAATTTATTATCGAATCGACGCAGGATCGTGGGCAGATAGAATAGATCCAGCGCTAGCGCCAGCACCACGATGGGAACCAGAGAGCTTTGCCGCCTGTTGAAAATAGATGGTATTGGCGCCGATCAGAATGGTAGTACCCAGTGCCAGCACGATAGTAGTTATCGACAGAGCTGGGCCGGCAGTCTTGATCGCGTAATCGATAGATGCGGTTTTTTCCTCACCGGCGCGACGCTTCTCCAGGTAGTGGCTGAGTAGGTGAACAGTGTCGTCCACAACCAGGCCTATGCTGATGCTAAACAGCATCATCACAAAAGGATCCAGTTGTCCCACAAAGAGCGCCCAGAAACCAAACACCATCGTTGCCGGTAGCAGATTGGGAATGACGCTAAGCAGGCCAAAGTAGAAGCTGCGCATACCAATCATGAGGCTGATGGTGATTAACAATAGACTGATGGAGTAGCCCTGTAATAACTCGATGGTTACCAGTTCGTCCATGCGTGCGAACAGCAGTATGCCGCTGCCATGCAGCAGCTCTGCTTCCGGGAAGTCCTGTGCAAACTTTTCTATCACTCGTGCATCGAAATCAATCAGTTCCTGATTCGACATCGGTACGGCGTTGATAAAAAGATTAATCATTGAGAAGTCGGTGCTGACGAAACCGAACAGTGGAAAGTCAGCGCTCTGAATGAGAGCGTAGGCGAGCAGGTAATTCGCGATGGTGTCGAAATCATCGGGTATTACGTTATAGGACTCGTCGTGATCATGTTGCACGCGGTGAATCGTCTTCACAACGTCGGCGACGCTGGCTGATGATTCCACTTCATCTTGCTCGGTCAGCCATAGGCCGAATGCCTCAACTCTGCGCAGAAAGTCTGGCTGTATCGCAGACCATTCCTCTCGAATGTCGATGCCGTAGTTAAGCGCGGTGCCACGATTGTAATGACTGCTTACCTCATCGTAGTACTGTTTAATATCCGAGTCGGCCGCGATGAAGTCCAGGCGGTTAAAGTCAGTCTCGTTAAGAGGCAGAAGAGCAAGAGTCGCGATGGCTAAAAAAGTACAGCCCCAGAAGATGGGGACATCCTTGGCGCGTGTAATCTCGCTGACTCTCTGCAGCGGTCCCTCCATGAATGAGACGCCGGTGCTGGCGATGACTTCACGCTTCGAGGTCATCCAGATCAAGATCGCCGGCAATAGCAGCAGCGTGAGGAGGTAGGCGAAGACGATCCCCAGCGCCACGATCTGCCCGAAGTCCTGTATCGCTGGCGAGGAACACATATTAAGTGAGGAGAAGCCTATCGCCGTGGTCAGCGCCGCCAGCGAGACCGGCTGAAAATTATGGGAGATGCTCTCATGCATGGCGTCTATCTTCGCGGCGCCCCGATGCATCGCCTGTTTGTAGATAGAAATAATATGCACACTATTAGCCACGGAGATGATCACCAGAACCAGGGGGGCAATGACCGAGATGCTATTGAATGAGAAGCCCAGATAGCCGAGGGTGCCTATGGTGCATAGCAGCGTGAACAAGGTGTGGGTCAGTATGCAGATGCCCAGCGTTGCGGACCTGAAGCAGTAACAGATGGCGAGTACGCAGGCCAGAATCACGAACGGCATTAGATTGGTCAGGTCGTCGACCATAGCCTGCTGGCTAGACTGCTCCAGCATCACGTCGCTGTTTGCCAGTACCTGTACGTTGGGGTGACGGCTGCTAAGCTCGTCGCGCAAGCTTACTACGGCAGTGGCGATGTCGAGACGGTCATCCGCCGAGATTCCATCCGAGTCGGTATTAATGATTGCGAAGGTGAGTGCCGCGTCATCGGAGAGAAGGTTGGCAGTGAGTAGCCTGTCGGCCAATGCGGTGTCGGCTAGTTCATCCAGATCTTCTTCAGAATAGCTTCTCAATGTTTTAATAAAGAGTCTGCTCTGGGTCTCCGGGGAGACGTAGTCGAGAATCGTTGTGATTCTATCGGCGAAGGGAATTGCGGAATAGTTATCTCTCAGATCATCGATGGCGGCCAGAAGCTCGCTATTGAATACCGTGTCTGAGCCCTCAGCCACGAATGCAAACTGTATCTGCAGTGGCGTCGGAAATGCCTCGTCCATCAGCAATAGCTCATCCAGATAGGGGTCGCTTTCGGTTAGCAGCGCTTCTAATGAGGTGTCAAAATTCGTGCGGATAATGCCTGTAGTCAATAAAATGCTAGTTAGGACTGCGAACAGCGTGAGTAGTTTTCTATAGGCGATGGTAAAGTCAGCGACTCGATTCGAGAATGATGTCGCTTCTTTCTTACTGACTGTGTCGATCATGCTGCTTTGCTTTCCTAAGTGTTCTTGCAGTGTTCCATCCAGCTTCTCACGCCATGACCGAGAAACTTCTGCTTATGTAAAATAAAATAAAATTTTCGGGTCAGATTTCTATGTGGGCACTGCAGAGGTACCAGCGATCCACGCTTGAACGCCTCTTCTAAAGTTAGCCTGGACAGGCAACCAATGCCTAACCCTGCCTCAACCGCTCGTTTTATACCCTCGGTATGTTGCAGCTCCAAGCGTAAATTCAGGCTTGGAAGAATCCCGCTCATAGCGCGGTCGAACGCCTGGCGTGTTCCGGAGCCGATCTCGCGCACAATCCAGTTCGCAGACAAGAGATCTGTATCATCGAGTACAGCCTTGGCGGCGAGCGGATCGCCAGGTGAGCAGAACAGGGCCAGCTCATCATCGCGCCAATAACTTACCTCTAGATCGGCCTCCTGCAACTCGCCTTCAATCAGACCGATGTCGAGTTCAAAGTTTCTGACCTTCGCGGCAATCGATGAGGTGTTCTCTACATTCAGGTCTACCTTGGCAGCGGGGTGCTCCTTCATGAACTCCGCCATGATACCAATTGCCAGGTAATTGCCTATCGTCAGTGTCGCACCTACCTTCAGTTCTCCAACTTCGCTGTGCGCTCCTAAGGAGTTTTCCAGATCCTCGGCTCTTGAGATGAGCGCCTCGGCCTTCGAGCGCAAGGCAATGCCCTGATCGTTCAGCTGCAGACGCTTGCCTATTCTGTCGAACAGTCTCACCCCAAAACGGTGTTCCAGTTCCTTAAGTGCGGAGCTGGCAGCGGATTGGGACATGGCTAGCTGATCGGCGGCAATGCTCACGTTCTCGTGGCTGGCCACGGCGAGAAAGACCTGCAGTTGTTTGAGGGTGAATCGCATAGAAAACCCAGTATATCCAATAAACAGATAATTAATATATATATAATCAATTTTGCAGATATAGCGCACAGGGCGTACACTGCGCGCAATATCTTATTAGGCCCATCTGGCCTATTTAGTTCAGGAGCAAGCAGTGGCAAACCTTTCGACCCAAAGCGTAACCGACGTCCACCATTGGAACGATTCACTATTCAGTTTCAAGACCACGCGGGATCGCTCGCTAAAGTTCGAGAACGGCCACTTCCTCATGCTGGGCATAGAAGTTGAAGGCAAGCCCTTGATGCGTGCCTATAGCATCGCCAGCCCGAACTACGATGAGGAGCTGGAGTTCTTAAGCATCAAGGTCGCCGATGGCGCGCTAACCTCTCGCCTGCAGAACATTCAGGTAGGGGACGAAGTCTTCGTGAGCAGTAAACCTACGGGCACCCTGGTGGTCGATCATCTTCTCGAAGGCAGAAACCTCTACCTCATCAGCACCGGTACCGGCCTGGCTCCGTTCATCAGTATCATTCAAGACCCTGAGGTCTATGAGAAGTTCGACAACGTGATTCTGACTCATGGCGTGCGCTACGTATCCGAGTTGGCCTATCAGCGCTTTATCAAACACGACTTGCCCGGCAACGAATTCTTCGGTGATCAGGTAAGAGAAAAGCTCATCTATTACCCCAGTGTAACGCGTGAAGATTTTGTGACGCAGGGCCGGCTTACTGATTCAATGTCTAGCGGCAAGCTGTTTGCTGATACCGGTCTGCCACAGGCAGATCCGGAACTGGATAGATTCATGATCTGCGGCAGCCCGAGTATGCTGAAAGACAGCTGTCAAATTCTCGACGGCTGGGGTTTCGAAGAATCGCGCCAGGGTATCAAGGCGCAGTATGTTATCGAGCGCGCATTTGTAGAATAGTTCAGCTCTATAGACGCTGCGATGAAACCAATCGCAGCGTCGCCCTCCTGTCTTGCATTATAGAATTCTGTTAGCTGCGTCTTAAGCGCCTAAAGAGACCGTTTTGGTACACGGCGTGCACTCTTTTAGTCCTTTCCCCTGTGAGTTAGTTTTGCTAACAGCTGCACTGTGAATTCCATTGCCGCGATGTCGAGTTAAGCGACCGAGCTACTATCCAGCTGCGCACAGATGCTGTATTTTTAAGGCATCACTACTCAGGGGAGACTCCGCTTGAAAACGAAAAATGCACTATTGCTGATTGGCTGTTTTTTATTTGTCAGTCACAGCATGGCTCAAACCATCGAAGATGAATCCGTCGCCTGGCTTCAGCAATTCATTCAGATAGACACCATCAATCCGCCCGGTAACGAATCTCGCGCAGTCGATTTCTATGCAGCCATATTCGAAGCCGAGGGCATCGAATACGAAACGGCCGAGAGCGCGCCCGGCCGCGGTAATATCTGGGCCCGCCTGGAAGGCGGTAACGAGACTGGTTTAATGATGTTGCAGCACACCGACGTGGTGCCTGCGGATCCGGAATACTGGACCATAGACCCTCTCTCCGGTGAGATACGCGACGGCTACATCCTGGGCCGCGGTGCCAGAGACATGAAGGGCACGGGAATATCGCAGCTAGCGGCATTCCTTAGTCTGCATAGAAGTGGCCGCGCTCTGAATCGAGACGTCGTGTTTCTTGCGACAGCGGACGAGGAGGCAGGCGGTGCCTACGGCGTAGGCTGGTTGATCGAAAATCGTAGAGAAATATTCGATGGTGTCGGCCTGCTGATAAACGAGGGCGGTGCCGGCAGTCGCAACATGGATGAGATTATCTTCGGCGTGGAGGTCACGCAGAAGGTTCCGGTCTGGTTGCGCCTGAAGGCAGTTGACGTTCCCGGACATGGTTCCTCTCCCAGAACCACTAGCTCCGTAACCCGTATCGTCGATGCGCTTTCGACTCTTCGTGCCAACCCCTTCCCGGCACGCATCATCGATCCTGTCGACACCTATTTCGCAGGTATTGCACTTTCCTTAGACGACGAATGGGCGCCAGCCTATGCCAATATGAGCGCAGCCATTCAGGACCCCGAGTTCCTTCCCGAGTTTCAGGCATACCGACCTGGGCATCATGCGCTAACCCGGGACACCTGCTCCATGACCCGCATGGGTGGTTCCAACAAGATCAATGTAGTGCCGCCTGAGGCCTGGGCGGAACTGGATTGCCGCATGCTTCCGGATAGGCCCGCGGAAGAATTCATTGCCGATCTTACCGAGCTGGTGGCACCGGCCGGCGTGGAGGTCGAGGTGATTATGGCCTTCACCCCCGCGATCTCCTCGACGAGTTCCAGGTTGTTTACCGCGATCGAGAATGTAACGCGCGAGCTGTATCCAGGCTCGAGGGTCTTGCCTTCGGTCAGTACCGGTTTCACCGACAGCCACTTCACTCGCGATCTGGGAATCGTGAGCTACGGATTCAATCCAATCATCACCCGCGCCGGTGAGCCTACCGGAGTCCATGGAAACGACGAGAGCGTTCCCGAGGTAGACTTTCGCCAGGGCATCACCGACATGATCGCCATCATTCGTAATGTGGTTTACAACTAGCAAGTGAGTGTCGCGAAACGAATAGCTTCTTTAAGCTAATAGCAGGCAGAGACAGCAGGCAATAAAAGCAGGCAATAAAAAAGGGACACACTGTGTCCCTTTTTTATTCTGTGCTTCGACTAGCTTCGCTTATTAGGTGTCGAAGATAGCGACCAGGCATCCTTTCGAGTCAGGCACGTCATCCATATTTACAGTGCCACCGGCAAGAACAGTATTCAAAGCGTCCTTAAGAAAATGCTCGTCGGCATTATTGCGCTGTGTCTCATAGCCCAGCTGGTCATTGATCGGACCGCGGTAGAGAACTTCTTTCGTTCTAGGGTTAACGATGAATACTTCGGCAGTGCGCTCTACGCCCAAGGCTTTCGCGAGAACCTGACCCTCATCCTTAATGATTGGAAAGTCGATGCCAAATTCGCCAGCTTCCTTGGCGATACGCGGCAGGTTGTCTTGAATGTTTGCATTGAACATGAGGAACTCGATGTTCTTGTCCGCATACTCATCGCGCACTTCACGATAGTTAGGCAGCGCGATTCTCGCGATGGGACAGCCTACACCCTGTACATAGAACACAACAAATTCATTGTCGGCATATTTATCCAGTGTATGCGTCGCGCCCAGGTGATCGCTTAGTTCGAAATCAGGAATCGAGCGCAGCCATTCATCGGCTAGCGCAGCGGATGAGGCGATTAGCAAACCGCAAATGATGAGTGATTTACGTAGCATGATTGCTCCTTGTGAATTAATTCTTTCCAAACTCAAATTTATTGCTCAACGGCCACTAGCTGGCCCTTCAAGCTGGGAATAATAGTAGCAACAAATCGCTCTTAATCACATGGGGTGCGACACCATGTCACAGAAAGTTGCAGCTACCATCAATCTGTACGATTCCTGGAATACGTTATAAATCAATAAGATATCTCGATATTTCACCTATTCAAGACAGTGTAACTGATTAAAGTTGCCAAGGTGGCCCGCTAAAACCCCGAGCTGGGTACGTTTCCGGCTAGTCGGCCGGCAGATTGGGGGATTATTGTAGCGACTTGTCTTTGGCGTTATGCTCGAAATACTCGCAGAACACTCCAGGGCTTTCAGGCAAGGGTGCATCGAATGAAAAATTACTGCTTTTCCTCTCTATTTATAGCGCTGCTCTCTGTCTCGGTTGGGACCGTTTCTGCCCAAGACTCGGGGATACCGCGCATGCAAGACGGCAAACCGGACCTTCAGGGGTATTGGTCAAACTCCTCGCAGACTCCGCTGGTACGCCCGCAAGAGCTGGGAGAGAAGGGCTTTCTCACCGAAGAGGAGGCCGCCGATGTAGAGCAAGGATGGCGTGATCGCTACAACATCGCCTCTGCGCCAGCCGACCCGGAACGGGCACCGCCCACAGACGGCAATGCAGACCTTGGCTATAACAGCTTTTGGTGGGATCCGCGTACAGATGCGATTCAGCTAGATGGTCAGTACCGCACCTCGATTATCGTAGATCCACCCAACGGGCAGATCCCCTATCTGAGCGGAGAGCGCCAACGGAATGACCTTCGCTCTAGATGGCGAGACCGGCCCGGCGTTGAGGCCTTCGATGCGCCGGAATTGCGCCCTCTGGCAGAGCGCTGCCTGCTGACTTTTGGCTCCGGGTCCGGTCCACCGATGTTGCCGATTCTCTACAACAGCAACTACCAGATTGTGCAAACCCAGGACTACGTGATGATTCTTGTAGAGATGGTGCACGATGCGCGAATCATTCCACTGGACAAGAACAACCACGCGACAGACTTTGAAAAATGGATGGGAGATTCGGTGGCTTACTGGGAGGGGGACACCCTGGTCGTGAAGACTCGAGATTTTCATCCGCAGCAATCGTTTAGAGGCAGCTCGGAAGAGTTGTTGATTACGGAACGCTTTAGCCTGCAAGACGATGACAAGATAAAATACGCTTTCACTCTGGAAGATCCACTCAGCTATACCCAGCCATGGACTGGTGAGATTGCTATGAATCGCAAGCCAGCCGGCGAGGTAATGTATGAATATGCCTGCCATGAGGGGAACTATGCCTTTCCTGGGATCCTCGGCGGCGCAAGACGGCAGGAGCAGGAGCAAGCGTCTCTCTAGAGGGGCGGCTTCTAGAGATAGCAGCGCAGCGCTTCGGCGTTCGCGTTGCTATTTTAATGGCCCGCGCGGCCTGCTTCTGAAATCGCATAAAGTAGCCGAACCGAGTATAGTTACGGCCAGTTCACGATAAACCCCAAGGGTGTCAATCCACGTATTATGTCTGCCTCTTTAACCCGAATTTATAGCTCCCTCGTTTTCCACAAACCCTATGTCGTAATCGCTGTACTGCTATTGCTGGTTGGATTCTTTGGCTGGCAGGCGCAGAATTTTCGACTGGATGCCTCCGCAGACTCTCTGCTCCTGGAAGACGATCCGGATCTCGAGTTTTCTCGCGAGATGAATGAACGCTATGGCGCGAGCGAGTCAGTCACGGTTGCCTATACGCCCACCGGGGATCTGTTCAGTCGAGACGAACTGAACAAGCTCGGTGAGCTTCGCGATGAGCTGTTGGCTATAGAGCGTGTCGCCTCGGTGGATAGCATTCTCAATGTGCCCATATTCGAGGACACGCCACTTACAGCTATCTCGGAAGACTATCTAACCCTGGCGAATCAAGACATCGACCTTGTCGCTGCACGAGAAGAATTAGTCAATAGCCCCGTATTTAGAAATGCAGTCATTAGCCCCGACGGGCAGACCGCCGGCATGTTGGTTAGTTTCGAGATCGATGAGCGGGCACGTGAGCTGGTAGGGCGACGCACCGAACTGCGGAACAAGGCGCGGCTAGAACAGCTCTCTATCGAAGAGGCCAGCGAGCTGGCTCAAGTGGAAGCAGATTACGCCGTACATAGCGTGCTCGCGGCCGATCGGCAGCACGAAATTATCAGCGTAGTTCGTCAGACGCTGGAACGTTATCGAGGTGACGCGCAGATCTATCTGGGCGGCGCGCCGATGATCGCAGACGATCTGGTTACCTTCGTGCAGGGTGACCTGAGTAGTTTTAGCTTCGCCGTCGTACTTCTCATCATCTTCGCCCTGGGGCTCATCTTCCGCAAGGTGCGATGGGTAGCCCTGCCATTAGCCTGTTGTGCAGTAGCCGGCGTCATCATGGTTGGTGTGTTGGGACTTATGGACTGGCGCGTGACGGTCGTGTCCTCGAATTTTATTTCGCTGCTACTGATTATCACCATATCGCTCACGGTGCATCTGACGGTTCGTTATCGCGAATTAAGGGCGACCCGGCACTATACAAATCATGACAAGCTCCTGCGACACTCTGTGTTGAGTATGTTTAGACCCTGTCTCTACACCGCACTAACCACTGCGGTTGCTTTCGGCTCTTTGATCGTCAGTGGCATACTGCCGATCATCACCTTCGGCTGGATGATGATGATGGGAGTGGCAACGGCGCTGATAGTAGCGTTCACTCTATTTCCCGCGATCCTAAGCATTCTCAAGAAAGACGAGTCCAAAATCAGTGCAAATGTAAAACTAAACCTGACCTCGGCGTTGGCATCGGCTACGGAAAAGCTCGGTAACAAGGTCCTCTATATCTATCTTGCAGTGGTCTTGCTTAGCGGCATCGGCCTGTCCCAGATTCGCGTAGAGAATAGTTTCATCGATTATTTCCGAGAGAGTACTGAAATCTACCAAGGTATGTCGCTGTTCGATGAGAAGTTGGGCGGCACACTCTCATTCGATGTCATCGTAAGTCTGCCAGAGGTTGAGGACGCTTTCGATAGTGGCTTCGATGATGGCTTTGGTTTCGGTGATGATACCGGTGGCAACGACGATGCCTATTGGTTCACCGCGCCCAAGATGGAGCAGGTCAAGGCTATTCATCAATATCTGGATAATGATCCACAGACAGGCAAGGTGCTTTCATTCGGAGCCGTAATAGAGCTTGCCGAGAATCTTAACGACAATCAGCCCATAGATGGGTTGCTATGGGCTGTGCTCTATAATCGTATTCCAGAGACACTGAAGAGCACGGTGCTGAATCCCTTCGTATCGGTAAGCGAGAATCAGCTTCGGTTCAATGTGCGTGTAATCGAGTCTGCTGAAAATTTAAACCGTAATGAATTGCTGCAGCGCATCGAGGCGGGTATCGAGTCCGAGTTCGGATTTGCAGACGAAGACGTGCAGCTCACTGGCATACTGGTTATGTACAACAATGTGCTGCAGAGTCTGTTTCAGTCGCAGATTCTCACGCTAGGCGTTGTGATGCTGGCCATCATGGCGATGTTTCTGGTCTTGTTTAGATCATTCATGATTGCCTTGATCTGTATTATCCCGAATGCCATCGCCGCGGGCTTCGTGCTCGGCATAATGGGTTGGCTAAGCATTCCGTTGGATATAATGACGATTACCATCGCGGCAATCTCGGTGGGAATCGGTGTCGACAATACCATTCACTATATGCATCGCTACAGGCGCGAGTTTCCTCGTTTCGGAAATTATCGAGACACGATGCACTTCTGCCATAACAGTATTGGACGGGCGATGTACTTCACGTCGATGACCATCGTGGCAGGCTTCTCGATTCTCGCGCTTTCCAATTTTATTCCGACCATCGTGTTCGGTCTGCTAACGAGTCTCGCCATGCTGGTGGCACTGGTGGGCTCGCTCACCCTATTGCCGCAGCTACTCGCGACATTCAAGCCACTGGGGCCGGAAACCGAACACGCGTCGAATTCATAGGCTCGGTGTGCTCGCCGCTTGCGGCGGAATCCGAGTGAATTATGATTCCCGATTCTCGTTTTTTTGTTAATCTGCCACGCTGCTGTAACGAAAGTGTGAGCGCGACGGCAGACAGCTGCTGCGACATGGTTAGAATCAGGCAGTCTACCCATGAACTAGAGGAAGTTTGAGTGATCCGCGTACTAATTTACTGTGCCATGCTGGTAGCCATGATTGCCTGTAACGACAGGCGCTCTGCTATCGACCCGGCGGAAATCAGTGTCGTTGAGACGTTTATGGCAAACCCGAACGATCTAGCCCGAGGCCGGGCTATTTTCGAAGGCTCCTGTGCTAGTTTCTGTCATACGATGGAACCGGAAGCGGGGCTAGATGCCTCTTATCTATTCGATTGCCAATGGAACCATGCCGCCAACGATCAGGAGATGTTCGACGTGATTACCAATGGCGTACTAGGCACCCGTATGGTGGGTTTCGGCTCGAACTTCCCCGAGGGGGACGATGATCTGTGGAAAGTCATCGCTTATATACGCAGCAACCAGCAAGCCTGTTAGAATCTAACCTTCAATACTATTTTTACTATTATCCGCAACACCGAAACGAGGTTTGAAATGGAAGTGAATTCCCCCGAAGAAGACAATAAGCAAGATAAGCCATCCGAAAAATCGGGGTTCATGGACGAGAAGCTTTTCAAGTCGCGCTCCATAACAATCTTTGGTGAGATTAACGACAAGATCGCCAGAGCCGTTACCGAGCGACTGTTGGCACTAGCGGCAGACAGCGATGAGCCTATTTCCATCTATATCAGCTCGCCAGGAGGACACGTTGAGTCCGGCGATGTTGTCTACGACATGATCAAGTTCATCAAGCCTGAGGTGAAGGTCATCGGTACCGGCTGGGTTGCCAGTGCTGCAGCTACTATCTATCTGGCGGCGTCTAAAGAGAATCGCTTCTCCCTGCCCAATACCCGTTTCCTCGTGCACCAACCTTCTGGTGGTTCACGTGGCGATGCAACCGACATAGCGATTCAGGCCGAAGAGATTGTGAAGATGCGTGCCCGCATCAATCAGCTAATCGCGGACGAGACCGGCCAGCCTCTGGAGCGCGTCGCGCAAGATACGGACCGTGATTTCTGGATGAGCGCTCAGCAGGCTGTAGACTACGGTATCGTGGGTAAGATTGTGAAATCGGTAGCGGAAATTTAACGCCTAGTTCTCTGCCTGATCGGCAAGCTTTCTGAAGACCGCCTGTCGGTCTTTGGAGAGCAGGCATACCACCATGAAGTCCGGCAGGCAGGTCGCTGCGAACGCGACCGCGGTGGTGGGGTTTACCAGCTCAGCCTGAATCATCCCGGTCACACCAGCGTATTCAATCTCAACGGTGACGGTATTGCCTTCGATCTTGCCGTTCTCGTTGCTCCACTCAAAGCCTAGTGATTCGACCTGAGTAAGTTTAAGTTCTTC
The DNA here is from genome assembly GCA_943842505.1 of uncultured Pseudomonadales bacterium. Taxonomy (GTDB): domain Bacteria; phylum Pseudomonadota; class Gammaproteobacteria; order Pseudomonadales; family Pseudohongiellaceae; genus UBA9145. The sequence continues at coordinate 487 of CALTDI010000006.1, read as the reverse complement.
GTTCTCGACTTCGACGGCGATGCTGAACAGGGTGCCATCTACAATCCACTTGCCATCCCAATGCGCCGATAGATCTTCCTGTGCGTTCGCCCCGCTAACCAGCAGAGTCAACGATAAGAGCGCGCCAGATCTAATCAAAATATGCTTAAGCAAGGCCAATTCCCACTCCAAATAGTTCGCCATGATAGAGACCGATGGCAGTATACAAAACCAGACCGGCCAGGATGGAGATAATGTCCCACACGAAGGAAGGAGCTTTCGAGTGGACATCGACAACGCTGCGCATGCTGAATAGCTTGATCGTAGACCAGAGGGCGAAGCTACCAAAGAGCAGTATCGACGCCAGGTCTCCGTTTGCCCATAGATGGGATAGGCTCCACAGCAGAATGCCAAGCAGCATTGGGTTGCGCAATAATTTGCGTAGATAGGATAGGGGTACATTGCCCGCCACAACGCAGATCAGTGCGGGAATCATCAGCATCAGGCT
>CALTDI010000005.1 GCA_943842505.1 uncultured Pseudomonadales bacterium | reverse complement strand
ATTCAAACCAGAGTGTCACCGAGGGTTATATACAGCGAACAGCTGAAGCTCTCAGGCCAATTCTCCAATCAATTGAAGATGAAATACTTGCAGCCTATGACGCCGATGAAACGGAAGCGACGGATGAAGACTTGAAGGGTGTTAATCTTGACGAAGCCCTATGACGATCTAACAACCTTCATAGCCTCCAGCATACGGATGAGCCACGCGTGTACTAGGTTGTGATGACTGTGGAGTTGCTGAAGAAGACGCCACAGTCACTGGATTCAATGTTGGCATTAACGCAGGTGAGTCAGCTGGACAGACTGCGTTTCACTGTCACGTGCATTTGATGCCGAGAAGGGACGGAGACGTTGAAGAGCCTAACGGTGGTATTCGAGGCGTCATAGCAGGCAAGCAGGGGTATTAAGTATGTTTTTTAAGAAAAACCTTGGAGTTAACTACGAACTTCTGGAGATAAGTAAAATTCATGTTACGAACTTGATTGATTTAGACAGCGCCTCTGCGGAAGCAAAGCAAAGGTTTATTGCTTATCAGGCGCATATGGCCGTTGATGACCATTGCCTAGACCATAACTCAAGATATGGGTACGAAATAAAGACTTCAGTGATTCTCCCAGAAGTTACTGATGAGTACGGGATTAAGGTTTGTAGGCAAGTGTTCTCATTGCAGCGTCCAAGTACACATCCGATTTACAGGAAAGGAATGCCAGGTTTGGATCATGAGGAAATAGACAATGCTAGGGCTTCCGCGAAAGAGTCTTGGGCTCACCTTCTCAAGTGAGTGCGCTAACTAAACTTCGGCAGAACCCTCAAAGTGAGAGGCTCCATAGCCCCCGACAGCACCTAATACCTCTATTACTCCGTACACAGCGCCACAGCCTGTCCCAGACAACACCGCCTCTGTATCCACTCTGTCGTCTTATTGTGTGAGACTTTATTGTGTTACTTTAAAGACTGATTAGCATAGGTACATGGGAATGATAAAGTCGATAGAAAGAGCTAACTCAGACAGCATAGCCGACCTAATCATAAAGACAGGCAAGCCTGACGATACCTCTACCAACATTATTCAGTCGCTATCAGGCGTTAGCTTGGGGGCAAACTCTGATGTCTTCGCTGGACTGCTTGAAGAGTTGACCTGCAAGGTTACGAAGGCTCCACAGAAGCTAACTATTGAAAAGCATAGACGATGCTTGCGCCATACACTGCACTCTCTTATTAGCTGCATCTTCCGCTTTGAGCAATTAACAATGCCAACTAACCCTCCTAATTTTATTAAGGGAGCGCGATTGCAGCTCTTGGGTTTTAGTCAAACGAGGATGAAGAGTGTTATAGATTTGCTGCAAGAAGAGGGGTTGATCCTTTTGGGCAGGAAAGGCCACTTAGACCCAAGGCCTGGCAAGCCTAATATGTCGGCTCAGTACTATCCTACCGAGAAGTTCATTCGGCTGTTTAGTGATTCTCTCTATTCATTCTGCGGTGACTTCGATAGCTATCAGCCTTATAAGTTTGAGAGGTTTGCAGACGAAGACCTACCTGCAAAGGAAGACATAGAGGGCAAGGTTCAGACTATCAAGGACTACAACGCTTTTATGCGAGAGCATACCTTCGCGATGAAGACGCCTAGCACAAGAAGCATAAAGGACTTTATCGGTCGCAGTGGTCGGATTAACAACTACTTCCAGTCTCTCGCTAACAGGCGCATTAAGATAAGAACTAGAACGCTCCTAGACGGTGAAGCTATCGCTGAGCCTGACTTCTCCTGCAATCATCTGCGTATGGCTTCTTATTTGGTCGGTGAAGATTTACCTGCTGATCCCTATTCAGATATAGCTGCTGAAACGGGATTGTCGAGGGACGTTATCAAGGGTGTTATTACTAAGTGCATTGGTGCAGTTCATGGAGGTCAAACAGGAATAACTAAGCTCAATGCAAGCAAGCCTAAGAGAGGCAGAGTCCCTGTAAGCTCTAGAGACTTTGACGCGGTGTTGTCCGCTATTAACACTAACTATCCTTGGGTTGCTAAAGAGTCGCTATTGTTCAATGACGTTGGAACAAGGATGCAATACTTAGAGGGTGAAATAGCGATTAGGATGATGCGCTGGGGAGTAGAGGAACAAGTGCCATTGATTCCTGTACATGATGCCTATGCAGTAAGAAGCCGCGATCATGATAAGACTTATAGCAGGATGCTGGATGTGAGGGCTGAAGTGCTAAGTCGTGCAAAGGCAGAGAAGTACCTAGCGGCCTCACAGTATACAGTCGCTATAGTGCGAGAGAGGAATGATGCTGAGAAGGAATTGAAAGCAGTCAAAGCTAAGGCGAAGAAGACTAAGTAGCCTCTTTTGACACTAGCATATACGCATCTCTGTAGGCCTCTATATGTCTACCTATAGGGCAATGAGCCTATCAAAGACCTAAGAGCTTTCTCTTAGCCGCATTAAACTCCTCATCGTCTAGAATACCCTGCTCATGGAACTCCTGCAGCTTAGCTAAATCGTCTACTAAATTGGCTCCCCTCAATTGAGTAGAGGGCTGTGCCTGGGGAGCGGTAGAGAGTTGTCTTTGTTGTTCCTCTGCGCGCTCTCTTGCCTATTGAGCAACTCGGTTGGCTTCCCGCTCTCTTGCCTGCTGAGCGTTGCGTTCGTCTCTTGCGATCTGTTGTCTTCTTACGTTGATAGCTTCTAAGCATCTTCTTACATATGCTTTATGCTCGCCTCCTAGGTCCCAGCTCATCCTAAACTCAGACCTAGGGAGATTAAGCATTGCCACTGCTGCAGGGCCTCGTCCAGGCGGGTTCGCTAACTGGGCTGGAGTTGGCGCTAGTTCTTCCATCTTTTGTTGATAATATGAATTTGCTTCAAGCTCACACTGCCGACTATCTAGGCTTTGGGCACTCGCTGTTGCGCTAAGAGAGCAAAGAAGAGTGAATAGAATTGAGATGTGTATCGTAGGCATATTTTTATCCTCATACTCTCATCTGATTTACAGTTAGCTGCAGGCTTTAACTGAATTGTGGTGGGATATATTTAACCAATTCGACGGAATTATTCATGAGAGTCACTGCGGGAGAATCAGAGCCTACGAGTTGCTTTTCCTCTTCAATATCTGCTTCTGCCACTGCCTTGGTCATGTCTTGAAGAGTTTCGATATGACGCCAAAGTGCTTTGCCGTAATGCTGCAACGCCATGTTGCTCATGCTCCTAAAGGTCATATTCCATATCTTAAGTCCTACGACGTCATCATGATGTCCTTTCTTGAATAATGAGTTAACAGCTTTATTTGTTTCAATTACTTTTAGCTGTATAAGCCCTTGGTTCTCTCCAATTTGAGAACCTAAACAACGGTCCCAATCAGGGTCTCTTCTACTCACCTGGTAGTTAAATATGGCTGCGCGCCATACAAAGATGGAATTATCTATGGCCGGTCCAGCAATGAATGTTTCAGTAAAGTTAGAGAGTTCTTCTTCTGATCTTTTTAAACCAGCTTTTGCAAAGAATTTGAACATGCTCAACTCCAAGTGTTAGTGTTTAGATGGTTGCTGCCTGTTGCTCTGTATAAGCTCACCTTAAATAGGATATTCTTTAGCAGTCCACTCTTTATCCATCTCCGAGATTTGGTCTTTACTATGCTTCTGATTGAGAGCATATATAAATCCATAGCTTATAGCAGGGTAATATTCATCAGACTCATCCATTGTTCTAAGTTCTTCACCTAGAATATAAATGACTAACTCTGTGGCTGACCATTTATTGGTTTTCATAAGGGAAATTAAGTCAGGGTTTTTATCATCCACTATGCGCCTTACTTCGTCTGCTATTTCTTCACCAAACATTGAGAAAACATGACCTGCCACTTTGGTCGTAGCATAATTTACCTTAGATGCCTCAAACATATTTCTATTCTCCCTATTTATATTGCTCTTTTATCCAAGCGTTCAGGTCACTCTCTCTGATGCGCCAAGTGTTGCCGATCTTGAACGCTGGGTATTCTGACCAGCTACGGCCATGCGGTAGACCGTTCGCTTTCGTTCACCTTCAGGTACTCAGCGACTTCTTTGACAGTTAGATACTTGCTGCTCTAGCCGGGGGATTCATGGCTCTGCCTCTCTAGTGTCACCACAGTACAAGAAGGATTCTAGGCAGTATCTTGATCTACATCAGGAATTGCTCACGCTACGCCCCATAGTGACTCACGTCAACTTAGTGGGATGTTGCTCGTGAGGGTTGATCGGGCTTGTCAATTCGGCGGTGTAACTAAGGGGTGATTTGCTAGGCAAAGCCAGAGATGCTCAGGCAGGGGTGTTGGTTAGTATCGCTCAAATCGCCTCAAAATGGCTCTGCTGAGCATAGCTGACTTGAGGCCGAATGTCAAGGTGTTTAGAGTGCTGTTTCAACAGGGCAGGAGGCGTTATAACGAGGCAGGTTTGACGATCTCTAAGCGACCTAGGGCTAGAGTGCAGATGAGTCACGCTGGTAATTGAGGTCAAAGTAACGGGGTGTGTGCTGTTATAAACTGATCGAGTAGGGCAGGCGCTTTACTGAGCATGGCCGCAGTTAAGCTGATTGGAGCTTTTGTATAGCAACTAACTCAAAGTTGACTCGGCATCGCTGACTATCTCCATAGCCCTCTCTACAACTACACCGCCTCCACCGTCCACTACACTGACCAGCCTAGCTAGACAGAGCTCACCAGCAGTCTCTGCGATGGTCTTGATCGCGTCGTAGGCCGCTATAGCCGCTTTCAATGTGGTCATATACAGCTCAGGGTCAGCTCTGCCAGGCCCTAGCCAACTCCTCGCTAGACTTCGTCAGCCCTGCGGTCATTGCCAGTCTGCGAGAGTGGCTCGGTGGCGCTGTGACGAGTCTTCACCGGCGAGCAGGTCTGAGGAAGTTATGGCGGCTGTGAAAGAGCTGTCTAACATCTTGAGTGCCTCCTGTGTTTTGGTGGCTATGATGTTAATCATATCGGAGAGCCTGTCTAGTTGACGTTAAGTTGGCTCTTTCCAAAATAGCCTCTTCTCGTGAGTCAGCAGCTACCGTGACAATACCGCAAACGCGATAGGCCACCCCCGTTTATAAAGGAGCCCACCCCCAAGCGCTCATACGTCTAATTCCTGACTAGACTACCTCTGGACTACCTTTTAAAGCCTTCTACTGTATACAATGGTGCCTTATAAGACAGTTATAGCAAGGTATATAGCAGGGAGCAGGGGATACAGAGTATTTGTCAAGGGACTTAAAATCCCTCGAGGGAAACCTCGTGCCGGTTCGATTCCGGCCCCGGGCACCATTATAGAAATACAGGCTTCTGACTTTCTCTGCTTGGTAGAATCCATTTTTGTTCAGGGATGATGAGGTTCGGTATGTAGGAGTGAGTAGTTAGTCTGTGCTAAAAGATACTGCTATTCAGGCTGTCTAGATCTAGGCGCGCTCCAAACCAGAATAATCTTGCGCTGCTGCCTGTGTTACAGGCCAAATAAGTCGTCAATCTTAGAAATGAACTACCTCCAGTGTTAAGTTAGCCTCCGGGTTCAAAAGCCCAGCAAAAATTATTGAATGAGCGTTATTCCATTTTATAGCTCAAAAATGGTAACTCATACTTCGTTTACTCGCGGCAATGCAGAGCCCCAACACTACTGGCGTTTGTATATTCCTATTCCTACAAACCTCACAAAATGTTCCTACAAAAAATTTCTCCATATTTGAATCGGGTCAAGTATTTTCCCGTCTTCTGTGATTTCATTAATGAAACGGGCTCATATATCGATGTTTTAGATAATTAATTTTCACTAGAATGCCGGCCAAACGGCCATTTTAGCTAGATCAAAAACTTAAGGATCAATCATGCTCAAATCTCGTATCTATTCTGTTGGTGCAGAATTAGCGGAAAACGCTGTCCTAACTCGAGATATCCTCGCTGAAGCAAAACTGGACGATGTAGACCTGGTTGAGAAGTCACTAGGGATCATTGAGGTACGTCAGGCGCCTTTGAATATGCAACCTTCGGAATTGGCGATTCCTGCTGCTGAGCGCGCTCTTGCTGAATCGGGCCTGCAATACCATGAGATCGAAGCGGTTATATACTGCGGCATAGAGAGGGACTGCCCCGAGCCCGCAACAGCCCATATCATCGCAAGCGCCCTAGGACTTACGCCTTCAATTTGCTTCGACGTGGCGAACGCTTGCCACGGCTTCACCAGCGGCATGCAGGTTCCTAATTCCTTTATTCGCTCTGGGGATATTCAGCATGTATTGATTGTCACGGCTGAGCTGTCGAGCAAGGTCACGCATAAAGTGACCGATATGTTCAAGACGGGCGAGCTTAGGCAGGAGGATATTAAGACCCATATAGGTGCGATGACCGTAGGTGATGCGGCTGGGGGAATGGTTCTGGGACCTGCAGAGGACGGCAGGGGAATCGATCAGATACGCTGTGCGTCGTTGAGCCGGCATCATGCTTTATGCTCCTATAACCATAACGACTACGGGGATCTTTCTTTTAAAATGGATATGGGGCGGATAAGCGCTGTAACGCTTAAATTGGTGAAGGATCTGATTGGGCCTACTTATCATGAGCTGAACTGGCGACCGGAAGATGTAGACTTGTTTATCCCCTATCAAGTGGGCGAGCGGCCATTCTTGAAGGTTTTGGATATTGTCGGGGTCCAGAAAGAGAAGTCGATAGCTACATTTCCTAAGCTAGGTAACCTGGCATCAGCTACTGTGCCTGTATGCTTCGACAGGATGAAGCAGCAGGGCAGGCTATTGCCAGGTTCGAAGATGTTAATGGCGAGCTCCGGCAGCGGCATCGTTGCTTCTTTCGTCGGCATGTCGCTATAAGAGGGGGAGAATTGCATCACATTGTAGGTGATTTGCTGTGGAAAAAACCCGCGATTGTGGTTAGAATAATTGCTTCCCACGATTATCAGGGCTAAGACTACATGGAATCAAATGCACTGATGTTTCTGGGCTCGGTAGCTTTTATAGGCATGATCCTAAAAGTCGCCATCCTATTTAACGTAAGCATTAAGAGCCAGATAGCGGAGAGTTTCGTCGTAGTCTGTCTCTTTTTCCTCCTGCAGAACGTATCTGAATTCCTCGGTTATTTTACTTACAATATCTCTGAACAAGTGGGCTTAGCATTTGTTCATATCTACATGATTACACTGTATTTTCTGTTTCCTTCGGTTCTCCTCCTTGCGCTCACCCTCGTAGAATTCAAGCACCATAAGACGGCTAGAACTGTCTTGTATGGCATCGCCTTTTGCATCAGTGTGGCTCACCTGGGCGGCTATGCAGTAGACGGTATCAAATTTGTTGGCTGGTCCGCTGTTACTACCCCAGGGAGTTATTATTGGGCCGCCATTACTTACCCAATGCTAATGGCAATCTTTACCGTCATCGTGCTCTTCAAGCATTACATCGCTAATAGCAATTTTGAGATAAGGAATCGCTGCAAGGTGAACTTGCTGGCGTTTAGTCCTATGTTCCTTGTTGCGGCTCTAGTCATCTTGTTTCGATTAGCAGGATTCGAGTCGTCTACCGCTATTACCATGCCGGCGGCGACTATCTTCTTCCTCTTCGTCATGTTGCTGCAGACTAACGGTAATATCTTCTGGGCATCTCTGCGCTTGAAGATACTTATGTCCGTTCTTACGCAGAAGAATATTAATACCCTAGACGAGATCTTGGGAAATATAGAGAAGCTGAGAATTACCGAGGCACTGAAGGCTAGCAATGGCATGCAGCGCAATGCGGCAAAACTGCTCAGTGTTCCGCCCTCTACGCTGAACAAGAAGATCGCAAAGTACGAAATTTGTGCCGAAGACTTTCAGCGACTTAGCGTATTCGACGCGATCAAGTCTCGACGACTCGCCTCCTAATCCAGGGCCCCTAGGCCGCTAGTGAACATCGCATCATCAATCCTGTTATATTCTCGCTTTACGGTTGCAGCGTAAATATTGTCGCGCTGCCTGCGACTTTCCTCCCCAAGACTGCGAGGGTTGAATATGTCAGCTTTTTCTCCGTGCCCAAAATGTAACTGTGAGCATGCCTATGAGGATGGCTCTCTCTTAATCTGTCCCGAATGCGCACACGAATGGGCGCCCGGTGAGGAGTCGCTGTCTGAAGAGAGGGTGATCAGTGACGCTAATGGTAATGTGCTCGTCGATGGCGATACAGTATCTGTTATCAAAGACCTGAGAGTGAAAGGTAGCTCTTCGGTAGTAAAGGTCGGCACAAAAGTGAAAAACGTCCGCCTGGTCGAAGGCGACCACGATATTGATTGTAAAATTGAAGGTATCGGAGCGATGAAATTGAAATCCATGTTCGTTAAGAAGACTTAGTAAGCCGGTTCCGGTGCTTTCAATACTATTTGGATCTTTCTCTATCTAGAGCTTTCTGCCTTTCACGAGCTTCAATCCAGTGCTGTATCGCCCAGGCATGGGATTGCCTATACTGCGGCATTGCGTGTTGAAGTTACTATGTTTGCTCGGAGCTCCGTTTGAATAGGAATGACCTTAACTATGTATGAAGCAAATTGGATGTCGATCATCCCCCCATTGCTGGCAATAGGCTTGGCAATCGTAACGCGGCAAGTAATCTTATCTCTCAGCGTTGGTATCTGGATCGGCTTCTGCCTTCTCGAGTCGGTTAATCCTGTTTCTGGCATAGGGCTAGCGCTAGACGGCGTAGTCAATGTGTTTTCCGATGCCGGCGATACGCGAGTTCTCATGTTTACCTTAATAATCGGTGGGCTTATCGCCACCATTGAAAAGGTAGGCGGCGTTCGTGGTTTCATCCACTTGTTAGAGCATCGAAACTGGGTTACTAACGGCAAGCGCGCGCAGTGGTTGGCTTATGCAACAGGCGTAGTGGTTTTTATTGAATCGAATATAACGCTGTTAATCGCTGGCGCCATATCGAGGCCGCTTTTCGATAGGTACAAGATATCCAGAGAGAAGCTGGCTTATATTATCGATTCAACATCTGCTCCCATCTGTGTATTGATTCCATTAAATGCCTGGGGTGCCGTAATTATCAGCCTGCTCGGTTCGGCCGAGATCGAGAACCCTATCGATGTTTTTATCTATGCGATACCGTTCAATCTCTATCCCATTGTAGTGATCCTGTTCTGTGCCTTTGTCATATTTCGCGATATTGAAATTGGCCCAATGAAAAAGGCGCAAGAAAGAACCAAGGCTGGCGATCTACTGTGGCCCAATGCGACGCCTATGGTAGATCCCGCGATCCTTTCCCAGCAGGTCGACCATAGTGATGCTGACAAGGCGCGATTCATGATCGTACCCATTATGGTCATGGTGATAAGCATGCCCTTAGGCTTGTATGTGACTGGCGATGGTGATCTAAGTGCTGGTTCCGGCTCAACATCTGTTTTATGGGCGGTCCTCGCGGCTCTGGTTACGTCATGGGTCTTAACCTTGCAGCAGGGCCGCTTGAGACTTGAAGAGTTAATGCAGATATTTTTAAAGGGAGCAGGGGGGCTGTTGCCGGTGACGATGATCTTGTTGTTCGCTCTGGCGCTCGGCGATGTGGCTAATCTTTTGGGTACCGGTGCTTATGTCGCTCAGCTGGTGCAGGAAAGTATTCCTCTAGCCTTTCTGCTGCCCCTGCTGTTTATTATCTCGGGTTTTATAGCTTTTGCGATAGGTTCTAGTTGGGGAACGTTTGCCATCATGATACCGCTGGCCATTCAGATCTCTGTCTCTCTCGATCTGAATAGCTCACTTTTTCTTGCTGCAGTATTGTCTGGCTCGGTGTTTGGGGATCATGCATCGCCAATAAGTGACACGACTGTTGTAGCGTCGATGGCCTCGGCGACAGACCATATAGATCACGTTAGAACACAATTGCCCTATGCGTTGATTAGCGGTGTCATCGCAGCGTTCGGTTTTCTGCTGCTGAGTATGTTTCTTCTTTAGCTAGGCTAATCCATCGCTCTTATTTCTGTTATAGGAATCATTTCGATATCCTTAAACTTTTCGTTCGCCGGCGAGTTCTCATCGATTAGGTTACTGATGCTGGAGTAGGTGTCAGTAACAAAGACTGACTCATTGCCGTGGGTCTTGCGCGTGATGCCAAAATTAATTCTGTCGCGCTTTTGCTGAGGTATCTGGTTCAGCATATTCTTCGTGGCCCAAACAGAACCGTTTCGGGCAAAATCGCTAATGCGTGAAGCGTAGTTAATTGTCTCGCCCAGCACGGTGAATTCGACGTGCCCGCCAGCGTGGTAACTGCCAAACCATTCCTGGCCTTCATTCAGCCCGATGTTCAGAAAGATATCGCTAAACCATCCTTTTCGAGCCTGCCATTGCTGCGTGATTCCTTTCATCATTTTCTGCAGCTCGAGAGAGCACTCTATAGCGTTTAACTTGTAGTCACAGTATGGCTGCGGGAAAAAGTAGTACACCATGCCATAGCCGGCGTGCTTGGCGTAAGTTCCATAGAATCGACGAAATATGGGCGCGCTCTCTTGCCATATGTTGTTGATCAGTTCGAAGTATTCTTCTGCGGGTAGTTCCGAACAAATTTTTATCGAATTCTGCACGTCCGCCACCATGACGGTGACATCGGTGAGATAGGGCTTGCGCCTTTTTAGCAATTCATTGATTACCTGGTTTCGCTTGCTTAGAAAATCTTCCAGATAATCGTCATCGAGAACCACCGGGCTGTGGGTGAAAAAGATTCCTTCACGATAGAAGCAGACATAGAGATCATGTGGTGAAAGATCCCCGTTGTCGTCTGACAGCATGGTAGGGAAGTGAATCATTGGCTCTCTTCCCACTGGTGCAACGTGATCGTAGACGTCTTTGAGGATGCCGAGTTCATCGACATCCAGCGCCGTGTAGATCTTGATCAATGCCTGTTGGCTTAGTCTTTTCTTGCCGGCTGCGAGGTGAGGGCGTAACAGCTCCCGTATGCGGTCAGGATCTGTCCCCGATTCGGTGCTGAATAGCAATTTTAGTAGATTACGAGACTCCAGGTCTGTTGGAAGCTCGCTGCTATGGTTGAAAAAGGAGTGCTGTGCCTGATTATTCCACCAGATAAGCTCGAAGTTGTTGTTCACCATATAGGATGGGCCAGGTAGGTCTTCCAGGCTGCCATCGAATGAAAGGTTCCGGCTAATCTGTGGCGAGAATAGTTTGCCGGGCGCTCCCTGCCCAGCATCCGAGGAAAGAGTGCTTGTGGCTTTTTCGAATTCCATTGCATCCGATGAGCCGGAAAATTCAGAGCTTATAAATGCAGCTGCGCTTGATTCATTTTCCACTAACTGTGGCAGGGGAGTGTTGCGCTCGTTAAATTCCCTGGCGATTTGCGCCATGCTTTGGCCTTGCTTCTTTAATTTCTGCACCTGCTTAATACGTTCGGCTGCGTCCTCGTGGAAGTAGCCGAGGCGGGTAGCGCGGCCCTCGCTCTCGCTAGGTGTCTTGATTACCGGGTTCGGTAGTATGCCTAAGGCCACATAGTTGTTGAGTGTGGCTCGAGAAATCCCCGTAATTTCAATAAGTTGCTTACTATTCAGCATGATTCTTCGCTCATTTCTAAAGTTTGGGCAGTATAATTAGACAGTATGGCGTGTCAACAGTATAAATAGACTGTTTTCTTAAGCTGTATAATTAGACTGTATAAGTAATTGGCTGCAGGGCATCCCATGCCTAGGCTATGCAAGGTTGCTGGGGTATAGATATTCGTTACGGCGCAGCCCATAGCGGTGGCTGACTGTAGAAGCTGCTATCATTGCGGCTTCTCAAGAATATCAGCAGGAATTGGTAGTAGATGGAATTTAAACGAATCGACGTGCATCAGACGCGGGCAATGTTAGATGAAGCTTCCGAGAGCGGCCTTCAACTGGTGGATATACGAGATGAGCAGTCCTTTATCAATGGCCGGATCAGCTCAGCACTGCACCTAGACAACAGTGGTGTGCAGTCCTTTATTGAAAACGCCGATCAGAGCAAGCCTCTTATCGTCTATTGCTATCACGGTAATATGAGCCAATCTGCCGCCGCTTATTTTTCGGAACAGGGATTTGAAGACGCTTACAGTATGGATGGCGGTTTTAGCGACTGGGAGGTCAATTTTTCCGACAAGGTTGTGACCGGCTAGGGCTTAGCCGAATTCTCCACATCTCGCTTAGCGAACATACGCTTGGCCGTCATTGCAGTTACCATGTAGATCATGTTGATCATTGCCCAGGCAAAGATTTCCAGCGTCCACAAGGCATGTGTTTCAGGGTCGACAAATTTGGCGACCAAGATCAGAAGAGACCAGGCGAGCAACCCCACTAGTGGGAGCCCCGAGACCAGCCCCCAATTCCTGTCCCATTGGCGAATTGCGGCAATATTAAGCACGGCGCTTCCGGCCGTAGCAGCAAACACTATAAGTATGATCAATGCAGTCCAGAGCATCACGGAGCTGGCTTCGCTTTCGGCGGCCGCTAATACGTCGTTTGATAGGCCTAGGACTAACAAGCTAAAGAGGGCGGCTCGAAACTTCGATCTATTTTGAGGTTTACTGTTTCTAACACTATGCAAAGTCTGTTTCCTTATTACTCTATTTCTGTGCGCTGCCATTTAAATAGCGCCTGAGATGCGGTTCCAGCTTGCTGCTTAATCTTAGAATGCGCAACGGGATTAAAACAAAGCCAGGTGATTTGGGAAAGGGTTCTTTTGAGCGTTTCTATTTTTAGGCAGTCTTGTGACTGTTTAGACATAGTCGCAAATAGCAGCTGAATTGACTTAGCCAGGATGACTTTGTGCAGCCCAGGTGTTTAGCATCGAGGTTTGGCATAGGGGTTTAGTGCAGAAGTTTAGTACAATCGCTTTTCTACTTAGTCGAACAATATTCCACTAAACTATAAATTGCTGGGCCTTTTGCGTAGACCTTGGGCAGGCAAACTATCCAGGCAATCATTCTTCGGGAGTAATCAATGAGTACACGAGTCTCTACCGGGCTAATTTTACTAGCCACACTTACGGGTTGTGCAAATGGTCTTTCTTCTAGTCTGGCGCCAGATCGAATAATAGCCGAACGCGGGGGATTTGTTCCCGAAGGAATCGAGTATGACAATAATCGTAACCGGTTTCTTGTCGGGTCGATCTCCGACGGCACCATATACGAAGTTACTTCCAGTGGCAGACTTATTCCTGCTATTACTTCGCCAGATCTAAACGCCTCTGTGGGTATAGAAGTCGATGAAGTGCGCGATCAGCTTTTCGTTGCGAACTCGAATACGGCAAGCGCTAACGGTGCCGCTGAACTGGGTATCTATGATCTTGCTACTGGCGAGCAGGTAGCTATGGTCGATCTGGCTGCAAGCATTCCCAATAAGCCAAGCGACTCTGGGCATTTTGCGAATGATGTGGCGGTGAGTTTGGCAGGTGTTGCCTATGTCACTGACAGCAGAATGAAGATTGTCTACAAAGTTGACCGTTATCATCGAGCGAGCGTGTTACTAGATTTTGGTATAGATGCTGAATATGGGTTGAACGGAATTGAATATCACCCGTCTGGCATTTTGATAGTGGCTTCACCGGCTACTGCACAACTACTTAGGGTTCCGGTCGACAATCCGCAACGCTGGGCAGTGATAGACCTAGACTTTCCTGCGACAGGTGGAGATGGCTTGGTATGGGCGTCTGACGGAAGTCTGGCGGTAATATCGAATAATAGTAGTCGCGTGAGCAAGTACCTCAGCGATGATAATTGGCGTACAGCTCGACTAAGCGGTATGGCTAGTTATTCGGGTCAGTCCACTACGGGCGCTGTAGTTGGTGATGAGATTTACGTTGTACAGCCGCATTTCTCAGACGCTGAACCACCTGAAATAGTGCGCGCGAAGTTTTAAGGTTAGAAAACCATCGAGGAACATGGCTGGGTCCATTGGGCTGGAGATGCTAATGCTTCTTGCTAAGCATCCAGGCTCTTCATGGGAAGGCCTTCCAGTGTGCTCGCCTCTACCTGCCTCAATCTAGCTCTGCCTCTCCCTCTCCCTCTACATGCATCGGCGTTGCAATCATAAGTGGGGCTAGTGCAAAATCCCAAGACTAAATGTTTTGTCAATGCCTCATAGCTTTGCCGATAACATCAATCGCGTCAGCGGTCCTCAACTTTTCGCCAAGGCTTTTCTTAAGCCTTGCCCGTCGAGCGACATCACAGTCTGAAACAATGGCTTTGCTAGCTCCGTAATACTGAGCAGTACCGCAGCTATTCATTCTACAGCTTGAAGCCTGTCGACTTATTGCAAGACAAACTCTACAGGCGCGTTCGGCCCAAGCGGTAATCCCAGCACAACCCAGATTATAGTGAGCAGTAAGCCTGAGCCTAATAGAACCATCGAGTAGGGCAGCATGGTCGCGGCCAGACTTCCAAGTCCGAACCCTTTCTGCCAGCGCTGACAGAACACCAGTATTAGGGGGAAGTAAGGCATGAGAGGCGTGATGATATTTGTTGCGCCATCGCCAACACGGTAGGCCGCCGTGCTCATCTCTGGGCTGATACCAATTAACATCAACATAGGCACTAGTACCGGAGCGAGAAGGGCCCATTTAGCACTTGCGGAGCCTATAAATAAATTGATTGTCGCGCCAAATAATATGATTAACGCCATCAAGATCGAATCGGGCAGACTCGACCCTTCTAGAACTGCCGCCCCTTTGATCGCGAAAATAAGCCCGAGGTTAGACCAGTTGAACATCGCAACAAAATGCGCGGCGGTGAATGCCAGTACCAGATAATAGGAAAGGTCGGCCATTGCATCGCTCATCATTTTCACGATGTCGCGATGGCTGGTGACCGAGCCAGCGGCGGAACCGTAGGCCCATCCAGCGGCAAGAAAGAGAAAGAAGAAGCCAGCTACCAGAGACTGAAACATCGGTGTCAGCCTTGCTTCGGGGTTGGCCTCTTCATTGATCAGTGGCGTGCCCGGGCCAATAGTAAGAAATACCCAGAGTGCGATAATGGCCAGACATGCATAACCGGCGCGAGCCAATCCTTTGCGTTCGGCATCACTTAGCGTGGTACTTGGATCCTTGATGACGCCAGCGGTACTGCTTTCGGCATCCCCCGGCGCTATAGGTGCCAGGCGCGGCTCTATGATCTTATCAGTTACGTACCAGATCGACGGTAAGAATACGAAAGTCATTGCGATGATGAAATAAGCATTGCCGGCGATATTCGCGTCCCATGAGGGCTGAATAGTTTCGGCAGCGGCCTCGGTAATACCAAATAGTAGGGCGTCTAGCTGGCCCGGCAATAAGTTGGCCGAGAAGCCGCCGGAGACTCCGGCGAATGCGGCGGCGATGCCAGCGATAGGATGGCGACCGGCTGCAGCGAATATCACGCCAGCCAGAGGTATTAGAACAACATAAGCTGCATCGGCTGCTAAGTTGCCGACCATGCCGATGAGTGCAACCGCCGGAGTTAGCAGAAACTTGGGTGCCTTGGATACGGCGCCACTCATTGCGGAGGCGAAAAGGCCGGAACGCTCTGCTACCCCCGCACCTAACATAACCACTAACACATAACCGAGTGGATGGAATCCAGTAAAGGTTTCCGGCATATCTACAAGTAATCGTTGAATATTTGCAGCTGACAGCAGACTCTCTGCATTCACCATGATGGCATTGCCCGCCGCATCTACCTGGGTGGGATGAGCGGCGGAGACGCCTACAAGTGCGGCGAGGACGCTTATGGCTATGACAACCGCAATACAATAAAGAAAGATGAATACGGGGTCGGGCAGCTTATTTCCCGACTTTTCAATCCAGGCCAGAATGCCTTTCATTTCATTGGCTTGTGTTTGAATGTTCTGAGTCATTATTAATCTTCCTGCTAGCTGATGCTTTTGGATCGCGGTCTTTTAGAAATTTGTAGTTAATTCTATTGTCGCTATGGCTGGGCCCTAGCGGAGTAAACGGAAAAAAGTATTGAGTTCATTTATGTAGCTGTCGGGCTGCTCCAAAGCTGCAAAGTGGCCACCTTGATCCATTAGCGTGTAGTGCCGTAAGTCATAGGCGGCTTCGACCCAAGACTTGGGTGTTATGTAGATTTCCGCCGGATAGACGGCGGCACCGGTTGGTACATCAATATATTCGATAGGCTTGGCAACCGGGGTCTTGCTGCTCTCATAGTAAATGCGCGCAGAAGAAGTAATCGTTTCTGTAAACCAATAGATGGAAATATTGGTCAGCAGCTCATCTTTCGTGAAGTGATTATCCAGATAGCCATCGGCCCCCTGGGGCATATCGCTCCAGCCGTGGAATTTTTCAACGATCCAGGCGGCAAGCCCGGCAGGCGAATCATTTAATCCATAACCTAAGCTTTGTGGTTTAGTTCTCTGTATCTGCTGATAACCTACTTCATTCTGCATATAAGCAGTGCGCGCTTCGCGCAGTGTGCTTTCTGCTTCGGATACATTATCTCTTAACGCCTCGTCAGCGGGAGGGTTCGCTAAGACCATATTAGAGTGCAAGCCTATTAAACGATCTGCATAGTTATTAGCGAGGTAGCGATTAATAATGGCGCCCCAATCACCGCCGGCTATGGCGTATTGTTCGTAGCCGAGTCGTTCCATGAGCGCAGCAAGAATATGCGCAAATTTTTCTGGGCTGTAGCCAGGCTGGTTAGGCTTCTCTGAAAACCCGAAACCGGGAAGTGAGGGCGCTATTACGTGATAAGAGTCTGCGATGTTTCCGCCATGGGCTACAGGGTCAGTAAGTGGCCCAATGATCTTGGTGAACTCGGCCACCGATCCTGGCCAGCCGTGAACGACCATAAGCGGAATCGCATCGGGGTTCTCTGAGCGCTGATGAATAAAATGCATATCTAAACCATCGATTTCAGTTTTGAACTGATCGAATTGATTTAATTGAGATTCTTGTTCGCGCCAATCAAAATCATTCTGCCAATAACTAAGCAATTCAGCGAGATAACTTGAGTCGGTTCCGTATTCCCAGCTTGTCTGCGCTAGTTGATCAGGCATTCGAGTGGAGGCAAGTCTTCGCTGCAGGTCTTCGATAGCGGCATCCGAAACTTGGATCTCGAAGGGAAGGATGGGTGCATTGTTGGCAAGTTTGGCTTCTGGCATCGATGTCTCATTTGGCAATGGTTGGCTGTTGGCTAGGGTGTCGAGCTTGGGGGTAAGCAGATCGGGCTTAGCGAATGCTAGCGAACTGAGTAGAATCGCCAGGGATAGTAGCCCAATTCGTTTTAATGGAAGGTCTGATGATCGTGATCGCATTAGCTGCCTCTGCGTGGAAGTGGTTAGTTATTTCTTCTAGTTGTTTTCTATTTCTATCAATGCCTTAGTAAGTATTTCTAAGGCTGAATCAACTTCTTCTTTGCTCACATTAAGTGCAGGCAGCAAACGGATACTATTTGCTCCCGCCTTCACTACAAGTAGCTTGTGGTTCTGTAGGCGCGCAATCAGTTGCCCTGCATCTGTTAGGCAATACAGGCCTAGCATTAAGCCCAGGCCCCTAACTTCACAAAGCAGCGTAGGGAAGCGTTCAACCAGTAGCTCCAATTCCTTCTTAAAATAGGCTCCCATGTCTCTGACATTGCTCAGAAAAATATCATCAATTAGCTCATCCAGAACCGCGTTTCCTACTGCAGTGGCAAGAGGGTTTCCGCCGAAAGTACTGCCATGACTGCCGGGCGCCAGGGCTAGAGCTACTTTTTCTATAGCTAAACAGGCGCCAATAGGAAAGCCGCCGCCTAGCCCCTTCGCCGAGGCGAGCAGGTCCGGGGAGACGCCTAACTGCTGATAAGCATAGAGGCTGCCTGTTCGTGCGATACCACATTGCACCTCGTCAAACATGAGTAAAATATCATGAGAGTCACACAACTCTCTGACGGCCTTAAGATATTTGCTGCTGGCAACAGTGATTCCTCCTTCACCCTGGACCGGTTCAATTACAATCGCAGCCGTATTTTCGCTTATGAGGGCTTTCAATGAATCTATGTTTCCAAATTCAGCCTGATCGAAGCCTGGGTCGCCAACGATGAAGCCTTCGCAATGTGCTGGATTGGCTGCGGATGCGATCGCGGCGAGGCTTCTTCCATGGAATGCGCCAGTCATCGATATTATGCGGTTACGCTGAGATAGGCCTTTGTCGTGAAAATAACGACGGATAGCTTTGAAACCGCATTCGATAGCCTCGGTGCCCGAGTTGCAGAAGAAAACTCGGTCAGCAAATGTATTCGCTACCAGCTTTGCAGCCAGCTCTTCGCCTGCTTCTATATTGTAGAGATTCGAAGTATGCCAGAGTCGCTTTGACTGCAGCGTCAGGGCGTCGATCAATTTCGGATTGCAATGGCCTAAACTGTTGACTGCTATGCCCATACCAAAATCGAGATAACGCTCACCCTCTTTGGTAAATAAATAAGAGCCTTCGCCGTGATCGAATTTCAGCTCTCGAGTTCCGTAGTTCTGCATGAGGGCAGAGCTCATATATATATCCTAAGTCTCTAAATTGATTGATTTGCTTACTGCTATAGCTCTAAAAAAGCCGCGGCAGTTTGCCGGATTAGAGTGTATCATTCAATCCAGAAATTACAGATGGGAATCCGACATTGCTCCTGTTACGAAAAAATCGTTAGTGCTTCCCGACACCAATTCTGCATTGCCGGACAGGGCAGAAGCAATTCAAGCTGCAGCCGAACATGCTGTATCCGCTAATCGCTTTGTCGAACCCCTGCCTGAACACCTGGATAAAGCGGCATTCGGACTTGTTTGTTTCTGGGCGCCGAAAGATTTTTTTGGGAGCTAGAAGGCGTATTTAGTCCTGCCGCAGCTTATGCGGGGCATTACCCGTAATCCTTCCTATGAAGATGTATGTTCTATGGGTGCCGGGCACACCGAAGTCGTGCTTGTCTTTTTTGACCCCGCCAAAACCTCCTATTAAATTTTGCGTGCTGCTCTCTGAGTCCCATGACCTGACTCAAGCCATGCGCCAGGGCGGCGATCAGGGTACTCAGTATCTCCACTATCTTTACCACTAGCCTAGCGCAAGCTATAGCCGCCGAGGCGAGTAGCGAGGCGTTTCAGAGTTCGCTAAGTGGCAAGAATTACCAAATGATAACTAATAAAATCAATAAGTTATTCATTTTTTATTATGCTGAATATTATCATCAGCAGTATTTGGCGAAGAATCTCGGTGGGCTCTGTGGTCTTGCCGGCACCGGTGTCTGTTCCCGGGCGGATTGAGGTCCTAGCCCGTTTGCTTGGCGGCCCGAGGCTTCATCGTTACTTGGTTTCGCTGGGGGCTGAGACAACTGTAGCTGCCTATTTCTGCAGACGAAAGAATTCCCTGATCTCGGCTTCTTTTTCCAGTGCGTCTTCATAGCCTAAATCCCACAGCGCATTGCAAAAACCCTTCTCGAAAAGCACCAGGCTAAGCAGCGTGCTCGAGCTATCCACTTTGATATGCTTAGCCATCTGTCTAGGCAGCTCATGATAGAAGTCGGTAGCGATCAGATTCATTTCTTTGCTGGGTGAAATCTCAAGCAATTCAATTTTTTGAGCACGAATCTTCTTTTGATTTGTCACATGCTGTGGCACGAAGTCCAGCACCTCATTCATGTCTCGTAGAAATTCAAGATCGTTATCTAATGTATCTACGAAGGCGCTGTTGAGCATATGCCCAATAATCTGCGACAGGGAGGGAGCCTCTGTCATCTTGTTTTCCAGGGGTGCTTTGTTGCGATTTCCGCTGACCCCTACGGCAAGCAGTCGCGTGGCACCCAAATGAATCGGTGTTGAGGTTGGAGCCAGCTGTCGCACTGCACCATCGCCGAAGAACTGGTTTCCAATTTTCACCGCTGGGAACAAGATCGGTAACGCCGAAGAGGCCAGCAGATGGGAATGGATAATCTGACTTCGTCGTCCAATTCGATGGGGCCCTTCCCAATCCTTAAGTCCCTTGACCCCCTGATAGAAGGAGACTGATTCCCCGGTGCTGTATGCAGATGCGGTAATACTTAATGCATCGATCAAGCCTTTATCTATATTCCTCTGAATCTTATTTAGTTTTAATACGCGATTGAGCAAGCTGTTAAGGGGGGAGTTGTCTAAAAGAGAGCGCGGAACATCGGCGGGCTTGCTGCGCATCGACGACAGTAGCATCGCAGAAGCGCTACCTAGCATATTTCCAGACTGCGGTGTATAGATCTGCTCGCTGCTAATATTCTTCCACACATACTCTAGCAGCCTAACCCCCGTTCGAAGCCTATGGGCGTGGGAGGCGAGGGAGGCAGCATTCAAAGCGCCCGCAGAGGTTCCAGAAATGATATGGAAGGGGTTCTGTGTATCCTTAGGCAGTAGTTTTGCAATGGCGCTTAATACGCCTACCTGGTAAGCCGCGCGAGCGCCGCCCCCCGAAAGTAGCAAGCCGATACGCTCCTCATTCTTCCTTTCTAGCATGCTAATTGTACTTCTCCCTTGCCTTCGCTGGCGTGCCGCTTACTCTATTTCTGATGAATATTTGTTTATTAACAGACAGTTATGGCAGTATTTTACAATTCTTTGTTAGCAGTTTGTATGCATCTAAGGTTTTTCATAGATGGCTAAGTCCGCGATTGCCCTCTATCATAGTGCTAACTGTCAGGTAGAGTCTCTAATGGTATCCCAAGCAAAGATAGACCCGCTCGTAATCGCGATATCCTCTCGCGCCTTGTTTAACCTGGAAGATAGCCATCGCGTCTTCGAGGAGGAAGGCTTGGATGCCTATCAGCAATATCAAATATCGAAGGAAGACAAACCGCTAGAGCCTGGCGATGCTTTTCTATTAGTACAAAAACTACTGGGGCTAAATGAGTTGCTTGATGAGTCTCCTGTGCAAGTGATTCTGCTCTCTAGGAATAGTGCGGATACAGGGCTGCGAATCTTTAACTCTATACAGCACTACGACCTCGATATAAGCCGCGCCGCATTCAGTGGGGGAGACAGTCCCTATCGTTATATCTCGGCCTTCAATAGCCACCTGTTCTTGTCCACCGATGGCGCGGATGTCAGGCAAGCCTTGGAGCTTGGCGTCGCCGCGGCAACAATCTTGCCTTCTGAAAATAGCCGCACGCCTAACGAGAAGCTTAAGATAGCCTTCGATGGCGATGCCGTTTTGTTCTCTGATGATTCTGAAAAAATATTCAAAAACAAAGGGCTAGAAGCTTTTACCGAGAATGAGCGTGAAGCGGCTAATGAGCCACTAAGCGGAGGGCCATTCAAGCCGGTTCTGGCGGCTCTGCAACAGATCCAAATGGCGTTCCCTCCTGGCGAAGCGCCACTGCGAACCTGCTTGGTAACCGCGCGCGCTGCGCCTGCCCATGAAAGGGTAGTGCGGACTCTGCGTGCCTGGAATATTCGCATTGACGAGTCTCTTTTTCTAGGCGGACTCGACAAGGGTGAATTCCTCCGGGCGTTTGATGCCGATGTCTTCTTTGATGATCAGGAAGGGCATTGTGAATCGGCACGAAATCACGTTGCTACGGGTCATGTGCCTCATGGCGTGGCAAATCAATAGTTATTAAATCAGATGCTTATATTGTAATATTAAAGCAAATTATTGAATACAGTATAATACACCCCTAAACCGAATAAGATCACTATCAACAGACCCTGCAGCGCCTTTTCTGGCACCCGCGAGCTAAGCCGCGAGCCTAGGGCAATGGCCGGCAAGGAGCCAATTAATAGGCTGGCCAGCAGAGTCAGGTCGACATAGCCTGAGAACAGATAGCCCAGGCCAGCAATGAATGTCAGTGGAACGGCGTGGGCTATATCACTGCCTATAACCCTTACAGTTGAAGTCTTGGCGTAGATCGTTAGAAGGATAGCCGCTGCAAAGGCGCCTGCGCCTACCGATGACAGCGTCACACAGACCCCCAGCACAATTCCCATTTCTACGGTCAGTTGGCTTCGATGCCTGGAGACAAAACCCATCAGTCTTTCAGGCTTGCTCTCTCGTGCATTTCTTCTTAACTTACCTCGTAATATCAATATGATAGAAGTTATTATTAACATTATGCCTAAGCTCGAGGTGAGAAGTTGCTCGAACTCTGGGGTCTGCTGGAATGTCGTTTGGTTTATAGCGCCATGAACCAGAAGCGCTGTGGGGATGCTGCCCAGTGCAAGCAGGCGGACGATAACCCAGTCTACATTGCCTGCCCGGTGATGTGAGAGTGCGCCACCGGCCTTGGTTACTGCCGCGTACAGCAGGTCGGTCCCAATAGCCACGGGGGCAGGATAGCCGAAAAGCAGAAGCAGGGGGGTCATAAGGGAGCCGCCTCCGACCCCGGTAAGCCCGATGGCAAAGCCAACTGCCGCTCCAGCAGCGATATGTAGCGTGAGTTCCATGGGCTAATAGATCCGCGCATAGCAGTAAAGTCGCGAGATTAGACAGAACTTGCTATATGTAAAAGGAATATTTAAGAATATTTTAATAACCAAAAGGAATAATATAGGGCAACACCTTACAACTGGGAGCTATCTTATGAAATTGCATCAGCTTAGATATATCTGGGAAGTCGCAAAGCAAGACTTGAATGTGTCTAAAGCTGCCGCTCATCTATTCAGCTCGCAGCCAGGCATTAGCAAACAGATAAGGCTGCTGGAAGAAGAGTTGGGCCTGCAGATATTTACCCGGCGCGGAAAGCATTTAGTAGAGATTACAGAGGCCGGCCGAGAGATATTGGACACCAGCGGGGAGATCTTGCAGCAGGTTGAAAAGATTCAGTCCCTGGCGCGGGAGTATGGTCAAGAACAGGCTGGTAGCTTGTCGCTAGCCACTACCCATACGCAGTGCCGTTATGTTCTGCCTCCGGTAATAAGGCGATTCATCGACAAGTACCCCGAGATCTCCCTGCATATGCATCAGGGAACGCCAAAACAGATATCGGCATCCGCCGCCGAAGGCGCCGCCGATTTTGCGATAGCTACCGAGGCTTTGGAGCTGTATAGCCACCTAGTGATGCTGCCGTGTTATCGCTGGAATAGATCAATCCTAGTGCCGAAAGGGCATCCATTGGCTCAGGAGAATGAGCTAACTCTATGTAATATAGCTAAATATCCTATTATCACCTACACCTTCGGCTTCACCGGAAGGTCGAAACTGGATGAGGCCTTCGATGCCCAGGGCCTGCGTCCCAGAGTAGTTCTTACCGCTGCCGACGCCGATGTCATTAAAACCTATGTGCGCCTTGGCTTGGGCATAGGCATAGTGGCGAGCATGGCCTTCGATGAGATGATAGACAGTGATCTGATAGCGCTCGATGCCAGTGATCTGTTCGAATCCAGCACAACCAAGATAGGGTTTCGACGCAACAATTACTTACGCAGCTATATGTATGATTTTATTGAGATGTTTGCGCCCCATCTGACCAGGGATTTAGTCCGTGAAGGGCTAGAAACTAAGTCCAGCGCTGAGTTTGACCGTTTAGTGGAGGCTATTGAGCTGCCAACGCTTTAGCTGGCCGATGCCTGTTTAGGGTATCAGCCTTAGACCCGCTTCTCCCGGTCCCGGGTATTTGTTCTGTGAAGTCCGCATTCCTTGATAGTGGCTTCTTCCCACCACCAGCGGCCCTCTCGCTCATGCTGGCCGGGGCCTGTAGGTCGTGTGCAGGGTTCACAGCCTATGCTGATAAATCCGGCGTCGTGAAGCTCGTTGTAGGGCACATCGAACATGCGAATATAGCTCCAGACATCTTCTGAGCACCAGTTCGCCAGCGGATTGATCTTTATTACCGAGTGTTCAGGGCTGGAAAAATTGTTGTCGAGCTCGACTACTGGCACGTCAGCCCGTGTGGGGCTCTGATCGCGGCGCTGCCCGGTGACCCAGGCGTCCACTGTTGCGAGCTTCGCCTTTAGCGGCTCAACCTTACGGATGCCGCAGCATTCCGAGTGTCCGTCCTCAAAGAAGCTAAATAGGCCTTTGTTCTGAACTAGTTCGCTGAGGCGCTGCGGATCCGGGTGTAGCGTTTCTATAGGCAGGGAATAGTGCTTTCGAACACTCTCGATGAACGCATAGGTCTGCGGGTGCAGTCGGCCGGTGTCTAGAGTAAATACCGTTGGCGTATCGAGGAGCTTGCTCGCCATTTCGATTAGGACCACGTCTTCGGCCCCGCTGAATGAAATTGCCAGGTTTGGCCATAGGTCGACGACCTGACGCAGCACTTCTTTGGGTTCGCTGCCTGCTAGATCTGAGTTGAGGTCTAGTGCGTCTTGCGCGATCTGAGCTGTCGATGTGGAGGTCATGAAGTGGTTTGCCAATTTATTGTCGCAGATGAGGTAGAGCCGGCACATTCTCGGCTATTTGCCCGGCGCGGTAAAGCGCTTGATGGAGTGGGGCTAGGCAGCTTGATTAAACTATTAGCTATTACGGCCGATGCCGATGTTCCACGTGAAAAACTCTAATAAAACTAACCACTTAGACAGTCTAAATGATCGCTCCTACCAAATCTTGCAGATTTTATTACTGATAAATCAATATCTAGTAATTAGACAGCTAGAGAATTTTTCTCCTGCTGTTCTGAATTGTTGATTTCTGGTAGATTGACGCTTCCCTAGGCTGACAGGTCGAGGCAGAGCGCCTAGCTGGCTAGATTGAAGCGGGGCGAGAAGTGCGAAAAGATCGCCGCAGCGAATAAAACAACCCAGAAGGAGAACTTTGCATCATGGAACTAGCCTGTCTAGATTTGGAAGGAGTACTGGTACCGGAGATTTGGATCGGATTTGCCGAAAAGACCGGTATCGATGAGCTGCGCGCCACCACGCGCGATATTCCAGACTATGACGTGCTTATGAGGCAACGGTTGGCAATACTCGACCAGCATGGTCTGGGGCTACCAGACATACAGGAGGTGATTTCTACAATGGAGCCGCTACCCGGAGCCAAGGATTTTATAATTTGGTTGAAGGAAAGATTCCAACTTATTATTTTGTCAGATACTTTCTATGAGTTCTCGCAGCCTTTGATGCGACAGCTCGATTTCCCCACGTTGTTTTGTCACCGCCTGGTTGCAGACGAATCTGGCAGAATTGTCGACTATAAGCTGCGCCAGAAGGACCCCAAGCGGCAATCAGTTAAGGCCCTGCATGGGCTTAACTTCCGCGTCATCGCCTCCGGTGATTCTTACAATGATACAACTATGCTGGAAGAGGCCGATGCTGGAATCCTGTTTCGTGCGCCGGCCAATGTAATCGAGGAGTTTCCCCAATATCCTGCGGTTGAGACGTATGAGGAGTTGCGCCGCGAATTTTGTGCGGCCAGCGAGCGAGATCTTAGCGTTTAGGAAGATGGCATGCTGCGCAAGGGCCTAGCGCTACAGGTTTTACTTAGTAGCTGAGGTCAATCTTGTAATACACTGAAAATATTGTTTATTTTATCGAAACATTCCTGGTACTCCTGCTCACAATCAGAGTCGGCAACGATGCCGCCACCAGCCCAGCAGGTAAGTTCATTGTCCTCCCGCAGCAGGCTGCGGATGGTAATGCTGCTGTCGAAGTTGCCTAGAGAGTCAAGATAGAACACGGTCCCACAGTAAGCCCTTCTAGGGCTCAGCTCTAGCCGCTGGATTATAGCCATGGCGCTTAGTTTTGGTGCGCCGGTTATCGACCCTCCTGGGTAGCAGCTGGCGAGTAAGTCTAGCGCGTCCCTGTCGGCTTTGAGGGTGCCCGACACGTCGCTAACCATATGATGTACATTGCTAAAAGATTCGACGCTAAATAGTTGTTTTACTTCGATACTTCCTGTCTGACAGACTCTGCCCAGATCGTTTCTTAACAGGTCAACGATCATTAAATTCTCGGCCCTGTCTTTTTCGCTAGCCAGAAGGTCCTGTGCTAATTGTGCGTCAGCCTCCTTTGTTGAACCTCTGGGTGTTGTCCCCTTGATGGGTTGGGTCAATACCGCTTTATCGACGAGTCGCAGAAAGCGCTCGGGCGACAGGCTTAGCAGGGCGCCACTATCCCAGTTTAGATAGGCAGAAAAGGGCGCGGTAGTCGCTCTGCGCAGCCTGAGATAGGCGGCTAAGGGTTCGCCGTCGCCCTTGGCTGTAAAACTCTGCGTCAAGTTAACCTGATAACAGTCGCCGCAATCGATGCGCATCTTAATGTCTGTGAACGCACGCTGGTATTCATCGAAGCTAGAGTTACTCTCGAAATTAGAAAAAACAGAGAAGCTACCGGGGTGGTCGCCCTTAACTGTATCTAGCTCATTGCTTATAGAGGAGGCGGTATCTTCGATGTAGGCTTGCTCGCAGCCTGGGTGAAACCTGAGTTCGCAGGTATTTTCCTCGTGATCGATGATGAGGGTCCAGAGATAGACGCCTACGAAGCCGTCGTTAATGTCGAATCTTGCGCTACGTTTGAGTTCTGGGTAACCAAGATGAGCGATCACAGCGCCGGCAAAGTCATCGCCAGATACCGTCCCTTCAGGCTGTTCATACAAAGGTAGATATTTATCTTTTAAATATCTGATATTATTGAATAATACTTCGCTATCTCTTGAGTCGCCGATGCGCTCACGTATATTTTCGGAGCAAGACATTTTGCCATTTCTCAGGATGATATGGGCAATCGGTGCCGCCGCGAGAATATCGCGCCTTCCACTGGGACCACCATGGCTTGCGCTGTCCAGAAAAGCAGGCATGGCGAACGTTCCCAAGGCGCGCATGAATAGCTCGCTGTCTCGCTGATAGGGAAAAACTCGTATGTTACTTCTGTGCATAGCCTGTGCTGACGTGTTGCGGGAGCTTGATGGGCTTATTCAGAAGCGAGAAGACTACCCTGATTTAAGAGCTGGCGCAGTAGTTCCATCATCCCAGGGTCTGTGAAAAAGCGAAGCGAACTATCTTCACTGAAATGGCTTTGCTCACACAGTGATGTGATAGCCGAAAGCTGATCGACAGGAAAGGCGACCATTGCGCCATCGACGAATAGCAGCACCCTGGCATCGCCGCTGGATTCAAGGAATGCAAAACGCGAACTAGGATTTTTTACCAGATCTACACCCTCGCCAAGCAGCGCTTTGAACTCTGCACTAGAAAGGGGTTGATCTAATCCCTGTATCAGTTCTGGATATTTGGGCTGGCTTACATGGCAGCCAAACCAGATGATGAACTTGCTCTTGTCTGCCAGTTTTTCGCTAAGTTGCTGGAAGCTCGTGTCGAGCAACTGAGCCTTGATCTCTCCGCTACGAAGAAGGCTTGCTGCATTGCTGTCTTCGTAACGATTGACTGGATCTTGCTCCTTAATGATCAGGTCACTAAAGCCCTCGATCATCTCCGCAAGTGAGGGTGCGCGAAACCCTATCGAGTAACAGAGGCTATCGCTTTTAGCCTTGCCCCAGTGAGAAAAGCGCGGGGGGATGTACAGCGCGTCGCCGGCACTTAGGGTGAATTCCATTTTAGGCTCAAACTCTTGCAGTAGGTTTAATTCGGTATTCGGTCTTTGGGTTGCAGTCGAAGCGCAGCGTTCCCCAACCTGCCAATTACGCTCACCTGAGCCCTGTAGCAAGAAGACATCATAATAATCGTAATGAGGTCCCACGCCGCCGCCCTGGGCCGCAAAAGAGATCATGATGTCGTCGATTCTCCAGCTGGGAAGGAAATCGAAAAGCGCCTTGATGTCTGCGACAGCTTCAACCCATTGATCGACTGCTTGGACCAGTAGGGTCCAGTTTGACTCGGGAAGGGAGGTGAAATCTGATTCCTCGAATGGCCCGTTTTTAAGCAGCCATTCGCCCTGTTTAAAATCGCTGATTAGGCGACTCTCGATGAATTCTTCGCAGGCTAGCCCCGCTAGCTCTTCAGCAGAGATCGCATCGCTGAAATTTTTTACCAGCTTGGGTAGCAGTACCGGTTTCTTTTGCCAGTTTTGCTTTAGAAAAGCATCGACATTGAATGTTGGATTGAGCTGCAGCGGTTTCAAATAGAGCTAGCCTGTTCTTCAGCGTTGCCCAGATAAGTCCGGGGGCTAAGCTCCAGGAGTTCTTGTTTTGCCTTCTCCGGTATGGAGAGGGATTCCACGAACTCCTGCACAGATTGCTTGTCTATCTGCTTGCCTCGAGTTAGCTCTTTGAGCTTTTCGTAAGGCTTTTCTATTCGATATCTTCGCATCACAGTTTGTATAGGCTCTGCTAATATCTCCCAGCAAGCATCGATATCTCTATCTATCACCGTCGCGTTAAGTTCTAGTTTGCTTATGCCCTTCAAGGTGGCTCGGTAAGCGATTAGACTATGCGCTAGGCCAGTGCCTATATTTCGCAGAACTGTCGAATCTGTGAGATCGCGCTGCCATCTAGAGATCGGTAATTTTTCCGCTAGATGCGCCATCATCGCATTGGCAATGCCAAGATTCCCCTCTGAGTTTTCGAAGTCTATTGGGTTTACTTTGTGCGGCATCGTTGATGAGCCAACTTCACCGGCTACAGTCTTTTGTTTAAAATAGCCTAAGGAGATGTAAGCCCATATATCTCGGTCGAAGTCGATAAGAATAGTGTTAAACCGACCGACGGCTGAAAATAGTTCGGCAATATAATCATGCGGTTCGATTTGCGTGGTATAGGGGTTCCAGCTAAGCCCAAGTGATTCTACGAAATCCTGGGCGTTGCTCTGCCAGTCGATATCCGGGTAGGCTGAAAAATGTGCGTTGTAGTTTCCAACAGCGCCATTGATCTTGCCTAAAATTTCATTCGATTCAATCTGTGAGATCTGTCTGCGTAGGCGATGCACAACGTTTGCAAATTCTTTGCCTACTGTAGAGGGTGAGGCCGGCTGGCCATGGGTGCGACAAAGCAGTGGTTGGCTAGCAAATTTCTTGGCAAGTTGCGCCAGGGTAGATTCGATTTCGCGCATCTGATCGAGAACAACTTTTTCTCTTCCGTCCCGTAGCATCAAGGCGTAAGCCAAGTTGTTAATGTCTTCCGATGTGCAGGCGAAATGCACAAATTCTAGCTGGTCATTTAGCTCGGCATTGTCTTCGAACTTTTCCTTAATGAAATACTCTACAGCTTTAACGTCATGATTCGTGGTCGCCTCGATCTCTTTGATGCGCCGGGCATCATCGAGTGAGAAGTTTTCAACGAGGTCGTCGAGGTATTGAAGGCCTCGGTCGCTGATAACTTGAAGGTCATCAATCTGGTCGTGTTCCGACAATTTCTGCAGCCACTTCACCTCTACCAGAACGCGGTAGCGCATGAGTGCGAATTCACTAAAGTAGGGCGCTAGATCTGCACATTTGCTTTTATAGCGGCCATCCAGTGGAGAGATTGCCATTAGTGAACTGTCTGAGTCGTTTGCCATCTTGTATTCCTTGGATTTTGTTCTGTAATCAATACCGTGTTACTTAGATCGACGCGAGGAGACGCCGTCGTAGACTCCCCGCTGTTTCTTGCACTCGCTTTCGATAAAAAATCAGCCGCCAGCGGCGTCCACCGAGTTGATGCCACAACACAGCAGAGCGGATGCCCGCAAGCAGAAGTGAGCGGACGCGATTGGCTACATACTCGTTCTGTAGATAGTCCATCTGCCCCTGTACCTGAATGCGGTGTGCTAGCCTGCTAATTGTATCCTGATAAAGAGTAGCAAGCTGCTCGAATGTTTGTTCCTGGCCCAATTGTCCTTCTGTTTTTTCTTCGTCTTCCATTCGCCACGGCGTGGCATTCTCCGGTATGAGTTGCAAGGGATGGATTCCCTGCAAGCCGACTCTTATAGCCTCTTGCATCGAGGGGTTCGCCTCCAGCTTGTTGCGTAGTAGTAGCATCCCTAGTGTATAGCGAACCATGCCCGCGTTTTCTGGCGCCTTTACCTGCTGGAACATGTCATGGAGAGACCGCAAGCCCAGATTTAGGTGCCCAAGATTTGGATAGACATCGGCTTCCGTCCTTGGATTAAGAACCAATAGCGGATTAACGCTCGCCAGAAGTTCGGTCTGGGAGGCATTGCCGTGTACGGCGAGTTTGGTTACCAGAGCCGCAGACTGAACTACGGCAGCCAGTGCTACGGTCTGCCATTCCCAGCGCGTTAGCTCAGCGACAGAACTGTTCAATGATGGCTCCCCCGAGACAGCGCTCGCCTTGATAAAATACGACATATTGGCCCGGTGTCACGGCACGTTGTGGTGTAGCGAAATCGACTTGCAGCAGTCCATCTGTGTTGCTGCTAATTTGGCACTGTTGGTCAGGCTGGCGATAACGCACTTTTGCGGTACAGCTAAGGGGCATAGCGTCAGGCTGTTTGTTTACCCATGCTGGATTACCTGCAAGTAGCTGGCTGGAAAACAACATTTGATGCTCCGAGCCTTGTGCGACCAATAAGACGTTTCTCTTCAGGTCTTTGTCGACAACATACCAGGGCGCCTCGTCATGATCGCTTAGGCCCCCTATGCCAAGGCCTTGCCGTTGACCGTAGGTATAAAACATCAAGCCGGCATGCCTGCCTATAGTCTCTCCGTCTACTGATTCGATTACCCCGGGTTGAGCCGGGAGGTACTGTTCGAGAAAATCTTTGAATTTGCGCTCCCCGATGAAACAGATGCCTGTACTGTCCTTCTTGTCGTGGGTACGCAGGCCTAGCTTGGATGCGATAGCACGCACTTCGGGCTTATCCAGCTCGCCGACAGGAAAAAGACTCTTACTCAGACAGCTCTCATTTACCTCGCAGAGGAAATAGCTCTGATCCTTATTATTGTCCAAGCCTTTTAGCAGTTGTGTATGGGAGCCCACAACTTTCTTTCTTACATAATGCCCGGTCGCTATAAAATCCGCGCCAAGTTCGCCGGCAAATTCAAGGAAAGCCTTGAATTTGATCTCTCGGTTGCACAGTACGTCTGGATTGGGTGTGCGACCGGCTGAGTATTCTTTGAGGAAATGTTCGAAGACATTGTCCCAGTATTCGGCGGCGAAGTTGGCGCTATGCAGAGGTATTTCCAGGCTGTCACAGACTGACTGGGCGTCGGCCAAGTCGTCCTTTGCGGTGCAGTATTCCGTGCCATCGTCTTCATCCCAGTTCTTCATGAACAGCCCTTCCACCTGATAGCCCTGTTCAATGAGAAGATAGGCGGCAACCGAGGAGTCGACACCGCCAGACATGCCAACAATCACTTTAGTATTGCTGTGGATTCTCTGTTCCTTGTCTATCGTCATGATTTATCTGCTTATGTTTAGCTCAATAATGCGCACTGTTAGTTTAGGGCAGCTGTACAACACTGAGTGGAAAGTTCACGCCACTCAGATAGTCTCGAATAACTTTGAGCACCAGAGGGCTGCGCAGCTCAGATTCAAAGTCTTCTAACTCTTTCAGAGTCAGCCACTTTGCCTCGAGTATGTCCGGGTCGAGGTTTCGTTCCGTTCTTGGTTCTATTGCTTTGGCGATAAAGCAGTGGCGAATATAGGTAATACCGTTTTCAGCAGAGGTATACTGATAAATGCCCAATAGTTGTTTGAGTTCGACGCGCCATGCGGTTTCTTCAAGAGTTTCTCTCAATGCGGCGTCGAATAGCGTTTCGCTTGGCTCAACATGGCCGGCAGGTTGATTATAGACGAGGCGGCCACCGGAATTCTCTCTCACCATTAAGAATTTACCATCGCGCTCCACAATTGTGGCCACCGTTATATGAGGAAGTTCGTACATAGTAAGAGGGCCTGGTTTGCTCAGATTTAGAAAAGGGCTAATGCTAGCTGCTAAAAGCCTTCGCGATCAATGCTCTAGCTATGAAATTTAAATGCTCGCTTAAGCTTTGCTCTTTAGCTCGCTGGCAGAAACATGGATAATGAGGAATCACACAGCGGTTTAGAGACTATGAGCAAACTGACCCATATTGATAGCAAGGGCAACGCCAAGATGGTGGATGTCGGAGAAAAACAGTCCACGCACCGTATAGCGACGGCGAGTGGTAGCATACGTATGGCAAGCGAAACACTAGCCTTGATCGCCGCGGGCGGCCACAAGAAGGGCGATGTGATTGCCATTGCCCGTATAGCTGGCATACAAGCGGCCAAGAGCTGCTCTGGACTAATCCCGCTTTGTCACCCTCTGCTGTTGACGTCGGTAGACGTCGCCCTGGAGTTAGATAGTGCTCAGAACTGCGTCTTGATTGAGGCTACCTGCAAGGTGAACGGGCAAACCGGGGTTGAGATGGAGGCTCTGACAGCAGTTTCCGTGGCGGCGCTGACAATCTACGATATGTGTAAAGCCGTAGATAAGAATATGGTCATTGAGGCCATCTGCCTGAAAGAGAAGCTTGGCGGCAATAGCGGCCACTACCAACGCTCGGAATCGGTATAGCGCCTATGCTACATATTCAATATTTTGCCAGCATTCGTGAGACTCTGGGGCGCAGCGAGGAAGAACTCGAGCTGCCGGCTAAGGTGGGCTCCGTACAAGACCTTATAGATCATCTATTGAGTGTAAACCCCAGCTTTCAAAGGGTTTTTAGCGCGCAGAATAAGGTATTGGCCGCCGTAAATCAGACCGTGGTCGATCTTGATCATCCGCTTTCAGAGAATGACGAAGTTGCCTTCTTTCCCCCCATGACCGGTGGCTAATGACATATGATTAGCATCCAAAATCAAGATTTTTCGATTGCCGATGAGTATGCGGCTCTACGCCATCGCGCTGGAGATGCTGGCGCTATCGTTACGTTTACCGGCCTAGTGCGTGAGATTTATGACGTGTCTGCAGAAGGCTCTGAGTCTGCATCGGTTCGCTCGTTGTTTCTGGAGCATTACCCTGGGATGACCGAGAAATGCCTGCAGGAGATCCAGCAGCAAGCCGAAGCGAAATGGCCGTTGCTGGCCACAAGAATCATCCACAGGGTAGGCGAGTTACATGGAAAGGATCAGATTGTGTTGGTAGCTACGGCTAGCGCGCATCGGCATGCGGCTTTCGAGGCTGCCGAATTCATCATGGATTACCTGAAGAGCAAGGCGCCGTTCTGGAAGCAGCAAAAAACCGCAACCAGCAGTGTCTGGGTCGAATCCAGAGATTCGGATAAGGCTGCGATAGACCGCTGGCAGGATTCCTAGTCTAGACCTCGATAATCTTGCTTTCCCCCGGCTGTAGATCTCCTAGTTCCCATTGGTCAATCTTGATGCGGATAAGGCGCAGTGTAGGAAACCCCGTCGCCGCCGTCATGCGCCGAACCTGCCGGTTGCGACCCTCGGATATTGATAGTTCCAGCCAGCTTGTAGGGATTTGTTGACGCTCTCTGATGGGCGGGTTGCGATCCCAGAGTATGGGCTCGGCTATATGTCTAGCCTCTGCGGGCCTGGTAGGGCCATCCTTAAGATCGACTCCCTGACGCAGAGCGTCGAGTGCGCCCTCACTCAGGTCTCCTTCGACTTGTACTAGATAGGTCTTGAACTTCCCGTATTTGGGATTGCTTATCTTCTGTTGCAATTTACCATCGTTGGTCAGGATCAATAATCCCTCGGAGTCTTTGTCCAATCTGCCCGCGGCATAGAACCCCTTTCTTGTTATGTATTCGGCAAGCGTGCGGTGAGGTGGCTCCGATGTGAATTGGGATAAAATGGAGAAAGGCTTATTGAACAGCATTATCTGGGGCATGAGGCTTGTATCGGTAAAATTGGGGGAGGCTTAAGCTTGGCGCAGATAAATACCTGCCGGTGGTTCGAATGACCTCCAGAATGCCACGAGATGCGTGAGCATCAATCGCGCTCCCAACTCCTTCAAGGCATCATGCGCCTGAAAGCCGGGAGCCTACATCAGTAGGCCTGATTACTTCGGCCTGTTCATCCTAAGTTGCCAGCTCATCTTCCATCGCAGGTGTTGCCACGTCATTGGCAGCTGCGGCAGAGCTGGAATCAGAATCCTGTTCAGGGCTTGCCTGATCGCTATTTGGGGCGGGGGCATCATCGACGGCATGAATATTCGCCGCATGCAATCCCTTGGGACCTTCGATCGTATCGAACGAGACTAGCTGTCCGGCCTTCAAGGTTTTATAACCTTCCATGCCGATGGCGGAGTAGTGCGCGAATAAATCTTCACCCCCTTCATCGGGCAAAATAAAGCCAAACCCTTTTGCGTTGTTGAACCACTTAACTTGCCCGGTACTCATGAGCGAACTCCGTACTTCTTATTATTTTTTATTTTTTTACTTCGAGGCTTATGACCCAACAAAATCTATACAGGAATGATTCGTCAATGTCAAAAAAGCGGCCCCGAATTAGCGAAAGCAGGCCCTATGAAGGCCTTGAAAATGGAGGAGAAGGCCCAATTTAACTGTATACTAGAGGCCTTCGGGGAGCATGCATGATTAGGCAGATACTCCGCGAAAAGGGCCAATATATGGCCAGAACCTCCTGAGGCTGATCGAATAATTAAATGTTATGAGTGAGAAAGACCTAGAAATGATTCCACTACGAATGTCGACAGGCTTACCGGGGCCAAATAATTCGGACGACGGTAACGATGAACGAATCGACCACGATTCTGGTTTCGCCGCAATTACCGAAAAACCTAAATTGCAGAAGCCGCCGTTGTACAAAGTCGTGTTAATAAATGACGACTACACCCCAATGGACTTCGTTGTCGAAGTGCTATGCTCATTCTTCGCCTTGAATGTTGAGAAAGCGACACAGATTATGTTGAAAGTCCACACCGAGGGTAAGGGAGTGTGTGGTGTATTTGGAAAGGACGTTGCCGAAACAAAAGCAGCGCAGGTTAATGAATATGCTCGAGAATGTGAACAGCCATTGCTCTGTTCGGTAGAGATAGACAGTTAACTAGCGACACAGTTAAAAAGAGCCTTTGAATTACAGATAAAGAGACTGTTAAAGACAGGGTAAATACACAAAATTTGGATTGGTCCGTTTCGATTTTTATTCTTTACGGTCAACTAGAAAGTTAGCCAAAGGGCAATTATGTTAAGCAAAGATTTAGAAGTAACACTAAGCGAAGCGTTCAGAAGCGCTCGTAAAAAGCGCCATGAATTCATGACAGTCGAGCATTTGCTGCTCTCGCTGTTGGACAACGAGGTGGCTGCAAGCGTGTTAGTAGCATGTGACTGCGACCTAGGTCGCCTGCGCGGCGAGCTAGTCGATTTTGTAGATGCGACGACACCTTTAATTCCTGAGACCGAAGAGAACCGCGAGACTCAACCAACCTTAGGTTTTCAGCGCGTGCTGCAGCGCGCGGTATTTCATGTGCAGTCTTCCGGAAAGAGAGAAGTAACTGGCGCTAATGTACTTGTTGCAATCTTTAGTGAGCAAGAATCACAGGCCGTCTATTTCTTGCGCCAACAGGATATCGCCCGCATCGATATAGTGAACTATATTACACACGGCATCTCAAAAATCCCTGGTCATGAAGGTGAGCGAGATGTGCCTCCCGAACAACTGGACGAGGAGGCAGCGGCAGATAGCGCAAGCAACCCATTGGATAGCTTTGCCACAAACTTAAACGCGGAAGCGGAGCAGGGTCGGATTGATCCGCTTATCGGTAGAGAGGAGGAGGTTACTCGTGTAGTGCAGGTGCTTTCTCGTCGCAGAAAAAATAATCCATTACTGGTGGGCGAATCGGGTGTAGGCAAGACAGCCGTCGCTGAAGGTTTGGCGAAACTCATCGTAGAGGGCAATGTGCCAGAGGTACTCTTGGGCAGTGTTATCTATTCTCTGGATCTTGGCGCACTATTGGCGGGGACTAAATACCGCGGCGACTTTGAGAAAAGATTTAAGGCATTATTGGGCGAGTTAAAGAAGAATCCGCACGCAATTCTTTTTATCGATGAGATTCATACCATTATCGGAGCCGGCGCTGCATCCGGCGGCGTCATGGATGCATCTAACTTACTAAAACCAGTTCTTACATCGAGCAATCTGCGTTGCATCGGGTCAACTACCTATCAGGAATACAGAGGCATCTTCGAGAAAGATCGCGCCTTGTCCCGACGCTTCCAGAAAATCGATGTCGATGAGCCCGATGTAGATACTACCTATAAAATTCTGAAAGGGCTTAAGTCTAGATTCGAAGAGCATCATGATCTTCGCTATAGCGATAAGGCCCTGAAGGCCGCATCCGAATTAGCAGGGCGTTATATCAATGATCGCTTTATGCCGGACAAAGCTATCGATGTGATTGATGAGGCAGGAGCCTATCAACGTTTGCAGCCCAGCAGTAAGCGCAAGAAACTTATTCAGGTTACTGACATGGAAAAAGTGGTTGCTGCAATAGCGCGCATTCCTCCAAAACATGTTTCGAGTTCAGATGTAGAATCACTTAAAAATATCGAGCCGAATCTTAAGATGGTAGTTTTTGGACAAGACCATGCTATCGAGTCATTGGCTACGGCTATAAAATTATCCCGAGCCGGATTGAACGATGGTGAAAAACCTATAGGTTCATTTCTTTTCTCCGGCCCTACCGGTGTCGGTAAGACTGAGGTAAGCCGGCAGCTTGCGAAAATTATGGGTATCGAGTTATTGCGCTTCGATATGTCTGAGTATATGGAGCGGCATACAGTTTCGCGTTTGATAGGCGCGCCTCCAGGCTATGTTGGCTTCGATCAAGGCGGCTTGCTTACCGAGGCGGTTAGCAAGAACCCACACTGTGTATTGCTATTGGATGAGATCGAGAAAGCGCATCCCGATGTTTTTAACTTATTGCTTCAGGTGATGGATCACGGCACCCTAACAGATAATAACGGGCGCCATGCGGATTTTAGAAATGTGATACTAATCATGACTACGAATGCGGGTGCGCAAGAAATGGCACGCTCGTCTATAGGTTTTACAGAACAAGATCACGCCACAGACGGCATGGAAATAATTAAGAAAGCCTTTACGCCTGAGTTCAGAAACAGGCTGGATGGGATCATTCAGTTCGGTGCCTTAACCAAAGAAACTATCCGTACCGTTGTTGACAAATTTCTTGTCGATTTACAGGTACAACTCGATGAGAAGAAGGTATTGCTAAACGTCGATGACAGCGCGGTCGATTGGTTCGTCGAACATGGCTATAGCGAATCCATGGGTGCAAGACCTATGGCTAGACTTATCCAAGAGAAGCTGAAGAAGGAATTGGCCGAAGATATCTTATTCGGAAAATTATCAGCCAACGGTGGAGACGTTCAGGTCAGCTGTAAGAATGCCGAGCTAGTTTTGACTATCAGTGAGAGAAAACCACAGGAAAAGAAGGAGTTAACTCCGGCTAAAAACTAGCGAGCGCGATAGGTAATGCGGCCTTTACTTAGGTCGTAGGGAGTAAGCTCAACGCGAACCTGGTCGCCGGTTAGAATTCGGATGTAGTTCTTGCGCATCTTGCCGGAAATATGCGCAGTCACGATGTGCCCGTTTTCCAGTTTTACACGAAACATAGTATTAGGAAGGGTGTCGACGACCTCGCCTTCCATTTCAATTTGATCTTCTTTCGCCATTAGCTAGCCTCAATGTATTTATTCGCGGCCGCATTGTGCCGTATTTTCCCGAGATAAGCAAAGATGTAGGCGCTGCTCCTCCCAACGCTAACAGCTAGTTTATGAGTATCCACTTACCTTCAACCAGCATTTCTAACGGCCTGTATGCGATCTTATACTCCATCTTGGCGCAGCCTTTGATCCAGTAGCCCAGATAGAGATAGTCTAATCCGAGAGACCGGGCCTGCTCGATTTGCCATAGAATGGCATAGTTGCCCAGAGATCGCTTTTCCTGTGCAGGGTCGAAGAAGGTATATACCGCCGAAAGCCCGGAAGTTAGGATGTCGCTTACGGCAACGACTATTAGTTTTTGTTTTAGATAGAAGCCATAATAACGCCCACCCTCTACATTGCTGCGAATGAAGGCATCGAACTGCTCCGCTGTTGCCGGGTACATGTCGCCGTCTCTGTGTCGCTTTGCAATATAGCTCTGATAAAGCAGGAAGGCTTCATCGCCTTCCAGGGTAGAGTGCTCGATTACCCGCAAATCGGTGTTTCGATTCCAAATTCTTTGAAATCGCTTGTGCCGTTTGTAGTTTTGTACGGGTAGGCGACAAGAAATACAGGCATGGCAGTTTTCACAGTCCGGCCTATACAGATGTGCCCCGCTGCGCCGGTAGCCTAACTCACTTAATCGAGTGTTCAATTTCTGGTCGATTGTCAATTCTGGATCAACGAAAACAGTGGCGGCGGTCTCCTGCGCCTTATAGCTACAAGGGTGGTCGGAGGTGCGAAACAGTCGAATTGTATCGCTAACTTTGGGTTTCGAATTCATATCTATTTTTGACTATCTTTTAGCGTTAACACGTAAATTCCAGGGTCCCACCATGCCTTGCTGAGGTAGCAGTTCCCGCAACTGTTCAGCAAACTCATCGCGACTTATCTCGATGGCACCTAAGGTCTCCAAGTGTTCGCTGCTAACCTGACAGTCGATAAGTTTATAGTTCCACTGCTGCAGCTGCTTTACAAGATTCACCAGCGCAATTTTCGATGTATTACTTTCAAAGCTAAACATAGACTCGCCGAAGAAAATCCGACCGATGGCAATGCCATAGAGCCCACCTACGAGTCGCTCTTCGCACCAAACCTCAACCGAATGCGCATGGCCGTCTTCAAACAATTGGGTATAGGCGGCACGCATCTCATCGGTTATCCAAGTGCCTGGCGAATCTCCTCGCGGCTCGGCACAACAGGCCATAACCTGCGCAAATGCCGTGTCCATGGTGACCTCATAAGGAGACTGGTTTAGTGCTTTCTGTAGGCTTTTACTTATTCGCAAATCTTCCGGGAATAGCACCATGCGCGGGTCTGGAGACCACCAGAGTATGGGCTGACCCTCTTCAAACCACGGGAAGATGCCCTTGCCATACGCGGCCAGCAGACGCTCAGGGCTCAGATCGCCTCCCACCGCCAGAAGGCCATTGGGGTCATCCAGCGCAAGACTGATGTCCGGAAAATGCGTGTCTGCTGGATCTAGCCAGGGCAGCGGCATCTGTTTAGGTGTTTCCTCGCAGCTTAGTCATCGAGAAATTTTTCAGCGTCTAGTGCCGCCATACAGCCGAAACCGGCACTAGTTACAGCCTGTCGATAGACCTGATCCGCGATATCTCCTGCAGCGAATACACCGGGTACACTGGTTGCGGTTGCATTACCGGTGATGCCGGTATTTACGGTAACGTAGCCATTCTTCATTTCGAGCTGATCTGTGAAGATCTCAGAATTCGGGATATGGCCAATAGCTATAAAGACACCATCAACATCGAGCTTTTGCACCTCACCGCTTCTGGCGTGCTTGATTGCTATGCCGGTGACTCCCATGTCGTCGCCTAGCACCTCATCGAGTTGATGATCCCAGCTGATAGCGACTTTGCCTTCCTCAACTTTTTCGAAGAGTTTCTTCTGCAAAATCTTTTCTGCACGTAACGAGTCACGCCTATGCACTAGAGTGACATGAGAGCATATATTGGCGAGGTAGAGTGCTTCTTCCACGGCAGTATTTCCTCCGCCGATAACAGCGACAGGCTTGTTGCGATAAAAGAAACCGTCGCAGGTGGCGCAGGCGCTCACGCCTTTGCCCATAAAGGCTGTCTCCGACTCCAACCCCAGATACTGAGCTGATGCGCCGGTAGCTATGATTAGCGCATCACAGGTGAAAATAGCGCTATCCCCAGTTAGACGAAAAGGCCGTTGGCTTAGATCTACGGCATTAATGTGGTCGAATATGATCTTGCTGTCGAAGCGTTCGGCATGGTCTTTCATCCGTTCCATCAGAGCAGGGCCTTGCAGGCCTTCAACATCTCCGGGCCAGTTATCCACGTCTGTGGTGGTGGTCAATTGGCCGCCTTGCACCATGCCGGTAATCACTACTGGGTCCAGATTTGCGCGAGCTGCATAGACCGCCGCGGTATAACCCGCAGGGCCGGAACCCAAGATAATTAGACGATGGTGTTGTGTATCTGTCATAGAGCTACTTCCTGCTTGATGGCGCTTTTTTCAGGTGCTTGTTCAGCGCACGTTTATGTAAATCGCGATAACTTGTTATGTGAAGGCAAAGTGCCAAATTTAAAGCCTTGGCGGGGCATATTCTACTCAATTTTGAGCCTCAGGAACCGTTAAACTACTATGGGTTTCGACTTTAGTTCGGCTTGTGCCTGAAGAAAGGTGCACAAATCGTGACCTGCTCCTGACTATTCTCGAAACGATGCTATAAACTACGTGTAGGTCTATGAATAAATTGAAAAATGCAAGCATGAAAAATAGCGGACAAGATCCGGAAATTAGCAATGTTATGCAGCGTCTGGTGCGAGAAGGTACGCTGATTGCTTATTCCTTGCTTGCTCTCTTTCTGCTGATCGCACTAATAAGCTATTCACCAAGCGATCCGGGCTTTACTACGACCGGCACTTCAGATGAGGTTGCTAACGCGGTTGGGGTCTACGGCGCATGGCTGGCGGACATATTTTGGTATCTCCTGGGCTACCTGGCATTCGCCTTTCCGGCCTTGCTCATCTATAAGGTATACACTTCATTTCGCGAATCCGCGCTCGAATCAGAGTTTTCATGGCCTATGTTTGGCCTAAAGACGGGCGGCTTCGTGCTTCTGGTGATATCGGCCTGTGGCTTGGCCACACTGCACTTCCATATCACGGAAGAGCTGCCTTCCGCCGGAGGTGTAATCGGGTCTCTGGTGGCAGACCTCAGCATTCCAGTCCTCGCAACTCTGGGTAGCACGTTACTGCTACTCGCCGTGTTTCTATTTGGGCTGACCATAACCGTAACTATCTCCTGGCTTACCGTGATAGATAAGCTTGGCGCTGTTACCTTAAATACAGTTTCCGTAACCCTGACTCGCTTCCAGAAGTGGAAGGAAGACAGGAAGCAGGAGCGAGCTACCAAGGATAGGCTGGAAAGTCGCAAGAAAGTCCTCGATATCCATATCGAGAAAGAGGCGAAGCGGGTTCCTCCCAAAATCAAGGCGCCAACCGCGAAGAAACCGGCAAAGAGCGTACGTGTCGAGAAAGAAAGACAGGGCACTCTGTTCGCAGCCTCGTCTGTTAAAGAATTGCCGGCCATTGGTCTCTTGGATGCCTGGCAGGAAACTAACGAATCTGGCTTCTCCAAAGAGTCTCTAGAGGCAATGTCGAAGCTTCTTGAATTGAAGCTCAAGGATTTTGGCATCGAGATCGAAGTGACGGCTGTAAATCCAGGGCCAGTTATTACCCGATTCGAGGTTCAGCCGGCACCTGGCATTAAGGTCAGCCGAATTAGTAATCTCGCAAAGGATTTGGCTCGATCACTGGCGGTGATCTCTGTGCGAGTTGTCGAAGTGATTCCTGGCAAGACGGTCATCGGTATCGAAATACCGAATGAGACCCGTGAGGTCATTCAACTTAGTCAGGTATTGTCCACGCCGGATTTCGACCGCGCCTCTTCACCGCTCAGTATGGCGTTAGGCCACGATATTGTAGGCAAGCCTGTCATTGTCGACCTTGCCAAGATGCCACATCTACTCGTCGCAGGTACTACCGGCTCGGGTAAGTCCGTTGGTATTAACGCGATGATATTGAGCTTGTTATTCAAGTCGACGCCGGAACAAGTGCGCGTAATCATGATAGACCCGAAAATGCTGGAACTATCGGTTTATGATGGCATACCACATCTACTCACGCCGGTAATTACCGACATGAAAGATGCAGCCAATGGTCTGCGCTGGTGTGTTGCCGAAATGGAACGACGCTATAAGCTGATGTCTGCCCTTGGTGTGCGTAACCTGGCCGGCTTTAACAAGAAGGTCACGGATGCAAAGAAGGCTGGGGCACCTATCATGGACCCAACCTGGAAAGCTGATCCTATGTTATTGGAAGAAGAACAATCAGCACCCGAGTTAGAGGCCTTGCCCTGCGTTGTGGTGATCGTCGACGAGCTAGCCGATATGATGATGGTTGTGGGCAAGAAGGTCGAAGAGTTGATCGCTCGCATCGCACAGAAAGCACGAGCCTCTGGCATTCATTTGATTCTGGCGACACAAAGGCCTTCGGTTGATGTGCTAACCGGTTTGATTAAGGCGAATATACCAACCCGTCTTTCGTTTATGGTTCAATCGAAGGTGGATTCGCGAACTATCTTAGGCGAGGGCGGAGCCGAACAGCTTCTCGGTAATGGAGATATGTTATTCCTCCCACCCGGTGGTGGTATTCCGACTCGTGTCCATGGTGCCTTCGTCAGCGATGAAGAAGTACACCGCGTTGTGGCAGATTGGAAACAAAGGGGTAAACCGGTCTATATAGAGTCTATTACCCAGAGCGTCGACGACCTGGACATGGGCGCCATGAACAATTCTGGCGCGGACGAGGGCGAAGAAGACGATGCGCTCTATGACGAGGCTGTAAGATTCGTCACCGAGTCACGCAAGGCGTCGATCTCCGCGGTGCAAAGGAAGTTGCGTATCGGCTATAACAGAGCAGCGAGGATGATCGAATCCATGGAAATGGCCGGCGTAGTTTCTGAGATGGGCAGCAACGGAGCGAGAGAAGTCATTGCGCCACCACCCCCTCGTGATTAAACGAATTTACAGAAATAGTAGTCATAGATGATGAAAGCATTTTTTATTTCCACAGCTGCTGCCTGCATACTTACAGTGTTTCCTGCAGTCAGCCTCATAGCACAACCTGTTCCCAGCCTAACGGCACTGGACCGGCTGGATGCGCTGCTTAATGATATTGCCACATTACGCTCGGATGTCGTGCAGTTGATCGTTGAATCTGACGGTGGTGTGCTCGAAGAAAGTGAGATACAGATGTTGCTGAAGAAGCCCGATGGATTCTATTGGGAAACACTCACGCCTTTCCCTGAACTCATAGTTACCAACGGCAGCACCCTCTGGAATTATCAGCCGGACCTGGAGCAGGTAGTTATCGAAGATTGGGATAGCAGCCGCTCCGAATTGGCCGCGCAGCTACTCAGTGGCAATATCGAATCATTGGGAGGAGACTATCGCATAGAGGGGGTGACATCGGATGGTAGCGAGCATCAGGAATTCGAGCTGCAGCCCAGGGCTGCCGATAGCGTCTACCAACTTATCTCAATCAATTTCATGAATTCAGAGCTGGAGTC
Source organism: uncultured Pseudomonadales bacterium (assembly GCA_943842505.1). Classification (GTDB taxonomy): domain Bacteria; phylum Pseudomonadota; class Gammaproteobacteria; order Pseudomonadales; family Pseudohongiellaceae; genus UBA9145. Next base: position 152,721 of record CALTDI010000005.1, on the reverse strand, counting down.
CATCTACCTCAATAGCAAGAACGGGCAACAGACGGTTTGGCGTTTTGAGAATGTAGTACGCAATCAAGCGATAGCCGATGCGCAGTTCGAGTTCGTGCCCCCGGCAAATATTGAGATAATTGAGAATAATTATGCCCAGTAGCTTAGCGACTCGCATTAACCCGATCACCCAAATAGAAGCGAATTAGTAAGGTGCCTACTTACATTGCTATAGCTTTTGGTGGCGCACTAGGAGCAGTATCTCGTTACTGGCTGCATAGCGTAGTGCAGAGGTTTAATGATAGTGGCTTTCCTCTGGGGACCTTTGCTGTCAACGTGCTGGGCTCATTGCTTATTGGAATATTCTTCGTCCTACTGGCAGAAAAAGCTCAGATCGCAGAGCAGTGGCGCCCAGTCATCGTCGTGGGATTTTTGGGTGGCCTGACAACATTTTCAACTTTCTCCCTCGATGCACTTTTGTTATTCGAACAAGGCCACTACAATACCGCACTTTTCTATATCATCAGCAGCGTTGCTCTGTGCCTAATCGCCGCATTTGCGGGCATGCAAATAACGCGCGTCATGCTCTGAACAGACTCACTCAGGAATAGTCAGATGTTAGATCCAAAAATCATTCGCAGCGATGCAGATCTCATCGCTAAAGCGCTTCGCAAAAAGAAATTCGAGCTAGATGTCGCGCGACTGGCTGAGCTGGATTGTCAGCGCAAGGTTCTGCAAACTGACACCGAGGCCTTGCAGAACGAAAGAAATCAGCGCTCCAAGTCTATCGGCAAGGCAAAGGCTGCTGGAGAAGATGTTTCCGAGATTCTGCAATCGATGGAAGGCATCAAATCAGAGCTAGACACCAAGAAAGAACAATTAAATCTCTTGCAGAAAGAACTGGGCGACTACCTTCTTACAGTGCCCAATGTGCCTTCGGAATCCGTACCTGAGGGTGCCGATGAGAGTGATAATAAAGAGATCGCTCGCTGGGGAACGCCCAAGACTTTCGACTTCGCCGTTAAGGACCACGCAGAACTGGGCGAGGCCCTCGAGCAGGGATTAGACTTCGAGGCTGCGACCAAGATTACCGGTTCGCGATTTGCCGTAATGACAGGGCGCACTGCGCAACTCCATCGCGCGCTTATTCAGTTCATGTTGGACACCCATACCCTCAAGCATGGCTATACAGAGGTAAACGTACCCTATCTAGTGAATGCCGAATCGCTGATGGGCACCGGTCAGTTGCCGAAGTTTGAGGCGGATCTATTTAAGCTCAGAGGAGATCAGGAATATTATCTGATACCTACAGCGGAAGTGCCTGTTACCAATCTGGTGCGAGATCAGATAGTCGATGCGGATTTACTGCCCCTAAAATTTGTCTGTCACTCACCCTGTTTTCGTTCAGAAGCTGGCAGTTATGGCAAAGACACCAAAGGGATGATTCGGCAGCATCAGTTCGAAAAAGTTGAGCTGGTTCAGGCGGTCAGGCCGCAGGATTCCGATTCTGCACTGGAAGAGCTTACGTCCAACGCCGAAACCATATTGCAGCTGTTAGAGCTACCATACCGAAAAGTTATTCTATGCGGGGGAGATACTAGCTTCTCAGCCGCCAAGACTTATGATCTTGAAGTTTGGCTACCGTCTCAGGATTGCTACCGTGAGATATCCTCATGCAGTAGTTTTGCTGATTTCCAAGCCAGACGCATGCAGGCTCGCTGGCGTAATCCCGAGACCGGGAAGCCCGAGCTATTGCATACCATAAATGGATCTGGGCTGGCCGTGGGCCGAACCCTGGTAGCGATACTGGAGAACGGTCAGCTCGAAGACGGAAGCATTCAGATACCCAAGGTCTTACAATCCTACATGAACGGAATCGAGCTTCTTGTCTGATGGATCTGCTACCGATATTTCTCAATATCAAGAAGCAGAAATGTGTAGTAGTCGGTGGTGGTGAAGTCGCCTTCAGGAAGGCCAGCCTGCTGTTACGAGCGGGGGCGAATCTCACTATTATCACGGTGTCCGTTGAAGAGCAACTACGTCAGCTATGTTCTCAACATGACGCGACCGTCATAGAAAAAGCGTTTGAGAAATCCGATCTAGAAGGCTCAACCCTAGTTGTTGCGGCTACCGACGATACCCAGGTTAATGAGAGGGTGAGTGTTGCAGCTACCAGCTTGAGCATACCTGTTAATGTGGTTGATCAGCCCCATCTGTGTTCATTCATTATGCCATCGATAGTCGATCGCTCACCGATCGTCATAGCCATTTCAAGCGGTGGTAGCTCTCCCGTGCTAACGCGCAAACTGAAAGAGCTAAATGAAACTATGATTCCCGGCAGGATCGATAAGCTCGCGGAACTTTTGGGCTCATACCGAGGGCGAGTCAAGGCTGGCATAGAAGACTTTTCCGGAAGGCTCCGATTTTGGGAAAGCGTTCTCGATAGTGAGATCCCGGAGTTGGTCTATAGTGGTCAGGATGATAAGGCCAGAGAGGCTTTGGATGCTCGACTGGCAGAGCCTATCTGTGAGCGAGTCACGGGAGAAGTTTATCTGGTAGGAGCGGGGCCAGGGGATCCTGATCTGCTAACACTGCGCGCATTAAGACTGATGCATAAGGCTGACGTCGTTCTCTACGATAGACTGGTATCACCAGAGATTCTGCTCAAGCTTCGACCCGATGCCGAAAAGATCTATGTAGGCAAGCAGAGTGCCAACCATGCGGTTCCCCAAGAGACCATAAACCAAATGTTAGTTCGCCTGGCCGGCGAGGGGAATAGGGTGCTTCGACTAAAGGGTGGGGATCCTTTCATATTTGGCCGCGGCGGCGAGGAGCTAGAGTCACTGGCCGAGGCCGGAATACCATTTCAGATAGTGCCTGGTATTACAGCGGCCTCTGGTTGTGCCAGCTATGCAGGCATCCCACTGACCCATCGAGACTACTCTCAGTCTGTCCGCTTCCTTACGGGTCATACCAAAGACGGAAGGGTGCCTTTAGAGTGGGATATCCTGGCAAGGGAACAACAGACGCTTGTGTTTTACATGGGCCTCGCTGGTTTGCCGGTCATCTGCGAGCAGCTCGTTGCCCATGGTATGCCTTCGAATACCGCTGTAGCTGTCGTTCAACAGGGCACGACTCCGAATCAGAAGGTGCTGCTAGGGAAGCTAGAGACTATTGCCGAGTTGGTCGTAGAGCATGAAATACAGGCGCCAACGATAATTATCGTTGGCGAAGTAGTGAATCTGCACAAATCACTCTCGTGGTTTAATGGTAACTAGCTAATACCGAAAAGCGCGCTTAGAGACAATTCTCGGGCTTTGGCAAACCTGCAATCTTGCTTGCGGTCTTAGCCGGAGATCCCTTAAACAATTTCATTAGATAGATGCTCTTACCCTTGTCACCACCAAGGTCTCTCTTGACCAGGTTAACCAGTGCGCGATTAGCCGGGGACATCTGATGGCGATTATAGAATATGCGCAGAAGGTTGATCACCTCCCAGTGTGAAGGCCCTAAAGTAATTTGTTCCTGCGCAGCCAGCACCGTCGCAACTACCTCATTCCAGTGTTCAAGATTGACTAGATAGCCTTCTTTGTCCAGTGCTACCTCTTGGCCTTCTACCAGCAATGTTTGGGCTTCGCTCACAATCTAGAACCAGCTAACTATTTTGTCATGATCACAGCAAAGCTTCACAAAGCGGGCGGTATCTATAAGTTCTACTGAGTCTGCAGCCCTTGTGAGGATTGCCCGCGCTAACATGTCTTCCCGCAAGCCATAAATCTTACAAGTCTTGTCGATCGCTTCTAGTTTTCGAGCCGAGTTAGCGTAGTAGCTGCCATCTTCTATAAATAGAATCGCGTCTCCGCTGGCAATTATCTTAAGGCAACTTTCTAGCAGCTGAGTATCGGGACTCTTACTGATTGTATGCAGGCAAGTCATAGGTTGAAAACCGTGTCAGATGACTCAATCATTTTCGCTATCGAGTCGCTGTCGACTATCTGCATACCGGATAATAATTCAGGCTCGCTGATATCTCGCTCCTCAAGAGATTGGCGATCGGCGTATATCTTCTCAATCCCATAAAGCTCTAACGTCTCTAGGGCGTTGCCAAGGGTTTTGCTTTCAATAGCCGAGCCGTCCTGCCCCTTCAAGATCTGATAAACCCCATCGCCAAAGAATATATAGTTAACGTCTTGTTCGAACACCGCCGAGGCCAGGGCCATGTCCAGGCAGAGATTCGCCTTGTTCTGGCCATAGGGTGCCGCACGACTAATGAAAGTAATCCGGCTCTTCTGTGGTTTGGAGTTTTCCGTCATGAGATCTACCCGAAATTAACAAGTCGATCGGAATGTATCGCCGCATCGACTAGCTGCCCAAGACCGGCTACTTCGGAACTTGTATATGCGCTGGCAGTGCCTAAGTCGTGTCGATCGGCTTCGGTCTGATTCAGAACGCCGCGCCTTAGTGCCGAGCTAACGCAGATGACAGAATCGATGCTGTGCTCTTCGATCAAGTCATTCCACTGCTGCTGTAGATTGTTCTCATCCTGTGCCACCACCGTAAGCTGGGAAGCGTTATGGACCCCGTCACCAAAGAAGAAAAGCCGATAGAGTTCGTGACCCTGATCGATAACCGATCTGGCGAAGCGCAGCGCAGAGGAGGCTGCCTCGGATGAGTAGGGAGCCGCATATATGACGATTGAAAATTTCACAGTTTCAGTTTAATCCAGACAGGCTGTCATGACTAATTCTAGCAATAAAAAACCCCAGGCTAGCTGGGGTTTAAATTTGATCTAACTGTAATTCTCTAACTATTCTCTGCCAGTTAATGCGCCCAGCAGGTGCAGCAAGTGCACAAAGATATTAATAATACTCAGGTACAGCGATATGGTCGCCATTATATAGTTGCGCTCACCGCCGTTTACTATGCGACTGGTGTCAAACAAGATGAAACCTGACATCAACATAATCACAGCAGCAGAAACCGCCAAACTCAGTGCCGGTATTTGCAAGAAAATATTGGCGATCATGGCAACGATAACTACCATCATTCCAGTGAAGATGAAGCCACCCAGGAAATTAAAGTTCTTGCGAGTGGTAAGCGCATAACCTGACAGAGACAGGAAGATAATCGCTGTGCCACCAAGTGCCTGGGCAACAATAGCAGAACCATTCGCATAGGCTGCCAAGTAAACTGAAATCACAGGGCCTAAAGCGCCGCCCCATAATCCGGCAAACACGAAGATAGCTACTAATCCCTTAGAGGAATTAGCCGTAGATCGCACAACGAATGACATAATAAAGCCGCCGATCAGCAGCATCATCCCAACACCTTGGCTAACTTGCAGTGCCATAGTGGTTACCGCACAGATTGCACTAAAAAACAGAGTCATGGACAGTAGCATATAGGTATTACGAACTACCTTATTAACAGATAGTGCCGATTTCTGGCTTCGGCCGATATTTAACTCAACTTCGTTCATCGTTTTCTCCAACTAAGGTTGAATAAAGTAACGCTTAAAATAAGTAACGACCGCAGGCCGTTAGTCTTTATATAGATATGAGGGTGTAGCCCATGATTTCAATGGCTTAGGGCAGTATAAACCTCAAATTAACAAAAGAATGATACGCGGAAGCCACCCAAAATCAACGGATTTCGGACAAAGTAGAATAGCGGAATGTCTGGTTGACTGTGACGGGGATTATAGTAAGATTCTCCACCGTACCGCGGAGGGGTGGCAGAGCGGTTGAATGCACTGGTCTTGAAAACCAGCGAGGGTGAAAGCCCTCCGAGAGTTCGAATCTCTCCTCCTCCGCCATATTCGATCCTGCAAGCAATCCAGTTTTCCAAAAATTTCCCCCATCGAGCAGTCTCCACCGTCAGTTAGGCGGAGGAGGAAGATGAGAACTCTCCAGTTCGATCGAATGCGTAGCAATCAAGACTTGCGCGCAGTGCAAGCCATCAGAGTCCAGATGATGCGGCAAGCTATCAGGGTTATCCAGAAGACCTACATCTCGCAATGGTGAGAATCAGCCAAAGCTGATTCGAATCAATCTCTCCCATTCAGTACTTGTATACCTCGAACAAAGGGCTAAATGGCTGGGCATGTTTCTTCCGCAAGCCAAAAGCACCCCCATCGAGCAGTCTCCTCCGTCAGCCAGCCGGATGATGAGGAACTGAACCTTCCCAATGCGCGCAGCCTCCAACAAAGATTAACTGCAAACCAACCCCTCCAATCAAGCTAGGCGCGAGAATCAAATCGAAGCTGCCACAATCCAGACACAATTAACCCCAACATGGCCCTAATTGCAGTATTGCGAAGTTAGATTTGCTTGTTTTAATAAAGCCTCAATCAACTACAAATTGATTGAAACCTCCTAGAGCTTGACCCCGCTTGAAGGCCCTCACCTAGAGGGCCTTTTTTTTGCGGAGTAAGGGGGGAAATTTAGCGGTTGGAGCGGGTCACCGGCGGGGTTACAGAGCTAACTCGATTCGCATTCAGCGCAATGAAGTCTGCGAGAATACGTCCACTTTCAAGAAGCAGCGGATCACCTTCGTCCTCTGTTGCTTCCTCTTCAGGCTCGTCTGGGCTTGCAGTGTCGTCGTTCGCTATTAGCGACTCTTCATCGTCTTCTTCGTTTAAGTCTGCAACCCACTCATTCAGGGAAAGGCCTTTTAGAAGGCGGCGCATATTTTCGGCATCGAATTCTGTACGTCGAGATTCCTCACGCTCTTCCTTAACTTTTACTTCGTTAAGAGACAGCTGCTCTCTCTGACGAATAACGCGAGTGCGCTCGATCTGGTCGCGAAGATAAATAAAATCAGGGGAGCTTTCGGCTCGTTCCGCATGGCGCGTCTGCAACTCTGGCAACAGGGCCTGAATCGCTAGATAGGGTCGGTACTCAACTGGACGCACGGTATCCCAGGGTAGGGCGCCGTCAAGGCTACTCTCGCCTATATCTTCGTAGGCGTCGTAGAAATCAGGGAATGTAATGTCCGGAATCACGCCTCGGTGCTGAGTGCTTTCGCCGGAGATTCTGTAGAACTTGGAGCGGGTTAACTTAACCTGGCCATAGTCCATCGGAATGATTTCCTGAACAGTTCCTTTGCCAAATGTCTGGCCGCCCAGAACAATGCCCCGTTGATAGTCCTGGATCGCGCCGGCAAAAATCTCTGAAGCCGATGCGCTAGTTCTATTTACCAATACAGCAAGAGGGCCGTTGTATGCCACTTCCGGATCATTGTCACCGAAGGATCTAGTGAAGCCATTACGTAAACCCGAATAGCGAATCTGTACCGTAGCGCCTGTTTCGATGAATAGGCCCACTAATTGATTCGCTTCGCTCAAGCTACCACCGCCGTTGTTACGCAGATCCACCACTACGGCGTCGACATCTTCTTCTTTTAATTCATCGAGAAGGGCATGCACGTCTCGAGTCGAACTCTTGTAGTCGGCATCACCGCGTGAAGCCGCTTCGAAGTCGAAATAGAAAGTGGGTAGATCGATGATGCCGATTTTATACATATCGCCGTTATAGCTTAACTCGATCACTTCTTTCTTCGCCGATTGATCTTCGAGCTTAACGGTGTCGCGAGTGATACTCACAACTGTCGCATTCGATTCGCTTAAAGCATCAACCGGAATCACATTAAGACGAACCACGGTGCCTTTCTCGCCGCGGATTTGTGCGACCACATCGTCTAGCCTCATGCCAACGACATCTTGCAGCTCGCCATCTACACCCTGACCAATAGCAATAATGCGATCACCAGCCTGTAATTCACTGCCCCGTTCGGCGGGTCCGCCCTTAATGAGCTCGGCCACCTTCGTATACTCTTCCTCGGTAGTAAGCTGTGCGCCTATGCCCTGGAGGGAAAGCGACAGACCCATGTTGAAGTTTTCAGAGTCACGGGGTGAAAAGTAGGAGGTGTGAGGATCTACAGCCGTGGCAATGGTTGCCATATAGGTCTGAAAAATATCCTTGTCATTAGTCTTGGCTATCTGGCTTAGCTGATTACGGTAACGCTTGCTGAGCTTCTCTTTGATTTCTTCATTGTCATCACCTGTCAATTTCAGGCTCAGAACACTGTTCTTAATTCTGAGTCGCCATAGCTCATCTAGCTCTGCCAGCGATGCGGCATAGGGGGCGTCTTCACGATCGATAGCAATGGACTCGTCTATAGTGAAGTCCATTTCGTCAATGTGGTTCTCTACACGATCTACGGCGTAAATCATGCGTTCGAGGATGCGCTTGTAGTACACATTATAGATTTCGAAACCGGGCTCGACACTGCCGCTCGCGAGGCTATTGTCCAGGGTATAGCGATAGCTGCTAAGGCGATTTATATCTTCATTGAGAAAATACAGCTTGGAGCCATCAAGAGAGTCGATATAGCTATCGAATACGGTGGAGGAGAAATTATCATCGATGCTAACCGAGGAATAATGCTTGGTTTCTAACTCATTCAATAGATTTAGTGCAGTCTCACCATGAATAGGCTGGCTCTCAAGGGGGGTATACAAGGCATCGATATCGAGAACCGTGTTCAGCTGGCTGGGCTCTTCCTGCGCAGCTAACGTGGATGCCAGGAAGATAGAGCATGCCGTGACAGCGGCTTTCAGCATGAATCGATTCCGTTTACATTTTGGTGAACTGTTATTCATAAGTCTCCACTGAGTTCCTTAAAACTGAGTTCTTTAAATTATGGTTTGTCGCGAGATGATGTAGTCCAACTGGCGAACGGGCTTCAGGCCCATTTGTGTAACTAGAGACTAAGCGAAATAAGCCCGTGTGAGAAGGCCTTTGACGCCTAATCTGGGTCTAGAAAAGGTCCAGATCCCGCGACAGGGTTTCTAAAGCTTACTTTGTCGCTATTTAATGAGCTTCTGGCGAGCAGATGCGTGCCTTTCTGCCCGTTCCACATCGATGTATCTATCGGTGATAGCGCTGGAGCCATGGCCCGCATCATCTCTTACATGTTCTCTAGGCCGGTGCTTTACGTCCTCGGATATCCCGGTGTGCCGAAGCCAGTGGACGGTCGCAGCACCGAGACGCTCTGCGTCTTCAACGAAGCCGTTGGCGCGCATCTTCTCGGCTGCTGCATCGAAACATTTCTGCACTATGCCGCGAATTTGACGCGTGCTACTTATCCCACCTTTGCCACGGGTCTTGTGGATTAAGGGAGTTGCCTCGCCCGGCGTGGGTAGGCTGGGAAGGCCCCGCGATAGTCGGTAGCGCTTAAGCGCTTCCAACATGGCATCGCTAACCGATATCTCGCGCTCCTTATTGCCCTTACCAACGGTAAGAAACCACCAATTTCCTTCCTGATCGGCCTGAAAATGTCCCATTTGGGGCTGCCATCGACTTGTATCTACCAATTCGGAGATTCTCAAATACATCGCAAAGAGGGCGTTCATAATAAATAGCGTACGCTCGTGCACCAGGGGCTGTTCCGCCGCCATCTGCTCTGCCGTTTCTATAACGAAATCCCATTGCAGCGGAGAAAGCCGGCGTATCTTGCCTTGGCTCTGCTGTTTGCGCAGAAACTTGCTCTTCTGGCGTATCTGAGCAACTGGATTAGCGGAGATGTAGCTCTCTTGAATGAGGAAATTAAAGAAACTACTGAGCACGCTAAAAAGCGACTGCAGCGCCGCTTGGGACACTACAAACTCTCCGCCGGCTTGGACATAGGGACGCCAGTCCGTGTTTGGGACACGCTCGCCCTGTCGTAGTAGAAAACGGGGGACATTCTTGTCCCCAACCCAGTTACTGGGCGGCTGCTTGGCAAATTCGATATAGGCTTCAATATCTTCTCTAACTATCTGTTTTAATTTTTTTTCTGAGATTATTAGACACCAGTGTAGGAAGTGCTCGATCTCCCGCCTATAGGTACTAAAGGTATCGGGACTACCGCGGTAGCTGAAAATAAATTCTGCCGCACACTGATAGTCGTCTACTGCATCCTGGGGGGCATCGAGTAAGAGATGCTTCAGCGATGTAACAGGCCGCTTGAATGGATTCGGCATTTCGTCGAGAGTGTCGAAGAAAGCGGGGGGACAGTTCACATTAGACATTAGCTTGTTGCTTCAATATTTTGTTTCAGTTGTAGTTTAGCGCAATAATATATCTGTAGCACTTACTTGAGTTTGGCTGCTTAGCTATTGAATTGTCGAATGTTTCCTAAGCTATAAGTTAAGTCGGTGGATTGGCGACTTACTTGATAGCCTATCGATAAGATCATCTCGCTTTTGCTAATTGGCAAGGCCCTATCCTGATTGTACAATCAGCGTTATATAAACAGGTATATAACAGCAATCCTACTTTGACCACAGTCATCAGATACAGACTAATCGCCGCCCTGGCACTAACTCTGTCTACAGCGGCCCATGGAGACAGGCTTAATGTGGCCGTGGCTTCAAACTTTGCCGCACCAATGGAGGAAATCAAAAAGGCTTTCGAGTCGCGGTCTGAACATGAACTGGTCATTATTCGGGGCTCAAGCGGCAAGCACTATGCCCAGATTCTCAATGGTGCACCATTTGATGTGTTCCTCTCCGCCGACCAGACTAGACCGCAGCGCTTATTAGAAAAGGGCATAGCAATCCCAGGAACCCTTGGGACATATGCACTCGGTCGTTTGGCGCTATGGAGTAGAAAACCAGACCTAAAGCTTGGTAGGGAATATCTATTAAATACAGATAATTACGGGACACTTGCAATAGCAAACCCACGTTTAGCCCCCTACGGGCTGGCGGCTACCCAGGTGTTGGAGGCTATTGGCTTACAATCAGACCTGAACAACAGAATGGTCATGGGGGAAAACATTGCCCAGACCTTTCAGTTCGTCTACAGCGGTAATGCGGATATAGGACTGGTCGCCTATTCACAGACGCTTTCGCCAGCGGTTCGCGGCCAAGGCTCTTCCTGGCTTGTGCCTAGTGAGCATCATCAGGCTATAAGACAGGATATGGTGTTGCTAACAGAGTCGTTTGCCGCCAGAGAGTTCGCCGCTTTTATGGAAAGCGACTTGGCGCGGGAAATCCTCACAGATCAAGGCTACCTCTTAAGTGATGGTCGATAATAATGCTACAAGATTATGATATTACGGCTTTAATTATTACTCTTAGGCTTGCAGCAACGACTACTATTATCTTGCTTATTGTTGGCACCCCGATAGCGTGGTGGCTGGCAAACACCCGTTCCCGGCTGCGTAGCACCATCGAGGCCATTATCGCCTTACCCCTGGTGCTCCCACCAACTGTCCTGGGATTCTATCTGCTACTGGCCTTTAGCCCTGATGGGCCTGTAGGCAAGGCTGTAGCTGCGCTGGGACTGCCTTCGCTGGCATTTTCTTTTACCGGTCTAGTCCTGGGATCGGTAATCTATTCCATGCCGTTTGTAGTTCAGCCCTTGCAGAATAGTTTTGTCAGCCTGGGTAAACGGCCTCTAGAGGTTGCTGCCACATTAGGCGCCTCAGCCATCGACCGCTTTATCAGCGTAGTGCTGCCATTGTCCAAAATGGGCTACCTTACGGCGGCGGTTCTGGGCTTTGCACATACCCTTGGCGAGTTTGGCGTCGTGCTGATGATTGGCGGAAATATCCCCGGGCAGACGCAGGTACTCTCAATCGCCATCTACGACCATGTAGAGGCCCTTGAGTATGGCCAGGCTCACTGGCTGGCCGGAGGCCTGCTAATAGGCTCTTTCCTCGTGCTATTAATGGTTTACGGTGCGAATCGTCGAATTCACTTGATGAAGACAGCATGATTGAGGTCGAACTACATCTGCAGCGCTCCGAGTTCCAGCTGAATGTCGAGTTCAGCGTTCCTGGCCACGGCGTAAGCGCCGTGTTCGGCCCCTCGGGCTGTGGCAAGACGACGCTTCTGCGAGCGATAGCCGGGCTCGAGCCTGATGCCACGGGGAGCCTGGAGGTGAACGGACGGAAGTGGCAGTCTCCCCTGAAGCGCCTCCCAGTAGAGGCTAGAGGGGTGGGCCTGGTGTTCCAACACCCAAGTCTATTCCCCCATCTGACTGTTGAAGAGAATCTGTTCTACGGCATGAAACGCCTACGAAAAGTATCCAATCCCTTTGATTTAAAGGAACTAATTCTTATTCTCGGTATCGAACAACTGCTTAAACGTCACCCCGATAGCCTATCTGGCGGGGAGCTGCAACGCGTTGCCCTAGGCCGGGCCTTGCTGGCAGAGCCAAAGCTATTACTCATGGATGAACCCCTTTCGATGTTAGATCAGGCGAGCAGAGAGATACTCATGCAGCTTCTCGAAAGTTTTCTGCAACAGATTGATATACCTGTTCTTTATGTTACCCATTCCAGTGAAGAAGTTGCCCGCTTGGCGGACAATCTGGTGCTGCTGTCCAGAGGAGGCGTTACGGCGTGCGGCCCCACGACAACGGTGCTGGCTTCTTTGAATAGCGAATTAAGCCGCAGTGAAAGTGCATTCAGCGTACTTCAGGGGAGAATCTCCAACAAGGAACTGTCTGGATTGCTGAGCGTGGAATGTAGCGACGGGATAGACCTTAAGGTACCGGCATCCGAGAGCATGGTAGCCAAGCACTATAATCTGGGCAGAGCCGTTAGATTACGCATTCGTGCCAGAGACGTGAGTATCTGTCTTGAGCGGCCGCAGCAGAGCAGCATCCTAAACATTCTTCCAGCTGTGATTATGGAGATTTCCACCTCGAGCGATAGCGGAAGTAGGGTGATCAAATTGGATATAGCAGGCATGCATATCCTATCGAAGATCTCAGATTACTCGGTTCAACAGCTGGGATTGCATACAGGACAGGCCGTTTTTGCCCAAATAAAATCCGCATCTCTTGTTTAAATATTCCATATATTCAATAAGATAGAAATTTTTTATTAATGTTTTTATTGACTAAAGTGATCTGCCCTTAGGAAAGGCTGAGATTAGTAGCGTCGGGGGAACCGCTAGGCCAGCATCAGGATCACACTGGAAGCCTTAAACAGGGCGGTAATGGACATCCCCTCCGTCAGGGCCAGATTATCTGCGCTTTTGTTCGTAATGACAGCACTCAGAGTCTTGCCACCCGGAAGCTCTATAGACACATCCGCGTTGACTGCGCCCCGGTCTAGCTTGAGCAGGGTTCCTCTTAATACATTCCGCGCACTCACCTTAAGCCCATCACCGACCGCAAGGGTTACAGAGGAGGCCTTTATCATTGCCACAACCGAGACCCCCACATCGAGCCTCATGTCGCGCCTGCTTTGTTCGGTCACTATCGCTACTATCCGCTGCTCAGGCGAGATACGGATCTGAAGCTCTGTATTCACAGAGCCGGTCTCTATAGTCGAAATGCTTCCCAGAAATTGGTTGCGGGCACTGGTTTGTAAGAGGGGGCTTTTCACGAAATTTGATACATCGTCCAGTGAATTGAGCTGCTGATTTAGATTCTCCAAAAATAGATTATGTTGTTCTTGCAACTGTTTAAAACCATTAAGCATTTTTTTTCCATAACTGGTTAGGATTGAGCCTCCACCCTTGTTTCCGCCAGTACTTCTTGCGATAACTGGCTGCTCGGAGAGATTGTTAATTCGCTCCAGTCTGTCCCACGCAGTTTTGTAGCTAATTCCTGCGATCTTGGCTGCAGCGGTAATTGAGCCTGTTTCAGCTATTGCCTGGAGCAAATCGATCTGATCCAACATCAGGCGCTTTGACGTGGTTTCCGCTAACCAAATTTGACCCTCGAGGTTTGCCAAGAACTAGTCCTTTTTTATAGAGGCAGCTATTATGCCCTAAATATAAGCACAGCCAAGCAAGGAGGGGGAAGGGCGCGGCTCTCTTTTACAGAGGCCTGCGCTTGATGTAGATTAATCGATATCAGTAAATGAGACAATTTGTACTGCCTAGCTTCGAGGGACAACTGTCTTTCCCGAAACGCCTGAGAAGCTAGTGGCAGGAAAAGGAGGCCGTCGCTAATCTGCGCTCCCGGTCTCTCTTAGCGTTGCCATCGAACAAGATAGGGTGTTCTGAACAGCACTCACACGGCGTCGAAGATTAACTTCAAGGCTGAACTGGACCCCCTATACGAATGGTTCTTGCGCGAAGGCGGCTGCGATCTATCTTAAATGCGGGTCTGCGCTGGGCGAACTGGGCGGCAAAATTTTGAAAAAGTACAAAAATTTTATAAAAGTAGCTAAATTAAATATCATTTATTACATAATGTTATACTCTAAAAGCGAAGTAAATATTTATATTAGGGGCTTATATGCCAATTCGTAGGGTCAGAGCATGCTTGATTGCAGCCAGTGCAGCACTCCTAGTTTCCTGCAGCAGCACTCCCAACGGGGGTGATTTTAGTAAAATGTCGTCGACTGAATTAGTAGCCTATAATCGCTCAGTTGAATTTTGGGATCAGGTTTACTGCGCCGATGAAATCCGGGCTGGTACGCACATCCGGCGGCGTTACTGTGAGACATACATGGAGCTTCAGGATCGCCTCATTAAGGCTGCCAGCTCCCTCAATGTGTTGAGTACGACCAGGATCTATTAGGCTCACGCGGCATTAGGAGACCCCCCAGTCATCACAGAGGCAATTCACGCTTCGCTGCCGCGGTTCTATGGACTTGCATGCTACAAGAGTGTTTATGCTTAAGTCGAGAAATTAAAAACAATAAGTAAGCCACTGTAAATAAACAGTATTTTTAACTACCGTTTTATAACTACTGGTTTATAACTAAGGATTTGTAATGAAGGATACCAGAGCTCAGGTTTTCTTAACTCTAAGCCTAATTGGTTTATCGAGCTGTAGCGGCCTAGACAATACGATCACAGATCCAGTTCAATGGTGGGCCATTAATGGCTGGGACAGCGCTGTAACTATCGAGCTTTACGACAACAACTGTAGCCGCCCCTTGAGAGATATTCGCTTCAAATCACATGAGGAGATTAGGGTCGTTTCCTGCGGCGATGGGCAGGGGCGGGCAAACGTACGTTTCAAGAGAGAAGGCTACGCATCTAGACAAGATTCCTGGGGCCGCGATACGGTCGTCCGTTTGAATCAGCGCACTACCGTTCGTTAAGCCCGAAGAATCAAAGATAACTTATTGTAAATAAACATTAAATTTACTAATTATTAGCTCACTGGTATGAACTCTATTTGTCCCGCGCGCCTGTGCTAATTTTTACCCTGCTCCTGGAGGGATTCGCGCTGACGCCTGCTTATGTGGGCCAGAACTCGCAGATTCGGAACTACAGATCCTATTAGGGGCAGGGCGCCAGCGGCGGATAGCTTTTCAACGTTTTCTAGCTCATATTTAGCTTATAAACATATAGTTAGACACTTTTCTTATGAAGATTACTGATGATTACTTGCTGTTAATGGGCGTGCCCGGTTCACCCTATACGCGAAAAATGCTGTCCTTGCTTCGCTACCGCCGCATACCCTACAGGCTATTGCCAGGTGGCAGACAAGAAGCAGCAAGCGACACGCGACGGTTCCCGGCAAGGCCGCAGCCAAGAGTACGGCTGCTGCCTACATTCTATTTAAAGGACGAGAACGGCGTAGAGCAGGCAGTTTGTGATAGCACGCCGCTTATTCGTCGATTCGAAGAACAGTTCGAGGGACGCTCGGTTATACCAAGCAATCCTTGGCTGAGCCTTATCGACTACCTTATAGAAGACTACGCAGATGAATGGCTAACCAAGGCTATGTTTCATTACCGCTGGAGTTATGCGCCCGACATCCATAAAGCGGGGCAGATGTTGCCTAGGTGGAACAACAGCACGGCAAGCGAGGCCGATATAGCCGAACAAGCCAAAACCATTACCCAGCGCCAGGTGTCTCGCCTGAGCTATGTAGGCTCCAATGCTCTCACGAGCGCAACAATCGAGAATAGTTTTAAAAGTTTATTAGGAAAGCTAGATAAGCATCTGAATTTATAACCTTTTATTCTAGGAAATCGCCCGTCTGCAAGTGACTTTGCTATCTACGGACAACTTACTGCTATGGCTTTGTTTGACCCTACGCCCGCGCAGATCATCATCGAGACCGCGCCACGAATATACGCATGGACGGAATCTATGGAAGATCTTTCCGGATATGAGAGTTTCGATGACGTTTGGTTAGATCTTGAATGTCTGCCAGAGACCCTTGTTGCGCTATTAGAAGAGATAGGGCGCCTCTATCTGCCGTATTTAGTGGCAAACGATGCCGCTGTGCGCGCAGGGATCGATACGCTGGAAACTGAACTCGATGGACGCGCATGGACACAAAATCCGTTTCCTTATCAGTGCAAGTGTCTGGGCTGGCTTAAGGAAGGTTTCGCTGGCTTATCCGATCATGATGCTAATCAGCTTAGAACACAGCTGCGGCACACCGGCATCATAGAATTGCTAGCCTAGGAGGATCGCCAGAATCTACCTGTGCGTTGCCGCTTCAATCACAGTGGAGATTTAGCACATGGAGGCTACCGCAAAGGGGCGCTGACTTGCCTCTCTTCTATTTCCGGTAATCTTTATTACCGGAAATAGCGGAATAGGCCTGTTTAGGGACGATGCCGCCCCAGATGACTGTTTTCAATCACTCTGCCTCTATAGCCCGACTAAGAACTCTCTTTCTTGGTTCGCATGGTGACGAACTCTTCGGCCAATGTCGGATGAATACCAATAGTACTATCGAAGTCTGCTTTGGTAGCACCGCAGTTAATGGCAACAGCAAATCCCTGCACGATCTCTCCGGCGTCGGCTGCTACCAAATGCAGCCCCAGCACTTTATCGGACTGCCGGTCGACGATGAGTTTGACCATCGAGCGCTCGTCACGACCGCTGAGCGTGTGCTTTAGGGGTGTAAACTGACTCTCATAGACATGAACCTCGATTCCAGCCGCTATGGCGTCTTGTTCCGATAGACCGACCGTAGCGATGTTGGGGTGACAGAAAACGGCTGTAGCGATGTTTTTATAGTCCAAGGCAGTCGTATCACCGGAAAACAATGCCCTGGAGACGATCTGGCCCTCGGCCAAGGCGACGGGTGTTAGCGCAACGCGGTCTATAACGTCACCCACGGCATAGATGCTGGGCTCATCTGTTTGAAAATGATCATTTACCTTAATAGCGCCGTTTGTGCTTAGTTTGACCGCTACTGTGTCCAGGCCTAGATCATCGGTAAGCGGAACACGGCCAGTAGCGCCAATCACCATATTGCAGGAAACTTTAGATCCAGATTCAAGTAACACGCTCATCGTATTGTTTTCCTTTGTTATTTCTACAATATCCTCCTGCAGGTGAAGATCTAATGACTTGGACATTTCGGCAGTGATGAAGCGCCTGACATCGTCATCGAAGCCCCGTAATAACTGATCCCCCCGATAAATCAGACTGGTCTTACAGCCAAGTTTACTGAAGATGCTGGCAAACTCTACGGCGATATAGCCGCCCCCTAGAACCACGATCTCTTCTGGCAAGCTGTCCATAGCAAAGACGTCGTTGGACGTGGAAACGAATTCGCTGCCTGGAAACTCAGGCACCCAGGGCCAGCCTCCTACAGCGATGAGTATGTGCTTGGCGGTGATATCCTTGCCATCTATGCAAACCTGGTTCGGACCACTTATGCGCGCACGCGCCTCGAAGATATCAACATCATTTGATTCAAGTATATTTTCATATATTGCATTTAAGCGTTTGATCTCAATGTCTTTATTAGCTTTTAAGTTGGCCCAATCGAAGCGTAAATTGTCGTATTGCCAGCCGAACCCCCTGCTGTCTTCGAAGTCATCGAAGAAATGCGCACCGTAGCTGTATAGTTTCTTTGGCACACAGCCTACATTCACGCAGGTACCGCCAAAATATCTTTCTTCGGCGACTGCGACCTTAGCGCCTAAACTTGCTGCTATACGAGAGGCTCGAACGCCTCCTGACCCTGCACCAATAACGAATAAATCATAATCAAATGTATCCAAGTTCCTGTATCCTTTTATTCCTTGTTCCAACGATAGCGGCAATGTCCAAGACAGACAGCATTATGCCTCAGCAGCTCCAGCGAGAGTATTCAGACCCGCAATGCAGGCGAATTTATTCGAAACGAATGACAGTAGCAAAGACCCGATAAGACACCCGTTGGGTGATGCCGAGCTACTCGAATTTCCACATCTATTCAGTCCTTCTGAGGCTGACCAAATCTTGTCGACGCTGATTCAGGACATACCCTGGCAGCAGGAATACTTGAAGATCGCTGGCCAGCTTCGAGCGGTGCCTCGTCTACAGTGCTGGATGGGTGATCATGGTAGTCATTACGGTTATTCCGGAGTGAGACTTAGCCCCTGCCCCTGGGATGAAACCGTCAAGTCTGTCCACGCCCGCGTGAGTGAGCTAAGTGGCGCCCTATTCAATTCGGTGCTCATTAATTACTATCGGGACGGCCAGGATAGCGTTGCCTGGCATGCTGATGACGAAAGAGAACTAGGCGAGGCGCCGGTTATTGCCTCGGTGAGTCTGGGCGCTGAGAGAATTTTTGAGGTGAAACAAAAAAATAACTCGCCAGCGAAAAAGTATCGGCTAGCACTGCGACACGGGAGTCTACTGGTAATGAGCGAAAAAATGCAGCAGCATTGGCTGCATCAATTACCGAAGGTAAAAGATTTGCAAGAACCACGAATTAATCTCACATTCCGTAACATCATCGCCAGCTGAAATGACCGCGTGATATCACCACCAGTGGTCAGAACCGAAGTAGCCAAGGTTAGAAGTAATGAACAACAAGGATTGTTTTGATATCTGCATAATCGGTGCCGGAGTCGTTGGCTTAGCTACAGCTTATGAACTCGCCAAGAAATTTGCTAAAAGAAATGTCAGCATTGTTGTTCTCGAACAAGAGCCCAGTTTCGGCCAACACACAAGTAGCCGCAATAGCGAAGTCATACATGCTGGAATCTACTATCCCGAGGCAAGCCTCAAAGCTAAACTCTGCGTGGCTGGCAAAGAGCTTCTCTATGCACATTGCACTCAGTTCGATATTCCGCATAAAAAGATAGGAAAACTAATTGTCGCTCAACAGTCCGAAATTAGCGCCTTAGAGAAAATCCACAGTGGTGCTGCCAGCAATGGAGTTATGGATCTGCAGTTCCTGGACAAAACTCAATTGAAAAAACTGGAGCCCGAGGTAAATGCCGAGGCCGCTTTGCTTTCGCCATCTACGGGTATTATCGACAGTCATAGCTACATGCAGAGTCTGCTTCATCTCGCTGAAAATCTTGGCGTGCAATTCTCTCCCTTTTCTCGCGTGCAGAAAATTCTAGCAAAGGATGAGGGCTTCACCGTTGAATGCCTGCTCGACGAGAATCGCAAGCCCGAGGCTTATGCCTTCGATTGCAGCTACCTGGTCAATGCTGCGGGACTGAGGGCGCAAGCATTAGCGCAGACAATCGATGCCATACCAGCCCAGGCCATTCCTGCCCTCTATTATTGCAAAGGCGACTATTTCGATTACCGAGGAGCCAATCCGTTCAAACACTTGATCTACCCAATGCCGGAGACAAATACGACAGGATTAGGTGTTCACGCGACGATGGACCTAGCCTCGCAACTTAAGTTTGGTCCCGACACGGAATATGTTGATCAAGCGAAATTTGAAATCGAAGCAGACAAGGCAGAAGTATTTGCGAAAAGTATCGCCTCGTATTTTCCTGCCATTAAAGCCGGCGACCTAAAACCTGCCTACGCAGGAATTCGACCTAAACTGGCAGGGCCCGGAGAACCACCGGCAGACTTTATAATACAAGACCAAAGCGTCCATGGTCTTCATGGCTTGACGCAGTTGTTCGGCATCGAATCCCCTGGGCTTACTGCCAGCCTAGCTATAGCAAAGCGCATCGTTGAGGGTGTTTCGATATAAGCGTCTAGCTAGCCCGAAATAACCAAGCTTGTCTGCTACAAAGTCTGAGAGCGTAGCGAGATACCTGCACCTGCTGCGAGTTGCGTGTTGAGCCTCGATTCTATCGCGCGGCGAAGCCCTCGATCAGCCTTGTGAAACTGCAAGCCTATGCCCCTACTTTTTCCCTCACGCAAGCTCACTGGCGTTACCCAGGCCACTGTTGCGAGGGTACAAAATTTTTCTGATGCGTCCGGCAACTGCAACACCAGACAAACGACGTGGTTGAATTGATAAGTCTCTAGCAATTTACTGGTTCTGTCTTCTGCGCCTTCAACACTTACTGTGCTTTCTCTGTTCCCCATACCTCTTCTTCCAGCAGCTCCAATATGAGGCTGTGCAACAGAGATGAAAAGCCCACCATTGTTTAAGAATGGCATATACGACATCTGCAATACACTAAGGCTATCGATGCGCACTGAGAGTATTCGGGTTTGAGGGTTACTATCTGGGTTTATGATGATGACTGCAGTCCGTTGCGGTGATGTATTTAGCTACAGCCGCAGGGCTGTCTAAATGAAATCTAGCTAAGTTCCAACTGACTCCATCGCCAGAGAATAGACTCCATGATTAGCTGCGGATTTGGGTTACTGGCCGAAGCGAGTTGTTTTCTTGCTAGCTCAACTTCTGTATAGAACAGGGCAAGCGAACTGGCTACCGACTGCGTGATCTGTTGATCGTTACTGGGTTTAAGTAGCGAGTACAAGCCTGAAAAGGCCGGGTCGTCATCGCGCACCGCGCTTCCAGTCAGACAGTATTTAATTAGTTTAGACAAGAAGGCTGACAAGTGCAGTAAAACATCCGATTCTCCAATTTTCGGAGTCAATGCCAAGGCTTGCTGCGTCGATTTTTTTCCTAGCTTCATGTCGCAGATGCTCTGTAGAAACTGCGCTCTACCCTCCATCCAATCACCACCGGCTAGCCGTAACGCAGTAAGCGGCCTCATATCACTGGCTTCGAGAAGTGCTTCGATATTGCTACCGCCAAGAATAGCTTCCAGCCAGTCTTTAGCGACACTCGCTTGAGGCGTTTGGAAATTGAGCTTCTGACAGCGACTGCGAACGGTCGCCACTAACCGGCCAGGATGATCGGAGACAAGAAGCAGATGGGTCTGCTTGTTGGGCTCTTCCAAGGTCTTTAGCAGTGCATTGGCGGCATTGCCGTTGAGTAGATGAGCGTCCTGAATTATCGCAACTTTCGCTCCACCAGAATGACTGCTGCGTATCACAAATTCAGACAGCCAGCGTATCTGGTCGATCTTGATATTCTTGCTACCCTCCTCCACTTCGATCTGAACAATATCTGGGTGGTTGCCTGCTCCGCCTTTCAGGCAGTTAGCACACTCTCCGCAGGAAACCCTTACCTCTTTGCCCGCAACTTCTTTCGTAGTTGGCTTAAGACAGAGCATGGTTCTAGCGAAACTCTCCGCGAACAGAGATTTACCCAGGCCCTCGCTACCAGCAAGCAAGTAGGCGTGTGCCATCTGGGCTGCGGCGAAAGCTCGGCTGAGCTGCAACCATTGATCTAGCTGCCAAGGCAAAGGTGCGGAAAAGCTATTGGTTGAAAACGTTGACTCATTCATAGGCTGTTTTCGTATTATGCGAACTTCGCGAGTCCCTGTTTGAGGGCCTTCAAGAGATCTAGTTTTACCTGTTCCAGGGGCTTCGACGCGTCGATTACCAGAGCAGCGCTCCGGCTCCGCTTTCGCTATATCCAAATATCCCTGCCTGACACGATGGAAAAAACTCTGCTGCTCCTGTTCGATTCTATCCAACTCACCCCTATTACTGGCTCTTTCCATGCCTACCGACGGGTCTAGATCCAGGATAATGGTGAGGTCCGGGCGCAGTGTTCCTTGCACCATGGCTTGCAGCTGTTCTATCTTTTCCAGGCTCAGACCCCGACCATAGCCTTGATAGGCAAAGGTTGCATCCGTAAAGCGGTCGCAGACTACCCACTTTCCGGCAGCAAGTGCTGGCTCTATCTGCGCTTCAATATGTTGAGCGCGTGCGGCGAATACCAGCAACAGCTCGCTTAGCTCAGACATGGGCTCGTCATGGACGG
Organism: uncultured Pseudomonadales bacterium; assembly: GCA_943842505.1. Taxonomy (GTDB): domain Bacteria; phylum Pseudomonadota; class Gammaproteobacteria; order Pseudomonadales; family Pseudohongiellaceae; genus UBA9145. The sequence goes on along the minus strand of CALTDI010000005.1, from coordinate 130,774 downwards.
CCAGCAGAAGCTCGCGTATTTCCTCCGCAATTAATGTTCCACCCGGCTCTCTGGTGAGAATATACTCAATTCCATTCTCCTCAAGATGCGCGGTGATGAACCCAATATTGGTGCTCTTGCCCACACCTTCTGCGCCTTCTAAGGTGAGGAAGAGCCCGCGTTTATCTGCCATATCTTTTGTTACCCTTGGAATAGCCGACACCGTTCAATGCGCTCATTTAATTAGCAATCTGCAATTGATACTCGCGTACCGCAGCATTATGCTCATCAAGTGTGCGAGAAAAATGATGACTGCCATCCCCCTTTGCAACGAAATATAAATAGTCAGTCTGTTCCGGATTCAATGCGGCCACTATCGATTCCTCTCCGCTCAGGGCAATCGGGGTCGGCGGCAGTCCACCGATACGGTAAGTATTATAGGGAGTCTGCTCGGATAAATCTTCACGGCGAATATTTCCGGCGTATCGATCACCCATTCCATAGATCACGGTAGGATCGGACTGCAAGCGCATACCCAATTCCATACGACTTACGAAGACTGCCGCGATCAGGCCGCGCTCGCTATTGCTGGCAGACTCCTTCTCTATTATCGACGCCATGGTAAGAGCTTCATATTGATCGGCATAAGGCAATGCGCCCAGGCGTGCTGCCCAGGCATCACTCAAGACTGTGTTCAATTTCTCGCTTGCTCTTAGCAGTAATTCTATATCTGAAGTGCCTTTGGTATAGAAATAGGTATCCGGGTAGAGCAGTCCTTCCGGGTTCTCGCGACCGAGGTTCATGCTCGCCGACACCTCGGCCATGCTCAGCCCGTCAAGACTCGGTACTATATTGTCCGCGCTCCAGATAGCCTGCAGAGCTTGCTCAAAAGTCCAACCTTCGACCAAGGTTATTCGGTACTGCACCGACTCACCGTTAACGATCTTATCTAGCAACTGAACCGGGGTAATCCCTGGCTGGAGCTCGTATTCACCGGTTCGAATACTATTCTCTACGCCCGTACTCTAGCCATAAGTTTGAAAATTATCGGGCTGCGCAAGAAGCCAGCCTCCCCGAGTTCGGCAGCCACACGGGAGAGCGAACTGCCGGCAACAATCTCTATCTTTACCGGAGCCTGTGGCGCGGCACTATTAGCAGCCAGATCTATTTCCGCAAACAGGGCGCTATAGCTAATGGTCGCAATACTGGTAAAAATCGCCAGGATCGTGGCCCCTACTATAAGAATATTACGTGTGTTCATTTCAATTGCCGACTCGGAATATCTCGTTCGCCCAGTCTATTGCAGCCGACGTGTATTGACCTTCATCTCTATTGGATTTCCAATATAGCTCAAAGTCCGCGTTGTAGATTTCAGCGACTGACCAGACTCCGAAGACGCTATTACAGAGGAATAGCTCATCCGCCATTTGCAGTTGCTTCAGGTTAATCTTCTTTCTTGCAACGGGGTAGCCTCTCCCAGCATAGGATTCAATCAGCTGCTCAAGCATAACTCCCTCAACTCCGCAGCTGCTCAGATCGGGCGTTATAAGCTCATCATCTATGCAAAGCATTAGATTGCTCTTGCAGCCTTCTACTATATACCCCTGCTGATCCAAACAGAGCCCTTCATCAAAACTATCCGGTATTTCTCTGCTTGCCAGAACCTGATCCAAGCGATTCAAATGCTTAATACCTGCCAGCATTGTATTCGCAGAAAGCCCATGCCTACAAAGCATGATCTTCGCTGCTTTGCGTATAGTCGGCGCTTGATAATTACTTAACTGCAGGACACGGGTACAGCTGGAACTAGAACCTGGAGCATAACCGCGACCACCCTCTCCCCGCGTAATAATGATTTTCAGAATAACGTCCGAGGACTGATTAGTCTCTAATAACTGTGACAGGTCCTTATCAAGCAAATCGAAATCCACTTCCAGATAGAGAAGTCTACAAGCGCGCTTAAGACGACTCAGGTGCTGCTGCCAGAGTATGGGCTTATTAGCTAGAACTCGAATGGTTTCGAAACAACCGTCTCCGTATTGGAAGCCACGGTCGTGAATTGATATGTGATCCGCTTGCTGTCCGTTTACTAAACTTTGCAAGGGTACGCCAGACATTAATGAAGTAGGCTATTTTAGCCGAGAGAAAATCAGGCTGCCGTTGGTGCCACCGAATCCAAATGAATTTGAAAGCACTGCATTGACTTCCTGTTCGCGGCTTTCATTCGGGACGTAATCTAGATCGCATCCCTCGTCTGGATTTTCCAGATTAATAGTTGGACTAATCACCTGGTCGCGTAATGTCAGAACAGAGACGATTGCTTCGACCGAACCAGATGCGCCTAACAGGTGCCCGATCATCGACTTGGTAGAACTAACGGCGAGTTTCTTAGCATGCTCACCAAAGACAGTTTTGATTGCCTGGGTTTCGGCTATATCACCAGCCATGGTTGAAGTGCCATGTGCATTTACATAATCGATGTCTGCCGCATTGAGACCGGCACTAAGCAAGGCATTGTCCATGCACTGCGCTGCACCCGCTCCGCCTTCAGAAGGCGAAGTCATATGATAAGCATCACCGCTCATACCAAAACCGACTAGTTCGGCATAGATCTTTGCGCCGCGATTCTTGGCATGCTCGTATTCTTCTAGAACCATAATGCCGGCGCCGTCACTGAGCACGAATCCATCGCGGTCTCTATCCCAAGGTCGACTGGCACGCTGTGGGTCATCGTTTCTCTGTGAGAGTGCTCGCGCAGCACAGAAGCCGCCTAGCCCTACCGGAGTGGTCGCCATCTCGGCGCCACCCGCCACCATGACGTCGGCCTGATTGTTTGCGATCATATTCGCCGCAAGGCCGATGTTATGAGTGCCTGTAGTACAGGCAGTAACCACGGCAATATTCGGCCCCTGCAATCCAAATCGAATCGACAGTGTGCCGGCAACCATATTGACGATTGAGCCTGGGACAAAGAAGGGGGAAACTTTTCGGGGACCTGATTCTTGAATGATGAGGGTGGTTTCTTCGATACTTCCGATTCCGCCGATTCCTGAACCTACAGCGACGCCGCCACGTTTCGGGTCAAGATTGGTTTCATCAATTCCGGCATCCTCAATTGCCTGAACCCCTGCCGCGATACCGTAGTGCATGAATATATCCATGCGCCTGGCTTCTTTCGCAGACATATAGTCCGTACAGTCAAAATTTTTGACCGTGCCGCCAAATTGAGTACTGAAGTCGGAGGTATCAAAATTCTCAATCTCATTGATACCAGACTGACCATTTTTGATGGCGTTCCATGCGGATTCGACTTCATTCCCGACTGGAGTGATGAGACCAAGCCCAGTCACCACTACTCTTCTGCTACTCAATGCGTGATCTCCTGACTAAAAACAACAAACGCCAGATAAACAAAAGCTACTCGAGAATAAACTAGAGTAGCTCTGTTTCGTGCTGTTGTTCAGTGTTACAGGTGTGAGTTGATGTAGTCACAGGCCAATTGAACAGTAGTAATCTTTTCAGCCTCTTCATCAGGAATTTCAGTCTCGAATTCCTCTTCTAATGCCATTACCAATTCTACGGTATCTAGAGAATCAGCGCCTAAATCTTCCACAAATGAAGCAGAAGGTTTTACTTCGTCTTCCTTTACGCCTAGCTGTTCGCAGACAATTTTCTTAACGCGCTCTTCAATGCTACTCATATCTATTATTAGCTCCTAATACTGTATTTCTAGCGGTGTTGCCAGTGGCCTGTCAAACAGCCCTTCTTTCGATTGTTTAGGTGGATAATGCACATTCTAACCACCATTATTTTCACCATTTTGGTGCTCTTCGCAGACCTCGCAGATACCCAGCGAATAATTCAGGACGCAAGTTTACCTCTATTTCAATCCGATGTAATGTCTAAATTCAAAAATAAGCCTCGCTCCATAAACCCTTATAAATACTCAATAACTTAGAACTACGCCATATACATGCCGCCGTTCACATGCAGGGTTTCACCAGTGATATAGGCCCCACTATCGGAGGCCAGAAATCCCACCATTGCGGCGATTTCCTCTGGCTGCCCAAGTCGACCAAGAGGAATCGAAGACAACAGGGCTTCAGCTTGCTTCTGCGGTAGATCTTTGGTCATATCGGTTTCGATAAAGCCTGGCGCGACAGCGTTCACCGTTATGCCTCTGGATCCGATTTCCTTAGCGAGAGCACGACTAAAGCCCTCAATACCCGCCTTCGAGGCCGCGTAATTCGTCTGCCCGGCGTTGCCACTGGAGCCAACTACAGAGCTTATATTAATGATTCGCCCCCAGCGGGCCTTGGTCATGCCTTTGACACAGGCCTTACACAGCCGATACATGGAACTGAGGTTAGTATCGATAACATCTGACCACTCATCCACCTTCATCCGCATCAGCAGATTATCTTTAGTGATGCCGGCATTATTTACCAACACCGTGGGTAGAGCGTATTTCACAGCAATATTCTCCATAAGGGCCGCGACAGACTCATCCGAGGACACGTCGAGACACATCCCCTCACCCCTGATCGAGTGCTCAGCGAGGTAGGCGCTTATGTTCGCCGCACCGGACTCAGAGGTCGCGGTACCGACTACGGTAAAACCGCGGTTGCCGAGAGTTCAGAGCTATGGCCTGGCCTATGCCCCGACTCGCGCCAGTTACCAGAGCGACTGTCATAGAATCATTCATGTTTCTTCCCTTCTCACTAAAATTATTCACTTCGCTTACACTATGTTGCTGCGTACTAGGCGGAAGCTGCTTCAATTGCGCCTCTCAGGCTCGCACTCTCATCGACAGCGGAGCAAGCAATGTCCGGTTCGATTCGCCTGATAAGACCGCTCAGGACTTTGCCTGGCCCACATTCTATGATTTTCTCAATGCCAGACTCACGCATAGCTTTTATAGAATCTACCCACAGGACAGGGGCATACAGCTGTTTTATTAGGTTTTTCTTTATCACTTTAGGGTCGGCGCTAGTTTGTGCATCGACATTTTGCAGCACGGGAATTTGCGCTTTCCCAAATTCAACTTTATCTAATTCTGCCTGTAGCTTTTCTGCCGCAGGTCTCATCAACGCACAGTGCGAAGGAACACTAACGTTCAATGGCAGAGCTCGCTTCGCACCAGCCTCCTTGCAAAGGGCCATGGCTCTGTCCGACGGCATCTGCATCACCGGCGATAACCGTTTGCCCCGGTGAGTTGAAATTAGCTGGAGATACAAGCTGTCCGTCACTGGCCTGCTCGCATAGCAGCGCTATTTTCTCATCGTCCAGACCAACGATTGCCGCCATCTTTCCAGAGCCGGTGCTCACGGCAGACTGCATGAAGCGTCCCCGTTGATGCACTAGCTGGACGGCATCAGCAAAAGGCAAAACACCAGAGCAGACCAGAGCGGAGTACTCGCCCAGGCTGTGCCCGGCCAGAATCGCCGCCTGCGGCCCATCCAGGCTCTGCCAAACCCGCCAGATGGCAACGGATGCGGCAAGCAGCGCGGGCTGAGTGATATCTGTCTGATTTAGCTTCTGCTGCGCGTCAAGCTGCACTATTTGCCAAAGGTCCTCTCCTAGCGCCGCCGATGCCTCGCTAAAAGTCTCTTCGACCAGGGCAAAACTAGACGCCAGGTCGGCTAACATCCCTACCTTCTGAGATCCCTGTCCAGGGAAGACAAAGCCAAGATTCTTCATTTTGATTCGATCCTTACTTGGTTCTTATTAGTATGATTGCCCACCAGCGCCGTCTGAGCGCCCTTAACTGGCTGCAATAATGGCAGCTACTTTTTCCCTTATCAATTCAGGTACCGCGTTCTCGGCCTCTCTGACGGCCTGCTGAATCGCGTAGGCAAATCCTTCTATCGTCGCATTGCCATGACTCTTTATTATGCTGCCCTTCAGGCCTAGCAGGCTGGCTCCGTTGAACCGGTGCGGATTGATCTGATCGCTGAGGATACGCATCAGCTTTGCGGCGCTTCCATCTTCGGAGGCACTGGCCGCATCAAGGAATACCTGAGAAGAAAGTAGCCTTTTCACAACATTGGCTACCCCGGCGCTAGTCTTAATCGTTACATTACCTACAAAGCCATCGCATACTACGACGTCTGCCTTCCCCTCAAATAGTTCATTCGCCTCAATGAAGCCGACATAGTCAAACGCGGGGCATCTATCCATCAGACAATCCGGCCTCGCGGACGTCGTCAGTGCCCTTGAACTGCTCAGAGCCGATATTTAATAAGCCAACGCTGGCGACCTCTCCCTGTAGCGATTCGGCCAGCACAGAGCCCATAACGGCGAATTCAAACAATTGCTGGGCGTTGCACTCTAGATTGGCGCCCACGTCTAATAGAAAACACTGACGAGTGGCCCCAGGGATGCTGGCGACAATTGCTGGTCTTTGGATACCACTAATGGTCTTTAGCAGATGTCTACCAATCATCAACAGTGCGCCGGTATTCCCGGCACTCACCATCGCCCCTACGCGCTCTGACTGCAGTAACTCGACAGCCATGTACATAGAGGATGATTTGCCGTTACGCAGCACATGAGAGGGATTGTCCTCATCACGAACTACATCCAGGGTGTGAACCACCTGAATTCGGTCAAGAAGAGCGGACGAAGTAGACTTAAGATAGGGTTGCATCTGGCTTTTATCGCCAACCAGACAGATAGAGAGATCGGAATTTAATTCGAGGGCATGCAAAGCGGCAGGAAGGGTAACCTTAACCCCCCCTTCTCCGCCCATAGCATCGATGGCTATGCGCTTAGAAAAACTCAAGGCTCAGAGCTCTAGTCTTCGCCTAGATCCAGTACTTTCTTGCCTTTGTAGAATCCGTCAGCCGTTACATGGTGACGACGGTGAATTTCACCGGTGGTTTGATCCGTGGATAAGGTCGGTCCCGTGAGGGAATCGTGAGTTCGTCGCTTGCCACGCCGTGAACGGGTGACCTTGCTTTTTTGAACTGCCATTTCAGTCTCCTAATACAAATTCTTTGTTAGATATTTCAAGTGCTTGAGTCATTATCTTTAAGCGATCTAAGCACTGCAAACGGGCTTTCTTTAGGGGCGGAGCGAGCTGCGTCCTCCTCAATGTGCGCGCCCGACACATAATTCTTTAAACTAACGCAGTCACCACTATCGTGGTAACTCACCAGGGGCATACAAAGTATCAACTGTTCTTCGACCATTTCGGCCAAGTCCAGCTTATGATCCTCGCAAATCCAGGGATCCAATTCCGCGTCTAATTGCTTAGCCGCCTCTTCATCTCTCACCAGTGCCAGATTTATGTCGTCCGCAAGCGCTATAGCTAGAGGTTTTAGACAGCGCTGACAGAAAACATTTACCTCGGCCTGCAGACTTCCGGAGATTAGCCGCTCTTTCGCGTTATTGAGTGAAAATTTCAGCTCAATCGACACAGAACCGTTCTTATCCGCTAGACTATTACAGAATCGAGGCAGTCTGTCTAAACTCAAAGTTCCACTGATATTCCCCTCTTGGAGGAAGATCTTACGGGTGTCTGCGTAGGCTGGAATAGAGCTATCTGACATCAGGCGCGCATAATAGGCGTATGGCCGCCATCTGTCAAAGATTTATGTAAAGGTCGGCACTATGAATAACTGATTCAACTACCTGTATTTAATCACTTTTGTCCAATTTTAGAAGCAGAGCATCTAGTTGATTTGGTATTGGCGCCTGCACACTTACCGCCGCGGCGCCATTCGGCATATCAAATTCGATTTTCCACGCATGCAGACAGAGGTTTTTGACCTTCTCCAGGGCGGCATTTTTCGCCTTCGCCGTGTATTTGTCATCCCCTACTATGCCGTGTCCGGAATGTTGGCAATGGACGCGAATCTGATGGGTACGGCCAGTTTCAGGCATAGCCACAAGCAGGGTAGCCCCCTTGAAGCGCTGCTTCACAGCGAAGCGAGTCAGGGACGGCTTGCCACTGTCCAGCACCCGAACAATACGCTCACTATCACCAACCGGGTCTTTTTGCAGTGGCGCAGCGACCACCTCTAGCGATTCTGGCCAGATTCCATGTACCAAGGCCAGGTAATGCTTTTTAACATTTTTTGCTTTAAGTTCACGCTGTATATGCTTCAAAATAATCGAGTTTTTAGTTACGACAAGACATCCAGTCGTGGCCCTATCGATTCTGTGAGCAAGCTCGAGATCAGCCCATTCGGGTTTGCACTGACGCAGTGCTTCGATCAAGCCCATAGCCACACTGGTACCCCCATGAACAGCCATACCTGCAGGTTTATTTATCACCAGTAACTGGTCATTTTCAAAGAGGATGCTGCCTAAGAGGAACTCCTGCAGCGCTGGGCTTGGTTTTCCGACCTGCGGGCTGTACTTGGACGTATACGGCGGAATACGCACCTCATCACCCATCTCCAGCTTGTGCTCTGGCTTACAGCGCTTCTTGTTGACTCTAACTTCGCCCCGACGAATTATTCGGTATATGCGTGTTCTGGGCACGCCCTTAAGCTGTCTAATCAGGAAGTTATCGAGGCGCTGGCCAATATAGGCCTTTTCAACTCTTACCAACTGCACGCCATCACTGGCATTACTTTCGCTATTCACGGCCTTCCTCTGGCTAGGGTGAGAAAATTAGGAGTTTAGGTATCTTACACCAATCTGCGCCTCGAATAATGGTGTACAATTCTCTCCTTTTTGCACATGTCTAAATCCATGAATACCCTGAAACTAACACTGAGTCAGATCGCCGGCGACGCACTAAGCGAAGCCTCTGGCCTCGAAAATTGCGACCCCAATGTCATCACCGCTTCTAAACCGGAGTTCGGCGACTACCAGAGCAATGGCGTCATGTCGGTCGCCAAGAAAATTGGCAGCAAACCCAGAGAGCTAGCCAATCTAGTAGTCGAGGCGATCGCAGCCCAATCTAGCCCCCTCATCGAGAGGCTCGAGGTTGCCGGTCCAGGCTTTATCAACATTCACCTGTCCGATGCCGCGTTGATTCAACGCGCCAATGAGATCGAGGGCGACCTGGGGAAACTGATCCCGCCAGCCGATACGCCAGAGAAAATTGTTGTCGACTACTCTTCCCCGAATTTAGCTAAAGAAATGCACGTGGGACATTTGCGCGGAACGATAATCGGAGACTGCCTAGCTCGCGTTCTCGAAAGACAGGGCCACGAAATAATTAGACAGAATCACGTGGGCGATTGGGGTACTCAATTTGGCATGTTGATCTCCTATATGCGAGAGCTAGGCGAAGCACAAGGAGATTTACCGACACAGCTCGCCGATCTTGAATCCTTCTATAGGGCAGCGAAGCAGCGCTTCGATGAGGATCCGGAATTTGCGAATATCGCGCGTTCTAGCGTGGTTAAGCTGCAGGGTGGTGACGAGGAGCATCTAACCGCCTGGCAACTGTTCATCGATGAATCACTGAAGCACTGTCAGGCAGTCTACGACAAGCTTAACGTTACCCTGAGCCGTAAAGATCTTAAGGCCGAAAGTTTCTACAATAAAGAACTGGAGGGAGTGGTTAAGAAATTAGAAGACGCCGCCCTGCTTTCTGTTTCCGATGGCGCGCGCTGCGTGTTCCTGCCCGAGTTCACTGGCAAAGATGGTGAGCCACTGCCAGTTATCATTCAGAAAACAGACGGGGGCTATCTTTACGCTACTACTGATCTCGCCGCTGTTGCCTACCGGTCGTTTACTTTACAAGCCGACCGCTCCTTGTATGTCGTAGACGCAAGACAGTCACTTCACTTTCAACAAGTATTTGCCGTTGCGCGCGCAGCAGGGTTTGCCTCCGAAAATATTTCGCTAGAACATATCGCCTACGGCACGATGATGGGAAAAGATGGACGCCCGTTCAAGACGCGCTCGGGAGATACCATAAAACTCGTAGACCTCTTAGACGAAGCTATTCGGCGTGCGCATGAATTAGTAGCCGAAAAGAACCCGGGATTAGAGGACGCAGCCTACTCAGAAATAGCAGAAAAAGTCGGCATTGCCGCAGTTAAATACGCAGACCTGTCAAAGAACAGAACGAGCGACTATGTCTTCGATTGGTCTAGCATGCTGTCCTTCGAAGGCAATACTGCTCCCTACCTGATGTATGCCTACGCAAGAATTCGCAGCATCCTGAGAAAGCAGGAATCGGGACTGGAAAACATACAGATCACAACTGCTAAAGAAGCGGCTGAGAGAAATCTACTATTGAAAATATTGCAGCTGCCTGAAATTGTCGACATGGTTGCACGGGATTGCTACCCGAATTTTCTCTGCAGTTACCTCTATGAACTCGCAGGACTTGTTCATGCGTTTCTATGAGTCATGCCCGATACTTAAAGCCGAGCCCGAACTGCGAGATTCGCGACTGGCGCTAAGCGCTCTCGCAGCTGCTACGCTGCAACAAGGCCTCGGTCTTCTTGGAATAGAAACTCTGGAACAGATGTAAGTCGAGATAGTTAAGAGCGTCACAGTGAGCAACAGCTTCTGCGACGCTCTTTCAGAGCTAAGCCTAGACCTAGTCCACCAGCTCTAACAATAGCTTATTGAGTCGCGTGGAAAAATCCGCAGGATCCTCCAGCTGTACACCATCCGCTAGCCCGGCTTGACCGAACAATATCGATACGATGTCGCTAAAACGATCCTCATCTTTTTCCTGGTCCAACTTGACTACCAGAGGGTGAGTTGGGTTGACCTCGAAGATGGGTTTGGTCTCAGGTACTGCCTGCCCCGATGCCTCCATTATCTTGCGCATCTGCATACCCATATCAAAATCATCTACCGCCAAGCATGCCGGCGAATCTGTTAATCGATGAGTTAGGCGCACTTCTTTCACTTTGTCGCCTAGATCTTCCTTAATGCGCTCTACCAGTTTTCCGAATTCTTTCTCGGTCTTCTCTTGTACTTCTTTGTCCTCATCGTCCTCTAGCTTGCCAAGGTCTAATTCGCCACGGGTAATATCCTGGAACTGACGCCCATCAAACTCTTGCAGATGACTCATCAGCCATTCATCGATGCGATCATGCATTAGTATCACTTCGATACCCTTCTTGCGAAAAATTTCGAGATGAGGACTATTTCTGCCTGCTTTTGCAGACTCGGCAACGAGGAAGTAGATCTTTTCTTGACCCTCCTTCATACGTGACACATAGTCTTCTAAACTCTGATCTTGGGCATCGGCGTCGGAATGAGTTGTGGTGAACTGTAGTAACTTCGCAATTTTTTCCTTGTTGCTAGCATCTTCCGCCGGCCCTTCTTTCAAGGCCTGACCAAATTCGTTCCAGAACTTATTGTATTTATCCTTGTCCTTCTTGCGCATCTTTTCTAGCATGTCCAGGGCGCGCTTGGTCAGTGCGCTGCGCATGGAATCGACAACCGGGTCTTTTTGCAATATTTCACGCGAAACATTCAAGGAAATATCATTGGAATCGACTACGCCTTTCATGAAGCGCAGGTACAGCGGAAGAAATTGTTCGGCGTCGTCCATAATAAAAACGCGCTGAACATAAAGTTTTAGGCCACTTGCAGAATCCCTGTTCCACAGGTCATAGGGAGCGCGAGCAGGCACATAGAGCAGGCTCGTATATTCAAGCTTCCCCTCGACTTTGTTATGACTCCAATCCAAAGGGTCTTCGAAGTCATGACTGACAGACTTGTAGAATTCCTTATATTCTTCTTTTTTTACATCTTTGCGCGAACGCGTCCATAGCGCCTTCGCTTGGTTTACTGCTTCGTATTCTTTCTCGGTGGGTTTTCTCCGCCGCGCCCTCAGCATCATCAGCCTCTTCTGCCGCGAAGTTCTCTTTCTCCATCAACACTGGGATGGAGATATGGTCAGCATATTTTTTCACTATGCTACGCAAGCGGTAGCTTTCCGCGTATTCCTTCTCTTCATCCTTAAGGTGTAACGTGATCTGCGTGCCGGCCGTGGCTTTCGTTGCCGCATCAATGGAGTAGTCTGCCTCGCCCTTTGAGATCCATAGAGTCGCTTCGTCTTCGGGGGTTCCCGCCTTGCGGGTCAATACTTCGACTTCATCCGCAACGATGAAGGCCGAGTAAAAGCCAACACCAAACTGTCCTATGAGTTGCGAATCTTTCTTCTGGTCGCCGGTGAGCGACTCAAGGAATTGAGCTGTGCCCGATTTCGCAATAGTACCCAGATTGCTGATCACTTCATCCCGTGTCATGCCGATGCCGCTATCGCTGATAGTTAGGGTATTCTTTTTGGCATCAAAATCTATTTGAACCTGAGGCTCACCACCACTAGTGAGTAAGTCGGGCTCAGACAATGCAGCGAATCTGAGCTTGTCTGCCGCATCGGAGGCGTTAGATATGAGCTCTCTTAGGAAAATCTCCTTATTGCTATAGAGAGAGTGAATCATCAAGTGAAGGAGCTGTTTAGCTTCCGTCTCAAATCCTCTGGTTTCTGCGGTTTTTGTAGCCATCTATCTTTCCTCGTCTATTCTGCCGTCTGGGACTGTATCTGCTCTCAAAAAAAAACCCAATCTGTAGCATTCGCTACATGATTGGGTTCTATTTATGGGGGCTTAGCCTAGTTTTTCAAGCTGCCCTGCACTGCAATATGCTATTGAAGTGGCGGATACGGCTGATAGAAATCGATAGCATCAGCTTTTCGGCTAGAAATGGTCGCGTAGTACGAGCGGCGGCCATCAATAGCGCGCATGAAGTCCTGCGCAGATTTGCGCCCTCGCTCATCGCCAGCATCGGCAGCATCTCTTGCAGCTTCCTCAGCCTCATCAAATTTCTGCATCTCAAGCATCGCCCTGGACAGAAACATTAGAGTATCGGAACGATCATTGAGGTCGCCCTTATCGATCGCTTCACGAAACGCCTCTGCAGCGCCTTCATAATCACGGAGTACGTAGCGTATATAGCCCAATGTATCGTAGCCGTTACCTGTCTCGTCTGCCTCTGCTGCCGCCATCGCAGGCTCTAACGCGTCATCGAACTCGTTCGCCATCAGATGCATCTGAGTAAGTCGAGTCAGGTTCTCTTCGTCGGTTTCTACGATTTCTTTCTCGAGACCTTCGCTCAAGATCTTCGCTCCAGTATACGGAAGGTCAACACCTGCTAGTGACTGCGCAAGATTAATAAAGCGCGTGTCATCGTCCATCATCCCTTTTAGATAATAGAGATTCAATGCTTGTAGGCCTCGGTCATCGTTCTCCAGACCGGCATAGATAGCGCTTAGATTCTGCCAATCGGTCTTATTATCGTACAACACTATCATTGTCTTCGTGAGCTCCAGAGCGGACTCGAAGTCTTCAAGCGTAAAATACAGACCATTGAGATAAGCATAGTCTTCGCGCTCTAAAGTCTCGCCGGCATCTAGCAGCAACTCCATACGAGCTATCCAAAAAGGCTTGGCTTCTTCGAAGTTCTCTAACTGGTAATGGGCATAGGAAAGGCCACGATAAACAATTTCATCTTCGGTATCCGACAGATTGCGCCATTGCTCGTAGTTATCGATAGAGCCCTGCCAATCTTCTTCAGACGCATACAGCTGCCCTAGAGAGCGGTGAGTACGTAATCTGATATCGGCACGCAGAGTTTCGATCTCAAGCATCTGTATAAAGATGCCAATTGCGCCTGGATAATCTTCTATATTGAGATAGTAGTTCGTGTAGAAGTTAAGAAGGGTAGATTTCTCAAAATCGTTCATACGCGCGAAACGGCGTTCATAGAGGTCATCTAGCTCGATTTTGGCTTGAACAAGATCAGGCTCATCCTCTTCGTCTTCCGGTTGCATCAATTCCTGAATCTCAGATATTGCGCGCATTACCGCCGGACCAAGAGTGCCCGCAGATCTTGCCTCTGGTGGAGCTCTCTGTTCTTCACCAGCCATAACAAACTGCGAAGGCAACAAGACCACGCTAAGTACAGCTGCGAGAAATCCCAGCTTAAGCTTGTTGAGTATTCTCATTGTTAATTATCCTCGAGTTCATAGCGAAACACGTACTGCACACCCTCGACAGCGACCCCTTGCCCATCTACTACTCGGGGCTGAAACTTAAAGCGTGTCGCCGCTCGTATAGAAGATCGGTCGAAAATATTACTCGGTTCTGCATCAACCACTACAATGCTTTCTTCTTCCACATTCCCCAGGCCATTCACCGTAAAACTTACCAGACACCAGCCTTCGATTCCGCGCTGTGCGGCCCGTGTCGGATATTGTGGTGCAATAGCTACGAGTGGCAAAAAGTCACCATCGGTTGCCGAAATAGATGCGTTGCTGAGTTGTAAGCCAGTATCGAGTTCTATTGAGGCACGCTCGATGTTCAGAGAAGGACCGTCCGACAAATTGACTTGTCTATCAGGCACTTCTTCCACAACTTCCGTGTCATCCTGAATCGGCTCAGGCTTATCAATTTCTTCGAGAACTTCCAGTTCAATCTCGGGCATCGTAGCATCAACAATCTTCACAACTGTTACGCGCTGATCGAGCTGCGCTCCTGTCGCGATCAAGGCCTGCATAAAATAGAACAGCCCCAGAGTGATACCAGCTGCCATTACCATGGATAGAGCCCATCTAATTACTATCATAGTCTATGCCTCCGCTGAAATGGATACGTCTGAAATATTGGCTTCGCGTGCTGCTTCCAAAATAAGCATAACCTGTTCGTTGGCAGAGTCACCGTCAGCCTGAATAATTACGGCTGAATTTGGCGCATCGGCCAAGCGCAGCTCGAAACGAGACCTAATAAATCTCGGATCGATCTGATCACCATCGAGCCAGATGTCACCCGATGGACCCACGGCGATAAGTATCAAGTCACCCTTTTTACCTTCGGCAGTAGATGCTTCTGGCTTGGTTACTTCGATACCGGCTTCACTAACGAATACCGACGTCACAATAAAAAATATGAGAAGGATAAATACGACGTCCAGCATTGGGGTGAGATCAATTTCACCTGCCTCTTCCGCGTCCCTTTTCTTCATTAAACCTGATTTCATGGTTTCACCTTGAATTAACTATTAGTCGCTTAACGGTAGATGATCTTCAAGCAGCTCTAAATCTCGATCTACTTTCGCTTTCAGGTAATTTGATGCAAATATGCCTGAAATAGCACCAACCATTCCGGCCATTGTCGGAATCGTTGCCATAGATACTCCGCCAGCCATCGACTTGGCATCACCACCACCGGTTACGGCCATAACAAAGAACACATTGATCATGCCGGTTACCGTGCCAATCAGCCCTAACAAAGGACAGATCGTCACCAATACCTCAATGATCGGTAATGTGTTGCGTACGTCTAATGAAATCTTTGAAATCATCATAGTGCGAATCTGATGAGCACTCCACGACTTGGTGTCTGCGCGCGCATTCCACTCGGCCAATGTGTTCTTCACATTGGCCTTATGGGTAGTGTTCAGATACCAGATTCTTTCGAATACGAGTGACCACTTAACCAGGAGCAACATGGCGATAACTGTTAAAACAGGACCGCCTCGTGCCATGAAAAGTGATACCGCGTCTATAATATCCAGAAATGCAAAATACATAGTATCTTCCTCTGCTTTACCGGATTATCCAGCTGACTGTTCGGCCTTCTGCGCAATCATTCCAGTAGCCTGTTCTTCCAGGATATGAATGATATTGTCAGCACGGCTCTTAACAACTGTGTGCATGAAGATTGTTGGGATAGCCACAACAATACCTAGCACCGTTGTCATCAATGCAGATGAAATACCGCCAGCCATAATTGTTGGATCACCAGCACCGTATACAGTAATTTGCTGGAACACCTGAATCATACCGGTAACAGTACCTAGCAATCCGCCTAATGGAGCAATAGTCGCAATCATCTTGATCAGCGTCAGCATGCTTTCCAGTGACGGCGTCTCTTGCAGAATAGCCTCACCTAGCTTCAGTTCCAGGGTCTCTGTATCAGCAGCCGGATTTGACTCCGCCACTAGTAGCACACGACCTAGAGGATTGCCTTTAGAGGCCTTATCGCTCTTAAGCTGACCGCGAACCTTGATAGAAACAAGTGACAGGATAAGCAGTCGGAGGAAGCCAATGAGGATACCGACCACACCGACCCCAATGATGATAAATCCGATAGTGCCTGAATTGTTTCTCACCTGTTCTTCAACTGATGGAAAGTTGACCAAGTTAGCCATCACCTGCCCACCAACACCACCCGTGGGGTCGATGCCGACGCTAATGAATCCGCCAGTAGAAGCTTCCAAAGCGGCGGCGGCCGATAGGATGCCTGCAGCAGGTTGCTTAGGTAGAACCTGGAAATGCCCTATATCACCGTCGTAACTTAGGTACTCACCTTCAGACACCACGTTGTAGAGTCCAATTCTGGTTACGCTGCGATTAACTGTCTCGCCTGTAGGCAGCGATACGTCTGCATTAAAGGTCGCTACACGTGCAGACTCTACGACTTCTTGCTGCATGTAAAACCAAAAGCGCTCTATTTCTTCTGGGTTCAGCTGCTCGATAGTACTACCGGCTTTTGCAATGAAGTCTTCTAGATATTCTGAACGGCCTGGAAATTGCCCGCTAATTAAGGAATTTTCAAAATTACTTAAAAAGTCGCCAGCAACACCTTGCAGGGTGCCAAACAATTCATTCAAGTCACCACGACGATCACGCAGAATGTCACGCTTGTCACGGATGATGATTTCGTTCGCTTCAAAAAGGTCACTGAGTCTACCCTGCTCTGCTTCCTGCTCAGTGATTCTCTCGTTAGTAGTCTGCAGAATTTGTTCCTGTCGATTCGCATTCTGCTCAAATTCCTGCTGACGCTGCACGTATTCTGCGGATTCTGCCACTCGATCGTTTTCGACTAAGTCAAGTAGAGCAGATAGAGATGTTGCGCCTTGCGCCGCTGCAAAATTGGCAGTGAGGCTAAAAGCACATGCTGTGGCTGTTAGGCCTGTTATTTTCATTAAATTTCTCATCGTGCTGCCTCCGGTGCCGCTACAGGCAGGTTAATGATGCTGGGGGCATCCACATTAGAGGCAACTCGCATCGCCTTCTGTACAGCCGTGCGATATTCGCCAGCCGGTAATTCAACCCACTGACGCGCGTTGTTATCCCATGCGCCAGTCACTTGACGATCGGTAGATTGATACATCAGGGCTACGCGGCCGATTCGAACCACGTTTACATCACGCTCTACGCCGCCGATCTCAATAGTATCGGGGTAAGTCGCGTTAGTTCTGCCGTAGGTGGCCTCAGTCTGGTACATGACCAACACTTGGCGAAACTTCTCAGCGATTGACACATCCGGATTGTCGATGGCAGAACGGGCAAATCTAAGTCGATTGGCTCTTTCTTCTACCTGGAACGGATAATCAAGCTCAACAAACTGCTCTATGCTTGAAAGCATCTTTTCCATCAGAAGTGGAATCTCGCGTGTAATCGATTCAACGCTTGCGATCGACTCATCTAGGGTAGCGATATTCTCTTCCTGAATAGAGACTGACTTGCGAAAACCCGCGTTGAGCACTAGCAGTGCCTCTAACGCGTCGTTTTGACGCTTGAAATCTTCAAACGTAGAGCTTGTTGAATTCGCCAACCGGTTAATTTCTTCCTGCACTGCGGCAGCTTCGGTGTTCTTAACCCCAATAACGTCCATAGCCTGATCAAGAATACTGCTGTCTACGAGAATTTCCGCAGCCTGAGCCGAAGCCATGATGCAAGACATGAGCAATGCTAGAGCAGTCATACTCATATTTGTAATTCGACGGTTTTTCATGTGCCATCCTATTTTCTTGTTAAATAATCAGATCTGAACTATCAAGCTTCTGCTGTTGATCGAAAGTTGAGCAGCAACTAATTCAGACACGACAAACTATTTTTTCCTAAATACCAGTTACCTGATATGTAAATTAACTGTCTGAGATTCCGTGATTTTTCTAAATCTCTCGTGTCCGACAGTTTTCCATGAAACAAAGCTCACCATTGGTTACTAATCTACCCAAACCGAGAAAGTTTGAGACGCTTCGTAACCAATCGAATGAACTTGTTAGCAGCCCAAAAACCACTAACTAAATAGTCCCTTAAATTCAGCATTTTATGCATGAATTTCGAATAAGACTATCACACAACATCGCGCTTTTAGAACCTTTTAAAACAGAAAAGTTAAGCGCGATGACCGTGATAAATAGCAGAAGAGGTAACGGGAGGGAAAATTCGAACGAGAAATAACTGGCTAGCGGCTTACCAGCCAGTTATTTCAGAAAGACCGTTTCCGATCTCAGCGAGGCTGCGAACGGTCTTAACACCGGCATCCTGAAGTGCGGCAAATTTTTCATCAGCGGTACCTTTACCGCCAGAAATAATTGCACCAGCATGCCCCATGCGTTTGCCTGGCGGTGCTGTCACGCCTGCAATATAGGCGACAACCGGCTTGCTTACGTTAGCCTTTATATAGGCAGCGGCTTCCTCTTCGGCGGTACCGCCAATCTCGCCTATCATTACAATCGCCTCGGTTTGCTCGTCCTGCTGAAACAATGACAGAATGTCGATAAAGTTAGACCCAGGAATCGGATCCCCGCCAATACCAACACAGGACGATTGCCCGAAGCCATGATCGGTGGTCTGCTTAACTGCTTCATAAGTCAGAGTGCCAGAACGAGATACAATACCTACCCTACCCGGCTTGTGAATATGCCCAGGCATAATGCCTATTTTACATTCACCTGGCGTGATGACGCCCGGGCAGTTAGGCCCGATAAGCTGAACGCCCAACTGATCGCATTTTTCTTTAGCGACCAACATATCCAGGGTTGGAATTCCCTCGGTTATGCAGACAATAAGCTTAATGCCCGAAGCCGCGGCTTCCAGAATTGAGTCCTTACAGAATGCGGCGGGAACATAGATGACAGAGGCATCGGCACCGGTTTCATCGAAGGCTTCGCGAACAGTATTAAAGACGGGTAGATCTAGATGCACCTGGCCACCCTTTCCTGGCGTTACGCCACCTACCATCTTCGTGCCGTATTCGATGGCCTGCTCTGAATGAAAGGTACCCTGGGCACCGGTGAAGCCCTGACAGATAACCTTGGTATTCTTATCGACTAATATGCTCATTCTGCACCTCCGGCCGCCGCAACGACTTTTTCAGCTGCATCGGAAAGGCTAGTAGCCGCAATAATATTCAATCCACTTTTCTTCAAAACGTCCCTACCTAATTCTGCGCTATTTCCCTCGAGCCGAACCACCACTGGCACTTCAACACCCACTTCGTTTACCGCGCCAATGACGCCCTCCGCTATAAGGTCGCAACGCACGATGCCGCCAAAGATATTGACCAACACCGCGGCGACATTTTCGTCAGAAAGAATAATCTTAAATGCTTCGGTTACACGTTCTTTGGTTGCGCCACCGCCAACATCGAGAAAGTTAGCCGGGCTGCCGCCGTGCAACTGAACTATGTCCATAGTTCCCATAGCCAAACCTGCGCCATTTACCATGCATCCAATATTGCCGTCCAGAGCTACATAGTTAAGCTCCCATTCTGCGGCCTGAGCCTCACGCTCGTCGTCCTGACTCGGGTCGTGCATTTCACGCAGTTTGGGCTGACGGTACATGGCATTGCCGTCGATATTAATCTTTCCATCAAGGCAGTGCAGATTTCCTTCGTCTGTAATGACCAGAGGGTTAATCTCCAGCAGCGCCAGATCCATATCCTGAAACAGCTTGGCAAGGCCAAGGAAAAGATTCGTGAACTGTTTAATCTGTCCGCCTTTCAGCCCCAGACGGAATGCCAGGTCTCGCGCCTGATAGGGCTGCGCACCGGTAAGTGGATCGATCGTCGCTTTTAGTATCTTCTCAGGGGTTTCCGCAGCAACCTTTTCAATCTCTACACCACCTTCTACTGACGCCATGAAAACAATACGCCTTGAAGAGCGATCGATTACAGCACCTAAGTACAGCTCCTGAGCGATATCCGTGCAAGTCTCAACTAGGATTTTGCTTACCGGCTGACCACCCGCATCAGTTTGGTAAGTCACCATATTTTTGCCCAGCCATTGCTCGGCGAAAGCCCCGGCCTCTTCAGGCGTATCTACGAGTTTTACACCGCCGGCCTTACCACGCCCGCCCGCATGCACCTGCGCCTTAACAACCCATTTGCTGCCGCCTATCTTCTTCGCCGCAGCGGTAGCGTCGGCCGCAGTGTCTACAGCAATTCCCTCTGAAACCGGAAGTCCGTATTCAGCAAAAAGTTGCTTCGCCTGATATTCGTGTAAATTCATTTATGCTCCATCTTTTAGCTTTATAGCTAGTCTGCTATCTATGTAACGACGTAGGTTAAATTACTTACGTCGCTTACGATTCCCAATGTGAATTGCGTGACCGTTCGCTGCCAGGGCAGCCTCATGAACGGCTTCTGAAAGTGCCGGGTGAGAGAACATCGTCAATCCAATGTCTTCAGCACTTGCGCTGAATTCCATAGCAATCACTATCTGCTGCAGTAGATCAGCGGCGCTGGCTCCTACGATATGGCAGCCCAATATCCTGTCGGTCTTTGCGTCGGCGAGCAGTTTGACCATACCATCCACATCGTTAGCAGCAAGGGCGCGCCCATTTGCAACGAAAGGAAATAGACCGACATTGTAATCAACACCTGCCTCTTTCAATTCTTCTTCGTTCTTTCCAATCCAGGCTATCTCGGGATGGGTATAGATTACCGAGGGAACTAAGTCATAATTTACCTGGGTCTTCTTGCCGGCAAGTCTCTCTGCGACCATTACACCCTCTTCCATACCCTTATGGGCTAGCATTGGGCCTCTGACCACGTCTCCAGCCGCAAAGATAGACGGTATGTTAGTAGCACATTGCTCATCTACCTTAATGAATCCGCGCTCATCCAGCTCAACGCCTACCGACGCATCTAATAAAGATTCGGTGAAGGGGCGGCGACCTACCGCTACAATCAGTTTATCGAACGTTTCTGTTTGCTCGCCGTCTTTATCAGTGTACTCAACTGTGACGGTTTTCTTTGCACCCTTGCTCAGCTTGCTACCGGTAACTCGGCTACCCATCTTGATATCGAGCCCCTGCTTACTAAGAATCTTCATAGACTCCTTGGCGATCTGTCGATCGACAACGGGCAAGAAATCGTCCAGCGCCTCCAGCACAGTGACTTGAGAGCCAAGCCTGGCCCAAACGCTACCTAACTCAAGACCGATGACGCCGGCACCAATAACGCCGAGGCGCTTTGGAACTTCTTGAAACTCCAATGCGCCAGTCGAATCGACGATGGTCTCGTGATCGATCGGCGTGGGCGGGATATCTATTGGCACAGAACCGGCGGCTATAACGATGTGCTTCGCCGTTAGCTCCTGTTGACTGCCGTCCTTGCTGGTGACAGTGACCTTATTAGCCCCTACAACCTTACCTGTGCCTTCAATGCCCTCTACTTTATTGGCGGTAAACAAGCCCTTTATGCCCGAAGTAAGTTGATCTACGACTTTGTCTTTACGCGCTATCATCGCCGGCACGTCTATGGCTACTTTACCGACGCTAATGCCGTGTGCGGAAAAATGCTCCTGCGCTTCCACAAATTTGTGTGAACTATCTAACAAGGCCTTAGAAGGTATGCATCCCACATTCAGGCAGGTGCCACCGTATACGGTCTTGTCTTCTTTGTTTAGCCACTTCTCTATACAGGCGGTCTTGAAACCCAGTTGCGCGCAACGAATGGCAGCTACATAACCCGCGGGGCCCGAACCGATAACCACAACATCATATTCGTTTGACATAAGTCTTTCTCAATCTCTAAATTGGATAAGTAATGAATAGCTAGGCAGGTAATCGCTAGCTAGTCTTCAGTGCATTCTGTTTATATTTCCAGGAGAAGCCGCGTCGGGTCCTCTAGCAAGTCCTTCACGGTTACCAGAAACTGAACCGCTTCTTTGCCATCGATCATTCTGTGATCATAGGAAAGTGCCAGATACATCATCGGTAGAACTTTCACCTCACCTGAGACCGCCATGGGACGCTCCTGTATCTTGTGCATACCCAAAATTGCAGTCTGCGGTGGGTTCAAAATAGGAGTCGACAATAGTGAGCCAAACACCCCGCCATTAGAAATGGTGAACGTACCACCTAACATCTCTTCAATGGATAGTTTGCCATCTCGCGCCTTCTCGCCAAATTGACGAATCTCTTGCTCAACCTGGGCTAACCCCATGTTGTCTGTATTACGCAGCACCGGCACTACCAGGCCACGCGGTGACGAAACAGCCACCCCTATATCTTGATAGCCGTGATAGATGATTTCATCGCCATCCAGAGACGCGTTCACAGCGGGATAGCGCTTCAATGCCTCAGTGCTGGCACGCACAAAAAATGACATGAAGCCTAGACGGGTGCCTTCATGGACTTTCTCGAATTCGGCTTTATAACGATTGCGAATCTCCATGATCGGCTGCATGTTAACTTCATTAAAGGTAGTTAACATCGCAGTGGACTGGCTAGCCTGCAGCAATCGCTCGGCAACCTTCGCGCGCAGCCGACTCATAGGAACTCGTTCTTCCAAGCGACCTTCTTTCGACATTCCTATACTGCCCTGTGAGGCCGCTGCAGGTTCGGAAGCAGGCGTTGGAGGCGACTCGAGCACATTCAGCACGTCTTCCTTGGTGATTCTGCCGTCTTTACCGCTGCCGGCGATAGTAGAACCATCTAACTTATTCTCTTCGATCAGCTTCTTCGCAGCCGGACTGATAATCGCCTCACTATCTGACGCGGCAGTCTCTTCTGCCGGCGCGTCGGTAGCGCTTGTTGCCGGCTCCGCCTTCTCTTCTTTAGCTGCCGCCTTTCCTTTACCGGGCAATACACTGCCGATTGCCTGATTACTCACAATTGTATCGCCGGCATTCTTTAGAATTTCTTTTAGCGTTCCATCGGTTGGTGAGACCACCTCGATAACGACTTTATCCGTCTCGATGTCCACCAGCAGCTCGTCACGGGATACCGTGTCGCCAACATTCTTATACCAGTTCGCGATAGTCCCATCGGGTACCGATTCGGGTAATGTGGGGGCTTTTATTTCAATAGTCATAGTTGATCCTTGCTATACCTTCTAATTATTTTTCGTGGGCAAGCTAGCTTAGCGCTTGATCGATGAATTCTTTCTGCTGGCTTAAATGCAGCGCAGGATAACCCGCTGCCGCCGCAGCAGATGCTTCTCTGCCCACGTATTCCAGATACACATTAGGGAAGTATTCCTGAATCGGTCGTCTTAGGTGATGCTGACTTGAATACCAAGCACCCTGATTCATCGGCTCTTCCTGACACCAAACTATAGAACTCAGATTTTTGTATTGCTTGAGGCACTGCTCAAAATCGTCTTGCGGGAATGGATACAGTTGCTCGAGACGAATGATGGCTATATCGTCTATACCACGTTCGCGACGCTCGGCTCTCAAGTCGTAGTACACCTTGCCACTACAGACCACAAGCTTGCGCATCTTCAGTGGATCAAGCTCGTCTGTCTCATCCAGAATAACCTGAAAGCTTCCTTCGGCCAGGTCTTGCAGCGACGACACAGTTTCTTTGTGCCTGAGTAGACTCTTAGGCGACATAACAACTAGTGGCTTTCTCAGCGGACACAGCACCTGCTTTCTAAGCATATGAAAAACTTGCGCTGAGGTCGTAGGCAGACAAACCTGAATATTATGCTCCGCACACAGTTGCAAGAAGCGCTCAAGACGCGCAGAGGAATGCTCTGGCCCCTGACCTTCGTATCCGTGGGGTAATAAAAGTGTCAATCCGCAAAGCCGCTGCCA
Source organism: uncultured Pseudomonadales bacterium (assembly GCA_943842505.1). Taxonomy (GTDB): domain Bacteria; phylum Pseudomonadota; class Gammaproteobacteria; order Pseudomonadales; family Pseudohongiellaceae; genus UBA9145. Next base: position 107,023 of record CALTDI010000005.1, on the reverse strand, counting down.
CTTATGTTCACCGCTGGTAATGAATTGATCGATCACCACCTGCGCCGAATTAGCGAAGTCACCGAACTGGGCCTCCCAGACAACAAGGGCATTAGGCATGGTAGTGGCATAGCCGTATTCGAAAGCAAGCACAGCTACTTCCGATAGAAGCGAATCATAGATAGCAAAGCTATCAGCCTCTTCTATTAAACTCTGTAAGGGTGTATGTGTATCGCCAGTCTTCTGATCGAACAACACCGCATGTCTATGAGAAAAAGTGCCTCGACCTACATCTTGGCCGGTAATACGAATCTTGTTACCCGTTGTTAAGATACTCGCATAGGCCAGCGTCTCGGCGAAACCCCAGTCGACAGGAATGTCACCTGCCGCCATCTTCGCGCGATCATCGATCACACGCTTCACCTGACGCTGCAGAGTAAAATCCTTAGGAATTACCGCCAGTTTCTTCGCGATTGCCTGCAAATTCTTCAGCGGCATCGAGGTATTAAAATGCGGACTCCAATCGTGACCAAGATAAGGACTCCAATCGACAAACAACTCTATGGACGGCTCCTTGACCAAACTCTTGGCTACGTGCTCGCCGGTATCCAGTGCGGTTCTATAATTCAAATTGATGCTATCGGCCTCTTCTGTCGAGACTACATTCTCGCTTGCGAGCCGTTCGGCATACAGTACGCGCGTTGACTTATGTCGCTTGATGGCCGCATACATAAGAGGCTGCGTAGAAGCCGGTTCATCAGTTTCGTTGTGGCCTCGGCGCCGATAGCAGATAAGATCGATTACAACGTCTTTCTGAAATTGATAGCGGAAATCCAGAGCCAGCTGCGTAATGAACAACACAGCCTCAGGGTCATCTGCATTTACATGAAAGATAGGCGCCTGAATCATGCGAGCAACATCAGTACAGTATTCTGTAGAACGCGCATCGTCCTGCCGACTTGTGGTGAAGCCGACTTGATTGTTAATGATGATATGGACCGTGCCGCCGGTCTTGTACGCTCTGGTCTGGGACATCTGGAATGTCTCCATGACTACGCCCTGTCCTGCGAATGCGGCATCACCATGTATGATGATAGGAAGTACCAGGTGCCCTTCCTTGTCTTTCCTTCGAAACTGCCTTGCCCGCACCGAGCCCTCGACAACAGGCGCGACAATCTCCAAGTGAGAAGGATTGAATGCCATCGCCATGTGCACTTCGCCGCCTGCCGTCATGATGTTTGACGAAAAGCCCTGGTGATACTTAACGTCGCCCGAGCTCTGATAAACGGCCTTGCCTTCGAACTCATCGAATAAGTCCGCTGGATTCTTGCCCAGCAGATTTACTAGCACGTTTAACCGGCCTCGGTGAGCCATACCCAACACGATCTCTTTAGCACCGTACTTACCCGCTCTCTGGACCAACTCATCCAAGGCGGGGATAAGACTCTCGCCACCTTCAAGCCCGAAACGTTTAGTTCCTGGATACTTGGAGTCCAAGTGTTTTTCCAAGCCCTCAGCCGCAGACAATCTTTCCAGCAAATGGCGCTTAACCTCGCTCTCAAACACCGGGTTACCATCATTGCTTTCTATGCGCTTCTGAATCCACTGTTTCTCTTCGAGATTCACAATGTGCATGAATTCGTAGCCTATCGACGAACAGTAGATGCGCTCCAGAGTCTCAACTATTTCCTTGAGAGGCGCCGTATCTTTGCTTATATAGAGTGAGCCAGTCTGAAAGACCGTCCCATAATCGACCGGGGAAAGATCATGAAATTCGAGCTCTAAATCGGGAACACTTTCGCGGTACATCAAAGACAGCGGATCGAGCCTGGCCTTCTGATGACCACGTACGCGATAGGAGCTGATGAGCAGAAGGACCTGCACTTGCTTGCTCTCATGCACAGAGTGAACGCCGGCATCATTATTCTGCAGCGGTGCGTAGCGGCTCACTCTGCCTAAGGCTTTAAACTCATTTTCTATAGTGGCATGGGACACATCAGGCGCTGTGTCATCGTTTGCCGCGGCAAGAGAGTGAAAGAACTGCTTCCATTCGGATGGAACAGACTCTGCATCGAGCAGGTATCTCTCATACAACTCTTCAACATACGCCGCATTGGATCCAGAAAGATGCCCCGTGCTGCGCATTATTTCTAACAAGCTGTCTTGCATACTACTTCCTTTAGCTTCGCGGAGTTTGCGAAGCCAGACCTAGGACTTCTAGTAAATACGACTCATAACGTTGGTTAGTTAAGTTCCGTGCTCAATTAACATCGACCGGATATGGCCAATGGCTCGGGTCGGATTCAATCCCTTAGGACATACAGCGACACAATTCATGATGCCTCTGCAACGGAACACGCTAAACGGATCATCCAATTCTGACAATCTTTCGTTATCCGCCGTATCACGTGTATCCGCGAGGAAGCGATAAGCCTGCAACAAACCAGCCGGGCCAATAAATTTATCCGGGTTCCACCAGAACGAAGGACAGTTTGTGCTACAGCAAGCGCAAAGTATGCACTCATAGAGGCCATCCAACTTCGCCCTATCTTCCGGTGATTGTAATCGCTCGATAGCGGGTGGCGCGGTGTCGTTAATAAGATAGGGCTTAATCTTCTCGTACTGCTTGTAGAAAATTGACATGTCGACGACGAGGTCTCGAATCACCGGCAGCCCTGGAAGCGGTCTCAGAACCAACTTTCCACCTGACTTTACGGCGGTAGACATTGGCGTGATACAAGCCAAGCCATTAGTGCCATTGATGTTCATACCATCAGAACCACAGACACCCTCTCTGCAGGAGCGACGATAGACAACACTCGAATCTTGCTGCTTCACCAACGCCAATACATCTAGCACCATCAGGTCTTTATCTTCGGGTAATTCCACCTCGACATCCTGCATGACTGGCTTTTCGTCAGTATCGGGGTTGTAGCGATATATGCTTACTAACACGGCTCACCTATATATTTACGACTAATTATTTTTACACCTAATCCTGCAACGTCTAGACACAGAATCTTGATTCATTTTTAAACTGCACTTCACTGACATATCACCACATAGTGCGGTGCAAACTGTTGCTCAGCAAACACACTCAGTAGGAGCGGACCTGAGGCTCAAACGTATCAACCGTTTTCGGTGAAAAATTCACATCGCGCTTACCAACTCGCTTTCCCTTTGGGAAATACATCGAGTGACATAGCCAGTTTTCATCATCGCGCTCGCGGAAGTCATCACGTGCATGCGCGCCGCGACTCTCGTTTCGGCCTTCGGCTGCAATCGCTGTAGCCTCTGCAACCTCAAACAAGTTTTCCAACTCTAATGCCTCAATCCTGGCCGTATTGAATGTAAGACTCTTATCGTCAAGATGAACATTTGCAATACGCTCGCGTAGGGCCGACAGTTTCTGTATGCCATCCTGCATGAAGTCGCCACGACGAAACACGCCAAAGTGATTCTGCATAATGTTTTGCAACTCAGCACGTAGAGTAGAAACACTTTCGCCGGAGCTAGATTCATTCAGCCTGGCCAATCGATTCTGCGCCTGCTCGATATCGGTTACAGAGGCTTCGCGCTGCTCCAGGCCCTGGCTCAGCATCTCTTCGATATGTTTGCCGGCGGCACGACCGAAAACCACCAGATCCAATAAGCTATTACCGCCCAGACGGTTGGCACCGTGCACAGAGACACAAGCCACCTCACCGACAGCAAATAGCCCAGGAATGATTGCATCTTCACCCTTCTCATTCTGAGTTAGCGCCTGGCCGTTTACGTTGGTTGGAATGCCGCCCATCATATAATGACAGGTAGGAACTACAGGAATAGGTTCTTTCACCGGGTCTACATGTGCGAACGTTCTGGACAGCTCCAGAATTCCGGGCAGTTTAGAATTCAGCACTTCCTCGCCCAGGTGATCAAGTTTCAACATCACATGATCGCCATTTTCACCGCAGCCGCGGCCCTCTAGAATTTCCAGGACCATTGAACGCGCAACAACATCGCGTCCCGCTAGGTCTTTCGCGTTAGGCGCATAGCGCTCCATGAAACGCTCACCATCTTTATTGATTAAATAGCCACCCTCACCGCGGCAACCCTCGGTCACGAGCGTACCGGCGCCGTAAATACCCGTAGGATGAAATTGCCACATCTCGATGTCTTGCACAGGAAAACCCGCGCGAAGCGCCATACCGACTCCGTCTCCGGTATTGATCAGCGCATTGGTAGTGGAAGCGTAAATTCGGCCAGCACCGCCTGTAGCAAATACAGTGGCTTTCGATTTAACGAAAACAGTTTCGCCCGTTTCTATGCAGATCGCGATGACACCAACAATTGCGCCATCCTGATTCTTGACCAAATCGGTTGCATACCATTCGTTTAAAAACGCAGTATTGTTCTTCAGATTCCCCTGATAAAGCGTATGTAACAAGGCATGCCCTGTTCTGTCTGCCGCGGCACAGGTACGAGCAGCCTGACCACCCTTACCAAAATCTTTCGATTGACCACCGAAAGGACGCTGGTAGATTCGACCCTTCTCTGTGCGAGAGAATGGCAAGCCCATGTGCTCCAGCTCGAAAACTGTTTGCGGACCTTCGCTACACATATACTCAATAGCGTCCTGATCGCCTATGTAGTCACTGCCCTTGACCGTGTCGTACATATGCCAGCGCCAGTCATCATTGGGGTCGTCACTCGCTATAGCACAGGTAATCCCGCCCTGGGCGGAAACGGTGTGTGAGCGAGTTGGAAATACCTTCGTGATAACTGCCGTGTTATAGCCCGACTGCGCAAGTTGCAGTGCGGCTCGCATGCCGGCGCCGCCCCCGCCAACTATTACTGCATCGAAAGTTAGTGTACGCATGCCCGTCATCTAATTACCCCAGAAAATCTGAATGCCCCAAAGCAAATAAACCGCGATCAACAACACGCAGCCCGCTTGGAACATTATTCTAAAAAAAGTCGCACTCTTGCCTAGCTGTAGAGACGTCATGTAGTCGGTGGAGATTGTCCACATGCCGATCCAAGCGTGGGCGCATAGAGCCAGCAGTGTAATCAGGCTGAACAAACGCATGGCGGTGTTGTCGAAGATCGAACTCCACTTCTCGAAATCCATGTCTGGATTCATAACGAAGCTAGCTAGTATGCACAGAGAATACGCAGCCAAAATAATTGCGCTAAAGCGCTGTACAATCCAGTCGGAGAGGCCGGAACGACCCAAATTCGTAACATTCGTTACCATATCCATACTCCTGCCACGATGATGGCAACAGCCGACAGCGCGAGTGTTATACAGGCACCTATGAAGCCACCTCTTAGCGTTTCACCGAAGCCTAAGTCCATAAGCAAATGTTTGATCCCTGCTATCAAGTGATAGAGCAATCCCGCCAGCACAGCCCAGGCCATGAACTTGATTAAGACGTTGCTCAGCAACTCCTGCACCAGCGCGAAGCCGGATTCAGACTGCAGGGAGAGTTCCAGCAAGTACAACATCAGAGCGACGCCAATAAATATAAAGGCGCCTGAGAGTCGATGTAGCAAAGATGTGATCGCTGGCAAGGGATACTTAAATGTAGTTATGTCGAGATTTTTTGGTCTATTATCGTTCACTTTCTGCCCGTCGCGTTGGCCAATGAGATTTACGCGTCTTTCGCAGGCCTGAGCCTTTGAAACTACGCAAACTGCTTGAATTAATTACAGTATTTAAGCGTGCAAAACGGGCGAAAGTATATGCCGTAAAGCCACGTAATACAATGAATCCAGCAGTTTTTCACTGAATAATGACAATATTCTGTCAATACCGTAAAAGCACTGGAATTCAAGCCGACCGCCCCAAGCACTGGCTCTAGCCAAATACTGATAATTCACTCAAATAAGGCAGGCCCTAAGCGGTGATAGATATACTGTAAAAGCCCCCGAAGTAACTATGGACACTGAGCTTGAGCACATAAAAAATTTGACAAATAGCACCCTCTCTACCTAGTATTGCCGTCCCTGTTCAGGCACTAAGCAGGCCACTATAAGTACGCGAAGCCAGCTGTAAGCAGTTGTTTCCCCTAGAAAACCCAATAAAAAAAGAAGTTACAGGAGTCACGCATGAGCGCAAAAAAGGCCCAGTTAACCATTGACGGAGTTGATAAACCTATCGAACTACCCGTCTATGAAGGCAGCACTGGCCCAGACGTAGTGGACGTAAGCAGCCTTGTAGGCCAAGGTTTCTTTACCTACGACCCCGGCTTCATGTCCACAGCAGCCTGTGAATCTGATATCACATTCATCGATGGCGGCAAGGGGGTTCTACTCCACCGCGGCTATCCCATAGAGCAACTTGCCGAGAAGGTGAGCTTTCTCGATACCTGCTATCTGCTTCTGAACGGCGAATTACCGAACCCGGCCGAGAAAGAAGATTTTGAGAATATTATCCGCTACCACACAATGGTAGATGAGCAGATCCACCGCTTCTTTCAGGGTTTTCCGCGCACTTCTCACCCTATGGCAATGCTAATGAGCGTGGTAGGTGCCCTTTCAGCGTTCTACCATGACAAGCTAGACAACGATAACCCAGAGCACCGCAAGCTCGTGGCACACAGGGTCATCGCCAAGATGCCAACACTGGCGGCCATGTGCTACAAACACGGCGTTGGCCAGCCCTTCATGTATCCGCAGAACAATATGGGTTTTGCCGAGAACTTCCTGCACATGATGTTCGGCACGCCTTGCGATGCACCTAATGTTAGTCCTGTATTGGCCAAGGCGATGGATACCATCTTCCTTCTGCATGCAGATCACGAACAAAATGCGTCAACCTCTACAGTCCGTCTGGCTGGCTCTTCTGGCGCCAACCCTTATGCTTGTATTGCTTCTGGCATAGCGGCACTGTGGGGCCCTGCTCACGGCGGTGCCAACGAGGCAGTACTTGAGCAGCTGCACGAGATCGGCGATGAGAAAAATATTGAAGAATATATTCTTCGCGCCAAGGACAAGGACGATCCATTCCGCTTGATGGGATTTGGCCACAGGGTCTATAAGAACTTCGACCCTCGCGCTACGGTAATGCGTGAAATCTGTAATGAGGTATTGGATGAACTCGGTCTTGAGGATGATCCACTGTTCAAGATCGCCCGCAAGCTAGAGAAGATTGCTCTGGAAGACGAATACTTTATCGAACGCAAGCTGTATCCGAACGTCGATTTCTATTCAGGCATTATTCTGAAGGCTATTGGCATTCCTACCAGCCTCTTCACGGTAATCTTTGCTACGGGCAGAACGCCAGGCTGGATAGCTCACTGGGACGAGATGCTAAGCAACCCATACCGCATCGGCAGACCACGGCAGCTTTACAAAGGCCATACCAAGAGAGACATCTAGGCTGAACGGCTATCGCTGCCTGCAGCGATAGCCCAAACCTCTCCTGAACATAAGCAAGCAGACACACCACAGCAGTATCTATCCCCTCTAGTATAAATCACAGGCACGGCAACGCAGACCCCACTTAGGTAGGGTATCATCGGTAGGTAAGGAATTGGTGGAGCCTAACGGGATCGAACCGTTGACCTCAACGCTGCCAGCGTTGCGCTCTCCCAGCTGAGCTAAGGCCCCATGACTACTTTCGAGGAAGGCGCATTCTAAGCACAGTCGCTAAGTCTGTCAACGCAGCGCGCCCATCTGAGAACACTAATATTCACTAAAGAGAACGAAATTCTTTTTCCAGGGCCTTCGCCTGTTTCTTGGAGATACCGCCCACTACACTAATTCCATGGCGGATTCGCGCTCTTGTGATATCGATGCCCAATATTGCAATCGACTCGATAACAGAGGTAGAGACCGCCTTGCCGCTAATCGCAACAAACAAGGGAAACAGGAAATCCCTTATCTTTAGCCCCAGCAGCCCTGCTAGCGCCTGTAGCTCTGCCTCGACAACATCCCTGCTTAGCTCTTCCACTTCCTCTAATTTCCAAAGCGTGAATTGCAGTATCTTAGCCGCGAGAGATAGCTCAATCGACTTATGCTGAAAGTCCACCTCGCCTAATTCCAGCTGACCGTCTACAAAGAACCCACCCAGTGAAACAACATCACTAAATCGCTCAACACGCTGCTTTAGAAGTGGGACTATCTGAGAGACCTTGTCTGAATCGAATGCCCATGCAGCAAAGCGTTTCGCGAACTCTTCATCACTAAGGTCTTCGCGAATATATTTGCCATTTAACCAATCCAGTTTCTCAATATCGAATATCGGCCCGCCTAGAGACACGCGACTAATGTCGAAGCTCTCCTCCATCTCAGCGAGCGAAAATTTCTCTTCACCAGAAGGCATCGTCCAACCCATCATGCCCAGGTAGTTCAACAAGGCCTCCGGCAAATACCCCATCGCCTCATAGTAGCGAATGCTGGTGGGATTCTTGCGTTTACTTAATTTGCTCTTATCAGGATTACGAAGCAGTGGCATATGACAGAACTGTGGCGCTTCCCAACCGAAGTATTGATAGAGCAGGATATGTTTCGGTGTGGAATTGATCCACTCTTCACCGCGAATCACATGGGAAATTTCCATAAGGTGATCATCCACCACATTGGCAAAATGGTAGGTTGGCATGCCGTCGGACTTAATCAATACCTGCATATCGATCTGGGACCAGGCGATATTCACCTTGCCGCGCAAGATATCTTCAAATTCGCACTCGCCCTCTTGCGGAATCTTCATGCGAATTACATGCTGCTCGCCCGCCGCCTGCTTGGTTTCACACTCTTCCTGAGTCAGGCTCAGGCAATGACCATCGTAACCGGGTTGAACCTTGTCCAACATCTGCAGCTTGCGCACCTCACCGAGCCGCTCGGAGCTACAGAAACAGCGAAACGCGGACCCGTTGTCCAGCAGTTGCTGAATATGCTTCGAATAAATAGCAGAGCGCTCACTCTGCCGATATGGGCCAGCACCAGCCTCACAGCCGGGGCCCTCGTCCCAAGACAGGCCCAGCCACTTGAGAGAGCCAAGAATGTCTTGTTCCGACTTGCTCGTGCTACGCTCCCTATCCGTATCTTCTATGCGCAACACGAAGTCACCGCCATGCTGGTGTGCAAAGCAGCGATTGAATAACGCGATGTAGGCCGTGCCAACATGTGGGTCTCCAGTTGGAGACGGTGCTATACGGGTACGAACTTTTTTCATATTGTTTCTACTCGAGATGACCCCATATCTACAATCGACCCGGCAGGATCTCGGGGGCATCCGTCTTATTGAAGGCGAGATTATACGCGATTCGACTTCAATTCCTATCTTAGTCGAATTGGCGATCGGCGCTACTTCTTGACATGGAAACGAGCATTCGCTAAAACCTGCGTCCCATTATAAGGAAAGCCACAAGGTGCAATCGTTGAAGAGCGCTTCTGAGCAAGCAGCTATACCCCAGATCACAGAACCGCCAGCAGCTTTAAGCCACCGTTTCTGTGTCGCCCCGATGATGGATTGGACCGATCGTCACGATCGCGTGTTCCTGCGCCAGCTGTCGGCACATACCCTGCTCTATACCGAGATGGTAACGAGCGCGGCACTGAAACACGGTGACGCAAATTATCTACTGCAACACAGCCCCGATGAGAATCCCGTTGCTTTGCAACTGGGAGGGAGCGATCCGGAAGAGTTGGCCCAAGCAGCCGTATTGGGCGAACGCGCTGGATACGACGAGATCAATCTCAATGTAGGCTGCCCTAGCGATAGAGTTCAGTCTGGCGCTTTTGGTGCCTGCTTGATGGCGGAGCCGGATCTTGTTGGGAGATGCATCCAAAGCATGATGGCTAGCGTTGATCTACCTGTGACGGTAAAGTGCCGCATCGGAATAGATGATCGTGATAGCCAGGCCGAATTAGAAGACTTCGTGGGTAAAGTAGCGACTGCCGGCTGCGAGCTGTTCATCGTGCATGCACGCAAAGCAATCCTTTCCGGACTGAGCCCAAAAGAGAACCGTGAAATTCCCCCGCTTAACTATGAAAGCGTGTTCACCCTCAAACGCAGCTTTCCCGAATTATCGATTATCATCAACGGCGGGATAAAAACACTGGAAGAGGGGATCGCATTACTTGATTCGACGGATGGCGTGATGCTGGGCAGAGAAGCCTACCAGAATCCCTTCATTCTCAATGAAGTTGACAACCGGTTCTTCGGCGCCACGAGGAACGCCAGCACCCGTGTCGAACGCTTACAGAAATTCATACCCTACATAGAGCAAGAACTAGATCGGGGCACCCCGCTCCACCATATGACGCGACATATACTTGGCTTATTCAAAGGACAGAAAGGTGGCAAACAATTTCGGAGACACCTAAGCGAGAACAGCTATAAGAAATCGGCTGGAATTGAAATTTTATTCGATGCTGCTTCTTTCGTGAGCTAATTCAAGATAAGTGACGACAATAGACTAAAACAGAGGAATAGACCCCGTGATCGACGCGATTATGAGCTTTTTTGAAGACAAACTTGCGAAAGACGACGCCAGTGTAACTAGCGACGCCCTACTCAGCCAGGTTGATCTAACCTGCGCCGCTTTACTGATCGAGGTAATGAATTCCGATCATGAATTGGACGAACGCGAACATGCGGAATTTATGAAGGTTCTTAAACACAGCTATCAGGTTGCAGATGAAGACTTGGAAGAGTTGACAAAACTAGCTAAGGAAGAGGCTCATGATGCGACGTCTCTGTATGAATTTACTCGACTGATAAATGACAATTACGACAACGAGCAGAAAATCGCTTTAATAAAAAACATGTGGCGTATTGCCTTTGCCGACGAGAAGCTCGACAAGTATGAAGACCACCTGATCAGGAAGATTTCAGAGCTCATCTACGTTTCACACAGTGATTTCATCAAGACGAAGTTACAAGTAAGAAACGCGCAACCCGGCTAACAACAAATTCTATTTAGAAGTTACCGAAATCGCCAAATTCATCTTCGACCTGACCATCAGTAACCAGATATTCGCGCCTCTGCACATAGGCCTCGCGCACGAAGAGATAACGGTTACCCGTGATTAGCTCATCAAGAGCAAGACGACCGGACCGCGAGTCTGTTTCCCTAACTAAAAACAGGGTCAGACGCAGCGATTCATCTTTATGGTACTGAATAGGGTTAAACAAGGTATCGAGCACCAAGCCAAAAGAGTCTCTTACATTGCTTGCTCCAAAGACTGGAAGCATGACGTAGGGCCCTGCAGCCACGCCCCACCTACCAAGAGTTTGCCCAAAATCTTCTTCATTCTTGTAGAGGCCATAACCACTAGCGATATCCAATATTCCACCCAAACCTAGTGTCGTGTTCACCAAGAGACGGCCAGAATCATTTAGCGCAGCATCGAGCTTTAGTTGTAAGAGGTCATTCACAAAGACATTGATATCATCGATGTTACTGAAAATATTCCGGATACCCTGTCGCGCTATCCTTGGTATAAAAGTGGTATAGGCAATCGATACCGATCTTCCAACTACCCGATCGAAATAGTCGTTAAGTTTGAAAACCCTCTCATTAGCATCACTCCAGGGATCGTGGGTTTGGGCCTGAGCAGGGGCTATCGAAAAGACACATAGCAGTAACAGCGCCCAGTAGGCCCCGCGCGCATTTCTGACAAACTGCTGTGTAGTAAAATATTCCACGATTCCGTCTGCCGTTGGATCCCTAATGCAATGTCTCAAACAACTTGTTTATGCGCTTTTCGGAAACTGCAATTCGTGTCCCCAGAGTCTGAGCGAACAGTGATACTCGAAATTCTTCCAACATCCAGCGCAATGCCTGTAGTTCTGTCTTGTCGCTGGCCTTGGCCTTAGCATCCAGCGCGGTGTATCTCAGCCAGTACTGGGATAGTAGCTCAGTATTTGGCTTATCCTTATCCCCCATATGGGGGGCCTTGCTCAGACGAACTGAAATCGCCTTCAAATACCTTGGGTATTCAGTAAACCATACTAGACCGGTCTCAGAAAGAAAGCTCTCATGGAGAAGTCCGGCCAGTTGCTTCTCGATATCTTCCGCAACATAGGCCAGCGCCCCTTGCTTAAATTCAGCTATGGCGCGCCCTATGCCAAAATGTTCCTCTACGACCTTGGCAAATAGTGTCTCAATCTTTTCTGCATGACCTATGATCTTAGGCTTTCCCGTCTCCAGCCGTTGTAGAAAGTCTGACTTAGTTCTAGGCAACGATTCTTCGAGATCGAAGGCTGCCACATAACTAATCCAAATCGCATCTTCTGCAAACCTAGCTAGTGGAAACGGAGCCTTAAGAACCAGCAAATCGGCCAAACGACTGAACTTTTTCTTTAACTGGTTTCGCTGTTGGATACTCCGCAATTGAAAGAGTTTGACCAAGCCCTGTAAATGATTCTTGTTAGCGAGAAACCTATCGGGAAATAAGTTTACGCCTACCGTATCGCCTTCAACAACAAGCGCGGGAAATCGAATCAACTTAAGCGCGTCACCTATTTCTACCTGCTCTGGCAGGTCATCGAACACCCAATCCTTAGCCCCGGCTATTTCCAGGGGATGATTATAGGCAGTTTCACTCGCCGACTTGTGACTCGCGTCACTAGCACGCATGTCAGTCAGACCATTCTCAAACAGCCCTTGCTCCTGAAGTTGGGCCTTCACCTGTTCGATACTGCCAGCGAAAGCAATCTCATTGCCCTCATCGCCCATTACACGTATTTTCGTTTTCAGATGAGCCGGCAAGTCGATCTGCTCAAACTCTGCCCTGTCTACTTCCAAACCCTTGAGATTGCGAATCTGTGACAACAGAGAATCTATTATGTCTCCGTCAGCATTGGACATTTGCTCACAAGCTTGTTTAACGAAAGCATTCACAGGAATGAAGTTCTTGCGACGAGACTTGGGTAGCCCTTTAATCAAGGCCGTACATTTCTCAATTAAATTACCAGGTACAGCCCAGTCCAGATCCACCTGACGCAGCTGACTAATCATCGCCAAAGGCACCTCTAGCGTTGCCCCATCAGCCTTATTGCCAGGTTCAAATACGTAGTCCAGGCGAAGCTCGTTCCTGTGAATAGCCGCTGCATCGGGAAATGCCTGCATCGCATCAATGGCCGTCTCCGAGCTAATCAGGTTGTCTACCGTCATCGAGAGCAGCTCTTCGGCGGCTTTGCCCTGCTTCTTTACCCACGAGCTTAGATCGCGAGTCGAGCATACATCCTCAGGGATACGCTGCTCGTAGAATGCGATAAGGTCGCGCTCAGTGACCAATAGTTCCGGACGACGAATTTTCTCTTCCTGCTTCGCCAGTGAGGAGACCAATTCCAAATTGTTCTTATAAAACTTAAGCCCAACGGCAATCTCACCTGGAACCAGCCCTTCCCTAATAAATAACTCTCTAGAAACCTGAGGGTCAATCTTGTTATAGCTGAGAAGGGATTTCTCTATGATCACCAGGCCGTACAGCTGCACCTTCTCGTAAGCCATTACCTGTTGGCGCTTCTTGCTCCAATGAGGCTCAAAGTACTCGCGCTTGACCAGATGAAGGGCCATCGCTTCAACCCATTCTGGCTGAATTTTGGCAGCTTGCGTGGCAAAGGTCTGGGAGGTTTCGATCTGCTCGCCGGTTACAATCCACCTCGCCCCCTTATTCGATAAAACAGAGGTCGAGAACAGAGAGAATGACTTGTTCCTGTTTCCGCGATAGTTTCTGCCTTCGAGACGCTTCGCTATTTGATTTAGGGAACCACTGATCAGGCTCTTGTGAATTGCCTCGTAGTCCCCCGCTTCCTTATTGGTTCTCAGCCCCAGTCTCTGACAGGAGAGGACTAGCTGGTGATGAACTTCGCGCCATTCGCGCATGCGCATATAGGAAAGGAAATATTTTTTGCAGTGCCTTCGAAGCTGCCCCTGATTTAAGTCCTGTCTTCTTTTCTCGTAATCATCCCAGAGAGAGACCAGGCCAAGGAAGTCAGAATCTGGATGCTCGAACTCAGCCAGTTGCTGCATTGCCTGCTGCCTGTTTTCACTCGATATTTCTCTAGGATCCTGAATGCTTAGCCCGCTAACTATTATAAGCAACTCTCGCAGGCAGCTCTGCGCACTCGCCGTTATCAGCATGCGAGCATATTTGGGATCTACAGGCAGAATCGCCATCTTACGACCACTGTCGGTAAGCTCTCGGGAATTACTCAGTGCATCGAGCTCTATTAGCAGCTTGGCGCCTTCGTTAATTGCCTTTGGCTCCGGAGCATCCAGAAACGGAAACTGCTCAATATCGCCCAGACGAAGATGCTTCATACGCAAGATCACCGAAGCCAAATTAGTGCGCATGATTTCAGGGTCGGTAAACTCGGGTCTACCTTCGAAGTCGTTCTCCGAATACAGGCGGATACAGACACCATCTGCCATGCGCCCACAGCGACCCTTGCGCTGGTTTGCACTCGCCTGTGATATGGCTTCTATGGGCAGTCTCTGCACCTTGCTCTGCAGGCTATAACGGCTGATGCGAGCGAGCCCGGTATCGATCACATAATTGATGCCTGGTACGGTAATCGAGGTCTCCGCGACGTTGGTCGCCAGCACTATCTTCCTGCCTCTACCGGGCTTAAATATCTTGGCCTGCTCGGAATAGCGCAATCGTCCATACAGAGGCAAAATCTCAACATCGCTATATTTCTGCTTTCTCAACGCAGTTGCGGTTGCTCGTATTTCTCTCTCGCTGCTGAGGAAGACCAGAATATCGCCACTTGATCCCCCCTTGCGCCTGTCCTTATAGGCTATTTCCTCAACTGCCTTGATAATGCCATCAATCTGCATATCGTCATCGATCTGGTCTGCACTCGATTCAATGAGCGGTTCATATCGAGTCTCAACTGGGTAGGTTCTTCCGGAGACAGCCACGATGGGGGCATCCTCGAAATGCCTGGAAAACTTATCAACATCGATGGTCGCCGAGGTAACAATGAGCTTTAAATTCTTGCGCTTACTCAGCAATTGCTTCAGATAGCCAAGCAGGAAATCGATGTTCAGAGAGCGCTCATGAGCCTCGTCGATAATTAGAACTTCATATTTATTGAGAAACTTATCTTGCTGAATCTCCGCCAGCAAGATTCCGTCAGTCATCAATTTGAGGAAGCTTTGATCGCTGGTATTGTCCTTAAAGCGAATCTGCGAACCCACACCGCCACCTAGTTCACAACCCAACTCCTCTGCGATTCTGGTCGCTACCGACAAAGCAGCCAGTCGTCTGGGCTGGGTATGACCTATGAGCCCTCGTATCCCAAACCCCGCCTCGAGACAGATCTTGGGCAGCTGCGTAGTCTTGCCTGAACCGGTATCTCCCGCGACGATGACGACCTGATGCTCAGCAAGCAATTTGGCGATCTCAGATGCTCTGCCACTTACCGGGAGACTTTCAGGATAGTGAATGCTGGAGGGGATGGCTGCGCGTCTTATCTCACAGGCTTTCTGAGACTTGGCGATAGCAGCCTCAAAGGCCGCCGTCGACGACGCAAGATCGCTTTTTGAAAGCGTTTCACGCTCGAGCCTGCTCAATGTTTTCTGCAAGCGAAACACATCGGCAAGCTGACAACTATCGAGCTTTTGCTGCAAGGCTTGTGACACGGTAGTTACCGACTTTGGAGTGATTATTGAGGACTGCAAGGCTCATAAAGCAAGCGCTGTGATCATGGTGTTTCGCGCAGTTCTCTATGTAGAATTTTGCCGATAATAGATTTAGGAATATCATCGATCAAGACGAATTCTCGAGGAATCTTATACGCGGTTAGCCCCTCCCTGCAATGAGCCTTAAGCGATTCGATATCAACCTCTTTCTCATTCGGCACGATAAATAATTTTATCGACTCGCCAGTTTTCTCGCAGGGGACGCCGATCGCCGCACTTTCCAATACATCTGGATGACGGTTGACCCAGTCTTCGATTTCATTCGGAAACACATTGAAGCCAGATACCAAGATCATATCCTTCTTGCGATCTACGATCGAAATATAGTCATCATCACTAATGCTGACATAGTCGCCTGTCTTAAACCATCCGTCGCTGGTGAGAGCGTTTGCCGTCTCGCCATCATGCTGCCAGTAACCCTGCATAACTTGGGGGCCACGAATCCAGAGCTCACCGGTTTCGCCACTAGCCACCTCATTGCCGTCATCATCGACGACCTTGGTTTCTGTCTCTGGCACAACGGGGCCTACGGTCCCGAGCCTTTCCTTGCCTGGGATATTGACTGAAACTACTGGAGAGCATTCTGTAAGGCCGTAGCCTTCGTAGATAGGACTGCCAGTGGACTCGGCCCACTCCTCGCTGACCGAGGTCGTCATCGCCATACCACCGGCGCCGCAAAACTTCATACTGGAAAAATCTATACTGGAAAAATCCTTATGCCGCAGCAGAGCGAGATAGAGCGTATTAATTCCTACGAACCCGCTAATAGGCCACTGCGTGAAAAGCTTGATCAATGCCAGTGTGTCTCGCGGGTTCGCCACCAGAATATTGTGGTTACCCGCATACGGCATAGTTAAACAATGCAGCAAAAAGGCATAGCTATGATACAGAGGAAGCGGGGCGAGAATATTTTCGATCTTGTCGTCAATCACGCTTAGACAGCGAGAACGCAGCTGCATCATATTAGTAATTAAATTATTGTGGCTAAGCATGGCACCTTTTGCGACCCCGGTGGTTCCGCCAGTATACAAGATAAGCGCAACGTCATGGCCCTTGCCAGACTCAGGATAGCTAATTTTCGGCGCTGGCGTGTCTACAATTTTTTGAAAATCGACAGCCCCTTCGATCTCGATAGGCTGGCACCATCTTCCGAACATACTTAATCATGAAGTTAACGAACTGTCGCTTCATTGGCTTTTGAATATCACCTAACTGAGTAACGATTACCGTCTCTATCTCGGTCTGGGGCAATATCTTTTCTAGCTTGTCGCAGAAACTGGACAGAATCACAATGCCTTTAACACCAGAGTCTTTGAACTGATGAGCCATCTCCTGAACCGTATAGAGAGGATTCGTGTTCACCACCACAAGACCAGCTCTAGTCGCCCCAAAGAACGCTATAGGAAATTGCAAAAGATTCGGCAGCTGGATAGCGATCCGATCGCCGGGCTTAAGATTGGTTTGAGTCATCAGGTAATGGGCAAACCTATCGCTCAATTCGTCCACCTCACCATAGGTCAACGTTCTTCCCAGGCAAGTATAGGCAGGCAGCTGCGCATGCTCTGTGCAAAAATAATCGACCACTTCAGTTAACGTGGAAAATTTCTCCGGCCGAAGGTCTTCTGTAAGTCTCTCTATGCTCATAATTATTTCGTCAACAGCGCCATGGCTTCTTCCAAACCTTTAACAGACAGAGGAAACATACGGTCCTCCAAGAGTTCTTTCACGATTTCAATAGAGTAACTATGCTCCCAATACGTCTTGGGTGTCGGATTTATCCATACCATATGATCGAACACCTCGGTAAGGCGTTTAATCCAGACCGCTCCAGCCTCTTCGTTATAATGCTCGATGCTGCCACCCACATGGGTCACCTCGTAGGGAGCCATAGTAGCATCACCCACGAAGATGATTTTGTAGTCTTTCGAATACTTGTTGATAATGTCAAATGTCGATGTTGTTTCCGCGTGGCGTCTGTGACTCTTCGTCCATACTGATTCATAGATAAAATTATGGAAATAATAATACTTCAGATGTTTAAACTCGGTGCGCGCGGCGGAAAACAACTCTTCACACAACTTCACATGGGGATCCATCGAACCACCCACATCAAAAAACAATAACACCTTCACTGAATTGTGGCGCTCTGGCACCATCTTGATATCCAGCAGGCCAGCATTCTTCGCCGTTGATGAGATAGTATCGTTAATATCTAGCTCTTCTGCAGCACCGGTTCTGGCAAACTTCCTTAGTCGCCTCAGCGCCATCTTGATATTTCTTGTACCTATCTCGACCGAATCATCCAAGTCCCGATAGTTTCGCTTGTCCCAGACCTTGACGGCGCTCCCGTTGCGACCCTCTTGCTGCCCTACGCGTATACCCTCGGGGTTATAGCCATAGGCTCCGAACGGCGATGTGCCACCAGTTCCGATCCATTTATTGCCGCCCTCATGCCTCTTCTGCTGCTCTTCAATGCGCTTGCGAAACTCTTCCATGAGCTTGTCCAGGCCACCAAGCGCCTCAATCTTGGCCTTCTCTTCGTCACTTAACATCGACTCCATCTGCTTACGAAGCCAGTCATCTGGAATCTGATACATAGCCAGGTCATTGATCGCGTCTATGTTTTCGAAGTATTTACCAAAGGCGATATCAAACTTATCGAAGTTCTTCTCGTCTTTGACGAAACACATACGCGACAGGTAGTAGAAATCTTCCACGTTCGCGAAGATTATATTTTGCTTGAGACACTCGAGTAATGAGAACAACTCTGTAAAGGAAACCGGTAGCCGTTCCTTTTTGAGGGTCATGAAGAAATTGATTAGCATGAGAGCGTCTCTTTAAGAACTATGGCTGCTAGCTTTTAGCTCTATGCATGAATGCCAGCTTCTCCAATAGATGCACATCCTGCTCATTCTTAAGCAGCGCACCATACAGCGGAGGGATGGCATTCTTGGCGCTATGACTCTTAAGCACATCCTCAGGAATGTCGTCGGCCATTAGCAACTTCAGCCAATCTATCAATTCTGAGGTAGATGGCTTCTTCTTCAGACCAGGGATTTTTCTCACATCGAAGAAAACATCCATTGCCTGAGAGAGCAGATTCTTTTTTATGTCCGGATAGTGTACATCTACTATTTTCTCCATAGTCTGAGAATCCGGAAATTCAATGTAGTGAAAGAAGCAGCGACGCAGGAATGCATCAGGCAATTCTTTCTCGTTATTGCTGGTAATGATTATGATAGGCCGTGTCTTGGCCTTGACTAGCTGCTTAGTCTCGTAGACGAAGAACTCCATCTTATCGAGCTCAAGTAACAGGTCGTTAGGGAACTCAATATCTGCCTTATCTATTTCATCGATAAGCAGAACAGACTGGTCACCCGCCTCGAACGACTCCCATAATTTACCTTGCACGATATAGTTGGAGATATCATGCACTTTATCGTCACCCAACTGCGAGTCTCTAAGCCTGGAGACAGCATCGTATTCATAGAGGCCTTGTTGAGCTTTTGTCGTCGATTTGATATGCCACTGGATAAGTGGAAGATTCAAGGATTTGGCGATCTGCTCAGCTAACATTGTCTTGCCCGTTCCCGGCTCCCCTTTTATGAGGAGAGGTTTCTGTAGAGCAATCGCTGCGTTAACCGCTAGCTGTAATTCATTTGTAGCTACGTATTCGTCTGTACCGGTAAAATTCATCAATCTTTTCCACTGCGTAATTTACGTGCGCGTATTGTAAACATCAGCTCACTATTAATACAGAAAAACCCCGAGTTCACTCTGTCTCAGCGCACTAATGGCCTACATTTTGTACGGACATTGGCTGTATATAGCAGCGAGAGCCAGAGCACTATCTCTATACCTTTTCTGCCTTTTTCCGTGATATAGCAGCGTACATCCTTTCTAACCACGACCCTGCCGGCAGCGACTTCGACGTCAGAAACTCTAGCCTCTCGCCCCTAGTCAGTTCACTCCCGTCTGCCCAACGACACTAGCCCGGTAGCTGCCTATAGGTAAACCTGTCCCAGCCGCGGCCATCAAGATCTTGGAAGAAGGACATTCAGTTCATTTCGGCTGGGTCATTGTCCATCATCATGTCTGTGAGGCTATCGTTCTCTGTTTCAGTGTCGATGAGTGGCAAAAACTCGCCCTTTTGTTACTCAGTTGATACTGCAGCATGCTGACTTTATCGCGGGCAGCGCGGGTTTCAATGAATACGCTCTCAGACAGATTACTAAGGAAGTACCGAGGCGCTTTTGCCCCAGCCAGTCATGACGGACTTCTGCTTGCCAAGCAGTTATTTTGAATTAATAAACTTTCACCTGTTAGTTATAGGGCCCCACATTCAAGTGGACAATTCACGGGGGGAAGTTGATACTTGCGAAATATTTTTAAACTACTTTAGATATATCATTTATCGCATTGTTATTACTATTTATTTTAGCCTCTTTCTTTTTCAGAAAAGCCATTATTCCTGCCACCAGCAAACCGCATAGAGTCGCAAGGACAAGCGGCACGACGCTGCGAAAAGCGGCACTACTACCAATAGTTATAGCATCGAGAGTGGCAACCATAAGCGCGGGCGCCATAATGCTATCCTGTGGATTGCTATACCAGGGGGTGAATATGACGGCTATGGCTACCGCCCTCAGACTATATGATCGCCAAATCCCATGCTGAAAACGGGTTAATCTCCAGAACAGTGCCGTAAAAACAACCGCCGCTGCCAGGTAGAGAGCCCAAAAGAACCAATAATTACCGATTGCATCCATTACGTCTCAACCCACCGAATAATATGCTCGTCAAACCCTTCCGGGTGGACATGCTCCTCCGAGATCACCCTGCCTTCTAGCAAGATCCCCGCCGCCGCCATCTTCTCACGAGACCCGGCAATAAGGGGGTGCCATTCGAATAACTCCTTACCTTCGAAGCGCAGCCTATAGGCGCAGCTGTCCGGCATCCAATTACTCTGTTCCAGGTCCATTTTACGAACATCGAGACAGTCTGGCACCAGCGAAGAGCGATCTTCGTAGCACCCACAACGACTGCTCCGCTCATCGAAATACCTGCACACCACCCTTGTATACACAATCTCGTCGCTATCCTCGTCCGCGAACTTCTTAAGACAGCAGCGTCCGCAACCGTCGCAGAGACTCTCCCACTCAGCCGTGTTGAGATCATCTAAGGGTAACTCCCAAAATTTCGGCCTAAGCACAGTACGCCCTATTCATTATTCAATCTTCACCAAGTATTGCCGTGAGCTCCGATTCGAGGAGCTCCCTCCGCCATCCAGCGAACTCACCTGACCATCTGAGCGCCCCATGCTTCTCATAGTCTCTTAGCAAATCCACGAGATATTTTTTGCGCCCGAGCAACTCCGGAGACATGCCTAACTCCTCAGCCTTGTTGTTCGCCGCCTGCTTGCTAAGCTTTAACTTCTTCCTAAGCGAAGTGCTAAGGGGCTTGTTCAGAAGGCCAGGGTCTACCTCACCTCTATTCGCAGGGTTATTCAGTAGAAGAAACAATTCCTCGGCACTGCGCGATAAGAATCGACGATCAACGCCTTCGATGTTTTTGATGATGTCGATACTGAGACTATCCGAGTTAGTCGCCTCTGCGATTTCTGCACAGAGGCTCAGCAGATCGTTGTCTTTAACAATCCAACTACGGGGCTTGTTGCGTTGCCGGGCTTTCTGTTCTCGCCATACACATAGTTGCTGCAAGACTTCCAGGCCACCATTGTCGAGACGCCA
Source organism: uncultured Pseudomonadales bacterium (assembly GCA_943842505.1). Taxonomy (GTDB): domain Bacteria; phylum Pseudomonadota; class Gammaproteobacteria; order Pseudomonadales; family Pseudohongiellaceae; genus UBA9145. The sequence continues at coordinate 85,644 of CALTDI010000005.1, read as the reverse complement.
TGCATTGCTTACACCTGTATAATAAGTCTGCCAATTAGATTCTTGCTCTATCTTCTGGGCAATCGCGAGCTGTTGATCACACTCAGCCTGCATCCAATCGGTCATGCCTTTTAACTGAATCTGCTCGCTCAGAATCTCACGTATCTGCAGCAGATAGCGCACATCGGTAGCTGCATAAAGCTTTTGTTTTTCCGATAAAGGGCGCTTGATCCAGTCGGAACGTGTCTCGTCCTTAGCGACCTCTACACCTAACAACTGTTCCACCAACCCTTGATAGCTAATACTAAAGCCTATGCCCAAGAATGCAGCGGCGAGCTGAGTATCAAACAGAGAGACTGGCAGGCAACCGAGGAATGTCTGGAACAGGTTTAGGTCTTCGCTGCAAGAATGCATGACCAAAGTACAGGACGGGCTGGAAATTAGTGCCTTAAAGGGAGACCAGTCTTCGATACACAGGGGATCCACCAGATAGCAGCTCTTACTATCCGCTATCTGCAATAATCCTATGCGTGCATAGAAAGTACTAGTGCGTTCAAATTCCGTATCAACGGCGAGGAATTCTTCATGGCTCCATTGTGCGCACAGCGCACTCAGAGTGGCGTCATCATCGACGTATTCGATTGGCATGCCGTCGCTATAGTTAAGCTCGCTCAAGAGTGCCCCATGGACTTACGTCCGGCAAATGCATGAGTAAGCGTGCTGCCATCAACAAATTCCAACTCACCCCCTACAGGCACTCCATGCGCAATTCTCGAAACTTGCGCCGAAGAATCCTTTAACTGTTCAGCAATATAGTAGGCCGTGGCATCGCCTTCAACATTTGGGTTACAGGCGATAATCACTTCCTCTATTTCAGTGTTGGCGACTTTCTCTAACAGTTGATGCATGCCTAATTGTTCGGGGCCGATTCCATCGATGGGTGACAGATGGCCCATAAGTACAAAGTAGATTCCCCTGAAAGAGCCAGACTGCTCTATAGCAAAAACATCCGCTGGCGATTCTACGACACAGCAAATCTTGCGATTGCGGGAGGAGTTTGCACAGATGCGGCAAGTCTCTTCTTCGGTGAGCGTGCGGCAATGAATGCAGTTTCCGACTTCATTCAATGCAACGGACAGGGATTCACTAAGCTTCTTTCCTCCGGCACGGTTTCTCTCCAGAAGATGCAGAGTCATACGCTGCGCAGACTTGGGGCCTACGCCTGGCAGGCATCGAAACGCTTCGATTAGCTGATCAATTAGGGGGCTGGAATTCACGACTACTCCTAGAAAGGAAACTTGAAGCCATCTGGCATCTTCATTCCGCCAGCCATAGAGCCTAGCGCATCTTTGTTTTTCTCTTCGATTTTCCTCACCGCATCATTGACCGCGGCAGCCAGCAAATCTTCAATCACGGCCTTTTCTTCACCCATGACACCATCGTCCAGACTCACGCTTATTACATCGTGTTTGCCATTCATAACGACTTTGACCAGACCGGCACCCGACTCTCCTTCGGTCATAGTCTTAAGCTGTTCTACCTGAGCCTTTTGAAACTGCTCCTGCATCAGCTTCGCCTGCTTCATGATTTCGTTCAAATCGGTCATGCTAATTATTAATCCTTATGAGGAGCTATAGATTCTTTTGCCAGCGTGCCGGAGAAGTGCTTGAGCAGCTCTTGCACGTTCTCATCTTTTTCAAAATTATTTACCATCGCCGCATGCCGCTCCTCTTTGAGCCGCTGACTTAGCAATGCGGGTGTTTCGTTCTTTGTTTCGCCTATTTCTATGTTTACCAACAGCTCGGTAGAGAAATAATCACTCAGCGCCTGCGAGATCTTTGGCAGCAATTCCTCGCTGAACACCGCGCTCTGAGAATGATCCAGTACGAAGTGTACACTCTTCGCGTCCGCTCGCTGAAAGTCAGAATTCGCTAAAACATTTGCTGCTATGCCGCTTATCTCAAGCTGCGGATAGAGTCGCAGCCAACTTTGCTTACTGAGCGAGTCTAAGCTTATTTTTCCTGGCGTTTCGACGGCGGCGGGCTCCGCATCTAGGCGAGGCTCTACGGCAGAGCCTGCACTATCACTCTGCGTATCAACGGAGTTGATGGCAGGCTCCGCTGAGCTCTCAACAGATCCTATGACCTGCTCGTTGGCGCTCGATTCCATCTCATCTTCTGCTGCAACATCTCCAGCGACAGACTCCGAAGCCTCTGTGCCCGGCTCTTGATTCGGCTCTTGATTCGACTCTACTCTATTCTTTTTTTTTTCGCTTTCCGCTGCTGCGCCCGGCTCTACCACAGTATCCGAGGTGCTCTCGCTATCCGCTTCCGGGCTAAGGATTTCTGTAGGCTCAACATAGCTGGGAGAAAAGACCAGCATTCGTATCAGCAGCATCTCGAAGGCTGTTCGCACTTCCGCAGAGAGCCGAAGGTCCTCTCGGCCCTTGATCCCCATCTGATAATACAACTGCACGTCTTCAGCGCTAATTAAGGAGGCCAGCTCCAAGATCTGGGGCATGTCACCATAACTATTGTCCACCGCCTTTGGCTCTATCTGCGCGATAGCTACTCGGTGAAGAGTCGATAAGAGACTATCCAGGGTATGGCTATAGTCGGGCGTCTGTTCTGCAATGTCCCGAATTAGTTCGAGAATAGTAGAGACCGACCTGGACGCCATGCCCTTCAATAATTCGTAGACTTGTTTCTGAGGTGGCACGCCAAGCATCTCAATGACACCGTCCGTTGCAACCCTGCCTTCGCAATACGATATGGCTTGATCTACCAGGGTCAGGGCGTCACGCATACTTCCCGATGCGGCGGCCGCAATTTGCCAGAGCGCCTCATCCTCGAACTCTAGACTCTCTTTCTCGAGCACTGAGCCTAAATATTCCGTTATTAATTGCGGGCTTAAATTCTTTAAATTGAACTGCAGACATCTCGATAGAATCGTAATCGGCAGTTTCTGTGGGTCGGTAGTTGCGAAGAGGAATTTGACATGTGGAGGCGGCTCTTCCAAAGTCTTTAGCAAGGCATTGAAGCTGTGGTTCGACAACATATGCACCTCATCGATGAGGTATACCTTGAAGCGCCCTCTGCTCGGCGCGTACTGCACATTATCGAGTAGCTCACGGGTATCTTCGACCTTTGTTCGCGAAGCCGCATCGACCTCTATCAAGTCGATGAATCGTCCCTCGTTAATCTCCTTGCAAGAATCACACTTTCCACAGGGAACCGAGCTAACGCCTTCCTCGCAATTCAGGCATTTTGCCAATATTCGCGCGAGCGTGGTTTTACCCACTCCACGCGTACCGGTGAAGAGGTACGCATGATGCAGACGCTCATTATCCAGAGCATTGATCAATGATTTGAGAACATGAGCCTGTCCCGCCACTTCGGAGAAGTTGCTTGGTCGCCATTTGCGGGCTAAGACTTGGTAGCTCATTGGGTTTCTTCGTTGAAAAACTGTCCGATATGAAAATCGATGACAGCGATATCTACTCTTTTGAGAATTTGATTGGAGGCAGCTCTTGCCAGCCACACCGCGGCACATGAGTCAGTTACTACCGTTGCTCCCTTCCGGGCCTGGCGGGGTTTATAACTTATCATTGCGTGGGGACCGACAAGAGTTACCAGATCTCATAATACCATAGACGGCGCGGGATACAGTGCCCCAATAGCAGAAAATCTTTGCCGATTCACAGTTATTACTACACCCCATCCCAGTCTACTAAGGAAGAGACAGAGTTAGAACTCTGGCATCCTGGCCACCGCCAAGGGCAATAGAGATATATTGCTTGCCGTTCACCGAATAAGTCATAGGAGTAGCCTGTGGCGGCAACGGTAGGTCCATCTCATGCACGATCTCGCCATTAGCCTTGTCAAAGGCTCTTAACACACTGCGCCCATTGTCCGATTGCGCGATAAACAGCAGAGTCTTGGTAAGCACAGGGCCGGTCCTGCTTGGCCCGCCTACGGGGCCTGGATCTAATATACCCATATCGATGATCTTCTGCCTGATGCCCTCACCATGGGGAACCATCCATTCATGTTCGCCCGTATTCAAATCGATTGCCGTTATGCGGCCATAGGGCGGCTTGGTCAGGGGCAGCCCTTGAGGCCCACCAACATTAGTCGCCCCGCCCCGGGTGTAGACTAGGTTAGATTGCTCAGGGTCAACCTCAACAAGCTGCACAACGATAGGAATAGTTGTCGATGGCACATAGAATAAGCCCGTATCCGGATCGAAAGAAGCGCCCGTCCACCAACCGCCACCACCCCAACCAGGCATGTTAATGGTGCCGCGCAGCGATGGCGGGGTAAACACGGGCCCGTAGTCGAAACGCTCGATCAGCTGCAGCGCTTCCTGTCGCAATTCGGGCGTGAAATCGATTAACGTCTCATCGGAGATCCCCTGAACGGCGAAAGCCGCAGGCTTGGTCGGAAATGGTTGCGTTGGCGACAAGGATTCACCCGGAACCTTACTCTGCGGAACCGCCCGTTCCTCAATAGGCCATACAGGCTCTCCGCTTATTCTATCGAATACATAGGTAAAGCCCTGCTTGGATATCTGCGCAACCGCCTTAATATCACGCCCATCCACAGTAATATCAACGAGGGTAGGAGCTGCTGGCAGGTCATAGTCCCAGACTCCATGGTGCACCATCTGAAAATGCCACAGTCTCTCCCCCGTGCTTGCTCTTACAGCCACCAGAGACTCAGCAAAAAGGTTGTCGCCTTTTCGAAGAGCGCCATACCAGTCGTTCGTTGGTGTTCCGATTGGAATATAGGCTATATCCAATTCGTCATCGGCACTCATAATGGTCCAGGAGTTGGTATTGCCGGTATATTCCCAGGACCCATCTTCCCAAGTGTCATTTCCAAACTCACCCGCTTGCGGGATTGTATGGAACACCCATTCGATCTCACCCGTGTCGGGATTAAACCCACGCACATGACCGGGAGGCATTTCTTTGTTGCCGGGCCCATCGTTAATAATAGAGTTAACAATCACCGTGTTATTCGTGACCAACGGTGGAGAGACCACTCCGTACTGTCGTCTATCAATCTCGCGCCCCAAGCCCTCAGCCAAATCGACCTTGCCTCCATCACCGAAACTTGAATCGGGGCTGCCGTCCTCCAGATTTAGTGACCAGAGATTGGAATCGTTGGTCGCAAAGAAAATACGCTTCTTGCCTGCCCTCTCCCAATAGGCGACACCTCTGGAGTTATAACCCAAATTTGCCGGTCGCCCCGCCTGCCACGCCTGAGTATCAAACACCCATTTCTCTTCACCGCTGCGCGCATCTAACGCCACCACCCGACCGAATGACGTGGGTATGTACATAACGCCGTCTATCACTATAGGGGTAGCTTTAAAGCCAGCAGGCATCGCGCGAAAATTTTCCTCACGCACATTCTCAGCAACAGTTGCGTTATCGACGCTGTCCCAACTCCAGGCAGTCGTTAAGCTACCAACATTGCTTGCATCGATCTGGTCCAGGGGCGAATATTTTCGAGATCCATTATCTCCGCCATAACTAGGCCAGTCGGCGCCATAACCGCTAACAGCGAATAGAGTAAAGGCCAGTGTGATCAGCCCTTTGTGAGGAAGTAGTGCAAGCATAGTGCCCCCGATTGATTGGAAATTTGTACTGTGTGGATAGTACCTTAGGGATAGTGTGCAGGGAAATTGTGTGTGTTTGGGGGCCAATGGGATTAGCAAGAAACTCGGCTTTAGTGCCAAACTGTTAGCGAGGGATTGATTCTGTATTTGGCTTAGCCAAATACCTCACCCCTTCAGGGCGGCCTTCGGCCGTCTGCGCAGCTTCGCTCCTTTCGAACCGGAGGGTTCTCACCCGACCTCACCGGTGATAAACGAAAAACCCGAATTTGGCAGTGAACATTTAGCAGAGGGATTGATTCTGTATTTGGCTTAGCCAAATACCTCACCCCTCCGGGGCGGCCTTTGGCCGTCTGCGGAGCTTCGCTCCTTTCGAACCGGAGGGTTCTCACCCGACCTCACCGGTGATAAACAAAAAACCCGACTTATAGTCGGGTTTTTTGTTTATTGGCGGTGAGAGAGGGATTCGAACCCTCGAAGCCTTTCGACTTACACACTTTCCAGGCGTGCTCCTTCGGCCACTCGGACACCTCACCGTTGTTCTTTCTACTACTCTACTCTAGCTACGGGCTTGCTCCGCAAGCCAGAGTTCGGGATTGATTCGAGATTTAGCTGAGCTAATCCCATAAAAACCCGTCCATCGACCATAATTAAAAGATGTCGGACATTTAACTGATGCTTTTCGCAGCGAATCCCGTAAGGGCAGCCTACGGCTGCCCATCGCGCTATGCACTCGTCGAACCCTCGAAGCCTTACGACTTACACACTTTCCAGGCGTGCTCGTTACTCCGGGCCTCCTGCCCTACGCCCTCCGGGTCGGCTATCGCCGCACTAAATTGTTCCAGACAATTTAGTCGGCCACTCGGACACCTCACCGTTGTTCTTTCTACTGCTGGACACCTGACTATAGGCTTACTTCTCAAGCCAGGACCGAGGATTAATTCGACAATTAGCTTAGCTAAATTGCTAACCCAAGCTCTTTTCTGCAGTTTCAAAAGCGGCGTAACCTTAGCCTACCGCTTGGTGGAATTCAAGTTAGTTGCCTACTGTCTAATGAGGCGATTGTTTACCGAATCCGAAGTTACCGGTGTTGTAGCTCTATACACATTGATGTCCAGACCGCCACGACGGACAAAGTTCATTCCCACTCGAAGCTCGGTAGGCTGGCATCTAAGCATAATGTCGCGAAATATCCGCTCGGCACACTCCTCGTGATAACCCTGATGCTCACGAAATGAGATGAGATACTTTAATAGACTCGATTCATCTATCTTCTTTCCGGTGTAGCGTAATTCCACGCTAGCCCAGTCGGGTTGACCTGTAACCGGGCAATTTGATCGAAACAAGTCCGAGTAGAGAACTTCGTCATCGACATCGCCATCTTCCGTGCCCAGCTCAAGCAACTGCGCGTCTGGCTGATGAGAGTCTATCTCTACATCCAGGTTGTCGATGGATCTGCCCGCTCTTCCCCCCAGGGAATCAACCTCTATCTCATCCAGGGCATGAAGCATTACCTTCACCTCGGAACGGCTTATCGCCGAGAGATCCTGTTCAATAACAGAGCGAACTGCTTCGGCGCTCTTATAGCGCTCCTGATTCAGAGAATTCAGATATAGCTTAAGAGATTTAGACTCAACGATATTTTCGGATTCGGAATTAAAGTAAAACTCACCGATCGCCACCTCTGGCTTACCACTTACGTTTAACCAGGAAAGCTCATAGGCCTGCCAATGATCGAGTCCATACATCAATACCTTCTTCTCTATATCCAGAAGTGAACGACTTGCCCAGCGGGGTATCGGATAGAGCACGTCTGGCTGGTACTTCTTCGGGTGCTCAGTCTGACTGCCTAGAGGATTGTCTGTCATAAAATAGTTAAGCGACTAGCTTCTTAAGCCGGTGCCCTTACGCAGTAGCATGATGCAGGAAGAAAATAGAACCACTATAAATACAATTAGAATGAAGAACGCCCAAACGATGTCCACATCCGATGAACCTAGAATGCCATACCTGAATGTATTAACCATATAGAAAATGGGATTCAACGCAGACACGAGCTTCCAGAACGGCGGCAGCAATTCTACAGAGTAAAAAACGCCGCCCAGGTAGATTAATGGAGTGAGAACGAACGTAGGAATAATAGAGATGTCATCGAAACTATTCGCAAATAGCGCGTTTATAAAACCGGCTAGCGCAAAAACAATTGAGGTTAGTAACACTACGGAGACAGTAATAAATAGATTCTGAATCTCCAGGTCCGCAAAAAATAGTGACATTAGAGTAACTATTGTCCCTACGGCCAACCCTCGCGCCATTCCTCCCGCAATAAAGCCAGAGAGGATAATGTAGTTCGGCACCGGAGATACTAACAATTCTTCTACACTGCGCTGAAATTTATGGCTAAAGAATGAGGATACAACATTCGAATAGGAATTCTGTATGACCGACATCATGATCAGTCCAGGCACAATAAACTCCATGTATTGGAATCCGCCCATCTCGCCGATACGCCTGCCCACTAAATTTCCAAATATAACGAAGTAGAGACCGATCGTTATTGCCGGCGGCACGAGAGTCTGTACCCAGATCCGGGCGAACCGGCGAATTTCCTTAATGACTATTGTTTCAAATGCTATGTATTTATGATTGGTCAACACAGTGAATTCCCTTAGCCATTGCCTTCAAGCTTTGACATAAACAACTGCTCTAGCCGGTTTGTCTTGTTTCTCATGCTATCGATCTTAATGTCAGCCTCACTAAATTCTGCGAACACTGAATTCACGCTCTGTCCGCCGGACACCGTAACCTCAATAATATTTTCATCGACGATGTTAAGAACCATATTATCTTGCTTAAGAGAAAAACCTGCGGGAACCTGCGAATTCGTTTCTAGAATATAGACTTGAGAATCGAGCTCTTTAAGCAGCTTGCGCATACTGGTGTTCTCGACAATTCTGCCTTCATCGATAATCGCTATATTTCGACAAAGCTGCTCGGCCTCTTCGAGATAATGGGTAGTTAGAATAATAGTCGTGCCGTTTTCATTAATCTCGGTAAGAAACTCCCACATGGAACGCCGCAGCTCTATATCGACCCCAGCCGTGGGCTCATCCAGTATGAGCAAGCGCGGCTCATGAACAAGAGCTCGAGCTATCATTAGACGCCTTTTCATGCCCCCCGAGAGCGACCTGGATCGCTCATCGCGCTTGTCCCACAAGCCTAGCTTACGCAAATACTTCTCGCAGCGCTCGGCGGCCAGTTTACGCGGCAGACCGTAATAACCCGCCTGAGTCATAACGATGTCGCGGACTTTCTCGAACTGGCTAAAGTTGACTTCCTGGGGAACGACGCCGAAGTCCAGCTTGGTTTCGTAGGAGTGGGTATCGACATTCTTGCCAAAAACCTCTACCGAGCCAGACGTCTTGTTAACAAGTGTCGAGATCACACCGATAGTCGTGGATTTGCCGGCGCCATTGGGCCCTAGCAGCGCAAAGAAATCTCCCTGCTCAACTTCCAAGGAGATACCCTTGAGAGCTTCAAAACCATTTGCATAGGTCTTAACTAGATTCTGAATCGAAATTGCTATTGTCATCTTATAGTGTCTTCGTATCTCTTAATGTAGATGCGCCGCTAATGTAGGTACGCCGATTCCTGCTGGAGTATGTCGATTGTTAAAACGATTGGCAACCAGACGGCTGTACCACATCCCCTACTCTATCGGGAGACGGTCTGGGGCAGCAGGCAGAGAAAGTGATATTTCAGAAACAGAAAAGCCCGGCGTGAGCCGGGCTTTTAGTGTTGGCGTCCCCTAGGGGTTTCGAACCCCTGTTGCCGGGATGAAAACCCGGTGTCCTAGGCCTCTAGACGAAGGGGACTTGGACTTTCTGTGCTGCTATCTCAAGCAGCGGGGGATTCTAAGAAGCTTGGCCTGTTCAGTCAAGTGCAAAGCCCTAATATTCGGGATATTTATGTCATTCTTCATCGATTTGCTCTAACCGCATCTATTACTGGCCAATTCCAGGATGCTTAGCGCACATTCAGGGGGGATAAACCAAATCGGACAAGGAACAGCTTATCCCCCAAATAGCAGCATCTTGACCGCAAAATTGGACTATGCCATTCTCAACTATGGCTCTGTCTTGTCCCATGAGACTGTAAAAACAGCATGAACTTACAGACCTGCTCGAATCGGCCGATGCATTCAGGGTGCCGACAAGAATAAAGCCTGCTAAATAGAGGCTGTTGGGGATACTAGGAAACCAACCATGAACGATAAGCGTCAGAAGCAAACTGAGGATGCTGGTGTAAGCATTGATCAAAAATTGATCGAAGAAGGCACCGCTCAACTCAATAGCGAGATTCAGGTCTTAGAGGCTTGGCTTTCGGAGCTTGATTCATCAGATCAAGAGAACTCAGAAGTGCTAGCCGCCAGAAAGTCCTATACCGATATGCTCAGCAGCCGCAAGGAGATGCTCAGCACCCTGGCAAAACAGGCAAAACTCCAGCCCGTAGCTCGTAACTAGGCACAGACCCTACTAGCGATCCATGCGAGGATACTTCGCTCGCCACTAATTAGCTCAAGAACTCACTTTCCGATGCTGTCAGATCAACAGACTACAACCATGCTATCGCTGCAGGCTGCGATGAACGCCAAAGTGGACCCAAACTGGGTTTCCGCCCGCTATCCTTATATGCGCGCCGTTGTTATTGAGGCCGCAGAAGCCATAGAGCATCACGGCTGGAAATGGTGGAAGAAGCAAGACAAAGACTTGGCGCAATTACAAATGGAGCTGATCGATATTTGGCACTTTCTGCTCTCCGAGATATTACTCAATGAACAGGGAAGCGAAACGGCGGCTCAACCTAAATTAGCTGCCCAGCTTAGCGCCATCGATTTGTCAGGGATAATCGAATTCGACGGCAAGCAGTACGAACTTAGCTCACTCGATCTGCTTAACCAACTGGAGCTACTCATAGCGCTCTCGGCGGCACGAAAGATCGAGCTGTCTGTATTCGCAGCGATCATGAAAAATTGTGAACTTAATTGGACGGAGCTTTATTGCCAATACGTCGGCAAAAACGTACTTAATTTCTTTCGCCAAGACCATGGCTACCAGGAAGGTACTTACCAGAAAATGTGGAATGGCAGGGAAGATAACGAATATCTAGTTGATGTAATGTCTGAACTGGACCCTAACGACCTTGAATACAAAGACAAACTCTACGGCGCCTTAAGAGCACACTACCCCAGCTAGACTCCAAGATAGGGTGAGCGCAGGCCTGCTCTACTGATAGTAGGCGTTTTCCTTGACGGTATGATCGGTTACGTCGCGCACCTCCTTCAATTGAGGGATCTGCTCTAGCAGAGTCTTCTCAACACCGTCCTTCAGTGTCACATCAACCATTCCACAGCCCTGACATCCCCCGCCGAAACGAAGCACGGCGATATTCTCCTCAAATAGTTCTTCGAGGGTGACGTGACCACCGTGAGCGGCAAGACCAGGATTGACTTCATTGTAGAGAATATAATTGACCCTATCTTCGATGGGGCTGTCATCGGATATCTTGGGTAGACGCGAATTTGGCGCCTTTATTGTAAGCTGACCACCCATGGAATCCTTGGCGAAGTCGACTACCGCCTCATCTAGAAAGGGTATACTATGCAGCTCGATGAAGGCCTTGAAGGCTTCATACTGTTTCACTTCGTCGTCGTCTTTTTCTTCTCCCGGCCGACAGAATGAAATGCAGGTCTCAGCTTTCGGTGTGCCTGCATCCAGAATGAAAATTCGCACGGCTATACCCTCGCAATTTTGCTTCTTAAGCAGTTCCGCCAGGTATTCTTGTGCAGATTCAGTGATGCTAACCATATGTCTATCTCACGCTGATGTATTGGACTGCGCTAATGATACTCCAATAGTCTGGAAATTAGAATACCCGAGTGAAATGCTGGGTTATTTAAACTATGCCCCAGGCCCCGGTCTTTGCTAGAATTGACCGCTTTTTTGGGGCAGCCATTTACCCACCTCAGCAATAACAGTCACAAAGTAGGCAGACATGAAAACTACGAAATCAGAAAATCTCATTCGCCAGCAGCTACACCAGCGCATTCTTATTCTAGATGGAGCGATGGGGACCATGATTCAGTCCCATAAACTGTCGGATGCAGACTTTCGTAGCGAGCGCTTCGCTGATTTCCCTCATGAACTCGCTGGCAACAACGACCTGCTAACACTGACTCAGCCGGAGATTATCAAACAGATACATCTTGCCTACCTGCGTGCCGGGGCAGACATTGTAGAAACCAATACCTTCAATTCGACCCGCAGCTCGCAATCTGACTATCATTTGGAAGATCTGAGTTACGAACTGAACTTGGAGGCTGCAAAGCTTGCAAGAGCAGCCTGTGACGAGGTGACCGCCGAGAACCCTGAGCGTCCACGATTCGTCGCCGGTGTGCTAGGACCGACGAGCAAGACAACCTCTATCTCTCCAAAAGTGAGCGATCCGGGCTTTAGAAACATCAGTTTCGATACCCTGGTGGACGATTACAGTAACTCGATCGGAGGCCTGATAGAGGGTGGCGCCGATATCATCATGATCGAGACAGCCTTCGATACACTAAATGCAAAGGCAGCGATCTTTGCCCTAAGCGCCTGCTTCGAGGCACGAGGCACATCTCTGCCGATAATGATATCGGGCACGATAACCGATGCTAGTGGCCGCACACTCTCCGGCCAGACCGTTGCTGCATTCTGCAACTCCGTAGCCCATGCTAATCCCCTCTCCGTCGGATTTAATTGCGCGCTGGGAGCAGAGCAATTACGTCCTCACATAGCAGAGACTTCTTCCTTGGCGAATTGCTTCGTCTCGACCCATCCTAACGCAGGGCTGCCTAATGAGTTTGGCGAATATGATCAATCACCCGCAGCTATGTCCGCCATCATCGCGGAGTTCGCCAGCAGCGGTTTTGTCAATATCGTCGGCGGTTGTTGCGGGACCACTCCCGATCACATTAAAGCCATTGCCGAAGCGATTGAAGGAATCGCACCAAGACAGATAGCGGAACCCAAACCTGCATGTCGTCTAAGCGGCCTAGAGCCCTTCAATATCGATGGGGATTCTCTGTTCGTTAATGTAGGTGAGAGAACAAACGTAACCGGGTCTGCAAAGTTTGCTCGACTGATTATCGATGAAAATTATGATGAGGCACTGGAAGTTGCTCTGCAACAAGTTGAATCAGGCGCTCAGATTATCGACATCAACATGGACGAGGGTATGCTCGACTCAGAGCTAGCCATGGAGAAATTCCTGAAGCTTATCGCGTCCGAGCCAGACATCTGTCGCGTACCTATAATGCTCGATTCCTCCAAGTGGGAGATTATCGAGACCGGACTAAAATGCGTCCAGGGCAAGTCTGTCGTAAATTCCATAAGCCTTAAAGAAGGTGAAGAAGATTTTCTCGCCAAGGCTACGCTTTGCCTGAAATACGGCGCGGCAGTTATCGTTATGGCATTCGATGAGAATGGCCAAGCCGACTCACTGGAAAAGAAGAACACGATCTGCAAGAGAAGCTACGACCTACTCACGCAGAAACTCAATTTCCCTCCCCAGGACATCATCTTCGACCCAAATATTTTCGCCGTCGCAACCGGCATCGAAGAGCATAACAACTACGCCGTCGACTTCATTGAGTCCTGTCGCTATATCAAGAAGAACTTACCCGGCGCGCTCATTTCCGGCGGCGTCAGTAATGTCTCGTTCTCCTTTAGAGGAAACAACCTCGTTCGCGAAGCCATTCATTCAGTCTTCCTCTACCATGCGATCAAAGCCGGGTTAACAATGGGCATTGTCAACGCAGGTCAACTCACTGTGTATGACGACATACCGGCAGATCTTAAGACAGCGGTTGAAGATGTCATCCTAAACAGGACTGACGAGGCGACTGAAAACTTAATGGCTGTTGCCGTCAATTACTCCGGTAGCACTGAAAGACAATCCGCCGAAGATCTTGCCTGGCGCGAAGCTAGTGTAGAAAGACGCCTCGCCTATGCCCTAGTCAAAGGCATAACAAAATTCATCGAGGCAGATACCGAAGAGGCCAGACAGAATGCTGACAAGCCCATCAAGGTTATCGAAGGCCCTCTGATGAAAGGCATGGATGAAGTTGGCGACCTGTTCGGCAGCGGCAAAATGTTCTTGCCCCAGGTAGTTAAGAGCGCCCGGGTAATGAAACAGGCCGTGGCCTACCTACTTCCCTATATCGAAGCGGAGAAAGGCGGCGTCGTTCAGAGCAAGGGCAAGATTCTTATGGCCACTGTTAAGGGCGACGTGCACGACATCGGCAAGAACATTGTCGGCGTGGTGCTGGGCTGCAACAACTACGATGTTATCGATCTAGGCGTAATGGTTCCCTGCGAGAAGATTCTACAAGTCGCGAAAGACGAGAACGTCGATGTCATCGGTCTTAGCGGATTGATCACGCCCATCGCTGGACGAGATGGTACATGTCGCAGCAGAGATGCAGCGCCTGGATTTCAATATCCCGCTTCTCATTGGAGGCGCCACTACATCGAAGGCGCACACGGCGGTTAAGATTGAGCAGCACTATAAGAACGACAGCACAATCTACGTGCCCGATGCATCCAGAAGCGTGTCGGTTGTCAGCACCCTATTAAATGAAGACAACAAGCCAGACTACGCGGGGAAAATTCGCGCCGAGTATGAAGTTATTCGAGAACGTACAGCAAACAGATCGAACAAGCGTAAGTTACTGTCCTACCCAGATGCCAATGCCAATGCATTGAAACTGGACTGGAAAAACTACGCCGCTACCAAACCGGCATTCCTAGGCAACAAGGTATTCAACGACTACCCTCTGAGCCAGCTAGTAGATTACATTGACTGGACGCCTTTTTTCATCACCTGGAGCCTCGCTGGCAAATACCCGGCCATACTTGAGGATGAGAAGGTGGGAAAGGCAGCGACAGATCTGTTCGCCGATGCTCAGGCACTCCTGAAGAAGATAGTCGATGAGAAGCTGCTAACTGCAAAAGCGGTAATCGGCTTCTGGCCGGCAAATAAGACAGCAGATAATGATGTCCAACTCTATGCTGCGGATGAATCGGGAAGCGCTATCGAGAAATTACATTTCCTGCGCCAGCAAATTCCTAAAGAGGAAGAACTTGCCAACCTATGTTTGGCAGATTTCATAGCACCTGTCGATAATGGGGAATGCGGAACAGATTATATCGGTGGATTTGCTGTCACCACGGGTATTGGCGCAGATGAACTTGCCGCCGAATACGCCGCCGAGAATGATGACTACACTGCAATCATGGTCAAGGCCCTTGCAGACAGACTAGCCGAGGCCTTTGCCGAGCATATGCACGAACGTGTACGCAAAGAATTCTGGGCCTATGAACCTGCTGAGACACTGTCCACAGTAGATTTGATAAGCGAAAAATACCGCGGCATACGACCGGCGCCTGGCTACCCCGCCTGCCCCGATCATTCAGAGAAAGAAACATTGTTCTCTCTGTTGAATGCCGCAGAGGAAATTCAGATCGAATTGAGTGAGAGTTTTGCCATGAGCCCCGCAGCAAGTGTCAGTGGTTTCTATTTCTCTCACCCAGAGTCGAAATACTTCTCAGTAGGAAAGATTAGTCAAGAACAGGTCGACGACCTGACGAATAGAAATGGAAAAGATATAGCTGAGATGACAAGATTGCTCACTCCAAACTTGGATTAAGCGCAGCAAATTTCCAGTCGACAGCGGTAGATAGCGAGTTATAGAAAGTAATGTATAGATACGATGGATACGACCAGCAGATGCTGGCAGAAAGAGTCGCGCAGTTTCGCGACCAGACTAAGCGCTACATGGACGGCCAGCTTAGCGATACCGAGTTCTTGCCACTGCGATTGCAGAATGGTCTCTATATACAGCGTCTGGCGCCGATGCTGCGCATTGCGGTTCCATACGGCATGCTGTGCTCAAGGCAGCTGCGAAAGCTCGCCTATATAGCCAACCACTACGACAAAGGCTATGCACACTTCACGACTCGGCAGAACATCCAGTTTAATTGGCCACATCTCAATGACGTTCCAGACCTACTTGCCGACCTTGCAGAAGTAGAAATGCACGCGATACAAACCAGTGGCAACTGCATACGAAATACAACTACCGACCAGTTTGCCGGCGTAGCCGTTGATGAACTGGAAGACAGCAGAGGCTATTGCGAAATCATTCGTCAATGGTCAACCTTTCACCCGGAGTTTGCCTACCTACCGCGAAAGTTCAAGATCGCCGTTTGTGGAACTGCTATAGATCAGGCTGCAACCCAGGTACATGACATCGGCATCTATATAGTCAAAGGACCAAACGAGGAGATAGGCTTTCGCATTCTCGCCGGTGGCGGGCTTGGACGCACACCTGTTATAGGGCAGGAAATCTTCGAATTCGTTGAGAAGAAACATCTACTCACCGCACTCGAGGCCATCCTCAGGGTTTACAACCGGGAAGGTCGCCGTGATAACAAGTACAAGGCAAGAATCAAGATACTGGTAAAAGAAACTGGTGTCGAAGAGTTCCAGAACAAAGTATTTCAGGAATGGGAACTGATCAAAGACTCCGCCCTCATGCTCACAGACGAAGAACTCAATCGCTGCCTGGGCTTCTTCAATTCGCCGGACTACGATGATCTGCCAGACAGCCCCGCAGCGCTCATCGAAAATCTACGAAACGATTTGCTCTTCGCCGCTTGGCATACGCAGAATGTCAAACCACACAAAAAGTCAGGCTACTCTATCGTCACCCTGTGCTTTAAAGAGACAGGTGTTGCACCAGGCGACGTTACAGACAGGCAACTGGAACAAATTGCGGATCTGGCCGATCAATACAGCTTTGGGGAAATTAGAATAAGCCATCAACAGAACATCGTCATGGCCGATGTGCAACAAGACCAACTCTACGAACTGTGGAAACAATTAAAGACTGGTGCTATGGCTAGTCACAACTTGGGGCTACTCACTGACGTCATCTGTTGCCCCGGCGGAGATTTTTGCGCACTCGCAAACGCCAAGTCCATACCTATCGCCGAGGCAATTCAGCGTAAGTTTAATGATCATGAAGAGCTATGCAACATTGGCGAGATGAATCTCAATATCTCTGGCTGCATGAATGCCTGCGGACACCACCACGTTGGAAATATTGGTATTCTGGGCGTGGATAAGAAAGGTGAAGAATACTATCAGGTCTCCCTTGGCGGCTCATCGAAGAATGAGGCGAGCCTTGGAAAAATTATAGGCCCCTCCTTTGCTCAGGAAGAAATTCCAGACGTTGTAGAGAACATCGTCAGTGTCTACAAAGATAAACGCCATGAAGGCGAAAAATTTATAGACACATACAATCGAATTGGTCTGGACCCATTCAAGGAGAAAGTCTATGCAAAAGCTGATTAGTAAAGATGCCGTCATGGACAATCAATGGACGCTACTCAAAGTAGCGACCGGCCCAGAGATACTGCAAGCGGTACCTGGCAGGAATTTTATCGTGCCATTCAAATTCTGGAAGCTTTACCGAGAAGAGCTTAACGACTACGGCGGCAATATAGCCATCTGGCTGAATTCAGACGAAGATATCTCCGAAATCGGAAATGGGCTGCATAGGCTGCCTCTGATAGCGCTCAATTTCCCGGTATTTTCCGACGGCCGCTCCTACACAAACGCTAGAGAACTAAGACAGCGCTATGAATATAAGGGTGAGGTACGCGCCATCGGCGATGTCCTGCGTGACCAGCTGTACTATATGGCACAGTGCGGTTTCGATAGCTTCGAGCTGCGCAACGATCAGGACGCAGACCTGTGCCTGAATGCGTTCGAGGACTTCAGCACAAACTATCAGGCGACAATCGCAGAACCCACTCCCTTGTTCAGGCGGCGCTAACTGGCTATAGTCGAGTACTACTAGCAAACGCCCAACGCAATGGAATCAGATTCCCTACTCTTCTCCTTCTTCCTCATCTTCAGCGGTGCGGCGGTACTCTCGACAATAGCCTTATTTTTTCGGCAACCCCTGCTCGTAGCCTATATATGCGTAGGTGCCCTGCTCGGGCCTTATGGATTAGCCTATATTTCAGACGCCAGCCTTCTCACCGATATTGCCGAGTTTGGCATCATCTTCCTGCTGTTTCTCCTGGGCCTGGATATGCAGCCCAGCAAACTCATCTCCACTCTACGCAAGACCTTTCTCGTCACTCTCGCAAGCTCATTGGTCTTCGTCATTCTTGGCTATAGCACGGGATTACTGTTTGGCTTCAGTCAGATCGAAAGCCTGGTAATCGGTTTTAGCCTGATATTTTCAAGCACCATCATCGGCATTAAACTCTTGCCTACTACCGTGCTGCACCAGAAGCATATGGGAGAATTGATGGTTGGCATATTGCTAATGCAGGACTTCATAGCGATATTCCTAATCACCTTTCTGGACGCAGGAAACCTGCAACAATCGGCCGCACTTAGGGTCTTGATCGCCTTCCCGCTGTTGTTGATATTCGCCTACTTTACCACCCAATATGTACTCATCAAGCTAATTGCGCGTTTCGATCACTTCAAGGAATATATTTTTCTGCTAGCAATAGGCTGGTGCCTGGGACTATCGGAACTGGGAGCGGCGCTGGGACTCTCTGCAGAGATTGGGGCTTTCGTCGCAGGGGTAGCCCTGGCGACTAGCCCTATCTCGCTGTATATCGCCGATAGGCTAAAACCCCTAAGAGATTTCTTTCTGATTTTATTTTTCTTCACACTGGGCGCGCAATTTAACTTGTCCTTATTACCGGACATTATCCTAGCCTGCGTCGTGCTGGCCACGGCAGTGTTGCTGATCAAACCGGTGGTATTCAGATATCTACTGAAGAGATTTAGTGAGAAGGACAGGCTTGCCTGGGATGCAGGTCTGCGCCTAGGGCAAATCAGTGAATTTTCCTTGTTGATAGCCTTCGTCGCGACACAGTCTGGAGTAATAGGTGAGACTGCCTCACTGACGATACAGGGTGCCGCGATAATTACTTTCCTGGTTTCTTCCTATATCGTAGTGCTGCTGTGCCCTACCCCGATCGCCATCAATCCAAAATTACGACGGGATTAGGCACGTTCTATTTGCTATGCATTCAGGTCCAAAACAAAGCGCCCATTAGCGCCCCCACTCAACACCTGAGCCAAACTCGCCTCTAATTCAGTGAAGCCGATGTCTACGCAGACGTCTTCAAGCGTATCAAGCTTCCACTCGGCGCCAAGCTTATTCCACAAATTTCTCTTGATCTCGATTGGTAATTGCACGGAATCGACACCCAGCAGATTGACGCCACGGAGAATGAAAGGAAGTACCGTCGCGGAGAAGCTGGTCGACTGCACCAAGCCACAGGCAGCGACACTACCCCCGTAGCGAAGAGACTTAATAACATTGCTCAAGGTGTCCCCGCCAACCACATCGACCGCCGCAGCCCACTCCTCTTTGAGCATAGGCCTAGAGTTTTCCTCACCTATCGTATTTCGATCGACAATTTCGCCTGCACCTAACTTAGTCAGCGCCTCATGGGCCTCTTGCTTTCCAGTGCTCGCCGACACGGTAAAGCCAAGCTTGGCAAGCAATGCGACGGCGATCATGCCCACACCGCCACTAGCCCCTGTCACAAGCACTTTACCCTGCTCCGATTGCAGCCCATTAAGAAGTAATTTCTCCACGCACAAGGCAGCGGTAAAACCTGCCGTACCAAGAATCATGCTTTGTTTCTGGCTCAAACCAGCGGGAAGCTTTACAACCCACTGCGCCGGCACCCGAATTAGCTGGCCGAAACCACCGCTGGTATTCATACCAAGGTCATAGCCTATAACCAACACCTCATCCCCCGCACTCAGACTTGCGTCATCGCTAGATATAACGGTTCCTGCCGCATCAATGCCTGGCGTGTGTGGATACTGACGCGTCACGCCCTTATTGCCGCTGTAGGACAAGGCATCTTTATAGTTTAACGATGAATAGTTAACTTGAATGAGCGTATCGCCGGCTGGCAAATCGTCTACGTGACGATCAACCACCTGCGCGGCAAATTTTCCGTCATCTTCTGTTACTACCAATGCTTTAAATTGTTGCAATTTTCTATCCGCCTTCTCTTATTTACTTTGGAGCTGAGCTTTTGCGCCCGCTCTATGATGAACAGGTTTTATTGAAAGTGATTATTCGTAGATTTCCCGATCCAGTTTGCAAATAACTTCTCTACGGTGCCCTGAAAGGCACCACCAATCTTGTCTTGCAGGGATTTTGGTAGCTCGTATTCGACCTCATAGACATCCGCAGTCTCACAGGCAGAAACTATGCACTCATCGCTGGTCTTTATTTCATCGACCATATAGCGCTCCTTCGCCTGCGTACCAACCCACGTTTCACCCGTAGCGATCTTGTCGATATCTACGCTGGGTCTATGATCTTTTATCCAAGCCTTAAAAATATCGTGCATAGTCTCTACTTCTTCCTGCACCTTGTCTCTTCCCTTCTGCGTGATCTCTCCAAACTGGGTAAGAGTCCGCTTGAATTCACCGGCGCTAATAATCTCGTAGTCGATGTCGTTCTTCTTTAGAACCCGATGAAAATTGGGCAACTGCACCAATACACCGATAGAGCCGATGATAGCGAAAGGTGCCGAAACGAGTCGATCAGCCAGGCAGGCCATCATGTAGCCGCCGCTTGCGGCGACCTTATCTACGCAGATAGTGAGTGGTATCTGCCTACTCTTGATTCGCAGCAATTGTGAAGATGCCAGGCCATAGGCATGCACCATTCCGCCGGGGCTCTCAAGACGCAAGACAACCTCGTCACTAGGCTCAGCCAGAGTTAAGACAGCAGTAATCTCTTCACGCAGCGATGTCACTTCATCTGCAGCTATATTGCCCGTAAAAGTAAGCACATAGACACGTTTTTTCCTCTGTGTTGACTCGCCGGACTCAGAGTCAGTTACGGCGTCTGCGTGCTTCGCCGCCTCTTTGTCTGACTTGGCCTGTTCTTTCGCCTCTAGCTTAGCCTGCTTCTTCTCGCTCTTATGCACCTGCTTTAGTTGTTCTTTTTCGAGAACCGAATGACGCAGGGTATCTTTCAAATCATCGTAATGTTCATTCAGATGAGTGACCCTAATATGTCCTTTTCTGCCAGATTTGCGCTGACGATTTCCACTAGCCGCTACCGCGCCAAGCACGATAACAATAGCCACTACTAGAGTCGCGGCCTTTGCCAAAAACATGCCGTACTGGATCAAATATTCCAAGCGAATTTCTCCTGTTGCGCCCGCTGCCTGAGCATTTTGGCCTATTAGCCAAGTAATTCAAAGCTTAGTCGGTCTGCGTTTTCTTAACTTCATCGATGAACGTGCGGATCAATTTTCCTGCAACGCTAATTTTCTCTGAGGGCACATTTGGCAAGGAATCGATGTCATACCACTTTGCATCGGCAATCTCTGTCGGTTCCAGGATTATCTCGCCGCTTTCATATTCTGCCAGGAACCCCAGCATCAATTGCGAGGGAAAGGGCCAGGACTGACTGGAAATATAGCGAATATTCTTAACTTTTACGTTCACCTCTTCCATCACCTCGCGCTGCACCGTCTGTTCCGGTGTCTCGCCAATCTCTATGAATCCGGCGAGACAGCTATAGAAGTTGGCGTTGAAACGCGCACTCTTTGCCAGCAGCATTTGCTCGCCTTTAGTGATTAGCATAATTACACAGGGACTAATTCGAGGGAAAAAATGCAGCGAGCAGGCATCGCAGACCAGGGTTCTCTCGTTCTTATGATGTGTAGTTGCACTGCCGCAGGTACCGCAGAATCTATGGCTCTTATACCATTCGATCAATTGACTGGCTCTACCTGCAAGGAGAAACTTTTCTTGATCGGTGAAGAGCAGAATGCTTCTGAGAGAGTTGAGCTCGGCTTGTAGATGCTCAGAAATATCCTCTTCCAGACTGACAGCGATGACAGACGATCCATCAGTTCGCTCCAGCAGAATCAGATCTGCCGAGTCATTTAAGTACTTACTGAGCTGATTAAGATTCCACAGGATGTGCTGATCCCTTACCAATATCCGGGACGAATAGAACAGTATGAAGCTATCCGATGCGCTTAACTGTTCGATGCTAAGAAAGTGTGCTTGTTGAGACATGGATACCCGATGAGCGAATGAATGAAGCCGCCTTTTCTAACCTACCCGCTTCAGAACTACAGGATCTTGTATTCATTAGAATTTTTTAGGCGGGCACTACGATGGCGCAAGATACTATAGCTTCTATGCGCTGTATTCAAGATAGAGGGTCTAGATAGATCTCATTCAGGGGAGTGATGGCTGCCGCTGCGGTTACTCAGAGGCTTGCTATCAGAATTAGCAAGAAGACTACTGAGACTGGGCCTCGGCCTCCAATTGCAACCAGAGGCAGCCCTCTTCACTGCTCTTAGCAAGATCTTGCAATCTTTGCTCATGCGCTGCCAGCTCATCTCCCCCCGCCTTTATTACCGCGATCTTCTCTCGCTGAACATTGTGCTTCTTATTCCGACGTCTGCGATTCGAGCCCTCAGATTCATCTTCGCTTAGCAACAAACTGGACTGACCACTGGTCATCACCAAATAGACGTCGGCTAAAATCTCCGCATCGAGCAAAGCGCCGTGAAGCTGCCTCTGGGTATTGTCGACACCGTAGCGCTTGCACAGAGCGTCGAGGCTATTGCGCTGACCTGGATGCTTCTCCCTTGCTAGCAACAGACTATCTAACACGCCGCAGAAACTTGAAATTGCCGTCGCACCGGTTTTGGTAGCTCTAAGCTCATGATCCAGGAACCCGATATCGAACGGCGCGTTGTGAATAACGAGCTCCGAGCCGTCGATAAACTCCAGGAATTCATTCTCTATCTGATGGAAGCGCGGTTTGTCACGGAGAAAATGGGAGGTTAGCCCGTGTACTTCGATGGCAGCGGCATCAATCTCCCGGCCCGGGTTTAGGTAACAGTGATAATGCCTGCCGGTTAATTTACGGTTGTCGATCTCCACACAACCGATCTCGATGACTCTGTGGCCCTGCGAAGGGTCCAGGCCCGTTGTTTCTGTATCGAGTACTACCTGTCGCATAACTGTCTCTTTTTGTCTTTGATGTTCGGGCTATTAATCCAGCTCATCGATCCCTAGATTTGCCAACTGATCCGCTATCTCGTTTTCAACATGGCCGCTGTGCCCTTTTACCCAGCTCCATTCTAATTCATGTTTGACGACTAATTCGTCGAGCTCTTTCCATAGCTCCACATTTAAAACCGGCTTCTTGCTGGCTGTGCGCCAATTCCGCATCTTCCAGTTTGCCATCCACTCGGTGACACCCTTGAGTACGTATTTCGAGTCGGTAGTGATATGCACCTTGCAAGGCTTTGTGAGAGCCTCTAGCCCCCTAATCACAGCGGTAAGCTCCATTCTATTATTAGTGCTCATAGCCTCTCCGCCGTGCAGGGTCTTTTCAACGCCTGCATAACGCAGCAATACGCCCCAGCCTCCGGGACCAGGATTGCCTCTGCAGGCCCCGTCTGTATACATCTCGACTGATTGCATCATAGAACTAGTGGCGACTCTTAAGATTCATGTACTTGCCAGGTCTGCGATACCTGATCTGCGATACCTGATCAATGGAGCTTGATTTTAGCACGAACATTTTCCGTTGCGGGCATCACAGAAGAACGCGCACGTAGCGGACGCCATCTAGGCACTATGGGAGTAAGCGGTGCAACTTGCTTGATACAGTGTATATAGTACGCCCCGCCGAAGGGGCTGCGTATATTACTGCCAAATTTCTCTAGTTTTGTAGCATAGCGCAATAGATTGGACATCTTTAGCGGCATAAAATGCAGACCATAGAGAACAGAATCGATGTGCAGGTCTAGCAACTTCAGCCAGTCCGTAACCCGCCCTTTAGAGATAAACCGCCCTCGCCAGGGTATATTCTTCTTGCGCTTGAAGACCTTCCAGAACCCCCAGAAGCTATAGGGGTTAAACCCGATGATAAGCATATGCCCTCCCGGGCGAAGCACACGGGTAGCCTCTCGCAACACTCTATGGCTATTAGTCGCAAAATCCAGGGCATGATGAATGACTACAACATCGACGCTGTCGGTGCCCAGAGGCAATTCTTCATTACTTGCCACCGGCCTGGATGAGCCCTGCCTGTAATTGGGAGAAAAGATGATTTTATGTCCAACAGGGCTCTGCTCGATTAGCGAATGCTCCTCGCTGAAACCAAGCTGCAGTATATGGTAGCCGAAGAGCTTCTCCAGCATAGGCTGAACAGCCTCTTTCTCGGCATTCAGGACAGCCTCTCCCTGCGCTGTCTGAAACCAGTGAGCTACCTGGCTGGCTAGTAGGTCTGCATCCGCCATACCACGTAACAATCGGCGGCGGGTTTCATGCTTCGAGAGTAGGTTCATACTGGCTGGTTTAGGTGATTCCGTGAAATTAGACAGCGAGAAGCCAGTGTAAACTCAATCCACCGAGAAATTAAGCGATATCCCTGTGAATACGGGGCTTTCACCGGCAATTTTTGGGCTTGTAATAGCTGGGTTTCCTTATATCATGTGTTTTTTCACAAGACTGCACTCGTATGATCAGCACTATCCACCCAATCCCCGCATTCTCAGACAACTATATATGGGCAATACGAGAAGCCGGTAGCAATAGAATCTGCGTGGTCGACCCAGGGGATGCACATCCTGTCATCGACTATCTCAACAGCAATGACTATCAGCTGTCCGACATTCTCATTACCCATCACCACCCCGATCACACCGGCGGAATTCAGGCTCTCCTGGATTCTTACGACTGTCGAGTAATCGGCCCTGGATCAAGCGGTATCCAGGGACTAAGCGAAGTAGTGAAAGAAGACGATAGGATCGAGGTTTTCGGACAAACCCTATCCGTTATAGAAGTGCCAGGTCACACTCTAGATCATATTGCCTACTACTGCGAAGAGCAGGAGTTACTTTTTTGCGGAGACACTCTCTTCGCCGCAGGATGTGGACGCCTGTTCGAAGGCACTCCCGTCATGATGAATACGTCACTCAGTAAGTTAAGCAGTTTGCCGCAGCAGACCCAAGTGTATTGCACGCACGAATACACGCTCGCTAATCTCAAATTTGCCGCAGCCGCCGATCCTGAAAACATTTTACTAAAAAGGCGCATAGAGGTAGAAGAAGCCAAAAGAGCAGACAACAAACCGACACTTCCATCCAGTATCGAGTTAGAGCTAGAGACGAATCCCTTCCTACGTTGCAATGAAGACGGCTTAAAGAAATCTGCCGCGACAAGGCTAGGCAGAGAACCGGCAGACAATGTCGAGGTATTTTCTGCACTTCGCGCATGGAAAGATTCATTCTAATTCTATTACTTTCAAAACATATCAAACTCACTTACCAGGTCCTTCGCATTGCAAATAGTATGTAAACAGCTCTCCATCGCCCTGCTTCTTTCGTTGCTTGTCGCCTGTCAAAATCTACCCCAATCAAGTCCTCTATTAATTTTGGAACCTGCTGCCGAGTCTTCAGATGAAGAAGCGGTTAATGTCTCCGGAGCCGGGAACACCTCTTCTACTGCTAGAGATGATGCGATTGTGTCTGGCATGGAGTTGGAGAAGAGCTACGACGACCTCTGGGAGAGAGTTCGCGATGGCTTTCAGCTTGGCGCTCATTACGATCACCCCAAAGTGGCTAGCTATATCCAGTCATATTCGAAGCAGCAGCGCTACTTCGATCTCATGCAGGAACGCGCCTCACCGTTCTTATTCTCTATAGTCGAGGAAATCGAGAGACGCGGACTGCCAATGGAATTTGCCCTACTCCCGATGGTCGAGAGCACCTACAACCCAAACGCCTACTCGAGAGAGCACGCAGTGGGCCTGTGGCAGTTTGTAGGCGCAACCGGCAAGAGCTTCGGCCTACAGCAGGACTGGTGGTTCGATGGCCGCAGAGACCCTAGGGCCTCGACGATTGCGGCTCTTGATTATATGGAACAACTCTACAAGCAATTTGACGAAGACTGGCTGCTTGCAATCGCAGCGTACAACACCGGCGATAGAAATTTACGCCGAGCTATTCGGCGTAGTAACGAGGATGAGATTGAATTCTGGAACCTAAATCTGCCAGGCGAGACCAAGGCCCATGTGCCGAAACTCCTAGCCCTGGCAGCGATCATCGCGGATCACAAGGCCCGGGAGATCGAGTTACAGACCCTCCCCAATGCCCCGGTGTTGCGAGCAGTTGAGGTTGGCACGCAGATAGACATTTCACAGGCCGCCACCTTAGCCGAAATCGACTATGAACAGTTACGAGCATTAAACCCCGGCTACCTGCAGTGGGCTACGCACCCAGATCAGCCGCAACGAATGCTACTGCCCTTCGGCAACGCCGAGCTTCTCGAGAATGCGCTAGTCGGTCTCGACAAGCGCGACTTGCTGACCTGGGATCGCTATGAAATAAAGCCTGGCGACACCCTTGGCGCAATCGCCGCTAAGTTAAATACGCGCGTGGACATATTGCAGACCTTCAACTCCCTACCTGGCAGTCGCATAGTAGCAGGCGATTCTTTGCTTATTCCTCGAACAAGCGACCCGCAGCTTCTCGCAACAGCGCCACGCATCGATAGAAACCAGGGACGAGAACGGATTAAGGTGCCTAGCGAGTACACCGTGAGAAATGGCGATAATCTCTGGACTATCGCACGGCGCTTCGAGCTTCGGTCCAAAGAGATAGCAACCTGGAATAGGATATCGCTAGATGAACTGCTACAACCTGGACAGGTCTTGGATTTCCGCTATGCACTGGAAGATCTGCACGAAGAACCCGAGCTCGACAGCACAGACGATGCCGCCGTCTACATTGTAAGGCGAGGAGATAGCATGAATGCAATCGCCAATCGATTCGGTATTGACCTGCAAAATCTATTGCAATGGAATGGACTCAGAGTAAGCGAACTGATTTTCCCTGGGCAGGAGCTTCAAGTTACTCCAGAGACAATGATAAACGAGCGACTATGACCGAAAGCATAGGCAACGAAATAGCAGAAAAAGAATTCCTCGGACATCCACGGGGTCTAGTTATCTGTTTTCTTACCGAGATGTGGGAACGCTTCAGCTACTATGGAATGCGCGCCCTGCTTATCTTCTACCTGACACAACATTTTCTTTTTTCAGACCAGTCCGCCTCAAGCATCTATGCGGCCTATATCTCATTGGTGTACATAACACCCGTAATTGGAGGTGTAGTCGCAGATCGATACCTAGGCCCCGTGAAGGCGGTGATATTAGGTGCCATTCTGCTCGTGGCCGGGCACACGGGGATGGCCATCGAGGGCGCCCAAGCAGTAGAGATCACTGTAGCAGGCCAGAGAGTCATCGAGAGAGATCCTTTCTATTTACAGGTCTTCTACTTTTCCCTTGGGCTTATCATCATGGGAGTCGGTTTCTTAAAGGCCAACATCTCGACTCTTGTTGGCTCTATGTATGATCGGCAAGACCCAAGGCGTGATGGGGCCTTCACCTTGTTCTACATGGGCATCAATGCCGGCTCATTCCTGGGCGCCATTATCTGTGGCTTACTATTGCAATACGGCGGCTTCAGTTGGGGTTTTGGCGCTGCCGGCGTCGGCATGCTTTTCGGTCTCTTCGTCTTTTTGAAAGGCTATCATCTATTTGGAAGCGCAGGCGCACCAAAGGACCCGGTAGCTCTGCAACAGAAAATACTACCGGGGCTAAGCCGTGAGTCTGTAATCTATATACTTGCCTTCTTAGGCGTATTGATATGCTGGCAGCTGATGCAGACCCCTGTGCTAGTCGGTGGTTTGGTAGGCGCCACCCTGGTCATCATGACCCTGATTGTAGTTTTCTACGCTTTCACTAAATGCGAGCCCGTAGATAGAAACAGAATGTTAGCCTGTCTCTTCCTGATGAGTTATCAGATTATTTTCTGGTCGCTGTGGGAGCAAACTGGTAGCTCACTGAATTTAATGGCAGATCGCAATGTGGATCGCGTCATTCTAGGCATCGAGCTTCCCGCTGCTATTTTCCAATCGGTTAATGCGTTCTTTATAATTACACTCGCGCCCGTTTTCAATATCGCCTGGCTCTATCTGAACAAACGCGGCTGGGAACCCAGCACACCCACCAAGTTCGCCCTGGCACTTATACAACTAGGTTTCGGTTTTCTGTTCCTGGTATATGGAGCATCCATTGCAACCGATCCAACTCAGATCGCTCTTATCTGGCTGATATTGCTCTATCTTCTGCATACAACGGCAGAGCTTTGTATATCCCCCGTTGGGCTTTCAATGACTACCAAACTATCGGTACCAAGTGTCGTTGGTATGATGATGGGCTGCTGGTTTCTCGCCATGGCTGGTGGTAACTATATCTCGGGTACTATCGCTGCGATGACTGGCTCCGACACAGTAGCTGGAGAAGTCGTGGACCCCGCCGCGGCCTTGGCAAATTACATGGATGTTTATTACACGGCAGGCATCTACAGTATTGGTGTCGGGATACTGGCTTTATTTCTGGCTCCAGTATTGAAACATTTTATGCACGGCATAAAGTGAGCCAACCCTCGATTCTCGTTATATTCAAATATGGGTTATCAAGCACAAATACAGTAAAATAGACTACATAGACTATGTGCCAAAATAGGAAATAAGCATGGGTTATCTAACAGGAAAGAAAATATTAATTCTTGGCGTTGCCAGCAAGCTATCTATAGCCTCTGGAATCGCCGAAGCCATGCACCGCGAAGGCGCCGAACTCGCCTTCACTTATCAGAACGACAGACTGAAGGATCGCGTTCTTAAGTTTGCCGAATCCTGGGGCTCCGATCTCGTCTTCCCTTGCGACGTCTGTAATGACGATGAAATTTCAGACCTGTTTACCGAGCTCGGCAAAAGCTGGGACGGACTGGACGGCATCGTGCATTGTCTTGCTTTTGCCCCCGGCAATGAACTCGATGGTAATTTTGTAGATGTGACCACCCGCCAAGGCTTTTTGACTGCCCACGAAATAAGCTCGTACAGTTTTGTCGCCCTCGCCCAGGCAGCCAAGTCCATGATGACCGGAAGGAATGGCTCCTTACTCACTCTCAGCTACCTGGGCGCGGTACGAAGCCTGCCTAACTATAATGTTATGGGTTTGGCTAAGGCTAGTCTGGAGGCCAACGTGCGCTATATGGCTGCCAGCCTCGGCCCCGATGGCACCCGTGTTAATGCCATATCTGCAGGCCCGATAAAGACACTCGCGGCAGCCGGCATTAAGAGCTTTAGGAAGATGCTAGAGCACAATGCGAAGCAGACGCCTCTCAGAAGGAATGTTACGATCGATGAAGTGGGAAATGCCGCAAGCTTTCTCTGCTCAGACCTAGCGTCGGGCATCAGCGGAGAGATTCTCTACGTAGACGGCGGCTTCAATACTACCGCCATGGGCTCGTTAAATGACCTCGCTACCGAAGAGAAATAGCTTTCTATAGAGGCGCTTCGTCCAGGATGCTAGATTCGATATCTGCACTCTGTTGTAGATTGCTCATGTAGGCCTGAAAGTCACTATTGCCTAGATCCGAAATCATGGAGCTAACCATGTTCTCTCGGTCTATCTGAGCCAGAGTTTCGATAGAACCTGCGTTTATACTATTTAGCTCTACGATTACGGCCGTATCGTTGCTCAATATCAAATTGTCGTATGCTGGCGTATCTGCTTCCGGCAGAGACATGGCAAATACACGGCCTAGTATTTCTCTATTAACGCTAGCATCAACTCTTGCAGAGCCCTGCTCTGTCAGCCATTCAAGCTCATTATCCGCTAGAAGTTGTTCAACCGAGTCGCCATTTTCTATAGCAGTCAGTATCTGGTCACTCAAATCCTGAACAGCTTGTCGTTCCATCTCTGTTCTTAGAATCACCGCAATCTCAGGCTCCACCTCTTCCAGGGGAAGAATAGTCGCCTCGGTAAACTCTAAAACATTCATTACTACAGCCTGCGAAGGGTTTAGCTCAACTACTTCACTGTTATTCCCCTCAAGTAAAACCTCTTCTGAGAAGGCTGCAGCTATCAACGCCTGATTCGAGAAGATGCCACTGCCTCCAGTTCGGCCGAAAGCGCCGCTAATTAGCACGTTCATGTCGAGCTCTTCGGAGATTGTTTGCAGATCTCCTGTCTCAAACGCCAAGTTTGATAGGTCTTCCAGTCGCTCGGCATAGATTAATTCGATTTCTGAGCTCTTTAATTCGCGCTCTATACGCTCAGCTACTTCCTCATAGCTCTGGAATACGTTCTCCGAATCTTCGGTAAGCATTACTATGTGAACTCCAAAATCGGAGACTACGGGGCCTGAGATTTCGTTCAGCGCCAGCACTTCCAAGGCTTCTTCAATCGCTTCCGGAAAAGCAGAGCCATCTGTATAGCCTATATCTCCGCCATCCTCAGCTGAAATCGTGTCAGTTGACATATCCAGGGCCACAGCACCAAAATCCTCGCCTGCATCGAGTCGCTGTTTCGCCGTAGCGGCTAACTCTAATGCCTGCGCCTCTGTGAGGTCGCCACCGACTTCGAATAAGATGTGGGATGCACGCTTCTCTGCAGAGCCTTCGAATGCCTCTTTTTCTGATTCGTATTGAGCACGAATTACCGCCTCATCGAGCTCTATTTCTTCAGTGATCGCGTTCTTATCGAGCATGACGTAACGCACAGAAACAGTCTCGGGCTGGGTAAAATCTTCTTGATTATCATCGTAGTACGCTTGTATTTCAGCATCGGTAATTGCCGTTCCCAACGTCCTGGCACCGAGAGGAATTGAGAGATAGCGGAAATCGCGTGTCTGAGCAGACAAGCCGGCGATCCGCTCCAGCTCAACATCGGTAACAAATGCCGAGCTGCTATAGGCGTTAGCTAACTGCGAGAGCAGCATTTGCTGCTGCAGGGTTTCCCGATACAAAGGCACGCTAAACCCCTGACTGGCCATTGTTCGTATCGCAAAATCGGAATCGAAAGCGCCGTTAATTTGAAACTGGGGGTTCTCGATAATCGATCTATCGATACGATTGTTCGAAATTGTCATTGCAGAATTCTGCGCAGACTGACGTAACAGCACCTCTTCTAGAATTTGCGACAAAGCGATTTGCTCTAGCAATCCCTGATCCAAGGAATCGACGCTACCACCAATGGAATTTAGAAGATTCTGCGTGCTTAATTGTAATTGCGCTTCGGTAATTTCCTCTCCGTTGATCTCGGCAACAGGCGGAGATGTCGTGAAACCACTCATGATTGAATCTACTCCGAATAGAGCAAAAATGGCCACGATAAATCCTATGATGACTTTCGCTACCACGCCCTGAGAGTTGTCACGTATATCTTGCAGCATAGTTGTTCCTAGTTTCCGCTAAATCGCAGTTTTGCTTGTTACCCACAGGGTAAAAGAGGTGTCAGTCGTAAACCAAAAAAGGCGCATCATAGATGCGCCCTACTATATTGGGTACCGCAGAGACAAGAAGTCCGTTCAATACGATTCAAAACTATAAATTACACAGTAGAAAATTTTACCAACCTGAAATCTCAGGCGGGTTATTGAACTTGCAGTCCAATCAACTCAATTAAGAGTTAACAGAATCCTTAAGTGCCTTGCCCGCTTTAAAGCTGGGTACACGAGCCGCTTTTATTTGAATTGGGGCACCTGTTTGGGGGTTACGACCAGTTCTAGCCGCTCTATGCTTGGTAGCAAAAGTTCCAAAACCAACCAGCACAACAGGATCTTCTTTCTTCAAAGAATCTGTAATTGCATCAATCATCGCATCTATGGCACGACCAGCGGCAGCTTTAGGTAAGTCCGCGCTCGCGGCAACAGCATCTATTAATTCTGATTTATTCACGTTATCCCCTTTTTCTTTATTTAAGTGATTTTCTTATCTAATGAATGCCTAAAAAATGCTGGTGTATTTCTGACATCATTAACGCAAAAAATACACAAATTCTAAGCTTTGGTTTAATCTAAATACTTTCCCAAAAATATGACGTAAACCTGCCGTATTACTTGGCCTTTATACCAATTGCTTGAAAGCCGTGTCAACAGAAAACACGCGGCATCAGTGCGTATTTATGTGCTTTTCGTCACTACTTTTATCAATATCTTCTTGCTTTGCATCTTTGTCTGACACCGGATTTTTGTCACCGCTCAAAGGAGTCGGCTGGTACTGCAGAGCATGTTCTAAAACCTGGTCAATCCAACGTACAGGAATGATATCCAAATCCGCCTTAATATTGTCCGGTATTTCCTTCAAGTCTCTCTCGTTGTCGGCCGGAATTATCACAGTCTTAATATTTCCTCGGTGTGCCGCAAGCAGTTTTTCCTTCAATCCGCCGATTCTTAACACCTGTCCTCGCAGTGTGATCTCGCCTGTCATCGCCACATCTGCACGTACCGGTATGCATGCCAAGGCAGACACCAGAGCTGCGCACATGCCTACACCGGCGCTAGGACCGTCTTTAGGCGTAGCCCCCTCTGGCACGTGTATATGGACATCATGCTTCTCATGGAAATTAGAGGGCAAACCCAACGATGCGGCGCGACTCCTAACAACAGTGAATGCTGCCTGTATCGACTCTTGCATTACGTCGCCCAGAGACCCTGTCTTAATAGTCTTACCCTTGCCCTCAACGGCACTCGCTTCGATGGTCAATAGCTCACCACCCACAGAAGTCCAGGCTAATCCGTTGACTTGGCCTATCAGGTTTTCTTCCTCAGCCTTGCCATAGTCATACTTGCGAACACCGGAAAAATTCTCCAGTAGCTCGGAATTCAGATCAATGTTATCTGGGTCTTTCTTCAGAGAATTGTCTTTAACCACCTTCCGGCATATTTTAGCAATCTCCCGCTCTAGCCCGCGAACACCTGCCTCGCGCGTATAGTAGCGAACCAGATCACTGATCGGCTCTCTGCTAAAGGTCAATTCCTTGTCTTTCACACCGTTATTCTTCTTCTGTTTGGGTATCAGATAGCGCTCGGCGATGCTGACCTTCTCTTCCTCGGTGTAGCCTGGAATACGAATCACCTCCATTCGATCTAGAAGCGGTTCGGGTATGTTCATACTGTTGGAAGTACAGACGAACATGACCTCCGAAAGGTCATAATCAACCTCCAGATAGTGATCGTTAAAGCTGTGGTTTTGCTCTGGATCTAAAACCTCGAGCAAGGCCGAAGCCGGATCGCCTCGATTATCCATGCCCATCTTATCGATTTCGTCTAACAAGAAAAGCGGGTTCTTAACACCAACTTTGGAGAGTTTCTGTAATAGCTTGCCCGGCAAAGACCCGATATAGGTCCTTCTGTGGCCTCTTATCTCAGCCTCATCACGGACGCCACCTAGCGCCATACGCACAAACTTGCGACCCGTCGCTCGCGCAATGGATTCACCTAGAGAGGTCTTGCCCACACCCGGTGGTCCAACCAGACAGAGTATTGGGCCCTTCAATTTCTTTACGCGCTTCTGTACTGCTAAATATTCGAGGATTCGCTCCTTAACTTCCTTGAGACCGTAGTGGTCAGTCTCTAAGATCTCCTCCGCCTTCACCAAGTCCAAGCGTACTTTCGAACGCTTCTTCCACGGTATGTTTACCATCCAATCCAGGTAGGTACGGACCACGGAGGCTTCCGATGACATCGGCGACATCTGCTTCAATTTATTCAATTCTGACAGGGCCTTCTCTTTAGCCTCTTTAGGCATGCCGGCATCGTCGATGCGAGTCTTCAGTTCCTCCGCCTCGTTAGGAACATCATCCATCTCACCCATTTCCTTCTGGATGGCTTTCATTTGTTCATTCAGATAATACTCGCGCTGGCTTTTCTCCATCTGCTTCTTAACGCGACCACGAATACGTTTCTCTACCTGAAACAGGTCGATCTCTGACTCAATCAATGCCATCAGGTGTTCGATTCTGGCCTGTAGGCTAACCAACTCAAGCAGATTCTGCTTTTCCTGCAACTGCAGAGTCATATGATTGGCTATAGTGTCTACCAGACGCCCCGGCTCATCGATGCTGGAGATCGAAGTCATCACCTCGGGTGGAATCTTCTTGCTTAGCTGCACGTATTGCTC
Source organism: uncultured Pseudomonadales bacterium (assembly GCA_943842505.1). Lineage (GTDB taxonomy): Bacteria > Pseudomonadota > Gammaproteobacteria > Pseudomonadales > Pseudohongiellaceae > UBA9145. The sequence goes on along the minus strand of CALTDI010000005.1, from coordinate 51,864 downwards.
GAATTGAGACAGTAGAGAACGAATCAGCAATTCTGCCTCTTTCTCAGCAATAGCTTCAGTCTGCAATGACAGAGTCTCGGCACGGAAGTGATCTTCATCGAAGCTGACGTTCCGCAGCTGCGCTCTCTCGAGGCCCTCGACAAGGACTTTGACCGTCCCGTCTGGCAGGCGAATTAATTGCAGAATAGTTGCTACCGTCCCTATCTGATACAAGTCATCGGCGGCTGGCTCATCATCGGAGGCGTTCTTCTGCGCTACGAGCAAGACCTGTTTATTGCTGGCCATAGCTACTTCAAGCGCCTTGATAGACTTAGGCCTGCCGACGAATAGCGGCTGTACGATCTGGGGATAGACCACTACGTCACGCAGGGGTAGTAACGGGAAAAGTGTGTTGCTGGAATCGTCCGAGGATATACTCATATACTACTCTATGAATTTGTGGACACGCCTGATTGCTGCGCACTAAAGATAGGTTGAATGGCTACTAAAGCCTACTAGCAAAGATGGAGCCTAAGCCTCAAATATCAAGGCTTAGATAGAACTTTATCCGGGCTAATCATCTGCAACAGATTTGCTCTGCTGCTCTACATTTTCATACATCAACAGGGGCTCAGACTCGCCTTCGATCACGGCGGCGTCGATTATGACTTTGCTGACTTTATCCAATGACGGAATCTTGTACATGGAGTCCAAAAGCACTGTCTCCATGATAGAGCGCAGCCCGCGAGCACCTGTCTTACGTTCCTGAGCCTTTTTCGCAATTGCACGTAGCGCATCATCGCGGAATTGAATCTCTACGCCTTCCATCTCAAACAGCTGTGCATACTGCTTCGTGAGCGAGTTCTTCGGCTCACGGATGATACGCATCAATGCATCGAGATCTAACTCATCGAGGGTGGCGATCATAGGCAAGCGGCCCACAAATTCCGGGATCAAACCGAATTTCACCAGATCTTCTGGCTCTACTCCGCGCAGCGTTTCACCCACCTTGTTTTCCTCTTCCTTAGACCTCACTTCGGCGGAAAAGCCGATACCACTCTGGTCTGAGCGATCGCGAATGATACGGTCCAAGCCTGCGAAGGCCCCGCCACAAATAAACAAAATATTTGCCGTGTCGACCTGCAGAAATTCCTGTTGTGGATGCTTGCGGCCACCCTGAGGAGGCACGGAGGCAACGGTACCTTCAATTAACTTCAATAAAGCCTGTTGCACGCCCTCACCCGATACATCTCGCGTGATAGAAGGGTTATCTGATTTGCGGGAAATCTTGTCAATCTCATCGATATAGACGATGCCTATCTGAGCCTTTTCTACATCGTAGTCACATTTCTGCAGCAGTTTCTGGATGATATTCTCGACATCCTCACCTACATAGCCTGCTTCAGTCAGTGTCGTCGCATCGGCGATGGTAAACGGCACATCAAGCAATCGCGCCAGCGTTTCCGCCAACAGCGTCTTACCGGTGCCAGTAGGTCCCACCATCAAGATATTACTCTTGCTCAACTCAACCTCACCGTTAGTCTTGGCGTAGTTAAGCCGCTTGTAGTGGTTATAAACGGCAACAGCGAGTACTTTCTTGGCGCTTTCCTGGCCGATTACATATTCGTCCAGCGTGTTTTTGATCTCTTCAGGAATAGGAAGCTTGCGCGTAGTAGTTTCCGTATCTTTTTCCTGAATCTCTTCGCGGATGATGTCATTACATAGGTCAACGCATTCGTCACACACGAACACAGAGGGGCCCGCAATTAGCTTGCGAACTTCGTGTTGACTCTTACCGCAGAACGAGCAATACAGCAGTTTGCCGTTATCGTCGCCTTTGTTGAAATTATCGTCTGACATCTAAGCTACTACCTAAACCTTCTTAGAGCCCCTAACTATGGGCCTCTACAGAGTTGACATGGACTCATTATCTATCAGTCCACGGTGCTAAAAGTTGATTCAGCGCCACTATTACTACGTAAACTTTCTGTTTCTCGATTCGTTCACGGTAAAATGGCGACATCCTGCTGGAATTGCAAGCCTACATCACTACTTCTTAGTCGATGCTTACGCTCTCCACTCCCTTATTATCTACTCTTCGTTGAATTACTTTATCCACCAATCCATATTCCTGAGCCTCTTCAGCGCTCATGAAATTGTCGCGCTCCGTGTCTTTAGCGATAGTTTCGACAGTTTGGCCGGTATGTATAGCAAGTAATACATTAAGAGTTTTGCGTAACTTAATGATTTCCATAGCTTGTATTTCTATATCCGAGGCCTGACCTTGAGCACCGCCGCTAGGCTGGTGGATCATCATACGAGAATGAGGTAACGCCAAACGCTTGCCCTTGGCGCCGCCTGCCAACAGCATCGCACCCATACTCGCCGCCTGCCCGATGCACATAGTGCTCACATCTGGCTTGATGAACTGCATCGTATCGTAGATGGATAGGCCAGCTGTTACCGAACCACCGGGTGAGTTGATATAAAGATGAATGTCCTTGTCTGGATTCTCCGACTCGAGAAACAGCATCTGCGCAACGACAAGATTTGCCATGTGATCTTCTACCTGGCCGGTCATGAAGATTACTCTATCCTTTAAGAGTCTGGAGTAGATGTCATAGGAGCGCTCGCCACGGGCCGTTTGTTCGACGACCATCGGTACAAGTGCTGCTGAAGGTTCAATAATGTGTGACATATATCCCTGCCCTGTAAGTACTAATTAAATACTGATTAAAAACAAGCGCTTATGCTTCTGTGTCAGCCTCGGCCTTAGGCTCTGGCTTAATCACCTCTTGGTAATCGACCTGCTTATCCGTTACTGCCGACTGATCGAGAATATAGTCGAATACCTGATCTTCAAGAACGTTGGACTCAATGGTCCCTAGCTGCTCTTGATTACCGTAATACCAATTAATAACATCGTCAGGTGACTCATAGGTGGAGGCTAGCTCTTCAATTGCTTCACGCACCTTTGCCGGATCTGCTTTCAGCTCCTGCTGCTGTATCACTTCACCCAATACCAGGCCTAGTAATACCCGTCTCGCTGCCTGCTCCTTAAACAAGTCATCGGGGAGCATGTTCGCGTCGATATTTTGCCCGCCACCAAACTGTTGCAAAGCCTGCTGTCTTAGTTGCTGGATCTCTCCTGCTACCAAGGCATCGGGAATATCAGTCTCTACAGCGTCTACCAAGGCATCCATAATCTTGGTCTTGAGCTTATTACGACTCGCCGTCTTTAATTCGCGGCGCATATTGTTCGTTACTTCTTCGCGGAAGGCATCATTACCACCCTCTTCGACACCAAAGCTCTTATAGAACTCTTCATCGACTACAGGCATTACCTGCTCGCTGACAGAGTTGAGAGTGATCTCGAAGGCCACTTCCTTGCCCGCTAGCTCCTTATTGTGGTACTCCTCTGGAAAGCTCAAATCCAGAGTAAAAACATCGCCCGCCGACTTGCCTTCAATGCCCGCCTCAAACCCCGGAATCATGCGCTCAGAACCCAGGACCAAATTGGTTCCCTGCGCACTGCCGCCCTCGAATTCCTCACCATCGAGCTTGCCTGCATAGTCGATATTCACCCTATCTTCACTGGCGGCTGCCCGCTCGGCTACTTCCCAAGTCTGCCGCTGCTTGCGCAGTGTCTCTATCATCTCGTCGATATCCGACTCGGAAATCTCTGCACCAAGGCGCTCTAGCTCAATCTTGGAGAAATCGGGGAGCGCAATCTCTGGATAAACCTGGAAAGTCGCAACGAACTCCAAGTCCTCACCTTCATTTAGGTTCTTCGGATCAATGCTTGGCTGACCGGCTGGCTTCAAGCTTTCTTGATCGATGGCTTCGTAGAATGACTGGCTCATTAACTCGCCAACTACTTCCTGCCGCACACCTGCGCCGAATTTGCTTTTAATAACCTTGAAGGGAATTTTTCCCTTGCGAAAGCCATTAAGCTTCACATTACGCGCAGCCTCCTGCAGACGGCTATTTACTGCGCTATCGACTTTTTCGCTGGGAACAGCGATAGTCATTTTTCTTTCTAAACCCTGGGTAGTTTCAACGGAAACCTGCATGTATAAACCTCTTCATTTCCAGGTAAAAAACCCGGAATTGTTAACATCTGACAGTATCGAGATATGGTACTGAATTAATCTGGATAGTGGCTAGCGATAGCTGGATAACCTGTTTGCACAAGCTATTGATTTTAAGGCTTTTCAAGAAGCCAACGGGCTATCGACCGGCCCGCAAAGTGCGCGATTTTCCCACATCGATATCTTAGATTCAATGAGAGAATATGGGCCCTAAGCGCTTAATATCAACACTGCACTTTGTAATTAGATGAACTGAGAGCAATATTGCTAATCTTTAATGGGTAGTGACAGGGATTATGATCGATACGTCGCAAATTGGTGGAGTGATTCTAGCCGGGGGCAAAGCTTCCCGCATGGGCTTTCGAGACAAGGCACTCCAGCCTCTTCACGGAGAAGCCCTGCTCGCCCATGTAATCGACACGGCGAAGCCTCAGGTAGCTAGCCTAGTCCTTAGCGTCAATCATAATGCGCCGCATTATCAGGGGTTTGGCTTACCCATCGTGGCCGATCATGTGCAGAACTATGCCGGCCCTTTACTGGGCATTTTCAGCGCGATGCGTTGGTTTCTGGAGTCCGAGCAGCATCGGGATATAAAATATCTGGCATGTTTTGCCGCTGACGTACCTGAGTTTCCTGGCCATGTCGTGCAAGCATTGGCGCGGGCGATGCCGATGAAATCTTCTACTGCCACTTACATATGTCACCGGGGGCAGATTCAGCCCCTATTTTCACTTTGGGACCTGACCCTGGTCGATACGGTTGAGGCAGCGCTAGCAGAAGGCCTCAACGGGCCTAAATTGCTATTCGATTCTATTGCGGCCACAGCCGTAGAAATTGACGGAGATTCTCCCGGCGCATTTTTCAATATTAATAGGCTGGAAGATTTACAGGCGGCTACTCTGCTTATTGGCAAAAAATCGACCCGAACGTTGTAATATTCTTGCTCAGTTAAAATTTTCTGCCGCTTTACGGCTTTTTTCGCTCCTTAGAAGAGCTCCGTATCTTGTTGTTTAGCTTTAAAAAATCAGCCCCCGCGTTTTTTCAAAAGGAGTCTTATCTATCTGATATTTATAATTTTATTACCAAATCCTCCAGCCCGTCTCAGGGCTTGCGCGAGGTACAAATGGCATAAAATTTGCGCCCTTTAACTAACAGAAAACAGCGATTAATCTGATCCTACTCGCTAGCTTGAGGTTGCCTGCCGACATTGAGTACGGGGCTGATTTTCGGGTCAGCTGCTACCTTGAGCTAGCGGAGACCAAATGAATTTACTCTTTTCATCTGTGCTATGAGGTGGGTATACTCAAGCAAAACAATTAGTAGAGAACGCTCTCAAAAAATGTCTGATAATCGACGTCAAGACGGCTCTGAAGATCCCGCACCAGCTCGTAGCGAAAGAATATATAGCGAGCAGGATTTATGGTATTTCAGAGTCCGCGAAGGAGATGAAGTAGGCCCTTTCCGTTATCGCAGTGAAGCACAGAGTAATCTCGAGCGGTTTATGGAGCAGCTAAAAGATCAGCTGAGCTAGTCGACTCTGAAGCGGCGGTCTTTCATTCCCAAACCCCTTCCACAGCTATCGCATATACAAGCGCCCTGCGTTACACTGCGTGTGGCTTGTTTGCATGGCAATAACTCCAATGAATTCATTAAGTAATACGCAGCGAACCATAACTATCGGTTATGGTCCCGGCTATTCCAAAAGCGACGTTTGGGCTGATTTAAAATCAAAATTAATCATTCCCACCGAAATTGTTTCAATAACCGCTGCACAACGATATAACCCTGCACTAATTCTGCTAGATCACCACCTCGTTCGCGAGATAGATCATGCGCAGTGGGTAGAACAATTCCCAGACGCCATCATCCTGTGCACCGAATCCATGGATTTGGATGCCGACCTGATTCTTTCTAATAATTTACCCTACCGGCAGACTTGCAAATTATTGGAGATGGCCTGTTACCAATGGGTACTGAAAAGCGAGAAGACGGAGCGCGCAAAGATGCGTGATACAAGTTTTCGCTACCTGAACAAACTTGCCGACATCAGCATCTCGCTGTCTTCTGAAGACGACCTGATGACGCTGTTGAGAAAAATTCTAGAAGAGGGACAGAATATCGCCTGCTGTGATGCGGCGTCTCTGTTTCTAATAAACGAAATCAACGACCATGAACGCGACCTGGTGTTCAAGCTTACGCAAAATGATTCCATGGACTTCCCGTTTGAGGAACTGCGATTCCCTTTAGATGAATCATCGATTGCGGGCTATGTTGCGCATACAGATACAGAACTCAACATTCCCGACGCCTATCAACTTTCGAGAGATGTGCCCTACGAATTCAATCGATCCTTTGACCAGAAAACCGGCTATCGAACCAAATCAATACTCGCCATACCCCTAGCCAATAAGCAGCAGGAAGTCATCGGTGTACTTCAGTTTATTAATCGGAAAAAAGCGCGCTCCTTAAAAGTTACCGATGAGAAATCGGCTTTTGCTTACACGCTACCCTTCGACAGTGACATCAATGTGCTACTCCAGGCACTCGCAAGTCAGGCCGGTATCGCAATTGAAAACACCATCCTGCAGAATGATATTAAGGCCTTGTTTGAGGGTTTTGTAAACGCGTCGGTATCTGCGATTGAACAACGAGATCCAACCACAAGCGGTCACTCGTTCCGCGTTGCAGATTTATGTGTAGATCTAGCCTCATCCGTTTCCTCATCCAATCTCACAAGAATGCGCAACATACGCTTCACCGATACCGAGGTCAGAGAGCTGAGATATGCCGCCCTGCTTCATGATTTCGGCAAGGTTGGCGTGCGCGAGTCCGTTCTGGTTAAAGAGAAAAAGCTAACCGCTGGAAGCCTTGAGAATATCCAATACCGAATATGGCTAGCTCAAGAAAAATTACGCACCCTTGCCCTTGGCAGACAACTGGAGATGTATCGCACGGGCAAGGCTATAGAATCCGAGTTACATCTGATTAATGCGCAGCTCGAAGCCGACATAGTTCTTCTGAACGAATTCTATATGACTATCGTCGAGGCTAACGAGCCGAGCGTTCTAAAAGAAGACAACAAGGAGATGCTCGATAAGATCAGCAATTATAATTTCGAGACTCTGGATGACGACCTTAAAATCATCACCGAAGACGAATTCGATCTACTGTCGATAAAGAGAGGCAGTCTCTCCCCTAGCGAACGAAAAGAGATCGAATCCCACGTTGTACACACACAGAGTTTTCTGAGCCACATACCTTGGACCAAGGAGTTTCAGAATATTCCTACAATCGCCGGCGCACACCATGAGAAATTAGATGGCAGCGGCTATCCGTATGGCATGACCGCCGAGCAAATACCGCTTCCTTCGAAGATCATGACAGTCTGCGACATCTTCGACGCCCTGACAGCATCCGACAGGCCCTATAAACCCGCCATGGGATTAGAGAAAGCCCTGGATATTTTGCGGATTGAATCGAAGCAAGGATATTTGGATAATGATCTGGTGCAGATCTTCATCGATGCGAAGGTATTTAAATGCATCGAAAGCAAGGATTATTCATCGGCAAATCCCGCCACCGGCACCAGCAACCATCCCTGCGATCACGACTTGCACGAGCACAGCTAAGCCAAATCCGATTCACTTCTCAGCCGCCCAATCCTATTGTTATGTGACTGCTATCACTGTTGCTGTCATCTCAATAATGGACACTAATGGTGTAGATAAGCGGTACTAAGCAGTTTAGAATTACTGTGCGCTTAACCCTGTCGATAGTCAGTCGATACAGATACTAACTATGCCACTATTCAAAGAACCAGTAGCCCTCGAAGCGTGTCCAGCCAAGACCGCCGAGTCGGTTAGTTACGTCGCAACATTTGCCGTTCTCGGCTGGTTACTTGTAAGCAATTATTCTGTGCTCGCCTCAAAGCAGGCCGAGAATATTTCGGTGGCCGATACCACAGCTGCAAGCTCTTCCGAGGCTGGCTTGGTCGACGCCGGGCGTGGCTACCTCGCAACTTACATAGACAGCTACCCTGCTAGCGAAGGCTCTTCTAGTGAATCACCCGCCCCTTTCTTCACAACTGAGACACAGTTAGAGCCCGTGGAAATCAGTGAGTCTATCGACTCGCGGTTAGCAGAACTGTCAGCGTGGCATACCGAGCTCGACCAATCTAGACCAATCCTGCTCAGCAATAGACACGATAGACTCGTTGGGAGTGCCAGCTGGCATAACTCAACACCCGCTGCGGCACAGCAATATAATGAGGATTTCGTAGTTGGTCTCCAGCCAAGCCTTCCGCTAACCGAGCTCGACTATCCGCTAGATAGTTACGCATCCGAAGAGCTTGAAGCCGCTACAGGCCTAGCGAGCAACGAGACAAACTCTCCCGCAGATATTAGCGAGATCACCGTCACAGGCGCTGAAGCGGAACGTAACGCTAACCGGCCCAGCCACATACAAAGACCCCAAATTCCCCGCGCTTTTAGAGCCTTAGAAGCGCAGCGCTCCTTCATACTCCCGCCGAGAATTCAGGCGCTCAGACCCTAATCCTTAGGCGCGCTTACCGAAATCTACCTTCTCACCAACTGTAGCTTATTTGACCCAATACCGCTGTATCCGCACTTGCCTCGGTGAAACCGAATGCAGCTAGCCCTGTGAAACTCCATTTATCGGATATCTGCCAACTAATATAAGGAACAAGCTCATGAACCTCTGTTGAGAATACAGATGCTGGCTCCCTGTAATCATAGAAGGCACCGATATTCCACTTCAGGCTTAGCGGCCTCGCAACCCCCAGCTGCATGTAGGCCGAATCTTCCAAGCCGACATATAAATCCGTTTCGCCACGAAAAGTGTAGCCAAATGAGCCAAATAGCAGCGTACTCCCATAATATTGCGAAATATCTATCTGGGCGCTGTAGTCCACTTCGCCTGTGCCGAGGCCTCTATTTCGATCGGCCGTGGGAATTTTTATATCTAGGCGAAAATCGACAAAAGGGCTTTTTTCTGAGATCGGGTCCATCTGGTAGGTAACTGCCAGTGTTGAATCCCCGATACCGCTATTCTGCTCCCGCGCAGTTCCCGCTACAGCACGGTTCACACCACCTATATTAACTAACACGCTGCCTACGCCGTCCACTCGCAGGTGGGGTACAGTTAGCTGCGCGGCCCACTTCCCCCGATTAACCGAATAGCTCACGGGGAAATAGAGAATATCTGTCTCTACGCTCTCACCATAGTCTCCACTACTAGAGTAAGATCCAAAGCTAAGTGTCTGTTTTATAAGATTATGGCTTTGAGATAAAGCTACTCCGGACAGGCTCAAGCTTGTAATCAGCAGGAAAGCTGCTGATCGAAATGCGGAAGTATGGGTCAACCTAAACGGCATCATGAAGCGTCAAATTCATAGGCTTTGGGGACATAGCAAATTCTATTCATTTACCAATCAAAGCGATACGTCGATTTTTGAATTTCACAGATTGGCGGTCATGTATGTGATTTGAGTTAAATGAGCATCCGAAGAGATTGACAGAGTTTTCACAATCACTTTTCCCCCACTAGCGATGGTTTTTTCCCGTTATAAACATAGGTAAGACTTCTGCGCACTTTTTGATACAATGCGGGATGCATCTGAGTGCCACAGGGTATAGGCTGCGTCACTAAGATTTCAAATAACCGTTATCAATAAAACGGACAAGAAAATGAAAAAGCAGCATCTGCTCGCCACTCCCATCGTTTTCCTGGTTTCTCTGCTACTCACTTCAACACATATCCTCGCGGCAGAAGATGAATCGCCCGTTCCTGCAATGGACGCTCTATTCACACAAGAGCAATATCAACAAGCCTTTGCACTCGGGCAGGAGAATCTAAACGAATGGGAAGGCGATCCCAATTTCGATTACATATTCGGCCTCGCCGCACTGGAATCTGGCAATGCCAATGATTCCGTCTTTGCGCTTGAGAGAGTCGCTGCGACTGCCACCGACTCAGGCCTAAGAGCACTCGCCCGTTTAGAGCTAGCCAGAGCCTACTTCGTCACTAATAACCTGACTGCATCAAAAAATTTATTCAATGCGGTACTGGCTACCAACCCACCACCGAATGTTCAACAGAATATTCAAGTCTTTCTCCAGCTGATCGAGGCGCGTCAGAATGCTCAGGCACCAACACTCAACTGGACAATTTCTTCCGTCATCGGGTCGGACAGCAATGCCAACAGCGCCACGTCGAACGGTCTGATCGATACGCCTTTGATCGGTCAGATCGAACTAGACCCTGCGGGACAGGAAACAGAGGATAATTTCTCCAACACTACAATGACTATGGCCTATCAATATCCATTCACTCGAGATCGTTCCCTAAACTTTAACCTGAACCTGGGTCACCTGAATAATTTTGACACGGATCAATTTGATATCGACGACGTACGCGGCGAACTCGCCTATAACTGGGGCAACGAGGTCCACCGATTCACACACGGCATCTCTACTGGCAAAGTAAATCTGGATCAAAACGGCTTTCAAAAATCTCTTGCCGTGGACTCATCTTGGCAACGCGCTGGCGCGAATGGCTGGTACCAATCTTTATCCGGCACTTATACGAAGATACGCTATGACACTAACAACGGCGGAGACTTGAATGACCTGCGCGATGTCGATCAAATTTTATTCACCGGTGGCATTACAAAAATTGCCGGCTCACTCACCCACAACCTAAGCGTCTATACCGCTGATGAAAGACCTGATGCAGCAGCTGGCGGCGATCACAATGGCCGAACATTTACCGGGCTCGCCTATAGCTTGCTATACAGAATGAATGCGCAACACACGCCTTATTTGCGCACTTCCTTTCAGGATGTAGAACACGACAGCGAGCACCCCGTTTTCTTTGACACCAAGCGTAGCGGTCAAACCAAGTCACTAACCCTCGGATGGTTCTGGCAGGCTGCAAGGAATTTAATGGTAACCGGCGAGGCCGGTTTTACCGACAATAGCAGTAATATACAGCTATTCGACTACACTCGGTTTAAGTACCAAGCGGGACTGCGTTACCGGTTCTAAGCAAAAAAGATAGTAGCTGCTAAATTATCTACGAATAGAAAAGCCATGTTGGAAACATTGTTGACCTAGCTGGCCGGTTCTACACACTAGAGTATTAGCCTAAGAAAAGTTGGGCGCATAAAAAAGGGAGGCTAGCAGTCTCCCTTTTTTATGTTGTCGCTCCACTACACAATGATTCTAACTAAAGATCTTAGGCACTAGGACTCCTCTTCATTTTTGGCTTCGCTCTCATCAAATTGCAGCGAGACAGAATTAATACAATAGCGCAGCCCCGTCTCGGGAGGGCCATCCGGGAACACATGGCCCAGATGGGAATCGCACTTCTTACAGACAACCTCTGTACGGATCATGCCGTGGGAGTGATCGTCGTTCTCACCAACGACACCCTCTACAGCGGGGGCATAGAAGCTGGGCCAGCCTGAACCCGAGTCGTATTTGGTCTCAGAGGAGAACAGCGCCTCTCCACAGGCGGCACAGCTATACATACCCGCTGTCTTTAGATCCCAATATTTGCCGGAAAATGCCGCCTCTGTACCGGCCTGCCGGGTAACTCTATAGGTTTCGCTATCGAGCTTCTGCTTCCACTGCTCTTCCGTCTTCTCAATCTTACTCACTGCCGTACTACCCTAGAATTTTCGGAGCAAATAACACACTAGAAATTGGCCGAGGAGCTGCCATCCTGTAGAATCCGCGTTCTCTCAGATACGCCCGTTTGGCGTAAACAATTTATTCTAAAGCAATAGCTGCCGACTAGTAGTCTGAGATAAGCAATTCAGGCAGCGGTAGAGAGTGTGAAGCATGGCTAAAGTGTATCAATCTGACAAACTAGGCAACGTCTGCTACGACATCCGCGGACCAGTGCTGGAGGAAGCCAAGCGCCTGGAAGAGGAAGGCCACCAGATATTGAAGCTCAATATTGGCAACCCTGCCCCTTTCGGCTTCAACGCCCCCGATGAAATCCTCCATGACGTGATACACAATCTGTCTGCCGCAACCGGTTACAGCGACTCCAAGGGCTTGTTCTCCGCACGCAAGGCGATCATGCAGGAATGCCAGCGGCTGAACATTCCTGATATCGATATCGATGACATCTACCTCGGCAATGGCGTCAGTGAGCTCATTACCATGGCCATGCAGGCGTTGTTAAACGATGGTGACGAAGTGCTAGTGCCGGCTCCCGATTACCCCCTATGGACCGCTGCGGTAAGCCTCAGTGGTGGCACGGCTGTACACTACCTCTGCGATGAGCAGGCTGACTGGTTTCCCGACATCGCCGACATAGAGTCGAAGATCAATAACAACACCCGGGCACTGGTCATAATTAACCCCAACAACCCCACCGGCTCCGTCTATAGCAGAGAGATCCTGCTGCAATTGATTGATCTGTGCCGTAAACATGAGCTAATTCTGTTTGCCGATGAGATCTACAGCAAGATCGTCTATGACGATGCCGTGCACATTCCGGCGGCTTCGCTATGCGATGACGTTTTCATTGTCAGCTTCAATGGTCTCTCGAAATCTTACCGACTCGCGGGATTCAGGTCGGGCTGGATGGTACTCAGTGGACCAAAAGACGAGGCGCGTAGCTATATAGAAGGTCTGGAAATCCTCACCAATATGCGCCTGTGTGCAAACGTACCCGCGCAATTTGCAGTACAGACGGCTCTGGGAGGTTACCAAAGTATCAACGAACTGATATTGCCCGGCGGGCGACTCAAGCAGCAACGTGATACGGCTTGGGAATTGCTCACACAGATACCCGGAGTGAGCTGCGTCAAACCCCGCGGCGCGATCTATATGTTTCCAAGGTTTGATCCTGAAGTCTTTAAGATAGACGACGATGTCGCCCTGATACTGGACATCCTCGAACAGGAGCAGATTCTTCTTGTGCAGGGTAGTGCCTTCAATATTGAAGACACGCATCACCTGCGATTGGTTTTCTTACCCCGAGTAGATGAATTAACACCTGCCATTGCCGGAATAGCCAGAGTCCTGGAACAGTACCGGCTAAAATGATGCAAGCCTCTGAGCGCGCGGCTACTTAGAACTGAAAGCCAAGCACCGCCAGGCGCTCTTGCTGCTCGGAAGAGTAATTGTCGCTAGGCAATAGCCTGCTTTCAAACTCATGTCTGCGCACCAGTTTCTGCCGAATAGAGTCGAATGCCTGCGCACCCGACCCTTCCAGCTGCGCTAGTTTAAATTCATCGCTAAGCCCCACTAGCGGAAACGCTGCCAATAAAGTCTCCCAAACCGCCAGCGGTGCCGATTCGGGATCAAACTCGACGGCGACGCTATCTGCCCTTACTGCATCACCCTCTTCCCCGGCATCAACCTTAGCGTAGCACTCGAAAGCTGCGACGAGCATGCTAGTAGCCTTGGCCTTCGCCTCTTGACTATAACCGGCGATATGTGGTGTCGCTATATCCACCCTAGCCGCCAACCGCGAATCTATGCCAGGCTCATCTGCCCAGACATCGAAGACGGTGACAATATCATCTCTTTGCTCAAGAACTTCCTCCAGCGCCTGCTCATCGACAACGTTGCCGCGGCAGGCGTTGATTAGCACTGCTTTATTCCGCAGCCTAGCCAGCTCTTTCGCAGCAATTAGCTGCCTGGTAGGAAAGGCTCCCCCGTCAGTAAGCGGAACATGCAGAGAAACCACCTCACAATCCAACGCCTCGTCGAGAGTGAAGAACTGACCCTGCTTTCCTGCCGCCTGCTCGAGAAAAGGGTCACAGCAACGCACCTCGATTCCTAACTGCTGAAGTTTCGCTGAGAATAAACCACCGACCGCGCCGACACCTACTATCCCTACCCTGCTGCCCGACAACTCGAAGCCTCTATGCAATGCAGCAAAGGCTAGCGCTGCGAAACAATAATCGACGACCGCATTCGCGTTGCTGCCCTTTGCATCGGCAAAATAGATTCCTGCCGAATCCAGGTAAGCAGTATCAACATGATCGACGCCACTGGTGGCGGTACCAACAAACCTTACATTAGTGCCGCCTAGCAGCGATTCATTGACTGTCGTAATCGAGCGCACAAGAAGAACATCGGCCTCCAGCAGATCCGATTGCCTGACCGTGCGTCCATCGAAGAAATGCAACTCCCCGTAGCGACTAAAACTGCTTTGAACAGCGAGAATATTCTTGTCCGCAAATATCTTCATTCGTCTCGTGTCGGAATCCGGTTATGAATTTGTGAATCGATCGGCTACGGACAACAAGTGATTGCTATCATCATCATTGAATCGATACTTGCCGAGAAATTGTTCGAAAGAGGAAAAATCTAGATCACCAAGCTTCAGGGAACTAGGCACAGCGTTGGCAAAGCCCTCATGTCTGTCATTCGCGTTGCAGATAATTGTCGCAAGCTCGCGACTAAGCCTGGCCTCGGCCTGATGTAGCTGGAGTTTCTTTGCGAGCCCCGAGGCGCCGCGAAGCGCCAACTGTGGCACCGCATCCAGATTCTCGTAGATACCATCCAGGCTGGAGAAATTCCTAAGCAGCTCCTTCGCTTTCACGGGACCAACTCCGGGCACTCCCGTAATACAATCTACCGCGTCGCCAACCAGCCCAAGATAGTCTGCAAACTGTTCCGGGCGCACGCCGAATTCGGTTTCGATGTCGGCCCTATAGCGCTTGCGATTGCCACTGTAATCCCAAAGATAGTCGCGCTCGGTCTTTAGTAACTGAGAAAGATCTTTATCTCGAGTCACTATACACAGTGCTGAATCTCCCGGGGTAAGCTCCGACATCCTGCTCGACAGCGTGCCGATTATATCATCAGCTTCGTATTTCTCACTTGCGTAGGACGCCATGCCAAAGATGGAACAAATCTCGCGACACGCGGTTAGCTGCATCGCGAGGTTTTCATCGGGCAATTCTCTATTCGACTTGTAGTTAGGACAGAGATCGTGCCGGAAGCCGCTGAAGAGACTCTCGTCCAATGCAACCGCAATCAGCTCGGGTTTTACACGACGCATAAACTGCAGCAGAAACTGAGTGAAGCCATAGACGGCACTCAGATCATTACCTTCGACATCGAAGCACTCCACATAGGGTGAGAAATGCGACTGAAAGATATAGATCGAGCCGTCGACCAGGTAGTAGGTACTTGTATTTTCTTCTAATGCAGACATGGCTTATAGCTCTAGCGACAAGACAGACGAAAGAGTAGCTGCCCCGCGCTTTGGCACTAGGTACCGACCTTGCGAATCAAGTAGCTAAAGCCGCCCTCCTGTTCGCCAGACTCTAGCAGCTCATGACCCAGGAAATGGCAAAACTTCGGAACATCTCTAGTAGTAGAAGGGTCGGTAGCTATCAATCGCAATAGCTGCCCGGCCTCTATATCTGCGATCTTGTTATGCAGAAGCATAACCGGCTCTGGACAATATAGCCCACTGGCATCTAGCTCCAAGGCTTGCTCAGAATCTATTTTATCACTACCTGACTGTTGTTCTGTATCGGACATGGCTCTCTATCTAGTGTGATTCTCTATGGTGACTCTCTATAGTGACTCTTTGGCTGTGCTCAATTCACTGCCTGCAGGTCACAGCTCTCAGTCTCCGGATCAAAATTAAGAACGATATCTCCGCGCTCCAATTGATTTTTGACCTGCTGTACTTTTTGCTCCAGAGAGTATTCATGCGCCCCGTAATCGGTACCCTCACGACTAATGAACTCTTCTATTATCGCTCTCAGTGTTTCGGCCTCTAAATCTTGATACGGTATATTCATAGTCTAGAGCCTGTGGGCCAGGGCTTGAGGAATACCTGCGTGCAGTGACTGTTGAATGCGCAACAAGATATCCTATACCAATTGGACGATATTCAGCTCTTGCGCATCTGACGCAGCCGTACGCAGTTCGCTAAAGGGAAAATTCTTCGTATCCGCCAACTGCGACAGAGACACATTGCCTATGCTGCGAAAGATAGTCTCGACGCGACCCGGATGACTCTTATCCCATTCCTGCAACATTGCCTTGATGGCCTGCCTCTGCATATTGTCCTGGGTACCACAAAGATTACAGGGAATAATAGGGAAGTTGCTGAGCTCGGCATAGCGCGCGATCTCCTTCTCTTTGCAATAGGCGAGTGGCCGTATCACGATATTTCGCTTGTCATCGCTCAATAGTTTCGGCGGCATTGCCTTCAGCTTTCCACCGTAGAACATGTTCAAGAACAGCGTCTCCACGATATCGTCGCGGTGGTGCCCAAGCGCTATCTTGTCGGCACCAATAGACTGCGCATGGTTATACAGAATACCTCGTCGCAGGCGTGAACAGAGGCCACAGTATGTTTTCCCCTCTTCCACCTTATCGGTAACGATGGAATAGGTATCTTTCTCAATTATCGTATAGTCCACACCAAGTGCTTCGAGATAGGCGGGCAATACCTCCTCCGGAAAGTCTGGCTGCTTCTGATCTAAATTTACCGCATGAAGACGAAACTTAATGGGCGCATGCTTCTGCAGACTCAAAAGAATGTCCAACATCGCATAGGAGTCTTTCCCGCCGGAGAGACAAACCATGACCAGGTCGCCATCTTCGATCATATTGTAGTCGCCGATCGCACGCCCGACGTCGCGCCGCAGATTCTTCCGCGAACGATTGAGCAGGGAGTTCTTCCCCGCTCCTGCGCTTATTGAAACTGGCTCGCTCGACACTTCAGTAAACATGTTATCTAGACTCTCTCAATTACAGTGGCAATACCCTGCCCCAGCCCTATGCACATGGTAGCCAGGCCAAGCGTCGAGTCCTGATCTTCCATGTTGTTGAGCAGAGTCGTCGTGATTCGAGTACCCGAACAGCCTAGCGGATGCCCCAAGGCAATTGCGCCTCCTTTCAAGTTCACTTTCGACTCCACGACCTCGGTTAGCTTGAGATCCTTAATCACTGGCAGAGATTGCGCCGCAAATGCTTCGTTTAGCTCCACACAATCTATATCGTCAATAGTCAGACCTGCCTTCTTTAAGGCTTTAAGCGATGCAGGAACCGGGCCGTAACCCATTATCGAAGGATCTACACCGGCATAGGCCATCGACCTCACTCGCGCTCGAATCTTAAGGTTCAGCGACTGCGCCTTCTCGGCACTCATTATCAACATCGCCGACGCACCATCGGAAATTTGAGAAGACGTGCCTGCGGTCACCGTACCGCTTACCGGATCGAAAACGGGACGCAGTTGTGACAGCCCCTCGAGGTTAGTGGCTGCACGAATAGTCTCATCATCCTCCAGCAGGATCTTCATTCCCTGAGCATCATGACCCTCGATCGGCACGATCTCATTCGAAAAACCACCGGCTATTCGCGCCTGCTCCGCCAGAGCGTGAGAGCGCACGGCAAAGGCATCCTGTTGTTCACGGCTAATGCCGTGCATCTTAGATAATACTTCCGCCGTAACTCCCATCATCCACGATGCCTTGGCGAAATGTTTCGATGCCTTGGGGTTTGGATCTACACCATGAACCATGCCCACATGCCCCATGTGCTCCACGCCGCCTACGATGAATTGATCACCGTTGTTGCTCTGTATCGCCATCGCGGCTGTGTGCAGCGCAGACATCGACGAACCACACAGCCGATTCACCGTCTGCGCGCAGGTCGAATGTGGCAGCACTGAAATTAGCGCAGCGTTCCTCGCAATGTTCCAACCCTGCTCCAGGGTTTGATTGACACAACCCCAAATCACATCCTCAACGTCCGCTGGCAACGCTCCTTCGTTTCTCTCGAATAACGCGTTTATCAGTCTGGCCGACAATTCTTCCGCACGTACGTTTCGGTACGCACCACCTTTTGATCTCGCCATGGGAGTTCGTACTCCATCTACGATAACGGCGTCTCTGGCATTTAACTTCATGTTTTCTCCTAACAACTTTTATGAGGCATCTTTGATGCCCGAAGATGTTGTACTGCTAATAGGTTTGATTACGTATAAGCCTGTTAACTCATAGCTTCGACTATTTATAGAAAGTCTCGTTCGATGCAGCCATAGCTCGCAGCTTCTCGGTCGGATGGTATAACTCTCCAAGCTCTGCATATTTATCTGCGATATCACAGAACTGGCTAAGGCCAAGACTATCGACATAACGAAGCGCGCCCCCTCTAAATGGAGGAAAGCCAATGCCAAGCACAAGCCCCATATCGGCCTCAATCGCCGTACTCACAATGCCGTCCTCGAGACAGCGAATCGTCTCCATAGACATAGCAACCATCATGCGCTCGACAATTTCCTGATCTTCGAATTGTTTCTGCGATGCTGCCATGGAAGCCGCCAATTCTTCAGTCGCCGTATTAGGCAGTTTCTTCGGCTTGCCTCGCTTGTCAGCCTCATAGAGATAGAAACCGCTTCCCGATTTCTGCCCCAAATTTTTCTGCTCGAATAATTTGTCTATCACAGTATCGATGTCCAGCTTCATTCGATCGAAGCCATCCGCCATGACAGCCTGCGCATGTACCGCCGTATCCAGGCCAACCACATCCAACAGGTAGGCAGGGCCCATGGGCCAACCAAACCGCTCCATGGCCTTATCGATCTGTTTGTAGTTTGCGCCATCGCTGATAAGTTTTGAGAAGGCTCCGAAGTAAGGAAACAATATGCGGTTAACCAGAAAACCCGGACAGTTGTTTACTACTATAGGCGTCTTCCCCATCTTCTTGGCGTAGGCAACCGTGGTGGCTATTGTTTCATCACTACTGCTTGCCCCTCTAATAACTTCCACCAGAGGCATGACCGGAACAGGGTTAAAGAAATGCATGCCGCAGAAGTTTTCAGGGCGTTCTAAGACCGTTGCCAATTCATCTACTGAAATCGTAGAGGTATTGGTGGCGATGATTGTGTCATCTGAGACTAGCGATTCCAGCTCAGCCAACACAGCCTGCTTAACCTTCGGATTCTCAACGACCGCCTCCACTACGATGTCGGCCTTGTCGATATCGTCATAACTGAGCGTAGCTTCGATACTGGAAAGAATGCCGAACATCTTGTTGGCATCCATGCGCCCTTTCGCAACTTGTTTTTCCAACTGCTTTCTGGCTTCCGCCATACCCAGATCCAAACCTTCCTGGGCGATATCCTTCATGATGATAGGCGTGCCCTTCAAGGCGGACTGATACGCGATTCCCCCGCCCATAATCCCGGCACCGAGAACAGCCGCCTTGGATATTGGCCTTGCTGCCGCCTGCTGCTTCTTTGCCAGCCCACTCAGAAATTGATCGTTCAAGAACATCTGCACGAGGTTCGCGGCAACTTCCGTAGCTGCCAACTTAATAAAACCTTTGTGCTCAAGCTCCAGGGCTGCGGCACGCTCCATGCCTGCGGCCTCTTGCATGACCGAGACAGCAGTAATTGGCGCTGGATAATTTGGGCCAGCCGCCGCTGCAACCATGCCCTTCGCCGTTTCGAAGGCAACATTTAATTCTATGGGAGTCAGCGTTAGCGGCGCTGTTTTCTGTGCTCGAACCTGCTTATAGTCCAGCTTTCCCTCATTGCATTGCACTACAATCTTTTCAGCCGCCGCTATTAACAACTCTTCAGCAACGATTGCATCCAGGGCGCCCTCAGCAAATGCCTGCTTAGCCTTTATATGAGAACCGCTACTAATCCATTGATTGGCATTATCAGCGCCTATCAATCGAGGCGTTCGCACCGTGCCACCAAAGCCTGGCAGGATACCCAGCTTGACCTCCGGAAAGCCCACAACTGCGTTTTCTGTAGCGACACGATAGTCAGTAGCGATCGCCACCTCGAAGCCGCCACCCAAGGCAATACCGTTGATCGCAGTGACAGTCGGAAAAGGCAAGTCTTCCAGGTCTGAGAAGATCTTGTTAGCCTCGACAAGCCAGTTGTAGACGGCCTGCTCTCCTTCGACAAACTTCGAGTTGAATTCTGTGATATCGGCGCCTACGATGAACGTCGATTTCGCGCTAGACAGGATGA
Organism: uncultured Pseudomonadales bacterium; assembly: GCA_943842505.1. Classification (GTDB taxonomy): domain Bacteria; phylum Pseudomonadota; class Gammaproteobacteria; order Pseudomonadales; family Pseudohongiellaceae; genus UBA9145. The sequence goes on along the minus strand of CALTDI010000005.1, from coordinate 31,792 downwards.
GCCCAGGCACGTCTGCTGTCTGCAGTGCCGTCACCGCCTGCTGTAATTCGCGCAGGGTGTCTTCGTTAAATTTATTGACTGATGAGCCTTCCAGGTCAAACACAAGGTTGGCTATGCCTGAAGGCAATACATCGACGCTAAGCGCCTTGCCTGAGTAGATCATATTTAGCTCCAATTAGGATGAACCGCACGGTGGTGCACAGCCGCGCATTATAGCCCCGCTAGAGACATATAAGAAGCCACCTACTTTGCAGCAAATACTGGGGCAATTGAGTTATTATCACCCCATGTTCAGATACTTAGAGAATTTTAGACACGCAGGAGCACCCTTCAAGGCGGCCTGCTGCACCTTATTGACAGTTTGCCTGCTCATGCTGAGCACGGCAGTGCTGGCGGCTCAGGGCGCCGTCATCTTGCTGTATCACCATGTAGCCGAAGACACCCCTCCCTCTACGACAATTTCTCCGGCAGACTTCGAGGCACATCTTAGCTATTTGCGAGACAATGGCTTCATCGTCGTCGGCCTGGACAGAGCAATTGAAGGCCTGCGCTCGAATCAGGCACTTCCTGAGAAATCCGTGGTAATTACCTTTGACGACGGCTACAGCTCTATCTATAGCGAGGCATTTCCCTTATTGCAGTCCTACGGCTATCCGTTCACCCTGTTTCTAAGCACCGGGCCCATCGATAGCGGGCTGCGCAACTACATGAACTGGGATCAAATCAGGGAAATGAGCGATGCCGGCGTGATTATTGCCAATCACATGGTCGATCACCCCTATATGTTAGAGCCGCTGGATAGCGAGTCCGATAGCGAGAGACTTGGCAGGTTGCGTGCCGAACTCCTGCAGGCCGAGCAGCGCATAGAACAGGAAACCGGGCAATCCCATCGCTATCTAGCCTACCCTTACGGCGAGTACGATCCAGCAATCAAGTCGATCCTACAAGAGCTTAACTTTGTCGGACTTGCACAAAATTCCGGCGCAGTAGGCCCCAGGTCGGATTTTCTTGCTCTGCCCAGATTCCCGCTTGCCAGCATCTATGCCAATCTGGACACGGCGCGTACCAAGTTCGCCACGCTGCCCTTTAACGCCAATCAACTGCAACCGGATTCTCCCGTCACGACAAACCGCAGCCCCCCAGTGACACTAAAGTTCGAGGCGGGTGACTATAATCTCAGCCAGATCGGCTGCTTCGCCAATAGCAAGCCTCTGGCTATGGATTGGATTGATAGGGAGCAAGGCATTGTCGAGCTCAAACCCGAAGAGAGTTTCCCAGGCAGACGCTGGCGCTACATCTGCACCGCACCCGACCCAGGCTCGAGTCGCTACTATTGGTATTCAGTGCAGTGGATAAATCTGGATTGATTCTTTTACAGGACAGGACCGCTACTTGAGAAGGATTTAGAGCAGAGACTTAGTTTTCCAACCAACGCCGGTCTCTGCGTCGCAGGTTATTTTGCTGAATCAGGGTCTGCACCTCGTCGATGTAGTTCTCACCGCGCTGCGAGTAGCGATCCAAACCCTGGGCGAGCAATATCGGATCCAGGTTTCGACCTAGGCGTCTAAGCCTCGCTCTCTCCTCACGGAAGTCATCATAGAGGTGGTGGGTGTTTATATTCAGAAAATACCCTTCGATGGCTGCCTCTATGGTATCGAAGCTCTTCACCTCATGAGTAGCGCCTTCTATTCTTCTGTTTGGAATGATCCCGCAACCTTCTTCGAAGCACCATTGGCCAAAAATATTATTCGCCTCTAGCGCAAAGCGCGAGGTGCCCCATGCTGACTCATTTGCTGCCTGAGCCAATACCAGGGAAGCAGGAATAACATCAACCCTCATTAACAATTCGTTAATCAGTGCCCGATCTGGCAGGCTCTGGCTATCTACGTCATAGCTTATCGCCAAATCCAAAACCCGATCCCGCTCGCGCCCGGTTAGCGCAATACCACTGTCAACTATTTCCGCATAGGCAAGGAGTTGCTGACGTAATTCGCTTATTAATCCATTCTCATAGCGCACGTAATCTTGCAGGAAATCGAAGAACTGTTGTTTTTTCAGGTCGATATCGGAGATCGACACGAAATCTGGGAACACAACGATAGGCTCAAGAGTCTCCACGATTTCTGGGTGGGCATCATGGCTGGGGGCGAGCGTCGTTACGGCAAAAGTAAGCCCGACAAGCGCAAACGAGAACAGGCCTGCAACAGCGAGTTCCAGCTTACGCTTGCGCATTGCTATATCGCCTTCTTTCGGCATTGAGACTCCCCACCTCTTGCAACGCTACTCTTTATAGATCTCACAGACAATGGCAAATTTTACTCATTATTGTCTCTATGCAAGATACTTGAAGTGACATGAATCACAAAAGATTTTCACCTAAATAATGCACTTAAAAGCGCAATTATTCGGACCGAGAAATTAGTAAATCTTGAGTAAGCATGAACTGTTCAACACAGGCCACTGAAATCTCTGTCAATATCTGCTCTTGCAATTCCAGGCAGCCCTGACCCCTCATTAAAACTTACTTACCATACGCTCAGGGTATTGATTCAGTTTTCCCAAATCACAGCTAGTTGCTACCACCTTTGCAGTTCGGCGAAGCCGGTGAAGATTCCTGTCTGGCTTGCCACTCTGGGGCCGAGTATAGATGCAGCGCTAATGCGTGAACCCCTTCCGCCATTTCCTGCTCTAATAGCTTGTACACGGCCTGATGCCTTCGCACTAAGCTCAAGTCCGCAAATTCGTCAGACACCGCCGTTATATTGTAATGGGACTCTGTCGCCGGGCCGCCATGCATGTGACTTTCATTCTCTACCGTCAACATTGAAGGAGATAGCGCTTTCGATAACTTTGCTTCGATCGACTCTTGTACCAACATCACTCTCTAAACCCCCGGTTTAATATCTACATCAGTTTCAACCGCGCTCAGTATAACGTAAATAATGTCGATAAAATGAAGTGGTCTAGGCCATATCACCTCGTTTACACTGTCGCCCTCACGGAGCTCCTACATGGCCATTTCCTGGTATCCCGGACATATGCATAAAGCCAGTAAAGAACTGGCTAAGATTATGCTCAAGACAGATGCGGTGATTGAAGTTCTAGATGCGAGAATCCCCGAATCTAGCTGCAACCCACTGTTGGCAACAATTAGAGGTGACCGCCCGTGCATTCGAATCCTGAACAAGGCCGATCTGGCCGATAGCGAAACCACTGCCGCCTGGGCCGCTCATTTCTCCAAACTCGACAACAGTGCCTGTCTCGTCAATGGGCGAGATGCACAGATCAGCCGCGCGGACATCGTGAACATCGCTAAGAAACTCATCAAAAAAACAGATGAGACTCTATTAATTCAGGGGCAGATAGTCATAGACGGAATTCCCAATGTAGGCAAATCCACCCTCCTAAACCAACTGACCGAACGCAAGGTTGCGCGAACCGGAAATGAGCCTGCTGTCACCAAGGGGCAGCAACGCGTAAAGTTACAAGAGGGATGGTATCTGATCGATACACCCGGCATGCTCTGGCCGAAGCTGGAAGACCAGGAAAGCGCCTACCGACTCGCCGTGACCGGCACCATACGCAATACAGCTATAGAGGTGGCCGATATTGCCTGGTTTCTAGCAGAACTGCTTATGCTGGAATACCCTGAGCGCCTCGCCTCAAGATATGACTACGCGGTGTCAGGCAAAGGAGCAGAACACTTTTTTGATGAACTCGCCAAACTCAGAGGCTCGATCGGGCGCGGCGGGAAAGCGGACCTGAACAAAACGGCAGAAATATTACTAAACGACTTTCGCTCAGGTAAACTAGGCAAGTTCAGCCTGGAGAAACCTCCCACGTAATATCGGCTGCGGCGTCACAGCAAACTACGCAAGCATTCATATACAACCAGTCAAGACAGTTACAGAAGGCATCCTAAGCATGACCGCAGTCAGCAGTTCCAAGACCGAGCAAAACAGCCCCATCCACCCCACAAGAACACATCCCGCTTTCGAATGGCAAAGAAGCGAAGAAATAAGCTCTTTGAACATCATTATGGAGGAGTATGTCCATAAGGTGACGGGTGCCAAGCATTTCCATCTGAGCAGTGACAATACAGAAAATGTGTTTTTGGTGGGCTTTAGAACGGTACCAATGGATTCAACTGGCGTCGCTCATATTCTTGAGCACACCTCCCTGTGTGGCAGTAAGAAGTTTCCAGTTAGAGATCCTTTCTTCATGATGATTCGGCGCTCACTGAATACATTCATGAATGCATTCACCAGCAGTGATTGGACAGCCTATCCTTTTGCCAGCAAAAACAAGAAGGACTTCAATAATCTATTGAGTGTCTATCTGGATGCTGCCTTTTTCGCACGCCTGCATGAGCTGGATTTTGCTCAGGAAGGACACCGTCTGGAATTCTCCGAGCCAGAAAATCCCGATAGCGAACTACAATATAAAGGCGTCGTCTATAACGAAATGAAAGGTGCCATGAGTTCCACAAACAGCGTATTGTGGCAGACGATAAGCAAGCATGTCTTCCCGACTACCACCTACCATTTCAATAGCGGTGGTGAGCCCGAAAACATACCCGACCTTAGCTACCAACAATTACTGGATTTCTACAAGACTCACTACCACCCCAGCAATGCCGTGTTCATGACTTTCGGTGATATTCCAGCGTTCGAGCACCATGAAATATTTGAGGATCAGGCTCTTGCAGATTTTGAGAAGCTCGATGTAAACATTGAGGTTAAAGACGAGCAGCGCTATCTGTCCCCAATTCAAGTAGAAGAGTCCTATGCCAGCGAGGAATCCGACAAACCACAGAGTCACGTTGTATTGGCCTGGCTGCTGGGACGCAGCACCGACCTGGGCGAGCTTTTCAGGGCAGAGCTTGTATCAAGCGTGCTTCTCGACAACAGTGCCAGCCCCTTGCTTAAGGCACTCGAAACAAGCGATCTAGGCAGCTCTCCATCGCCGATGTGTGGACTGGAAGATTCCAATAGAGAGATGAGCCTGATGGCCGGGCTGGAAGGATGCACCAGCGAATCGAGCGAAGCCGTAGAGGCCCTCATTCTCAAAACCCTGGAAGACGTAGTAAAGAACGGCATCCCCTACCCTCAGGTGGAAGCGGCACTGCACCAACTCGAATTGCACCAGCGCGAGATTTCCGGAGACAGCTACCCTTACGGCTTACAACTGATTCTAGCAGGCCTCTCTACGGCCATGCATAGGGGCGATCCGATTGAGCTGCTCAACATCGACCCTGTGCTCGCCGAGCTAAGAAGTCTGATCAAAGACGATAGATTTATTCCGAATTTGATACAGAAACTGCTCTTGGACAATCCCCATAGAGTGAGACTTACACTCAATCCGGACTCAGGTCTCGCGCAGCGCAAGGTACAGGCAGAATTGGACCAGCTCGCCGCGATTAAGAAATCCCTGGCGGATGACGAGAAGCTGGCGATCGTTGAACAGGCAAAAAACCTAGCCGCCAGACAGATGGAAGAAGACGACCCGGGCTTATTACCCAAGGTTGGCCTAGAGGACGTTCCCAAGACTATCAGCGAGCCCACACGCATAAACTCAGTGCTAGCTAACGACAAACGCGTGAGCTTTTACGGTCAGGGTACCAATGGCCTGTGTTATCAGCAGGTGATCATGGGGATACCGCAGCTAGAACAAGAGCTTCTGGATGTCTTGCCTCTCTACACAAGCTGTCTTACAGAATTCGGTGTAGCGGATAGAGACTACGCCGAGACTCAGGCCTGGCAGGCAGAGGTCAGCGGCGGTATCAATTGCGCCAGCTCCATCCGCAGCGATCTCAATGATGTACAGACTAGTAAGGCGCTAATCTCATTCTCCTCGAAGTGCCTGCGCAACAACCATCGTCAGATATCGGAATTACTGCATAGCACTATTCACGAAGTACGTTTCGATGAGGACAAGCGACTGCAGGAACTGATCGAGCAGATTTGTGCCCGCAAGGAAAACAGCATTACCGGCCAGGGTCATAGCCTGGCCATGAGCCTGGCCAGCAGTCGCATGAGCCCAACGGCGCAACTCGCGCATCGTTCCGGCGGGCTGGAGGGAATCAAATACCTCAAAGAGCTTAGAACTCAGATGGCGAACAAAGCCAGCAGAGAAGAGTTGCTAGATAGATTCAAAGCCGTACACGAAAAAATCCTATCGGCAGATAAGGAATTTCTCGTTATTGCGGAGCCTGAGCACCAAGCGCAACTACTCGCTGACCTGGACGAAGTTTGGAGTAATGCAAGCAAGGGCAGCAATACGAATAGGCTTGAGCTGACCCCGCTTAGAGAGAACCTAAGGCAGGCTTGGAGCACAACTACTCAAGTAAATTTCTGTGCCAAGGCCTACCCCACAGTTGCCTCTGGCCATGCTGACAATGCCGCCTTACAAGTGCTCTCTGGCTTCATGCGCAATGGTTTTCTGCATAGGGCTATCCGCGAGCAAGGCGGTGCCTATGGTGGAGGCGCAAGCCAGGACGCAAATTCCGCATCTTTCCGCTTCTTTTCCTACAGGGATCCCCGACTGCAGGAGACCCTCTCTGACTTCGATGCGGCTATAGACTGGGTGCTATCGTCTCAGCACAAGCCGCACCAGCTCGAAGAGGCTATTCTTGGCGTGATAGCCAGCCTGGATAAGCCCGCTTCTCCAGCAGGCGAGGCAAAACAGGCCTTCTATAATCAGGCATTTGGTCGAACCTTAGCGCATAGAACCGAATTCAGGAAACAGGTGCTAAACACCTCAGTTGAGGATTTACAGCGGGTCACTGAGCGCTATCTTTCTCCAGAGAAAGCCAGTATCGGTATAATCAGCAATAAAGAATCCGTAGAAAGCCTAAAAAATGATGGGATTGAAATTATAATTCTCTAATTAATACAGTGAGTTATAAATCTTTCATAATGCGATATATCAATAATGAAAAAAGATGACTAAATATCCATTAAATATTGGGAACTTTTCTAAACAGCGTGAGTCTTAGTTAGTGTAGGTAGATGTAATACAAAATTGTGGGTTTTGTTTCATTTATCTCTCCCTTGATAGTATATTAAGCCCAGCGTCTTCCGGACGTTGGGCTTTCTTTTTTCAGCTCCAAAACCCCGAAAAATGATCAATCCATAACGGCTTCATCGTTCTTACCAGACAGCTTTAACACTTCGGGACATCACTGTTTTTAATCTCTGACAGCTACCCTGCCGATTCGCATTAATTAGTAACCTATAAACCCACCAAACACTATGGATGCACAACAAGCCAAGAAGGAAGCGACCAACGTCACCCTGGTCGGCATGGCGCTCGACATTGTGCTCGGCGTAGGCAAGATCGTCGGCGGTGTGCTAACCAACTCCTTTGCGCTCGTCACCGACGGCATTCACTCCCTGACCGATGCAGGCACCGATATCTTCGTGATAATCGTCACACGTGTGTCCCATTCCGAGGCCGATGCCAAGCATCAATATGGCCACGGGCGGTTTGAGACCCTGGGCACAATAGGGATGGGTATCGTGTTCTTCATCACCGCAGCCATCCTTATTTACGACAGTATCAACCGCCTCCGCTTAAGCGAGCCCCTGCCCATACCAGCCGCCTCGGGCATAGTCCTCGCGCTTATATCAATAGCGGCAAAAGAATGGATCTACCACTATACGATGCGTGTGGCGAAGAAACTCAAATCGAACCTACTCACGGCTAATGCCTGGCACAGTAGAAGCGATGCCATCTCTTCGATCGCGGTACTGATAGGAATCATAGGCGCGCGCCAGGGCTACCCATGGATGGACACAGTTGCTGCTATGTTCGTAGCGCTTATCATCGCAAAGATAGGATGGGAGTTATGCTCGGACAGCCTTACAGAGCTAGTGGATACCGCCGTCTCTAAGGAGCGACGCAAACAGTTCGAGTCATGCATTATGAGCATAGATGGAATACGCGGCATTACCGAACTGCGCAGCAGATCTTCAGGGGGAAAAATTATCCTGGAGGTGAGACTGCTGGTTAATTCCTACATATCCGTATCGGAAGGTCACCAACTGGGCGAATTGGTTAATAAGGCACTCATCAATCAGTTCGCAGATATCTCAGAGGTTCTAATCCATGTCGACCCTGTCCACCATGAAGAGTCTGAGACCGCTCACCTCGAAACAGAATTACCCGAGCGTCCACAGGTCATCGCCGCGCTGAAGAAATGCTGGCATGAACTGATCGACGACGAAGCTATTGCCGGAATCGATTTGCATTATCTCGCCGGTGTTATCGAGGTCGACCTGGTGCTCGATATTGACGACCTATCTGCCGCTACGGCGAAGAAATTGGAAGCCGCCATCGCCAAGGAACAGTATATCGCTAGGTTACGCATCTTCAATAAATTGCATGAATCTGTAGAGCGCAATGCTTAACCTTCTGCATAACGTGCCGCTAGTTTGTGAAGGGACATATTTGCTTTCAATCGAGATGCATTTCCCTATACTAGAGCTAGACGGCTATCTGTCGTCAATACCGGGATGTAGCTAAAAAAATAAACTAAAAAGGGAATCCGGTTAGCAATGAAACCGACTGATATCTCCGATCCAAACTACTTTCACAAAGTAGTCGACTGCCAATGGGCCTGCCCGGCTCACACTCCCGTTCCGGAATACATACGACTGATAGCTGAAAAGCGCTATACCGATGCCTATATGATCAACTGGCATTCGAACGTATTCCCCGGCATTCTCGGGCGCACCTGCGACCGCCCCTGTGAACCGGCCTGTAGACGCGGCCGAGTGGAGGAAGAACCCGTTGCAATCTGTCGCCTGAAACGCGTCGCCGCCGACTATAAATCTGACATTGCAGATCACCTGCCTCAAATACCGAAAGAGAAAAATGGCCGACACATCGCTCTCATAGGTGGTGGGCCAGCCTCGCTGACCGTAGCACGGGACTTAATGCCACTGGGTTATGAAATCACGCTATTCGAAAAGGACAAACTCAGCGGCGGCGCCATGCGCACCCAGATCCCGAGATTTAGACTTCCTGGCGAGGTGCTCGATGAAGAGCTCAATTATATTCTTCAGATGGGCGTCAACTGCCGATTCGGCGAAGAAATTACTAGCATGCGCGCCATTCTGGACGAAGGCTACGATGCTATTTTCGTCGGCACCGGTGCGCCGCTAGGCAAATGGCTGGATCTACCGGGCCATGAAGAGGCTAAGGACAATATCCACACAGGGATAGAATGGCTCGCCAGTGTTGCCTTCGAACATATATCCAGTATCGGTAAGAATGTGCTGGTACTTGGCGGCGGTAACACAGCCATGGACTGCTGCCGCACCTCGAAGCGGATCGGCGGCGAACAGGTCAGCGTTGTCGTGCGCAGCGGCTTCGATGAGATGAAGGCATCGCCGTGGGAGATCGAGGATGCCATGAACGAAGACATTCCTATTCTGAATTTCCATGTACCGAAACGCTACATAACCGAGAACGGCAAGCTGGTAGCGATGGAGTTCGAAAAAGTTCGCAAGGAAATCGATGCCGACGGCAAACGCAGGCTTGTTCCAACGGGCGAAGAACCTGCGATACTAGCCTGTGACGATGTTCTCTGCGCCATCGGCCAGGAGAATAGCTTTCCATGGATAGAGAGAGACCTGGGCATCGAATTCGATCAATGGGAAGTTCCCGTTCTAAACAAGACCACCTTCCAGTCTACCCATGAGAAGGTCTTCTTCGGTGGTGATGCGGCACTGGGCCCGGACAATATTATTACCGCCGTTGCCCATGGGCACGATGCCGCCGTCTCTATTCATATGCTGTGTGAAAAGCAGGACATCAGCAAACGCCCTAACCCGCTTACTAACTTAAGCAGTCAGAAGATGGGAATCCATCAGTGGTCCTATGACAACGATATCAGCGCCGATTTTCGCTTTGCCGTTCCCCATGCTGACAAGCAAGAGACACTTAACGATATCAATATTGAAGTGGAGCTAGGCTTCGATGAGCAACTCGCCTTCAATGAGACGATGCGCTGCCTTAATTGCGATGTGCAAACTGTCTTCACCGACAAACTCTGTATCGAGTGTGATGCCTGTGTGGATATTTGTCCTACAGATTGTATCTCCTTCACGCAGAATCAGGATGAACCTGATTTACGAAAAAACCTGCTGGCTCCGGCGGAAAACGAAGAGCAAGATCTCTACGTGTCGGACAAGCTTCTAACCGGGCGCATCATGGCAAAGAATGAAGATTTGTGTCTGCATTGCGGCCTATGTGCCGAGCGCTGTCCTACTAATGCCTGGGATATGCACAAGTACTTGTTCAACACAGCCAAAGCGGAAAACGCATGTCAGAGTTAATTCAGAGCTCCCAGGTTGCTGGGCTGAGCAAGGTTAACGACTTCGTAGTTAAATTTGCCAACGTTAACGGGTCGGGCTCTGCGAGTGCTAACAGCATGTTTGCGAAGGCTGTGTTCCGCATGGGCATTCCCATTAGCCCGCACAATATATTCCCCTCGAACATACAGGGGCTCCCTACCTGGTACGAGGTTAGAATCAGCGAACAGGGTTATTTGGGGCGGCGCGAAGGCGTCGACCTGATCGTTGCCATGAACGAACAGACCATAGGCAAAGATATAGCCTCGGTGGTTCCTGGCGGCTATGTGCTCTATGATTCCTCCAAGGTATTAGCGAACGAACTGTTACGCGATGACGTAAACTATCTACCGATTCCACTGAAAGATATCTGTTTAGAAGAATTCGAAAAACCAGCCCAGAGACAGCTGTTTAAAAACATCGTCTACGTTGGCGCGCTCTCCGCCTTTCTCAATATCGATTTCGAGGTGCTTACCGGATTGGTTGGCGATCAATTCCGCGGCAAGGAAAAATTGATACTACCCAATATTCACGCCCTTGAATTAGGCCATCACTACGCCAGTGACAACTTCAACTGCCCGCTATCCCTGCAACTGAAGAAGAGCGACAAGAACAAAGGCAAGATTCTGGTCGATGGCAATACCGCTACCGGTTTGGGCAGTGTTTACGGTGGTGCCACGGTAGCCGCCTGGTACCCACTGACACCCTCCACATCGGTTGTCGACAACTTTTCGAAATACTGCCAGCGATTGCGCATAGACGCAGGCACTGGCAAGAAGAAATATTCGATAGTACAGGCTGAGGATGAGCTCGCAGCCATTGGCATCGCCATCGGTGCCGGCTGGAATGGTGCTAGAGCATTTACCGCTACCAGTGGGCCGGGCATCTCCCTGATGCAGGAATTTCTCGGCCTCGCGTACTTCTCGGAAGTGCCTGTAGTTCTTTTTAATATACAGCGTGTAGGCCCTTCCACAGGCATGCCTACCCGCTCTCAGCAAGGCGACCTACTGTGTTGTGCCTATGCTTCCCACGGCGACACCAAACACGCACTGCTGTTTCCCGCCACTCCAAAGGAATGTTTTGACTACGCCGCGAGCGCGTTCGACATCGCAGACCGAATCCAATCACCTGTTATCGTTATGAGTGACTTGGAGCTGGGGATGAACGAGCAAATTTGTGAGCCACTTAACTGGGATGACAAGAGCCAATACGATAGGGGCAAGGTTCTCAATGCGGAACAACTCGAAGAAATAGAAAAATACGGCCGCTATCTCGATTCCGATGGAGACGGCATTCCCTATCGCACCTATCCGGGAACACACCCTAGCAAAGGCAGCTACTTTACCCGTGGCAGCTCTCATGATTCGTATGCGGCCTATACCGAGGATGGCACGGTGTATGCAGAAGTCATGGACAGGCTAACGCTGAAGATGAAGACGGCTGTCGACTATTTGCCGGCACCTGAATTTTCCGAATCGACAGGGAATAGATTTGGCTTGGTCTACCTTGGCACAACGGCGAGCGCTATCACCGAAGTAATCGATGATCTAGCGAAGAAAGGCATCGCATTGGATACCCTGCGCATTCGTGCGTTTCCATTCCATACCAGCGTCACAGAATTTATTGATGCCCATGAGCTCGTGTACGTGATCGAACAGAATCGCGATGCGCAGCTAAAGAGTCTTCTGAAAATAGAATGCAATATTCAAGAAGAAAAAATGCGGTCCATTCTCAGTTACGATGGCGTGCTTATCACGGCACAGCACATTGAGAAATCGATTCTGGAATCCATGCAGACCTTGGAAGAAAGCGGCAAAGCATCTGCATAAGAAGCGTCCGCATAAAAAGTATCCGCATAGAGTGGCAATAGATTATGAGTTATATCAATAAACCAAAATTCAAACACCCGCAGATGCAAGCCAATGATATTGGTTTAACTCGCAGAGAGTATGAAGGCACGCTGACTACACTCTGTGGCGGTTGCGGGCATGACTCGATAAGCGCCGCGATCATTCAGGCGGCTGCAGATATGTCTCTGGAGCCACACCGGGTTGCGAAAATCTCTGGCATTGGCTGCTCGTCCAAGATTCCTTCATATTTTCTTAGCAAGGCCCATGGCTTTAACTCCGTACACGGACGCATGCCATCGGTCGCCACCGGCGCTAACATTGCAAATAAGGAACTCTACTATATTGGAATATCCGGCGATGGTGACAGCGCCTCTATTGGTCTGGGACAGTTCTGTCACATCGTTCGCCGCAGAATCAATATGCTCTACATCGTCGCTAACAATGGCACCTATGGACTAACTAAAGGTCAGCTATCTGCCACGGCCGATCTGGGCTCGAAGACCAAGTCTGGCGAGGAAAGCCAGTTCGATAACATCGACATGGCCACACTTGCAATCGAGTTAGGCGCGAGCTTCGTTGCGCGCAGTTTCTCCGGGGACAAGAAGCAGTTGATCCCGCTTATTCAGGCCGGATTGACCCACAAGGGCTTTGCCTTTATCGACGTTATCTCACCCTGTGTCACCTTCAATAACACGGACTTTTCCACCCACGGCTATAAGAATACCTGGGAAAACCATGTCGCCCTGAGCGGGGTCGATTTTGTACCTATGCGAGAAGAGATAACAACCAGTTATGCCCCCGGAAAAGAAAAGGAGATTACCTTACATGATGGCTCGGTGGTTCATCTGCACAAGACCGGCAATAACTACGACCCGACTGATAAAGAGAACGCTCTACACCATATTAACGAACACAAAAAACAGGGGAAGATTGCGACTGGCCTACTCTACATCAACCAGTCAACATCGGACCTACACGAATTACAGGAAACCGTAGACAAGCCTCTCAACAGCTTGAGCAATCAGGAACTTTGCCCCGGCAGTGAGGCTCTCAACGATATTAACAACACCTTCCGCTAGGAAACTTATTTCCGCTGCAATTTAAGCAGGTCGTAAGCCGCCTTAATGTCCTGGGTTTTTTCAGTCGCGATGTCGATCATCTCTTCCGGCAGACCCTTGGCCACTAGCTTGTCGGGATGATGCTGATTCATTTGCCTTCTGTAGGCCTTCTTTAATTCGGCGTCACTGCAAGCAGGCGCTACACCTAACAACTCATACGCAGACTTGATTTTTTCCTTCGACGAACCCGCATCGACGAAGTGAGCCTGACCCGATAGCCGGCTTAGCAGCGCATCGAAATCCGACTTCGAGTAGCCCAGGTCGCGGGCAATACTCTCGATTAGAGTCTTCTCCTTAGGATCGAGTTTGCCATCGGCGAATGCGGTGGCAACTATGATCTCGAGGAATACCTGAATCAGGTTTCTGCGCCGAAAGCACTCGCGCTTAAATTGCGCAAGGACTTCATGGACGGGGAAGCCTTCCTTCTTGCCCTCGTTGAAAAGATTAATCGCAACGGTGCGCTGCTGTGACTGTAAGCGCATCTGGTCCATGACCCTCTCGGCCATGGCAATTTCATCTTTGGTCACTCGCCCGTCGGACTTAGCCACATAGCCCATCAAGGCAAAGGTGGTGGTGAAGAATACCGACTGCACCCGCTCAGTGGCCCCCAGCCCTAGCGAGTCATCCAAGGCCAGGCCATCCAGCCCACCGTCGAAGTAGTTCCCCAGAGCCGCCCCCAGCACTGCGCCAAGAGGACCACCCATCATAAAGCCAAACGTACCGCCTACTACCTTTCCCCACCAACTCATATTTTTACTCGTTACTACTGCTTAAAAAATTAACTGAAATTGCGCTAAACACTGCATTCGATGACATCGGGCAGCTCAGCCGATGACTCAACGGCATCGGAGTCTGCTAGGAAATAAGGCGCTGAAACCAGTTCTTGTCTAACTCTCGTCTACAACCATCTAACTGTGAGGCAAACCTGCTGGAATTCGCCTGCACCCTGCCCGCCGCATCCACCAGCCACTGCTTGTTGCGATAGGTGGCTCGTTGATAACCGCCGTTGCCTTCATGGTAGGCATAGTAGAGGTGCATGGCATCGTTGTTCGAAATATTACTTATCCGAGAGGAATTTGCGTTATACCAGCCGACGAAGTCGATCGCATCGGAAAAATTGGCTCGTGACGCTCGACTATTACCCGATTTCTGCTCGTATTCCTGCCAGGTTTCATCCAGCGCCTGCGCGTAGCCAAACGCGGAGCTGGGGCGGCTACCCGGAAATACCCACAGAAATCGATTTCGAGCCGGTTTGGCTCTGGATCTGAACGAAGACTCCTGATAAATAACGGCCATATTGACTGATATCGGCACACCCCAGCGCCGCTCTGCGGTTTTAGCTGCGTTATACCAACCACGGCGGTCCTCAAAGACGCTGCAGATGTTCGCCACGCTCTTGGGGGGCGCGCTCGCACACGCCGTAAGTAACGGAATCAGCAAGCTTAACCAGCCTAGTTTGTTATTGCTTGGTTTCATTGTCTCTACAGTATTCTCATTCGGGACTTAGGCTTCCAAACAGCTGCTATTCTGATCTACCCGATAAGGCAGCTTCGCTAGATTAGACCCTATAAGTTAGACCGTCTAAGTTAGATCCTCAAGAAGCGCAATAAATTCCCCTTCATCGATAATTTTTACGCCCAATTCTTCGGCTTTGCTTAATTTGGACCCGGCACCGGGGCCCGCGACCACGCAGGACGTGTTCTTCGACACGCTACCGGCTACCTTAGCGCCCAGGGCAATCAGCTTCGCCTTGGCCTCGTTTCGGGACATTAGCTCTAGACTACCGGTCAGCACGTAGGTCTCGCCCAGCAGGGGCTTAGTATCACCGCTCCCGCTCTCTACCAACGGCCAGGCAATACCGCAGCCTCGCAGGGTCTGAATGAGGCTCACATTGTCCCCGTTGCTAAAGAACAGCCGAATATGTTCTGCCATGATAGGCCCCACATCGGGCACCTGCAGCAGGCTCTCCCCATCCGCGGCAATGATGTCCTCTAAATCTCCGATGTGGGTAACCAGCTGTAATGCCGTCGCCTCCCCGACTTCCCTGATACCCAGAGCGAATAGGAAGCGAGGCAAGGTGGTCTGCTTGCTCTTCTCGATTGCAGTGATAATATTCGTCGCCGATTTCTCGCCCATTCGCTCTAAATTAGCGAGCTGTTCGACGGAAAGAGTATAAATATCGGCCACGCTCTTTACTATTTCTTTATCGACCAACAATTCAATGAGCTTGCTACCCAAGCCTTCTATATCCATAGCACTGCGCGAGGCGTAATGCTTGATAGCCTCCTTACGCTGAGCCGGGCATATTATTCCACCACTACAGCGATAGAGAACGTCGCCATCCTTTTCTACCGGCGATCCGCAGGCAGGGCAATTGCCTGGCATGGGAATAGGCTTTTGCTTCGCCAGCTTCTTCTCACCCTCGTGGGGAATGACTTTTACAACCTTGGGAATCACATCGCCGGCGCGGCGCACGATTACTCTATCGCCAATCCTTAGACCGAGTCGTTCGATCTCATCCATATTGTGCAATGTAGTATTGCTGACCGTTACCCCGCCTACGAACACAGGTTCTAATCGCGCTACCGGTGTAATGGTGCCAGTTCTACCTACTTGAAACTCGACATCGATAACCGAGGTGGACTTTTCTTCGGCCGGAAATTTATACGCCATAGCCCAGCGCGGGCTGCGGGCATTATTTCCCAGGCTCTGTTGCAGCTCCAAGCTATCTACTTTCAATACGGCGCCATCGATCTCATAGCTGAGGTCATTACGCTTCGCCAACAAATCCAGACAATAGTCCAGGCAGGCATCTATTCCATTTTTCACACTGCGATCCGGATTAACTGGCAGACCCCATTTCTCTATCAACGCAAATATTTCGCTAAGTTTTTCAGGCAGCACAATGCCATCGACCAGCCCTACGCTGTAGCAATACATCTGCAGTGGTATCTTCGCGGATTTTTTCGGGTCTAGCTGCCGAATAGCACCCGCGGCGGTGTTGCGAGGATTGACAAAAATTTTTCCCCCTTCTTTCTCCGAGGTTTCATTGAGCTTCCTGAATCCCTCTTTGCCAAGAAAGATTTCACCACGAATCTCAATCACAGAGTTCTTCTTGGCCGACTTTAACTTGAGCGGAATATTACTTATGGTGCGCACATTGTGTGTAATATCTTCGCCGGTAAGTCCATCGCCGCGTGTAGCTGCCCTGGCTAACACACCGTCACGGTATAAAAGACTCACGGCAATGCCATCGACCTTAGGCTCGCAGCTGTACTGAATCGCCGACTCCGTCTCCAGTCGTTTCTTGATGCGCGCCTCAAAGGATTGCAGGTCTGCTTCGTCGAACACCTTGTTCAGGGAAAGCATCGCAATCTCGTGGGTGACCTGAGTGAATCCGGCGATCGCCTCGCCACCGACACGCTGTGTCGGCGAGTCTTTGTCAGCGATATCGTATTTGCCTTCAAGCTCTTCCAGACGAAGAACCAAGGCATCGAAATCCGCATCGGGTATTTGGGGGGCATCCTCGGCATAATAGAGCCTATTATGATGCTCTATCTGCTCTCGCAGCTTGTCTACTTCTCGCAGAATTTTTTCAGGAACAGCCATAGGGTTAGTTCTGGGGAATTAATACTAACGCCTGATTGTGGCTGCCTATCCGCGGGCGGCGACAGCCTTCAGGCGGCGTAACTCAAAGTCACGTACGCGTTGTCGGTAATGCTCGATGGTCTGCGCGGTCATCCCGTTGCGATGATCGTCCTTCAGATCACCGTCAAGCGTATCACGAATATCTTGCGCCACGCCTAACATTTGCTCAAAGGCATCGAGGTTATTAATAGCCGTTGGCAAGGCAAGGAAGAAACTAATACCCAGCGTCGTAAATTCGTCCATATTATTGAGGTCGAAGGTACCAGGATTTAACATATTGGCAACGCTAAAAATGACCGTGCCCTGATGCTCTTTGCTCAGGCGCTTATGAAAAATATTCATCTCGCCGAATTTCAGCCCCGAGGTGATCAAGACGTGGAGCAGATCATCGCCGGAGAACACCCTGCCGTTCTTAGCCATGACATTGAGCACCAACACCTCGGACTGTTCGAATTCGTCGGCTGCGGCTGGATCTGCAGCTTTAGGCTGCGAGGATTCTGCGTGCTTCTGATCTAACTCATCGAAAATTTCTTCTTCATAGGCTTCTTCTTCGTAGGCAGGTTCTTCGTTAGCAGGTACTTGATAGACCGGCTCTGCGGCAACTTCATCTTGCCGCTCATCGAAGAGAACATCGTCTGGCTCGTCCCACTGCGCGCCGGCAAGCTCTTGCTGAGCTAATTCCTCAGTCTCTTCTTCTACTGCTGCGACAGGCTCTTCAATCGACTCTATTGATTCATCAGACACTTCAAGCTGCTTCTTAAGCTGCTTCGACTTCCACCCAAATAGAGAAAACAGGGACGCTCTCTTCTTGGGTTTCTCCATCGCGCCTCGATCACCTTCGTCAAACTCATCGAACAGTTCCGATTGCTTGACCTCGGCGGTGATCGGGGAATTGCCTCCAATGCGTTCACCGGCAGTCATTGAGAAAGCATCGGCGCTGCTGTCGGCATTGAATAAAACAGGTTCTTCCTCAGTCTCTTCTTCGGGCTCCTCTTCTGCCTCTTCCTCAAGCTCTGCCTCAGCTGTCTCTTCGTAGTCGTCTACATCGTTCTCAAATTCGTCTTCGGCATAACTATCGTCATCTGAATATTGAGCGCTGTCATCTTGCCGCAGATCTGTAGCTGATTGCTCAGCAAAATCGGCTTCAGTAGCATCGTCGTCTTCGGCATCATCGTAATCCGGCGCCACCGAACTCATAGTGTCTATCTGCCTGTGTTCAAGACCCTCTTCTGATTCGAGCTCTTCTTGAGTATCGTCATCTTCGTAATCGAAAAGCGCAGAGTCGGTTTCGCCCTCATCTACATACGCAGCCTCGGTTTGTTGCTGCGCTGCATAGCTCTCACCCGCTTCGGTCTCACCTTCTTCACCTTCGTCACGCTCATAGTCATCTTCATCGTCCCAACCTTCACCGATACTGGGATCCTGACTCACCTGAGTGTTAAAAACTTCGACGCTGTGGGTCTGTGCCGCCGGCTCTTCATACGCTTCGTTGTCTGGTGTATCGGTAGCCGCTTCGATCGCAGGCGCCGAATAGACTTCTGCCTGGTCTTGCTGGCCGAATTGATCTTCTAGTTCCACCGCCTGAGTTGGTTCTTCATAGCGTTCTTCATCGGGCTCATCATGGGGTTCTTCATAGAGCTCATCGATGGAAGGCTGGGATTTGGCCTGTGACAGCTCAACCGCATCCATGAGCACCGGGATATGATCATGATTTTCCGTATCTGCGAGATTGAGTGTCTTCGCCTTGGTCTCAGCCAGGTCTAGGGCACTGTTCTGCCGATTCACTTCTTCCAGTGAGCGGGTAACAACCCTCGCGCCACCACCGGGCAATTCGGCAAGCTCCAGAGCCTCTAAGTCCACGTCCTGGGGGATGTTTTTAGAGATGGCTAATTTGATCTGCCCACGCCGCGCATTAATAGCCACGTACAGGCCGCGCAGGACCACAGCGACTATGGCAAAACCCAATAATAAGATGACAAGTTCGCGTCCACTCATAAGAAATCAATAGTATCTGATAAGAATGTTTTAAAAACGTTAAAATTTTTAATGTTATCTTACAGTTACCGTGATTTCTTTAGCATCGAAACGGGCTTTTTGGGGGAAAGACTGCGGCGCTTACATCGCTGCCAGCTCGGCAGCCTCTTCGATATCAACCGTGACGATTCTCGATACGCCAGGTTCGTGCATGGTTACACCAAGAAGCTGGTTCGCCATCTCCATGGTTATCTTGTTATGGGTGATGAAAATGAACTGCACGCTCTCGGACATCTCCTTCACCAGATTCGCATAACGGCCAACGTTGGCGTCGTCTAGCGGCGCATCAACCTCGTCCAGCATACAGAATGGCGACGGGTTCAGCCTGAATATGGAGAAAACCAGGGCAATCGCCGTCATCGCCTTCTCACCACCGGAGAGCAGGTGAATCGTGCTATTTCGCTTACCCGGGGGTCTGGCCATGATGGCCACGCCCGTGTCCAGCAGATCCTCGCCAGTCATATCCAGATAGGCGTGTCCGCCGCCGAAGACTTTTGGAAACAGGTTCTGCAAGCCTGCGTTGATCTTGTCGAAAGTTTCCTTGAATCGAGTTCTGGTCTCCTTGTCGATCTTGCGAATCGCATTTTCCAGAGTATCCAAAGCCTTCACCAGGTCATCATTCTGCTTATCCAGATAGATCTTGCGTTCTGACTGCTGGGCATATTCGTCGATAGCAGCCAGGTTTATTGGCCCCAGACGCTGAATCCGGTTGCCCAGCTTCTCTAGCTCTTGCTCACACTGCTCTACGCTCAGATCCTCGGGGAGATTTGACAGAACCTCCTCCAAGTCGCACTTCGCCTGCTGCAGCTGCTCCAGAATGCCGTCTCTCTTGACCGATGCGCCCTCACTCTTGAGGCGCTTGTGCATCAAGTTCTCACGAATCGTGTTGATCTGCTCCAGCACCTGATTACGCTGCTGCTCCAGAGAGCGTGTCGCGTGCTCATTGGCATCTACCTTGGCCTTGGCCTCGGCTAGCTCTTTCTCGACTCCCAGACGCTGCTGTAACAGGCCCTCTAAATCACTGCGCATCGTCGCCAGCGGCTCATCGGCAGTGGCGATCTGCTCCTGCAAGGTATCCATGCGTTCGCGACTACGCTGAACCTGCGTCGCCATCCTGTCCATGGTCTCTCGCGTTGACTGCAGCTGCGATTGAACAGACTGCTTCTTTAGCGCCAGCTCGTGAGCTAAGTCTTTGTCTTTTCTGGAATTTTCTCTGCATGAACCGAGTGACAACTGGCGTACTTCGCGCTGCGCTTCCAAACGCTCCCGCCCACCGACGTCCTGCTCCATGCTGTCCAAAGCCTTCTGCAGCCGAGAACGGGATTCCGCCGTATTCTCCTGCTCTACGGCCAGCTGCCGATTCAGCTCTTCCAATTCGTGATGAATGCGCTCCTTACGCAGCTGCGCCTCCTCTACCTTAGCCATCTGGGCGCTAACCTGGGACTTCAATTCGCTATGCTGCTGGGTCTTCTCCGCTAACTCACTCTGCAGCCTCTCACGCTCCGCCTCGTCTCGACTTAGCGACTCTTTGGTCTCGATCTGCTTTTCATGCAGAGAGTTAGATCCTTCTTCTAATTTTTTGATTCTTTTGAATAAATCAGCAATCACGCCGCGTCTTTCGACGACCGATTCCTGCTTGCTGAAGTTGCTTACCTGCAACCACGTAGCGCCTAGCCAAACGCCATCGGCAGTGATGATCGAATCCTGCGGAGCCAACTCGCCGCGGTGACTCAGGGCCTGATTTAGGTTATCGGCGACATAGATGCCCCGCAACATGTCGTTCAGACCCCATTCGCTACTGACCTTGTCGGTCAGAGGCGTAAGAGGTAACTGCGAACCGGCGGCCGTTTCTCTGGCGGCACGCACATCGATAAGCCCTACCTTGCCCTGCGGCAGCTCGGAGAGTATGGCCTCGATGTTGTCCAGACCCTCCACACAGATACTCTGCAGGGAATCACCCAGCACCATCTCGACGGCGCGCTCCCAGCCTTCCGTAATCTTAATGCCCTCGGCCAGCCTGATCTGATTATCCAGCCCCTGCTTGCCCAGCCATTGATTCAAGGACTCGTTGTCTTGCCCTAGCGCCGCCTGCTGCAGCGCATCCAGCGATGCCTGCTTGCCCTTGGCGGTCTGCAACTCGCTACGAATCTCATTCAGATCGTCGGAGCCCTTGCTCAGAGCGGCACGATGCTCCTCGATGGAGTGGTTCAATGCGCGATTCTGCGCCTGCATCGAATTGATATTCTCTTCCAGCAGCAACACCTCGGTTGAGGCCTCGGCGGCCGAATCATCGACCGGCCCCTCGGAGAGAGACCGACTCTCGTCTTCGAGCTTGCGCTTTCGTTCCAGGCCACGCTCGACGATATTGTCCAGCTGCTGAATTCTGGACTGTTCTACCTCGGCGACTTGCCGCGGCTCTTCCGCACGCTGATTGAACGTATCCCAGTCCAGCTGCCACTGCGTTAACTGTTGCTCCGCCTCAGCCAATAACTCGGAGGACGACAGCTCAGCCGCACGGGCCTCTTCCAGGGCCGGAGTAATAGAGAGCAGCTCCGCGTCGAGCTGGGTGATCCTCTTCAGATCGACATCCAACTCTTCCCTGGTTTGTGACCAGGCCTCTTCGGTCTCGGACAGATCAAGCTTTTGCTGATCTACGCGCTCTATATGGTGCTCTATGGACTGCTCTATTCTGGCGATGTCGTTACCCAGGCTATAAAAACGCGCCTGCACCTCGCCGAAGGCATCGGCAAGTTCGGCGTTGTGAGACAGATGCTCCTCGATCTTCGCGTCGATCTCGCGCTGATCCGCCGTCGTCGCCTCGATCTTAATTTCCAGACCCTTGATGGCCTCCTGATTTTCTCTCAGCTCATTGTCAAGACTGCGCCAGCGCAGCCCGTTCAGGTTCGCCGTCGTATCGCGCTCCTGCTGCTTGAATTCCGCATATTTTTCGGCGGCGACAGATTGCCGCTGCAGGTGCGCGAGTTGACGCCCTAATTCTTCGCGAATGTCTTCCAGACGCTCGAGGTTGTCCTTGGTTCGCTTGATGCGATTCTCGGTTTCGCGGCGCCTTTCTTTATACTTCGAAATACCCGCCGCCTCTTCGATAAACACACGCAACTCTTCAGGCTTCGATTCGATCAGGCGCGACACCATGCCCTGCTCGATAATCGAATAGCTGCGCGCACCGAGGCCGGTGCCGAGGAATATATCGGTGATGTCTTTGCGGCGAACCTTGGTGCCGTTCAGGGAGTAGGTAGACTGCGCATCGCGATCGACCTTGCGCTTGATAGATACCTCATCGAAGTTGGCATACTCGCCGGTGAGCTTGTGGTCGTGGTTATCAAACACCAGCTCAACACTGGCCTGACCAACAGGCTTGCGGCCTCCAGAGCCATTGAAGATAACATCCGTCATGTTCTCGCCACGCAGATTCTTCGCCGAACTCTCCCCCATCACCCAGCGCACCGCATCGATGACATTGGACTTGCCGCAGCCGTTAGGGCCTACGACGGAACAGAGGTTGGTAGGGAAATCGATTGTGGTGGGATCAACGAAGGATTTAAAGCCGGCTAATTTGATACATTTCAGGCGCATTTATAACTCTGAATTTACATATTTTTTGTAATTATGTGCAAAACATTTTGGGCAAATAAGTCGACTTGCACTTACTCGCTGAGCGTTGATTCAATACTAAAATGAGGCTCTATTACCCGCGCCTCTCTTGCAGGAAAGTTTATCTGATTTAACAGCCCAATGACACAAATTAAAGTAGTTCAAAACTGCAAATAACGCCATTTCTCAGCGGCCTATACTGTAATGGGTTTCCCGCTTTTAGACAGCCATGCGCGCTTATAGCGATAAGCGAGATTTTCTAGAAAATGTTTAGGTCTCCTGCCATTGCGAAGGAGCCCACCCTTCAGCCTAGGTACCGACCACCGGCATCACATACTTCTGGGTCATTGCTAATCGGTAGAACAGGTGGTGTTTTTGGCTCTCATTCTATCTTTGGCCAACGGGGAAGTTGGCCTACTTAGTATTTCACTAGGCGCCAGAGAATCACTGAGGTTCCAACTTTTCATTGCCCTTTTCAGTCTCTACTTTCTGTTCGCTGACCGGAATTTCCAGAAGCCTACCTCCCCCCCCCCTTGCAGCACAACCTTAGTAATCTGCCTTTTTTACCACTAAGAGGTGGCGAAGATTCTTTAGGGAATAGATTGGGTATTTGTAAACCTCTTTCTTACTTGCGCGTTATCTAACTTGCTGAATGTGGAGCCTATGCCGACAAGGTTTCTATCGCACAGAAGGCTAGTGCGGGAGCCGTTTCAGGCGCTGCGGCTGGAGCTGTTCTCGGCGCTATTGTCGGCAATAGTGACACAGCAAAGAAAGGAGCTGGAATAGGCGCTGCTGGCGGTATTGTACGAGGCGTAGACGCAGGTATTCGTGAGCGAGAGCGCGTTATCAAGCGCTGCTTGATTGGCAGAGGTTACAGAGTACTAAACTAACTACTTAGTAGCATATGGAAATAAGCGCGGTCTCGCCTCATTCCTCCTAAAACATCGAGATCTGTATCCAGGGCGGTCAACCATTGTTAACCAGAAGTAAAACTCTTGTTAACTGGATTTATTAAGCTTCCCAGCTATATTTAAAGACAGCAAGGACTGCTGCTTGAGAGGCACAAGGATGTGCCTCGAAATAGAAATGAATGCCCGCAGCAAATGGAATTGGAGGCACGACATTGTTCACTCTTGACTTACCCAAAGATATTGAAAAGAGACTACTAATCTTGGCTATGCATACGGGAAGAACGGTGCAGTTCTGTGCTCGGGAAGCGATCCTGGATTATATCGACGAGGTTGAGGAAAGGTTTCTAGCGATCGACAGAATCAGTGAGGAAGAAGCGATTAATGCTTATGACCTACTAGAATGACACTGTTATGCTTTCTAGGGATCAGGTTTGGTTACTTCACTAGGGATCAGGTTTGGTTACTGCAGCTCACTAAAAATTGGTCGGGGCGGCCGGATTTGAACCGACGACCACTACACCCCCAGTGTAGTGCGCTACCAGACTGCGCTACGCCCCGATATATACTTACCTTTTAAACAACCAATCGCTTTACTAAGAATTGCTGAGTATAGCGCTGGGTTTTTACTTCTTCCTGCAGCGTAACACGCCTAAAAGGGCGCTATGCCGCAAAGTGAAAGCTGGAGTGCGATTGCTTTTCGGAATTATTTAACTGCAGAAACGCCTACAAGTGAGCTATAACGCCTTCCAAGTCCTTCACCAGAGATCTGATCTCGCTGGCATTGACATTAGATTTCGCTAATTCTTCTGGGTTATCACTCATCTTCTGTCGGGCGCCGCCAATCGTATAGCCTTGCTCGTACAGTAAGCTCTTGATTTGTCTGATTAAAATCACATCCTGACGCTGATAATAACGGCGGTTACCACGACGCTTAACGGGCTTTAGCTGAGGAATTTCAGCCTCCCAATAGCGCAGCACATGAGGCTTCACCGCACATAATTCACCGACTTCACCGATAGTGAAGTAGCGTTTAGGGGGTATTGGAGGTAATTCGTGGTTATTCTTCGGTTCCAGCATAACCCTCTACCCTTGCCTTAAGTTTCTGTCCTGGGCGAAATGTAACTACTCGCCGCGCCTTGATCGGTATCTCTTCACCCGTTTTGGGGTTGCGACCTGGTCGCTGCTTCTTGTCTCTTAGATCGAAGTTGCCATATCCAGACAATTTGACCTGTTCATTGCGCTCTAGTGAAAGACGGATTTCTTCGAAAAATTGCTCTACGACTTCCTTGGCTTCGCGCTTGTTAAGCCCGAGTTCTTCGAAGAGGCGTTCAGCCATATCGGCTTTAGTGAGTGCTCCATCCGCCATATCAAAATCCCCAACTAATTCCGCAAATTTGCATTAAATTTATCTTGTAGTCCATTGACGCAGTTACTAATTATTTTATTTACGTCATCTTCGCTAAGAGTGCGCGAAGGATGCTGCCACGTCAAGCCTAAAGCGACACTTTTTTTGCCTTTTTCGACGCCATCCCCTTGATAAACATCGAATATTCGAAGTTCGGTCAAATACTCCCCCGCATTATCACGGACATTGCTCAATATTTCACCAGAAGAATAATCACTATCGATCAGGATAGCCAAGTCTCGGCTAACTTCTGGAAACCTGGACAGCGCA
Source organism: uncultured Pseudomonadales bacterium (assembly GCA_943842505.1). Lineage (GTDB taxonomy): Bacteria > Pseudomonadota > Gammaproteobacteria > Pseudomonadales > Pseudohongiellaceae > UBA9145. Next base: position 6,586 of record CALTDI010000005.1, on the reverse strand, counting down.
CTGGCTGCTGGCAGCTTACGTAGCTGCAGTGGCGACAGCTCTAGCTCGAACAGGTAGCAGTTGGCTGTAATCCCCAGTTTTCGCTGTAGTGCCGGGTGCAGAGCACCTATGTGGCCGATGATCTCGCCATCTTTGCTCAGGCTCGCACACTGGCCACTGTGAAAACAGGCGTAGTTGGTGGGAGCAAAGTTGTAGCGGTCTGACTCCAAGCCCATAGATAGCAGGGCCTCTATATCACCCTTTACATCAAAAAAATCAGATATCTCTTTGTTATTAGACCAATTTACTGGCATTTTATTGCCAGATATAAGGCCGGCCAGCATTGGCGTCTGCTCTATATCATTGCCTTTCTGCTTGAAGACAAGCCCGCTTTCGAAGATGCGAATGCGATCCTGCTGCCGATTCTCATTGTATTTCAGCGTGCTAATTAAGCCGGGAAGTATGCTGCTACGCATGACGGCCATGTCTGCCGAGATAGGGTTCTGCAGAGCCACGCCGGGCTGATCCGGAAACAGGGTATCGGCCAGGGAGGGCTCGATGAAGCTATAGGTAACGACCTCCTGGTAGCCCAGGGCAACAAGCTGCTGCCTAATCTGGCTTAGCTCTATATGAGACTCCGGCTTAGATGCCAGGGATTGATTGCCAAGCCCCCCTGTCTGCGGGAGCTTGTTATAGCCGTATATCCTGGCGAGTTCTTCGATCAGGTCTGCCTCGATAGTGACATCGAACCGGAAGGAAGGCACAGAAACCATCAATGTCTCTCCGTCGTCACTAGCCAAATCAAAACCCAGCCTACCCAGTATGTCCTTAACCTCCGCCTGCTCCATCTCTATACCAAGCAGGTTCTTGATGGAGCCGTACTTCAGGGCGACCTCTACCGGCTCGGGCAAATTACCCACAGCGCTTGTTATGGGACCTGCCTCGCCTCCACAAATATCGAGAAGCAACTGCGTAGCTCGCTCCATAGCCGTTTGCTGGAGTTGATAGTCTACTCCCCGCTCATAGCGATGGGATGCATCTGTATGCATGCCGTAGGCTCTCGCCTTGCCAGCAATATCCAGTGGTGCGAAGAAGGCACACTCCAGAAATACGTCCTGAGTCTGATCGCTTACCGAGGTTGCCATACCACCCATGATGCCGGCCATAGCCACCGGCTTCTTGGCATCGGTGATAAGAAGAGTACCGGGGGTCAGCTCTACTTCTTTTCCGTCTAGAAGCTCCAGCTTCTCACCCTTAGTGGCCAGCCGAACATCGATATGCCCTTCTAATTTGGCCAGGTCGAACGCGTGCATGGGCTGACCTAGCTCCATCAGCACGAAATTAGTTACGTCTACTACTGGGTCGATGCTGCGAAGCCCGCAGCGACGCAGCTTCTCCTGCATCCACAGCGGTGACTCGGAATTCAAGTTGATATTGCGAATAACGCGGCCAAGGTACCTGGGGCAGGCGTCTTTTGCTGTAATCTTGATTTCAATCTTGTCTGCGATGGATTCGGTAGCTGGTGTAAATTCAAGCGGCTTTACATCTTGACGCCCGATCACGCCGACTTCTCTTGCCAGACCTATCATGCCCAGACAGTCGCCTCTATTGGGCGTCAGATCTAATTCTATACTCATATCATCGAGCTGCAGATAGTCACGAACATCCATTCCTACTTCGGCTTGCTCCGGAAGCTCCAACAATCCATCAGACTTTTCCTCTAGACCCAGCTCCTCGCTAGAGCAAAGCATACCGTTCGATTCCACACCGCGAATCTTTGCCTTCTTTATCTTGAAGGGCTTCGCATCCGTAGATTCGATTATCTTGGCGTTGAGTTTGGCGAAGGGAACCTTCAGGCCCGCACGAACATTCGGCGCACCGCAAACTACCTGGAAGGATTCCGTTCCGTCCGAGACAGAACACAGGCTCAGCTTATCGGCGTCGGGATGAGGCTCCACAGCTTCAACAAGGCCTACGACTATCCCCTGAAACTCGCGCGCAACCGGCGAAGAGCCATCGACCTCGAGGCCGGCCATGGTTAGCTCATCGACAAGTTCCTGAGTTTCAAGATTGGGACTTACCCACTCTCGAAGCCATTGTTCGCTGAATATCATTATCTATATCAACACATTTAAATAGAAAAACTAATTGAACTGCTGCAAAAATCTAAGGTCGTTCTCAAAATAGGTACGCAGATCACCCACTCCGTAGCGCAGCATCGCCAGGCGCTCCACACCCATGCCGAATGCGAAGCCATTAAACTTTGTAGAGTCGATGTTAGACATATCCAGCACGCGAGGATGGACCATTCCGCAGCCCATCACTTCCAACCAACCGGTGTGACCGCAGATTCTGCAGCCCTTCCCTGCGCAGCTCACGCAGCCCATATCCACCTCGGCCGATGGCTCGGTAAAGGGGAAATAGGAGGGGCGGAATCGAACCGGCATGTCCTGCTCGAAATAGGCGTGAAGAAAATCGATTACTGTACCCTTTAGATCGGCGAAGCTTACACCCTCGTCGATCAACAATCCCTCCACTTGATGGAACATGGGGGTATGGGTTAGATCTGAGTCACATCGATAGACGCGGCCTGGGCAGATCATTCTAAAAGGCGGCTCGCCGCCCTCCATTACACGCACCTGTACCGGTGACGTATGGGTGCGAAGAACGGTGCCAGGACTCACATAAAAGGTATCGTGCATCGCTCTAGCTGGGTGATGACTAGGAATATTTAACGCTTCGAAGTTATGGTAGTCATCCTCGATCTCCGGACCCTCTGCCACATCGTAGCCACTGGTTTCGAAGATGGAGGTGATGCGATCTATGGTGATGGTAATGGGGTGCAAGCCACCCTGACTCTGACGCCTGCCCGGAAGGGTCACGTCGATCGCCTCACTACTTAGCTGAGCACTCAGGCTTTCCTCGACGAGAGAGGTTTTCCTGGTCTCTATGGCCTGCTGAACTTGCTGCTTGGCTATATTGATGCGTTCGCCCGCCTCAGGACGCTCCTCGGGGGGCAACTGACCAAGCGATTTTAACAACGCCGTCAGCGTTCCCTTCTTGCCTAAATAGTGAACACGCAAAGACTCCAGCGATTTTTCGTCGCTAGAGCCTTCGATAGCTTGCAGGGCTTCTGCAAGTAGGGAGTTTGGATCTGCCATGAGCTAACTGACCCTAAAAGGATTAAGCTGCGAGGCTAGCTTTCGCCTGATCTACAACCGCATTAAATGCTGGCTTGTCGTGTACGGCCAGATCCGCCAATACGCGCCTGTCGACTTCGATATTTGCTTTCTTCAGTCCAGCAATAAGCTGGCTGTAGCTCATACCATTTTCGCGTGCCTGAGCATTGATGCGCGTAATCCAGAGCGCTCTAAATACACGCTTCTTTACACGTCTGTCGCGGTAAGCGTATTGACCAGCCTTAGTGACTGCCTGGGTAGCTACTCGATAGATACGGCTTCTTGCACCGTAATAGCCTTTTGCTTTCTTTAATACTTTCTTGTGACGTCGATTTGCTGTGACGCCGCGTTTAACTCGAGCCATTTTAGATTCTCCTGATTATTTAGCGATTAGACTTCACGTAGCATTCGTTTAACTGCAGGAACATTGTCTGCATGTACAGCACTCGTTCCCCGCAACTGACGCTTTCGCTTGGTCGTCATCTTAGTCAGGATATGACTCTTATAGGCGCTCTTGCGCTTGAAACCGGAAGCCGTTTTCTTGAAACGCTTCGCAGCACCACTATGGGTTTTTAATTTTCCAGCCATTACATAAAACTCCGCATTTGCTCCAATGTTTTCTGTAACTATTGGATGCTTTTAATAAAATACCTAACAATCAAAAAGGCCAGCCTCCAATGAACCACTCGGATCCAAAATAGATTATTGGAGGCTGACCCTTACTCTCGCTAGCGCTTTTTGACCGGTGCCAATACCATGACAATTTGTCGGCCTTCCATCTTGGGCTCCTGCTCCACAGTGCCGTATTCAACAAGATCCTCACGGATCCTGGTGACTAGCTCCATGCCAAGATGTTGATGGGCCATTTCCCGGCCACGGAATCTAAGCGATACCTTGGCCTTGTCCCCATCTTCAAGGAAACGTATCAGGTTGCGTAGTTTTACCTGATAATCCCCCACTTCCGTCCCTGGTCGAAATTTAATTTCTTTAACCTGAGTTCTTCGCTGCTTCTTCTTATTAGCAGCCTTTTCCTTCTTGAGATCGAATATATGTTTGCCATAATCCATGATCTTACAGACTACTGGCTCTGCATCGGGCGCTATTAGCACCAGATCAAGTTTGGCTTCGGCCGCAGCCGCCCGCGCTTCTTCCAATGACTTAATACCGAGTTGTTCACCGGTCTCACCGACCAGGCGTACTTCATCGGCTTCGATAAACTCATTGATGATTGGCTTTTTAGAACTGCTCCTCATGACATGCGCGAACGCTTATTCCTCGTATTCGATTTCATTTAAGTTAATTTAACTGTTGTCCAGTTGCTCGCTTCGGCCAAAACGGGCGACATCCTGGCTTAAGAGTGCACAAAAGTCATCAAATGTCATCGTTCCCAGGTCTTCACCTCCGCGTTTGCGCACTGCCACAGTCTCGCTTTCTACTTCTTTATCCCCGACTACTAGGAGATAGGGAATCTTCTGTAAAGTGTGCTCGCGGATTTTAAAGCCGATCTTCTCATTTCTCAAGTCCGTAGACACTCTAAACCCTTTATTTTTCAAGGATTCTTCGAAATTTCGGCAATAATCGCCCTGCTTGTCCGTTATATTCAGAATCACGACCTGTTCGGGAGCCAACCAGGTTGGCATGGCGCCCGCATAATGCTCTATCAATATCCCCAGAAACCGCTCGAAAGAACCCAACACCGCCCTATGCAGCATAACCGGCTCCTTCTTGCTGCTGTCCTCGGCGACATAATGCGCCCCGAGTCGGCCCGGGGTGCTGAAATCCACCTGAATCGTGCCACACTGCTGCACTCTGCCCATGCAATCCTTCAGAGAGCATTCGATCTTGGGGCCATAGAACGCGCCTTCACCCGGCACTAACTCCCAGGGCAAACCTGTGGCATTCAGTGCGTCTTTGAGAGACTGCTCTGACTTATCCCACACTTCGTCTGAGCCAACCCGCTTCTCTGGGCGAGTCGACAAGCGCAGAATCACCTCATCGAAGCCAAAATCTTTGTAGACGGCAAATAGCATAGCCATGAAATCCGCCACTTCTGCCTGAATTTGTTCCTCGGTACAGAAAATATGTCCATCGTCCTGCACGAAGCTGCGCACGCGCATGAGTCCGTGCATGCTGCCGGAAGGCTCATAGCGATGGCATGAACCGAACTCGGCCAGTCGCAGCGGAAGGTCCCGATAGCTCTTCAAGCCCTGATTAAAGACCTGAATATGGCAGGGGCAGTTCATCGGCTTGATCGCATACATGCGATTCTCTGATTCGACGCTAAACATCTCGTCAGAAAACTTTGAGGCATGCCCCGACTTTTCCCACAGGGAGTAGTCGACTAGCTGAGGTGTATTGATTTCTTTGTAATTGTGTTCATCCTGCACGCTGCGCATGTAACGCTGAACGGTCTGATAGATCGACCAACCCTTGGGGTGCCAAAACGCCATGCCTGGCGCCTCTTCCTGAAAATGGAATAAATCCAGATGTTTGCCCAACTTGCGGTGATCGCGCTTCTCGGCCTCTTCCAGGCGTTGCAAGAACAGCTTCAAGTCTTTCTTCGAACCCCAGGCCGTGCCATGAATTCTCTGCAACATCTCGTTGCTGGCATCGCCGCGCCAATAGGCTCCGGCTACTGACGTGAGCTTGAATGCCTTAAAGGCACCGGTGCTGGGCACATGAGGGCCACGGCAGAGGTCGATGAAGTCTCCCTGACGGTAGAACGAGAGATCCTCGTCACCGGGAATGGATTCGATAATCTGGACTTTGTATTCTTCACCCATCTCCTTGAACATGGTGACAGCATCGCTGCGATTCATGATGGAACGCTCGACGGTGAGGTTTTCTTTAACGATGTCTCCCATAACTTTCTCGATCGCCTGCAGATCTTCGGGAGTAAACGCGCGGGAGAAGGCGAAATCGTAGAAGAACCCATCTTCAACGACTGGCCCTATAGTAACTTGAGCCTTTGGAAACAGACGCTGCACGGCCTGGGCCATTAGATGCGCGCAGGAGTGGCGGATTACTTCAAGGCCATCGCTATCCCTTTCCGTGATGATAGCTACGTCCGCGTCGGCGGATAGTACAGTGGAGGAATCGACGAGTGCGCCATCCACGCGGCCAGCCAGAGTCGCTTTTGCAAGTCCGGGGCCTATGGATTCGGCAACTTCCATAACAGTAACCGGGTTCTCGTACTCCCGTGCACTGCCATCAGGTAAGGTAATTTTTGGCATCTTACTTCCACTACGCTCTGTTAAAGTATAGGAGTCTCTTGGGCTCCCAATAACCAACCACCAGAATCAGAGAAAAGTCTCCAATTCACCATGATATTTCGTCTGATTGATTTTTCTGACTAACTTCTTATTACTGACTAACTTCTATGGAATGGTAGGCACGGGCGGATTCGAACCGCCGACATCTGCCATGTC
>CALTDI010000004.1 GCA_943842505.1 uncultured Pseudomonadales bacterium | reverse complement strand
CACGAGTGTGTTTGGCGCACTACTCAAGGGCTTGTTTCCGCCGGTACTGCTGATGATAGCGGTGTTGGGTTCGATACTGCTTGGCATAGCTACCCCAACGGAGGCCGCAAGCGTCGGTGCAGTAGGTGCGATGATTCTCGCCCTCGTCAAGAGAGCGCTGAATGTGTCTGTATTGCAATCGGTAAGTATCGAGACCATGCGCGTTACATCGATGGTGTATCTGATCTTGGTGGGCGCAACCATTTTTTCGTCGGTATTTAGAGGCTTTGGTGGTGATGTACTGATAGAAGAGCTACTAACGAACCTGCCAGGGGGAGTGGTCTCGGCAACTCTGGTGGTGATGCTGTTGATCTTTATTCTGGGTTTTATTCTCGACTTTATCGAGATCACCTTTATGGTCGTGCCCTTAGTGGGCCCTATATTACTTGCTATGGGGCTAGATCCGATCTGGCTTGGTGTAATGATAGCGGTAAATCTGCAAACGTCTTTTCTGACGCCGCCCTTTGGCTTTTCCTTGTTCTATCTACGCAGCGTTGCCCCGGATGAAATTAAGACCAGTGAGATTTATCGAGGTGTCGCACCTTTTGTTATGATGCAACTTGCGCTGTTGCTATTGCTTGCGCTGCAGCCCGCCTTGGCTACCTGGTTGCCTTCGGTTCTTTAACCCCATGGCAACTCTATAAAGGAAAGAATCATGAGTAGTTCCGAATCCAAACCGTTAGGCGAATTGGCCTTACAAACACTCGCCATGCCTAAAGACACGAATGCCAATGGCGATATATTCGGTGGCTGGTTGGTATCACAGATGGATCTTGCCGCGGGCATCGCGAGCAAGAAGGCAACACGGGGGCGTTCGGTAACTGTTGCCATACAGAACGTACACTTTATTAGCCCGGTTCAAGTTGGTGCTACGGTTAGCTGTTATACCGAAGTGGTCAAGAAGGGTAAGACGTCGGTACACATCAATGTAGAGGTTTGGAGTTCTGCGATTAGTATCGATGAATTGCCAAATAAAATGGCGCAAGGTCTATTCGTCTTTGTGGCGATCGATGAGCAGGGCAAGCCCAGGCCTGTTCCGAAATAGGGCCAAGGCATTCTAGTTTGCGACTAGTTGCTCGGTAGCTTGCGAGCCTCTACATAGGCATCTTCGGCTATGCTGTGATAGTTCTCTACGCCTGCCTGAAAACTCTTATACGATTCGTAGATGCGTCGGGTTACCTCGTCGGTTTCCGCGAGCTCAGCTACAACCTCATTCGAAATTGTTCGAAGCTCTATGAGTACTTCGTCGGGCAGCTTTCTTAATTCTACGCCGTGCTCCTCAGTTAAGACGCGCAGCGCTTCATTGTTCCTGGCGGTGAGCTCATCCATCAGGCGTTGGTTCATCACCTCGGTTCCCGCTTTTAGAATCTCCTGCAGATCTTCCGGAAGTGCCTCGAAGGCGGTCTTGTTGAAGATGGTTTCCAGCGTCGAGCCAGGCTCATGCCAGCCGGGATAGTAATAATAATCGGCAACGGTATGGTATCCCGCAGCCATATCGTTGAAGGGGCTTACAAATTCCGTCGCATCCAGTGCGCCGGTCTGCATGGCCGTGAAGACTTCGCTCACCTGCATGGTCACGGGTGTGCCGCCGGCGCGGCTGAATACTTCGCCGCCCAAGCCGGGTATGCGCATCTTGAGTCCCTGCAGGTCTGCCAGGGAATTTATTTCCTTGTTAAACCAGCCGAACATCTGTGTGCCGGAATTACCGCCCCGCATCGGAATGAGGTTGAAGGGGGCATAGATCTCCTGCCATAACTCATTACCGCCGCCGAAGCTAAGCCACGCGTTCATTTCGGTGCCGGTCAGACCGAAGGGGATTGTGGAGAAGAAGGGAGTGCTGGGAATCTTGCCCTGCCAGTAATAGGCACCGCTGTGGCCTATCTCAGCCACGCCCTGTGAGACCGCATCAAAAACTTCGAGCCCGCCTACCAACTCGTTGGCACCGTATACGCGAATGCGCATGCGGCCATTGCTCATTTTCTCGACTATATCGGCGAAGTGTTCGGGAGAGGTGCCAAGGGCAGGTAAATTCTTCGGCCAGGAGGTAATCAGCTTCCATTCGTAGACGGTCTGCTCTTTCTCAGCGAACGATCCCGCAGGATTGGCTGTGCCGGGCTGAGACTCTCCGCCACAGGCGGCCAAGAGTGGAAACAGCGCGGCCAGAAAAAATTTCTTGGCCTTTATGTTTAATCGATACTTGCGAATCATCGTGTTTGTTCCTGTCAGCCGGCGCCGTGAATTGTTTACGCTAACACTTCCAGCTTGGCATAGGATAGCACCAACCACTTGCTACCCACTGCATCGAAATTTACCTGGACTCTTGCGTTGGGCCCCTGTCCTTCATAGTTAAGTACTACGCCCTCACCGAATTTTCCATGAATGACCCGTTGGCCAAGTGATAATTCAGTTTCGGGAACCTCTATTGCGCCATTGAGATTATTGGCGACCTTGTTACCGATACGGGTATTGCCAAAAGAGGGTCGGCTCACACTGGACTTCATGCGTATCTCATCGAGCAACTCGTTAGGTATCTCATTGATGAAGCGAGAGGGGCGGCAGAGGTTTACATCACCGTGTAGCCTTCTAGATTCTGCATGGCTTAGATACAGCTTGGTTTTCGCACGGGTAATGCCCACATAGGCGAGTCTTCTCTCTTCTTCGAGGCCCGCGAGATTATCCATAGACATCTTGTGAGGAAAGAGGCCTTCTTCCATTCCTGCCAGAAAGACGAGCTGAAACTCGAGGCCTTTCGCCGAATGCAATGTCATGAGCTGTACCGCATCCTCGGATTCATCGGCCTGAGTCTCTCCGGCATCCAATGCCGCCTGATCGAGAAACGCGGCGAGAAATGTGTTTGATTTGAGGTCGAAGTCTTCGTCAATGTCCGGATCGTCGAAATTACTTGCAGCCGTCACTAGCTCTTCAAGATTCTCGATTCTAGCTCGTGCCTTTTCACCACCTTCTTTCTCGTGATGTTGAATCAAGCCGGTGTGGGTAACAATGTGTTCGGCTTTCTCTGCTAATTCCAGTTCACTGCAATCACTGCTTAGTTGATCAATTAATTTGAGGAACGCCAGCACGGCATTTGATGCTCTCGATGTCATGAGAGTTTCATCTACACACTTGCAGCAGGCCTGCCAGAGTGAGCAGTTCTCGTCTCTGGCTACGCTTCTTATCTGTTCGATAGTGCGACCACCGATTCCTCGTGTGGGAACATTAATGACGCGTTCTACTGCCGTATCGTCATCTCTGTTAATTACTAATCGCAGGTAGGCCAGTGCGTTCTTAATCTCCAATCGCTCGTAGAAGCGATGGCCGCCATAGATACGATAGGGCATTCCCATTCGTAGCAATGCATCCTCGAGCTCCCGTGATTGCGCATTAGAGCGATAGAGGATGGCTGCGTCTGAGCGTTGGTTGCCGTTGTTAAACCAGTCCTGCACGCGATCTACGATGAAGCGAGCCTCATCCTGTTCGTTGAACGCCTCGTATACGCTGATCTGTTCGCCATCGCCACCCTCGGTCCAGAGGTTCTTGCCGAGGCGGTTCTGATTATTCGAGATTAACTTATTCGCGGCCTTCAGAATGGTCGAAGTAGAGCGATAGTTTTGTTCCAGCCGTACCGTGTCCGCGTCACTGAAGTCCACATTGAATTGCTGGATGTTTTCGATTTTTGCACCACGCCAGCCGTAGATGGACTGATCATCGTCTCCAACCACCATCAATTGGTTCTGTGTGCCGGCCAGCACGCGCAGCCATGCATACTGAATAGAGTTGGTGTCCTGAAACTCATCGACCAGAATATGTTTAAAGCGTCGTTGGTAGTGCTCGAGCACCTGCGGATTCTTTAGCCACAACTCGTGAGCTCTTAGCAGGATCTCTCCGAAGTCGATCATGCCGCCACGGTCACATGCCTCCTCGTAGGCCTTGTAAACCCTGAGCATGGTCTTCGTATAGTCATCTTCGAAATGCTCGATGTTGGCCGAGCGCAGACCCTCGTCCTTCTGCGAATTGATGTACCACTGGCATTGCTTTGCGGGCCATTTATCCTCGTCGATCTTCAAGGAGCGATTTATGCGTTTAACGAGTCGCAGCTGGTCGTCGCCATCGAGTATCTGGAAGTCCTCTACCAGGCCCGCCTCCTGCCAGTGGGAGCGCAAAAGTCGATGAGCCAGGCCATGAAACGTACCAACCCACATGCCGGCGAAAGAATGGCCCATTAGGGACTCGATTCGACCCCGCATCTCGCGTGCTGCCTTGTTGGTAAAGGTAACGGCCAGTATGGAGAAGGGAGAGGCTTGCTCTGCCTCCAATAGCCAGGCAATCCTGTGCACTAGCACGCGGGTTTTGCCGCTTCCAGCACCGGCCAGCACCAATAAATGCTGTGCAGGATTCGCAACCGCATTGCGCTGCTCGTCATTGAGGGAATCTAATATGTGGGATACATCCATGGCGCGCTATTCTATCAAAATGTCACCGAGAATCTCGGCTTTATCTAAGCAATATTGCTATTGAGTTCTAGTGCAGCAGACTTAGAGAAAAGTCATGAAGTTTGATAGACTACCGCGCTCGCGCCCGACTTGGGGCGCCCACATCACCGCGATTCAAAGCTCCAGATGATTCCACCGAGCCGTCAACGTGCATGAATTTAAGATGGCACCCTAAAGAGAGGGCTGCCTGAGTTAACTAGGAGAAAGCTATGTCTGTCAGATCGGACAATGTGCCATTCAATTGGCAGGACCCATTCTTAATGGAAGAGCAGTTATCGGAAGAGGAGCGTCTGGTTCGAGATACTGCCAAGCAATACGCCCAAGAGAGGTTATTGCCAAGGGTGCGCGATGCCTATCGTAAAGAGGAAACCGATCCGGAGATCTTTCGTGAAATGGGGGCTCTCGGGCTGCTGGGGTCCACTATTGAAGGCTATGACTGTGCCGGTGTGAACTATGTGTGCTACGGCCTGATGGCGCGGGAAGTCGAGGCAGTCGATTCTGGCTATCGATCGATGATGAGCGTCCAGTCGAGCCTGGTAATGCACCCAATTAATACATTTGGCTCTGAAGAACAGAAGCAGAAGTACCTGCCAAAATTGGCTAGCGGTGAATATATTGGCTGTTTCGGCCTAACCGAGCCTGATTATGGTTCTGACCCGGGTGGCATGATTACCCGGGCGAAGTCCGTCGATGGGGGTTACTCACTAACGGGCGCAAAGAACTGGATTAGCAACTCACCTATCGCCGATGTCTTCATCGTATGGGCTAAGGACGATAGTGGCACTATACGCGGCTTCATTCTCGATAAGGGGATGAAGGGGCTGAGCGCGCCCAAGATCGAGGGCAAGTTGGCATTGCGCGCCTCAATCACAGGCGAGATCGTCATGGATGAAGTGTTCGTGCCGGAAGAGAACAAGCTGCCTCATGCGAAAGGCCTCGCAGGTCCTTTTAGCTGCCTGAACTCGGCAAGACTCGGTATCGCCTGGGGCGCGTTAGGCGCGGCAGAGACTTGCTGGCACACGGCGCTGCAATACACGCTGGATAGAAAACAATTCGGTCGACCGCTGGCGGCGAATCAATTGATACAGAAGAAGTTAGCTATTATGCAGACCGATATCTCTCTTGGGCTGCAAGGTTGTCTGCAGGCCTGTAGGTTGAAGGATCAGGGCAAGTTAGCTCCGCCGCTTATTTCCTTGCTGAAGCGCAACTCCTGCCTGAAGGCTTTGGATGCTGCGAGAGAGGCCAGGGACATGCTTGGCGGAAACGGCATCTCCGATGACTTTCCAATCATGCGTCACTGTCAGAACCTGGAAGTGGTGAATACCTATGAAGGCACGCAGGACATTCATGCGCTAATTCTTGGTAGATCACAAACAGGAATACAGGCGTTCGTGTAATTGCTATCCGTTTGTTGCGGACCAGCTTCTGCTTGCAGAGTGAAGCTGGTTTGCAAAGGCGTTAGATGTAACTGAGCATCACACCTACAAAGATTACCGCACCTACCCAGTTGTTATTCAGAAACGCTTCGAAGCAAGGCCCCGGCAGCCTATCCCTGATTAGGTATTGCTGATAGGCCAGCAGGCCGCTCGCTATGACCAGGGAAATATAATAGAGAGACCCCAGCTCAAACTGTCGGCCCGCAAGAATCATTGCCAAAATAAACATGGCCTGAAGGCTGCCGATGATTACCTTGTCGGCATCACCAAATAGTATCGCGGTAGACTTGACCCCTATTTCTATATCGAACTCTCTGTCTACCATGGCGTATTGTGTGTCGTAGGCTACTATCCACAGGCAGTTTGCGACGAAGAGAAGATAGGCAGATTGCGGTACGTCTCCTGTCGCCGCCGAGAAGGCCATCAATATTCCCCAAGAAAAGGCAACGCCCAAGACTAGCTGTGGCAGATTCGTGAAACGCTTCATGAATGGGTATACGGCCGCTAAGGCTACAGCCGCGAAAGAGAGGATGATTGTTCTCTCATTAGTGAGCAGTACCAGGCCAAAGCTTATGAGGCAGAGAACCGCGAAGCAAAGGAAGGCATCTTTTCTTGTCAAGGTGCCCGTTGCCAGAGGCCGCCCCTCGGTTCTTAAGACCTTTCCATCGATCTTATAATCGGCAAAGTCATTCACACAGCAGCCGGCCGAGCGCATTAGGGCTGTACCAAGCACAAAAATTACCAGCAGTGAAAAACGGGGGAATCCCTCTTCTGCAATCCACAAGGCGCAGATGGTAGGCCAAAGCAGCAGGTAAATGCCGATGGGCTTATTGGCGCGAGTTAATTCAGCGAATGCCGGTAATTTGGAATACAGTTCCGGAAATCTAGATCGAAACTGTGCAATTACTCTTGCGCGAATTTTTCTGACAGATTCCATGTGGTGAGAGACGTTAATACTCGGCTGCCGTCTATTGATTAAGCCGCTAGCATAAAAGACTTTAGCCTTAGAGTAAAAGCGAGAATTCACTGCTGGGTAGTGTGATCAATAGCTTGCCAGGCTAGACGTTCGCATAGTTCACATTATCGCCTAACCAGCGCTGAATTAGAGGATCGACGATCTCAGGATATTGTTCCAATACAATCTCGGAAGCCTCTTTGACCTGATCCAATAGATCGGCATCGCGACTGATGTCGGCTACTCTAAAGCTCATCAAGCCCGTTTGCTGTGTGCCTAAGACCTGCCCTGGCCCGCGTAGTTCGAGATCTTTTTCCGCGATATAGAAGCCATCGGTGCTTTCGCGCATCACCGACAGGCGTTGCTTGCCGGCGTTAGAAAGTGGGGTCTGGTATAACAAGATACAGTGACTGTGAGTTGAGCCACGCCCGACACGACCCCTGAGTTGATGTAGCTGCGCTAGGCCCAGTCGTTCAGGGTTCTCGATAACCATTAGACTGGCATTCGGCACATCGACCCCAACCTCGATGACGGTTGTCGCTACTAGTAGCTGGAGGTCGCCCTGTTTGAATCGCTGCATGATCTGGGCTTTCTCCTGAGGCTTCATGCGGCCATGAATAAGCCCAACTTTTATTTCCGGGAGTTGTTGCGCGAGTTGCTCCGCTGTCACTTCGGCGGCCTGACATTCCAGAGCCTCGCTTTCCTCGATCAGCGTGCAAACCCAATAGGCCTGACTGTTTTCTTTACAGGCCTGTTCGATGCGCTGCATAACCTGGTCGCGGCGATCGTTGGAAATGATGGCGGTGTTAACGGGGATTCGCCCGGGTGGGAGCTCGTCGATAATTGAGTTGTCCAGATCCGCATAGGCGCTCATGGCCAGTGTTCGCGGTATCGGTGTCGCCGTCATCACCAGCTGATGTGGATTTAAGGCATGCTGGTTTGCCTTCTCACGCAGGGCGAGTCGTTGGTGCACACCGAAGCGATGTTGCTCGTCGATGATGATCAACCCAAGCTTCTTATAGATCACCTCATCTTGAAACAGGGCATGGGTTCCTACCAGCAGCTGGCAGCTGCCGTCGGCTACTGAGCCGAGTTGTTCTACACGATGTTTTCCTTTGGTTTTTCCGCTTAGCCAACCCACGTTAATATCTAGTGGCTCGAACCACTGACAGAAATTTGCATAGTGCTGTTCTGCCAGTAGCTCAGTGGGAGCCATCAGCGCTACTTGATATCCAGCGGCGATTGCCTGCAGAGCTGAAAGTGCTGCTACGACAGTCTTGCCGGAACCTACATCCCCCTGCAAGAGGCGCAGCATAGGGCAGGCCCGCGCTAGATCCTCGCTGATCTCTTTATAGGCGCGCTGCTGGCCATTTGTCAGAGTGAAGGGTAGCTGAGCTAGAAAGCTCCTTAGCAGCTCGGGTGAATCACCAAACTTCGGCGCCGGCTGTTGCTGCGAGTCAGACTTGAAGCGGCGCATGCATAACCGATGTGCAAGCAACTCTTCGAATGAAAGCCGATGCTGGCCGGGGTTCTTGCCTTCGCTTAACCAACTCAAGGGCGTCTCAAGCGGTGGTCGATGAATCAGTCTTATTGCATCGATTAGGGAGTGAAGATGAAATTTCTGAATGATCTGTGGTGGAAGGAATTCTTGCAGGGCAGAACCTTCTAGCTGCTGTGCATTCTCCTTGTGCAGGGAGATACGCCAAAGCCTGATTAGCTATGCTACGCAATCTAGCCTGACCCAAGCCCTCTGTGGCTGGATAAATAGCAGTAAGACAGTCATCGACAACGACTTCTTCGTTATCCCGCACGACTCTATATTCGGGGTGAAATATCTCCAGCCCCGATCTGCCCCGTCGCACTTCACCGTAGCAGCGGATCTGGCTCCCGACGGCCAGTGAATTTTTTTGTGCATTACTAAAATGGAAGAAGCGAAGGGTGAGGAACCCGCTATTGTCTTTGATTGTGCAGCGCAGGCTGCGACGCCTGCCGAATTGAATATCTGCGTTCAGCACCTCGCCCTGTACCTGAACGGTGTCACCCGCGGCAATTGAGCCAATCGACGCGACTCGGCTTCTGTCTTCATAACGAAAAGGGAGATGAAACAGCAGATCCTGCAGACTGGCAATGCCAATGGAGTTGAGTTTCTTCTCAAGCGCTGCGCCAACGCCTTTCAAGCGTGTGACGGGAATCTTATCTAGTTGTTGGCTAGCGGCATTCACAGATGCATAGGGTCCAGTAGCGCTCAGAGCATTGGCAAGATTGCTCGACAGTGCCCAGGGTGGCTTAGTGCAAGCCGCCTAGGCAGGCCAGAGCAAAGTATATGTGTTTTTATACAGTAGTGCTACGAATGCGCCTAGATAGGCTGACCACAGCGCGACTAGATTTCTAGAGTGCGAGGACGGCGTCGATCTCTACGGCAGATCCCTTGGGCAGTGCGCTCACCTGAATTGTCGCGCGAGCAGGATAGGGCTCGTTGAAATAGCCAGCCATGATCTCATTCACTACAGCAAAGTCTCCAAGATCGGTCAGATAGATAGTTAGCTTAACGGTGTTCGCCAGGCCACCGCCGGCGGCTTCGGCGACAGCGATTAGGTTCTTGAAGACTTGGTGGGTCTGCGCAGCGACGTCGCCGGCTACCAGTTCCATGGTTTCCGGGTTCAAGGGAATCTGCCCCGATAGGAAAACCATAGAGCCTGCCTTAATAGCCTGCGAGTAGGGGCCGATCGCCTGTGGCGCCGCATTGGAATGAACTTGTTCGAGTGTTGTCATGGGTTTTATCCAGTGATATTTGCTAGTGGCTACCAACGATGTTCTTGATTGTCTTGCGTACCTTGCGGCTCTTAACTCGTGTTACCTTCGCAACAGGCTTGATAAGTCGCACGCGCTTCATGACTCGCGCCAAATGCACGCGGTTGTGCACATTCAGCGACAGGTTCACGATACTGAATCGAGCGTCTCTCTCGACGGTAGAAATCTTTTCTATGTTTGCCTCTGTGCCGGTAATCGTTGTGGCGAGAGTTGCTATGATGCCGCGTTGATTTTCTAGCTCGACGCGAAGTTCAACCGAGAACTCACCCTCAACGTCAGGATCCCATCGAACCGATACACATTTTTCCGGGTTGTCGCGAATGTCGGCGATATTATTGCAGTCGTCTGTGTGAATCACCATGCCGCGACCGGAGCTGATATGGCCGACGATCGGATCACCAGGAATCGGATGACAGCACTTGGCATAATTCATCACCATGCCCTCGGATCCGCGAATATCGAGAGAACCCTGTTTGTCTGATTCTTTCTGTGCATCGTCGGTCGAAATATTACTCTGTGCGGTTAGCCGCTGCGCGACCATATAGGACATGCGGTTGCCCAGCCAATTTCCTCTAACAATTGATCCATGGATTTCAGGCTGGTCTGGTGTAAGACCTCATCGATGTTCGCCTGCGGGATGCTATCCAACTGGTTGCCGAAGCCGGCTAAGGCCTTATTAAGCAGGCGCCTGCCAAGAGCTACTGACTCTGATTGCTTCTGATTCTTCAGGTAGTGGCGAATATTACTGCGCGCCTTGCCAGTAATAACAAAACTCAACCAGGCAGGGTTCGGCTGTGTTCCCGGGGCGGTAATTATTTCGACGGTCTGACCACTCTGCAATGGCTCGCTCAGCGGAGCGAGGCGGCGACTTATACGGCAGGCAACACAGGAGTTACCTACATCGGTATGAATCGCATAGGCGAAGTCTACAGCGGTTGATCCGGCGGGCAGCTCGAAAATTGTACCTTTCGGTGTAAAAACATAGATCTCATCGGGAAACAAATCGATCTTAACGTTTTCGATAAACTCTAGTGAATTACCAGCATTCTTCTGCATGTCTAGCAGGCCGTTAACCCATTCGCGCGCTCGAACATGTGGATTATTGGGTAGATCTTCGCTGGACTTATATAACCAGTGCGCAGCAATACCGTTGTTCGCCATGGCTTCCATCTCTTCCGTGCGAATCTGAATTTCGATAGGCACGCCGTGCATACCGAAAAGAGTGGTGTGCAAAGATTGATAACCATTGGCTTTGGGAATAGCAATATAGTCTTTGAAGCGACCGGGAACTGGTTTGTACAAACTGTGCACGGCCCCAAGAACTCGGTAGCAAGTATCGACTCGATCGACCACGATTCGAAACGCGTAAACGTCCATGATCTCGGAGAAAGATTTGCGCTTGCTACGCATTTTTTCGTAGATGCTATAGAGATGTTTCTCCCGACCGGCGCAACGACCTGGCAGGCCTTCGCGTTCGAGGCAGGCTGAGATTGAAGTCTCGATCTTGGAAAGAATTTCTTTTCTGTTGCCGCGTATGCTTTTTACCGCTGCCGAAATACGACGGGCACGCATCGGATAGAGAGCGGCGAAGCCTAGCTCTTCAAATTCCACTCTAACGGTATTCATCCCCAGCCTGTTGGCGATGGGGGCATAGATATCGAGGGTTTCTCTAGCGATGCGTCGGCGCTTGTCTGGCGCAAGAACATCCAGTGTGCGCATATTGTGCAGGCGGTCCGCGATCTTCACCAAGATCACACGCAGGTCCTTCGCCATGGCCATGGCCATTTTCTGAAAGTTCTCTGCCTGTGCCTCGGCGCGACTGCTGAAGGTGATCTTGTTGAGCTTGCTGACACCATCAACCAGGTCGGCGACTGAGTTACCAAATTGTGTCTTGATGGCAGTCTTGGTAATGCCTGTATCTTCGATTACGTCATGCAGCATTGCGGCCATCAGACTCTGATGATCCATGTGCATTTCGCTGAGAATACCGGCTACGGCGAGGGGGTGGGTGACGTAGGGGTCGCCACCACGGCGGAACTGACCCTCATGGGCTTGTTCCGCATAGTAATAGGCGCGACGTACGTTGTTAACCTGATCCTTCTCTAGATAGCTAGTAAGGCCTGAGGCTAAAGAGTCGATGTTGTCTATCATTGGGACCTGCAAGACTCGACTCCTGGGTAGCTAAGTAGGGGGTTATGCGTCTTCGGCAGGCTTTTCCGTATCTGCTGGCTCGGGGGCCTCTTCGCCTGCAGCGGCTTCGACAGTCTCGCCGGCCTCAGCTGCGACTTCTGGAACTTCTTCGCTAGCCTCTTCGGCCAGTTCTTCCAGCTCTATGCTGGGTGGCTTGGCAATTAGGATACTGGCGTCTATCAGGCCTTCGGCGATCTCTCTCAGTGCGAGTACGGTAGGCTTGTCGTTGTCGACGGAAACCAGCGGGTCTTTGCCGCCAGTCTGAATCTGCCGCGAGCGTTTGCTGGAGACCATGACCAGCTCAAAGCGGTTATCAACATTTTCCAAACAATCTTCTACAGTGATTCTAGCCATACCTAACCCTTAGTGTTCTACATGTTTTATGGTGCCGACCTGCCCGAATACAAGCTATTTCGGCCGAGGGCACCTGGCTCAAAGGAGCATATTTAACGAGGACCGAGGATTTTACTGAATTCTGACTCAGAATGCATACAATTCTTGGTCGCCTGGGAGCCTAAGAATAGGCTATTCGGAACTAATCGCCCTGAGATAGGCTGTCGAAGAGGGCCGCCTGCTTCTTTTCCTGGTATTTAATTGTCAGTCTGTAGGACCTAACGATGGCGGCAAGGTCCTCCAGCGCCGTGTCAAAATCGTCATTGATGACGACGAAATCCGCCTCGGCGACATGAGAAATCTCGGCAACTGCCTGCTTCATGCGCTTCTCGATAGTCTCGGTATCATCCTGTGCGCGATCGAGCAGACGCGTCTTAAGTGTTTCCAGCGAGGGTGGCAAGATAAAGATGGAGCAGGCATTCGAATCGAGATTACGCACCTGAACTGCACCCTGCCAGTCTATCTCGAGAATTACATCGAGACCCGCATCTAGCTGCTCATTTACCCATAGCTGGGAGGTGCCGTAGTGATTGCCATAGACTTCTGCGCTCTCGAAGAAACTGCCCTTTTGCAGCATATCCATGAATTCGGCCTTATCGACGAAATGGTAGTTTACCCCGTCTTCTTCGCCTGGACGCTCGACGCGAGTCGTATGAGACACCGAGACACGTATGTTTTGTTCGCGCCCGATCAATGCTTTGACCAGGCTGGTTTTGCCAGCACCGGAGGGTGCGGTCACGATGAAAAGAGTGCCTTTAGACATGAAACTACGTCCTCGATATTTGTTTTTTGTTAGCGCTTACTCGATATTTTGAATCTGTTCACGCATTTGCTCAATCAACACCTTCAATTCAACCGCACTTAGTGTGGTTTCGACAACAATAGATTTAGAGGACAGCGTATTTGCCTCGCGATTGAGCTCCTGCATGAGGAAATCGAGACGTCGCCCCTTCTGACCCTTCGCATTCAAGACACGTGCAACCTCATTTAGGTGTGAATCGAGGCGATCCAGCTCTTCTTCCACATCGGCTTTCTGCGCGAGTAGCGATACCTCTTGTTCCAGCCTTGTAGGTTCGAGTTCGGCCTGCAGGTCGTGCAGGCGATCGAGCAGTGCTTGTTTCTGCTTCGCTAAAATTTCGGGCATCTTCTCGCGGACACTGACCACGATCTCGCGGATAGAATCGATACGCTGTGTGATAAAGCCCTGAAGCTCCGCGCCTTCTCTCTCTCTGGTAGCCACCAGATCGTCTAATGCGGCGGTGAATAGCGTGAGGGCCTGCTCCTCGATAGACGTTCTATCGAAGTCTTGCTCTTCGATGACACCGGGCCAGCGCAGGACTTCCATATTGCTCAGGCTCGATGATGTGCCAGTAATCTGCTCAATTTCCACGTTTGCCTGAACCAGTTGTTGAATCAATGGCCTGTTCAGATGTAGCTCGGTGGAGACGTTCGCCTCGGACTGAAAGCGTAGCTGACACTCCACCTTGCCGCGGGTGAGTCGTTTACGCACCGCCTCACGAACGGCGTTCTCCAACGCCCGAAATGACTCGGGTAGGCGCACATTGGCTTCGAGGTAGCGATGATTCACAGAACGAATCTCCCAAGTCAGCGAACCCCATTCCTGTTCTTGCTGCTGCCGGGAGAAGGCAGTCATACTTAATGTCATAGTCTATTGTCCAATTACTGAAGCCGTATCTGGCAGGCCACATTTTAACCTAATCGCGTTGTAATCACAGTGTACATTGTATTTCCCATGGTCTTTGTACCCGCAGCGCTTGCAGCTCGCTATAACAATCAATATCTAGGATAATTTGTCCGCGGCAAGTCATGCGCTTGCAGACAATAATCCACAGGAAAATTATGACTGAACTCAAAAGACCAAGCCTTCGAGGCGCAGACCAGTTGCGCGATATCTCCATTAGCAGAAACTACACCAAGCATGCAGAGGGTTCGGTGCTTGTCGAGTTTGGTGATACAAAGGTGCTATGTAATGCCAGCGTTGAAACTTCGGTTCCACGCTTTCTAAAAGGCAGCGGCAAGGGATGGATTACGGCGGAATACGGCATGCTGCCGCGCTCCACGAACACCCGTATGGATAGAGAGGCCGCCAGGGGCAAGCAGTCGGGGCGAAGCCTGGAGATTCAGCGTCTCATAGGTCGTTCATTGCGGGCGGCGATAGATCTAACTCAGCTGGGCGAGCACACGATCAAGGTAGATTGCGACGTGATTCAAGCCGATGGTGGAACTCGAACCGCATCTATCACCGGTGGCTGTGTTGCGATGATGGATGCGATCAATCACATGATTGCCAATAAGATGGTAAGCGGGAACCCGGCCAAGCAGTTAATTGCCTCGGTATCTGTTGGTATCTTTCAAGGACATGCAGTGCTTGATCTCGACTACGACGAAGACTCCAATGCAGAGACTGATATGAATATCGTTATGACTGAGTCGGGCGGGTTTATCGAAGTACAAGGCACCGGTGAAGATGGTGACTTCAGTCACGATCAATTGCTTGAGATGCTTGCGCTAGGCAATAGCGGCATAAAAGAATTAGTAGAAAAGCAGAAACAGGCGCTTATCTGACATCACAGCTGAGCAACGATTCGGGCGAGGCACGAGGATACGATGCAAGATTTTCAAAAAGACTTTCTAAACTTCGTTATTGAGAATGAGATTCTACGTTTCGGTGAATTTACTCTTAAATCGGGAAGAGTCAGCCCGTACTTTTTCAATGCTGGACTGTTCAATACGGGTGAGAAGCTTTCTTTCCTCGCAGAGTGCTATGCCGCTTCGATCGTAGCCTCCGGCATCGATTACGACGTTCTGTTCGGGCCAGCCTATAAGGGCATACCCCTAGCTACAGCTACAGCGATGGCCCTGGCAAATAATCACCAGGTGAATAAGCCTTATTGTTTTAATCGCAAGGAAGCGAAGGCCCATGGCGAGGGCGGGTCTATAGTCGGCGCGGAGCTTAGTGGCAATGTTCTAATCGTCGATGATGTTATTACTGCCGGCACTGCTGTGCGCGAAGCGGCCGAGATCATCAGCGGCAATGGCGCAAAATTAAATGGTATCGCCGTTGCTATGGATAGGCAGGAGAAAGGAACGGGCGAGCTTTCCGCGATTCAAGAGATCGAGCAGAGTTACCAAATAAAGGTTGTTAGTATAATAAGCCTGCAGAATATCGTGGATTATTTAATGGCCAGCGAAAACGACAAACTGCAGCCGTATCTAGATGCGGTTGTGGCTTATCGAGAAGAGTTTGGGATCTCGGCCTAGAGCTATCTAGTTAACCGATTCGGTTTCGGGCTTTGTGGTATAGGGCTCTAATAGATTCTTGCTTAGATAGTCCCACTGCGTGTCCCAATTGTCTAACGGGGAGACCTTAAACTCGCTACGCACAAACTGCACCAATCTACCTTCGCAAGAGGCGAGCAATAGATTCGCCAGAATGGCAGGAGAGATAGTCGTTTTCAGATTCTCTCTGATCTGCGCCTCTCGCAAGACTTGCTTGAGCTGGGCCTCCAGGCGGTTGAAGAACTGTGCAATACGTTCCCGTAGCCTTTCTGTCTCACCGGCAAGCGCGTCTCCGGTTAGCAGACGGGTCATCCCCGGATTTTTATCGCAGAAGGTAAGGAGTAGCAGAAGAATATTCTGGCAACGAATCTCTGCGCTATCTTCCTCATTGACGATTCTTGAGATTCGAGCAAATAGCGTATCTTCGATAAACTTGATAAGCCCTTCGAACATTCTCGCCTTACTGGGAAAGTGCCGGTACAGGGCTGCCTCAGAGACGCCGACCTCTCTGGCTAGAGCGGCGGTAGTAATACGCTCGCCCGGCGCCGATTCCAGCATGCGCGCTAGCGCCTGCAGGATCTGATCTTTGCGAGAAACTTTGTTGGCTTTATCCATGTCTTCTTTATTGCCTGGCTAGTTCTTATCCAAGGGGCTCTTGGAAATAAGTGTGCCGACCCCTTCATCTGTGAATATCTCTAGGAGTACCGCGTGTTCTACTCTGCCGTCCACTATGGTAGCGCTGCGAACGCCATTCTTTACGGCGTTTAGGGCGCACTCAACTTTGGGCAGCATTCCTCCCTGTATAGTTTTATCGGCAATAAGCTTATCAACTTGCTTAATGCTGAGGCCGGTTAGCACATTTCCTTTCTTGTCCTGTACGCCCGCTATATTCGTCAGCAGAATCAATTTCTCTGCACCGAGAACACTGGCAATCTCTCCCGCCACCGAATCGGCGTTAATATTGAAGGTGGCGCCATCGCTGTCGGCACCAATTGGCGCAATTACAGGAATGAAGTCGCTATCCTTCATCACGTCGAGAATCTTGGTATTGATGCTGACGACCTCGCCAACCTGGCCGATATCTATGCCTTCGTCCGCCGCCGCAGAGCCTTTGCGCTTTATCTTCAATTTTCGTGCGCTAATCAGATTTCCGTCTTTGCCGCTGATACCGACGGCCTTGCCCTGGTTCTTATTCAGTAGCGCTACGATCTGCTTATTGACCAGTCCGCCTAGCACCATCTCAACCACGTCCATGGTCTGATCGTCAGTAACCCGCAATCCGTCGATGAAGCTGGATTCAATATTCAGCCGCTCAAGAAGGCTTCCGATCTGGGGCCCACCGCCATGGACGACTATTGGATTGATGCCAACCAGCTTCATCAGCACGATATCGCGGGCAAAGCTCTGCTTCAGTGCCTCGTCGACCATGGCATTACCGCCATACTTAACAACTACGGTGCGGCCCGTAAATTTCTGTATATAAGGCAGCGACTCGGTAAGTACCTTGGCGATGTTCTTGGCATTGCTTAATGATAGTGACATGTCTATTCGGTCCGTGAGCATGTGCTTCGCCTTAGAGGCAGTCTGCATGCTTCAGCTATTAGCTCTTTATAGCGTCCTAAAAGTCTATTTCTAAATCCTTATCTGCGCTGCGTAGTAAAGTTTTAAACTCATTCTGTATTTCCAGCAGCCTGGTTTGAGTATCCGCCTCGAAGCGAAGCAGTAGTGCTGGGCTGGTGTTCGAGGCACGAATAAGGCCCCAGCCGTCTGCATATTCAACACGAAGCCCGTCCAGGGTTATCTGTTTTGCTGCCGGAAAATCAGCCTGCCCGAGTAATTGCTCCATCAATAAAAACTTACGCTCTTCAGCTACTTCAATCTTTATCTCCGAGGTAGAGAAACCCGTGTCGAATTGATCGAATAGCTCATCACTAGTCTTAGAGGACTCGCTGAGTATTTTTAGTAATCGGGCCGCCACATACATTCCATCATCGAACCCAAACCAATCGTCTTTGATAAAGATATGAGCGGCGAACTCGCCGCCCAGGATGGCATTGGCCTCCTGCATTTTTTGTTTCATAAAAGAGTGGCCGCTTCTATGCATAACTGGAATCGCCCCAGACTCTTCGATCAGGGTGCCAAGTTTGCTGCTGCACTTTACATCGTATACAACTGCCCTGTTTGGAAAGTTGGGAACAATGGATTGCACCAGAAGCATTAGCATGCGATCGGCATCCACAAAGTTTCCCAGATTAGTGATTAGCCCAACGCGGTCGCCATCGCCATCTAGAGCAATACCAACATCGGCTTTCTTCTCTAACACGGCAGCAGCTAGTGCTACTAAATTTTCCGGCACAGTTGGATCGGGATGATGATTCGGAAAATTGCCATCGATCTCGCAGAATATCGGATGAACCTCACAGCCCAGAGCGTCTAGTAATACCGGCGCTACTTTTCCAGGCACTGCGTTTCCGCAATCGACTACAATCCTTAACGGTTGTTTCAACTTAATACGCCGGCAAATGTCCTCTATATAGAGCTTGTCGATATCAAGCTCTTCAAACCCGCCATCTCCTGTTCTTAACCGATTGGTTTCTATTCGAGAACGAAGCAATTGTATCTGGTTCTCGGCGAGGCTGGTTTGATGGAATACGACCTTCAAGCCATTATAGTTAGATGGATTGTGACTGGCAGTTAGCATAACGCCAGAATCGAAATCGGTGGTATGGGTTGCAAAATACAGTAATGGGGTTGGTATCAGACCAAGGCTTACCACGTTGCAACCGCTGCTGCGAATACCTTCGATTAGTGCGATGGAGAGGCTGGGACTAGAGAGCCTGCCGTCGTATCCAATCAATAGTGTGCCGATGTCTTGGTCTAGCGCTTCGCTACCTATCGCCTGCCCAATCAATCCCACGCTGGCTTTGGTGAGCTGCAGCTCGGCGATTCCGCGAATGTCATAGGCTCTAAATATGGACGCAGGAATCGCCTCGTGGTCAGCCTGGTTTGCAACTTGGGTCATGTTCGCCGCCAATAGCTAGAAGCAGTTTAGTAGTAATTATTTTTGATTAACTAGCTTGCGCCTAAGGCCGTAGCAATGAGCTGCAGCATGTTTCTTGCAACCACATTCTTGTTTCCAGCACTAAGCTCGGACTCGCTCGTTTTTGTAAGTGCTGTTACCGATATAGAATCGCTATTAAAAGTTTCAGTCGCATTATTTGCGAATAACATGTCGAGATTCTTTCGCGTCAATTTGTCTTTGCCATTACTGACGATGTCGTTTGTTTCCGCAGCGAAGCCTACAACAAAAGGCTTGCGATCTAGCTTGGCTACTTCACTTATAATGTCTGGATTCTTAATTAGCGTGAGTTGCATCTGCTCATCGGACTTCTTAATCTTTTGGGCTTCGACCTCGGCCGGCCTGTAGTCGGCCACCGCGGCAACGCCAATAAAGACATCACAATTGCTCATGTGCTCGAGAGTGGCGTCTAACATCTGTGCCGCATTGACCACATCGATTCGATGCACACTATCGGGCGTGGCTAAATTTACCGGGCCACTAATAAGGGTGACTTTTGCTCCGGCGGCGACTGCCTCGGCTGCCAGGGCGTAGGCCATCTTGCCGGAGCTGTGGTTGCTTATGAAGCGCACTGGATCGATAGCTTCGCGAGTCGGCCCGCCGGTGATTACGATATTTTTCCCAGCGAGTAGGCCGGTCTCAAATAGGCTGGAACTTAGCTCTAGAAGTTGAGCTGGCTCTAACATGCGCCCCGGTCCTACATCACCACAGGCCTGCTCACCTTCCGCCGGACCAAAGATATGGTAGCCCCTATCGACCAAGGTATTCAGATTTGTCGTTGTACTGTCGTCTGCCCACATCGCCTGATTCATCGCCGGTGCTACTGCAATCTTTGCCGAAGTGGCAAGTACCATTGTCGAGAGAATATCGTTGGCCTGACCATGGCTAATGCGCGCAATGAAATCGGCGGTGGCGGGTGCTATGAGGACCAGGTCGGCCCAACGCGCCAATTCAATATGGCCCATGGCGGCTTCGGCATCGATATCCAGAAGGTCTAGATGGACGCGCTGGCCAGAGAGCGCCTGCATCGTTAATGGCGTAATGAACTCTGTCGCGGCCTTTGTCATGGCCACTCGAACCTCGGCACCGGCTTTGATTAGCAGGCGAGTTAGTTCCGCGCATTTGTAGGCTGCGATGCCGCCCGTAATACCGAGTAAGATGCGTTTGTTAGTAAGACTTAACATGGAGACCCAACAAAACTAGGAGGTTCAAGGAAAACAGAGACTAGCAGCTAGTTTCCCGTTAATCAATTTGACGGCAAATTAACGCTTTTCACTCATGCCGTCTATTATTTAATGGCAGGCAAAGAAATTCGCGATCGATGGCACCTAGACAAGGAATCTGGCTAATGAGTATGGCTGCTTGGCCACTGGGGGAGCGACCGAGAGAAAAGTTACTGCATCAGGGCGCTGCCAGCCTGTCTGATGCTGAGCTGCTCGCGGTACTTCTCCAAACTGGCACCCAGGGCAAGACCTCATTGGACATTGCCAGAGACCTCCTGAGTCGCTATGGCGGCTTGATTGGCCTGATGGCTGCAGATGGGGCCAGTCTTACCGAGAACCCCGGTATCGGAGCCGCTAAGGCCGCCCGATTCGTTGCTATGAAGGAGCTAGCACAGCGGCATATGCTGGAAGGCATAAAAGCGAAGGATATTCTAACCAGCTCTGCGGCAACTCGGGACTATCTGCGAGCCAAGTTTAGAGACTGCCAGAGCGAGATTTTTAGCTGCCTCTTTCTAAACAATCAACATCACGTGGTTAAACTAGAGGAGCTTTTTCGCGGCACCATAGATGGGGCAGCCGTCTACCCTAGAGAGGTCGTGAAACGCTGTTTACACCACAATGCGGCGGCGGTGATTCTTGCACACAATCACCCCTCGGGAGTGGCCGAGCCAAGCCAGGCTGATATAGCCATCACGAACAAGCTGCGACTCGCCTTGCAGACTATCGATGTGCGTGTTCTAGACCATCTCGTTATCGGTAACTCGATGGTGGTTTCCTTCGCTGAGCGGGGATTGCTGTAAGATAGTGAGCCTGCTTCGGGCTGGCCAGAAGCAGGGATGTCCTCGACTACAGTCGCTCTCCATTCGTCACTCACGGCATTGGCCCTAATTGTTCATGTGCAACAAGCCCGCGGCTGCGGGCTCTTGCAGAGGGGCTTCAGCTCGGGGACGCCTTTTTCTGTCTATTTGCTGGGCTTACCCAAGGCTCGCTAAGGCCTAGAATCCTCTATTATCTTGCTATCGGTAGGTCGTTCTGGTATAAAACGCAGCTCTTTTTTGAGCTTGATCCTCTTTTGAGGCGAAGACTCGAAAATAGTCACATTCGACAAGTATTTAGTTAACTGACACGAGGCTGCAACATGTCCAGGGTTTGTATGGTAACTGGCAAGAAACCAGTTACAGGAAACAATGTTTCTCACGCGAATAATAAGACACGACGTCGATTTTCGCCAAATATCCATTCCCATCGTTTTTGGGTAGAGTCTGAGAAGCGCTTCGTAAAGCTGCGTTTGTCTACCAAGGGTATGCGTATCATCGATAAGAATGGCATAGACGCAGTATTGGCGGATATTCGAAATAATGGAATTCGCGTATAAGCGCGTGTTGACCTAGTCAGCAATAAACAGGCAACGATTATGAGAGATAAGATTAAGCTGGTATCAAGTGCCAAGACTGGCCACTACTACACCACAGACAAGAACAAGCGCACTATGCCGGACAAGATGGAGATCATGAAATTTGATCCAGTCGTTCGTAAGCATGTCGTCTACAAAGAAGCGAAGATCAAGTAATTCTTTCTGGGGATAAGTTTATTATTCCCAGAATCAGAAAAGCCGGAATTTTCTTTAGAAAACTCCGGCTTTTTGTTGCCTGCGATTTAGGTGCTAGGCTATTTTCCTTTGCTCAATCGCTTTGTCAGCTTCTCCGTACTGGCGAGCAGCTTCTTATCTGCCGCTAACTCTTTCTTCAATTTACCCACCGTAGTAGAAACGGTGCCATAGCGCTTCAGCTTGAACAGCTTGGCGATGGCCTGCAGTGTTACGGCAGAAAGCTCCTGGCACAGATACATGGCCACCCAGCGGGGCACATTCTTCGAACCCGGGCCGCGCGCTGCTTTATAGATGCTCACCTCGGACACTTTAAACTCCTTTGCGACAGCGGTGATGATCTGCTTACAGGATGGTCTCCACTTGGCATTGGCACCTCGAGAAACACCGCGGGCGGAAGTAGCAGATTTCTTTTTCTGTGCAGCTTTACGGAACTTATCATCGCCCAGCACAGAAGATAGATTCTTCTTGCCGTAAAAATGGGCAAGCTCTTCGCTTGCACCCTGTGCGACGAGTTTCTTATAAGCAGCAGGGCGCTTCGCGGCTGCTGTGCGCAGTTGTTTCAGTGTGTCGTCCCGATTGAACCAGGCCGGCGGCTTGGCCTTGCGTGTAAAACTCGTATAGCTAGACCAAGGATAACTATTTAGCTCCGAGGCCTTTACCCTAGTGTGAATAAAGCAGGATAGGGGAAGCAGGTACTTTTCGGCCTGAATGAGTACGGCCTTATAGCGGCCCCTGAACAGAGAGCCATCGCTACCCTTCATCTTCTGATACTGCTGCGTATAGAGTCCGTCAATCTGACGCATGAACCTGCTAAGGTTTGCCTCTGGCGTCTTCACCACGAGATGATAGCCGTCTTTTAGCAGGCAGTAGGCATGTACTTCTACATTGAGACGCGAGCAGGTCTCGCCCAGACCCTCTAGAAAAGCCTCATAATATTTAGCAGAGGGAAATACTCGCTGCTTGTCGAGGCCGCGATTGGATACGTGATAAACAGCATCTGGATATTCGATTCTCAGTGGTCTGGCCATCTTATTATTCTCTTGTTAAATCAGGGATAGAATTAGAGCTGACCCTCTTGCGAGAGCAGGAGTATAGTTAACGTAATTGGCTTGGCTCGTCAACTGTGTTGAGCTTGACGGACTAAAAATTCGCCGAATTGAGCTGAGCTGTTTGTTCTCAAGGGGCATGTGTCACTGCTAGAGCAATGTTTTTTACTAATTGTTCCATCAGAAAAAGCGATTCTTGACCCCTTCCAGTTGGCTAGAAGACTTGAGCAAATCTGTATAAATCACGAAGCCCGTTATTTCAAAAAGACTGCTAGGGTCGTGTCGCCTTTATGACAACCCGCTTTGGTGCGGGCAGACCTTCTATAGTTAGTTGCGAATCGTCTTTGTCTAGAGCGTCTTCGAGGGAGTCATAGGGCATCCATTCGGTTTTTCGTTGTTCTTCGAGTGTGGTGATGGACTCATCGATAATTTCGATATCGACCATTCCGCAGCGAGAGAGCCATTGAACCAGAGTAGCGATACTCGGCACGAACCATACGTTGCCCATGCGTGCATATTTCTTCTCAGGTGTTAGGCAGTAACCGGCTATACCGTCGACGCAGATCGATTCGATTACCAGTTCGCCTCCGGGTCTCAGACAGCTCTTAAGCTCCAGAATATGGTCGATGGGGGAGCGCCGGTGGTAGATCACACCCATAGAGAACACAGTGTCGAAATAATTGAGTGTTTGCGGCAGCTGCTCCAGAGTAAGAGGCAGGACGAAAATTGGGGACTTCGTAGTGAAGTGTTTCAGTAACCAAAATTGCGCGACATAGGCAATGTGCGGATCTATACCCAACACCATTTGGGCTCCCTCTTCCAACATGCGGAAACCATAGTAACCGTTGCCACTACCCACATCTAAAACGCGACGCGATTCGAGTGGCGAGATGTCATTGATGAGGCGGTCCCATTTCAGGTTGGACTGCCACTCCGTATTCACATCGATGCCGAAGAGTTCAAAGGGACCCTTGCGCCAGGGGATGAACTCAATCAGTTGTTCATGCAGCTGCTTTAGAATCTCCTTGCTGGCATCGGCCGCAGTGCCTATGCGAACTTTGCTAGCAAATTCTACAGAGCTCGGTTGGATAGCGGGTAGCTCGGATAGTAATCTGCGCCATTTCGGAAAATCGCCATGGCGGATACTGTCCAGGAACTCATCTTCGGTGAAAGGGCGCAATGCCTCCAGCGATGTAGATTCAATTAACTCCTGTAATGGCTTCAGGTTCATAAGGCTCTATTTAAAGGCAACCATGGAGGCAAAATTAAAGCACTGAAACCAGACATCTACAGACTGGAACCCGGTGGACTGCAGCCGATCGCGATGTATTTCCAGAGTCTCTGGGAGTAAGACCTTCTCTAATGCCGATCGCTTCTGGCTGATCTCCAGTTTGCTGTATCCCATTGTTTCCTTGAAGCTATGATACATCTCGATGAATAATTGATTGAGTTTCTCATCGGGAAAGCGGATCTTCTCGGAGACAATGAGTATGCCGCCGGGCTTCATCCCTTCATAGATTTTGCTTAGCAATACCGCCCGTTGAGATAACGGGATGAACTGCAGGGTGAAATTCAAAACCACGACGGAGGCATTCTCTATCTGGCTATCGACCAAGTCTTCACAGCGACAATCAACCTTGCCAGCAAATTGCGGCAGTCCATCGAGCTTGGCTTGCAGTCGATCGATCATTGCGGGCGAATTGTCGATAGCGATGGTAGAGAAGTTTTGACAGCTTAACCCTGTCCACGGCAGCTAAAGTCGCGCCCCCAAGACTGCAGCCGAGATCGTAGATACTGCTCTGCTCCTGACAATATTTCTCGGCCAGCACGCCAATCATCGCAATAATGGTGCTATAGCCAGGCACGGACCGATTTATCATGTCTTCGAAAACGGAGGCGACCTTATCATCGAAGACGAAGTCGCCGGGAAGCATCTTCTCAGCGAAGATTCGGTCTTTGTTCTGTGAGGGATCTGTCATTGAACCTCTCTACACTGTTTTCTAATGAAGGATCTAACTCTATCATCTCATAGGATCGCTTTAGCTATTGAGAAGAGGGATAATTTGATCTAATTTACGCAGCCGATGGATTCGCACTGAACAGAATTAATGAAGTATCTGGGCCACGCTGTCTATCTCATCCTATCCAGTGCATTATCCGGTAATCCATGACACATTCAAATGCCAAAGCCGCTTCCCTCCTTATAGATAATCTTGGCTTGTTCAACGATTTACGAATTACGGGTGGGGTACTGGATCTGGCTTGCGGCAGAGGAAGAAACGGATTATTTTTAGTTAGTCATAATGTTCCGGTAGTATTTGCAGATAATAATGAAGCCCATCTACAATTCATTCAGGCGGCACTGGAAGAGGCTAGTCCAAGTGCGACGCAGAGCGAGTGTTGCTTAGTAGATTTTGAAGTAGATCAGGGCGAGGGCAAAAACCCCCTAGCTGGAAAAGTCTTCGATGCGGTGATGGTTTTTAACTATCTGCACAGGCCGTTTTTCCCCGCTATAAAGGAAGCGATTCGCCCTGGTGGGTTAATTGTCTATGAGACTTTTAACCTAGAACAGAAAAAGTTCGGCAGACCGAGCAATCCGGATTACCTCTTACAACCTGGCGAGCTGCGGCAGACCTTTGAAGGCTGGGAGATTATTTCGGACTTCGAAGGCGAGGCCTCGGATCCAGAACGCGCAATATCAAGATTAATAGCCAGAAGGCCGGCTGAAAAGTGAGTTTTATGAGCAAGGCAAAAATACTTCCCCTAAACTTTGGCGGCAGAAGAAAGACTCTGCAGCGACCTTATGAGTGCGAAATACTGCGCAGTAAGCGAAAGACCTTGGCTCTGTATATCAGAGGCCAGAAAGTGGTTGTTCGCTGCCCCTTACGAGCTTCAAGAGCCGAAGTAGAGGAGTTCATTAGCTCGAATCATGCCTGGATAGAAGGTCGACTCCTTGAAGAGTCCCTACGCCAGAAGCAGGCACTGCGCATAGAGAGGGGCGCCAAGATTTTCTATCGAGCCCGAGAGCGTACTATTGTATTTAAAGAAGGGCGCAAGCAGAGAATTATGGTGGTCGGCGATGAGTTTATCATTCAGGGCCACAAGCTGACGCCAGCCAAGGCGAAGATCCAGGTGGAAGACTTTCTTATCGACAAGGCGAGTCAATATCTTCTGCCCAGGGCGCGAGGTTTGGCGCGCCACCTTGGCGTTGAACACAAGATCACCGAAATCAAGCTTAGGAAGACCAAGTCCAAGTGGGGTCATTGCACATCGACAGGAGTGCTGCAGTACAATTGGCTGATTATGTTAGCGCCCTATAGCATTATCGATTACATGATCACTCACGAGGTCTGTCACTTGCTCCACATGGACCACTCGTCCAGATTCTGGAAGCAGGTAGAAGCAATTTGCCCAGATTGTGATCACTATATTGGCTGGCTGAAAGAACACGAGCATAGGCTCTGGTTCTAGCGCTTAAGTGTCGATCTACGCCTTCTAGATCTAACCCTTAGATTTAAACCGTAAATCCCACACGCCGTGGCCCAGGCGCTGTCCTCTCTTCTCAAATTTAGTAACGGGTCTATCCGGGTCTGGCCAATAGTTATGCGCGCCCTGGACATTTTCAAGCGAGGGGTTTGCCTCCAGAACTTCCATCATTTGTTCTGCATAGGCCTGCCAATCTGTTGCAAAGTGAAGCTCTGCTTCCTTGTGCAGCTTCCTCAAGAGCAGCTCGATAAATTCCGGCTGCACCAGGCGCCGCTTATTGTGGCGCTTCTTGTGCCAGGGGTCGGGGAAAAATAATAGAAGCCTATCGATACAATGATCGGGCAACCCCGATTCCAGTATCTCTCTAGCATCGTGACAGATTAGCTTTAGGTTTGTGAGCTCGTTTTCCGCGATGCCATTGAGCAGCTTACCCACGCCGGGTTGGTGAACCTCTATACCCAGAAAGTTCTGCTCAGGGCTTCGCTTGGCCATCTCCAATAGCGAGTCGCCCATGCCGAAGCCAATTTCTACAGTTAGCTTCTGTGATGATTCGAAAAGGCTATTCGGGTCTAGAGTCTCGTTGTTGAACTCAACAACATATTTGTCCCAATAGCTTTCTATTGCCTTGCGCTGCGCATCGGTTAAGCGTCCGGAGCGAATCACATAGCTGCGGATGGGCCTGTTGTTTTCTGTGGATGTTGAATTAGGCACAGGCTGCTATGGACTCTTCGATTAAATTGCGAGCGTATTAAGTTGGAAACTGTTGCTTTGCGGCGAACCAAACGATGAGTGCCCACGCTACCAGGAAGAAGACGCCGCCTATTGGTGTTATAGCACCTAACCAGCGAATTCCCGTGATACTAAGCAGATACAGGCTGCCGGAGAAGAATACGAGGCCGGCGAGCATTAGATAGGCACTGATACGCAGAATAGTTGAAGCTGGGAAATTAATCATCATTAGCCCAATGCCGAATAGGGCAAGAGCATGATACATATGATATTGCACGCCAGTCTGAAATGTATTGAGCAACTCTGGACTTAATCTGTCGCGCAGCGCGTGTGCTGCAAATGCGCCTAGTGACACCGCCAGAAATCCATTGATCCCAGCCAGCATAATAACTAATTTGCTCATGATATTTTATGCTCAGTGGTAGCAAAGGTGACAGGTCAAATTCTACTCAAAAAAAAGCCGCGAGCTGGTCGCGGCTTTTTGCTGTGCATTGCTTAGGCTGCCATTTTTGCTTTGATTTTGTTCATCGCATTTTTTTCGAGTTGGCGAATTCTTTCGGCAGAAATGCCGTAGCGATCGGCCAGCTCATGCAGCGTAGCTTTGTTCTCACTCAACCAACGACTGTTCAAGATATCCTTGCTGCGATCATCTAGTTCAGACATTGCTGCGTGAAGACTATTGTTTGTTACTTCTTCCCACTCACTATCCTCTACATTACTGGCAAGATCAGAAGACTGATCTTCCAAGTAGTAAGCCGGTGCTTTGTATGCTGCCTCATCATCGCTGTCTGAATCGGCATCGAAAGCGGTGTCATAGGATGCCATGCGGCCTTCCATCTGTCTTACCACTTTAGCGTCTACGCCAAGATCCTGCGCCATCGCTTCAGCTTCTTCGTTGTTTAGCCAACCAAGTCGTTTCTTGGAGCTGCGCAGGTTGAAGAAAAGTTTGCGCTGGGCTTTGGTAGTCGCAATCTTAACGATGCGCCAGTTACGCAGAATGTATT
Source organism: uncultured Pseudomonadales bacterium (assembly GCA_943842505.1). GTDB lineage: Bacteria > Pseudomonadota > Gammaproteobacteria > Pseudomonadales > Pseudohongiellaceae > UBA9145. The sequence continues at coordinate 292,360 of CALTDI010000004.1, read as the reverse complement.
CGTGCATTTCTGCCTTGATCCAGTGAACCGCAAAGGAAACCAGGCGAACACCAACTTCTGGGTTAAATCGCTTAACAGCCTTCATCAGGCCGACGTTACCTTCTTGGATTAAATCTGCTTGAGAGAGCCCATAGCCGGAATACGTTTTAGACATGTGCACGACGAAGCGCAGATGTGCAAGAACCAGTTGTCTGGCTGCATCTACGTTATCTTCGTAGTAGTACTGCTTGGCAAGCTCAAGCTCCTGCTCAGGCGTCAGCATAGCAATGCTATTCACCGAAGCGATGTAAGCAGTTAAATCCTGACCCGGTGTTGTTGGGTCGAAAACTTGTAAACTGTTAGCTGTGCTCATTTTAAATTCACTCTATCCTAAATCAACAATAGGGATTACGAATTAATAAGGATCATTTTAACATTCAAAGCTACCCTTCGCCAATAATACCTGTGCTCTGAAAGCCCTTACATACTGGGCTTTGCGGCGGGTTCAGCGCAGAATCGTCACTGCGCGGTAGTGAGTTCGACAAATATTCCTAAAAATAGTTCTACAACGAAAGAACCTAAACTAACTTTAATATGGGGTTGAGAGCAGCAATATCAAGGGCGGCGACGAATAAATACCTGAAGCAGAAGCCAGATTTAGGGGCTAATACCTCGAATATGGTGCAGGCTCGTCAACAATGCAGCGGTCCAGCCAATTGTAGCTCCGACGAAAACCACCACTAGGCCATTGGCTAGGGCGAATCCGCGCAGTTGAAAATCACCTTCATAGAGCTGCATCAGGGCCTCTAAACTTGAATTAAAGGTAATTAAAACAATGCCTTGAAGCGCTATGGCGAGGATTCCACCGCCTAGCCCATAGAAAAAGCCGGTATACAAAAATGGCCTGGCCGCAAACATGTCGCTACCCCCTACTAGTTTAATTACGCGTATCTCTGCTTTTCGGTTCTCGATCGCCAGCTTTATCGTATTACCAACTATGAAGAACAGGCCAAGGATCACAATCAGCGAGAGCACTCTGCCAATGGCCCCGACTAGTTCAGATATTGCCGTCAGTCTCTGTAGCCAACGGCTATCTACCTGAACCAGGTCAACCTCGGGAAGTTCTTGCAGTTGCTGAACGAGATCATCCACAGCGGCGGGTGATACATTGGCGGGGGCAACGACAATCGCGCCGGGCAGGGGGTTGCTTGCCATTTCCTGCAATAGATTCTCTAGCCCCGTAGCCGTACCGAATTCATCCAATGCCTGGGCCGGTGAGATATAGGTTGCGCCATTTATGCTCTCTAGGGTTAGTAAGCCATTACTAACTTCTTCTGCATCGGCATCTGAAATGCCTGTGCGAAGATAGAGCGTCACCTGAGCACTGTCTTCAAAGCCGGCCAATACACTCGTTAAATTGCTATTCAGGCTGAATAGCAATGCAGGGAGAAGAAGCGACACGGCGATTACGAAGATTGTCACGAAGCTTGAAACCGGCGTTTCCACTAGCCTTCGACCGCTATTTCTAGCCAGCCTTTGGTGCACCTGTAGAAGGTCAGAGAATGATTCATTCCGGCCAGCACGGGTATTAGGCTTTGGTCGGGACTTTGGCCGGGACTTTACTTGAGGCTTAGGCGCTGCTGCCGGGCTGCGCTTATTCGCGCTCATGAATCAGGCCTTGGTTTTTGGTCTGCTATTAGCCTGCCACTATCGAGCACCAGTGTTCTGCAGTTTAGGCGCTCGATGAGAGAGGCATCATGACTCGCAACGAGCAAACAGACACCCACACCTTGAAACTGCTCAAAGACCTTCATCACTTCCCGTGACAGGGCGGGGTCGAGGTTTCCAGTAGGCTCGTCTGCGAGAATAATGCGGGGCCGATTTACAACGGCGCGGGCGATTCCAACTCGCTGTTGTTCTCCCCCAGATAAAGCGGCGGGAAAGCTTTTCTCTTTCTTTAGCAAACCCACTTTGTCCAAGGCTGCTCGAACGCGGCGGCCAGCATCTGCGGGATGATAGCCGCAAATCTCTAGCGGTAATGCGACATTGTCATACACGCTGCGATCGTGAAGCAGCTGGTGGTCTTGGAAAACTGTGCCTATCTGGCGGCGGTGAAGGGCGATCTGCTTAGAAGAAATCCGGCTCAGGTTTACGCCGTTAGCTATTAGCTGCCCTGAGCTTGGTGATTCCATGGCGAGGATAAGTTTAAGGAGGGTGCTCTTGCCCGCCCCCGAGTGCCCGGTAAAGAACGCGAGTTCGCCTCGGCTCACTTCGAAACTCACATCAACCAGTGCTTCCTGGCCGTCGGCATAACGCTTACTGACATTGTCAAATTTGATCATTCCCCCGGCCTTGCGCAGGAAGTAGTAAACAGGCGAGCAGAGTCATTCCGCAAAAAGGGCATCGACAAAGTCTTCTGCTTTAAATGGCCGCAGGTCGTCTATCTTTTCTCCTACGCCGATGAAGCGAATGGGTAGGGACAGTCTCTTGGCGAGCGCAAAAACAACGCCGCCCTTGGCTGTGCCATCGAGCTTGGTAAGGGCGATTCCGGTTAGGGTCGTAGTTTTGTCGAAGCTCTCGGCCTGGCTAAGTGCGTTCTGACCAGTTGTCGCATCCAGTACCAGTAGAATTTCGTCGGGAAGTCTTCCATCCTGCTTTTTCAAAACGCGCACGATTTTCTCTAACTCATTCATGAGATTGTCTTTCGTGTGCAGGCGGCCTGCCGTATCTGCGATCAGAACATCGATGTTCTTAGCCTTGGCAGATTGGTAGGCATCAAAAATAACCGAGGCGCTATCTGCGCCGCTTGCCTGCGCAACCACGGGAACAGAGTTTCTCTCTCCCCAGACCTGAAGCTGTTCGACTGCTGCCGCTCTAAAGGTATCGCCAGCGGCCAGCATGACACTCATTCCTTGAGACTGATACAGCTTCGCAAGTTTGCCAATAGAGGTAGTCTTTCCTACGCCATTGACGCCGACCATGAGTATTACGAAGGGCTTTGCCTCGGTCTGAATAACAAGTGGCGTGTCCACAGCTTTTAGAATATTGGTGAGCTCCTGTCTTAGAGCCGCCATGAATTGCTCGGGCTCGGCTAGTTGTTTACGGCCGAGTTGCTGCTTGAGGTTGTTTACGATTTGATCTGTGGCATCGATGCCCACGTCTGCGGAAAGTAGTTGTGTCTCAATATCCTCGAGCAGGTTGAGATCGATAGTCTTCTCGCCCAGAACGATTTCGGCGAGTCCATCGCTGAGTTTGCTGCGGGTGCGGCTTAAACCATTCTTGAGACGTGTAAAAATGCCGCTATCACTGGCGTCACTATTTTGTACTTCGTCAGATTTGGAGTCTTCGGACTTCTTCTTGCCTAGGCCAAACATGATAGGAATACTCTACTAGATAAGACTTCAGGGCGGCTATGCTACCACAGCTGCGTGCTGCCCTAATACTTGTCTGTGTCAACGGCACAGTGAAATGGTAGGCTTAGGGATTGGTTCCCAAATGAAACTATCCCTAAGCCTACCGAACGTGAAGACTATGCAGCGACCCCCAAGCCAACAACAAAATAAGGTACGCATCATCGCTGGCGAATACAGAAGTAGAAAGCTGGAGTTTCCTAGCCTGGAGGGATTGCGACCAACCTCAGATAGAATTCGCGAGACGCTCTTCAGCTGGCTGCAAGATAGTATTCCCGGCGAAGCGTGTCTCGATCTGTTTGCAGGAAGTGGCGCGCTAGGCCTGGAAGCGCTCTCTCGAGGTGCTGCGCGGGTGGATTTTATTGAGAAAAATACTCTGGCCGCAAACGCCATTAGAAATAATGTAGATCGACTGGGCGCCAAACACGGCAATGTGTATTGCGCCGATGCGCTGCAGTGGCTGGATCAGAATGCTCAGTCCGCAAATCGATACGGCCTGATCTTTCTAGACCCGCCTTTCCAAGAGCAACTGTTAGCGGCCACAATTGCAAAACTGGAAACGACAACGATATTGAAGGAAGGCTGTCTGGTCTATATAGAAAAACAGGAACAGACTATTGTTGATGGAATGCCAGGTAACTGGACGGAAATAAAAAACAAGAAGGCAGGCTCGGTCAGGTACAGTCTATACCAAGTTGCCACATAAGAAGGTTCGCAGATAGATTACAAAATATGACAACTGGCACTTTAGAGAATGAATTTGTACCCACTTGGTGGCTGCCTGAAGGTCATAGTCAAACTCTGTGGAGAAAATTTTCTCCAGTAGAAGAGGTTGAACATAAGCGCCAACGTATAGAGCTTGATGATGAAGATTTTATAGATATCGACTGGTCGAGCGTCGTTCCTAAAGAGTCTCAAGGCGATACGATTGTGTTCTTTTTACATGGGCTGTGTGGCTGTTCACGATCACCCTACATATTGGCAATGCAATCATTATTGAATGCCCAGGGCATCGCATCGCTTGCTATGAATTTTCGAGGCTGTAGTGGAGAAATGAACAGGCTTGCAAGGGCTTACCATTCAGGTGTTTCCGAAGATGTTAACGAAGTCTTTCAGAAGCTGAGCGCTGAATATCCGCGACACAATTTTGTCTTCGTCGGTTATTCGCTAGGCGCGAACGTACTGCTGAAGTGGTTGGGTGAGATGGGGTCACATCCGAATATACGCAAGGCGGTGGCCGTTTCGACGCCCTTTGCGTTGGAGCACTGCTCGCAGGCAATGTTGAAAGGAATAAGCCGGGTATACGGCCAATATTTTGTGCGGCAATTAGTGAAAGACTTTCGAAACAAGCAGCAATATCTGCAATCGTTCAGACCTGAGGAGGCAGAACGCATTGCCATGCTTGGGGATACGGGCAACATAGCCTCAATCTGGGAGTTCGACGATAGGATTACCGCGCCTCTGCATGGCTTCGAGGGCGCGCAAGACTACTATCGCAGATGCAGTAGCGCGGCATTTCTGAGTGCAATTGAAACCGAAACCCTGCTCATACAGAGTAAGAACGATCCGCTAATTCCACCCGATTCGATTCCGGGTAGCGACAGGCTTTCGCCTTCTATACACCTACAGTTAACAGAGCACGGGGGGCACGTGGGTTTCGTATCCTCGAATCCTCGAAACTGGCTAGAACAGAGAATATTGAATTTCCTGCAGCTGTGAGTGATCATAGGTGCAACTAAGGGCCTCATACCGCCGGCCTTCTACAAAATGAGAATGTTATGAAAATTGCTGTCTACCCCGGAACCTTTAATCCAATCACCAATGGCCACACAGACCTGGTAGAGCGGGCCGCCGGCCTGTTCGATAAAATAATCGTGGCGGTAGTCGGGCAGAATCAACAGAAATCGAATGCTTTACCCTTGGCTCAACGTATGCAGCTCACGAATAAAGTCTTGGGCCACTTGGACAACGTCGAGGTGACATCCTTCGATAACTTGCTTACGCAGTTCGTGAAGGAGTGTGGTGCTAATATTATCTTGCGCGGCTTACGCACCGTCGCGGATTTCGAGTATGAGTTTCAGCTTGTTGGTATGAATCGCGTTCTGGAGCCGAGTATAGAAACGGTATTTCTAGCTCCGGCAGAACATTTGTCTTATATCTCATCCACACTCGTTCGCGAGATCGCATCCTATGGCGGAGATATCTCGAAGTTCGTCGACCCGGTTGTTGTTGAAGCGATGAAGAACCAATAAGAGCATTTCTTTGCTTGTCGCTTGTCGCTTGTCGCCTATGTTCCTCGAAGTTCGCCATAAGCCCTATCGTTACTCCTTATCGTTGGCACTTAGGGCAGTAGACGGTGCTGCGCTGTCCCTGTCGTATCTCCTTCAAGGTGCTCTGGCAAACATGGCAGGGCTTCCCCTTGCGACCATAGACTTGTAGTGATTGAGCGAAATACCCAGGCTCGCCATTACTGTCTGTAAAATCTCTGAGTGTTGTTCCACCCACATCGATTGCTCGCTGCAGAACCTGCGTAATACACAGCACCAGCTTCGCATAGCGTGGCTTCGAAATTTTACCGGCGCTGCGCTTAGGGCTAATGCCGGCTAGAAAAAGTGCTTCGTTCGCATAGATATTACCGACGCCAACGACGACCCCGCTATCCATAATGAAAGTCTTGATTGCGGCACTTCGAGCGCGACTCTTCTTATATAGGTAGTCTGTGTCAAAGTCACCGCCCAGAGGCTCAGGGCCTAGAGAGGCTAGCAGGGGGTGAGATTCAATAGCCTCGGTCTCCCATAGTATGCAGCCGAATCGGCGAGGGTCGGTGTAGCGAAGCACCTTGTCGTTGGCAAGCACGATGTCGACATGGTCATGCTTTGCGGCCTGGCGGCCCGAGTCGACGATACGCAAGCTACCGGACATGCCAAGATGAATGATCAGGGTACCCTTGCTAGTGCCTAGCAAAAGGTACTTCCCGCGCCTCGATACTGATTGAATTGTCTCGCCTGGTAAGTCTTTACTGATTGCAGGGGTGATAGGCCAACGCAAATTCTTGCGGCGCAGTATGATATCGCGAACTACCTTTTTCCTGATGTGCGGCTCTATTCCGCGGCGGGTTGTCTCAACTTCGGGTAACTCGGGCAACTTCATTCCTCGGCTTTATGATTGCTAGCAGCTAACGCAGACTGCTTTATAATCCTTACCTAAGCTGAAAGGAAGCAAGGATGAATTTGACGCAGCATATGCTACTGGGAATTGATGCGGGAGGCACGTTTACTGACTTCGTGCTGGTTCGTCTCGAGCCAGTCGTTTCCGTCGAGGTCTACAAGACTCTTTCAACACCCGACGCGCCCGAGCAGGCAATTCTCCATGGGATACGGGCTATGGGGCTGGAATCTCATCTGGATGATGGCAGCTTACAACTCATCCATGGGAGCACCGTTGCAACCAATGCTGTTCTTGAAGGCAAGTTGGCGCGTACCGCATTCATTACGAATTATGGTTTTGCAGACATGTTGCAGTTAGCCAGACAGACCCGCCCACAACTCTATGCCTTAGAGACCCCGGCAGTGACGCCTCCAGTGCCTTCGGAGCTCTGCCTCGAGACAGGTGGGCGCATAGGGGCGGACGGGTCGGCGGTATTGCCTTTGTCAGATTCTGAGATTGCCATCCTGCTCGAAGAGATCGAGGCACTGGCGCCGGATGCTATCGCCATCAATTTACTCTTTTCATTTCTTGACGACGGTTTCGAACGCAAGATTGAGGCCGCGATTCAAGCGCAGACAGCAGATCGTTTCGTGAGTCGTTCTTCGAGCGTCTTACCAGAATACAAAGAATACGAGCGAGGCATCGCGACCTGGTTAAATGCAGCCCTAGGCCCGGTTATTAGTGGTTACCTGAAGGCACTTCAGGAAGAACTGGGTAGCACGTCGCTGCAGGTTATGCAGTCCAGCGGTGAGACAATGGCGGCAAGTACGGCGGCGGAGTCAGCGGTGAATCTCCTGCTCTCCGGCCCCGCCGGTGGGCTCACGGCTATTGCCTTTCTTGCACAGCAGCAGGGCAAGACGAAATTCATCAGCTTCGATATGGGAGGGACATCAACTGACGTCGCCTTGCTGGATGGAAAGATCCGTACCAGCAATGAATCTTCAATAGCGAGTTATCCGATTGCGGTTCCCATGGTTGATATGGAGACGATAGGGGCCGGAGGAGGCTCCATAGCCTTCGTCGACACTGGGGGCATGTTGCAGGTCGGTCCGCGCTCGGCGGGGGCTGATCCGGGACCGGCCTGTTACGACCGTGGCGGGGAGGAAGCGACGGTGAGTGATGCAAACCTGGTGCTGGGCAGACTGCAATTTGACGCGGCGCTCGCGGGGGATCTTAAGCTCAGTCTACAGAAAGCCCGGGCAAGCATAGAACCTCTGGCGAAGCGCATAGGCTTGCCGATAGAAGAGACGGCGCTGGGCATCATCGATATAGCGAATGAGCACATGGCGAAGGCGATTAGGCTTATCACCGTAAATAAGGGTCACGATCCGAAAGAATTCATTCTTGCGAGTTTTGGTGGCGCAGGTAGCTTGCATGTCTGTGCGCTCGCCGATGCGATGGGTATGGGTGATGCAATCGTGCCGGTGCATGGCGGCGTGCTCTCAGCTTTGGGAATGGTAGTGGCAGAGCAGGGACGACAGTTTTCCAAGACGCTGAGTCTGGACGCTGAGCAAATTGACGAACAAGAACTAGAGCAACAGTACGCCAGCCTAGAGCAACGTGGTATTGCACAGCTAGCTAGCGAAGGCCTACCCGAATCTATGTTGGTATCGAATCGGAGTGCTGACCTTAGATACAAAGGGCAGTCATATACCCTGAATGTCGATTTCACCGCTATAGCCGAAGCAATCACAGCGTTTCAAGAACTCCACAGACAGCGCTATGGATATTCCCACGACGCCCCCGTCGAATTGCTAACGATTCGTGTCAATGTCTCCACCCGCAGAGCGCGCTTTGTTATGCCTGAGCATATTGCCGACACTGGCTGTAATAATACCCAGCAGTGCAAGGTCTATGGTGAGACAGTAAAGGCGAAACTGTTGCAGCGAACACAATTGTGCCCCGGAGATTGGGTAGCAGGCCCCGCAATCATAACCGAGTACTCTGCTACAACGTTTGTAGCAGCGGGTTGGTCGGCAGCCCCCGATGAGTTCGGCAACCTCATCTTGAAGAAGTTAGACTAAGAAGTCAGACCGGAACATAACTGTCTCGCAGCGGCTTTTGATTTGAACTGTTTTTCCTAAATTGCTCGTATAGTTGCCTAATAGCTGCGTATATAGCACAGCAATATCGAGTAGGAGTTATTTACAGGCCAAATTCTCAGGTGATATAACTGAATAGCTAGATAGCTCGACTTAGGCTTTTAAAAGACTGGCTTGCAAAGAACTCTCAACTGACTATCAGGATGTCTTTGTTAGTGGGCTCTATCCACCTTTACTGCACCTCACTAGTCAGGGAATAGGCAGAAACCGGCAGAACCATGAGATCACGCTTCGTTCATCACAGCACCCAACTTCTAGGCCTAACCAGCGCTTTAGCCGCTTCGTTTGTGTTCGGGCAAGACGCGCCACCGCTTGAGGCTGCACTTCCCGAAGATAGTAGTCGCGCCGGGTCACCACTACTTTACTTCGATATGCCTGTGCTCATAGTTGACGGATCGGACCAAGTCTCGCATTCGCCAGTAGCGCCAAGCGTCGACCCGGAATTAGACCCGGCCTTCGATCAACGCGTGGACAGTATTAATCAGTACAATTCAGCTGTTTCGGCGATCGAGCTCGATGGCGGCGCTTGGGATGATGGCCTGGTCGAGGAGCTTGCTGCCTTAGGTCGGCTGCAACAGGAGCAGGGCGATCATCTGGCCGCTGTCGAAACCCTGGATAGGGCTATTCACGTCAATCGAATCAATGCGGGGCTCTATACTCTGGAGCAGATTCCTGTCGTTGAACAGCTAATCCAGAGCCACATGGCCCTGGGAGATTGGGAACAGGCAGATATCTACAATAACTACCTGTTCCATGTGCAGCAGAAGGCTTTTGGTTACGACGACCCGCGACTCATCCCCGGATTGGAACGTCTGGCAACCTGGCATATTCAGGCTTTTAACGTGGGCTATGGTGAGCTGCCGGGTATCAGGTTACGACAATCCGAGATCATGTTTAACGCGGCAGCGCGAATGGTTGGCGTTCATTTCGGCAAGAACGATGAACGTTTTATCACTTACCAGCAGAACATCGCGAACTCGGCCTATCTGGTATCCAGAAACCAAGACTTGATGCTTGAAATCGACCGCCCCGAATACAGAAACATGCAGCAGATGTTGGCGGAGCAGCTCAATGAACAGCGCCGAATACAAGCTCCGGGGTTTCGAACCGGCGAGCGGGCCCTCGCAGAGATTGTGCAGGTCTATAGTGAGAAGGCAGATGAGCCTTATGTCTTAGCGGAAGCGATTACTCACTTAGCCGATTGGTATCTTCTGTTTGGTCAGCGTCGCGCTGCACTTGAAAGCTATCAACTTGCTTGGAATGTCCTGCAGGAGCAGGAGAATGCAGAAGTGTTGACGCAGCGGCTCTTCGGAGAAGTTGTGCCATTACCCAGCTTTGCATCATCTATTGAGATACCTGAAGCGTACTATAAGAACGAAGACGGTACCGATGCATTGAATTTCGATTTTGCAGACCTCACTTTTGATGTAACAGACAGGGGTGTAGTCAGGAATATAGCGATTGATACGGAAGAGAGCGAGGCGAATAAACTACAGCTGAGCAAATTACGCAGCATGGTTCGCTCTACGCGGTTTCGTCCGCTCATAGTTGACGGTGTGCCGCAGCATTCTAGCCAGAAACATTTTAGATATCGGTATTGGTACTAATTTATTGGCCGAACAGGTAGCATCGATCAGCCTATTCCTTGCTATTACTGGCCTCCCGGGGAGCATTGGTTAAGCCTTGGTTAAGGCGGTCTGGATTATTAATAGACGATAAATTGTCGTTACTGACGATTATAAATATTTCGATAACGTCGGCGAAAAGAGCCGAACGTGATTGAAACAGTCAAAAATCGACAAACTGGGAAAAGCAGGGGGTCGAGAACAGGATGAAATGTATGCAATCCATGCAGCGGATGAATGACGGTCTAAAGACGCTTGCTAAGGCTATAGCCCTAGTGGCTATAAGTGCCGCCGTGGTGGCCTGTCAATCTAGCAGTCAGAGTCAGAGTCAGAGTCAGAGCTCGGCATCGTTACCGTCATCCTCGTCGAGTTCAAGCAGCTCGCAGTCTTCAAGTGCCAGCTCAAGCAGCTCCTCTAGTAGTTCCAGTCAAAGCTCTTCTTCCAGTCAGAGCCAGAGCAGCGGGCAGAGTCAGAGTACATCCAGTTCTATGCCAAGCATTCCGTCCAGTCAGGCCGGGCAACAGTCCAGCCAGAGCAGCGCGGCGGGAAGCCAGTCTTCTGCCAGCGCAAGCAGTGCTGGGCAGCAACCAGGGCAGTCGGGAAGAGATGGCTCCAGCCCCTCGGCACAGGGTTCTGCTCAGGGAACTCAAGCAGCGGGTGGCGCTGCAGGAGCTACCCCCGCTGGAACACTAGGCACTAGCCCAGGGCAGGCGGCGGGTTCGCAGACACGGTTACCAGGCCAGAGCAGTCAATCTGGAAATGACGGCAGAGACGGCTCTACAGGAGACCTAGGAAGTGGAACAAATCAATCATCTGGCGGCGGATTAGGGCGGCCAAGTGGGAATTATAGTCTAGATACTCTGCCAGATGGCGTGCTAAGTGGCGGGGCGGCGCAGGATGGCGCGAACGGGCAGTCAAGTTCCGGTGCGGGTGATAGCGGCACGCAGCCAGCTGGCAGCGGCACCATGACAGCGCAGGAGCGTGCTAGGGTATTAGATGAGACGGCTTCGCAAAGGGTATGAAACCTTTGATGGGTATATTCTGGGAGAGCGCGAAAGAGCGCAGGCGGAAAGCAATGCTGCTGGGTCTTCAGCCTAGGCGGGGCCGGCGGTGGTGGAGGGGGCAGCAATTCTGCACAGCCACAGACCATGCCCGAATCCGGCGCATCGCCTTCTTCGGTTCTAACCTCATCGCAGCCCCAGACACCGGGCGCGCCACCGACGGAAACCTTTCCGCCGCCGGACGATATTCCCAGTGGCCGTGACGATGATGTCGTGGCGAGGCAATTGCGCGAGGCGGCGATGGCAGAGCCTGATCCGGAATTACGTGAGGCACTCTGGCAGGAATATAGAAACTATACAGGCTTAGGTGAGGACCAATGAGAGCATTGAAAGTGTTAACGGCACAGCAGCTAAAGAATATTGCAGGCACAGCATTACTAGCCCTGTATCTAGCCGCCTGTAATTCACATACTGTTAAAACGACAAGCTACACACCCATAGTTCAAGACAGCCAGGATGTTCCGGAAGACTTGCTTTTGGATGTTGGCGTTGCCGTATTCGACCCGGGCATCGATGAGATCGCCAAGCGCGAGGAAGAGACGGTTAACCATGAAATTCGCGTGGCAGAGTCGCGCTATGCGCCGTTCCTCTTGGCAGACACGCTGCAGCGTTCTGCGAACTGGGGCATCGTGCGCTTGATGCCCAACAATGAAAGCCCCATGGACGTTTACATCAATGGCACTATCTTGCAGTCCGATGGTGAGGCTATGCGGATGCGCATTGAAGTCACCGATTCGAGCGGCAGGCAGTGGTATACAAAAGTCTATGATGAGGTGATCAGTCAGTTTAGCTACGAGCCTTCCCAGCGTCAGCAAGCCGATCCCTTTCAAGTTATTTACAATAAAATCTCGAATGATTTGTTGGAATACCGAAAGCGTAATCTGACTAGCCGAGAGATCGTAGAGATTCGTACTATTTCAGAATTACTCTTCGCGCGTCGCTTCTCGCCGGATGTTTTCGATTCCTACCTAGCAACCGATCGCCGCGGCAATTTACAGATAGTTTCTCTGCCCGCTGAATCTGATCCGGTGCTACGGAGAGTGCGTGACATAAGAGAGCGCGACTTCATGTTCATCGACACCGTGCAAGATTATTACGCAACCTATGTAAGGCAGATGCGTTTGCCCTATGACACTTGGCGGGAGTTGAGCTACGAAGAAACAATTACACTAAGAGAATTACGCGCCTCAGCTAATCGAAGATTCGCAGCTGGTGCGGCTGCCGTTCTGGGTGGCCTGGCTGCGGCAACCAATGGTGGGAACTATGCGACTCAAGACCGGCGGCGCGGTGGGTGTTGGTGCGGGCGCTTATCTTATCAAGAGTGGCTTCGATAAGCGAGCGGAAGCCAGAATTCACATGGAAGCATTGGAAGAATTGGGTGAGTCATTAGAAAACGAAGTAGCTCCACGGGTATTTAGTTTGGACGATCGTACCATCACACTAACCGGCTCGGTCGAAGAGCAGTATGCCCAGTGGAAAGATATCTTGTCTGATATCTATGCGTCAGAAGTAGGTGATATTTAATCGGTTCATCCATAATAGTGGGTCTGCCCACGCACAGAATGCGCTATGCCAGATAAAGATGTCGACAAGATTGACACCGTTGATTTTGATCAAAATGACAATTCAGTATTTTTAAATCAAGCTGCCACCGTTGCAGCGGAGAAACCCTCGCCGTGGGTATGGATTGGCTTGGGTGGATTGCTCCTACTCGCATTGTTGGTGATCTTCGTTCTTCCCTCTGTAGTGTCCGATTATGAGTTGCCGTTGGAAAGGCGCGCCGATCTAGTCGAAACCCCAACCGCCGAAAGAACTGCTCCCGCCGCAAGCGCGATCTCCCCATTCGAAGAGGCACAGCGAGCCTTGCGGAGAAAGGAGGCGCAGGACGTGCTTGCCGAACTATTAGCGAGCCAGGGCGAGTTAGACGTTTTAGACGTTGCGCTATGGGGTCAGCAAAAGTATGAGACCTCTCTGGAGCAGGCGAGTATAGGAGACGAGTATTATCGCGCACAGGACTTTTTACTGGCCCGTGAGTCCTATGAGGCTGGACGTGATGGTTTGCAGGAATTAATCGATAACGTGCCTACGGTAGTGGAACAGACGCTGATCGAGGGCGAGCGCGCATTGATTGACGTAGATGCAAGCCAAGCCCTTGCCAAATACACGCTGGCCCTGCTGCTCGATCCTGAGAATGAAGCTGCACAGATTGGCGAGCAACGCGCATTGACCCTGGATGCTGTCACAGCACTACTCACCGAAGCGGGAGAGTTAGAGGAAGGCGGACAGTTGCAGCAGGCGCTTGCCAATTACAATGAAGTCCTTAGTCTTGACAGTTATAACGAGATAGCAACTGAGAAAGTTGCCGAAGTGTCGCTGCGCATCACTGAGCGTGAATTTGCCCAAATAATGTCCAGTGGTTATGTATTACTGCAACAGGGTGAACCTGAGCAAGCCATCGCTGAGTTTCAGAGAGCGTCAACTTTGGGTATAAAACAGGATGAGGCTCAGGCCGCGATCATCCAGACTGAGAATGAGATAGCGAATACTGAAATAGTACGCATACGTGAACTTATAACCGCCGCAGAAAAAAACGAACAATGGCAGGACGCGGTTGATCAATACGATAGTGTTTTGGCCATCGATAGCAATCTGCTTTTTGCCATTAACGGCCGTGACTATGCCAATCGCAGGGCGGGTCTAGACCGGCTATTGGAGGAAGGTATTGCTAATCCAGAAAGGTTTTCTGAGGATGCGGTGTACGAAGAAACTCTCGGATGGTATTGGGTGGGTCGCGATATTCCAGAACCGGGGCCAAGATTAGTTGGGCAGCTAGATACGCTAGAGAAGTTTTTGGAAAATTCTCAAGTTCCAATCGACATCTCTTTCAGATCTGACAGCCTAACAGACGTAACCTTGCTCAGAATATCCGAGCTGGGATTTTTCGAACAGACATCACTCTCATTGAAACCGGGCCGCTATGTGGCTGTTGGAAAACGCAGCGGCTATAGGGATGTGCGCGAAGAATTCACAGTAGGCTTTGGGCTGACTCCCGAGAATGTGGTCGTTCGGTGTGATGAGCGCATCTCGTCAGCGGGCAGGTAATAACAGATGAGCGACGCTGACGACATAAAGAACATAAATGGGGCAACTGACCCTATTGTTCCAATCGATTTCACGCCACATAGTGAGCAGAGCCAAAATTTTTCCTACCGGTTTAGATGGCTACATCTTGTTGTGGCTACCTTTCTACTCGTTTCTGTTATGGCGGCCTGGTTTGTGTTGACGGCCAGGTCGGTCTTCGTCGAGGTCAATCCTATAACTGCACAGATAAGCATCGACAATGGTACTAGCATCAAGTTAGGCCAGCGCTATCTCATGCGAACAGGGTCCTATCAGATCACCCTGCGTAACGAGGGCTATCACGATACGGTGACTCGTCTTCTTGTGAGCGAAGAGCAATCACAAACCCACCCGTTCGAAATGCGAAAATTGCCAGGCATAGTCAGTTTCGACAGTGCAGATCTGGTTGACGCGCGCGTAAGAATTGATGGTGTTGATATCGGGCAGACACCTCTGCTGAATGTTGAAGTAGAGCCTGGCGAGCATCAGCTTTCTATCGTCAAAGATCGCTACCTGGACTATGGCGATACCATAACTATAGAGGGCCGCTCGGTTGAACAGAGCTTCTCTGCCAGTCTGGAGCAAGCATGGGCTACCGTAAGTCTGAGCACTACCCCAAGTGGCGCAGATATCTTGGTTGACGGTGAGATTATTGGCAGCACTCCCCTGAATGCCGAAATCATTCAGGGTCAGCGCGATCTTGTATTGAAATTCGCCGGGCACAAGGCATGGCAGGAAGAATACGACATCTTGGCTGGTGAAGATTTTTCTATACCGCTGGTGGAATTAGAGCCAGCAGATGGCCTATTGTTTATACAATCGAACCCAAGCGCCGCCAGCGTAACAATTGGGGGCGAATTCAAGGGCCTCACTCCGCTAGAAGTTGCATTGGCGCCTGGTGAGAATCATGAGCTTACGTTCTTCAAGAATGGCTATAACTCCAACTCGCTCTCGATACGGACTCAGGCGAATGAGGAGCGAGATATTACTATTGCCCTTGAGCCGATACTGATGACTGTCAGTGTTATGGCGCAACCGGAAGATGCTGAACTGTATGTAGATGGACAGTTCAGAGGGACTGCAAACCAGACCATCGAGTTGATGGCCGCCAGTCAACAGATTGAGATTCGTAAGGCGGGATTTATCCCCTATTCAACAGAATTTACTTCGCGCCCGGGTCTGGAGCAGGTAATCAGTGTCGCTCTCAAGTCGCTGGAGCAGGCGCGCCTGGAACAGATCAAGCCAATAATTGTTTCAGCTGCTGGTCAAACTCTTAAACTATTCTATCCGGGGGCCTTTACCATGGGAGCCTCGAGGCGTGAGGCAGGTAGAAGGCCTAATGAGAATCTTCGTGATATTAAACTTGAGAGGCCTTTCTATTTGGGCGTTCAGGAAGTTACCAATGCCCAGTACAGGCTATTTAACGAGGAGCATAGCTCCGGTACCTTGCAAGGATTAACTCTCGATAATGAGGCGCAGCCGGTTGTCAGAATTACCTGGGCGCAGGCGGCACTTTTCTGTAATTGGTTAAGCGACCAGGAGTCTCTGCCACACTTCTACGACGTTGCTGGCGAAGACGTAGTTGGTTTCAATCCAGACTCCACCGGTTATCGGCTACCTGCCGAAGCGGAATGGGCTTGGGCAGCAAGAACAGACGGTAGTGGTAATCAATTGAAATACTCCTGGGGAAGCGATCTGCCCCCAGCCGAGAATTCAGGAAATTTTGCAGACGTAACTGCTCGGTCCTATCTCGGACAAGTACTGTTTGATTACGACGATGGCTATCTCGCAACGTCGCCAGTTGCTTCTTTTGAGCCTAATCAATATGAACTCTATGATATGGCGGGAAATGTCTCCGAGTGGGTGCATGATTTTTATGGTGCCGTTGGCTCTGTTGGTGGAGTTGAGGTTGATCCACTGGGCCCGACCGAGGGTCAGTTCCATACTATAAGAGGTTCTAGTTGGGCGCATGGCTCGGTTACTGAGCTGCGACTCTCGTTTCGTGATTTCGGTGAAGAAGTACGAGATGACGTCGGCTTTCGCGTGGCGCGCTATTTAGAGGAATAAAATCATGCGTAAACTTTTGTTGTTCGCCTTGCTATGTTTTTGGCAGCTCGGTCTTGGAGCAGAGAATGATCCACCTTCCCAAGCTACAGATCAGCAAGATTCGAACTCAGAGTCTTTGCTTGAGGGCGATGAGCTGATCGCCGCCGAAGTTACTGAAGCAGATGAAGACGAGGCCGATTCCTCCGTTCGTTTTATTCCAACGGAGCAAATTTCGCAGGACTTGGGTGTTTCATTTCCCGTAGATATTTAGATTCACAGAACAAGTAAGCCAAGGAATTAGTATGAAGCAAAGGTTGTTATCGGAAGCGCTCTATCAAGTCGCGGCACTGATTATTGCAGTGATCGTTGTTCATGCGGCCTACGTGGCGGTGATACGGCCGAATGCCGATCTGATTCAAGAGCAGCAAAACGTGCTCCAGCAAACGGACCCCAATTTCGTACCGGAACGCTCGGTATATATAATTATGCGCGACTTCGAACAAGAGACATGCATCATATTATTGCTGTGGGCTCTCTCTATCATCGGCATGAAGACTCAGCAGACATTGAAGGAGAGGGCGCTTCTGGAAAGGACGCTGATCAATGTTTCCGATGGGGCAAGTATATTGCCCGAGGATGCGCGCAACTATGCGCGACCGGTACAGGCTTTACCGGACTCGGAGAGGCAGTTTCTCCTGCCCAGGGCGCTACTTGCCGGATTGCATAGATTTCAATCCACGCAGAATATTCAAGACGTTGCTACCACCATAAAAGTGACCTGCGATACCGAAGCGGATCGCATGGAAACGGAATTAACCATCGTTCGTTATATTGCCTGGGCAATTCCCTCTATTGGCTTCCTCGGAACTGTACGTGGTATCGGTACCGCCCTAGGGCAGGCCTACCAGGCAGTAAGCGGAGACATAGTCGGTGTTACGGTAAGCTTGGGCGTGGCCTTTAATTCAACATTCGTAGCCCTGGTGGTCAGCATCTTGCTGATGTTTGTGTTGCACCAGCTGCAACTGATTCAAGACAGGCTGGTATTGGACTGTCAGACCTACTGCGACGAAAGAATGCTCAGGCACCTCCAGGTGCCACAGAAGGACAGCTGAAAATGAGTTTGAAGGTTATCGAGTTAAACGATAACGCCCTTCGAGTTGGGGATGAGTCGGGAATTCTCGTAGAGAGCCCCGGCTTTGCGCTGGCCGGCAACAAGCAGCTGCAGCTGGGAGAGATTGCCAAACAACAGGCTAGGCTGCAGCCAACTAACAGTTATAACAAGTATTTACATGAGCTTAGTCTGGACCCTATCAGCCATGCGGTTGGTATTCGTCATGCTGCCGACATCGCCTATGCACACCTGCTGCATTTGGCCGAGGAAGGCGGCGTGGATGCAGATATGATATTTGCTGTGCCTGGAAATTTCACGCACCAGCAGCTCGCAATCTTGCTGGGGCTGGCCAAGTCTAGCCCCTTTAACACCATAGGCATGGTGGACTCGGCACTAGGGGCTGCCTACTGGGCCGGACATGCCGAATCTATTATTTATGCAGAGATGCAGCTGCACCAGGTTGTGCTCACCAAAATTATCGCGCGGGATAATCAGCTGACGCGAGAGTCCGTGATACAGGTTCCCAGCGTAGGCAGTCAAAATTTTATGGACCTGATGATGCAGTTGGCTACCGGGCTATTTATTCAGCAGTGTCGATTCAATCCACAGCATGACGCCGAGTCGGAGCAACAACTCTATAATGCTCTACCTGATTGGCTGCGCCATAACGATACCGACCAGAACAGCTTGATGCTTGAACTGAAGGCTAACACTGCTGTGCACACGGCGAAGATGCCTAGAGAAAGCTTAATTAATAATCTATCGAGACACTACAAGAGTATCGGGCAACAGATCGCCGAACTCGCGGTGGCAGGTCAAAGCAAGATACTACTGAGTCCCGAGTTTGCCGAACTACCCGGGCTTCACTCGTTTCTGGGCCAGAGCTTCGATTTGGAACTAGTTCCAGCTGACGCAATCAGTAGAGCTATTGTGCAAAATAGAGACAGCATCGTGAAGGGCGAAGGCCAGATTCAATTAATCACTTCACTGCCTAAGGCCGAAGCGAAATCGGCAGCGCACAAACCTTCTCTCAGGAAGTCGAATGAGGGGGCCCAGGAGCGGGCGACGCATGTGCTAATCGGCAGTACTGCTATTCCGCTGGGCTCTATAGAGCTTCCCGAGAAGCTAGGGAGAATAGAAGCGCACAAGGGTGGCTTCTATGTAGACAGCGGTGAGCAAGAGTTTCTATTGAATCAGAAAAAGCGTAGTGGGAGACATGAGCTTAGCCTCGGTGACCTGATTCAAGCTGCACAGGGGAGTGAGACAATTCGTTTAATACAGGTAAGCAATGGCTAGCACCAAGTCGAAACGACGAAGTCTAAACCCTATCAGCCTGGCATTTCTGGATGTCATGTTCTGTGGCTTTGGTGCTGTGATTCTGATTTTCCTGATTCTGGATCACACCAGCAGTCAAACCCCCTCAGAGCAGAATCCCGATCTGGCTGCCGAGGTAAATCTACTGCGAGAAGAGGTGAGAGACGGTGAGCTGGGATTGGTCGCACTGCGCAACACCTTCTCCGATGTTAGCTTCGAGGTGGTTACCGCCGAGGGCCTGGCGAGACAGATACAGGAACAACTACAGACTTTCTTGCAAGAACTGGCGGCATTGGAAAATTCAAGCGTTGCCAGCGAAGAGGACATAGCAAAACTGCGCGCCGATGTGCAAGCCCTGGAAGAGGAACTACTGCGACTGCAGGCTAGTGCCTTCGAGCAGGACGGTAATAGTGCGCGCCAGTTTCTGGGTGATGGAAATCGGCAGTACCTTTCTGGTCTGTTTTTGGGCGGACAGCGTATTCTAATACTAATAGACAGCTCTGCGAGCATGCTCGACAGTACGCTGGTGAATATTATTCGTACCCGCAATATGTCGGCAGAGCGCAAGAGGCAGGCGCCTAAGTGGCAAAGAGTAGTCAAGACTGTAGATTGGATCAGTACCCAGCTACCGATAACGAGTCGCTACCAGATATGGGAATTTAATGAGGAGCTCGAGTCTGTATTGAGTGGCGACCGAGACAGTTGGCAGGAAGTGGCAGATCGAGATCAGCTGAATACAGCGATTGATAATGTAAAGCAAATCGTGCCAGAAAATGGCACCAATTTAGAGCAGGTTTTCAAGGCTGTCGCTAATATGTCACCGCGGCCTGACAATATTTTCTTGATTACTGACGGTCTGCCCACTCTAAGCGATCGCGGGTCGCGGGATGCCTTGGTGACCCCATCGCAGAGGATAGAGCTGTATGAAGAGGCGATAGAAGAGTTGCCGCAGGGTATACCCGTTAATGTTGTGCTGCTTCCGCTGGAAGGAGACCCGAGTGCGGCGGCTGCCTACTGGCAACTCGCACAGTACACGAGTGGGTCATTTATTAGCCCCTCGAAGGATTGGCCATGAGACGTAAACGCGGAGAAACAGATTCTTTTTCAGTGTCGTTCCTGGACGTGGCTGCCTGTGGCTTCGGTGCGATGATTATCTTGCTGATGATTACAAAGTCCGGAGAGCCTATCTCTATCGAGTTTGTGGATGTGCCGCCGGAAGGCGCGATCACCGAGCTGCAGGAGCAGCTGTTCGCCATACGTGGAGAGACCACGATTCTGAATCGTGACTTGAACGCCAAGCAGGAACAACTCTCTGCGATGAAGGACCGAATCGCTCGCTTGCAGCGGGATCTGAGTGATGTGCAGGGCCGTTATCAAACGTCGAATCAACTATCGAGTGAGATCACCGATGAGATGGGCCGACTCGCTATAGCCCAGCAGAGTATGACCGAAGAGATGCAACGCTTGCTCGCAAACAGCAGTGCCCCGGAAAACAATGCAATAGGCGGGGTGCCGGTGGACAGTGAATACATTATCTTCGTTATCGACACATCGGGAAGTATGTTCGGCAACGCCTGGAACAAGATGTTGGGGGTGATTGAGGACACGTTAAATGTCTATCCGGAGGTAAAGGGCATTCAGATCATGAATGACATGGGCGACTACATGTTCGCGTCCTATCGCGGCCAGTGGATCCCGGATACGCCAGGAACTCGCAATAATATTATATCCACACTGCGAACATGGAACCCTTTTAGTAATAGTAGCCCTGTAGAAGGAGTGACACGGGCTATCAATACGTTCTATTCACCGGATAAGAAAATTAGTATCTATGTAATCGGTGATGATTTTCAACCTGGCGGGTCTATTCAAGAGGTGCTGCAGACAGATTGACCGCATTAATGTGGAAGATGAGAACGGAGACAGGCTGGTGCGGATACACGGCATTGGCTTTCCTGTGATATTCTGCCTGGCCAAGCGCGATTCCAAGCAGAGTGTTTATCGTTATTCCACGCTAATGCGCGAGATGACGCAGCGAAATGGTGGTACATTTGTAGGTCTGAATGATTTTCAGTAATAAGCCGGTGGCAAAGAGGCTGCAAAAGAGCAGCGCTACAGAGCAAGGTTCAACATGCAAAGAGTAAGACAAATGATGGCAGGGTTGGGAACGAGGGTTCTTGCGGTGCTTGCGGCAATCAGCCTATCTGCTTGTGGTGTGAACAATGTCGTGATCCAGGGTAGCTTCCCCACTCCTAATATCAGCCCACTACCGCTTTCGGTGGCCGTCTTTTATGATTCGGCTCTCACCGAATTTGCCTATATCGAATATTCTGAAACCGGTACGGAAGAATACAATATCGCCAGTGGGCAATCTCATGTGGAGTTATTCAACGCAGTTCTGCCGGCTATGTTCGATGAGGTAGTGGTGGTGGGCTCTCTGGAAGAAGCGGAGATGCTAGGCGTAGATGCTATCTTCGCTCCACTCATTGAAGAGTTCCAGCTGGCCCTGCCCAGCAAGACCAAGTTGGATGTGTACGAAGTTTGGATAAAATACAATATGCGCCTGATGGCAACCGATGGAGAGTATATAGCCGACTGGGTGTTGACCTCCTATGGCAAGACGCCGATCGAATCGTATGCGCTCCGCTGAGCGGTCAATCAATGATGCCGCCGTGGTAGCACTGCGCGATTTGGCTTCGAGCTTTCTCATTAAGCTTTGACTCAAGTCCCGGAAGTTAGAGACTGGTTAAACACCCTATGACAGAAAGCTAAGAGTTATCGCATGAGCCGATTCACACAAGGACTATTATGAAGCACTATCCAGAGATCAATAAGATAGGCACTGCTCTATTGTTTTTGCTTGGGCTTGCCTCTTGCACTACCACGACTATCGATGAGTTTCGTCAGGGTGAAACCGGCATCGAGAATAATGAGTCTGTAGTTATTCTTGGGCGACGACAGGCTAGCGACTATGAGACTCGTTCCGAATTCGTAGATTGCGTAGGCGAGCGCATGACCCGTGGTGATGATGCCATTAGCATCGTTCCCGAACAGGAATTCGTCGACGCGATGTTTCCCTGGTTCGAGCCGAGAACCGCTCCTCTGCGAAGCCGCGACCTGGAACGCCTTATGACCGAAGATGCTAGTGGCCGAAGGATGACCGAGTTAGGCATACGCTACATCGTATGGTTAGACGGATCTACAGAGACTACCGATCGCAGCGGATCGATATCCTGTACGATAGGCCCCGGCGGCGCAGGCTGCTTTGGCTTCGGTACTGGGAGGATGACGCCAACTTCGACGCGCGAGTCTGGGATGTCGGCTCCTATCCAACGTAGGGACCATAAGCACCGATGCGACAGGCCAGTCTTATCTCCCTGCACTTGTTATCCCGATACCGCTAATAGCCAGAGTTGAGGCTAACGCCTGCTCGCGACTGGCAACTCAACTCAAAGAATTTGTAAACGGTAGTTAATAATATAAGACATCTGGAACTCTAATGAATTTAATCTGCCCCAAATTTATTGATAGTAAAACTCTTTGCCATGCGAGTTCTGCGGCCTGTTTTTTTCGCCACTATTCTTATTTTTATTGTCTCTTCATGCTCTGCATCACAAAAGAATAAGACGGCTACCATTACCACTTTTACTTCTGAGGCACGCCTAAAGGAAATTGGGGCGCTGCAGCATGAAAACCTATTAAAAACACAATCCTTATACCAAGATGAATCGCTCTTAGAATATGTGCGTCATGTTGGGGCTCGGATAGTGGAATCGAGTGGACAGCCAGACATTGGCTATCAGTTTTTCATCCTCGATAATGAGGAAATAAATGCCTTTGCATCGCCCGGCGGGTATATCTATGTTACCCGCGGAATCCTAGGCCTTCTAAATTCTGAAGCCCAGCTCGCGGCACTACTAGGGCATGAAGTTGGGCATGTATCAGCACGCCACTTTCAACGGCAAGGTAATAAAGACACATTGGGCAGGAGTGCAGCAACAGCGGTAGGACTTGTCACAGGAGTAGCTACGCGAAGCGGTTATATAGGATCCCAGCTGGCTGAATTAGGCTCTATATTGGCGCGAGCAGCTTCGTCAGGATTTGGCCGAGAACTTGAACTTGAAGCTGATGGATTGGCAGCAGAATATTTGCTCGAGTCTGGCTACGAACCCGAAGCCGTTTTCGATATGCTTTCAATGCTGAAAAGCTACGAGAACTTCGCCCAGCATGTAATAGGGACGCGGTGGCGGATACCACGGCTCATTCTCAAGTCACCCACGAACTGATCGCAGACTTCAAGAGATAATTGCTAAGGCTGGTAAGCTAGACACTAATGTTGCTCAAATTGATAATGAGAAGTTTCGCGAAAACCTAGACGGCCTTATTTATGGTAAAAGTAACGCAACAAAAAGCGTTGATGAGAGTAATCGCTACTATCAAGACTTGCTTGGCTATACCGTCGTATTCCCTGATGAGTGGCAGATTGATGAGACTACAACGACGGTTACGGCGTCTAACCCAGAACGCGGAACTATTCGTATCGAGGCGCAGCGAATACAGGAGAATATCGAGCCTCGTCTGTTTATTAACGGATAAGCTGGGGATAGCCAGCTGCAAAAGTCTGAGAAGCTTGAACAATATCGATTGGTCGGACATACCGGTGTAGCCGTCTCGCCGGAGACTGGCAATACCCAGAGAATAGCGGCTATCTACTTATGGCTCCAGAGTATTCACTTTTAGGGCTGAGATAACAGATCGCGGACTCGGTAGATGAGATCGACGAACTACTGCTCGCATCAATTCGAACCTTCAGGGGAACATCAGCAGGGCGAGAAGATCGCTCGGCAACTGAGGCGAAGATCAAGTTCGTTCAGGCAAGCGAATTCTTCGATTTCGGCTAGTGCGCTCAATCCATAGCCGCTCAATCAAACGATCGCGCGAGGAAGGTCGTTGCGCCTTCTCAATGGCTATTATCCCCGCGGCACTCCCGAGGCGGGTGAGTGGGTGAAGCTGATAGAATAAGCAGTAGCCAGGCCTTCGCTGGCCTTATCATCGTGGCGGCAATACCCTTCGAAAGGCCCTGACTCCGTACTCTGTGCGCTGTTCGGTGCGCTCAATCCCAATTAGCCCTGCCTGGAGTTTGTTTTTGCTCGGTGCGGGGTTAAACTTGGATATCTCATTATCACTTGGCGCGGCAGAAGAATCACATGACAGCTACCGATGAAGTTAAAAACCCTGCTCGCAAGAAAAACTCCCAATTAGATTTGAAGGACTTCCTTAGTGGGCTGCTTGCCGATGGGCGAATTAAACAAGAAGATTTCGACTATGTACTCAACAATCGCCGTTCGGTTGAAGATCGAGACAAGCATATACTTCAGTACATAGCCGATCTGCATATCGAAGATCAAAAGTCCTCGGGGCGCAGGCTAGACATCGAGTCCCTGACGATGGCCCTGAGCACGCAAGCAGGCCAAGAATACTATCGAATAGATCCACTGAAGATCGATGCTGCCGAAGTAACCCAGGTGATGTCTTATGCCTTCACTCAGCGGCACCATATATTAGCTGTAGAGGTAGATACCTCAGAAGTGAAGATCGCCAGCGCGCAGCCTTACATAGATTCCTGGGAAACAGATCTAGAGCATGTACTGCAGAAGAAGATTGTGCGTGTTGTATCTAATCCGGTAGAAATCAAGCGACTTACTACAGAGATGTATAGCCTCTCCAGTTCGATTAGTCGTGCACAAGAAACCGGATCGACTTCGAAGGGCATCGGAAACCTCGAGCAGATGTTGGAGTTGGGTCATATCAAAGATCCAGAGGCGAATGACAAACATATAGTCAATGTTGTTGATTGGCTCTTACAGTATGCGTTCGAGCAGCGTGCCAGTGATATCCACATCGAGCCGAGGCGAGAGAAAGGTAACGTGCGCTTTAGAATCGATGGCGTGCTATACACGGTCTATTCCTTGCCAATGCAAGTGCTGGCGGCGGTCACGAGTCGACTTAAAATCTTAGGCCGAATGAACGTTGCCGAAAAACGGAAACCGCAAGATGGCAGGATCAAGACCAAGAGCCCTAATGGCAACGAAGTAGAATTAAGGCTCTCTACTTTGCCTACAGCTTTTGGCGAAAAACTAGTAATGCGAATCTTCGATCCAGAAGTATTGTTGAAACCATTTCAGGAACTCGGCCTTATTAATGAAGATCTCAATCGCTGGAAAGAGATCATCAAGAACAACAACGGCATTGTAATCATTACCGGGCCAACGGGGAGCGGCAAGACTACGACTCTATATTCAACGCTTAAGATGTTAGCTACAGAAGAGGTCAACGTCTGTACCATCGAAGACCCGATCGAGATGGTCGAAGAAACTTTCAACCAGATGCAGGTGCAGGAGAACATCGATCTAAATTTTGCCGATGGTGTGAAGGCCCTATTACGACAAGACCCGGATATCATAATGATTGGTGAGGTGCGTGATCTGCCCACCGCCGAGATGGCGATTCAGGCGGCTCTAACCGGCCACCTGGTATTCACAACATTGCATACCAACGACGCGCCGTCTGCGATCACTCGTCTGTTGGAGTTGGGGGTGCCTTCCTATCTTATAAAAGCTACCGTTATTGGTGTCATGGCACAGCGTCTTGTTCGAGTTCTTTGTCCGCACTGCAAAGTAGAAACTCAGATAGAGGAAGAAGTCTGGGAGGCATTGACGCGCCCATGGAAAGTGAAGCTGCCGAAGAAGGCCTATGATGCCGTAGGCTGTCTGGAGTGCCGTGAAACGGGGTTTAAAGGCCGCGAGGGTATTTACGAAGTAATGCCATTCACCGAACCCTTGCAGAATCACTCCGATAATAAGGGCGACTTACCCACCCTCCGTAAGCAGGCTTACAAAGAAGGCATGCTAAGTCTACGCCTAAGCGGAGCACAAAAAGTAGCGGCCGGGATTACGACGGTTAAAGAGATTCTACGCGTTACTCCAGAAAACAGAGACTGAAGACATCCTCTCCAGATCAAACAGTGTGATTTAGATGACGCAAAATAGCCAAGAGAATATTCTGGTCATAGGACCAGCATGGGTTGGCGATATGGTGATGGCGCAGTCTCTATTCATGTGCCTGAAGCAGGAATACCCAGCCTGTCGGATTGCAGTGCTGGCCCCCGATTGGACTCGACCACTACTGGATCGAATGCCGGAGGTAGAAAAGGGGCTTGGTCTGGATTTAGGCCATGGAGACTTAGGGCTGGGAAAGCGCCGCGCATTGGGCAAGTCTCTGCGCGGCGAGCAATTTACCAGAGCAATTATTCTCCCCAATTCTTTTAAGTCGGCATTGATACCTTTTCATGCAGGGATTGTAAATCGAGTCGCGTGGAGAGGGGAGTGGCGAAATATTCTGCTAAGCGATTGTCGGCGTCTCGATAAGAATGCATACCCCCTTATGGTGCAGCGTTTCGCCGCGCTTGCCTTTCCTGCTTCCGATCAACCGCCCGCAGCCATTCCCGAGCCTAGGTTACACACGGATAGGGTTTCAGTTGAAGAGGCGCTTAGAAGCTTTGGTCTGGACAGGCAGAATCGGATACTGGCAATCTGCCCAGGGGCAGAGTTTGGAGAGGCCAAGCAGTGGCCGGCCGTGCATTTTGCCACCGCCTGCAGCAAGAAGATTGACGAAGGTTGGAAAGTTTGGATATTCGGCTCAAAGAAGGATGCTGAGGTTGCCGAGGAAGTCCTTCAATTACTTTCCCCGGAGCATAGACTCAGTTGTGTGAGCCTGGCGGGAATGACGAGCCTGGCGCAGGCAATAGATCTTCTTTCTGTTGCCGATGCCGTTATATCAAATGACTCTGGCTTAATGCATGTTGCTGCCGCGCTTGATAAGCCGGTGGTTGCACTTTATGGTTCAACGTCGCCCGACTTCACGCCACCATTGAGCAGTAAGTCGAAGCTACTATTTACAGATATCGATTGTAGGCCGTGTTTCCAGAGGGAGTGCCCCTTGGGGCACAAGAAATGTCTGACCGAGCTTGACCCGGCGCTAGCCATACGCGCTATTGATGAGCTAACAACTTCAAACAGCACTCAGTAACAGACTGGGTACTAAAGAGTATAGAAAAGGGATAGTTCATTGCGAGTGTTAATAGTAAAAGTTTCTTCTCTCGGTGATGTGATACACACACTTCCGGCAGTTACCGATGCGCAGCGTGCGCGCAGCGGTATTCAGTTTGACTGGGTGGTTGAGGAAAACTTCGTAGAGGTGCCAGGCTGGCACCCAGCTGTAGAGAATGTAATACCTGTGGCATTGCGGCGATGGCGGGGCAACATAGTAAAGACTTATATGAGTCATGAGTTTCGTGCGTTCAAACGCGCATTACAGGGCGTACACTATGACCTGGTAATCGATGCCCAGGGACTAATCAAGAGTGGTTTTATTAGTCGTCTCTCGAAGGGCTTAACCGTCGGGCTAAGCAACCGAACTATTCGGGAGCCAATGGCTACGCTCTTCTATAATAAGGTCTACTCTGTTCCCTGGACTGAACACGCAGTCGATCGAGTTAGACAATTATTCTCCAGAGCACTTCAATATGAGTACGACCCAGATCAAATTGACTACGGCATTGACCTGAGCAGAATTGAAGGAAGCCAACAGAAAATAGAGAAATCTAGCAAGCAGCTAGTGTTTCTACACGGCACCACTTGGCAAACAAAGCATTGGCCAGAAATGTATTGGCGACAGCTCGCACAGATTAGCACTGAGGCCGGATATAAAGTGCTTCTGCCATGGGGGAATCCAGAAGAAAAACTACGTGCAGAGTATATTGCGCAGGGTAACGGGCAGGTAGAGGTATTGGATAAGCAGTCATTGACGGGTCTCGCTCAGTACATACAGCAATCTGATGGAGTCATCGCCGTAGATACGGGCCTGGGCCATCTGGCGGCGGCACTGGCGAAGCCTACTGTCTCACTCTATGGACCAACAGATCCCGGACTATCGGGCACCTTCGGGAACAATCAGCTGCATCTTAACTCGAGTTTAAATTGTGCTCCCTGTGTGAAGAAGACTTGCAGCTATTCGGGTCCGGGAGTTACCGAAGAATATGCGGGAGACTCCTTCAAAATCACACCTCCTTGCTTTGCATCCCATGGTCCGATTGAAGTATGGCAGCAGTTCCAGAGTTTGTTAGAAAAATCTTAGAAGAAGAAAAACGATCTAATGAAACTGAGCTTTCTCATCTACACCTACTTTCCATTTGGCGGATTGCAGCGAGATTTTCTCCGTATAGCGAAAGAGTGTGCGTCCCGCGGACATGAGATTACCGTTTATACACTACGTTGGGATGGTGATGTTCCAGAAGGGATTAACGTCATACTGGTTCCGGTTTCTACGCGAAATCGTATAAAACGAAATGAGGCCTACACTGAATGGGTGCAGGCAGCTCTTAAAAAACAGAGCAAGAGTCTGGTCATCGGATTTAACAAGATGCCGCTACTCGATATCTATTTTGCCGCGGATCCCTGCTTTATGGAGAAGGCGACGGAGCAGCGCGGTTTCTACTACAAATTCACGCCACGTTTTAAGCATTTCAAGAACTTTGAGGAGTCAGTGTTTGCACCGAATCAGCATACCGAAGTGCTAATCCTTTCGCCGCAACAGCGGGCTTCCTTCGAGAAATACTATCCAGGCTGTGGACCCAGACTTCATCAAGTTCCACCAGGAATATCGATGGACAGAAAAGTCGATGTGATTGACAAGACCGCCGGGAATGAAGTGCGCTTGGAACTAGGACTGTCACTGGAGACGAAATTGCTACTGCAGGTAGGCTCCGGCTTTCGGGTGAAGGGGGTCGATAGGGCGTTACAAGCGCTGGCATCTCTTCCCAAGTCAGAGCTGGAACAATGCCACTACCTGCTTATAGGGCAGGATAATCCAGGCCGCTATCTAAGGCTTGCGAAAAAACTTGGAATAGCTAAACACTTCACTGTATTACCGGGCAGGAATGATATTCCCAGATTTCTCGCTGCAGCAGACCTCTTGCTCCATCCGGCCTATTCTGAGAGTGCCGGTTATGTGCTGTTAGAGGCGACCATTGCGGGCCTTCCAGTATTAACAACCTCTAGCTGTGGTTATGCTTTCCATATCGAGCAGGCCGAGTCAGGATTGGTATGTGACCAGCCATTTCAGCAGCAGCAACTAGATAGCTACCTGGTGAAGATGTTACAGGGCTTGGACACGGCGAATTGGTCGAAGAATGGTCTGGAATATGGAAGGCAAGACGAGCTATATTCGCAATCGGCTGTCGTAGCGAACTTCATCGAGAAATTTGCGGCGAAAGAAGCCTAAGGCGCACCTATGCACTATCTGAATGAAGATTTCGCCAGAGACCTCCCCGAGGGAGATGTGTTTCGAAATTTGCAGGGCCTAGAAGGAAAAGTCTATCGTCACGTGAAGGGCAGGAAGACCCTGCAATTTGAACTCGCGGGTAAGAGCTATTTCGTCAAGCAGCACTTCGGTGTGGGTTGGAGGGAAATTCTCAAGAACGTTCTCCAGCTACGTATGCCCATACTCGGCGCCGAGAACGAATGGCAAGCAATTCAGAAGCTCAATTCTCTTGGCCTGGCCACGATGACCTCTGTAGCCTATGGCAGCAAGGGCTGGAACCCGGCTAGCCGTCAGTCGCTTATCGTCACAGAGGATCTGGTTGAGACTATAAGCCTCGAAGACTACTGCAAAGATTGGCGGAAGAACCCTCCTGCTTTTGCAGTGAAGCATAAACTTCTGAGCAAGCTGGCTAACATCAGTCGAGAGCTACACCAGAACGGTATCTGTCACAGAGATTATTATCTCTGCCACTTTCTGTTGCCGAAGAATACGCAGCTGAACAAGACGACAGGCGAGGGCAAGGCAGGGAAAGATTTCGATCTGTATCTTATCGATCTCCACAGAGCGCTTATTAAGAATCCTCTAGGGATGCGCTGGGTCATCAAAGATATAAGCGGGCTTCTCTACTCGGCTCTAGAGATTGGACTAACGCAGCGCGACTTATATAGATTCATCAAGATATACAGCGGGCAGAACTTGCGTGATGCATTGGCGCAAGATGGAACATTCTGGGGTGCGGTACACAAGCGGGCTATGGCCATGTACAAGAAATTGGGTCCGGCGGATTAGCATATGACAGTATTCTCTAGCTCAGAACTGGTTCGCATGGGTCGTCATATACCGACACCTTTTAGTATCAGTATCTCTGCTGAACATGGTGACGAAGAACTAACGATAGATTCATTGTTGCGGATAGTCCCCGGAAAACGCCTGGTCGCCCTGAGCCGCTGGCGCAACACCGCTGTAATCGTAAAAATATTCATTCGTCCGAATCGATGGAAGCGTGCGCTGCTTAGGGACATCACTGGCATCAACACTCTACGTCAGGCACGTATCCCGACGCCAAAGCTGCACTTACAATCTTCGACTGCCGACGGCAACGCAGGATTGCTGATTATCGAATATCTGCACGAAGGCAGCAGCTTGGCTGCACTGTTCGATGAGGCTAAGAGCGAAGAGGCAAAGACAGAAGTTCTAGAGATGGGTGTAAAGACCGTTGCCGACTGTCATCAAGCTGGGCTCTGGCAAAACGATATTCATCTCGATAACTTTATGTTGTCGAAGGACGTAGTCTATGTGCTGGATGGTGGAGATATCAAGAGTAGGGGTGGTTCTCTAGACGCTGAAACTCGCCTCAAAAACTTCGCCCATTTTCTGGCGCAGTTCCCGGTGGCGCAAGATACGCAGAGCTCGAAGCTATTCGATCTCTATAGCCAACACATAGCAAAGACAAGCGAAGTAGACGCTGTTGAATTTGCGCAGATGATTAGACAGGCGAGGCGTAGGCGGCTTAACGGGTATGAGCGCAAGCTGACTCGCTCAACAACGGCACATCGCTGTGAACAGGGCGGGGGCTTCTTCTATGTCTATGACAGAACTATCCACTCTCCCGAACTCGATAGGTTTATCAGTGACCCCGATGCCTTCATTGAAGGACAACCCTTATTGAAAGATGGCAATTCATCCACCGTTGCATTGATAGAAATCGACAAGAAAAATTATGTGCTTAAGCGATACAATATCAAAAGCTTCTGGCATGGATTATCCAGGGCATGCAGGCCGAGTCGCGCTTATCATTCTTGGCGAAATGCATCCATTCTTGAAATGTTAGGTGTGCCTACCGCACACCCGCTTCTTTTTCTGGAAGAGAGGGTGTTCTGGATCTTCCGTCGCCGTGCCTACTTTCTCTGCGAATATATCGAAGGAAGCGACCTGGAGACAGCGTGGAGCAAGCAGGAACTCGAGACTAACGAGAAAGAGACCGTGGCTCTGTTTAGAGATCTGTTCAGAATATTTGCCGACTACCGAATCAGTCATGGTGACATGAAGGCGACTAATTTTCTGGTCAAAGAAAAGATATTGCACGTGCTTGATCTAGATGCCATGGTGAGGCACAGAACTGACGCGAAGTTTAAAGAAAAATTCAGCAAAGATTTACAGCGTTTTCGAAAAAATTGGTTGGGCACACTACTTGAGCCCGAAGTCGACAAGCTGCTTAGTGAAGCGGCAGAGTACTAAACTGGCTTAGTCTATGAGCGTCGTTACCTTAGGTCTATCAGGAGCAATCGGGCACGATCCCGCCGCGGCACTTTTTATCGACGGTGAGCTTGTCGCTGCGGTTGAAGAAGAGCGCCTGATCAGGCGAAAGCATGCCTATGGCGAGGCTCCCTATCTTTCGGCACGGCGTTGCATGCAGATTGCGCGAGTCAATCCGGCCGACATCGACCAGGTAGCCATTCCCTTTGCCCCCATTAGTCTGTTTACGAAAGCCCGTTGGCACCACGCCTATAGGCATTGGTACGCTCCAGACAGGGCGGTAGATAGCCTGTTCAATGGGAATAGACGCTATCGCAGATATATTATCGATCTGCATGCCTTGCTGGAAAAGCTGCACATTCCCGCCGACAAGATAAAGATTGTTCCTGTAGAGCATCAGCTCGCCCATGCGAGTAGTGCCTACCATCTGAATGAACAGAAAGGTAAGACGGCCATATTTTGCGTCGATTCGAAAGGTGAGTATTCGAATATTTTCTTGGGGTATGGCGAGAACGGCAAGATCGTAAAAGTAAAAGAGTTCTATAACCCCGATTCCCTATGTGGCATGTATGCGGCATTGACAGATTACTTAGGTTTCGAAATTCTTAAGGGCGAGATTAAAGTGATGGGGATAGCCCCCTTCGGTGATGCCTCCAAGTACGATCTCTCTTTTTTAGCCAAATTTAATGGCAAGAAGTTTATCGTAGACAATACTCTGATTGGCACCGTGGGTTTGCGGCGTTACAAGGCGAAATCCAAGGGTCACTATTTCAGCCAGAAGCTCGTGGATAAGCTGGGCCCTAGGCGGGTAGGTAACCTGGTGGATGATCCTTACGTCCACTACGCGGCTGCGATTCAGAAGCTCTATGAAGATCTATCTGCGCAGCTGATACAGCACTATCTATCGGATGTGTTGGAGGAATCCGGACGCCTCGCTATCGCTGGAACAGGCTCTATGAATATTCGCTTGAATCAGCATCTTGCGAATCTTCCAAACGTCAAAGAACTGATCGTACACCCGGCATGCAGTGATGCCGGTACCGCAATCGGAGCCGCCAGCTACGTGGTTAGGCAATCCGGAACCAAGATTAACCCTGTTAGAAATATGTTCCTAGGTCCTTCGTATAGCACGGCGCAGTGTATCGACGCCTGCAAGTCGCACCGGGACAAACCGCTCTGGGAGGTTCTGGAGAAGCCCTATGAAAAGGCGGCAAAGATTCTCGCCGAGGGGCATCTGCTCGCATGGTACAGAGGCCGCCTGGAATTCGGAACGAGGGCGCTGGGCAATCGTAGTATCTTGGCGAACCCTAACTTTCCCGAGGTCGCCGAGAAGATTAATCATCAGGTTAAATTTCGCGAAGCCTGGCAGCCCTATTCGGTATGTGCGTTGGATAGCGTCGCAGAAGAATTTATTCCCGGCCAGCAGCACGACAAATATATGTGTCGTGCTGTACAGGCCAGCGGCGACTGGGCTGCAAAGTATCCTGCCATAGTGCATGTGGACAATAGCACCGAGACGCAGATCGTCGATGCGCAGAGTAATCCAGACTTGCACAGGCTGCTATTAAGCTTTCAGAAAGAAACCGGTAACGGCATGTTGATCAATGCACGCTTGAATAGACCCGGAGAAGCCCTGGTGTGTTCGCCCGAGGATGCGCTCAATATGTTTCTTGGAACGGACTTGGATTATTTGATAATGGAAGATGTGCTAGTTAGCAAACGAGAGCTTCCGGACGAATGGTAATCTGAAGAAGGGCGGCGCGCCCTATTCCACACGTTGAAAAATCAGAATACGCTGCTTCTCTGAATTCGGGAAAGAGGCCAGCAACTTCAACTTCTCTGCTATACCTTCTCGCTCGAGTAGCCTCTGTGTTTCGAAGTTGAGCTCCGCCGCTATCGTGTCCCCTACCTCACTGGTAAGAATTTCGTCTTCGCTTAGGTTTCTCTGCGTCAGATCGTAGCTCTCTACTCTGCCGCTGAAATAGGCCAGAGCATGATTATTTGTCACTAGCCCTGTGTCTTCATCGGTGTTCTGTGCGATCCACTCGATCGAATCCCTTACATAGGACTTGGACTCACCGAAACTATAGTAAGAATCGATTGCGCAGTAGCTGAAGAATATTGCGATAACGATACGCATTCTATTCTGATTCGATGGCTTCGCAGACTCTAGAAAATGCAGCATGACTATCGGTACGAAAAGCGCTAGCAGAGATGCACATCAGTATCGCATAGCGACTGGTTAGATAGCGGGTAAGTAGGAGAAAACCTAGCAGTATTATAAGGTTTATGCAGAGATAGAAGATAAGCGGTACTGCAATTTCTCTGTCCAGGCGTATTTTTCGTTTAAGTCGCGCCACAATCAAGACAAGCAGGTAAGGTACGCCGATTGCGCTGATCAGGTTAGCCAGGAGAATTGTTATCATCCCGGCTAACAGGAAGATCTCGATGTATTCTCGGGAGAACGTTGCGGCATACTCTGTGAATAACAAAGAGCCCAGAAACGCTCTCTCTTCATCATTCAGGGTAAAATTCCTGGTGATGAAGGGCTCATAGATTGACGCAAAATCGATAAACAGTTGTGCGACATTGAGCCCCATCAGGGCTAGAAAAATAAGCAGGCCGGCGGATAAGGCAATCATGATGGCATACACTCGAAGGAGCAGCCTGCTGCGTGCGCCAGTGTCCATTCGGTGAATCAAGCAGTAGTCCTAGCGGTGTAAACACTAGATAAGCGATCGCCTCTGCGCGTAACGATGCGGCGACTAACAGAGAGGCGCAGAAAGCTACTGCGTGCTGCGTTGACTGGGTCTTTGTGTAGAGCAAGTACTGCCAGAGTGCGAATAGCGAGAGTGCCCAGAAGCCTGTGTCACGAATTACTAGCTCACGGTACTCGTTCAGCTGCGGGTAGACCAGTATGCTAATTGCGGCGAGTACAAGCAGCGGTCGTGAATCTTTGATTTCTTTTACGATGCTCAAGAACGCATAAACGAGTAGAGCATAGAACAGCGCGTTGACTAGCAAGCCGGCGGAGAAAATATCGAGCCCGGACCAGGATACTATGCCAATAAGAATAGAGTAGCTTGCCCAGGCATAATGTTGATAGGCCGCTTTGAGGCCATCTGCGAGAAATATTTCCGCCGTGCGAGCATAGGTGTAGGCATCGGAATTCGGAATCTCTTGGCTGAGCAGGGTGATAACAGATAGCAGTAGACTCGCCGCTACGGCGAACCACCTGATGTCAACTTGTCGCCAATCTAGATTCATCTTCACTCACATTATCAATCGTCAGACTAGTAGGGTCGTGCAGATTGTCCTGCAGCCTGGGTTTTAAAGCGCTTGTGTAGCCAGATGTATTGATCTGGCTGTTTCCTGATCGCCGTTTCAACCAGCTCGTTGGTCCTGCGAGCATCGGCTTCGGCGTCTCCGCTTGGAAATCCCTGCAGGGGAGGGCTGAAATCGAGATGATACCCCGAGTTATCTTCATTACGATAATGGCTATAGAACAACACGGCGGAATCGTTGACCTTGGCGAATCTGGCGGTGGCGGTAATCGTCGCTGCCTCTACGCCAAAGAATGGGACGAATACAGAGTGTTTCGCCCCATAGTCTTGATCCGGCGCGTACCACAGAATGCGTCCAGCCTTGAGGCTGCGCATTGCGCCGCGTACATCTTTTCTGTCATAGACGTGGCGAAAGTGTCGAATGCGGCCATTGAACATCGCGGCCTGAAACAGAGGGTTCTTGTTAGGACGGTAGGTAACATCCATATCCCCAACTAGATTAAACAAGAAGCCACCGAACTCTAAGGTGGAGAAATGCGCACACAGAAGCAATACGCCCTTCCCTTGAGCAATCGCTGCTTCCAGGTTTTCCAGCCCCGTCACCGTAGTGCGAGAGCGATAGTCCTCTGGGCTGCGAAACCACGCGATCGCCACCTCCATAAGGCCTATGCCATTGGAGAGGAACGTCTTTCTTACTAGTCTCCGGCGCTCCTCATCGCTTAACTGGGGAAAGCACAGGCGCAGATTGACCTCGCAGATATGCCGGCGCGACCTCGCAAAATAGTAGCTAAGCAGGCCTACGCCCTGGCCCAGGCGAATTTGCACTGCGTAGGGCAGGTGTGCGGCTAACCACATAGCACTGAGGCCCAGCCAGGTCGGCCAGTAGCGCGGTCCTGCGAACTGGCGTAGAGGTGTTCTTTTTTGCGAGTCTTCAGCCACTAGGTATGCCAGCTAGCACCAGAATGGATGCTGGGAGTGTTAGGAGAATATTAGGTTTATCGCTCTTATTGGCGCGAATTGTAGCAGAAGCCTGCGAATAGCTGCAGTTTGTGAGGCTGCGAATGGAAAAGAAGCTATAGGCTTAGAGAAATCCCCACTTTAAGCGTAAAGAAGCAAAAAATATTGGTTTAATTTCCCACTTTTTGCAACAAATGTCGGAATTCTTGTTGAACTTTAGTCTGGGATGCCTAATCGCCCGCAGTAAGGGGGATATTCCCTCCTCACGGGCCTGGGGCCCTGATTGTTCGGATGAAATATCCCCCTTACTGCGGGCTTATTGCAGAGATGAATTCAATAGAAGCTGTATCAAGCCCTTCGCCAACATTCTTGATGTAGCGCTGAGGATCTGATCCTTACCGTGCATTATTCCTGCTTTTCATCCTTGTGATATGATTTGCCGCCAGTGAATCCAGTAAAAATGTAGCGGGAACACATAGATGAAACTTGAGATGCCACCCTTTCAACAGGCCAAGCTGCTAGTTATCGGCGATGTCATGCTGGATAGATATTGGCATGGTACCGCTTCGCGTATCTCCCCCGAGGCGCCAGTACCCGTCGTGCAAGTCGGTAATCAGGAAGATCGACCGGGTGGCGCGGGAAACGTGGCATTGAACATTGCGGCTCTGGGTTCAGCGGCAACTCTGATCGGCGTAGTGGGCGAGGACGACAATGCGAAGGATCTGGAATCTCGCCTGACCGCCGCCGGTGTCTACTGCGAATTTCTGCACTCGCCTGACAAACCTACAATCACCAAGCTGCGGGTAATTAGTCAGCATCAGCAATTAATTCGACTCGATTTTGAAGACAAGTTCGATGAGCAAGACGTTGCCGGGTTACAGACCCTTGCGGAGTCATTAATACCGAGCGCACAGGCGCTCGTTCTTTCGGACTACGCCAAAGGCGCGTTGAATGATGTGAGCGCGCTTATCGCACTTGCGAGAAAACAGAATATTCCAATCATTGTCGACCCGAAGGGAACCGATTTTAAAAAGTATCGCGGCGCGACTTTACTAACACCTAATCTGAATGAATTTGAAGCCGTAGTCGGACCTTGTGCCAATGAAGACGAACTCGTAACGAAGGGCCTTGCACTCATGAGCGAGCTAGATCTTCAGGCGATGCTCATTACTCGTGGTGAACATGGCATGACTCTGCTGCGTCCCGACTCAGAAGAATTACATCTGCCAGCGCGAGCGCGTGAAGTATTCGATGTCACTGGTGCGGGCGATACAGTTATCTCCGTGCTTGCCTCGGCGCTAGCAGCTGGCGATGACATTGCCGATGCAACAGCTATCGCAAACCTTGCGGCAGGCCTGGTTGTAGGCAAGCTTGGAACCGCGGCGATAAGCGGTCCGGAGCTTAGACGAGAAATAATGTCAGAGCAGAATTCGGGCATGGGCGTTATGACGGCAGAGCAGCTTCGGATTGCCGTGCACGATGCCAAGGCTCATGGAGAGAAGATCGTATTCACCAACGGTTGCTTCGATATTATTCATGCCGGGCATGTAGGTTATCTTAGTGAGGCCAGAAAACTTGGTGACAGACTCGTAGTTGCGATCAATGCCGACGATTCTGTTCTGCGATTAAAGGGACCAGGTCGCCCAATTAATCCTGTGGAAAGAAGAATGGCAGTCCTCGATGGGCTTGAGGCCGTAGACTGGGTGGTAAGTTTTGACGAAGATACGCCCGAGTCATTGCTAGAGTCATTACAGCCAGACATACTAGTTAAAGGCGGAGACTATTCTCTGGATCAAGTCGTAGGGGGTAAATACGTACTATCTTATGGTGGTGAGGTTAAGGCTCTGGAATTTCTCGATGACTGTTCTACGTCGGCCATCGTGGAGAAGATGAAGGATTCTGGCTAAGACTTGTAAAAAATATTGATAAGATTATATCTGCTCAACAGCTTCGACATTCTCTTTAAGATGCTTAGGGTTGATCGTGCCGACTATTACGCTAGTCACGCCTTCTCTGCCTAGGACGAAGCGCAAATTTTTCTGTGTAAGACTTTCACTTTTTGCCTTGGCATCTACTTCTCCTGCTAAGCAATCGTGCCCGCTATTGAGTGCCTTCTTTACGAGAATTCCTTTCTCTAGTGTGTGTGCATGGTCGATCACAGTCGCCTCGTCTTGCATAGAAGGATTGTAAGTTACCATCACTACATCAAGCATCTCGGCGGCTCTCATGCCGCCTTCTACAGTCTTTGTGGACATGCCCACAGCGCGAATCAGGCCTTCTTCCTGCAATCGTAATAGTGTTTCAGGACAATCGCTGTGCTCCAGAATTCTACAATCCTGACCATCGGAATGAATTAATACGATATCCAGGTAGTCTGTTTTTATACTGCGTAGGCTGCGCTCGATGCTACGGCGTGTATGTTCAGCGGAGAAATCGTAATAGGATTGACCTGATGCGAACTCTTCGCCGACCTTACTGCAGATGACCCAGTCTTCGCGATTCGTAAGCAGCCGGCCCAAGCGCTGTTCGCTGCTACCATAGGCTGGGGCCGTATCGATAAAATTGATACCAAGTTCCTTCGCCTGCGCAATCAAGAGGGAGACTTCCTCGTCGGAAGGAAGCGAGAAACCGGACGGGTACTTAACAGCCTGATTTCTACCTATCTTCACCGTGCCCAAGCCGAGTACTGAGACCTGTATGCCGGTGGCACCCAACATTCTTTTCGCCAAGCTCATTCGATTCTAATCCCAGCGTGAAGTAGCGATTTCTGCGGCCTCGAGCACATCGCTCAGACCTTGATGGTTGGCAGTAGATTTTGGAGTAAGGTTGCTCACTGCAAGACGCTCAATAAGCTTATCGGCCAGATTGGGAGTAAGGGTTAATTTCGTTGGCCATGCAACAAACACATTGCTCTCTTCTATGAAGAAGGCATCTTCCGGTCGATAGTTGTTGTTGACGTTTGCCTCTGCCCTGTCGATAGTAAAGCAGCTAAATTCTGTTTCTTCAAAATCCATCCATGGGAACAAGTTATGCAGAAGGGTGCGCGCTGCTTTAACTTGAGACTCTCTGTCCTTGCCTACGCCAGATTCTGCTAGTTCGCCACCGAGATACCAAACAGTTGTTCCATCCGCATCTTCATGAGATGTAATAGTGAGTTTGGGTGTTAAGCTGAAACTGTCACCAATACAGTGCACGAACACATTGGGAAGACTTTTTCCCTTCACATAGACCATATTAAGGGGGCGTAGCTGAGACTTAGGTTTCTCTAAACCGGCATCATTGATGAGCTGCTGATTGCCTTTGCCTGCGCTAAAGATAAATCGTTGTGCTTCGATTGAAAACTTCTTTTCGCCATCTGAGATTACGATAGCACTTACCTGAGCTTTGTCGTCTCGCTCAAAACTGTAGCTTTCAGGAGCCACTCGAAAAATATGTTCACGCTGCTTGTCAGCTAACAGTTGTAATAAGGAGGCAGTATCTAACACAAAGTCAGGTAGTTTATAGAGTGTCCCTTCAACCGTGGCTTGTTTGAAGAAATCTGGATATTGTTTTTCGGCCACTGCCGACACGCGACCGCTAAGACTCTTGCTCCCGAGGAAAGTCTTGAGCTTCGAGCGAAATCCCGAGTCGGACCACATATAGTAGTGTTCGCTTAGTACCCGGCAACCTCTCAGGTCCATATCGGACTCACCTGCGAGACAGGCACGCCA
Organism: uncultured Pseudomonadales bacterium; assembly: GCA_943842505.1. Lineage (GTDB taxonomy): Bacteria > Pseudomonadota > Gammaproteobacteria > Pseudomonadales > Pseudohongiellaceae > UBA9145. Next base: position 252,798 of record CALTDI010000004.1, on the reverse strand, counting down.
CCGGGCAGGCATATCGGATATGACATTGGCCGCTCCGCTAAGGGCGCCGTTCAGTGCGTATTTAAGGCCGCCGTGAATGATGCCTTGGGAGGCCAGGGTTTGGCCGCAGCCTAGTTGCTCACTCTCTAACAATATCGCCTGATAGCCTTCAGTGCGCAGGCGATTCAGCAGCCAGAGCCCCGCAATTCCACCGCCAAATATGACGATGTCGGTTGAATAGCTTGATGTCATTCGTTACCTTAGCGCTTTGCTGCCGTTCGTGCTTGTGTGACTATGCCGGGAGAGCCGAAACAGCTTTCATTCCAACTGCTAGAATCAAATTATATCGGCATAAGGGAGCTTTTCCCAATTACTTCGGCTTACCGTCGGTAGCCTATTGAGTTCACAGGTTGAGTCCCTATGCATCGAATTATTTACAGTGTCGTTTTTTATCTTGCGATACCTATAATTCTGCTACGCCTATTGCTTCGTTCTCTCAAAGTTCCAGCCTATCGGCAGCGTCTCGCGGAGCGCTTCGCCTTCGCTTCTCCTGCGCAAGAGTTTACCAGGCAGAAGCAGACGATCTGGGTTCATGCGGTCTCTGTGGGTGAAACAGTTGCCTGTGCGCCGCTGGTTACTGCATTGCAGCAACGCTACCCCGATACGCAGATCGTAATCACGACAATGACCCCCACCGGATCCGACCGAGTTCGCGATCTGTTCGGCGACAGGGTGTTTCACCGCTATATCCCTTACGATCTACCCGGTGCCTGCCACAGATTCCTGGCTATGTACCAGCCTAGCCTATTGATCTTGATGGAAACCGAGCTGTGGCCCAATCTGGTTCATGCCTGTCATCGCAATGGGGTCAAAGTGTTACTTGCCAATGCACGGCTTTCGGAAAAATCCGCGGCAGGCTATGGCCGCCTTGGGACATTCACGCGTAGCCTGCTTGAGAAGATCGATAAGATAGCTGCACAGGCGGCGCCAGATGCACAGCGTTTCATCGATCTAGGAGTGAAGCCGGCACAGATAGAAGTGACCGGAAGCTTAAAGTTCATGGTGGAAACCGGAGTGAGAGAAGAGCAGGCATATTTCACGTCAATACGGGACAGCAACCGACCGATACTAGTTGCTGCCAGCACCCGGGACGGCGAAGAAGAGAAGGTGCTGACAGCCTTTGAGGAATGTCTTAAAACTATTCCCTCATTGTTGCTTATTCTCGTTCCCAGGCACCCGGAAAGATTCGCAAAAGTTTTCCGTCTTAGTGAAGGCAGAGAGCTTGTCACGGCTAGGCGAAGCGATAATGGGAAGGTCTCACAACAGACCCAGGTTGTAATCGGTGACAGTATGGGGGAGATGTTGGACTACTACAGTATTGCCAACATTGCCTTCGTTGGAGGAAGTCTTGTCAATACTGGCTGCCAGAATGTTCTCGAGCCGGCGGCTCAGGGTATTCCGGTAGTGGTCGGGCCATCGCAATTTAATTTCGCAACGATCTGCAAACAGCTAGAGCACTCTGGCGCATTAACTACGGTTCAGAATGAGTGGCAGTTGGCGCAGAAACTGTCAGACCTGTTTACAGACGAGAAAGCGCAACAGGAAATGGGGAGGCGCGGCAAACAACTGATACAAGAGAATCAGAATGCCTTGCCGGCCTTGCTAGATCTGATTGAGCCCCTTATTCGAACTGACGCGTGAGATTCTCAGCGCCGTCGTCAGTCACGCGGATATTGTCCTCTATACGAATACCCCCGCAACAATAGAGCTCATCGACATTCTTCCAGTTAATTAGCTTACCTTTAGAAGAATCTCGCTGGGCTTCTAACAAGAGTGGAATGAAGTACAGTCCAGGCTCGACTGTGAATACCATGTCGGCTTCCATCATACGGGTATTGCGCAGTGCGGGGGAGTTCTCAGGCGGTGGGAGTAGTGTACCGATGGAGTCAGCCTGTTGTCCGCCCACATCATGTACCTGTACTCCGAGCAGGTGGCCTACCCCATGTGGCATGAACAGTTGCGGAATATCCAGCGCTATAAGATCCTCTTCGCTGCCACTACAGATATCGTTATCGATCAACACGCAAGCCAACTTGTTCAGCGTAGATTGATGCAGTGATTGGTAAGTTTTCCCCGGACATACCTCAGCGACTAGCGCGAGCTCCAATTCTTCCATTGCCTGAACCAGAGATCGAAACTTAGGATGTACGTCTTCGCTAACCGAGGTACGGGTGATGTCTGAGCCATAGGCATTAACTCGGCAACCGGCATCGATTAATAGGACTCGCCCCTTATCTGCATGCGCCTTGCGCTTGAACTGATAGTGCAATATCGCAGCCTTCTCATTAAGTGCAACGATATTAGTATAGGGGCTTTCATCTTCCAGATGCGTGGTAGCTTGCAGAAACGCCAGGTGGATCTCGAATTCTGTACCACCTTCCAGAAAACAAGTCTTAGCCGCCCCATGGCCTAGCAGTGCGAGTTGATTGGCGGCTCGTAACTGATCTAGCTCATAGTCAGACTTTATCGCGCGAGCGAAGTCCAGATAGGCTAGTAGAGCTTGAGGGTTTATTAGGGACTTATCGATACCAAGGGAAGAGGCGACGGCAGGGCTTTCCCCAATATAGGCCAAATCGGATTTCGATAATTGTTGCAACTGCTTAGCCAGCTCATCCAGAGTGCCCAGGCGGACAATAGTGAACTGTTCATGCCAGGCGGGGTCAACACTGATGTCCTGCTCGTGCCAGAAATCACTGGGGACTATCTGGAAGTAAATAGGCTTCTCGTTAGGACGGAAATAGATAAACTGATTCGGTCGATTGACAGGAATCCAGTGCAGCAGGTGGCCATAGGCCTGGAAAGGCATCGCCCTATCGTCGCCAAAGTAGTGATGTTCCACGCCACTATGCACTAATACCGCCCTATAGGGCCCATTAATATGCTGCAGCGCATCGGAATAGCTGCTGCATAGAGTGGCGGTATGTTTTGCGTAGTTGATACTGGTCAATTTCGATGTCCCTGAGTGCTGTCTAATGCAATGAGTTGGAATTATACTGTGGATTGACTGTGAACAAACAGAGATCGTTGCGGCGATCTATAGGGGAATAGAAATGCTATATGCGATGTTTATGTTGGTAATACTGACTGTAGTAATAATGGTGCTAACGGCGCGTGTGCGTATAGGCTCGGTGAAGAGCGGGGCGGTGCCGGAAAGCTACTACAATCTAATGGAGGGGCACGCTGTCCCCGAACTCGTCGCGAAGACTACGCGCAATTTTAATAACCTCTTCGAGGTGCCTACTCTGTTCTATGCCGGCGGCGCAGTCTATCTCGCGCTGGATCAAACTGGTCAGGCAGCTGTGATTAGCGCGTGGGTATTTGTAGCCGCCAGGGTACTGCACAGCATTATCCACCTTAGCTACAATAATCCCCTGCACAGAATGGTAGTCTTTGCGATAGGCAATCTTTCCGTCTTGGTTATGTGGCTAAGCATCGTAAACGCGGCAGCTTAGTTCCAGAGCGGCGAGTCGATACCTAGCCACGCAGAGAAATCAGGGTAGCGCCTTAAACGCCAGAACAAGGAGACACTATGTCTGATGCAACGGTTTATATAATAGCGAATCTGGTGGTTACAGATGCAGATGAATACCGTAAGTACGAGAAGGGCTTCTTCCCCATAATGAAGCGATTCGGTGGTGAATTTGTAACCTTCGATGATAGCCATGAAAATCTGGAAGGCGAGTGCGCACTTGAGGGGCGCGTAATTATCTTCAAGTTCCCCTCCGAAGAAATAGCGAAGCGGTGGTACAACGACGAAGAATACCAAGCCCTCTCGGAATTTCGACGTGCTGGCACAACGCTTAAGAGTCTGACTATGGTTCATGGCATGCCGTCTAGATCCTAGTGCCATTTCAGCAGAATTGGGCTGGATGAGATCTACTCTGCTGCTTAGTGCGGCCGTTGTACTGACGAATATGAGTTCTATCCTCAGCAAGCCTTATTCCAAATTAACTTGTTGCAACACGTTTATCAGGGAGTAAAAATGATTCGATCAACTACACCGACTCTGCAGGGCAAGGAGATCACCGACTACCTGGGCATCGTCGTAGGCGAGGCAATACTGGGTGCTAATATCTTCAAGGATATCTTTGGTGCCATACGTGATGTTGTTGGTGGCAGGGCGGGTGCCTATGAGGAAGAGATGGGTAAAGCGCGCGACATAGCCTTTATGGAATTGGAAGAAGAGGCAAGGGCGCTAGGCGCCAATGCCATAGTCGGTATCGATCTGGATTATGAGGTAATAGGATCCAAAGGCGGTATGATGATGGTAAGCGTGAGCGGAACCGCTGTACGTATAAAGTAATTCTATTGTCGAGCCGACTGGCGAGACTCAAAATCATGTCCTAGACTTGGAGGAATCTGACTGAGTAGTTAAGGACAACACCCAGTGAAACAATTCCTACCAGCCTTCCTAAAGACTGCTATTGAATCAATAGTGAATCGGACAAGAGTCTCTGCATTTCATCACGGCCGAGCCGGGCTTCGCCACAGGTTCAATATTCTGTTTGAAAGGCTTAGGCCGAACGCAATAACAGAGCCTCAGTCACTAACAGGGGCCCTCTACCAGAGGCCTACTAAAGACGGCGAGCAGCTCCTAGCCTATCTACTGCGCCAACCAATTCGTGATGTGACTGCACTGCTTGCTAGTAACCGGGCACATAATAGCGGTCTCGAGAGAAGCAGGAACATTATTCATAGCCAATCACTGGTTAGGCAATACTGCAGCAAAATTCTTATACCGCAACATGAGGACTATCTTCATCTGGAGCGCGACGATCCACGATCTCGCATCGTCGCATCGTTTCATTTCGGTGATTTTATCTACGGCTGTGCAAAGCTATTTACATTGGGATCGAATGCTCGAAGCAAATTTGTACTGAGCCTAAACAATAGCAGCTCAGCTTGCTATAGCAACTTGTCAGCGGGATTTGGTAGCGAGGCGCCGGGCCCGGAGACTGAGCTGCCATTGCTGCAGACCAGCACAGCAAGACTCTCCGAGCTACTGCGCGCGGGCAACACCTCAATACTGCTGTTCTGTGATCTGCCACCGGGTCTAGGTGAAGGAACCCAGGTCAGACTTCTGAATCGTACCGTCTGGTTCTCTATAGGTCCTGCTGTTCTTGCGATTGCGAACAAGGTACCTATTCTTCCCCTTATTAATTTTTCAAATGGTGAACATAACTATGTTTACTTGGGGAGGCAGATAGAACCTGAATTAATAGGAGGTGAATCGCTGCGCATCGGCGCTAGAAGGATTACTCAGGAATTAGCTTCCTTCTTTGAGAGGGTTTTTGTTAGCTACCCCGAACAATGGCGCTTCGTCTCTCTCTTGGAAAGATACCTGGTTAAGCCCGGCTAGTTATATCGAGACAGATTTACAGCAGGCTATGCAGAAGATGTCTGGGAACAGGGAGATTCCAAATGAAAAATCATAGTAGTGACTCATCGCATGCAAGTGTCAACCGTTGCCTGCAGAAATACTATGGAGAAGAGATTCCCCCTAGCTCGACACCGATTAGCGAGTTGCACCTTGATTCACTGGACCTGATTGAAACTCTTTTCGAGCTAGAACAGATTCATGACAAAACGCTTACCAACTTTGAAATCGCCTCGCTCTGTACGATAGAAGACCTGGTGCGACTGTTCGCTGTACCCCATCGGTAATCCATAAGAATGACTACGTATACTGGCAATGGCAACAGCTTACTGCGTGAGCAGGTTGTCGCTCACAGACTGCTAGGTTCCAGATCAACACCCGTTATGGCGATTGCTAACTACTTCAAGCTACAACTAGTCCTGTGGACGGCATTGTTGTTTGTGGCAACGTATCTACTTACAAAAATTGTTTATAAGCAAACAGTCCCCTCTAGAGGATTTCTGGAGCCAAGCGCAGGCTCGCAGATAATTACATCACCCACCCCTGCAAGGGTTGAACTAATTCATGTCAGGCAGGGTGATCACGTGGTGAAGGGAGATATTCTCGCCTCGTTGAACACTGATATTCACGACGGACGTGGCGTTTCCATTGGGCAAGAAAATATTGCGCAACTGCGGTTCGATAGAAAACTACTGGCGCAGCAGTTAGATGTGCTTCAGGCAGGATGGCTGCAGTCTAGGCAGTGGGATAAGGTGGCGGAAGAAAATGTAAGGGAAAACGCAATCAATCTCGAGAGAGAATCAGAATTACTCGAAATACAATCGCAGCTGAGTAGTCATGCTGTCCAGGCAGTTTCTAGATTGCTCGATGCCCGCAGCAGTTCGAAACGGGAGTACGATCAATATTATCAAGCGCATCTGGAGCACCTCCTTCGCAATGAATCGCTGCGCCAGCGAATGTTGCAAAATGATCATAGTTTACAATCTCTCGAGAATGCAGAACAACTTGCGCAGCTGGACTTTAAACAATCCACTCTTCGCATCCAGCGGGAATTGCAGCGTATAGATTCGAAGATTGACAGCCTGAGTAATCAATTTATGTTCACCGTGGTAGCTCAGGGGCCAGGGGTAGTCGCGGAACTTGCACTGGAAACAGGGAAGCCGGTGTCGCCCTTACAGCCACTTTTCTATATCAACCCTATACGGCCCGAACTACAAGCCACTATCTATGTGCCTGCCTCGGTTCAGGGGAAGTTAGAGTTAGGTCAGTCGTTGCTGCTTCGCTACGATGCCTTCGACTATAGGCTCTATGGTCGCTTCCAAGCCACGGTAACGGCTATCGGCCAGGCCCGACTAGACCCAAGAGATTCCCGGTTACCGGTTACCGGTATTACCGAGCCGGTATTCAAGGTCGTTGCAGCACTTCATGACACATCGATCGGTCATGAGTCACGCTATCGATTGCAGTCCGGCGCGACTCTGGTAGCTGATTTTGTCGTTGCCGAGATGAGCCTGTTGCAGTTCATCTTCAAGCCTGTTCTTGGGCTGCGAGGGAAGGTGTCGTGATAGATATACTGAGCAAGCGTAATACCTTGTCCATGATCTTTCAGACAGAAATGGCAGAGTGTGGATTGGCTTGTCTGGCGATGGTTGCCAACTACTATGGCAAGCATTCCGATATACGTATGCTACGAGAAAGTCTATGTATGCCTGCAGGTGGGTCCTCCGTAAGACATGTGCTCGAGGCAGGCCTAAAACTAGATTTGCAAGGCCGACCCCTGAAACTGGAACTGCAGGAGGTTGCGAGCCTGACGCTTCCAGCAATACTGCATTGGGATACGGATCACTTTGTAGTACTAAGCAAGACCAACAGGCGTTCGGTTGTGGTACACGATCCGGCCATGGGAATCCGCAGATACACACTAGCTGAGCTGGGCTGTCATTTCACAGGGATAGCGATCGAGCTTTTTCCTTGTGCTTCTTTCACGCAAGAGAAATCCTCGAAAGAGTATACGCTAAAAGAATTTTTTCGAGTTACACCCAAATTCCACCAGGCTATGGCACAAGTCTTCTTTCTCTCCCTGCTTCTGCAAGTGCTATTGCTTATTTTTCCGCTGTATTTACAGCTGGTAATAGATCAGGGGCTGGGTAAGGGCGATACGGATATTGTATTGCTAGTAGCCATGCTTTTCTCTCTAGTCATCCTAGCTAAGACTGCCGTTAGTTTTTTTCGCGGCCTTCTCGTTCTCCAATTCTCAAACCAGCTGGGCTTTCAAATGGTAAGCAGTACCTTCTCGCATCTGCTTAGCTTGCCTTTGTCATATTTCGATAGAAGAGAGATGGGAGACATCGTGTCCAGATTCTCTTCTTTGGATACTATTAAACAATTGGTCACTCAGGAAATGATCACGGTGACCGTTGACGGGATATTCTCTCTACTAACCCTCATCTTACTTTTCCTCTATAGCCCAACCCTTGCCTTTGTAGCACTTTTTTTCGTCTGTATCCTGGCGCTGATCCGTCTGCTATCGATCCCAAGGGAAAGAAGCTGTCGCCAGGAAATACTGCAAACTGGAGCGAAACAGCAGACACGTTTCATGGAGAATATTCGCTGCATGTCAGTGACCAAGAGCTATGGCATAGAATCAGACAGACTCTACGAGTGGCAGAATCATTATGCCCAATTCATCAACGCAAGCTACAGGCTAGGTCATTTTCAACTTAGCATCGGCTCGGTGCAGAGCCTTCTATCTGGGGTCGATCATATCGCCACAATCTATTTGGGTGCGGTGGCGATCTTTAGTGGGCATCTGACCATTGGACAATTAATGAGTTTTGTTTTTCTCAAGCAAAACTTTACAGTGTCGATCTCTGCGATGCTGCCCAAGATTGCCGAAATTCGCCTACTGAAACTAGAGTTAGATCGTGTATCGGACATTGCATTTGCAGAGCCAGAATCGAAGCAGCACGATTCTAGGCTACATATGCCACAGCTAAGTGGTGCGATGCAGGCTAAGCGACTAGGTTTTAGTTATACGCCGGAGCGCTCTGCACTCTTTAAAGACATTAGTTTCACACTCAACTCTGGCGATTTTCTAGCGGTGTCGGGAAGTTCAGGATGTGGAAAATCCACCCTATTGAAGTTGTTGCTTGGACTAGACATGCCCACCCAGGGCGAAGTTCAAGTTGATGGGCTTTCGATATCGACAATAGGTTTTAAGCAACTCCGATCCCAGCTTGCGGCAGTGCTTCATAACGACAGTCTGCTCGCAGGGTCTTTAGCCTATAACGTCAACTTGGAGTTAGAACCACTCAATAATAAGAGACTGAAGGAGGCCTGCCAGAGGGCATGTATCTATGATGATATTGACCAACTACCAATGGGTTTCAATACACAGGTTGGCGAGATGGGAGCTGCTCTTTCTGCGGGTCAGGTGCAAAGAATACTCCTTGCACGAGCACTCTATCGACAGCCAAGGATATTGATTCTTGATGAGGCGTTATCCCACCTTGGCGACGACATGGCTAGTCAGGTCATCACGAATATTTTAGAGCTGCAAATCACCCTGATTCTGGTAACGCATAACCCACAGCTGAATAGACTCGCAGATTTTTTTCTGCAATTGGATGGGGGTGAGGATGCCTGGATTGAGAAGAGGAGGTTGGGTTATGAATCCATAGGACGCAGAGAAGGCGGTAGCGAGAATGACTAGAAAAACTTTGAAAACACGAAGTACCTATTTTACTGTTATAAAGCCAAGAACCGAGGGGACGGGATTCTTCGATGATGCCTGCAAAGAATTCTATTTGTGCCGTCTCTTACATTGTCAGCACGCGTTTCAGATAAAACTGCATGCCTATCTTCTTCTAGATCAGCAAATATTCTTGTTGTTTACACCCCAGACACCGTCGAGTTTCCATTCGTTTCTCAGCTATCTGAATCGAGTTTATAATGATTATTATCTGGTTCGTTTTGAGCGGAAAGTTAAGGTTTGGCGGGGTGCGCCCTTAATTAGCCTTCTGCCAAGCGATAAGTTGGTTCTCGACTGCCAAAAGTTTCTGGAGCGGTTCATTCTTAAAGCTGAGAATAATAACCATCCAGGGGAATACTTGTACTCGAGCTATTGCAGCAACGCTTTTTCAGTAAACCCCAAGCCCCTGATTCGCCATAAAGCCATCACTCGATTTCTACGAAAGGAAGTAGGTGCGTTAAGGAGCTATCGGGATTTCATAGCGACACCGTTTCGCGTGCAATACGAACATTTTCTGCAAAGTCGTCTACTCGAGGGGCGTCCGTTGCTCCGACTTAGGTACGGAAATCAGGCTCGAGAAAGACAGCACTTTGACCGATATAGAGAAAAGCGGCACAATATTCGGAATATTGCCCCCTAACAGGGCCATACAGGCAGGAAAGGAAGCAAGATAAAGGAAGTGCCATGTCATGCTCCTCTAGCTGTTGTAGACTGCTTCTAATTCTTACTTAGCTAAAACCCATGCCAAAATCACAGAGGTCCAACTTCTACCCGTTCTATGACCCTTATAGTGATAGGGGTTCATTAGGCTATGGCTATAAGTTAGGCATTTCACTCGGGTTTGGCATCGGCTATTCATTGCTTCAATACTATGCCCTGCCGAACAAGATGGTGTTCTTTAGCGAGAAATGCTGGGTGCTAGGATTAATAATCTCGACTGCATGCTTTGCTCTCTACGTGGCAACGGACATGTTTAGGCACAATCTAAATGTTATGCGAACTATAGAGGGAAATACTGCCGTCAGTTTGCAGGTAGTAGGTGAGTGGATGAGTGATAAGTGGTTGCTGCTTGCGGGCTTCGGTTTTGCAGCAGCAAATACGACCGTGGTATATCTTCTGGGTGTTCCAACTGCATTCTTCATATCGACTTCAGGGCTCGTGATGGTCTACTTCGGATTCTTTCTAGGTGGGTTTATTAGTGGTATGGGTCTTTTATCTATCACTGCCGTAATAGTTCTATACTTGAGGTTTGCTCCTAGCCTACAGTACACATTAGACCCCGGTGACCCTGATGGGAATGGTGGCATTAAAAAGCTTGGTGACTCCTTATGGTTCTTTGGTGGCCTAATCGGTGCTGTCGGCATACTGGTCAGTATCCATATGTTTGGCGTATCGTGGACTTATATGCACAAGCAATATGTGCAATTTATTTTTCTGTTCTGGGTGTCGCTGCCTTATATTCTAGCTGTCTCTATTGTATTGATTCCAGGCCTCGCTGTGCGAAGGCAGGTTTCTCATTACAAATCTTTTAGGTCCAATCAGCTCAAACAAGAGAAGGCAAGACTGTATTCGAACTACAAGCAGTTCGAATCCAAAGAAGATAAAGACATCATTTCCGAGAAGCAAGAGCTAGGGGAAAAGTTAGAGCAGATTCAGGACGAGCTAGAAAAGCTCAAGCAGATGCGAAATTCTCATATAGATGGAAAGAATTCAGACTAGCCGAAATTCTCTCATCCAGACCTCACTATCTACTCGTAGTTTTCTATACTCGGGCAGGAACAGAATAAATTCCTGTCGCCATACACATTATCTATGCGGTTTACGCTGGGCCAGTATTTGTTTGATACGGCGGCGCCCTCAGCTTGGTTAGGATAAGCTGCTTGCAACTTGCTATAGGGTCGATCCCAGCTGTCGTCCAACATATCGGCGAGTGTATGGGGCGCGTTCTTCAGCGGATTATTTTCCGCATCAATACTGCCCGATTCAACCGCTGCGATTTCCTTACGAATCTGAATCATCGCATCGATGAATCTGTCTACTTCCTGTTTCGATTCACTCTCGGTTGGCTCGATCATCAGTGTCCCAGCTACTGGGAAAGACATCGTTGGCGCATGGAAGCCAAAGTCCATGAGTCGCTTGGCAACGTCTTCTTCGCTAATGCCTGAGCTAAGTTTAAGAGGGCGTAGATCGATAATACATTCGTGAGCCACCATGCCGCTGCTGCCGGTATATAGGACGGGATAGTGCTCGGCCAATCTGACAGCTATATAATTCGCGCTCAATATCGCGACCTGAGTTGCCTTTAGCAGACCCTCGGCACCCATCATGGCAATGTACATCCACGAAATAGGCAGGATCCCTGAGCTACCCCAAGGTGCTGCAGAGACAGCGCTATTACTGGCCTCTGGGCCATTCAGTCTTATAAGAGAATGATTAGCCAGGTGCGGAGCGAGATGTTTCTTGACGCCAATTGGGCCCATGCCAGGGCCGCCGCCACCGTGGGGAATACAGAACGTCTTATGCAGATTTACATGGGAAACATCGGCGCCAATATCGACCTGGCTTGGCGACTCCAACTTGCGCATTCAGATTAGCGCCATCCATATAAACTTGCCCGCCGTTGTCATGAACGATCTGGCAAACTTCCTTCACGGCTTCTTCAAACACTCCGTGCGTAGAAGGATAGGTAATCATTAATGCTGCAAGGTTTTCGCTGTGTGCCTCGGCCTTACTGCGTAAGTCTACTACATCGATATTGCCATCATCGTCGCAGGCAACGAGAACAACTTTCATGCCAATCATCTGTGCACTGGCGGGATTCGTCCCATGGGCAGAAGTAGGAATCAGACAGATATTCCTCGAGGCCTCACCTTTGCTCTCCAAGTACTTCTTGATGGCGAGCAGTCCGGCATACTCACCCTGGGCGCCGGAGTTCGGTTGCATACTTACGGCATCGAAACCAGTTATCACCTCTAACATTTTCTCCAGTCCGGTAATCATTTCTTTGTAGCCCGCCATCTGTTCGATAGGTGTGAACGGATGTGGTTTGGCAAACTCAGGCCAGCTTATGGGTGCCATCTCTGCTGCAGCATTTAGCTTCATCGTGCAGGAGCCCAGCGGAATCATCGCGTGGGTAAGCGAAATGTCTTTGTCCTCGAGCCTTTTCAAATAGCGCATCATTTCGGTTTCGCTGTGATAGCTATTGAAATTAGGATGTTGCAAATAGTCGCTGCGGCGCACGAGGTCATCTGGAATAACTGCTCCCTTTTCTCCGCTCACGATTTGAGCGTCTATATCCTTCGCAGAAAGTAGTTTCGCGGCATCAGCCAAGACTACATCCCAAATTCTCTTAACATCAGCGCTGGTAGAACATTCATCGAGGCTAACCCCAATCAGGCTATGCTCTTGTGCATTGTCGATACGCAGATTGATCTTGGCCGCATCTGCCCGGTTTACTATGTCGTTAATATGCGCCGGATTGATCTTGAGCGTAAGCGTATCGAAGAAGTTGTCATTCACCAGTTCGATGCCGGCAGCTTCTAGGCCGGCAGCTAAAATAGAGGTCAGGCGGTGAATGCGTTGGGCAATATTCTTAAGACCTTTTGGGCCGTGATACATTGCATAGAGTGCAGATATGTTTGCCAGCAAAACCTGCGCGGTACAAATATTACTATTCGCCTTCTCTCGGCGAATATGTTGCTCTCGTGTTTGTAATGCCATGCGGAAGGCCTGACGCCCTCGTTTATCAACCGAAACACCAATAATACGGCCGGGAACAGCGCGCTTATAGTCTTCCTTGGTTGCAAAGTAAGCTGCATGAGGCCCGCCATATCCCATGGGCACGCCGAAACGTTGCGTGGTGCCGGTTACAACATCAGCTCCCATCTCACCTGGGGGCTTGAGCAATGTCAGGCTCATCAAGTCGGCTGCAACAATTGCAATAGCATTGTGCTCATGTAGTTGCTCGATGATAGATGTTAGATCGCTGGCTTGTCCGGTGACTGCTGGGTATTGAAAAATGGCACCGAATAATTCAGGCAGTTCGACATCTGCTATGTCGCCGATAATAAGCTCGAAGCCGAAACATTCGGCTCGTGTCTTAATGACATCGATAGTCTGAGGGAAGCAATTCTGATCTACGAAAAATTTGTTTGCTTTCCGGTTCTTGCTTACACGCTTCGCTAGAGACATAGCCTCCGCGGCGGCCGTCGCTTCATCGAGTAGAGAGGCGTTTGCCAAATCCATAGCGGTAAGGTCTAGAGTCATTTGCTGGAAATTTAATAAGCACTCGAGTCTGCCTTGGGAGATTTCTGGTTGATAGGGAGTGTAGGCTGTGTACCAGCCAGGATTCTCCAGCACGTTACGCAGGATCACGTTCGGGGTAAAGGTGTCGTAATAGCCCAGCCCAATAAAAGACTTTGCGGCAGTGTTCTTCGCGGCGATTGCCTTTAACTTTGCGAGGGCGGCACTTTCTGTGAGTGGGTCATCTAAGTCTAGCGCGGCATTAAGCGCAATTGCTTCTGGAACAGTTTTGGCGATCAGCTCATCAAGCGACTTCACGTTGAGTGCTTGCAGCATCTGTTCGATCTGCTGCGCGCTGGGCCCAATGTGTCGATCAATAAATTCGCCGTGATAATGCAGAGAATCCAGAGAGGGGGCGGAGTCGTTCTGGGCAGAATCGTCGTGATTCGCCTGACTTGATTGAGTATGCATTACTGTCCTTTCTGGAAATGTCATTCTTCGTTAACACTGGTTATTGAAATTTGAAGTGGAAAGTCTACTGGAAAATAGAGACTACTAGTCGTCTTCGCAGTGATCGGAATAGGCATCGGCGTCCATCAATTCGTCTAGCTCGAGCTCGTCACTGATCTGAATCTTGTAGAACCAGCCATCATCGTAGGGAACTGAATTGACTGTTTCGGGGGCGTCTTCCAGCAGGCCGTTGGTTTCAATAATCTCACCGGATACGGGGCTATAAACATCGGATGCGGCTTTCACCGATTCGACGACGGCGACTTCATCCTTTGCATGAATAGTAGCGCCTACTTCGGGTAGTTCTACGAAAACGATATCACCCAAGGCATCCTGGGCGTGATTGCTGATACCGACTGTCGCGGTGCCGTCTTCTTCGAGTCGAACCCATTCATGAGTGGCGGCGTATTTTAGATTGTCTGGATATGTACTCACGGGGCTTTCCTCATTTAGTTGATGCTATTTTAAAGTGGTTTGCTTGCTGCTCCAGTGGATAATAGCTGAGCTAGTCCATGGGATAAATCTCTTACTACTATTCGAATACTTTCTTACCAAAGCGAACGAAGTTAGGCTTCACGATACGGACATCAGTCAGAGCACCCCTAATGTCCACTTGGCAGGCACCGCTATCTATCGGAATTCTAGCTAAAGCAATTGAATGCTTCAATGTAGGCGAAAAGCTTCCGCTGGTAATCACCCCCTCGCCATTTTCACACAACACTTTCTGGCCTTCACGTAGCACGCCTCGCTGTTCGAGCACGAGACCCGTGAGTATGGGCAAGTTGCCCGCCAACTGCTCTGCCTTGTGGGCAGTGACCGCCGCACGGCCTATAAAATCTCGATCCTGGGGCTGCCAGGAAATGGTTTGCTCCATGTTCGCCGCAACGGGTGAAATTGATTCATCCATATCGTGGCCATAGAGATTCATCCCAGCCTCAAGACGCAGAGTATCTCTGGCACCAAGCCCCACGGGTTTGACATCAACTTCCATCAATTTGTCCCAAACGTCGGGAGCCTCTTCGTTGGGCAGAATCAGCTCCACTCCCTTCTCTCCGGTATAGCCGGTGCGGGCGATAAACCAAGCCCTCGATTCGAAGCCGCGAAAGTTCTTTAGTTCTGCCGTTGCTGCAGCACGCTCATCGTCCAGAATCGAACATACCTTCTGTATGGCCTCGGGGCCGTGTACGGCCAGGATCGCGAGTTGTGGCTGCTCTTCGATCTTTGCGTTGAAGCCTTTGCTGTGTGCGCGTATCCACTCTAGATCTTTGTCGCGGGTAGCGCAGTTTACAACTACCCGATAGCCAAAGCTCATGCGATAGACGATCAGGTCATCTACAACGCCGCCAGTCTCATTAAGCATGCCACTGTAGAGTGCGCGCCCGATCTCATCCAATTTGGCAACATCGTTGGATAGTAAGTAACGCAAAAAATTCTGCGCGTCAGGGCCTGAGACATCGACCACCGTCATATGAGATACGTCGAATATGCCGGCTTGGTTTCGTACCACATTATGCTCTTCAATCTGAGAGCCATAATTAATAGGCATATCCCATCCGGCGAAATCTACCATCTTGGCACCGGCATCGAGATGCTTTTGATAAAGCGAGGTTTTTTGACCCATTAGATACTGCTCTTAAGAGGGGGAAAGAAGGCGCCATTTTACCTACAGCAAGGGCCTTTTAATAGGGAAAACCGTGGCTAATCAATGCTCTCTTTAGTGAGCGACAGCTGGACTGTAAATTCTTGCTATACGAGGGCTCTAAGGCAGCCATGCGTAACTAAACTTTGCGAATATCGTGCGGTTGGTTTTCTCGATTGAGTCGTAAGTGTCGTTCTGAAAGCCAGCATCAGAGTAGCCAATAAAAAAGCGTGTGGCGGCACTCACTCTATAGCTATAAAGAAGCTGTGTGGTTAGCTGCTTACTGCGTGCCTGAACTTCAGATAGATAGAGGTCCTGATTGCGTTTGTTATCGGTGTACTGAAGTGTGAAGCGCAAGAAGCTGCGAGCACTGAATTGGTAGGTTGTCCTGAGGTCCGTGAGGTTCGCCGTAAAGAGCCTGCCACCGTCAACATCGAATTCCTGGAAGGTATGATCCAGGCTCAACTCCAGGTGCTTACCCCAGCGGTAGTTGATGCTAGGCCCGAAACGCTTCGAGCGGCCGAGGCGGGTATTGGCAAAGTCGACAATATCTTCAACGCGAATAAGGGTGCTTAGGCGCAGGTTTGCGCTTGGCGTAAACCCAATAGATATCTGATTGAACTGTTCATCAAAATATTTGCCGTTCCAGTAAGTTTCGCTGCCACCAAAAAGTCCATTGAGGAACGATTGCTGTGGGCCGTTCATGTTGACGAATACCTCGAACTCTTCTTCGAGCTGCAGGCCGGATTGGTCTTCCGTACGGTCATAATCTAGTGCAACTCGAATTCGATTGAAGAAATCGTCAGATTCACCCCACCAGGTATGCCCGAGCGTCGCTACGACGAACTTGAAATCGACCCGATTCACGAAGCCGAGATCCGCACGAAAATCTTCACCCATATCGGTGTAGCCCAGACGCCAATCCCAGCGCCTGTCGTTGTGCCGATATTCCATGCGATGACTGCTATCGCTCATGCTAGCGGCTTGTCCATAGCGCCCCTGTATCAGGGTCGGATAGTCGGAGCTGGAGCGCATGGTTTGCACAGTAAGCACATCGCGATCACTGGGTCTAAGCACGGCATCTATACTGCTGACGGTGTTGCTATAGCCGTCTGCACGGCGGTCGGTTACCAGTGCGCCAATGGTCGAGTTCTCGAAGATATCGAAGCGGTAACGTCCGATAGCGACTTCCGACTCAACATCACCCAGGGTTGCGATATTGGACCCCAGGCTGCGGGGCATCAGGAAACTGGTGCTGGCATCATTGGCCGTAAGCAGGGCATAGGTATGGCCATTACTCTTACCTGTCAGCTTTACGCCGTAGTCAGGGTCGGAGATGTTTCGGGTATACACCAACCTCTCAAAAGTATCGAAATAATCGGCTCCATCGAGGAAGAAGGTTCGCCGCTCTGGGAAGAAAAGGCTGAAGGTGTTGTTAATGTCTAATTGTGCGCTATCAGCTTCTACCTGAGAGAAGTCAGGGTTGAGCGTCGCATTCAGATAGAGGTCCTGAGTAATACCCCAGCGTACATCGAGGCTGGCTTCTGGATCGATGCTCTCACGGTCCCAGTTACCTAGTGCCGGGTTTCTGTTTTCTACTGCCGTTGAGGTGAGCGTTGGAATGACTTGAAGATTTCTGCTTCGAGTCAGGTTTGCAAACCCGTCCGCCTTGCTTAGCTGACAGATATAACAGGATATGTTTCTGTCTCGACGGTTATTGGCAATTCGCGTGCCTCGGTCGCGCGGATAGTATCTCACCAGATCGATTCCCCAAGTCTGGTTGTCTTCACTGGGGGTGAAGCGCAGCTGTTTCACCGGAATCGCCATCTCGACGACGTAGCCTTCTTCATTTATCTGGCCAGCGCTATCCCAAATCGCGTTCCAGGAATCATCTTCCTCGTCGTTCACATCATCTTGTATCGCATCGGCTTGCACACCGAAGGGATTGGCAAAGAACTCGAACGCGCGTCGTTCATCGTTGAACGTGTCCAGAATGACAGCGACGTAATCGTCGTTCCACAGGGCGTCTCTATCTCTGTAGAAGGCGCGTATCTGGTCAGGGTCTGGATCGAGTGCGATAAAGGCAACGTACAATATCTCGCCGTCTTCCATGAGCAGGGCTTCGGCCTGTACCTCGGCGGCAACATTGTCATTCGGATTGGTTTCTATGTTGACCGCAACGCGAGTGGCTTGACTCCATTCACCCTGGTCGATCTGACCATCGATACGCGGCTTGGTAGTCACTCTGGGGATGTTGTAGTTGGTCAGCGATTGCGCGTGAATCTTGGAGGCGGGGATGCCTGCTAGAACAAGGGCAACCAGGACGAGGCTAAGCGTAGATTGCGTGCTGCGGGCAAGGTATGAGGATAATGCCATTGCTACTATTCGATCACTCATTTGGCTATTTGCTGAGACTACTGCGCAATTATTCTTGCTTGGCCCTTATGGATCGGGTCATGCCTTGCGCGTAGATGCTGGGGGTGGATTATTGCACTTGATGGAGCCAAAGGGAAAACGCTTAATGGGGGT
Source organism: uncultured Pseudomonadales bacterium (assembly GCA_943842505.1). Lineage (GTDB taxonomy): Bacteria > Pseudomonadota > Gammaproteobacteria > Pseudomonadales > Pseudohongiellaceae > UBA9145. Next base: position 234,711 of record CALTDI010000004.1, on the reverse strand, counting down.
AACGAATCCCTATTCAGTCACGCACTGGCGTCGCTTTGCTAAGGATCGCTGAAAATGAAAAAGCAGGAAGCCTCTCGACTTCCTGCCTCTTGATGCAGCGCTTACAGTTGAGCGGCGGCCTCGAGAACATCCTCGAAAGGAGGCCTGTCCTGATACCGCTCTTCGGCAAACTTGGCCTTAATAACGCCGTTTGGATCGACCAGAAAAATCCCGGGATACGGTATGCCGTATACTCGGTGCCCTGGTTCGTAGTCCAAATTGCGAACACCGAAGGCGTTCACATGGCTAACATCTTCGTCATGGAGCAGGGTGAACTGTATGTCCTGATCTTCCTGCACGGTTTTTAATAACTCTACGGAATCGTAGGTTAATGCTACAACACTGATTCCCATTGCTTCGATCTGATCACTGATTTCGGTCAGCTGCACGAGCTGAGCTTTACAGTAGGGTCACCAGTCAAACGAGCGGCTCATCATAAAGAGCATGCCTTTCTCGCCTTTCAAGTCATCGAATGTTTGAAGATTGCCATCTTGATCCTGTGCTGAGATTTCCGGAATCGATGCACCCACGGGGAAGTCTGGAGCCCAGACGAAATCCTGTGCCAGTGAAATCTGGAAACTCCCAAACAGCATCAGTCCAAGCAGTAACTTGCCCAGTATTCCGACGCGGTGTTGAGTTTTAGCGATCATGTTTACCTCATTTGTTTTTGTATCAATCGAAAGTTTCTGCTTCGACGCGCGCTGACGCAAGGAATCAAAGCATTACTAACAATACCCGATCAGGGGCTGTTTTATTGCAAGATTGATAAAATATTTCGATCTGGGCAGGTAATAGGGCGACTCGTATGCCCAATCTATCGAAAAATTGCCGTATCCCCGTAAGCCCAGCGACACAGAGCTGTGCAGTCACTTACTAGCAGTTACTTACTAGATGTGGTCGATTTCTGCTAGAAAGCGCTCTCCACGGGGCATGTAGCTGTTGTCACTGTCGAGAGAGAAGACCACTGAATTCGAACGGCCGATGATCTCTTCTCGCGGTACGAAGCTATAGACGCGGCTGTCTGCGCTATTGTCGCGGTTGTCTCCTAGCACGAAATATTGGCCCTCAGGTACCACGGAAGGCCCATAGCTGCGCGCGGTGCGGCTTACAAAATGGTTCGACAAGCGTGCCTGGTGTGACTTATCAGGGAGTTCCTCGAGGATGATTATGGCGTCGTCATTTCTGGATAGGACCTCATAATTTGCCGCTTCGCCGTTGATAACCAGGGCATTATTCTGCATATATACGGTGTCGCCAGGAACTCCGACGATGCGCTTAACCAAGCGCTTGTCTGCCTTCTTGGAGTCGATGATTACAACATCGCCCCGGTTAGGGTCAGACAGTTCCGCCAGGGAAATCTCGGTAAAGGGGATCTTCACGTCATAGGCGAGCTTGTTTACCCAGACCTTGTCTCCATCTAACAGAGTGGGTTGCATGGACGCTCCGGAGATAGAGCTCAAATCCGCGATTGCGCTCTTAAAGAAGACAATACAGGACAGCAACAGGAAGAATTGCTTATTTTCCTTCCAAAACAGGCTGAGATTGCTGCCGAGACGCTCGGAAATACTGCTTGGTTGTAAATCATTCATCATTTATGCACCTTAGAGAGCACTAAACTAGCCCAGGAGTTCCAAGCATGTCAATTGGCTTGCGCTGGCTTATCCTGCTGGGCAGCTCAGTGGTGGCAGCCGCTTTGCGTGTGCTGCCAGCATCCGCCCCCTGCGCAACTATTGCAAACGCGCGGCCTCTTCACTAACCTGTATGCCCGTACAGTGAAATCCTGAGCCAACTACATTATGGTATTGACGCAATTTCATCCAGCCTCCCGTGATTGGTTTACAGACCAGTTTGGTGTGCCAACCGAAGCACAGGCCCAAGCCTGGCAGGCGATCAGGTCTGGTCGGCACACGCTCATCTCGGCACCGACCGGTAGCGGCAAGACCTTGGCTGCATTCTATGCGGCAATTGATGAAATATTGCAGCGTGGCCTGAAACGGCAGTTGAGCCCTGGCGTTCAGATCCTCTATGTGTCCCCATTGAAAGCCTTGAGTAACGATATTCACAAGAACCTGGAAACGCCGCTTGCGGGCATTGCGGCTAACTTGAAGCGAAGTGGCCAGGCGCCGGTGGATATCACCATTGCGGTTCGCACCGGCGATACGCCTGCCAGCGAGCGGCAGAAGATGGCGAAGAAGCCTCCGCATATTCTAGTTACCACCCCGGAGTCGCTCTATCTGCTTTTGACCAGTGCTAGCGGTCGCGCGATGCTGGCTAATGTTTCTTCTCTGATTGTGGATGAGATACACGCCCTGCTGGGGGACAAGCGCGGCTCGCATCTGGCCCTATCGATCGAGAGGCTGCAAAGGCTGGTCCTGAAAAATTCAGGGCAGCAGTTGCAGCGCATTGGTCTCTCTGCGACCCAGCGGCCAATCGAGATGGTGGCCAAATATCTGGTTGGAAATAGTAACTGCAGCGATGGAAAAGTAGACTGCGAAATAGTGGATGCCGGTTTTCGTCGAGCCCTGGATATTCGCCTCGAAGTACCGAGCTCGCCACTTAGCGCATTGATGAGCAATGACGTCTGGGAAGAGCTTTACAAGCGTCTGGTTGAGCTAATTACAGAGCATGAAACTACGCTTGTTTTTGTCAATACGAGGAGGCTATCGGAACGACTGGCATTGGCCCTTTCGGAGCGCCTTGGCGAAGATGCGGTTTGTTCTCATCACGGTAGCATGAGCAAGGAGCTACGCTTCGATGCCGAGCAACGTCTAAAAGCGGGGCAGTTAAAAGTATTGGTGGCGACCGCTTCCATGGAATTGGGTATCGACATTGGCTCAGTCGATCTTGTGGTTCAGTTTTCGTCACCGAAAAGCATTGCGACATTCTTGCAGCGTGTTGGCCGCAGTGGCCACTCCATCCACGGCACGCCTAAAGGTATTCTTTTTCCCCTAACCCGCGATGACTTAGTTGAGAGTGCTGCTCTTGTGCACAGCATTCGCGTAGGCGAGTTGGATTGCATCGTGATGCCCGAGAAGCCATTGGATATTCTCTCCCAGCAGATCGTTGCCGAAGTCTCTTCGCAGACCCATGATTCAGCCGGTCAAACCGGTGAATTATTCGATCAGCAAGAGGGTGGCTGGAGTGTGGATGAGCTATACGATCTTTTTCGCAATGCCTATTCGTATCGCAACTTGCAGCGAGAGGAGTTCGATACCATCGTAGGAATGCTGGCAGAGGGTTACACCAGCAGGCGAGGGCGTCGCGGTACGCACTTGCATCATGACGCTATCAATAATCGACTGCGTGCGAGGCGAGGAGCAAATCTGGTTGCGCTTACTAACGGGGGCGCCATCCCAGATATGTTCGACTATCAGGTTGTGCTGGACCCTGAAGATATTGTCGTAGGCAGCTTGAACGAAGACTTCGCACTGGAGGCGCTGCCTGGGGATGTCTTTACACTTGGCACTCACAGTTGGCAGATGTTGCGCGTGGACGGGCTTAAGGTTCGAGTGCGTGATGCACAGGGCATGCAGCCCACGATACCCTTTTGGTTTGGCGAAGGCCTTGGTCGAACACGGGAGCTGTCCCAGGCCGTTTCGGCACTGCGCCAGAGAATTGCCGACCTTCTCATCAACGACTCCGCGAATGCGGCCGTGCAGTGGCTGGTAGATAGCGCGGGGCTTCCACGCGAAGGCGCGACGCAATTGGTGGAGTACCTGGAGACCGGTATGAATGCTCTGGGTGAGATGCCCACCCGCACCTCCATAGTGATGGAGCGCTTCTTCGATGAGGTGGGTGATATGCATGTTGTCATTCACTCGCCATTTGGAAGTCGAATCAACCGTGGCTGGGGTTTGGCACTGCGAAAGCGTTTCTGTAAATCATTTAACTTCGAACTACAGGCAGCGGCCAACGAAGACAGCATTGTCATTTCCCTGGGGTCTATTCATAGCTTTCCACTGGACGATGTATTTAAGTATCTACAATCTGCAACGGTAAGAGACGTGTTGGTTCAGGCCTTACTCGATGCGCCAATGTTTGAAGTTCGATGGCGTTGGAATGCGACGCGCTCTCTCGCGATTCAGCGCAATCGCAACGGCAAGCGCGTACCTCCGCAGTTTCAGCGTATGGATGCAGAAGATCTCGTGGCGCATGTTTTTCCAGATCAGATTGCCTGCGCCGAAAACATCACGGGTAGGCGCGAGGTGCCAGACCACCCTCTTGTTAATCAGACAATTCATGACTGTTTAACAGAGGCCATGGATATTGAAGAGCTCACGGAGCTTATAGCCGATATTGAACAAGATAAATTGACGCTTATCGCAAAAGATTTACGCGAGCCCTCTCCGTTTGCGCAAGAAATAATCAACGCTAGGCCCTATGCCTTCCTCGATGATGCGCCCTTTGAGGAGAGACGCACCAATGCGATTCGTAATAGAAGTTGGGCAGACCCGGGCGAGGCGAAAGATTTTAGTTTATTAGACGAAGAGGCGATCGCAAGAGTAAGAGATGAGGCATGGCCCTACATCAATAACGTCGAAGAGTTTCATGACGGCCTTTTCAGCCTCGCCTATATGAGCAAGCAGGAATTCGAATCCAACGCGAACTATCAAACATGGCAGGCGGTATTGTTCGATGCCGGGCGCAGCCTCAAATTAACGGGGTTGCCAAACGAGTTGTTGATCGCTACCGAAAAACTTGGCTGTTTCCTGGCGCTCTACCCACAGCTAGAGTCACTGCAAGCATTGCCGGAGATTCCTGCGTTCATACTTAAGAAGAAGTGGGATCGTCAGGATGCTCTGCGCGAGATTGTGCGCTCCAGGCTTGAATGCCTGGGGCCCATTCGGTCGCAGCAATTGGCAACGGAATTGGCTATCGATGTTGCCGAGATTGATTTCGCACTACTGGCTCTGGAAGTCGAAGGCTTCGCGTTTCAGGGGCAATTTACTCAGGCTGCTCGCAAGCACAAGACAACTGACGATACGGTCGTCGAATGGTGTGAACGCAGGCTACTGCAGCGAATTCATCGTTATACCATCGATGCGCATCGTAAAAGTATTAAGCCAGTATCACTGCAAACCTATACTGAATTTTTATTCGACAATCATCAATTGGTTGCGGTCACAGAGCCTGCGATCGATACGGTGACAGCTAAAGAGCCGGCGCTCGATGGGCAAACGCGCCTACAGAATACCTTGGGGCTATTGGATGGCATAGCGGCGCCAGCTGCGAGTTGGGAGGCAGACCTCTATCCGGCGAGGGTCGCCGACTACGACCCGAGTTGGCTAGATGTAATGTGTATCAGCGGCAGGATAGTGTGGGGTCGTTACTCACTGCCGAGCCCGTCATTACGTATGCAGCGACGCAAGGAGCTAAAGTCTTCGAAATCATCTGGCCCAATCAAGTCGACACCTATATCTATTGTCAGTCGCGCCAACTTGGATATATGGAAGGCTCTCTCTTCATCACAAGCTAATGAAGATGTCGCGTCTATCAGTGAGCTGGCAAAGAGAATTGAATCGGATCTAGCGAGTAACGGTGCCAGCTTCTTCGACCAGATTCAACAGCGCACTGGCCTGCTCAAAGCACAGCTGGAACAAGGTCTCGCCGAACTGGTTTCGAGCGCCAGGATAACCAGTGATAGCTTTACCGGCTTGCGTGCCCTACTAACTCCCAATAAAAAGAAGCCTAGTGCGCATAGGAGGCGTGGGCGCAAGGCTATGTTCGGTGTCGAGGATGCGGGCAGGTGGAGTCTTCTGGAAACAGATAATCGACAAGATTTATCGACAGGCAATACCCGGCATTGGGATGTTCTCGATGAAGGTCAGCTGGAGCGTCTCATAGGCATTTATCTTCAGCGTTGGGGAGTCTTGTTTCGTGGCCTATTAGAGAGAGAATTGTTTGCTCCACCGTGGAGGGTATTGCTGGCAGCTCTGCGTAAGATGGAGTTGCGGGGAAGCATTCGCGGCGGCCGCTTTATAGCTGGAGTTGGCGGTGAGCAGTTTGCCTTTCCTGAAACTGTTGACGCTCTGCGCAAGTTTAAGAAGCGCAGCGATGAGAGCAAAGTAAACTATTACAGCCTCAGTGCTGTCGATCCGCTCAACCTTCTCAATCTAATTCTGCCCAATCGGAAGTTGTCGAGGCTTAGTAAGAATCGAGTGCTCTATGAGAATGGAATTCCGATAGCAGTATTGGAATCAGATAAGGTGAGTTTTCTTAGGGAAGTTGATGCGGCCGAGCAATGGAATTTGCAGCAGGCATTGATCAAGAAAAATTTTCCACCACGGCTGCGTAGTTACTTGGGTAGTCGCTAGCTTAGAGAGAAAACTTCTGTTTCTTAAAAAGAAAATCCCGCTATCACTAAACGCGATAGCGGGATCTACTACTTGTGGGAGCAAAGGAATCGTGAATTGCTTCAGCGAAACCCCTCCAATTACCCAGGTAAGTCTTATGCAAACAACTTAGATAGAGTAACTGGAGGCTCCCTTAATAGATTGACTATTGATGGGATCACCTCCTTTTAATGCCAGGGTAGCCAAGTATTGTTAGCAAATCCCCCCTGTTAGAACTACTAACAAAAGCCTGGTGAATTTATATAACACATTCTCGGGACTGTAAAGCACAGAAGCAGTTGCAGGGTAAGCGCAGGGCAGTCAAAGCTGGCTGATTTGTGAATAGATCTACCTCATGAGATTCATGGATTGGGCAAGCCTTGAAATCTTGCCTAGGGTTTAGCCATTCCAGATAGCTGACAATCCATTTAGCTTGAATATGAAATTGGGGCTAGTTGCGTGTAGAATTGAGCGCCAGATCACATAGTTGGCTGACTAATCAAGAACAGCGAATTCAATTGGGTGCACAGGTAAATTACAATCAGTACTGATCAATCGTACTAAAGCATGTAACACGAGTATGAGGCTATGAGGGAAAGAAGACGACATAAACGGGTAGAGGTGGATTTTTGGGCTAGCCTTAGCCATCCACTTCTGGGCACGATTACCTGTAATATTCAGGATATGTCCGTAAGTGGCGTATCGATCAAGTTAGACGAAGATCTGAATTTCTTCGTCATGATGGAGTTAGATGTTAAAATTCGCGGTGAAGGTTGGGACGAATCAATGCCCGCATTACCCGTGCAAGTAACGCGTGTCGACAAACGAAACATTGGCCTGCAATTCATCGAAAGCTGCGAAGATATTTGGTCACCTCCAGAAGAAGATCTCGATTTCGACACAGACGATGCAGATGTCACTTCACAGCTTTCTGAAAGCGCTGAGCTTGATGAGTACGGGAAGCTCGCTTAGTCGCCCGCACGGTAACTCCTAGCCAAATATTGCAATAGCTCAAAATAATACGAACGCTTGTGCCCAGACATAGAGTACAGCCGCGATTAGCATGGTAAAGGCTACGAACTTTACTGGGCTTTCCTTGAGGCTATGCCAAATTGTTTTTGCTTCTCCCTTAGCCTTCTTTGCTTGGTATTCTCTTCGCAAACGTTCTGTGCGTTCAGCCTGATACTCGTCAATGAGTTGGCGCGCCTGTTCAAATTCTTCTGTCTCGTTTATCCAAATGGCAGGCAAGGAGATGCCCCAATTGCCGGCCGAGGTTTCAAAATAGCCTATGTCATTATTCTCCAAAATCTCACGCACGTCTTGGGCTTCATCTTCGGGAACGTTGCGCAGCCTGAATACTAGTTTTGACATAAATACTTTGTCGGTTTGTGGAAGTGATTCGCTTTTACGCGGAATGCGGGCATGCTACCTTTAACGGCTAGTCGTGTAAAACAAGTGTAGAAAATGCCTGGTCATTGACTGACACTGTTATTGATATTTATTTCTTGGAGGCGCCCGGGATGGAAAAGCTAATTAGAATGGAACTTCGATCCTTCGCTGTTCTTGTTTGTGGGCTATTACTAGGCACATCGCAGACCTTGGCAGACACCTCTGTTTGGTCAGTACGCTCGGGCGATAACATCCTTTATCTTGGTGGAACTGTGCACCTGCTGCGTCCGGGAGACTATCCCTTGCCCAGTGAGTTCGAGGAGGCCTATCAGGCCAGCTCGGAGCTGATCTTCGAAACCGACATCGGTTCGATGAATGACCTGTCGGTACAGGCTCAGATGTTGCAGCAGCTAACCTATAGCGATGAGAGATCGCTGCGCACAGTTCTTAGTGACGAAGCCTATACGGCACTTGCTGCCTATACGGCTACGGCTGGCTTGCCTATCGCCATGTTGGAGAAATTCAAACCTGGCCTCTTGATTAGTACTCTTCAGATATTGGTATTTCAGAGCATGGGTTTTACGCCTCAGGGTGTAGATGCATTTTTTCACACTCGGGCACTGGGAGACGGAAAAGCAGAGGGACAATTAGAGACGGTCCAGGAACAGATAGGCTTCATTTCGGCAATGGGAGAGGGCAATGAAAGCGAATTCATTCTACTTTCATTGAAAGACCTCGAAGAGACCGGTGACGTTATGGAGAGCATGATAGGAGTCTGGCGTTCCGGTGATGCGGCAGGCCTTTCAGAGTTGTTTGTGGAAGACATGAAGGCCGAAGCGCCGGAGCTCTATGATTCGCTTTTGTATCAGCGAAACCTGAAGTGGATTCCACAAATCGACAGAATGCTGCAGGATGCTGACACCGAGTTTGTTCTGGTAGGTGCAGCGCATATTGTGGGTGAGAATGGACTGCTGGATTTGCTCGCCCAGAAGGGCTACGAGATCAATCAACTCTAATCTGCAGGCGCTGCAATGCCACAATGGAGCGCTTTAGCACCATCGCAGCGGGTAGTTGTGGAGGATTTAGTCTTAGGAGCTGGTTTTGTGGCTAAGCACTATCTGCCGGGGGCCACTGGTCGATGTTTGACCGCTAACACCTGAAGGAATTTGCTGAACTTTACCGCCGCCCTTTAGGAATGCGTCTACGTGTTCTGCTAGATCAGCGCGATTACTTACCGCTGCGTCTTTTTTTGATTTATTTGCCATGCCTAACTTTCTCTATTGCCACAAAAGCCCGCAATTATACATCAATTCGGTACTTTCGGCCAGATGGCGGGAAACTCAATCGTTATTGGCGCCGGACTCGGTTTCAACAGGCCCAAGCCAATAAGCCTGCTTTGGGGTTCTAGCGAGGTTTCGAGCCCAGCCGCTTACGAGGTCGAACATAGTAATCTGAGTAGTAGTCTTCGGGGACTTCACCTACGAGCTGGTCCAGAGAGGTCTTGTAGATGACCTTCATCTTCGCGAGAAGCTCAAGGTCTAAGTGACAGCCATAGTTGCGGATAGTTTCAATATCCTCTAATTGCTTGCGAGAAACGCCGAGTAAACGTGCGCCCTCATTCATCGAGTAGCCAGCATTCAATCTCAATTGTCTTACGTTCTTTTTTACTGCAACTGTGATTGGTGAAAATTTTGTAAATTGATCCTGAGTCATAATCTATTGCCCCATGCGACAGTGAATTTTTTGGATTCTTGAGCCGGATGCAGCCCTCCTGCATTAATCAAATAGTGTAAGTAGTTTCGTCCTTCTCGAACCCCGTTGACTTCGTAGTGATTTGGACGATTTCAAGCTAACACAATGAATTTGCGATGGTAATGATTTCTTCAATGCTGTGGGATTTAGCTAGAGTTTTGGAGAATTTAGTCAATGCTAAGTGGAAGTTTCAGTTTGGAAACCTATTTTTTTGGTCTTAGTTGGCGCGTCAATTTTTTTATACTGATTTTGAACCAGGTCTGAGAGCTGGTTTCTTTTTTGAAATCGAAATGTGATTGGGCATTACTAAGAAATGGCTGCATATTTTTCTGCATATAGTTGAGAGAGCCGGTTTCGGCAATGTGAATCAGGGTGTCGCGATAATCATTCAAGATGACTTCGTCAAGAAAGTAGAAGCCGGTCTTTCCTACTGCGCCGGCTGTTCCTACGCCAGCCTGAGCCAGGGAGGCCGCGCTGATAGATAGCATGCCAAGGACTTGATCAGTGCTAAGGTTTTCTTTTTTAGCGATCTGGCTGATCTGTGCCCATAGTGATTCAAATTTGGGTATAAGGTTCGCCGAGTTATCTCTCAATGCCTTTGTAGATGCTCGTAATTCGGTTGCCAGCTCTTCAATTTCTGGCATCGACAGCGGCGGTGTATCGATAGCCGTGGCGCCCTGGCGACCCATATCATGAATCGAGAGTAACACCTGCTCCAGCGATTGGGGGTCGCTATCGGCGCTGATTATCTCGCTCTCTTTGAGGTGCTGAACTAAGCGCTTCAAGAAAACCTGGCCTCCTTTGGCCGCATCGGAAGCGATGGCAAATACCCAAACCGGAGAAAGGTGCATCGTTAATAAACCTGCCGCTTCCAGAGATGTTCCTAGAAGCTTCCTGTTCAGGAAATGCTCTTTCAGCTCTATGTCGGTTTTAATGTCATCAATCTGCGCCACGTTGTTGATCAGAAAAGTTTGAAACATGCCGAGAGTGAAGCGATAGCTATTGGAATTTTTAATAGCAGTTGGAATTAACGTCTTAGTCAGCAGCAGAGTGCTGCCTCCGACTAGGGAGCCCAGAGCCCTCGCGGCACGTTCGGGAAGGGATAGGGAGAGAGCGAGGTAGTGGTTTAGTCTATTCAGATAGCCCTCAGCATCATCTAAGGGGATAGGTAATTTGGAATCTGGATCTTCAGGGAGCATAGTAATGTCTCGGCGGCGCTTATCTTGAGAGTAGCAAGTCGAGATAGTTTCACCAACAGATAATCGTGGCTTCTCGGATCTGTATTAGTTTCGGCTAATCTCGCCGAGTAGGTTTCAGGGCTACATAAAGTTGACTTTCATCTGCTAGAATCCGGTTTCACGCAGGAGAATGCAATGTCCGAAGTTGATTCCACAGGCGCAAGCGCCGAACAAACTATTACAATGAACAAGGTAGTGAGTTTTCATTATCGTCTTGCAGAAGTCGCAGAAGATGGCGAGCGTGCAGATTGGCGTGAAGAATCCCATGGCAGTGATCCGCTGTATTACCTGCATGGTTTTCACAATGTTGTAGTGGGGCTAGAAAAAGCCCTGGAAGGCAAGAAGATAGGTGATGCGATAGAGATTACGCTGAAACCGGATGATGCCTATGGATATCGGCGTCCGAATTCTGAGCATAGAGTGCCAATCAAACATCTGCAATTTCCTGGGCCAGTCAAGAAGATACTGCCTGGCATGCCGGCTACGGTTGACACCGATCAGGGAAGGCGGGCCGTCGTTATAGTAAAGGCCGGAAAATTCAACGCCGATGTGGATTTCAATCATCCGTTGGCTGGAAAGACTCTCTATTACGAAGTTCAGGTAGTTGATATTCGAGATGCTACGGCTGAAGAGATTTCCCATGGCCACGTCCATGGCGTTGGGGGGCATCACCATTAGTTCTGATCTTCTTCTCAGGCAGTGGCAGCCTGCTTTCCAGCCAACGTTTCGAGAACCAGTGGAATGACCTTACGGTTCACCACAACCTCGTAGTAGGCTTCGTTAGAATCCGAATCTTCCTGGATCTGCGAGTCTTTCCAGATGCCCACTTTTCCTTCTCGAATCATCAAATCTTTCTTGCGTCCACTAGCGTCGGGATACTGGCCGATGTGGAATAAGTATTGTTTGCCATTTAGCTTCATGCTAACAGACTTCATGGGCATCTCGTCTTTCAGTTTTGTGAATGCGGCATCATCCAGAAGGATTCCATTTACGTTATAGCGAATATAGTGCTGACCTTTCTCCCCCTTACCGGATTCTCCATCCGCGATTCGCAGCACATCGATATTGAATAAGCTCTTCTCTATTGCTTCTCTTAGAATCCAGGAGCAGCCAGACATTCGATCAGCATCGCCGATTGCGCCAGAGATCATAATGGGCTTGTCTTCATCGTAGAGATATCGTGGACCGGCGTTGGAGTAGCAGATTCCGACTCCTAATTCCAAGAGCGGCAGACCCATCTGTGTCGAATACCGATTGTTAGAGCCAACAATCTTTAGCATATCTCGCGAGTAGCCACAGGCTCTTGCCACAGAGAACCATTCTTGGGGGCTCTGCTCGTATTCCAGAAAGCTCAAGATGATCGCATCACCCTCGATGAAAACCTTATTCGCTCCGTAGGTTGCCAAAATCTTATTGATTGGATTGAAGAAGCGTGTGCTGAAGTAGGATGCAGGATTCAATCCCTTATTCTGTAATTCGTCGGTGACTGTAGTGGAGCCACGAACGTCTGCTTTCATGATCGTATGGTGACAGATGCGCTCATCATCCTGCTCAATCTCGGAGCTGGTTGGCATGAGATAGAGAGTGCCTGCCGACTTCGAGAGTCTAAGGTCTTCTTCGCTGGTCAGTAGAGTGAGACGATTGAAGGCGCGATGGGCAAACCGGTAATACTTGAGCCCCTGCCGATAGCGACTAATCTCATGCATCAGCTTCGATGCATCGGCAGCGTCTGCCTTGGACACTTGATCTTTAAGACTCGCCTTCAGCGCCTCGAGAGACTTTACTTGTTCCGGAGATAGCTTGTTACCGCCGCTGACACCATCCTGAAGCTTTGCGACGGTAATTTTACCACTTAAGAACTGGCATACAGTCTTTAGATCGATATGCTCCATGATCAAGGGGTTTAGTGATCTTCGCATGTAATGCGATGATAATAACTGTGCAAGCAATTTTTCCGAGCGAAGCAACTTGGAAAATGCTGCCAGTGTTTTCTCTAGGCCTTTAAGTTCGCCGCGTCGTTTCCACCAGGCACCAAAGCCATGTTCGCTTCTTATTTCAGTTAGGCGCTCCTTCTTCTTTTGAATATTGACAAGCGCAGAAACATAGTCGGGGCATTCGAACCAACTAAATTTCTCAGCTATCACTGTCTTGGTATCTTTTGCTGGCCCAAAGAAAGCCTGTGTCTGAAATAGCCCACCTAGTTCGTCGTGAATTTCTGCCTCTGCAATTGTGGCAACTGAATCTTCTCCTAAAGGCGATACTGGAAGATGTTTCAGTCGCTTGGATAGAAGAGCCTCTACCTTTGCATTAATTTCAATGAATCCCTTCGCTTCGCTATTCCAACTAAATACGCAGAATTCGTTTATCAGAAGCGGTAATGCGCTTGGGTCGGAGACGGTTAAGATTGGATTGAGAAGCGCATCGACTACGAATTCATAATCTTTGCCCAGAAACTGATCTCGAATAGGAGCCAGTTGTCTCTCTTCAACTTTCTGAAGTTGAGAGAATATCTGTTTGTTAACGCTGAATAGAATGGAATCATAATTTTTCTTTAGCCAAAACAGGCGTTGGTCTGTGGCTAGAGCCTCAGATGAACCTTTATGTCTAAGGTCGGCCAAGCGTGATGTGACGTTCTCTATATCGGAATCGAGTTTCGCCTTAGTTACACGTAGAATTATCTTTATCGCTGCAAATTGCAGAAAACAGACTTCATCGGCGCTGAGGTCGGTCTTAACGCGATGAATCAGAATCGTCATCATGTCCAAGTATTCGGCGCGAATTTTGTCAAAGGTGGCGGAATTGTCCCAGTGCTTTGGTTTCGGGATGGCGATCTGAGAGACGAGCAGAGCGACTAGTTTCTTGATGTCTGATGAGAACTTGGTGCTAAGCTTTACATCGATATGGTAGTTGTCTATACCTTTGGAAAGCTTATCGATCGATAGCTGCACATCCCGACTCTGGTGCGTCGTCTCGAATAGACTAGTATCTGACTTTGAATTCATAGTGCTCTGTTCTTGTTCGCTGTTATAGATATCCAGAAATACCGCAGTCAAAATCAAGACTTACTTCTGAGTATTTCAAAGTAGATGCTAAATACTATTTACAAGTCCCACAAGTGTGAACCAAGCCACATTACATAGAATGTATTGAAAAATCAGCAATTTGTAGCACTTTTTTAATCTTAGGCTAGGCAATACTTGCTGCGTCAATCTGTTGGGGGTGATTGCGGGGCTAGGCACTATATATAGTAGCGCGCCCTATAGATTCCGAGCAGGGCGTAACCGTGACGCCAAATTTTCCAGCACCTGCTTGCCAAGGCTCTGAAGTTGCCTTTTCATGAAAAATGCAAATACGGGCGCAAGGCCGTTTAGACTCCGTTCGAGATTCAGTGCCAGGTGAATCTCTGCCCCCCTGTGATTCGCTTCAATGTGGAAATCGTAGGCAATCTCGCCGCCACCCAGGCCCATGCTGAACTGAAGGTTGCATGGGGGATCCCAGCTATCGATGGAGCATATTGTTTCGGCGGAGCCATTTTTGATCTGGAGCAATGTGCCTCTGGCGGGTGGCTCCTGATCTGCATGCTGCACGCTCCGTATCCCGGGAATCCAATTGCTCCAGTTACGAAAGTCAGTTAATACGCGCCAGCCGCTATCGCTCATGGACGCAAGCCATGCCTCGCAATCCGGTATACCGGCCGCAGGCGCGGGGGCACTGATACGAAGTTCATGTGAGCTGCGAATTATGGTCATAGTCGTTTCTTCGGTGCGTGAGCATGAAGCTGAACCTTATGCACTGTTCTTATTCCTCTACATTTGGCCCTGGCAGGCAATTATTGCTTCAGATTGAATCATCGGCAGAATGATGCCAACATAAATCGGTAAGTAAGTCACAATAGTAGGTTTTAGCTTATTGTATTAATTTTTCGAGCGTTCTAAGTAGAGTACCATCCAGATGATTGATGCCTTGATACCAGTGATGATTGTTGCAATAGTATTCTCCTTCGTGAGTTTCAGTGTCTATATCAAGTATCGCACCGAACGGCTGCGTAGCGGGGCAGATCAGATACACAATAGCCTGCAAGATGAGAATATTGCCCTGAAGGCGAAAACCCTGGAACTTGAGGGCCGCATTCAAGTGCTTGAATCCATTGTGACAAACAAGAACTTTAGCCTCGACCAAGAAATAAATTCACTATCCTGATAATCGACGAATTCGTCGCTTTTCGGCTGGGTTCACACTGGTTTGTTGTGATAAGGTTGTGCGACTACGTGCAAAAACCAAATCAAAGCTGATGCCTCCTGTGTCTACGCTAAGAGCCAGCTTAACCAAGAAAAAGAGAGAAGATCATGAATCAAGATGACAAGCCTACAGACAGTTCTCGACGCGATATTCTTAAAGGTGCTCTAGGCACTGGCGCAATGGCCGCCGGCGCCGCTACAGTTCCGGGGTTTATATTTCCCGCGCTAGCACAAGGTGAAAGGCTTGTTCCTTTTACTGACGTACCTGATGCTTTCAATGTTCGTCCGCCTCGACCAAACGCGACTCACTGGATGGATACGCGCGAAATAACGACCCATTTCACAGACAACGATGATTTCTACATAGTACAGCATTATGGCCAGCCAGAGATTGACAACGATTCCTATAAGCTGAAAGTGACAGGAATGGTAGATAATGAATTGGAGTTTTCGCTGCAAGACCTTATGGAGCGAGACAATATCGAACAGCAGGTTGGATTCGAATGTGGCGGTAATAGCCCAGGACTGTTTCACGGACTTATTGGAAACGCTCGCTGGCGTGGTGTCTCGCTTGCAAAGATTCTAGAAGAAGCAGGAATTCAAGACGGCGCCAAAGAAATCGTGTTATTCGGTACCGATGTCCAGACGGAGACGATTCGCGAAACTGACGTCGAGAAGGCATTCGCACGAAGCCTATCCATCAGCGATGCGATGCGACCCGAGAATATGCTTGCGTTCGAAATGAATGGAGAGCCGTTGCCGCATTATCATGGCAAGCCGGTACGTGCGTTGATACCAGGTTGGTATGGTGTGGCGAATGTAAAATGGTTAAGTCAGATTCATATTCAAGACACTCGTTACATGGGCCGCTTCATGGGCCGTGACTATGTAACTTTGAAGAAAGAAAATATTGGTGGGGTAGAGCGATGGGTTGAAAATTCCGTTACTACTATGAATCTGAAGTCTTCTATCGTTCGTGTTACAGAGATGGGTGGTCAGCATGAGATTCAAGGCTTTGTGCTTAACGATGGAACATCTATAGAAAGTGTCGAAGTTAAAATAGACGACGGTCCTTGGGGTCGCGCTGAGATTAATCCTCGATCGACGAAATACTCTTGGAAGTTATTCCGTTATGATTGGAGTGATGCTACTCCGGGAGACCACACAGTTGTGTCCCGTGTGACTGATGTTAATGGCAATGTGCAGGTGACCGCGGAAGAGCTGCCAGATAAGGTGAGCCGTTGGGAGAACTACGCCCAGTTCCCGCGAACCGTGCGCATCTAATCTCTAATTTCCTCAACCTCTGCACTCGATGGATTCATACTCACTAGACAGTGGGTTGAATCCGGGGCGGGTGTCGATCTAATTTTCTGGCTGGCAAGTAAGACCGGTCCTCTACGTCTTCGTTTCTCCGGGCAAGAAGCTGTCTGTTTCTTCCCTACCTCGCAGCAAGTTCAAGTAGAAGAAATTCTCTCATCCATAGCGGGCTGGCGAATCGCCGCAACACAGCTAAAGAACTTCGATACTGAGCCATGTCCGCGCTCTATCTGAAGAGTCAGCGGAAGCTTTTCGATATTCGAGATAGGCTCCTAGGTAAAGATATACGGGTGACAGAAGCCGATCTTAAACCTACAGATCGCTTTCTCATGGAGCGATTCATTACCGCTGCAGTTTCAATAGAAGGAGATCTAAGCCCTCAAGAAAGTTTCAACGATATCAACCCTAGCAGTCTGACTGCGGCAGAATATCGCCCACAGTTGAAAGCAGTTTCTATCGATATAGAAACTGACTATCAGGCGAGCACGCTATACTCGATCGCCATCTATTCGGCTGATGTATCGATAGTTTATATGGTAGGTCTGGCAGATAGTGCCAGTTTGAAGACTGATGAAAGTCGGAACCTAGAATTCTATCAATTGAATTCGGAGCGCGAAGTTATTACAGCTTTTGTGCAGAAAGATTCGAGAGCTGGACCCAGATGTGATTATGGGTTGGAATATAGTTAACTTTGATCTGCGTTGTCTGCAGGATTACTGTGATCGACTAAAAATACCCTTAGAACTAGGGCGAAATAGCGAGACTATCGCCTGGCGCAAGGCCCGAGATAGCAATGATAGATATTACGCACTGTTACCTGGTAGGGCGGTACTCGATGGCATAGAGCTAATGCGGTCGGCGACTTATCAGTTCGAAAACTTCTCTCTAGAGCATGTATCACGCCAACTTCTCGATAGAGGAAAGTTGGTGGACGATGTGGATCAGCGCGGGAATGAGATAACTGACTTATTCATCAATAATAAACCGGCCCTTGCGCTTTACAATCTAGAAGACTGCAAACTAGTTTGGGACATATTCGGAAAGGAAGCGTTAATCTCATTCGCCCTAGAACGTAGCCTGCTTACGGGCTTGGAGCTGGACCGTTATGGCGGCTCTGTCGCGGCCTTCGATTTCCTCTATCTTCCCCGGTTGCATCGAAAGGGTTATGTGGCTCCTTTCGTTGATCAATCAACGGTAAGCAACGTAAGCCCAGGTGGCTATGTAATGGGCTCGATTCCCGGCATTCATGAGAATGTAATTGTATTGGACTTCAAGAGCCTGTACCCAAGCATCATCCGTACTTTCCATGTAGATCCACTAGCTCTCGCCGTCGCAGCATCCGAGGAGAATCCGATTCCGGGTTATGATGGAGGCGAATTCTCGCGCAGCGAATTTATATTGCCCGAATTAATCTCTACGCTGTGGACTAGCGCGGGATAAGGCGAAGGCGAGTAAGAATGCGGTGCTGTCTCAGGCCATCAAAATCATAATGAATTCATTCTATGGAATCTTGGGGACGGTTGGCTGTCGCTTCCTGGATTCAAGGCTAGTAAGTTCGATTACTAAGCGGGGCCACGAGATTCTCATTCAGAGTAAGAATTTTATAGAGGCTGCAGGCTATCAAGTAATATATGGTGATACCGATTCTGTGTTTGTGTTACTGGGGTCGGTACCCCACGATCAGGTAAAGGTAATTGGGGATGATCTTACGACGCGACTCAACGAGTGGTGGACGAAACAGCTAAGAGAGAAGTTTGGTATAGACAGCTATCTAGAGATGGAATTCGAGACTCACTTCAGTAAATTTCTTATGCCAACGGTTCGAGGTTCGGATGCAGGTAGTAAGAAGCGCTATGCAGGGCTAGTAGTTGATGGTAACAATCCTGATACAACCCACCTTCTATTCAAGGGCCTGGAATCGGTACGCAGCGATTGGTCGCCTCTGGCTCGCGATTTCCAGAAGGAGCTGTATAGACGTATATTTCTCGATCAACCTTATGAGGAATATATTAAGCAGACGGTAAGCGATCTAAGCAATGGCAAATATGAGAGTGAGTTGATTCTGCGCAAGCGACTACGCCGAAAGCTGAGAGATTATGTGAAGAATATTCCACCACACGTTCAGGCTGCGCGTAAGGCGGAAGAGATTCGCAGGCAGCGAGAACTGCCTAGCCTGTATCAGGCTGGAGGCTGGATCGAGTACATCATGACACTAAATGGCGCCGAGCCTCGCCAGTATCGTGAATCGGCGATAGACTATGAGTTCTATCTCGATAGGCAACTAGCGCCGATTGCTGATTCCATATTGGTATTCAAGTCTTCCTCTATGGACAAAATATTGAATAATCAGATAGGGCTCTTCTAGCCCCTTGTGAAATCAGAAAGATCAGAGGGAACAATGACAAGCAATTTAGTACTTACCGTTATCGCAGACGACAAGCCAGGATTAGTGGAGTCTCTATCTCAGACGATTGCTGCTAATTCGGGGAATTGGTTAGAGAGCAGTATGTCTCAACTTGCGGGAAAATTCGCCGGCATCTTGCGAGTTAGCGTCGCAGACGATCGCGCAGATCAGCTCATCGAAGAGCTAAACGCGCTCTCGTCAGAGCTAAAGATCGTCATCGAGAGAGCCGCAGATGAATCTGTAGGGCAAGCATCGCAGATGGTTGAACTGAACCTGGTGGGCAACGATCGACCAGGCATAATCAAGGAGATTTCAGCCGCGGTTTCTGCGCTGGGTATAAATGTGAAGCGGCTCAATACAGAATGCATGCCTGCTCCTATGTCGTCAGAGCTGTTGTTTAGGGCGGTAGCGATCCTAGAGGTGCCAGAAGCCATTGCCTTGGAACAATTACAAGACAGGCTAGAGAAGCTGGCAGATGACTTGATCGTTGAGATCGACGTAGTAGTACATAGTTAGGTCGATCAATAGCTGAGCTCGAGCTTGAGTCGATCGATATTGTCGATCATATTGGTTAGCAGATTGATACATTCAACGACTTCAATCTCTCTCTCAGTAGAAGTGCTCGCCGCATCGTTGTCCGTATTGCTGTACAGCAGTACCAAACAGGATTTACTCGCATCGAAATTCTGATAGAAAAATTCGGAAAATCCGTCTGATATTGCAGAAAATACCAGATCCAGCGTGGTGCCGTTCTCCGCCTGGCTTTCCAGCAGTAAGCTTTCCAAGCCGCTGAGTTGGCTCGACACTGCATTCTGGGTTGACAGGCTATAGGGCGATTGAATGCTTTCTACAAAGTCGCCATTGAGCATCGGATACAAAGACCGCAGCAGAAGCTCTTCAGTTAGCATTGCAGACATCGAATCGGCTAGAGCTGTGATGAGATCGGTCTGAGAAGTCCTGCCGATAATCAGTTCTGTTCCTTCTAGCTGGCTGCTCCATAGAGACTCAAGTTCACGGAAATCTTCTAGCAAGATGCCGGCAATGATAGTTAATAATTGCCGCCTGCGATTGTTGCTCAGTTGCTCCAGGCTATAGCCACTTTCTCTTTGGCCTGCACTCAGCGAATCGATCTCAATGAAGTCATCAGCAGGGCGTAACTGAGATTGCGTGTTTGGGCTACCCCAGAGTAAAAATTCAAGAACATGAAAGCCCAGGGTTACCTCAGAAACATCGAAGGCGCCATGCTGTTCCCTAAGGCCAGTACTATCTAAGTTCACATTGATGTCATGCACAATACCGCTATCGGGGTAGCCATTCACATAATCCAAATACCCGGGAACGATAGGCCAGTGATTAATCTGATACTGAAGTAGCAGTAGCGCAATACTGCTCTGTTCGTTGAGAATCGATGCCGCAAAGTAGCGATGTAGAGTCGTGAGTTCATAGGCGCTATGTGCTAGCAGCCATGATTGTCGAGCACGATCTAAGTTTTCAGTATTGGTCTGTGCAAGAAATTCTCCTATTGCGGATTGTAGATTCGCTATCTCGATACTGACTTGGCTGAAATCGACGCGAATCTGCTCCGCATAGTCGAGTGCGATCTGTTTGGCGGCTGCGCCTAGCTCTGGATTTAATAATTCGAAACCACTAGGCCGATTCTCCGCTGTAGGCTCTGCAATTTGAGGTGCGCTCGTGTTTTCGCTACAGCCGACAAGGACGAATAGTATCGTAGCGGCGGCGATTATCGACCTCTGTAAATATGAATCCAATATAAGGCGTGCTTGCATAAGTAGTAGCTATTGCACCAAGTGTAGTAGGGGCTCTAACTGCGCAAAGTTAGAATTTTCCAACCTTCGGATTCTGCCTTCTCGCGTAGCCGCTGATCAGGGTCCACAGCTATAGGATCTGCTACCTGTTGTAGTAAGGGCAAGTCATTTATGGAATCGCTATAGAAAACCGATTCGGCCAGATCGAAGTGATTCTCTTGATTACTTATCCATGCTTTTAACTTCGAAACCTTCCCGTCTTGATAGCAAGGAGTCCCTTCGATCTTTCCATTGTATCTGCCATCTATAGTTTGAAGCTCTGTCGCTATAAGAAGATTCACGCCGAACAGCTCTGCGATAGGTGTTGTTATGAACTCATTGGTTGCGGTGATGATTATGCAAAAGTCACCTGCGGACATATGTTTACGAACCAGTGCCTGACCCTTTGCCAAGACTATGTGCTCTACAGAATGCGCCATGAATTCCTCATGTAGCTGTTGCCGCTGCTTTTCGTCGAGGTAAAGAACAGGCTCCAGGGTAAACGCCACATAGCCGTGAATGTCGAGCTTGCCTTGCTTGTATTGCTCGTAAAAATAGTCGTTTGTTTCGCGATGTGTGTCCGCGTCGACCAGCTTCTTGCTGATCAGGAATTCTCCCCAGGCATGATCGCTATCGCCTTCAAGGAGGGTATTGTCCAGGTCGAATAGGGCAAGCTTGCCTGAGCTCATCGACTGCATAGTGTTCCTCTGCTGATTCTTGCGCAAATACTGGTATATGGGTATTGGCAATCTAGCCAATTCGGCCATTATAGCCGCCTCAGGCTCAAATCTGCACTGAGATGGAGTTAAAACCAGTCCAGTTGGACATGCTGAATATGCAGATAACATATTGAAATAATTGGAAAAGATCGCTATTTGGACGACTCCCGCCATTGATCAAATAGGCGCATTTGTGAAACAATGAGCGAATATGTTCACCATAAGGGTTAAAGGCAGTGATAGATTCAGAGGGATTTCGTTCAAATGTCGGCATTGTGATTTGCAACAAGCAAGGACAATTGCTCTGGGCGAAAAGAATAGGGCAGAGTGCTTGGCAGTTTCCACAGGGCGGTATCAAGCAGAGTGAATCGGTGGAAGAGGCCTTGTTTCGGGAGTTGGACGAAGAGGTTGGCCTGTCTGAAGCGGATGTACAGATTCTTCATCAGACCGAAGACTGGTTGCATTATCGCCTTCCCGAAAACTTTATACGTCAACACAGCGATCCGCCGTGCATAGGGCAGAAACAGAAATGGTTTTTGTTGAGTCTCGAGAGCGACGACAGCAGAGTCGAACTGAGTAAAACTGGCAAACCAGAATTCGATGATTGGCGTTGGGTGAATTTTTGGTATCCGGTAGACCAGGTAATTGAGTTTAAGAGAGATGTCTACCGCAAGGCACTGCAACAACTCGAGACTCCGCTTAGTAGCTATATAGGCAATCCTGTAGGCACTTGAGAAAAAAGCCGCATCATGCAGAAGCTTGAATAATTATAAGTAGTAGCATGACCATCAATAAACCCAGTTCGCGCTCTGGAATTGGGGATCAAACTTTCAAGCCCTATTGTAGTTAACGAATTAGTATCGATTGCGCGAAACAGATTTGCGTCGATAGATTTGGAGTAAAACTTAATGCTTGAGCGATTGCGAAGCATTGTACAGAAAGTAAACGCAGCCAGAGACCTGCAGTCGGCACTGGATATTATTGTCCGCAAAGTGCGTGAAGCATTGGACACGCAAGTCTGCTCTGTATTTTTGCTAGACAGTGATATCAATGCACATGTATTGATGGCCTCTGATGGTCTGAATAAGGGATCAATTGGTCATGTTAGTCTGGAAGCCGGAGAAGGACTTGTCGGCCTTGTTGCGAAACATGCGGAACCGATTAATCTGCAGGATGCCTCTTTGCATCCAAGCTTTCACTATCTAAAAGACACCGGCGAAGAACTCTATCATTCATTTCTTGGCGTACCCATTATCCATCATCGTTCTGTGCTGGGTGTATTGGTAGTTCAACATGAAGAGCGACGACGCTTTGATGAAAGCGAAGAAGCTTTTCTAATTACACTCTCGGCACAGCTCGCTGGAGTAATTGCCCACGCAGAGGCAACCGGCGCAGTCGAAGGTATGAGCCCTTCCGGTCACAAGACTTCAGACACTGTTTTCTCAGGTGTCTCAGGATCTTCCGGTGCTGCCATTGGAGAGGTCGTTGTTGTTTTTCCACTTGCTGACCTTAGCCAGATTCCACAACGGCGCATACAAGACATCGAGAGCGAAGTAGCATTTTTCAATAGCTGTCTTGAGATGGTAAGACAGGACATGCGCAATCTGCATACCAAGCTAGCCGGGCAGGTAGCCGAAGAAGAGCGCCAACTCTTCGATGTCTACGTGCGAATGTTGGACGATGCGGCACTGGGTAATGAGATCGTGCAGAGGATAAGAATGGGCTACTGGGCTCAGGGTGCTCTTGCCTATGTAGCAAAAGAACATGTGAGAACCTTCGAGGAGATGGACGATCCCTATCTGAGCGAGCGTGCCGTCGATATCAAGGATCTATGCGCGCGCATACTCTTCTATCTGCAGGAGAAGGTAGTCCAGACGACGGAGTATGCAGACAACACCATCTTGGTAAGCGAAGAGATCACGCCGTCTATGTTGGCCGAAGTCCCAGAGTCTAAATTGAAGGGTTTGGTTTCCGTAAAGGGCTCCGGTAACTCTCACGTTGCGATTCTTGCCCGAACTATGGGCATACCCACTGTGATGGGAGCGATAGACCTACCCTATACGCAGTTGCATGGGAAAGAAATCATTATCGATGGTTACAAGGGTGAGGTGATAACGAACCCGTCGGATCAGATACGCACGCACTATCTCGAAACGATCGAGGAGCAGAATCAGCTAGACAAGGGCTTAGAAGGATTGATAGACCTCCCCTGTGAGACCGCGGATAACCATCGTGTGCATCTGTGGGTTAATACGGGGCTAATGACGGATGTTGTGCGCTCTCTTGACAAGGGAGCAGAAGGGATAGGATTGTTTCGAACAGAGGTGCCGTTCCTTCTTAGCGAACGTTTTCCGAGCGAGCAGGAACAATATGAGATCTATCGTGAACAACTAGAGGCCTTCGCTCCAAAGCTAGTGACCATGCGTACACTAGATATCGGTGGAGACAAGTCACTAACCTATTTTCCAATAGTAGAAGCCAATCCCTTCCTCGGTTGGCGTGGAATTCGTGTCACGCTGGATCATCCAGAAATTTTTACGGCACAGATACACGCCATGTTGCGCGCCAGTGTTGGCCTTGAGAATCTTCAGATCATGTTGCCTATGATCAGTAATATCAATGAAGTGACCTCGGCACTGCAGCTTATTAAGAAGGCTTATCGAGACTTGGTTCAAGAGGGAATTAAGGTCAAGTTCCCTCCTGTAGGCGTTATGATCGAACTGCCGGCTGCCGTCTATCAGACCCGTGCACTGGCCAAGTTAGTAGACTTCATTTCTGTAGGCAGCAACGACCTGACCCAATATCTACTGGCGGTCGATAGAAACAATCCGCGTGTGGCTAATCTCTATTCGGCCTTTCACCCTGCTGTGCTTGGTGCGCTGCAGCAAGTAGTGAATGGAGCGGTAGCGGAAGGCAAGCCGGTAAGCATCTGTGGAGAGATGGCGGGAGATCCAGGTGCGGCTGTATTATTGATGGCGATGGGATATGACGTGCTTTCTATGAATGCCGCTTCGCTGCTCAAAGTTAAATCTGTTCTGCGTAGTATCACATTGGAAGTCGCCGAAAAACTTTTAGAGGATGTGATGGCGATGGATGATGCGCAGATGATTCGCAGCGCCGTAGACTTGGCATTGTACAATGCGGGTGTCGATCGACTGCTGCGCTCGTCACGTACAAATTAAATAGCGCTTGCTATACCGATGGGACGCTGCGACTTCACATTGCTGCTGTGAAGCGGGCAGTGTTATTCGATGAAGGTTACCGCACCAGTATCGCGGCAGTATTCGGCACCGATAATTATCAGGCCCTTCTCCTCGGCAAGGTACTTCAGTATGTCCGAGCCAAGATGTAGATTATTGACAGATGCATCGATGTTAGCGCGCACCGCCCTGCTCATTAGGTCTTCATCGCCGTTCGACTCCAGTAAATACTCTACCGCTGGACGGATTCTATCCACAATAGAAGACAGATGAGGCGATCGATTCTCTAAGGGTTTGACCAGTTGCTCGAGAGTAACCTGAACCGCCCCGCATCTGGAATGACCGAGGAGGACCACCAGACGAGTGCCGAAGTTTTCAGCGGCGAACTCGATACTCGCAATCTGTGAGGGTGCGACGATATTGCCCGCGGCGCGAATAACAAAGATATCGCCTATACCTTGTCCGAAAACAATCTCGGCGGGAACTCTCGGATCAGAACAGCCCAACACTATCGCAAAAGGTTTCTGATCTTTCTGCGAATTCAATTTTAGTAGAGCTTCTGTCTCCAGATGAAAGCCCTAGCCTGATCGAAATGTATCGTTGTTTTTTTAGTCTTTGTAATGCGCCCGCGGCAGGTATCATTGGCGCTTTACTCAGTTGACTAGTGGCCGATTTCTTTGTCGGTAAAAAGATAGTCTTTGAGTTCTTTATCTAGAACAGAGTCTCTTCGACGAATCCATTCGAGGACCATGGCGGCATGTTCTTTCTCTTCGTCTCGATTGTGCTCGAGTATTGCTTTGAGTTCCTTGTCCTTACATGCATCGACGCGCTGGTTGTACCAATCGACAGCTTCTAACTCTTCCATTAGGGAAGTAATCGCTCTATGCATGTCTCGCGTTTCGTCTGATAGCTCTTCGATTGGCTCATGATAACCTTCGTTCGCCATAGTTCTCTCCTGATGAATAATTCTATGAATTGTTCTATCCAATCTATTGCAAACATACAGTAATAGCGAAAGCATGCAAACACTTACACAGGCTTCGCCTTAGGTGCGGCCCATCGCCGTGGCCAGAGCATTGTGTCCGCTTTCTGCCAGCCGGTCTCTAACAGAAGTTTGATCACTCTCACTTCGGTTTTGACTGAGTTTGAACTTACATTGGATAGAAGTTATGGAGATCTCGATTCCAACGATGCCGTGCAACATAGAAGCCGCATAGTCAGGTTTCCAGGGAGCGCTGTAAGCAGACTCGTGCTTGTTAGTAAGTGCATCGACTACAACTTTGAGCCTCTCGGGGTCATCGAAGTTCTCAGCGACGCCTTCCAAATGAACCGCCTGATAGTTCCAAGTCGGGACGCCGGCAGACTCATACCAGCTTGGGCTCACATAGGCATGATCACCCTGCATGGTGACCAAGACATGTTGGCTCTGTATTTGTTGCCATTGAGGGTTGGCTTTCGCCAGGTGCCCCAGGAGCTTTCTATTTTGAGCGTCGTAGAGGAAGGGCATATGTGTAGAGGCTAGCGAGCCTTCATGAGTAGAGATCAATTGGCCAAAGGAGTTCTCTTCAATAAAATTGCGAATAGACTCTTCGTCGCTGACGTTAAAGTGCTTGGGTATGTACATGATGACCTCGTGATGGCCGTAGTTAATAGAGAGAATGAGCGAATATGCAGCGTTGAGATAAGCGTTAGAGGGCGGGTAGCTGGTAGGAATGCCCCTGAGTCTTGTTCCCTAGGTGGTCGAAGTTCTGTTCACTGAATCGCTTGTTACCAGACTTTTCGAAGATTAGGGCGGTAGAGCATAGCGTTCCATACCCCCTCTGAGGGTTCAGTATAAAAGCAGATGACAGCTTGCGCTCGATCTCTATGCCGATTCCTGTATTAGGCAGGTCGGCGTCTGCAGCCTGTGATCTGTCACCCATCATATCTATTAGCGCATCGGTATGCAGAGCCTGGGGTGCGTCCAGCAGAGACGTCAGCACCTCTCTTCCCCTGTCTATCTTAGGCCAGGAGGAATTCAATAGGCCATTGGAAAGCCCAAAGATACCGGGCTCTAGCCTCCAGGCCTTCTCTTCCTGATTGTTCACATAATAGAGGGAATCGCCATCACCCACGAGCAGGTTATAGCCGGCGAATTGGTCGTAGCTTTCGGCTAGACGGGCACAATACTGCTCGGCAGAATCATCGCCCGCTAGAAATAGCCGCGTCAGATCGCCGCGAGACCGGGGCCTGCGCTCGGTCTGCGATGGATCTCGAATATTCGTAACAGCGGCGAACCGTCCACTTTGGGTAATGCCCAGCCAAGTTCCGCCCGCCTGTAAATCCCTGCCAGAGAGTATCTGTTTACCGGATTCTTCATCTGTCCAAAGGCCGGCTTGGGCGGTTGGTCGGGCGAAGAGTTCGTCTCTATTGGCAGCAACTACGAGGGGGAAAAGGGGGTTCGTCTGGTAAGCAAAAATGATAAGGCACATTGTCGCTATGTTAGCTTCTCGGGAAGCGAATGGACAGAACGTGCTGCCTGCAAATTTGCCAAACTTTCTTGTCACGGGTTGAGTATAATGGATACTCATCGGCCCTAAGGCTGTCTAACGCACACAGACGACGCTAACTCATGCTGACATTTCCGCAGTTCGATCCAGTGGCGCTATCACTAGGCCCCATTAGCATCCATTGGTATGGAATCATGTATATGATCGCCTTCGGGGGTGCCTGGGCACTGGCAAGTTACCGCAGCAAGCAGTCTCCGGGGGAGTGGACCGCGGAGCAGATATCAGACCTAGTATTCTATGGAGCCATGGGCGCTGTGCTCGGTGGGCGGATGGGCTCTGTGCTGTTCTACAACTTCGATCGATTTATCTCCGACCCAATATGGATACTGAGGGTTTGGGAAGGAGGCATGTCTTTTCATGGAGGCTTGTTAGGGGTACTTCTCGCATTCTTCCTGTATTCGCGCAGCATCAAGAAAGAATTCTTCGAGGTCATGGATTTTATCGCGCCCTTCGTACCTTTCGGACTGGGCGCCGGAAGATTCGGCAATTTTATCGGCGGTGAGCTCTGGGGCAGACCGACCGATGTGGCTTGGGGTATGGTCTTTCCTCATGTCGATGAGCTGGCAAGACACCCCTCGCAGTTGTATGAAGTAGTTCTAGAGGGCGTAGTACTGTTTACTCTAGTATGGTGGTTCTCGTCGAAGCCAAGGCCGCGGATGGCGGTAACGGGCTTGTTTGCACTGGGATACGGAAGCTTTAGGTTCTTTGTCGAATTTTATCGTGAACCCGACTTGCACCTAGGCTATGTTGCCTTCGATTGGCTCACTATGGGGCAAGTCTTGTCCGCGCCATTAATTATCGGTGGCGTGATACTAATGCTACTCGCCTATAGGAAGTCGCAGCCACACGTAAAAGAAGTGTAAGTTTAAGAAAATAAATTAGGAAAAGTGATAGCGCCATGCAGCAATATTTAAATCTCTGTCAGAGAATCGTCGACGAAGGTGTCTGGATTGAGAATGAACGCACGGGCAAGAAATGCCTTACCGTCATCAATGCCGACCTTAACTATGATGTGGCGGGTAACAAATTTCCTATCATTACAACGCGCAAGAGTTTCTGGAAGGCGGCCATCGCCGAATTACTTGGTTATCTGAAGGGTCTGGACAACGCTGCCGATTTCCGTGAACTAGGTACGAAGTCCTGGGATGCTAACGCGAATGATAATGAAGCATGGTTGAATAATCCTGTGCGCAAGGGCCGGGACGATATGGGGCGTGTCTATGGTGTTCAGGGTAGACGTTGGCAGAAGCCGGATGGATCGACTATTGATCAGTTGAAGAAAATAGTCGACAACCTCACCAAGGGTATCGATGATCGTGGTGAGATTCTGACATTCTATAATCCCGGAGAGTTCGACCAGGGCTGTCTGCGTCCTTGTATGCACACCCATACGTTTTCATTATTAGGTGACGTTCTCTATCTGACCAGCTACCAACGATCTTGTGACGTTCCTCTAGGATTAAATTTTAATCAGATTCAAGTGTTTGCCCTATTAGCCCTCGTCGCGCAGATTACCGGTAAGTCGGCGGGGCTTGCGTACCATAAGATCGTTAATGCCCATATTTATGAAGATCAGGTGGAGTTGATGCGTGATGTGCAATTACAGCGTAAACCCTTTGCCCTGCCTAAGTTAAAGATTAACCCGGACATTAAATCACTAAAAGATATTGAAACCTGGGTTAGCTTGGACGACTTCGAGGTTGAGGGCTATCAACATCATGACCCAATTGCCTATCCCTTCTCCGTCTAGCTATTTGTATTTCGTTTCTACTACCAAGGGCATGCATTTATGAAACTTGCGTTGATATGCGCCATGTCAGAGAATCGCGTGATAGGCCGCGACAATGGGCTACCCTGGCATCTGCCTGCAGATCTGCAGTATTTTAAGTCCACCACCATGGGTAACTGTATGATCATGGGGCGCAATACCTGGGAATCTATAGGGCGTGCACTACCTGGAAGAACCAGTATCGTCATCACCAGCAAGCCGGGATATCAGGCGGAAGGTGCCGAGTTTGTGGGTTCGCTGGAACAAGCCGTAGCACTTGCCCAGACAATATCGAAGTCCACGGGCAGTGCAGAGGCATTCGTGATCGGAGGCGCAATACTGTATCAGGCAGCCCTGCCCTTGGCTGACTCTATACACCTAACGCGAGTGCATGCCACCGTCGAAGGCGATACCTATCTGGCCGAGTTTGATGAGGCAAATTGGAAAGAAGTTTCGCGGCAAGATTTTCAGCGCGACGAATCCAATAGCTACGATTACAGTATCTGTGTGTTAGAACGTATAGCCTAATGTTCTAGCGACAAGCCTAGAGTTTCTTCAGCAATACTTTTGATTTCCGCTGGTAGTTGTACAACTCCTGTCTTTTCTCGGGCAAGTCACTCAGCTGCGCTTCCTGAAACCCTTTACCCAAAAACCAGTGTGATGCAACCGTAGTCAGGACGAACAAGGTCTTTATGCCATCACTTTTGGCCTGGCTCTCTAAACTGTTCAGCAGGCGATCGCCGTAACCGTTCTTCTGGAAGTGGCTGTCGATAGCAATGCATGCAATCTCGGCGAAGCTTTCGCCAATTGGGTAGAGTGCGGCACAGGCGATAATAGACTCTTCCAATTCAATAACCTTGAAGTTGTCGATCTCGGTTTCAAGTAATTCTCGGGAGCGCTCTACAAGCGATCCGTTTTCCTCCAGAGGCTTAATCAGCTGAAGTATGCCGGCCACATCCTCGATTGTTGCGGCGCGTAGGCTCTCGAAACTGTCACTGCTGATCAGGCTGCCGTTTCCCTGTCGTGTGAATAGTTCACGAATAAGTGCGCCGTTTTCCCTAAAGCTTATTAGATGGGAGCGATGCACTCGATTGGCATAGGCCCGCAGGCACGCATCCAGTGCGCGGCTGATACACTGTGAATCTTCATCTAGCTTGGAGAGCTTGTCTGCATAAAATTTGGCATCCTCTTCGCTCAGCGAAGCAACGAGGCTTCCCTCGTCGTCTAGCACGCCTTCGGTTGGAACCATGAGAATCATTTTCTCTGCTTGCAGTTCGATAGCTACCTCGGTCGCTACCTCTTCGGCGGAAAGATTGAATACTTCTCCCGTTAGCGAATAACCCAGATTAGAAAGCAGCACAATATTACTCTGCTCGAGCTGCCTTAGAATATCGGCGGAGCGAATCTTTCTGACCTTGCCCGTGTACTGATAATCGATGCCATCGTGAATTCCGACAGGCTTAGCCGTTACAAAATTGCCTCGGCAGAGTCGCACATCTGAGCCCTGCATGGGTGAATTGCTAATACCCATAGAAAAGAGAGCCTCGAGTCTCGCGCTCTCCCCACCGACTATCTGGGTCACGGTCTCAATACAGTCGGCCTCCGTGATACGGATATTTCTATGGTACTGAGAATCTTTGCCGCTGGCCTCTAGAGCCGCTGAGATTTGCGGTCTGGCCCCGTGTACGAGGACGAGTTTGACGCCCAGGCTGTGCAGTAGGGTAAGGTCATAGACGACATTGGATAGATTCTTATCTGCCAGAGCTTCGCCGCTTAATAGCACGACGAACACTTTCCCTCTGTGCGTATTTATATAGCTGGTCGAGGCGCGAAACCATTCGATCATACTCAGACTGTCTTGTTCTTTAATGTCCATGGTTTAGCTCTCTCTTGACTGCTAGTACAGGCAGTGATGACGAATCATCTTGGTAAGTACATCCAGACACGGCTCTATCATATCTATCGACATATATTCGTCCGGCTGATGTGCCTGATCGATATTACCGGGGCCCATAATTATGGTGTCCATCCCTAATTCCTGCAGGAACGGCCCCTCGGTGCCAAATCCTACGCTAATCCCTGCATGCCCGGTCAGCTTCTCTGCGGTCTTTAGAAGCGCGCTGTTCTCATCGGCGAAGAATGCCGGGACGCCGGTGAAGAGGGGGGCTAACTCGAACTGAATCCCAAGGGGGTCCATAAGGCTCGAGATTCGATTCCTGATCTCTGCCCGGGTTGTTTCTATATGCATGCCCGGCATCAATCGTATATCAAACTCCAGCTCACAGTGCCCGCAGATTCGATTGGGGTTGTCGCCACCATGGATTACGCCAAGATTGAGAGTGGGGTAGGGAATACTAAAAAGCTCACTGCTGTATCTCTGTTTCAATTCTTCTCTGTAGTGCATCAGATCAGAAATAACTGCATGCATCGCATCGAGTGCGTTGTTGCCAAGCGAGGGGTCGGAGGAATGACCGCTCTGGCCTAACAGGCGAACCGAATCCATCATGATTCCCTTGTGCGCCTTAACCGGCTGAAGACCGGTAGGCTCACCTATGATTGCAGCCCTAGCCCTAGGGCGTCCCATCGCGGCAATACTACGAGCACCCTGCATAGATGTCTCTTCGTCTGCGGTTGCGAGAACAATAAGCGGCTCCTTGAAATCGTTCTCAAGAAGCGGCTTAACGGCCTCCATGATAATTGGAAAGAAACCCTTCATGTCGGTAACGCCTAGTCCGTACAGCTTGCCATTCTTCTCCGTCACACTAAACGGATTGACCGACCACAGCTCTTCATCGAGTGGCACTGTATCGGTATGGCCTGCAAGAACCAAACCTCCGGGGCCGGAACCGAGCGTGGCTATGAGGTTGAACTTGGCCTCTTCGCTACCAGGAATAGGGATAATCTCGCAGTCGAATCCCAGCGCTTCGAACTGATTAGCCAGATAGTCGATAACGGCCTTATTACTCGTGTCGATGCTGGCATTTGCAGAGCTAACACTGGGCAAGCTGACAACATCGTTGAGCTGCCTAAGCAGGACTTTGGAATTAACCGACACGGATATTCTCCAGTCAATGATTTCTGAGAGTTAGGAGGGAGCGGAGAGCTTGGCAATCATGTCAGTCTTCGCTGCCATGATGAAATCGTTTACATGTAAGCCGTTGATCTTATGCGTCCACCAGTAGACCGTTACCTTTCCCCATTCGGTCATGATCGAGGGGTGGTGATTCTCACGCTCGGCCAAGTTAGCCAGCTTGTAGGTAAAACTAAAGGCATCTTTGAACTCCACGAAATGAAACTCGCGGCTGAGTTTCTCTACACCCTCGTGAAAACCTCGTTTCCAGGCTGGTACTTTAAGCAGCAGATCGTTTGCTTCTTCCTCGGTTACCAGCGGCGCACCCATTTGGCAGGCTTCGCAGTGCTTCTCGTACAATTTTTCCATGGGAGTCCTTAAAGAAATTCTTGCAAGAGACTATTCAGTAGTCGATAGCCCCTGTCAGAGGCGGATATACGACCTTCTCGCTTCTGCAGCAGTCCACTTACGATCAGGTATTCTACCTTCTTTCCAATTACGCTAAAAGAGAGTCCGGTTCTGGCCTGAAACATCGACTCTGTAAAGCCTTGTCTACTGCGCAGTGCATTCAAAAGGAACTCCAGGGCCCGATCGTCCTTGCCAATCTCGATACGTTTGAGGTCGCTATTAATGCAGCTCTTCAAGTAGTGATTCGGCTGTCTGTGCTTGAGCGTCCTCACAATCGTATCAGTTCCATTTCCGGCCCCTAGCAGTGTGATCTTGCCGTGGGCGCCTGCACCAATACCGATGTAGTCGCCAAATTCCCAATAATTTAGATTATGCCGCGAGTGGCAGCCCTGCTTTGCGAAAGCCGATACCTCATAGCGTTGATAGCCCGAGTCTTGCAGAAGAGCGAGGCCGGCCTCTTCCAGTGCATTCAATACATCTTCGGAAGGCAGTTTGGGTGGCCGCGCATAGAACACCGTATTGGGTTCGATAGTGAGTTGATACCAGGAGATGTGTAATGGATCGAAATCAACTACGGATTTCAGATCGTCTAGAGCATCGGCCTTCTTCTGCCCGGGCAAGCCATGCATCAGGTCCAGATTGAAGTTTGTGAAGCCGGCTCTTCGGGCATAGTCGATCGCCCGTTTAGATTCATTGGCCGAATGGATGCGGCCTAGATTCTGCAGTTGACGATCATTGAAACTCTGAATGCCGATCGACAGGCGATTTATTCCAGCCGCGCGGTAGCCAGAAAATTTCTCAGCCTCCGCCGTGCCCGGGTTCGCCTCTAGGGTGATTTCGCATTCGCTGCTGAGTGTGGCTCTATTTTGAATATGTTGCAGAAGTTTCTCGAAAGACTTCGCAGCAAACAGGCTGGGTGTGCCTCCGCCGATAAAAATAGACTGAATAGGGCGGCCTTCACAGAAGGCATAGTCACGGTCGAAATCCTGACAGAGAGTCTCTACGTAATCTGCTTCCGGAAAGCTCGATTGAGCTTCATGAGAATTGAAATCGCAGTAGGGACACTTCTTCACACACCAGGGTATGTGGATGTAGAGACTTAGTGGTGGGAGTTCCAGCATTCTAATAGCTGCGCGAGCGCTTGACCTCTATGACTGATAGCGTTCTTCGTTGCGGGATCCAGCAGCGCAGAAGCGCAGCCGTGGCTTGGTACATAGAATAGCGGATCATAGCCAAAGCCATTCGCACCCTCTTCGGCGAATAGAATGCGGCCTTCCCAGGTGCCCTGGCAGATTAACGGCATGGGATCTTTGTCATGACGCATATAGGTGATAACACATTGAAATCTCGCAGTACGTTCTGCTTCGGGAATGTCTCGCAATTCATGCAGTAACTTGGTGTTATTCTCTTTGTCGGCGGCAGGGCCATGGGAACCGGCATAACGCGCGGAATAGATACCAGGCTCGCCGCCTAGTGCGTCCACTTCGATACCACTGTCATCGGAGATGGCGGGCAGTCCAGTTGCGAGGCAGGCATGACGTGCTTTTATCAATGCATTCTCGACGAAGCTAAGACCTGTCTCATCGGCATCAACCACCGAGAACTCCGACTGCGGTACCAGGAGCACGTCTTTCTGTTTGAGAATAGCCTGCAGCTCAATGAGCTTACCCTTGTTGCCGCTAGCTAGAATTACTTTTCGCATGCTGATCTGTGGCCCCTGCCAAGCTTAATCGGTGTTCTTGCTAATATGGTAGATCGCGATTTCACCCAGCAGGTTAGGCCAGGCTCGCATATACCAACTGCCTTGATGTTCCAGATCCACAACCGTCCTGGCCAATACCTTAATGTTCTTCTCCGCGCATAGCGCATCGAAATCCTTTACCGTGCAGAAATGAATATTCGGCGTGTTATACCAAGAATGCGGTATAAACTTCGAAACAGGCATGCGCCCTCGACTCGCCAGATAGAGCCTGCTCTTCCAGTTACCAAAGTTAGGGAAGGTGACGATACCGTTCTTGCCGATGCGCAGCATCTCATCGATCAAGTGGTCGGGTTTGCTGAGAGCCTGTAGTGTCTGCGCCAAGAGCACGGTGTCGAAGCTCTCGGATCGAAAATTAGACAGTCCTTTATCAAGATTCTGTTCGATAACGTTTGTGCCATTCTCGAGACAATGTTGAATATTCGCCGCATCGATTTCTAGCCCAATGCCATGCACATTCTTTGTTGCTTGCAGATAATGCAACAGGCTGCCATCGCCACAACCAAGATCGAGAACCTTGCTATTGGGTTTTATCCACTGTTGAATAATTTCCAGATCAGGACGCATCGCTTTCATTCTCCTGATGCACGCGCTGTAAATATCCTGACAATGCGTCGACATAGCGGGGGATTGGCAGCAAGAATGCATCGTGACCCTGGTCAGCTTCGATTTCTAGATAGCTAACTTCTCTACCCGCCTTTAACAGATCGTTCACGATTTCCCGAGATCGCTCCGGTGGAAATCGCCAGTCGGTGCTAAATGACATAAGTAGAAACTTGCAGTCGCTATTGGCAAAAGCCTTTGATAGATCGCCTTCGAAGTCTACCGTCGGATCGAAGTAGTCTAAAGCCTTAGTCATCAGGAGATAAGTGTTGGCATCGAAGTTCTTGGAGAAGCGCTCGCCCTGATAGTGCAGATAACTCTCTACCTGGAAATCCACATTAAGCCCGAAACTCAATTTTCCCGAGCGCAGGTCTCTGCCAAAATTCTCCGAGGTCTCCTGCTCGAAATCGGGAGCCGACTTGCCAAATTTTGCACGCATCGCACTATCGGATAGGTAGGTAATGTGGCCGACCATGCGGGCCAGCATCAAACCCTTTTTAGGATAGGTGCCTTCCTCGAGGTAGCGACCCTCGCGAAAATTTGCGTCACTGGTTATCGAATGTCGTGCTACTTCATTAAAGGCAATATTTTGAGCGGATAATTTTGGCGCGGCTGCGATACAGATCGCATGACGCATACGCTCCGGATAACTAATCGCCCAGCGCAGTACCTGCATACCACCGAGGCTGCCTCCGACCACAGCTGCCCATTCAGGAATCTGCATACGATCCATCAGGCGCAGTTGGCTGTTTACCCAATCGCGCACGGTGACTACAGGAAAGTCGGGACCATAGTACTTATTAGTCTCTGGATTAATCGAGGCGGGGCCGGTGCTTCCTGCGCAGCCGCCAAGATTATTCAGGCTAACCACGTAGAAAAGATTCGTATCTATCGCCTTGCCTGGGCCGATGCAGTTGTCCCACCACCCGGGCTTAGTATCCGCCTCGCTATTATAGCCTGCGGCATGGTGGTCTCCGCTAAGCGCGTGACAGATCAGTACCGCATTCGTCTTGGTGCTATTCAATGTGCCATAGGTCTCGACCACCAGCTCATACTCGGGCAATACCTTGCCGCTTCGAAGAGTCAGTGGCTCATCGAATTTATAGGCCTGTGGTTTAACCAGGCCGACCGAGTTTGCTGGTATTGAGTCTGTCATTGCAAATTGGAGCCTAGATTATGTCAG
Source organism: uncultured Pseudomonadales bacterium (assembly GCA_943842505.1). GTDB lineage: Bacteria > Pseudomonadota > Gammaproteobacteria > Pseudomonadales > Pseudohongiellaceae > UBA9145. The sequence goes on along the minus strand of CALTDI010000004.1, from coordinate 198,938 downwards.
CGGGTCCTCGGTCATGTCCAAGCCATCGGGAACAGTTAGGGGTTTCTTGATGCACAATCTTTTATGTCGGTTCGTCTGTCCGTTGACTATAGTTATAGCCGTTTGTTGGGTATGAAATTTCTTCGCCATGAAACGAATCAGTTGTTTGTTTGCCTTGCCATCTGTGGGCGCGGCGCAGATTCGAATCTTGAGGTTCTCGCCTACCGGCCCGACTATTCTATCTTCGTTGGACTTTGGCTGAATGCTGCAGTCCAAGTATAAGGCATCTTGCTCCCATCTATAGTACATAGCGCAGACAATACCTACTCACAGACTTTAGGGCGAAGTTGTTTAGATGCCAACGATAACCATCGCATGTTGCTGATTAATGCCGAAGGTAGAAAGAATAAAGTTTTGAATAAGCTGAATGGCTATAAAGATAAATATCGGAGAAAAGTCCAGCCCGCCCATTGGCGGAACTATCTTTCTCACCGGCGCCATAACCGGCTCAGTCAACTGCCAGACCAATAGTAGCAGCGGATGAGGGCTAGTGCTTCCTGAGAACATCATAACGAATGACATGATGATCGATGCCAATATTGCATAGTAATAAATACTAATAATAAACAAGACTACACCAACGAATGCCCAAGTCACGATGGAGCCAACGCCAGGTATGGTGCCGCCATAAAGAATAATCAGTATGCAGATTGCCGCAGCCTCGATCAGAAATGCCAGCACAAGCGTAGAAAAATCTATGCCTCTGTACCCCGGTATGAAGGTTCTAAAAACTTTGACCATAGGGTCTGTGATTTTTATCACCGCCTGAGAAACAGGATTGTAGAAATCTGCCTTTGCAACTTGCAGAAGGAATCGTAGCAATACGGCCAGTAAGTAAATTCCAACAATCGTGTTAAAGATTAATGCTGCAGAGCTTCCCATAATTCCCATGTCCAAAATCTGTAAATTTCACTAAAGGAATAACTATTCCAACTAGCTGTTGATGCCTAATAGATACTACGTGTTATCTGTTTCTTCGGCCAGTTCAACAGAGCGTGTTCTGGCTGCATTCAGGGCTTTGGCCACTAAGCCTCGAAGATCACCGCTTTCAAATTGCATAATGGCTTGCTCCGTTGTCCCCCCCGGAGAAGTTACGTTCTTGCGCAAAGTGGCAATGTCATCCTCGCTGTGCCGCGCAAGTGCCGCGGCGCCCGCAGCTGTGTGATAAGTGAGCTCTCTGGCCAACTCTTCACTAAGCCCCATCTCTTTAGCAGTGGCCTGCATGGCTTCCATGAAAAGGAAAAAATACGCAGGCCCGCTCCCGGAAACGGCTGTGACGATGTCGATGTCTGAATCCTTGTCGACCCAGCTAACAAAGCCTACGGCACTAATTACATTCTCTGCTAGCTGCTTCTGCTCCTGTGACACCCGCGAGTTGGCAAACAGGCCACTGGCACCCATGCCGACCAGGGCAGGGGTATTCGGCATGCAGCGCACGATAGCAGCGGATTGCCCTAACCAATTTTCCAGGTGTGAGGTGGTAATACCCGCGGCGATAGATATCAATAATACGGCTCGACCACTCAGGTCTGCGGCCAATGCCTGACAGGCGACTTTCATTACCTGGGGCTTTACCGCCAAAACGATCACCTCGGCATTGGCTGCTATGTCGTGATTGCTACCCGCGTGAATTCCACAGTCGCTGGCAAGCAAGTTAAGCTTGTCGGCATCCAGATCGCTGGCCCAGATATTCTGCGCGAGCGTGCCCTTGGCGATAAGGCCGCGAATTAAGCTGTTGGCCATGTTTCCCGCGCCAATAAAGCCAATCTTAGTGCTATTCAAAATTTCTCCTTGGCCTCGCCATTGCCTCTTCGTAGCGCAGCAGGCGGCTTGGACCAGCGCATATTCTATCGTATTTACAGAGGGCTAGATAATTAGTTTGCTAGGCTTTCAAACACTGGCCAAGGCGCAGTGTCTGCTTAGTCGCGAGGGCCGAATATTGCCGTGCCTATTCGAATAAGCGTGGAACCTTCGGCAATGGCGGCCTCGAAATCATTGCTCATGCCCATAGATAGCGTATCTAGATGGGTATAGCGGGCCTTGATTCTGGCAAATTCGATCGCCAGAGAGCGAAATGATTGCCGTTGTGACTCGATATCGGGAAGAGCTGCCGGAATCGCCATCAGTCCGCGTAATCTAAGATTTGGTAGCGCCTCGATGCTATCGCACAGGGTCTGTGCCTCATTCACAGCTACGCCGGACTTGCTGGCCTCGGCTGAAAGGTTAATCTGAACACAGACGTTCAGTTCTGGGCGGCTAGAGCCGCGCTGTTCGCTCAGGCGCTGAGCAATCTTTAGGCGGTCTACGCTATGCACCCACTGGAAATTCTCGGCAATGGGTTTGGTCTTATTCGACTGAATCGGCCCAATAAAGTGCCAGTTCGCGCTTATCGAAGACAATTTCTGTATTTTATCCAAGGCTTCCTGCAGGTAATTCTCACCAAAATCTTGAATACCGACCTCGCTGGCAGCAATGATGCTCTCTATCGAGTGTCGCTTGCTCACGGCCAGAAGTTTCACGCTACCGATTGGGCGCTCGTATAGTTGCTCAAGCTCCCGTATCTGGCCGTTCAGCCGCCCAATATTTTCTGCTATGGTGGTCACGTTTTGAATTGATATATGCGCTTGCCGGGTATGGGATATTCTCTAAAGGACAGGTACTATAGGGGAGCTTGTGACTATTGGCTAGTGTTATAGGCGCCACATAATCAGCTGTTTTTCGATAAACACTAGAGCACTAGAATAGAAAAATTATAAAGGCGGTAAGGAAGGCTAATGGATATTACAGAACTACTCGGATTCAGCGTTAAACAAGGCGCTTCGGATTTACATATAACGGCTGGCATGCCTCCTCTTATTCGTGTCGATGGTGACATCCGACGAATCAATGTGCCGGAGATGGATCATAAGGAAGTGCACGCGCTTATTTATGAGATCATGAACGACAAGCAGCGCAAAGATTATGAAGAGTTTCTGGAAACTGACTTCTCATTCGAAGTGCCGAATCTTGCTCGCTTTCGTGTCAACGCTTTCATGCAGAACCGCGGTTCTGCAGCAGTATTTCGTACTATTCCCTCAAAAGTTCTAACGATGGAACAGCTAGGGATGGGAGAGGTTTTTAGAAAGATCTCTGACGTGCCTAGAGGGCTGGTTGTGGTAACGGGGCCTACGGGTTCCGGTAAGAGTACAACGCTCGCCGCGATGGTCGATTACATTAACGAATCCAAGTACGAGCACATACTCACCATTGAGGATCCTATAGAATTTGTTCATCAAAGCAAAAAATGCCTGGTGAACCAGCGCGAAGTTCACCGTGATACACATGGATTTAATGAGGCGTTACGATCAGCCTTGCGTGAAGACCCTGACATCATTCTCGTGGGCGAGCTGCGTGACCTGGAAACTATTCGCCTGGCACTCACTGCTGCCGAAACCGGTCACTTGGTTTTCGGTACGCTGCATACTACCTCTGCAGCGAAAACGATCGACAGGGTTATCGACGTATTTCCGGCGGCTGAAAAAGATATGGTTCGATCGATGTTGTCGGAATCGTTGCAGGCTGTTATTTCCCAAGCACTTATGAAGAAGCCCGGTGGTGGCCGAGTGGCCGCGCATGAAATCATGATGGGTAGTCCGGCAATTAGAAACTTGATTCGTGAAGATAAGGTTGCACAGATGTATTCAGCGATTCAAACAGGTGCCGGTTTGGGAATGCAGACTTTGGATCAATGTCTGAAGGATCTGTTGTCCAAGGGCATGATAACGAGAGAAGAGGCGAAGCTTAAGGCGAAGATGCCCGAGTCTTTCTAGGTTCGCGTTTTTGACTGCCTAGCGCTATTTGTTGGCTGCCAATTCGGAGAACCAATTTTGTAGAATAATCTGAGCTGCTATGTCATCGATAGCAGCTCTTTTTTTTGAGCCCCGATTCTCCTCCAGAATCTGTTCCGCGGCCTCAACAGAAGAGAGTCGCTCGTCCATTCCGTAACTAGGTTTGTTGAAGCGACCGTTGAGGCGATTGGCAAACTTCACCGCTCTGACCATGAGATCACTCTCGCTGCCGTCGAGATTGTAGGGAAGGCCCACCACAAATAGGTTTGGCCTCCATTCGGCTATCAATGACTCGATCTCAGCCCAGTCCGGAATGCCATCTCTGGCTCTCAGCACACAGACAGGCTGAGCAGTGCCGGTGAGACTCTGGCCGAATGCCACCCCTATACGCTGCGTGCCATAGTCAAAGCCTAGGGCGGAGATTGGTTCGTCATTCTTGGGAAAGCTGTTTAGGATCAATTGCCGTAGCCAAATTGTGTGAGTTTAGGAATGACCAGCGGCCGGCGAAAGGTGCTGCAGATTCACACCTAAGAGTGATGCCGCGCGCTGAGTCTTGTTCGCATAGTCGCTGGAAAAAATCAGATCGCTGGTTGCGGGAACCGTGAGCCAGGCATTCGCGCTAATCTCCTGCTCCAGCTGACCGGCTTCCCAGCCGGCACAACCTAGCGCGACAACGTAGTTTTCAGGACCATTGCCATGAGCGATGTCTTCCAGGATAGATTTCGATGTGCAGATACTGATGCCGTCTGTTACGGATATCGAAGACTCCCAGGCTTTAGCCGCATCATGGATAATAAAGCCTTTATCCTGCTCCACCGGCCCGCCCGCCAGAACGGATGTTTCTTGAAAAGGGCCGTCCGCTATAGTGCTTTCGATCTGCAGTTCATCGAATATGTCGGCGATGCTAGCCTGCAATGGCTTATTAATGACTATGCCTAACGCGCCATCGTCGTTGTGTTTCCACAGATAGGTGAGAGTGTTCGCAAAAAAAGAATCCGCCATCTGCGGCATTGCGATCAGGAACTGATTCTCTAGGTAGCTTTGCTTGCTGATGTCGTTCATTGGTCCGAATGCTGGCTTTAGTGACTGAGTAACTTTAGAAGCTGGTTAGTGCGTTGCCTTCGTGGAAGCGCCAGGTGCGTATGATTTCCAGTATATCAGCTTCGGCGCGCATTGCCTCAGGAAACGGATCGAACGGAGCGGCCATATTAACAATCTGAATGGCTGCCTGGTCAAGCACGGTATGGCCCGAAGACTGCAGGATCTGTATCTCAGAGACTTCGCCATTAGGGAGGAGTGCTACTAACATTCTTAGGTTGCCATAGAGCCGTTGGATTCTTGCTTCGCTGGGGTAGTTGATATTGCCGACGGCTTCTATTCTTCTTCGCCAACTATCTAAATAGAGTGCGTCATGGCTCTTCTTTGTAGAGGCTGATGAGATCTTGTATTTTCTGGGGCGCTTGGCATAGGCTTGTCTTTGCAGGTCTAGCTGTGCCTGCAAGCTGGCGATAGCGAGACTTAGATCGTCTGGAGTGGATTGATCCGTTAGGAGCTTCTCTTCTTCAGGTTCCAGCTCGTCCAGTTGCTGCTGAACTTGCTGCTCATTCTGGAATGAAGAGATAACCGCTGCGTCCTGGACCTCGATCTCGTTAACTATTTCCTGTGCCTGTGGAACGGGAACGACTTCCTGAATTACATCGGCATTAAAATCAGATTTGAACGGAGTGCTAGGTGCCGCGGCACTATCGAGTGCGCCACTACCTATTTGATTCTCTTGCGCCAAGAAGTCGGCCTCATCGGGAGCGAACTCACTACGATACTGAGCCATGGTAATTTCAAGCGCTGGCTCGCTATTTAGTTCTTCCAGGTAGGTAAAACCCACGCCCAGAATTATGATCGCGTGAACACATGCCGAGAGAAAAACAGTAAAGCCAAAACGCTCTCTGGAAAGGTCCTCATCGCTGGTAGCCATGTATCTGCCTTGTTAGAGATATTGCTGTGCTCAGGCTGCTTCTAGTTTCGCCTGGATACAATCCATCAAGTCACCAGCAATGTCGAGGTTGAACGCTTTGTCTATCTCGCGTATGCAAGTTGGGCTGGTGACGTTAATCTCGGTTAGATAGTCGCCTATCACATCGAGCCCTACAAAGAGTAAGTTCTTTTCTCTGAGAACGGGACCGACCTGTTCACAAATCCAGCGATCCTTCTCGGTTAGCTCTTGTGCTACACCACTTCCCCCGGCCGCCAGATTGCCTCTGGTTTCTCCTGATGCCGGAATTCTGGCTAGGGCATAATCTACCGGCTCGCCATCGATCATCAAGATACGCTTGTCACCATTGACGATATCAGGAATAAACTTCTGCGCCATGATCTGTTGTCGACCGTTATTAGTCAGTGTTTCTATTACGACACTCAGGTTAGGGTCGCCAACCTTCACGCGAAAAATCGAAGTACCTCCCATTCCATCTAGTGGCTTATATATTACGTCTTCGTGCTCTTTGTGAAATGCCTTTAGCTTTTCTTGCGAGGATGCAACGACCAGCGGTGGGCAGCATTGTGGAAATTGAGTCGCGAACAATTTTTCATTGCAGTCACGTAGGCTCTGCGGATCATTTACGATCATCGTCCCTTCGCGCTGTGCCTGCTCAAGAAGAAAGGTGGAGTAAATATAATCTATATCGAAAGGAGGGTCTTTTCGCATGAGTATTACATCAAGTTCGGATAGAGCGATGTCGGCCTTGCCGCCAAGACTAAACCAATCTTGTTCATCGTCTCTGACCGACAGTGTTTGAATCGTTGCGCGACATTGACCTTGATCCAGATACATATCGGATTGCAGCATATAGTGGATAATCCAGCCGCGTTTCTGAGCGGCCAGTAACATCGCTAGTGTCGTGTCTTTTTTAACAGTAATGGATTCTATCGGGTCCATCACTACACCAAGTTTTACACCCATTTGTTCGATCCTGTAGTAAAGCTGCAGCAGTAGGGGGGCTAATTGGGACCGGCTGAACGTATTTAGTGAGGCGCAGCCGCCGTGATTCAGGGCGAAATAATATCCCACTTTATGTTTAGATGCGATGTCCCAACGCTGAGGTTTAGAAAGCTATTGAGAGGGGCGCAATGATTTTTCAGGTTCTTCACTAAAGCCGCTATAATGGCGCCTTATTTCAAGGCAGTGATGTAAAGTGAAAGTATTCGGCATGGCATGGGGTATCGGCGGGGTAATATTATTGCTGAGTTTCGCTATATATAGGTTAGCACCGATGGCTCTGGAGCTGGAAAATTCCCCAATGTCGGCATTCCACTGGTTTGCGCTGTGTTTTAGCGTGATGTATATGGCCTACGCGGAAGGATATAGGGGGTTTCATCGCGCCTTTGCGCCGCGAGTGGTGGTACGGGCCCGATACCTTGCTGCCAACCCCCGGCCATTGCATGTACTGCTCGCGCCACTTTTCTGTATGGGCTATATCTATGCCACTAGAAAGCGCCAGATTCTCTCCTTCTCCCTTACCGCTATGATTATCTGCTTCGTGCTTATCGCACGCAGCCTGCCACAACCCTGGCGTGGTATCGTCGATGCGGGCGTGGTCGTGGGGCTGTGCTTAGGTATCGCCTCTATTGCCTATTTCCTGATCCTCTCTAGTAACGACCCCAGTCGGCTCTCAATCTCAGCGGAAGTGCCAGGTGAAAGCTAAGGAAGCACTGGCAGAGAAAGATCCCGCTGAATCGGGTAGCTGCGCCGTGGTGGTAACCTATAATCCTGACGTAACCGCACTCCTGAAACTGGTCAGCCAGCTCAACAAAGAAACCGACTTCATTGTCATCGATAATGGCTCAGAGGCCATCGATGAAATAGCTGATTCCATTATGGTCTATAAGCGCTGCGTCGAACTGGTGCGCCTGGATAAAAACGAGGGTCTGGCAAAAGCTCTCAACAAGGGTATTGCCTGGGCGCGTGCAAAAAAGTATGACTATATTTTTCTGTTCGATCAGGACAGCAACCTGTGTGACTTGTTCGTGAGGCGCATGATAGCAGCCCACAAAGACGCAAATAGATTCAGCGCTAAGGGTATCGCCGCAATAGGTCCTCGAATTATCAACCCTCAGACTATGCGACAGACACCGTTTAAATTATTCAGCAAGATATTTCTACGCTCAGACAGGCACTTCGCTGGCCAGGAGAAACACTTTATTGCGGATTTTCTAATTACCTCAGGCTCGCTGTTATCTCTTGACAGCATCGATGAGGTGGGTGATATGAAGGAAAGCTACTTCATCGACAACGTTGATCTGGAGTGGTGTTTTCGTGCCAAGTCTTTGGGCTTTGATCTCGTTGGTACCGATGCTGCCGTGCTCTATCATGCCATTGGCGAACGCAGTTCTAATCCTCTGGTCAAGGCGGGGTTGATCGCACAACATAATCCTTCGCGTACGTATTACTCCAGTAGAAATAGAATACATCTGTACAGCGCGCCGTACTCCCCGATGGGATGGAAACTTCGAGACATGATCCGCTTCATCTTGAAAGCGGCTTGGTTATTGCTGTCCTCTCCAAAGCGCAGGGAATATTTCAAGAATATTCGTTCCGGAATTCGTGATGCTAAGACCTTGGCGTAGTTACAGATGAGCAATCAAACAAAAATAGCGGTACTGCTTTCCACTTACAATGGGGAGAGGTTTCTCGGAGAGCAACTTAACTCGCTTATGGCGCAGACATATTCCAATTTTATTCTTGTCGTACGAGACGATGGATCATCAGATGGGACCGTGGCTATATTGGAAGGCTATGCGCTGGCGAATCCTGATCAGATACATTTACTGCCGCGCGACGATCAGAACAAAGGAGCCAATGGCGGCTTCGCTTTTCTTATCGATTACGTGCTTAAGAACAAAACCGCTATAGGGCTAGAGTCCGCCTATATGATGTTTTGCGATCAGGACGATACCTGGTTCCCGGATAAGATTGAGAAACAAGTAGCGGCCATGATGGAGGCAGAAGCAGATAGCGGCTCGGCACAGGCAGTGCTGGTGCACAGCGATCTCGAAGTCGTCTCGGAGCAAAATACGGTAATAGCGAGATCTTTGATTAGCTATCAAGGGTTGGAGATTGAGAGAAACAGTTTTGAAAATCTAGCCATTAGTAATTTAGTGACCGGTTGTACGGCGTTGATCAACGAGGCCCTGGCTGCAAAAGCATTACCGATTCCGGCTAATGCAATTATGCATGACTGGTGGCTGGGCTTGGCGGCGGCAGCATTTGGCAGAATTGTCTATATGGATATGCCCTTGGTGCACTATCGCCAGCATGGAAACAACACGATTGGGGCAAAGCAATTTACCAGGGTATCGGTCGTTACGGTGTCGCTGTGGCGCAGAATACTGACGCGCAAACCTAACGATCACTTGGTCGAAGTAGCTATTCAGGCCGCCGAGTTTCGCCGTTGCTATGGTGCGCAGTTATCTAGAAGGCAGCGCTTAAGCCTGCGGCTCTGTTCCGGCATGGGGATCAAGATCGGTATTGTGCAACGGCTGATGTACCGCTTGGCAAGACGCTTCTGACTAGTCCTCAGAGCCTGGGCTGGCTACTCAAAAAGCCCGGCCAGGTTATTGCGAAAGGTTTCCTCGGAGCAATCATCAGCTATTGCCTTTAAACCTGCGCTGCGAATATCTGTCCAGAGCTTTTCTTCCTGATATAGCTTTATACACTGGGCTGCATAGTCTTCGGGCGTGTCCGCTACCAATAACTCTTTTCCATCCTGCCAGCCTAGCTGCTTCGCGAGTAAGGCGGTGGTTACCGAAGGCAAGCCCTTCGCTGCTGCCTCGTGAACCTTATGGGGGATGCCCGCGGCGAAACGAGTAGGTGCAATAAACACTCTGCAGCTGTTATACATCTGATCGATGGAGTCCAGTCGGCCGGTAAAATTAATGTTGGGCTTGCTAATTGTTGCCAGTGAAGGTGCCGAGTTGTCGCCGACCACATTCAATTTAATGCCCGGGATGGCCTGTTCCAAGAGAGGGAATACGTTGATGAGAAACCAGAGTAAAGAATCGACATTGGGCGAGCCTTCGTCACGAAGCGCGCCGATAAACAGCAGACCATCGCGCGGCTTGAAGTTATTACTCCCGGGTTCGCTCGCGATAGTATGGCCTAGCACCACGGTATCCTTGTAACCATGGCGCTTGAAAATGTCGGCTTCGTTATTCGATACGGCAACAATCTTCTCAGCGAGTTTTGATTGTTCTAGTTCCTTATCGATGAGCTCCTGCTGATCTTCCGTTGACAGTGCCTCGCCCAGAAAGTTCATGCGCAGTATCTCTCTAGGGGCTGAGACTGCCTCGGCGTCATAGATGATCTTCGCCTCGCCTAGCAGGTCTGGATCCAGGCTGAGACAGTGATTGAAAAATTCCATGTTGTGCACACGGCTCACTACCACATATTGATAGAAGTCTTTACGGGCATCGAGAAACGAGATTAGTTCGTCGTGACCACTGTCCAGGATGACTTCTATATTATTGGAGAGAGTCGTATAGACGTCTTCCCATTTTTCCTCTGGAAACAGCAGAGGGTAAAAGCTGATATTGAAGTCCATCTTGCTCAATTCTTTGAGCAGATTGGAGCAGCGCGGGTAGCCCGCACCGAGGCTTGGATGTGGGACGCGATCGTCGATGACGAGTATGTTGGGAAAGTTATTGTGTGTGCGGGCGCGAAGGATATTGGCTGGATCGTTTGCGAACTGTACGCTGAGAAAATCGGCATGTTTGGCGCAGAGCACTTCTCGATGCTCGGCCTGCAGTTTCGTTGCCCCGGTAAGCCCGCCGGAACTGGCGAACTCATAGTGAGTTATCTGTGAAGTTGGCACGTAAACGATACGCTTGCCCTGTTTCTGAAGTCGAATACAGAAGTCGGACTCTTCATAGTAGGCAGGGGCATAGTCCAGGTCGAAGCCATCCAGTGCTTCGAAACTGCTGCGCCGAAAAAGCAGAAATGCACCAGAACAGTAGTCCACGTCCCGTTGATACATGAACTCATAACTCTGGGGTGACTTTCCGCGGCCATAACCCAGGCAGGCCCCATCGTTCCAGATAATACTGCCGGCTTCTTGAGTGCTGCCATCGAGTAATTTTATCTTGGCTCCAACCGCACCCACTGAATCATCGCCGTCGATAACCGCCAGCGCATTAGTTAGAGAGTCTCTCTCAATCAGGGCATCGTTATTAAGCAGAAGGATATAGTCGCCAGTAGCGGCCTCGGCTGCTTGGTTTACGGCCTTCACGAAGCCCAGATTCTTAGTGTTGCGAATGACGCTTGCTCCATCGATAGCGTCGAGCAAGTCAGTCGTCGCATCTGTTGAGTTGTTGTCAACGATGATAATTTCGTAGCTGACATCTCCGTATTCGAGCAGGGATTGCAGACATAGAAAGCTAAGGTGGGCCTGCTGATAGAAGACGAGCACGATGGATAGTGCAGGTGCCTCGGGCTTCTCGAACTGTAGTCTTTTCGAGCCTGCCAGAAACTTCGCAAGGGCAGCCTTAGCCGAACTATCGAGTCTTTGCTTCTCTTGATGCTGGCTCTCTATTCGGGATTCTACCTGTGCGGGGTCCTGATCTGCAGCTGGCTCGATATTGGGTTTTTGTTTCTGAGAACTGGGCGATATGGTATCGCGTAGCCAGCGCAGCGGATAAGTCATCCTCCAGAAGATTGAGTTCTCCACCATCTCCAGCGCGTTCTGCAGGCGACCTGCGTGTGCCTCCAAATTCTTGTAGTCGCTCTGTAGATTGCGAAAGTAGTCCTGGGTCTCCGAGAGTGCGGTGGCGGCCGAATACATATTTCGCATTTCTTTAGAGCTAGAGCGGGATGCGCTGTCTTGCAGGTATAGCGCGTCGGCTGCCGCTTTCACACTGTGGCTAAGTGCAGCGCCCGACTCCTCATTCTGCAATGCCATCTGCTTGATGTGATCGGGAATCCCGGAGACGAAGGAGCGACCCATAAGCCTTATGCGCCAGCGGAATTGCATGAAGGCGTGTTCCTTCAGAGCGCGCTTGCGATTCGCGGGTAATTCATCGCTGTGCCGGGAAACCGATTCGTGATGGATCAGGGTGACACCGGGATGGCAGAGAACCGGCAGTCCCTTGTCAGCGAGGCGCAGGCACAGATCCACATCGTTGAATGCTACAGTTAGCTGGTCTTCGTTGAACCCTCCCATGCGCAGGAATAGGTCTCTGCGCATGACCAGACAAGCTGCGGTAACAGCGTCTACGGCATAAGGCTGTGTGATGCCAAGCTTGGTGAGAAAGTCACTGTCTTCACCGACCGCGATATGTTGCGCTATGGTCTTTGCATCTAAGGCTATGCCGGCATGTTGAATATGTGAGTCTGGATACAGTAGTGTGCATCCGACGGCACCGACCTCGTCTATTGCTGCAATACTCAGTAGTTTACCAAGCCATTGTGGGTCTTCTATTTCTATATCGTTGTTGAGAAAACAGACGGTGTCGCTCAGGCACTGCTGCGCAGCAAAATTATTTATCGCAGAGAAGTTGAATGCATCGTTCCATTCGAGAACTCGAACATTGTGCCTGGCATTTAGGGAGCTTAGGTAGTCTTTGGTTTCAATCTCAATGCTCGCATTGTCGACGATGACTATCTCGATTGAATCGGCATCCTCGCTTGCGAGCACACTCTCGATACAGGGCTTGAGAAAATTGAGTTTGTCCTTGGTAGGTACGATGACAGAGCAGATTAGACTTTCGGACTTCTCGCCGCTATTGGTTGGTTTTTTAGACTCCATGACTATCTATCCAAATCCGAACTGTCTGCATCTGATGGTTTGTCTGTTAAGAGCACGCGGCCCGCTCGTCTGACCGGTCCCATTAACTTCCAACTGACGGAGTCGTAAATAGCATTGAGCCGTTGCTCCAGTTCGCTAATATGCTGCTTCAGTTCGTTAATATGCTGCTTCAGTTCGTTAATATGCTGCGCCTGTTGCTCGCTATGGGCTTGTAACTGACCTAGCTGCGATTGTGTATATGCAATCTGTTGGTCGAGTTCATTTATCTGCATATCTCTGCTGTTAACTTCATGCTGTAGCTCGGCATTCCTCTTTAGTTCTCTGTGAATCTGGGCGTCTTGCTCACACAGCAGAACCGATTGGTCGAGTTGGCCGATGAGTGCGTTTACCTTCTCGCCGGTCCACTTGGGTAGCCACTTCTCGAAGATCGCGGCGCGGGCCTTGCCTAGGTCGTTGTCTGCCTGATAACGCAGGCGTACATCTGTAACTGCAGTATCAGAGTCGCCGCCCTCTCTATAGAACGCTGTAATCACATCGACATGTTGAAAGTTTGTATGCTGACTGAGTTGTATCCAGAAATCCCAGTCTTCATAGATATCGAAGGCCTCATCGAAGCGGCAGCCTTTGTGCAACAAGGCGCTATCGAAAAGGATAGAGTGTATCGGAATATAATTGTCTCGCATCAAGAGAATAGGATCGAAGTCTTCTCTGAACACATAGTCTATTGATTCGCCCGCCGCATCGGTCTTCTGAGTGCTGCTATAGGCTGCACCAAACTCGTTGTGGCCTTCTAACGTGGCAAGTAGCTGACTGATGTGATCCGGTGCGATCCAGTCGTCATCATCCAGAAATTGAATGTATTTACCATGGGCGGCATCCAGGCCTGCGTTCGCCGCCTGCGAACGGCTGAGAGGCTTTCCGGTAGTCACTAATTCAACTGGTCGGTCGCCAGTGGCGCCTGCAAAGTCGAGTGAACTACTGCCGGCGGCATCCACCAGAACGATTTCTATGTTGGAATAGGATTGTGCTGCAATGGACTGAAGTGCCTGTTGTAATTCGGCACGACCGAGAGTCCGGCAGATTATTGAAACCTGATTATGATTTTCAGCTGGGCCTTCAGTAGACATACAGACAACCTCTGCTCAAGCCCCGTGGCACGCCAAAGAGTTTACTGTGCGGTTTCGCTTAGTTGCTTGTCGAGGACAGCGCCGACTACATGACCAATAAAATCGAGAAACAGGGTGTCCAGATTCACATTGAAATAGTTGTCAGAGTTATTTCCAAAGGCGATCAGCGCCAACACCTCAGCATTACTTATTACAGGACAAAGTGCCGTTGACTTGATGTTGCTGCCACTGGCAGGGAAGAGGTATTGAGTCTGCTCCTCGCCTATCGGGCCGCAGTGAGTTCGTTTCAGGCGAAATACATCCGCAAAGCGCTCTTTAAGATTGTCTTCAGTCTCGATTCGAACCGAGTCGGAAACTTTTAGTCCCTGCCTGGCGACTATTATGACCTCGCAGGAATCGATGTTGGCTTGATTGGACAATTGATCTTGAGCAACATCGGCGATCTCAGTAATGTCTTTCGCTCGGAGTAGGGCCAATACCAAATTACGTGTTGTGTCGAAAAGCTGATCGTTATTGCGAGCATTCTCAAGAAGGTTATTCAGTTTCTGTCGCGCGTCGATTCCTCGATCTCTTAAGATGGTAACTTGTCGTTCTAATAAAGAGATAGCCTTACCGCTTTCATGTGGAAGCGAAAGATCTGCGAGCAAGTCTTCTTGCTCGACAAAAAAACCGGGGTTAGTTTTCAGGTAGCTGACTACGTCATCTGCGGAGAGCTTGTTGCTGCTCTCGGTCTCAATTTTTTCAGCTGCCGAATTATCGCTGTTCATATCTGAATTGTCCCCTCATAAACTGTAGTGGCTGGTCCTGTCATAAAGACGGAAGAGCCGATTCCGAGCCATTGAATAGTAAGTTCACCGCCGCGCAATTTGACCCTGACGGTATCATCTAACAGACCCTGTAAGCAACCGGCCACTACCGCCGCACAGGCCCCAGTGCCGCAGGCTAGCGTCTCGCCAGCACCGCGTTCATAAACGCGTAATTCAATGGACTTTCTATCGATCAGCTGCATGAAACCCACATTACACCCTTCGGGAAAATCCGGGTGTGCGCCAAGAGCTGCCCCTATCTCTTTTACGGCTGTTTTGCTTAGGTCTTCAACACTAATTACAGCGTGGGGGTTGCCCATGGACAAGGCGCAGAAATCTACCGACACTGAATCGCCGGAAACAATTAGTTGGCGAGAATGTACGACGGCATCGCTGCTGCTGACAAAGGGAATTTCACTCGGCTCGAATACCGGTGCTTCCATGTCGACACGCACCTGGCCATTGTCGTCTATTGTCAGTGTGAGCAGTCGATTGACCGTCTTTGCTACGATGCTGTTCTTGTCGGTCAGGCCCTTATCAGTCACATATTTAGCGAAGCAGCGGGCACCGTTACCACAGTGCTCGACTTCCCGCCCGTCGGTATTGAAGATACGATAGCTGAAATCGATATCTGCCTCTGCGGCTGACTCAAGTACCAGTAATTGATCGAAGCCAATGCCGAAGCAGCGATCCCCGAGCAGGGAGATCTGCTGTGCGTTCAGCCTATACTCATTGTCCAGATTATTGAGCACAATGAAGTCGTTGCCCAGGCCATGCATTTTTGTAAAGTGAATATCCATAATTTGACTCAGCTTGGCAGGCAGGCCTCCAGTTCGAGCAGGTCTTCTAAAACTTCGCGCCGTCTAACAATGTGCGCGAGTGAGCCATCTACCATGATTTCCGCAACTCGCGGGCGCGTGTTGTAGTTTGAACTCATCACGAAGCCATAGGCACCAGCGGAGCGCACTGCCAATAGATCGTTTGCAGTCACTACCAGCTCGCGGTCCTTGCCAAGGAAATCGGCCGATTCGCAAATCGGTCCAACGACGTCATAGCTAAGCGCGTCGCCCTCGCGCTTGATCACCGGAATGATCTCCTGCCAGGCGCTGTAGAGCGCGGGCCTCAAGAGGTCGTTCATGGCGCCGTCTACAATCGCGAAGTTCTTGTGATCGGTATGCTTAATATACTCGACTCGGGTAACGAAGATGCCAGCATTGGCAGCGATAGAGCGACCCGGCTCAACCATCAGCGTAAGTCCGCGGTCGGCAAAACGACCCTTTACCGCCGCTATCAAATCACTGGGCAGTGGCGGATTCTCGGCGCCGTAGCTCACTCCCAAGCCGCCGCCCATATCGAAGTGATTGAGGCTGATGCCTTCTTCGTTGAGACGGTCAACCATGGCGAGCAATCTATCGATCGCATCGAGATACGGCTCCACCGAGGTAAGCTGTGACCCGATATGGCAGTCGATGCCTTCTACCCTGATGCCTTCCAGCTGCGCGGCAGTCCTGTAGACTTCAAGCGCGCGGTCTGTGGATATGCCGAACTTGTTCTCCTTCAGGCCTGTAGATATATAAGGGTGGGTGCCGGCATCTACATCAGGATTCACTCGCACAGATATAGAGGCGGGTAAACCCAGTCGAATCGCCACTTCGTTCAGGCGGCTAAGCTCGGCCTCGGATTCGACGTTAAAACAGTGGATATTGGCCTTAAGTGCCTGTTCAATCTCCGCTACGGTCTTGCCCAGGCCGGAGAAGATAACTTTCGCCGGGTCGCCGCCCGCCTGTAGCACGCGACTCAGCTCGCCACCGGAGACAATATCGAAGCCAGCTCCCATGCGAGCCAGAACATCTAGCACAGCCAGGTTGGAGTTCGCCTTGACCGCATAGCAAATCATATTGGGTAGCCCGGCAAGCGCCTGTTCGTAGGCTCTGTAGTGCCGCTCTAGTGTGGCTCGAGAGTAGATGAAACAGGGCGTTCCGTGCTGTTCCGCGATATCCGCAACGGCCAGGTCTTCCGCGTAGAGCGCATCCCCTTTGTAATTGAAATAGTCCATTCGTAGTTGGAGTCCAGTTTATGAGGGCCGCAGGGCCCTATGAGCTATTTGCCCGAGACGAAGTTCGAGGCAGTGAACGCTGAAGGTTCGGGGCGAGTAAGACCGCCTTTCTGCCCGCAATAGCTAAGGCTTAGCGTCAGGCCTACTAGTGCTAGAAGGGCAAAGAGTCTGTTGATTTGAATTTTCATTGGGCGTATCGGTATCGGATTAGCCGGAAAGTCGCGATTATAACGCCAGCGCTACTAGAAACACAGACTAAATTCCCGCCAAGGCAGGGGTCTGTATGGCTAGTTTCCAGTTGGACTATTGCCTGTTTAGTCTAAATTCCTCGTTTTCTGTTTTCGAATCCGCTGGCGATCTACTACTTCCTTTGAAATTCGCATGCGACATTCAAACTGACACAGCAGTCTTGCATCGATTTACTTTTTATCCTGTGTATAGTGCGGTTTGGACCTTCCAGCCTTGAAAAATAGGGGCAACGTGCCTATATTTGCCCATCACATTTTGCGGCATTTCACTGCAGTCCCAATGAGAGCTGCGGATAGGCCGGAAAGCATTGCAGCTACTCCTGCAAAACACACTCAGAATGCAACAAACTCAGGGTCTGAAAGTAGATGATTGAAATTACTAATTTAACAAAAAACTTCGACCAGTTTACCGCCATTGACGACCTGACCTTCACCGTGAAGGAAGGTGAGGTCCTCGGCTTTCTCGGTCCCAACGGCGCCGGTAAGTCCACGACGATGAAGCTAATCACTGGTTTCCTTTCTGCTAGTCATGGCACGGTAAGAATTGACGGTTTCGATATCAGCGAGAACCCAATCGAGGCCAAGTCGCTCATGGGCTATCTGCCGGAGGGAGCTCCCTCCTACGGCGACATGACTACCTTGGAGTTTCTCAACTTCGTCGCTCAGGTTAGGGGCTTTAGAGGTGAAGAAATCAATCAACGCGTGCAGCATGTGTTGGATGAGGTAGAGCTTAATTCTGTTAGCCAGCAGACTATTGAGACGCTGTCCAAGGGGTTTAAGCGACGGGTAGGTCTGGCGCAGGCAATCATGCACGATCCCAAGGTGCTAATCCTGGACGAGCCGACCGACGGCCTCGATCCAAATCAGAAACACCATGTTCGCGAGCTCATTAAGAATCTTGCGCGCGACAAGATCGTCATTATCTCGACCCACATCCTCGAAGAGGTCACCGCGGTCTGTAGTCGTGCCATCATCATCGCGCAGGGCAGGATTGTAGCTGATGGTACACCGGCCGAGCTTGAGTCGCGCTCGAAGTACCATCAGGCTGTGAGTGTCCGTCTAAGCGAGAACTATGATTTGGCGGCTGACCTTGCAGGTCTTAGTGAGGTGAGCGAGGTAGAGAAGGACGGCGAGGACGAGATGGTCTTTCGCATTCTCGCCAGTGATGGCAAGTCAATATTTTCTCAGGTATCCGAGATCGCACAGGATAAGCACTGGCCGGTTACCGAGTTTCATGTCAGTCGCGGCCAACTTGAAGATGTATTCAGAACCGTGACGCAGCAGACACAAGGAGCGCAATAATGGGAAACCTACCGATTATCTTCAAGCGCGAATTACTAAGCTACTTTGCAACTCCACTCGCCTATATCTTCATAGTTATCTTCCTAATATCGAATGGTATTTTTACATTCGATCTAGGTGGTTTCTACGCGCGAGGTCAAGCCGACCTGCTACCGTTCTTTAGTTTTCATCCCTGGCTGTATCTCTTTATGATTCCGGCCATAGCAATGACATTATGGGCGGATGAGCGCAAGACCGGAACCATCGAGTTGCTACTTACACTTCCGGTTCGATTAGCCGATGCCGTTCTCGGAAAATTTCTGGCGGCCTGGGCGCTAATTGGAATCGCTCTGCTGCTTACCTTTCCAATCTGGTTGACGGTGAACTATCTGGGCGACCCCGATAATGGCGTAATCTTCGCTGCCTATCTGGGAAGCTGGTTCATGGCTGGCGGGTTCCTCTCTATCGGTTCCTGCATGTCGGCCTGTACGAAGAATTCGGTCATCGCCTTTATTCTGACGGTGAGCATCTGCTTTGTCTTCGTCATTATGGGCTCGCCCATACTTCTCAATGCCTTCCCCGCGTGGATTCCACAGTTTTTTGTGGATGCGTTCTCCGCTATGGGTTTTCTCACACACTTCGATTCGATTGCTAAAGGAGTTCTGGATATTCGTGATTTCCTGTTCTTTAGCGTGTTCATCGCTGCCTGGCTTCTTGCCAGTGCGGTGGTCATCGAAATGAAAAAAGCAAACTAGGGAGGAGTGCTTTGATGAATATTAAATTCCTATTTTCCAAAGCCGGCATAGCCGCTATCGCGGTCGCTACAATAGTGGCGGTAGCCCTTATCAGCTCATTACCGAGCCTGCGAATCGATTTAACCGAAGACAATCTCTATTCATTGTCAGATGGCACACGCAATATCGTTTCCAATCTGCAGACGCCTATCGAACTCATGTTTTTCTATTCGGAGAGCGCGACAGAGGATATACCGCAGATACGAAGCTATGGCACGCGCGTGCAGGAGTTGCTGCGGGAAATCGTACTCGCCAGCAACGGGCGTCTCAGCTTCAGCGTTATTGACCCGGAACCCTTTTCTGAGGATGAGGATCTCGCCACTGAATTTGGTATACAGGCGGTTCCCGTGAGTCAGGGTGGCCAGGCTATCTACTTCGGGCTGGTGGCGGCTCAGGAAGAGGGCGCCGCAGTCAATCCCGCACTGGGACGTGCGGCGGAGACCCTGCCGTTGATTCGGCCAGATCAGGAGCAGTTTCTCGAGTATGAATTCATGAAGCTTATCAGCAAGGTGAACAACCCCGACCTGCAGGTTGTGGGCCTTGTTACGCAATTAGATATCGACGGTGGCTTCGATCCCATCGCGGGGCAGGCAACGCAGCAGTGGATGATCATGGATATCATTCGCCAACTCTATGCCGTGCAGCGTGTAGACGTTACTGCCGCGGAAATCGACGAAGAGGTCGACATACTCATGATCGTTCATCCCGAGGGCCTGTCTGAGCAGATGCTCTACGCTATCGATCAGTTTGTGATGCGTGGTGGAAAGACGATGTTGTTTCTGGATCCGAGTGCAGATTCTATGGTGAGTCGTTCCCAGCAGGGCAATCTAATCCCGGCGGGCATGAGATCTGAATTACCCGGTCTATTGGAAGCCTGGGGAATAGAGTTTGCTTCTGACAAGGTGCTTACCGATAACGAACTCGCTCTGCGTGTTTCGATGGGTCAGGGCCAACGTCCTATCGCACACCTGGGCATGTTAGGCGTGCAGAGAAATTTTTTGACACAGAACGATATCGTTACCAGTCGTCTTGAGAATATTAATCTCTCATCCCCGGGAGTCATCAGTCAGGCTGAGGGATCGACAACCAGATTCGAGCCGCTGATGGTTTCATCCACTGATGCGATGTTAATGGATGCCGGTTTGCTCGAAGATGTTACCGACCCATCGATACTATTCGATGAGTTCGTCTCCGAAGATAGAAGCTTCACCATCGCCGCGAGAGTAACTGGAGTGATAGGCACAGCATTCCCCGACGGTAGGCCGATGGAAGAGGCCGAAGATTCGGCAGAGGCGGAAGAGGTCGACGGCGACGGCGATGCAGAAATCGCTGCAGAAGACCCTGTTGAGGAAGAACCCGTCGCGGAGCATCTGACAAGCTCAAACGGCAAGGTAAACATTCTAGTGTTCGCGGATACGGATATGTTAAGCGACAGGATGTGGGTGCGTGTTACCCAGTTCATGGGTCAGCGTATACCGCAACCTTTCTCTAACAATGGCGATATGGTTATTAATGCGCTGGACAACTTAAGTGGTGGGGCAGATTTATCTGGCATTAGAAGCCGCGGCACTTACTCCCGTCCATTCACTCGTGTAATTCAATTACAGAGGCAGGCGGATGACCGTCTGCGTGTAGAAGAGGCCGAGTTGCTCGAGCGGCTTGCTGAGACTGAGGCGGCACTTGCCGAGTTGAATCAAGACGAGAGTGGCGACTTGATCGGGCAGGTAACGCCAGAGATTCAGAGTGAGGTCGATCGCTTTAACGAAGAGATGCTGGCGACTCGCCGTAGTCTTCGCGACGTGCAATATCAACTAACGGAAGATATAGAACAGCTTGGCTCGAACCTTAAGCTGATCAACACGGCTTTGATTCCAATAATCTTGAGTATCCTGGCCTTGCTACTGAGCTATGTTAGAGCGCAGCGTCGCAAGGTTACACGAGCCTAAGCCCGCCCGGAATAGCGTCATTACTGGCGCTATTTCTCTACCGGTTCTTCCCGAGGTGGGTGCGGTGGTAGTTTCACCTTTATTTGAGTGCCTTCGCCAAGCTGACTCTCGATGATTAACTCGCCGCCGTGCGCCTGTGCGATCAGGCGGCACAGATACAGGCCCAGCCCGAAACCGCCGGTATTTCTCTGTCTGGCGCTGTCGGCGCGATAGAAGGGTTCGCTAATCTGCGTCAGGTGTTCTTCCGCTATACCCTCGCCGTGGTCTTCCACTTCCAGGCGTGCAAATTCGCCATTGAAGCTAACTCGAACAATTATAGGGTTGCCCTCGCCATGGCGTATGGCGTTGTTGACTAGATTTGTAATCAGCAGCCTAACGCGCAGATTATCGATGATGAGCTCGCGGTCCTCATCGGGCAGTTCCAGTTCCAGGCCGCCGGGATAACTCTCGAACTGTTCGCAGACTCCTTCGACGAACGCTGCAAGGGGTGTGGGTTCGGCAGTAAGCACGGCGTGTTCTTCGTTGAGTCGCTCCGCCTCGATAAGGTCGGTGATCAGCAGTTCTATTTCTTGAATGTCTTCTTTGAGCTGATCTTTCTCGTCACTTTCCGGCATGAACTCTAGACGCAGTTTGGCTTTGGTAATAGGGGTGCGCAATTCATGGCTAATGGCGAGTAGTAGTTGTCGCTTCGCCTCCAACATCGATTGCAGGGAATCCGCCATGTGATTGATGCTCTCGGTGAGTTCCCCCAGTTCATCCTGTCGATTGCTCTTCACCCTAAAGCTGAGGTCGCCCAGGCGAATCCGCTCTGCTCCTTTCCTCAACAGACGCACCGGATCGAGCAGACGATTTACCATGAAGTAGTTTAGAAACAGAACGATACTTGCCAGTGCGACGCCGATATAGAGCACTACATAGTTCGAGTTGTTTTCATTGAGCGATCGTTGATACAGATAGAAGTCGTAACCACCGCGCTGAACCATGATGATATCTTCGTTATCGATCGAGCGAACTTCGGCGTCGGACGTAAGTGTTCGATTGAATACGGACTGTTCTACAGGCAAGCGATATTCGTTGTCGGAGCTCCAGCGCATGATCGGATTGTTGATCGCAATACTCCACTCCAGCTCATCGGCAAGGCGCATGGCGTTATTCAGATTTGGAGGCGTGCCTATATCCTCGATGATCGATTCGATGTTGCGGGTAAAGAAGTCGGGAATGGCATCAATAGTATTGTTGTTCTGGTTAACGGTACGCAGCGAGATAGAGAAGATAGCGAAGAATAGAATTACCGTAATGCCAAATATAAGCAGCAGGCGAACGAACAGCGATCGCCTGACAACCTGAACCAGTGTGGTCATATTTGCTCGCCGACAAAAGTATAACCACGACCCCACACAGTCTTAATAAACCGTGGTGTTTTCGATGTGTCATTTAACTTATGTCGCAAGCGGCTCACCAGAGTGTCTACTGCTCTCGAAAAGAGTTCGGCATCTATCCCGCGTAGTCGGTTCATCAACTCATCGCGGGTGAATGTCTTGTTCGGGAACTGCATGAAAAGAATTAGCAGCTCGTATTCCATTGTGGTGAGATCGAGAACCTCGGAATCGAGTTTAACTTCCCGGCGTGAGGAGTCGACTTCGAGGCCATTGATGTTCTTAATGTCGCGCAGGCTATTGTCATCACTACTGCGGCGCAGGATATTGTGTATTCTCGCGACCAGTTCGCGCGGCTCGAAGGGTTTTGGCAGATAGTCATCCGCGCCCAGTTCAAGCCCAACGATGCGATCGGTAACCTCGGCGTGTGCGGTCAGCATCAAGATTGGCAGTTGCCCGAAAATGGAGGACTTGGCCCGGATCTCCCTGCATATCTCAAACCCGTCTTTCTCCGGTAGCATCACATCAAGAATCAGAAGGTCTGGCTTCACCTTCTTCAATAACTCAAACCCCTTGCTTGGTGTCATTGCGACATGAGCCTGCATGTCGTATCTCTCGAGATACTGAGTTAGCAGCTGGCCTAACTTCTCGTCATCATCAATGATCAATATTTGTTTCATTATCGTTTCCGACCTGCTTTGCCTCTCTTGAATAGTGAGGCAGGGCCCAATAGTACGAATAAGGGAACCTCCGATCAAGTCTCGGGCGGCATAGGATAGCCTTGAGGCCCAGATTCGTTGATTACGGCCACCGATGCGGCCCCGGAGCGCCAGAATGAACGGAAACTAGTGTATTATGTGCCGCTTCGTTATTTCGCTAGACGCTTTCAATAGACATTCACGGGCTTCATGATTTCTCTAAATAACATAATGCTGATGCGCGGTAGCCAGATTCTGCTGCGCAACGTCTCTGTGGTTATTCACAAGGGCCAGCGCACGGGTATCATCGGCCGCAATGGCTGTGGCAAGACGAGCCTGTTTCGTGCGCTCAGTGGAGAGATTGCTCTGGAAGAGGGAGAGATCGAGATGCCGAATGGGCTGCGCAGCTCATCGATGGCGCAAGAGACTCCGGGTAGCAAGCGCAGTGCCCTCGATTTCATACTGGACGCGCATACCGAATTCCGGCAGCTAGAACAATCCATCCAAAAGGCAGAAGCGGACGGCGATGATCTTGGCCTCGCTGAGCTCTTCGGTAAACTGGAAGAGATTGATGGCTATGACATTAGCCACCGCGCGGAAAGGCTCCTTTCGGGCCTTGGTTTCGCCGTCGAAGAATTCGATCAGCCGGTTAGTAGTTTTTCCGGAGGTTGGCGCGTTCGATTGAATCTCGCCGCCGCTCTGATGTGCCCATCCGATCTGTTGATGCTGGATGAGCCTACTAACCACCTGGACTTGGAGGCAACAGTCTGGCTGGAGCAATGGCTACAAAATTATCAGGGCACTATCTTGTTGATCTCTCACGACCGGACCTTTCTCGATTCGGTGATCAATAATGTTATTAGCTTCGATAACGGCGGCCTGGAAGTTTACAAAGGCAACTACAGTTCCTACGAGAGGCAGCGTGCCGAAAGAATGGCGCTACAACAAGCATTATATGAAAAGCAGCAGCGACGAAAATCCGAGATAGAAAGCTTCGTGCGTCGCTTCAAGGCCAAGGCAACGAAGGCGAAACAGGCACAGAGTCGGCTGAAAGAATTGAATCGTATGCAGGACATTGCTCCCGCACATGTAGATTCGCCTTTCCGTTTTCAGTTTCCAGAAATAGATGAGCCATCTAGTTACCTTATGCAGATGGATGCGCTGTCCATTGGTTTTGATACGCCGCTAGTCGAGAAGATAGAACTCAGTGTTGGTTCGGAATCTCGTTTTGGTTTGTTGGGTTTCAATGGCAGTGGCAAGTCCACACTGTTGAAGGTGCTTGCCGGGCAGATGCAGCAATTAGGCGGAGATATCATTCGATCGAAGAAGTTAAAGATCGGTTACTTCGCGCAGCATCAAGTAGATGAGCTGGATCAGCAGGCGACACCGATACAACTCATACAGAAGGAAGAGGGCAATGCTACGGAGCAGCAGATTAGAGACTATCTCGGTGGCTTCGATTTTCGCGGCACGCGGGTGAATGAAACCATCAAGAATTTCTCTGGCGGCGAAAAGGCAAGACTCGCATTAGCCAAGGTAGCGTGGCAGAAACCCAATCTTCTGTTACTCGATGAGCCCACTAATCATCTGGACCTGGAGATGTGTCACGCGCTGACGGTGGCCTTGCAACAATATCAGGGCGCAATGATTGTAGTGTCACATGATCGACACCTATTGGTGAACACCGTCGATGAGTTCTACTCTATTCACAAGGGCGTCTTTGCAGAATTCAAGGGTGATCTGAAAGACTATGAGAAATGGTTGAGCACGCAGACATTCGCGGCCTATGAAGAGAATGAGGCGCAGGCGAAGAATGCCAAGTCTGCAGCTCCCAAGCCTAAGCTCGACAAGAAAGAGAAGCGCCAGCAGGCTGCGGATCGCCGCGAGAAATTGGGGCCACTAAAGAAGAAGGAAAAGAGCCTGGAAACGCAGATCGATAAGCTGCAGAAGAGGTTAGTGACAATCGAGTCGTCACTGGCGGATGAGGCCATGTACCTGGAAGAGAACAAGATCGAACTGAACGCGCTGATTCAGGAACAAGGCGCACTCAAGTCGCAGCTTAACGCGGCAGAGGAGCAGTGGTTGGAGGTACTCGAAGAAGTAGGCAGCTACAGCTGATACGCTAGAATAATCTTTCGCGGCACTTCCCCCACTTGAATCTGCCAAAAACGCTCCAATCTTAGTAATCCTAGATCAAAAATAGTAGATCGCTAGTTAGCAGAATTTAGGAACACAGGTGGTAAGCCCAATGAAATATCTCTACTCCCTGTTGGCAGGCTTCATGCTCACGGCCGTGGCCAGCGCACAGACTCCAGATTACAGCCAGTTCAAGACCAATGACGAAGAGAATAATATCGAGATCTTCAAGTCGGTCAGTCCATCGGTGGTCAATATCACCAACTCTCGATTAGTGCGCTCTTTCTATGCCTTCAACCCTCAGGAAGTGCCGCAGGGCAGTGGCACCGGATTCATCTGGAACGAAGAAGGCTATGTGGTCACCAACTACCATGTTGTGCAACAGGCTGACCGCGTCACAGTAACGCTGCAGGATGGCACCACCTATGCAGCTACCGCAGTGGGCGTGGACCCGGATAAAGATTTAGCCGTGCTTAAGATAGACGCGCCGGACACCGACCTGATCGCGGTAAAGCCTGGGGATTCATCGCTGCTGGAAGTCGGCAGGAAGGTTATCGCCATCGGCAATCCTTTCGGTCTGGATACAACCATGACTGTGGGCGTGGTCAGCGCCCTGGGACGGGAGATCGATTCGGTGAGTCGACGTAAGATTCGTGATGTGATTCAGACCGATGCCGCAATCAATCCGGGCAACTCGGGTGGGCCTCTATTGAACTCGCTAGGGCAACTCATTGGGGTAAATACGGCTATTTATAGCCCTAGTGGTGGTAGCTCAGGCATAGGCTTCGCCATCCCGGTGAACACCGTCAGGCGCATCGTGCCGGAATTGATCGCCTATGGCAGGGTGCAGACGCCAGCCATGGGTATCGCACAGATCCCACAGGCGGACTACTATCGCCGTCAGTGGGGCATAGAGGGGGTTATCGTGCTGGATGTGTTTCAAGGCAGCGACCCTGAGCGTCTGGGTATGCGCGGGTTAAGTCGCAGCCAGCGCGGCCGTATTCAGTTAGGTGATGTGATCGTAGAGATCGACGGACAGCCGGTGCGCAACGAAGATGACTACGCCGATGTGCTGGAACAGCGTCGCGCGGGGGACTTGGTTAAGGTAAAGACCCTGCGCGACAATCAGATTCAGGAATACGATATTCGCTTGCTAGCGCCGGGTGGTCGCTAGCGTTGTGCGAGGTCAGCCTTCGCAACAGCTACCGCCGCCAACACCTGATTAGGTGCGGTGCCGCCGATGTGGTCGCGAGCGCCTATAGAGCCTTCGAGAGTAAGCACCTCGAAAATATCGTCGCCGATCAGATCAGAGAAAGTTTTCAGTTCATCCAGGCTTAGTTCTGCCAGATCTTTACTCTGCTCTATGCCGAAGGCGACCGATTTGCCTACAACCTCGTGGGCATCTCTAAACGGCATCCCTTTCTTCACCAGATAGTCCGCCAGATCCGTTGCCGTAGCGTAGCCCTGCTTCGCAGCGGCATACATTTCGGCCTTGTTGCACTCAACAGCTGGCATCATCTCGCTATAGGCAAAAAGACAATCCTTAACCGTATCGATCAGGTCGAACAATGGCTCCTTGTCTTCCTGATTGTCTTTGTTATAGGCCAGTGGCTGTGACTTCATCAATGTCAGTAGTGAGATCAGATGTCCATGTACACGACCTGTCTTGCCGCGGATCAGTTCGGGTACGTCAGGATTCTTCTTTTGCGGCATGATAGAGGAGCCAGTGCAAAATCTGTCGGGCAGATTTATAAAATTAAACTGTGCCGACGTCCAAAGCACCAATTCCTCAGAGAATCGAGAAAGGTGTGTCATCAGCAGGCTGGCAAAAGAGGCAAGCTCGATCGCGAAGTCTCTATCGCTCACCGAATCCAGGGAGTTTCTCGTGGGCGCATCGAAGCCAAGTTGCTGTGCCGTAAAATTTCTGTCGATTGGATAGGTAGTGCCAGCCAAAGCTGCAGCACCTAAAGGTGACAGGTTTACTCTTTTACGACAGTCGAGCAGGCGGCTGTAGTCTCTTCCCAACATCTCGTACCAGGCCATCATATGATGACCGAAGCTAACTGGCTGCGCGGTCTGTAGATGAGTGAAACCAGGCATGATTGTGGCCGCCTCTTTCTCGGCAACCCCACAAAGGGCAGATTGTAACTTCGTGATCAATTCGGCTATCTGATCTATCTCGTCGCGCACAAACAGGCGAATATCGGTGGCAACCTGATCGTTTCGCGATCTACCGGTATGAAGTTTCTTGCCTATATCTCCAATGCGAGCAGTGAGGGCGGACTCGATGTTCATGTGCACATCTTCGAGTTCAATCGACCATTCGAAGTTATCGTCCAGAATATCCTGTCGAATCGCTTCGAGACCGTCCAGTATCTGTGTCTCTTCGTCCGCCGATAGAATTCCGGCTTTCGCTAACATCTTGGCATGTGCGAGTGAGCCATTTATATCTTGCTGGAACAAGCGACGATCGAAATCTACCGAGGCAGTAAATCGTTGCACGAAGGCGTCCGTGGCTTCAGAGAATCTGCCGCCCCAGAGTTTATTTTGATCCTTATTCTTGCTCATAGCTTAGTTTTGCACTGTAAGTAATGTTAGTAAGACAAATCAATAGGTTCTCGATTCGGTTTTTAAGGGTTCGCAGTTAGCTTTGCGGTCACTTCTATTTCGATCTTCATTTTTTCATCGAGCAAGCCCGCCTCGAACACCGTTGCCGCAGGGAGAACGGTGCCCAGATACTCTTGCAATACAGGCCAGCAGGGCTCGAAGTCCGCCTTGTTGGGAAGTATATAGCGAATCCTTACAATTCCTGAAAGGCCGCTACCGGCAGATTCTAAAACTTGTTGGATATTCTTAAGACATTGGTCCGCCTGCTCTGCAACGTTCTCTGAAATCGTCATCGTTTCGTAATCGTATCCCGTTGTTCCCGAAACGAATACAAAGTCACCGTCTACTACCGCGCGGGAGTAGCCAATCTTGCTTTCGAATTCTGAACCGCTGGAAATTAGTTTTCTAGTCATGGTGCAATTCCATCCAGATTTATACTTTTGATTAAGGGCTATTTAAACAGGGCCGGCATTATAGCAGGATAGCCTAGCGCTTAATAATTCCCTTCGCGCACCCCTGAAGGCCAGTAAATTCGGACAAATCTACACAATTACCGTAAAATACCTAGCGATTCGAGACTAAAAACAGTCTCAACACCAAACACCTGAAGAGCTGGACATCATGTCATCTAAAACCCTGCGCATCGCTACCCGTAAGAGTCCTCTCGCCCTGTGGCAGGCTAACTATGTGAAGGCGGCCCTGGAGCTGGCTCATAGCGACCTCCATGTAGAGCTACTGGCCATGAGCACCCGAGGTGACAAGATTCTGGATACGCCACTGGCCAAGGTCGGCGGCAAAGGCCTGTTCGTGAAGGAATTGGAGCATGCCATGCTCGAGGATAGAGCCGACATCGCCGTGCATTCTATGAAGGATGTACCTATGGAGTTTCCCGAGGGCCTCGGTCTCGCCATTATCTGCGAGCGTGAAGACCCAGCCGATGCCTTCGTCTCCAATAAATTTGGCAAGCTCGCCGATCTTCCGCAAGGTGCGGTTGTCGGTACATCCAGTTTTCGCCGTCAATGCCAGCTGCGGGAATTGCGCCCGGACTTAAAGATCGCGGACCTGCGTGGCAACGTCGGCACGCGTTTGTCGAAACTGGATGCTGGCGAATACGACGCTATCATTCTTGCAGCTGCAGGTTTGAAACGACTGGAGCTAGAGGAGCGTATAAGTGAGAGTCTGTCCTTTCAGGACTCTCTGCCTGCCGGCGGGCAGGGTGCCGTGGGCATCGAATGCCGCACACAGGATATCGAAACCCTAAAGCTGCTCGATTGCCTGCACCATGTCGATACGGCCACTCGAGTGGTCGCAGAACGCGCGGTCAATGCGCGTCTGCAGGGGGGCTGTCAGGTACCCATCGCCAGCTTCGCAGAACTCGATGGCGAGGAATTGCACCTGCGCGCTTTGGTGGGCAATCTCGATGGCAGCATTATTATTCGCAGCGAGATTCGCGGCGACAGGCATCAGGCGGAACACTTGGGGCTAATAGTCGCCGAGGACCTCCTCTCTCAGGGCGCCGAAGAAATACTCGCTGCTCTTCGTGACTAAGCGCAGATGACCGCGGAATCAACCAGATCAAACAGGTTAATTCATGAACTCTGATTCTCTATCTGGATTGACAGTTCTCATCACACGGCCTTCCAATCAACAGCAGGTCCTGCAGCAGGCAGTCGAGGATGCGGGCGGCCGTGTTCTGTCACTGCCATTGATCGAAATTGCCCCGATAGCCGAACCTGCAGCACTGCAAGACCTCAAAGATAAAGTGATGCAGCTGGATAGCTATAGTGCGCTCATCTTCGTTAGCAATAACGCGGTTACGTTTGGTGGGGAAGCTATCAACAATTACTGGCCGCAGTTTCCTGCAGGAATCGATGTAATCGCGGTAGGCCCGAGCACAGCGAAAGCGGCTGGCAGCGCATTTGGCTGTGAGGTCATTCAGCCGAGCACCGGTATGACCAGCGAAGACATTCTTGCACTGCCACAACTGCAAGATGTGGCAGACAGGAAGATAGGCATAGTGCGGGGGCAGGGCGGCAGAGAATTACTAGCCGAGACGCTCAGGCACAGAGGCGCAACGGTAGACTATCTGGAGGCCTATAGCCGCAAGCCAGTGATTTATGAGAGCGCAGATTTTTGTCAGGCCTTGAGGGCGGCAGGCGTGAATATACTCACCGTTACAAGCAGCGAATCTTTAGATAGACTCACAGCACTATTAATCGATAAAGGGCGCCAGGAAGACGGCCGTGTCGACAACAGAGAAATCATGCAGCAGCTTAGTCTACTAACCCCCTCGCAGAGAGTGGCGCAGCAGGCGATGGAGGCTGGCTACACGCGAGTGTATAACGCATCCGGTGCAGATCCGGCCAGTTTTGTAGCGGCGCTGCGTGAACTCGGTGCAAATCAAGAGTAAGCTTAGAATCTAGTTCACGACTCAGAAGGCGGTAAAGTGACAGAGCAGGCAGAAACACCCAAAATCTTAGACGAAATCTCCAAGAGTAATTCGGCCAAGGCCAGCAGCCGAATCTCGCGCAAGCAACAGACGGCTCGACGTCGTTTCGTCGTCGTACTCGTCATACTGTTACCTATAATCGCCGGCGTTCTGCTTCTAGCCTATCAACAAATATCTGTGCAATCTCAGCTGGCACAGATGACCGTGGACAATCAGCAACTCACACAGAATCTGGAACAGCAAGCGGCCCTCATTAGAGAGCTTGAGCAGAACCAATTACGGACCCCCGAGCCGACTGAATTCGATGACTCGGCATTATTAGAGCTCGAATCGACTCTGATACAAGAAGTCGATCGGCTTACGACTCAGCTTGCCGACCTACAGGCACAACAACTCAGATCGACGAACGAAACCGACAGGGAATGGAAGATACTCGAGGCCGAATATCTCATAGGCATCGCTAGCCAGAAACTACAGTTAGAGGGCGACGTGGCAACTGCTGCTGCGCAATTGCAGCGTGCCGATCAGGCGCTATTGGATTCCGGTAGTGCTAGTGTGTTTGCTGTTCGTCAGGCCATTGCTACTGAACTGCAACAGCTGCGAAATATCGAGGGACTTGATAGAGAGGGCGTCTACCTGCAATTGGATAATCTTCTCGCCGAGATGCAGGGCATCGACCTGCTGAATTCAATGCGCACAGATTTCGAGAACCGTCGCAATGCAGAATCGCAACCCTTAACCTTTGGTGCCGATACAAACGGCTACCTCGAATCCAGTCTGGAATTTCTTAGCTCTGTTTTCGTTTGGCGCAAGTGGGAAGAAACTCCGCAGGCTATGCTAGCACCGGGTCAGGATGAACTCATTAAACAAAACTTGAGACTTATGTTGGAGCAAGCGCAACTCGCACTGCTGATGCGTGATAATGCGCTCTATCAACAGGCTGTGGCAAAGAGCCAGGATTGGTTTCAGCGCTATGCCGTAACAGACTCGGAACAGGGCAGGGCGATAGCAGCATCGCTTAGCCAGCTAGGCGGCTACGACATTAATCCAATCCTGCCGGGCTTGAGCCAGTCGTTGTCCCTGATTAACCAGCTCACCGCAAGCGAGCGTTAGAGCAACTCATGATTAAGCTCTATATATATAGTCTTCTGGCGATCGTGCTGGCGTTATTCGTCAGCCTCTATCTTGGTTTTCCGGGTGACCCCGGCTATTTGTTGATTGCCTTCGGCAGTTCTACATTTGAGACTAGCTTATTCGCACTGCTAGTTACGATCGCAATACTGTATCTGCTTATTAAGTTAATCCTTATGGTGTTTCGCTGGATAAACCCATGGTATCTGATCCGCTTCGGCCGCAATTACAAAGACAAGCTGAAAGCCAAGAGCCGGAGCAAAACTGTCGAGGGTCTGCTTTACTTCACCCGCGGCAATTGGGATTCCAGCTATAAGCTGCTAACCAAGGGAATGAAAGACCCAGACGCAACGGTAGTCAATTATTTAGCCGCTGCCTATGCTGCCCATGAGCGTGGTGACAAGAATGCCTGGATGCAATCTTTGGAGAAAGCCGAGAGCGAATACCCGTCGGCACGTTCAACGATTAACTCATTGAAGGCGCAGTTATTGTTCAAGTCGAATCAACTGGAACAGTGCGTAGCGGTGCTGCAACAGATGAAGGCAACTTCTCTCAACGATCATTCCCTGCTACAACTTCTAAAGGAAGTGTATCTGAAGCTTGAAGACTGGGAGCAGTTAGAAAGACTACTGCCGTCTCTTGAGAAGAATGAAGTCATCGATGGCGATGAGGCTGAGAGTATTCGTGTTCGTATCTTTATGGAAAACCTCTACGCTATGAGTAGTCGCCGCGCGGACTTCAGCGATGACGAGATAGCTCTGCAGTTGGAAAAGGCCTGGAAGAAGGGGCCTGCGAACTACAAGCAGGACGAGCGAATCGTAAAACACTATGCCGATATACTCCTTAAACTAAAGCGTGCAGACCTCGCCGCCAAGGTTATCGAGGCAGTGCTCAACAACGCCTGGAGCGACCTTCTCGTTGCACGCTATGGCGAGATCGATTTCGGCAATAGTCACAAGCACCTGTTAATCGCCGAGGGTTGGCTGCAGGCCCGCCCCGGGAATGCCCATCTCCTGCTGTCACTAGGCAGGCTCGCTATGCGTAATGAGCTATGGGGTAAAGCTAGAGAGTACTTCGAGACAAGTATCGAGGTCGCCCCAATCGCCGCAGCCCATGGTGAATTGGCACGTCTGTTGAAACATCTTGGCGAGACTCAGGCAAGCGATATGCATCAGGCGAAGTTCGTGGCGGCGATTGGGGCGGAGCTGCCGTTGTTGCCTCTGCCGGCTCCGGCTGTAGTTAAGAAAGACTAAGTTGTCAATCCTCCCGGTTAACTCTTCTTTCGTCTAGCCCTTCTTTTTTAAGCCCCTCTTGTTTAAGTCTTTCTGGTTGCCGCTGCGAGATTTCTTTCTTCAATCGGCTTGATGTAGAGCAAGGTCTCTGCGATTAAATTTCCTTATAGTCGACTCTTTCCAACTACTGGATCGTCAAGCTATGTTTGCCCAGAATTATAAGAAGATGGCTGGTACTTCGGCGGTGTTTCTGTCCGCCGACTATGAGGGAGCGTCTCCTGTAGAGCGCGATGGCATGCTCTGGAGTGCCGAAGAACTGCATCTTAATGCTGCTCTCATCGCGCGTCAGGATAAACCTCCAATGCATAATGCCCTGGCTCTGGAAGGTTTGGAGGACTATGACGTCCCTGAGGACGGGAACGTGAGAGCGGTGGCATCCATTGGCAGCGAGTTTGTGTATCTGAACGCCATCAGGGCCTGGGTTCAGATGGTTTAGGGGGTCGAGAGAACTGGCTGTGGATACCCGTCAACCGAGCGGAGCCGGGTCTGGCTAAAGGCCTCATGCACTATGGGCGGTCATGGGTTACTATTTCGATATCGCAAATCCGGTCTTTGACTTAGAGCCCTATGCCTACTTTTCTGCAATACCTGTATGTCATCGGTACGTTTCAGGGCTTCCTGCTTTCTGCTTTGCTGCTTTTTACGCCAGCTGTTAGCCATGCCAGTCGTGTCTTGGGTATCTGGTGTGCCTTTCTGGCCATAGGGCTGATGACGGTGCTGGTTATTCAGAGCGAAGAAATTGGATCCTACGGTTTATTGCTCGGCATGACCGGTTTTTTTCCCGCCAGCTATGGTGCGCTACTCTACTTGTATTGCCGTCATTCTGTTCTCGATGACGGGTTTCAGTCGACGGACCTACTGCACTTCATACCTTTTTTCAGCTGTTATATTCTCAATGTTGACCTCATATTTGCGCCAGACTTAATATTACAGGCCTCCACAACCGGCGCTGAGACACTGTCTGTGCGCTTCCTGCTAGCCTCGACCTATATGTACCTACAGGCCTTTGCCTACATGGGCTATACCGCTCATTTCCTCTGGCGCTATCAGAGGCGGGCTCAGAATAATTATGCGAGCTTCAATCCGGATATCTTCGACTGGCTGTGGATCGTGCAAGGCTTTAACCTGATTATATGGAGCATTAAGACAGCGTCGGGATTTATGAGTGACAATATTATTCTGTTCGTTGCCGGGGATCTGTTGATAGTAGTGCTGATCTACGGCATCGGTATGGCCCAGTGGCGCAACCCCAAACTATTCAAGATCGCCGATCTGGCACAGAAAGATTCATTGGTATCCGGCCCAGGCGGCGATCCAAAACTAACTGGTGCATTGGATGAGAGTACCCGCGTTAGTTTGCTACAGTCAGTTGTTCACTATATGAAGTCTGAGCAGGCATTTCTGGATAATGACTTATCTTTGCGCGGGCTGGCCGAAGCTGTCGGCGTCAGCACCCATCATTTATCCGAAGTACTGAACCAGGAGGAGGGCCAGAATTTCTACAACTTCGTGAATAATTTCCGCATTGAGTTTGTCTGTGGGCGGCTCAAGGAAGATCGAGACATCAAGCTGCTCGATCTGGGCTGAATTCTGGATTCTCTTCTAAGAGCACCTTTAATTCGGTGTTTAAGAAACACACCGGTTTAACGCCCTCGCAATACCGAGAGAAGAACAGAGAATAGCAGCTACTCCCTAGGCCGCTCCCTAAGCTCCTACCTAAGCCACTACCTAGGCCAGAACCGTCCAATCCGGCCGAACTGTACGTCCAATTTGCACGAGTTAGACGCCGCCGGCCCGATTCCTTGTTGAAATAGGCTCATGTTCACTTCCTGGCATCGAAGTGAACCACAACCTATTTTATAAGGAGTCACCATGATTGAA
Organism: uncultured Pseudomonadales bacterium; assembly: GCA_943842505.1. GTDB lineage: Bacteria > Pseudomonadota > Gammaproteobacteria > Pseudomonadales > Pseudohongiellaceae > UBA9145. Next base: position 164,452 of record CALTDI010000004.1, on the reverse strand, counting down.
ATTTCAGCCGGATTGATTCGGCCACCTCGACAAAAATATACGACATTGAGCCTGTTCGCTCTTGGGACCTTTCTGGCCGTAGCCATCGCAGCTTATGGCATTGCGTTCCCGCTGCTGTTGCCATCGATTCCTGACGAGTTTCATCAACGCTATTTGAGCATGTCGATGACGCTTATTACTGTGCATGTTGTTGGAGGTGGCATAGCGCTTCTGATCTCGCCATTTCAGTTTATGATCTATCGCAGGAATCGAATTCTGCATAGATACTTAGGCCGCGTCTATTTTGTGGCAATCATGCTCGCCAGCATAGGTGGCTACTATATGGCATGGCATGCCTTTGGTGGACTCATCAGTATGCTGGGATTGGGTATACTGTCTACTCTGTGGTGGTCTTTCACTCTAGTGGCTGTGATGCACGCACGCAACGGCAATATCCAGGCTCATCGTGCCTGGATGATACGCAGCTTTGCATTAACCTATACTGCGGTGACGCTAAGGTTGATGAACCCGGTACTAGCCGCATTATTTGATGAGGTTACGCAGTTTCAAGTAGTGTATTGGCTCTCCTGGATATTCAATCTCGCGATTGCACAGTACTGGATACGCTGGCGCGAGGGAAAATTGGCAATGGCTACAAGCTAGCAGATGATTATCGATTCGAAGAAGGGTCAGCCAATCGGTGCTATCGTTGCAAGATGTAGGGGTTGGACCGATTGTGCGAAACGCAGTTAAGAATCTGTGATGGGGCTATTTTAGGAGAAGAGAAAAATATGAACCAATCTGAATTTAGAAAACTGCGTATCGCCGGTCAGCTGTTTGGCGGAATTATTCTGACGATCAGCATCGTGCTAATGATCAGTCAGAAAGATGGCCTGTACTTGCTAGCGGGGTATCTTATTTTTTGGTTAATCAACTATCCGCTAATTCATGGCTATATTGGGCGATGCTATGTTCATGACGAGTCGCAGGCTTCTAGAAGCCTCTAGCTTCGAACTCTAACTCCACACCCTGATAGCCATTAGTCATATACATATAGCCATCGCGGAACTCGATCGCGTTAATATCTTTTAGTATCAATACCAGATTGTTGTGCAGCGACCCCGGTGGGCATAGTTTTCGGGTAGATACGAAGGGGTCGAAGCGAAAGCCTGTTTCTTCCTGAAAATAGTTACCGGTGATGGTGTTACAGTCCGACGTGCCGGTGAGACGATTGTCGCTACGGAAATTGAGCCGATACTTGCTCGGGTCATCAGGTGTAAACAAAAAGCCACCTAGCACTTTCATATTTCGCAGTTGCCAGTTTGTGTTCTCCAGATTGATCACTTCCTCTGCGCCTTGTGCAGTCAGTGTGAAAAGCAGCGAGAACAGTAACGTAGTGTTCAAGACAAGTTGGCTGATGATTTTTATTTTCATTCTAAAGAATTCCCTGATGAAGATATTCTGTTGTATGGAAATAGTACTCAATTCGTCGGTGTTTCGCCAATCTTCGCGATAGCCTTTGTTGGAAGGTAGACGCCCAAGAAGCTGTATCGCGTCCGTTCTGAACAAATATGCGAATCGGAAATACAGCATTGCAATAAAAGGGTAATCATTGTACCTAGAGCGGCACAGTTTTCGCTAAAGGCACTTTCTCTGGAAAGTAGCGTTGGTGTTAGCTTTTATTTCTGTCGATGCCAAGCTCTTCCCACATCTGATCGACGCGGGCCTTAACTTCATCGCTCATGCTAATGGTGTCGCCCCATGTGCGTTGCGTCTCACCTTCCATCTTATTCGTTGCGTCCATTCCCATCTTCGAGCCTAAGCCTGACACGGGAGATGCAAAATCGAGATAGTCTATCGGTGTATTTTCTATAAGCACTGTATCTCTGGCCGGATCCATTCGCGTTGTAATTGCCCAGATGACATCGTCCCAGCTTCGTATATTCACATCATCATCAACCACGATGACAAACTTCGTATACATGAACTGTCTCAGGAATGACCACACGCCCATCATTACGCGCTTTGCGTGACCCGGGTATTGTTTCTTTATGCTGACCACGGCGAGTCGATAGGAGCAGCCTTCCGGCGGCAGATAGAAGTCGACTATCTCAGGATATTGTTTCTGCAGAAGTGGAACGAACACTTCGTTCAGCGCTACACCTAACATTGCCGGCTCGTCGGGTGGCCGACCCGTATAGGTGCTGTGATAAATGGGATTTTTACGATGTGTAAGGCAGGTCACCGTGAACACAGGAAATTTTTCGACTTCGTTGTAATAACCGGTGTGGTCGCCATAAGGTCCCTCGTCGGCCATCTCGCCCGGCTCTATGACGCCCTCTAAAACAAACTCGGCGCTAGCCGGCACCTGTAGGTCATTCGTACGCGACTTCACCACGTCGGTCTTGCTGCCGCGCAGTAATCCGGCGAAGGCATATTCGGAGAGCGTGTCGGGGACAGGAGTAACCGTAGCCAGTATGGTGGCAGGGTCGGCGCCTATCGCTATGGAAATCGGAAATGCCTCGCCGGGATGAGCCTGCTGCCATTCTCTGAAGTCCAGGGCGCCACCACGATGGGATAACCAGCGCATGATTAGCTTGTTCTTGCCAAGCAGTTGCATGCGGTAGATACCGAGGTTCTGACGTTCTTTCTCGGGGCCCTTAGTGATGACCAGCGGCCATGTCACTAACGGTGCCGCATCACCCGGCCAGCAAGTCTGAATAGGCAGAAAGCCAAGATCGACATCGTCGCCTTCGATAATTACTTCCTGGCACGGCGCCGACTTCTTCACGTTCGCCGGCATGTTCAAAACGCTCTTGTAACTTGGCAGTGTTTCCCAAAGGTCTTTCCAGCCTTTCGGTGGTTCGGGTTCTTTTAGAAAGGCGAGAAGCTTGCCAACGTCCCGCAGACCATCGATGTCTTCCTGGCCCATGGCCAATGCAATGCGTCGGGTATTGCCAAATAAATTGGCAAGCAGGGGGATGTTGGAGCCTTTAGGGTTCTCGAAAAGCAGGGCGGGACCATTGCTTCGCAGAGTTCGATCGCTTATCTCGGTAACTTCCAGATAAGGATCTACTTCCATAGTGATTCGCTTGAGTTCGCCTTCTTTCTCAAGAAGTTCGATGAAGTCGCGCAAATCTCTGAATGACATGGCTGGCCGCTTACGTAGCTGTGGGAGTTAAGCTATAGAGTCTGGTAGAAACGATTTCGTTCTAGTTTTAACAGTGAACTACTTTCTTTTCATCGAATTGAAAAACTCTTCGTTAGTTTTGGTTTCTTTCAACTTATCGAGAATGAATTCTGTCGCCTGTACATCTTCCATCGAGCTTAGTAGCTTGCGCAGAATCCACATGCGTTGCAATTCTTCTTCCGAGGTTAGCAATTCTTCACGGCGTGTGCCGGATCGACGAACATTGATAGCGGGGTAGACACGCTTCTCGGCGATCTTTCTGTCGAGATGCAGTTCCATATTGCCCGTACCCTTAAATTCTTCATAGATCACCTCGTCCATCTTCGAGCCGGTTTCGATCAATGCGGTCGCTATAATAGTCAGGCTTCCACCTTCTTCCAGATTACGCGCTGCACCAAAGAAACGCTTTGGTCGTTCCAGCGCATGCGCGTCGACACCACCAGTTAGTACTTTGCCTGAAGAAGGAATGATTGTGTTGTAGGCTCGTGCGAGTCGCGTGATCGAGTCCAAAAGAATGATCACGTCTTCTTTGTGTTCAACCAGGCGCTTTGCTTTCTCGATAACCATCTCGGCAACTTGCACGTGGCGCGCCGGGGGCTCATCAAACGTACTGGCAACAACTTCGCCGCGTACCGAGCGTTGCATCTCTGTTACTTCTTCCGGACGTTCATCGATCAATAATACGATGAGTCTACACTCTGGGTTGTTCTTGGCAATTGACTGCGCCATGTTCTGCAGAATTAGTGTCTTACCTGCCTTCGGCGGAGATACGATAAGTCCGCGTTGCCCTTTGCCGATGGGCGCAGAAAGATCGATAACGCGGGCACTTAAGTCTTCGGTGCTGCCGTTACCAACTTCGAGAGTGAGCCGTTGGGTTGGAAAGAGTGGAGTAAGGTTTTCGAAAAGGATTTTATTTTTGGATTCTTCGGGGCTGCTAAAATTGATTTCATGAATCTTTAGTAGCGCAAAATAACGCTCGCCGTCCTTAGGTGGTCTAATCTTTCCAGCTACCGTGTCGCCTGTGCGAAGATTAAAGCGTCGTATCTGACTCGGAGAGACATAGATGTCATCCGGGCCCGCCAGGTAAGAAGAGTCTGCTGAGCGCAGGAAGCCAAACCCATCCTGCAAAATTTCCAATACACCATCACCGTGAATATCTTCGCCATTCTTAGCGTGCTTTTTTAGTATGACGAAGATGATGTCTTGCTTGCGCGTTCTAGAAACATTTTCCAATCCCATTTCATGGGCAGTAGCTTGAAGTTCTGCGATTGGCTTTTGTTTTAATTCGGTTAGGTTCATGTGTTTGGGTCTTCTTATGTGGTTGGGAGTGTCTAGTCTGGGTTGGCTGTAGTTATAGTGCTTATAGTCAAGCCGCCTAAACGCTTATTGGCATGCACAGTTAAGTGTCATAGATAAAGTGGTGGTGCTTGGGGTTGGTTTTTTGGTTTTGGGTATTAGATTTTGGGTTTTAAATTTGGAAAATAGTGTACAGCGGGATTGTTGTGCTTCTAATTCTCTGCGCTGCTAGCTAGTGATTAGTATCGGTAGTTAGTATGTCGACTGTAGTTTTTTGCTTATCTATTTGGTCGACAATGTTTTCAGCTTCGACTTTCCCGCAATATAGTCCTACTTTTTCGTTATGTCTACTAAATCTCGCCTGAAGAAAATAATCGATTACTCGAGGTGAGATTCAATTTGAATTAATTGTGATTCAGAATATCGGACAAGCATCCGGCGAGTCGTGATAGAGAATCAGGGTATTGAGTTTGCTATTTCGGTAGTTTGATCGGTAACACTAATTGAAATTATCGATCTGGTCACATCCTGTGGCGTCCCGAGAACGTCGAGACACCACATTAAACGCAATTTAAATCACGCTGTCAATAAATGCGGAAAGCTGTGATTTCGATAGGGCGCCTACTTTGGTGCCAGCAACATCACCATTGTTGAATACGATTAGCGTAGGAATCCCTCTTACGCCATATTTTGGTGCCGTTTCGACGTTGGCATCGACATCCATCTTACAGATCTTCAGCTTGCCGTCGTATTCGCCGGCCAATTCTTCGAGTACCGGAGCAATCATCTTGCAGGGGCCACACCATTCTGCCCAGAAATCAACCAGGACTGGACCCTCGGCCTGGAGTACGTCGGTTTCGAAACTGCTGTCAGAAATGTGAACGATATTGTCGCTCATAGAAGGTTTCCTTGTGTTTGCTATTTGGGAATTCAGAGTCGTAAATGAGGAGCTGTCAGACTGAAGTACTCGATTACATGCTCGTGTGCTGCCTATGATAAGGCCAAAAATTCAGGATTCAAGGGCTAGCTGCATATAGCGACTAATTGGTGACAGTGTCACTGCTCCTTGAGTAGGCGAGCTGCTGTTTTAGCGAAATAAGTAAGAATCGCATCCGCGCCAGCGCGTTTGATGGCTATCAATGACTCCATAGCCACCGCTTCCTCGTCGAGCCAGCCATTTTGTGCCGCTGCCATGTGCATGGCGTACTCGCCGCTCACCTGATAGACGAAGGTGGGGGCACCAAATTCACGTTTTACGCGACTGACTATGTCCAGATAGGGCATGCCGGGCTTAACCATCACCATATCTGCGCCCTCTGCTAGATCCAGGGCAACCTCTTGCAGTGCCTCATCGCTGTTGGCGATATCCATCTGGTAGCTGTATTTATTGCCGCCGCCCAAGTTGCCGCTGGAACCTACGGCATCTCTAAAGGGGCCATAGTAGCTGGAGGCATATTTGGCCGAATAGGCAAGAATTCGGGTGTAGATCTGGCCATTCTCTTCGAGAATGCTGCGTATTGCTGCCACGCGCCCGTCCATCATGTCCGATGGGGCGACGATGTCTGCGCCGGCCAGGGAGTGAGAGAGCGCCTGCTGCTTGAGCACCTCGACAGTCTCGTCGTTGAGAACATAGCCGTGCTCATCTATGATGCCGTCCTGACCATGGGTTGTATAAGGGTCCAGCGCCACATCGGTAATAATGCCGAGAGCGGGATAGTCCTGCTTTACTGCGCGTATAGCTCGTTGCACCAGGCCATCGCTGTTATAGGCCTCGACGCCATCGAGGCTCTTGGTAGAGTCATCAGGCGAGGGGAAGAGGGTAATCGCAGGAATATCCAGTTCCACCAGCTCGGCGGCTTCCTTCAATAATTCATCGATGCTCAGGCGAAACATGCCGGGCATGGAATCGATGGCCTGGCGCTGATTCTCGCCCTCGACAATAAAAATCGGAAAAATCAGGTCATCTGTGCTCAATCGTGTCTCACGCATGAGGCGACGGCTGAATTCGTCCCGGCGCATGCGTCGCATGCGGCTAGCGGGATATTTTCGGCTGAAATCAAAATTGGACACGATTATGCAAACCCTAATTTAGTGTTGGTAAAGGATATGTGCTGAACTGTTTGAAGACCAATGTTTCTCTGGCCTGGCTAAATGTTTCTCGCCAATGGAACGCAAACGGTTATAGCATACCGATCTATGTTGGCAAGGATTATATGCCAGAAATCCGGCTACGTCCCTCAGTGGCAGAAGTTCTACCTGTAAAAACATGCAAAGGCTAAACCTGTGAATAAGACCAAACTCATTCTAGTTGCTCTACTCGTAATCGCCGTATTCGGTTACATCACGCTGGACCTAGGACAATATCTAACACTGGAATACGCGCAATCTCAGCTGTCAAATATCCAAGACTATAAGAATGAGAACTTCGCGCAAACAGCTGTGATCTATTTCATAGGCTATGTGATTGCCACGGGGCTCTCTATTCCAGGCGCAATTATAATCACCCTGTTAGGTGGTGCGATATTCGGACTGTTCTGGGGAACCCTGCTGGTATCTTTTGCTAGTAGCATAGGAGCGACGCTCGCATTTCTAGCATCTCGAGTACTGTTGCGAGACTGGGTGCAGCGAAGATTCGGGGACTATCTTGCGCCACTGAATAAAGGTATCGAGAAAGACGGCAGCTTTTATCTCTTCAGCATTCGTATGGTTCCTCTGTTTCCCTTCTTCGTTGTGAACCTCCTGATGGGTCTAACCGCTATTCGTACGACTTCATTCTATCTTGCTAGCCAAGCAGGCATGTTGATAGGCACGGCAGTTTATGTGAATGCAGGTTCGGAGCTTTCGCAAATATCCTCGCTTTCCGGTTTGGTGAGCCCACCCGTCTTGGGTTCGCTAGTATTACTCGGCGTGTTTCCGCTTATTGCCAAACTTATTCTCAACAGTATTCAGCGCAACAAGGCATTGCAGAGTTTTGAGAAACCAAAACGCTTCGACGCTAATGTTGTCGTTGTCGGCGCGGGATCTGCGGGCCTCGTTGCCTCGTTAATAACGGCAGGTGCGAAGGCTAAAGTAATTCTTATCGAGAAACACAAGATGGGCGGAGACTGCTTGAACACCGGCTGTGTTCCCAGCAAATCGATTATTCGTAGTGGTCGCATCATGTCCTACATACGAAGGGCAAAAGAATTTGGAATCGATGACGCCAAGGGAGAGGTTAACTTTGCCGCAGTGATGGCCCGTGTACAGGGCGTAATCAAAACAATCGAGCCTCATGACTCGGTAGAGCGGTTTACCTCTTTGGGTGTCGAGGTTGAACTAGGTGATGCCGTTATCGAATCTCCCTATGTTGTGACCGTTAACGAGCGACGTATTACGACTCGCTCCATAATAGTTGCCACAGGTGCGCGTCCCCTGGTTCCGCCGATTCCAGGGCTGGCAGAGATCGACTACCTGACCTCCGATTCAATCTGGTCGCTTACAGAATTGCCGAAGCGATTGCTCGTTGTCGGCGGTGGACCGATAGGTTGTGAACTCGCACAGGCGTTTAGCAATCTGGGTGCGCAGGTGATACAGGTAGACATGGCCGAGCGCATCATGCCGCGCGAAGATGCGGAAGTTTCAGAAGTGGTAGCAAAGGCTTTTCGCGAGCAGGGGGTTCAACTTCTCACCGGACACAAGTTAGTAAAGTTTGGGGCGGGTGAGAACGGTGATTATATGGAGGCCGAACACAATGGCGAGACGGTCAGAGTAGAATTCGACAAGGTCTTACTCGCTATTGGCCGCAAGGCAAATGTTGAAGGCTTCGGTCTGGAAAATTTGAATCTTGCACTGACCAGGCAGGGCACGATAGAAGTAAACGAATACCTGCAAACCAGTATGCCAAACGTCTTCGCCTGTGGTGACGTTGCGGGCCCCTATCAATTCACTCATATGGCATCCTTTCAGGCCTGGTTCGCTTCGCTTAATGCGATGCTAGGCGGCCTGTATCGCTCCAAGATTAATTACTCGGTTGTGCCATGGGCAACGTTCACCGACCCTGAGGTTGCCAGAGTAGGGCTGAGTGAAACAGAAGCCAAGGAAAAAATGATTCCTTATGAGCTTACTCGCTACGAGATGGATCATCATGATCGTTCCTTGGCCGATGGTGAGGCTCACGGGTTCATCAAGGTTCTTACCGTTCCCGGCAAGGACAAGATTCTTGGGGTAACAATCGTTGGGCACCATGCAGGTGAGGTGATAGGGGAGTTTGTCTTCGCTATGACTCACGGCATGGGTCTGAAGAAAATTTCAGCGGTAACTCATATCTACCCAACTATCCTGGAGGCGAACAAGTTTGCCGCCAATGCCTGGCGTAGTGAGCGTCTTCCGGAAAAATATTTTCCCTATCTAGAGAAGTTCTTCGCTTGGCGCCGTAATTAGTTTGCCGCCTGTTGGCGAAAAGCGATGAACAGACAAATGCTGAAAAGGGCGAAGAAGGCGATGATGGACATCTCGGCAATTGAGAAAATTCCCAGGAAGCGGAGCTGAACTTCTGCGCAATTACCGTCGCCTACCAGGAGAAAGTCGAGTAGTTCGATGAAGGGGAAATTGTCGCGAATATAAGCGAAGCCCGGGCCGCAAGCGGGTACCAAGTCCTCTGGCAGGTGTTGTAACCAGATCTGTCTTCCGGCGAAATAGCTGCCGAAGATACACATTGCCGCCGCTACGAATGCATAGATCTTCAGCCCATCGGCCGCGGGATTATGAATCGCCGCTGCTAAACAGACCAAGCCGCAGAGAATAAAAAAGACACGCTGGGTTATACATAGGCCGCAGGGCGAGAGCAGCATCACGTGTTCCATATATAGCGCGATAGCGATCGTGACTACGGTGGTCAGGAAGATACCTATGTTGATTATTCTGTTGCCGGGAATTGCCAGGGCCATCGACCGCTCCTAATTGCATTTCTTGACGAGCTGCGCTCGCCCTTAAATCTGCGTTACTGCGCCGCATTCTAGATGGCCGCCTAAAGGCAAGAACCGCTATGCCTTGTTCCAATTCTTCAGGTACTCATCGAAGCCTATGGTGTCTTTGCTCTCAATCTCTGCTTGTTCAAGAAGCGATTCGGCGGCCGTCTTCTCCATCAACTTTTCGGCTGCATCGCTCAGTCCGCCCTTTTGCAGATAGTCTCGGTGAATTCGAGACTGCTGCATGGAGAACTCGAAGAACGATAGTTCGCCTTCTTTCATGTCTTTCAGGATTTTGCCCGAAGGAGTGAGATCCGGATCGGCGATCTTGGCTGACTGTGCGGCCAAACTTTCGTTATAGTTATTGCCCCCGTGGATTTTGTCGAGCATAGAGGCGGCGTTAGCAACCTCCGCTAAGATCTCGTTGGCCCAGTCTGTCTTTTTCTTCGGAGCCCCTTCCAAATTGAGAGAAAGCTCGGGGTCACGACCCTGTCTTACCACTTTGGAAATATTGTCTGCTACCTCGAAGAATTCTTGCTTGTGGCACTCAGGACTTTCAGCCAAGAGGCAATGTAACAGGAAGCTATCGAGGAAATGGATCTGTTCTTTGTCCAGGCCCAGAGGGAGATAGGGATTTAAATCCAGAGCCCTAACCTCGATGTATTCGATGCCGTCCTGTGTCAATGCTTCCAAGGGCCGTTGCCCACTCTTAACAACGCGCTTCGGTCTTATGGTGCTGTAGAACTCATTCTCGAGCTGCAAAAGATTTGTGTTGAGTTGTAGATACTCACCGTCTTTACTCTGACCCATTGCTTCGTATTCGGGGTAGGGCGTATCCATGGCCTGGCGCAGGCAGTCCGCATAGGAGTCTAGTTCGTTGTAACAGACGAACAGTGACTTCTGTGCTTCACTCTTGTATCCCAGGTTGCCCATGCGCAAACAGGTGGCATAGGGAAGATAGAGGCTGGAATCATCCAGTTCTTGAAGATCGTGCTCTCGCCCTTGAACAAAACATTTGCAAGCGGCGGGCGATGCACCAAACAGATAGATAAGCAGCCAGGAATAGCGGTGGAAATTTCTAATCAGGTGGAGATATTTCTCCGTCTTGAAATCTTTTAGCTGTCCCTTGTCGCCGCACATTTCCTGATATGGCTGCCAGAACGATTCGGGCATCGAGAAATTGTAGTGAATGCCGGAGATGATTTGCATTAAGCGACCATAGCGATTGCTTAGACCATGGCGGTATAGCGTTTTTAGTTTGCCGACATTGGAAGAGCCGTACTGTGCTATTGGAATCTCATCTGAGCTGCCAAGCGGGCAGGGCATGCTGGATACCCAGAGCATTTCATCATTCTCGAGATTCTGCATGGTGAAGCGGTGTATGTCTTCCATCTTTGATAGACAGGTATCTATATCGCTATAGGCAGGGGTGATGAATTCCAACAAGGACTCGCTAAAATCGGTAGTAATAAAAGGATTGCTTAGGCTGGAGCCAAGTGACTGAGGATGGCTGGCCAGAGAAATATGGCCGTCTTTCGAGACGCGCAGACTTTCCTTCTCGATACCTCGATGAATGGCGCCCCAGGCTGCGTCAAACTCAGGCAGCTGGTAGCGTTGCAGGCACTCATTGAATTCTTTACTCAAGATATCTCCTGGAAGGTCTGTTAGTACACTCAATCCGTGTAGTTGCTAGTTAGCACAGTAGTTGCCAGTTGTTTGGCTGTTGCTTGCCCCAGGGACTCTGATAGCGCCTCGGCCCCAACTCGGGCATTGACTCATTTCAGGTGAGCGGCATTATGACAAATATCATTAGTCAGTGCTAACGCGGCTGCCTTCGACGGGTTTGGGGTCATTGCTAGCGCCGGAGAGCCCACACAGGCTGCTGGAGGCTATTCTTTCAGCAGGTTCTTGCTTAATTCTCAGTTAACTCCCAATTAACTTGCAGCTAACTCTGCTTAAAGCGGTGAATAAGCCGCCGATCTCTCTTATTTGGCTTGCCATCAGATTGCCATAGGCTGGGCTGGGCCTTGCGCTCAAGGGCCTGTTTCTCTCGCTGCTCGATACTCTCTTCGGTCTCTGCATATAGCAGCTGTGCCTCAGGCGCTCCGCGGCGCTGTTCGGATAGAGCCTGAATTATGACTGTTTTCTCATCCAGGCCCTGACGCAGGCGTATCTCCATACCAATCTCGACTTCCTTGCCAGGCTTGCAGCGGCTACCCTCACAATAGACCTTACCCCCTTCGATGGCATGTTTGGCTACCGAGCGAGTCTTGTAGAACCGTGCTGCCCATAACCACTTGTCCAGGCGTAGACGGTTCAAGTCGGTCTTCTTCTCTGCCGGTTTGCTTTTGGCCATGGCGCAATAAAATTATGTAATTTAGTTGGGGGTTGATAAAGAGGGAAGTATCTCTGCGAATCTGTCGACCTGCGGAAATTCATCTATAGGCACGCCGGGTTTTCTGCTATCGGGTTGCATAATGCCGAACAGATGTTTAATTCCTTCGCGTTTTGCCTGGCGCAAGACTGGAAGCGAGTCGTCGAATAATACGGTACGTTCTGGATCGTAACGTTCCAATTTTTGCAGACTCTGCCAGAAACCTTGATTCTCTTTCGCCAGCTCTAGAGTGTGTGAGCTAATGCATTGATCGAAATAGTGAGCGATTCCCGTGTGCTCCATCTTGATGGCGAGGCTGGAAGGGTGCGCGTTCGTTACCAGCACTACACGTTTATCGCTTAGTTTTAATTCCAGTAAAATGTCTTCGACATGAGGGCGAACATTGATCTTGTGTTTGGCGTCGTTCTTAAGGCCGGTTATGTCCAGTTGCAACTGTTCCTTCCAATAATCCAGGCAATACCAATCGAGCGTTCCTTGGACTTCGGTAGTTTTGCAATGCATGAACTCTAGCGCAGCGTCCTCGCTAAGACCATGTTTCTCGCCATAGAGCTTGGGAATCAACTGTTGCCAGAAATAATTATCGAAGTGCAGATCTAATAGTGTCCCATCCATGTCGAACATGATGGTGTCTATGTCTGGCCACGGTGGCATTTTAGTCTCCTGAAAATAAGCCTTGGCAAGGACTGACGGCTCATGCAACATGATACAGGCGAAACGGGAAGCAGTACCAGCACAGTGGTGTCTGCGCCTAGATCTTAGATAGGTAAATCATTAACCCCCAGGGATAGTTTTAGTCGATGTTAGATCTACCATTGCTCAATGAGGTAAAGGATATCGCTATCGCAGCGGGCGCCGAGATTCTCGAGGTCTATAATTCTGATCAGGCCATTGCGGTAAGCAGGAAACAGGATGATTCGCCTCTTACCGACGCCGACCGCCGCGCCCATCGCCTGATCATCGATCGCCTGAGTAAGCTCACTCCAGATATCCCTCTTCTTTCGGAAGAATCTGATGCGATCGATTTCTCTGAGAGAAAATCCTGGCAACGCTACTGGCTCATCGATCCTCTCGATGGCACAAAGGAGTTTATTGGCCGCAACGGCGAGTTCACCGTCAACATCGCACTGATTGAAGATAAGACAGCGGTTGCCGGGGTAGTCTATGTGCCGGTCACTGGTGTCAGCTATTTCGGTGGTATTGGGCTGGGTGCATGGAAGCAGGATTTGAATCGTCCGGATGCTGTGGCGAGCCCAATAAAGTGTCGACTCATGGAGCAAGAGAACGGCGTAAGCATCGTAGCGAGCCGTCGTCATCGCGGAGAGGATCTGGATGCAATGATTCAACAGATTGAAGAGCAGCTCGGCAAGGCAGTTATAGTGAGCATGGGCAGCTCGCTGAAGATGTGTCTGTTAGCCGAAGGCAGGGCGGATATCTATCCTCGGCTAGCACCTACCAGCGAGTGGGATACTGCTGCGGCCCAGGGTATTCTTACGGCGGCAGGCGGGGCTATTGTAGATCTGCAGTTTCAGACGCTTCGCTACAATACCAAGGCCGAGTTGCTAAACCCGTATTTTATAGCGCTTGCGGATCCGCTCTACCCTTGGCAGCAGTTGCTAGACAAGCAATAACAAAAGTATTAGCTTCTTGCCCTGCATTAGCTGCTTTGTAGTTTAAGCGAGCTTTCAAAATTTATTCTCTATCCGTCAAATGAAGTCAACGAGATCAGCCATGCGTCTATTTATATTTCCTCTACTTTTGTTGCTAGCCGCCTGTGGTGAGCAAGCGACAGATCAACAAAGCCCAACAGCGTCCTCCGACACCCAGACTGTCACAAGCCAGGTCGCAGCGATCGACCCGGTTGCCGCAGAAACCGCGCGGCTCAATGTCTGGTTCGACGAACAATACGAGGAGCAACTCGATTTTAATCCACAGACGAAGACCAGACTGGGCGACAAGTCTGACTACGATGTTCTGAACGACTACACGAGCGCGGGACAAGATGAACAACTTGAGTGGTTGAGACAGAGCGTGGCATCCATGCAGGCGGATTTCGACTACGCTCTGCTGAGCGAAGATGGCAAGCTCTCCTATGATATGTGGAGCTATTCACTAGCCAGAGCGGAAGCCTCTGTGCCGTTTAGACAGCATGGCTATATCTTTGGCCGCGGTGGTCCCCACGCTTCATTGCCTAACTTTTTAATCAACTATCATCGCGTCGATGATGTGTCGGATATCGAGGCCTATCTTTCAAGACTGGGTGAGCTTGATCGAGTCTTCGGGGAGTTGCTTGAGCGTGCGCGTGCCGCATCGGCCGCCGGTATTCGCCAACCTGCATTCGCCTATGACTTTGCGATGACAGAGATAGACAGGGTGACTTCGGGTGTACCCTTTAATACCAATGACAACTCTCCGAACTCGCCGCTTTGGACCGATATTCAAGGAAAGATAGAATCCTTGGTTGAGACTGATCTTATAAGTAGCGAACAGGCTCAAGAATATGTAGCTAGCGCGCAGGAGATTCTATCCGGTGAGGTCATGTCGGCCTATCGCGAGATAGCGGCCTGGTTAGAACAAGACAAGGCGTTCGCATCTCCGATGGCGCAGGGTGTATGGGCTCTTCCCCAGGGTGAAGAATATTACAACTATCGGCTCGCCCAGATGACAACTCTGGAACTAACAGCCGATGAGATTCACGAGATTGGATTGGCCGAGGTCGATCGTATCCAGCTAGAGATGGAAGAGATAAAAAATGCGGTGGGCTTTGAGGGGACACTGGCAGACTTCTTTGTGTTCATGCGCGAGGATGACAGCTTCTACTTTCCCAATACCGATGAGGGGCGGCAGGACTACCTGGATTTAAATAATCAGTACCTAGATGCCATAGCGTTAAAACTACCTGATTATTTCGGCCGACTGCCCAAGGCGTCTCTCGAAGTGAAACGGGTTGAAGCCTTCCGAGAGCAGGCCGGCGCGGCCCAGCACTATGCATCGGGGACGCCAGATGGGTCTCGCCCTGGGGTCTTCTATTCACATATGGCCGACATGTCTACATTGCCGATCTTTCAACTCGAGGACGTGGCCTATCACGAGGGCAATCCTGGCCATCATATGCAGATTTCAATTCAGCAAGAACTTACCGACGTGCCTCGGTTCCGCACGCAGTATCGAACCACGGCATACACCGAAGGTTGGGGGCTGTACTCCGAATGGCTAGCTAAGGAGATGGGGGCGTTTGAAGATCCCTATTCGGACTTCGGTCGTCTGGGTGGTGAGATCTGGCGTGCTATACGCTTGGTAGTCGATACTGGCATTCACTCGAAACAATGGGGCGAAGAGCAGGCGGTGCAATATTTTCTGGATAACTCTCCCCAGGCGGAGGGCGCAATTCGTTCGGAGATTCAACGCTATATAACTGGCCCGGGGCAGGCTACGGCCTATAAGATTGGCATGATGAAGTTTCAGGAATTGCGTCGTAACGCCGAGTCGGCGTTAGCAGATAATTTTGATGTCAGAGCGTTCCATGATGTAGTGCTGGGTGCAGGTGCTCTGCCTATGCCGCTGCTAGAGGCGCGCGTCGATCGTTGGATACAAGACATGCAGTCAGACTTAAATTAATCACTAGAGAGTTGGAAATCAGAATGACTAAAAAATTATGGATGAGACTATCGCTCATCAGCTTGTTGGTCTGCCAGGTTCACTTGTCGAATGCGCAGGACTGGTCGGAGAATTTGGTGGCGGCCGAGTCCGTAGGTATGTCATCTAGCGCGCTGGCAGAAGCAACTGCTCGCTTACAGAAGCATATAGATGATGGCGAGATAGCCGGTGTCGTTGCAGCGGTATCCAGAGATGGCAAGCCAGTCTATTTCGAATCACTGGGGAAACTGAATCTCGAGAGTGGGCAGCCCATGCAGTACGATGCGCTATTCAGAATCTATTCCATGACTCGAGAAGTCACCAGCGCCGCCGTCCTTAAGCTGTATGAAGAAGGTAAGTTTCAATTAGATGATCCAATAAAGATGTATCTGCCCGAATTCGAAAACCAGCGAGTTCTGCTCGATTCATCAAGCACCGATATCACCCAAACGAAGGCGCGCACAGGCGATATCACCGTTGCAAATCTTCTTACGCATACGTCGGGTCTGGGTAGTCGTAGCTCCACTTTGTATAGAGAAAATAATGTTAGGGACAAGAACATTACGCTTGATCAGATGGTTTCAAATGCTGCGCGGGTTCCATTATTCCAAGATCCTGGCACACAGTTCCGTTACGGGATACATGCCACCATATTAGGAAAGTTAGTAGAAGTTTGGTCGGGGCAGCCATATCAAGATTATTTGCAGGAAAATATTCTAGATCCTTTAGAAATGAACAGCACAATGTTTTGGGCGGATGGCGCGGATGCCAACAGGCTCGCTGAATTGTATCGACCTATGGACGGTGAGCTACGTCCTTACAAGATCGAATCGGTGCCATGGACTTCGCGTCCTACACTGATCGAGGGCGGCGTTGGTTTGTTATCATCCGTCCCTGATTTTCTGAATTTCTCACAGATGGTGCTGGATAGAGGGCAATTCAAAGGCCGAACGGTTTTGCAGGAAGAGACTGCTGCATTAATGTATGTGAATGGCGTTCCGGATCAGGCTATGCCCATAGGCGATCGCGGCTACTGGCTAGGTTCTGGTTGGACTCTCGGGGGATTCAATTTAGTCATGGACCCGGCGCAGTATAATTTTCCCGTTTCCGAGGGCACAATCTGGTGGGATGGTTCTGCCGCTACACGTTACTTTATCGATCCGAAGGAGTCGCTGGTCATCGTAATCATGGCGCAGCTTTCACCATCGAGTGGTGGGGGTTTTCGAGAAATATTTAGCGAGATGGTGAACAAGGCAATTGTAGAGCGACGATAAATTCTCTGCACAGAAGATGATTCTGCGAGGAGCCTTAGTCGGTCTTGGGTTCTCGCAACATTATCGAATTGATCAGATCGGGCAGCTCATTCGTGTCATAGGGCTTGGCAATCAGAATAACATTCTTACGATCCGCGAGCCTATCCTTCAGCTCTTTCTCGGCATATCCGGTAGCTAAGAGAATCGGTAATCCAGGCGATATCTCTAATATCTTGGTCGCTAACTCAACGCCAGTCATACCCCCTGGCATGATGACGTCGGAAAACACTAGGTCGATATCGGAGTTGGTCTTGAATTCACGGAGCCCGGAGCTGCCGTTGTCTGCAGTAATTACCTCAAACCCTGCAGACTGCAGCATATGACTGGCCACGTCTCGCACACTCTCGTCGTCCTCGACGACCAGAATCTTGCCCTCGTAGTTCGCCTTCGCATTCTTAATAATTTTAACCGGCTCGGGAACATCGGTCCTTTCGCCGGTTATCGGCAAGAACAGCCGAAAGGTAGTGCCTTGGCCGAGTGTGCTGTCGACGGTTATATTGCCGCCGGACTGTCTTAGGAATCCGTATACCGTACTTAGACCCAAACCGGTTCCCTGGTTTTTTTCCTTGGTGGTGAAGAAGGGCTCGAAAATCTTCTTCTGAATATCCAATGGGATGCCTGTACCGCTGTCGGTAACGGTAAGCTCAACGTAGTCCTGCAGTTCGTTGCTGCTCTCGTGTCCAAGATGCGATTCTGCCAGTCGCACCTTCTTCACACTGACGGCCAATTTTCCGCCATTGGGCATTGCATCCTTGGCGTTAACACAGAGGTTGAGTATGCCATTCTCTAGCTGGTTGCGGTCGGTTATGGCGATGCAATCTTTGTCGTCTATATTTAGACTTAGGTCGATATCCTCGCCTAGAATTCTCGCCAGAAATTCATGCATTTCGGTAAGCATCTCGCCAATGTCTACAGGCGTGTTGATGAGCGCCTGTTCTCTTGAGAAGCTAAGTAATCTACTATTTAGCTCTGCTCCATTCTTCGCGGCATTCATTACCTTCGTTACTAGATTGAGCGCATCTTCATTATCTACGAGTTGCCGTTGCAAAAATTGCAAATTACCCATGATAACTGTTAGTAGATTATTAAAATCGTGAGAGACGCCGCCAGTCAGCCGGCCAATCGCTTCCATCTTCTGCGATTGAATCAGCATGTTCTCCATCTCTTTCTGTTTCGTTGTATCCGCAAAGCTAACTACGGCGCCGATTACCTTCCCTGCCTTTTCTATGGGTTCGCTAGAGAAACGCACTGGTATCAGGCTAGAGTCCTTCCTTGTGAAGGCGCTATCCACTAGCTCAGCGGGGAGGCCCATTAGATACGATGTAAGAATGCCTTTGTTAGATTGAGTAATGCTATCGGGTGAGTCCTGAACCGGGCAGATCAGTTGTGTGGCACTCATGCCCAAAAGTTCGCCTTCTTTATAGCCAAGTAGATTAAGGGCCGATTTGTTGATGAAGGTGATAGAGCCAACATTGCTGATACCAAAAATACCTTCTTGGACTGCTTCGAGAAGCAATAGACGATCCTCGTCTGCTGATTTTAGCTTTTCGTCCACGTGAGCTTTCTGGCTTTGTAAGGTAGCTTGGCGCCTTCGCTGTTTCGCCAGCTCTTCTTCCTTCTCCAATAGATTCGTTGCATCGGCCTTTAACTTTTTCTGAAGATTTCTATTCTGTAGAGTGAGTCGTATGCTATGTCGAAAGTCTCCTGAGATTCTCATAGCTATCGGAATTATGAAGGCAACGAAGATTGCGTAGCCCCCGCCAAGGGGAACCTGATTTTCCGAGATGTTTATAAATATGTAGCTGAAATAGAGAGTCGAGGCAGAAATAGTAACACTAAAAAATACCTCGCGCAGCACTGACATTGTCGCCGCCGCGCCTGCCAACAGTCCGGCGAGCCACAAGCTGATGATAGCCACGGTAATGAAAGAAGGATCTTCGGGTAATGCAAACGTCGAGCTACCCCAGATGCAGCCTGAGATAAAAGCGCCAACGATGAGGAATCGCCAGTCCGAATCGTAGTTGTGGGATGTCGATGGTTTCTGGTCGTGGAAGTAAGCAATGAGTGCGCGAATAGCTGTGTTAAGAACCAGAGCCCCCTACCATACATAGGCGATTGGGTTGTAGGCTGTAGTAAGCAGAAGTGCTAAGAGGAAAGAACCGGTGGCGATATCCGCAAGTAAGATGAGGGGCAGATGATCCCATAGCATCTTGATCTGCTCGCGGCGAAATTCTTGCGGCTCTATCTGATGCCAGTCGCTAGTTTCGGTGTTTTTGTCTGTGGCGTTTGTCGTCGTGCTGTCAGCTGCCAATTAACTCACCGTTAGATCGAGGTTCTGTGGCCGGAAAAATTGTTCCTGAGGGATTGGCTGAGTCTCCTATATTTTGTGGGTAAACCTCAAGAAAAACCTAAGCAAAGCTGCCTAGATTATAGAGTTGTCGGCTCTCTTCACGGAAATAGGCGCTTTATGCGGCGAATCGGTAAGCTAGCGGGAGTCAGGAAAGCCTCTTCCGTTTGTAGGAATAGTTCTCACGCCACATTGAATTGGAGCTTATTATCGGCGTATCTTTAGACTGCAATATCTAATTTTAATCTATAGAGACTAGATAATGGATCGAAGCCGGAAACTAGAATTCGAATTGCTGGCTGATCGTCCGGAAGATGTGCCGCTGGTTATCGATTGGTGGCGAACTATCTGGGCCGATCGCATCGGTGAGGACGTCGATATAGCCAGAGAACAGTTGCGATCCTCTCTTAAGTCTAGTGGGCTACCGATTCATATACTCGCTACAGTAGACGGCCGGCCGGTTGGTAGTGCTGCGCTGAAAGATCAGGAGCTGGCGGAGCTGTTTCCCGATTACCACTACTGGTTGGGCAGTGTGTTCGTGGAGGCAAATTCGCGAGGTGAAAAGATCGCATCCAGGTTGAGCCAGCGGGTCGTCGAGATGGCTAAGTTGTTGCAGCTTCCGCATCTGTATCTGCAGACGATCGATCTAGAAGGCGGGCTCTATGCCGACTTAGGCTGGGAGGCTATAGGCGAGTTTACCTCACAGGGACGAGCGTGCCCTGCTCATGTTGAAGAGGCTGTAGGCGCAATGAAGATCATCCGCAGCAGACCTGGTCATGAAATAATTCTATCTAACTATTACCAGGCTAATCTGGCGCATTTCAAAAAATGGAGTCCGCTTATGCCGAGGACTCATCATTCGGTAGCTAGTTGGAGTCTTCGCCTTATCGAGCGGGAAAAAGAATTCGAAGAGGATAGGTCGGTGCACTTCATCGGCACCAATGATTCCGAATCCCAGCTTATAGGAACCTGCTCGATCAGTAATATCGTTCGCGGCGTTTTTCAGTCCTGCCACATGGGCTACTCAGTTGATAGAAATTTTGAAGGACAGGGGAAAATGCAGGAGATTGTAGAGCACACTATAGGCTACGTGTTTTCGGAGCTCAAGCTGCACCGCATTATTGCAAATCATATGCCTGCGAATACACGATCCGAGGCACTCCTAAAGAGGCTTGGGTTTGAGCGCGAAGGATACGCGAAGCGTTTTCTTCAGATAGATGGAAAATGGGAAGACCATGTCCTAAATTCTCTAATCAACAAAGACTACAAAGAGTGAACTGTAGATAAGAGTTGTGTGTAATCAGAACAACGAAGGGGCAGTGCCACTTAGTCTTTGAACATGGGCCTGCAGGCGGGTAAAAGAAGTAGTGCAAGAGTTTGAAAACCTAGCCGCACAGCGGGTAGTCGCCAAGGACTGTATACCTTGCGCCCTCGGGTAAGGTCTCCGAACGGTATAGTTGGTAGCGATCGAAGGTAAAGTTGCCCCAGTGTCTGTCGCTGTACTTTGCTGTTACATCCTTGAGAAGGCCTTTTGCGGATTTATCAAATCTGGCTAGCGTTATATGAGGTATGAATTTTTTCTCCTCTACGGCATAGCCGAGAAACGCGAAGCCCTCATTAAGTCTTAAAGCCAGCTGTTCGAGGGCATCAGTGCTTTCTATTCCCATGCAAACTGAATTATTGAGGAATTCTATGCCATGGCAGCGCAGGTTTAGAACCGCCTGCTTGCTGCTGCGGTATCGAAGAATCGAATCGAGGAAGCCGACTTGATCCTGATCGACCGCGCCGATGAATTTGAGTGTGATATGCAGGTTCGCAGTGGGCACAACCCTTATTTCCCTCGGCGCTAAGCGCTTCAGCTCTTCAAGTAGTGGCTGTGCGGCATCGGGCAGCTGGCAGGGTATGCCTACGAAGCAGCGTAGTCTCATTATTCTAGGTGTCTCAGTCATTTGCCCTAATTCTACGATTATTCTTCCAGACATTCTCTCGCTACGACCTGGCTTGTCTCTTCGCTAGCCCGGCTTACTTAGCAATTGTCGACGATATCGAATAAAATCCCCGCTCCTTCAGACGCGACCTCTAGAAGAAGGCGCGTGGAGAGGGTATACGGTAAGCATGCAAATTCTTGTCTCGATTGAGCCCTACATCCATGGCGTCACACTCTACACATCTTGAAGAAGCGAATGCGGAACTTGTTGCGCTCAAACAGCAAGTGCTGCGTGCCTGTTCCAACATCAAGGCAAAGTGTTCCACTAATGACAAACTGGACGGCAAGCTACTCGACGATTGGCAGTTGCCGAGCTATGAGCTCGCGTTCTCTGTCGCGGAACTATCCGCAGTAGCGGCATTTAATGACTATGCCAAGAGTCTGCCCACAGATGAGCTAACGCAGCAGCTCGCCTTGAGCTTCTGTGTCGAGACTCTACAGGCTGTCTTAAATCGTTTGATCGCTAGAGCGTCAGATGTAGATCTGGATAAATCCGAGCTTCTTGGATTTCACGCGCGCGAAAATTTCAAGAAATTACTGGATCTCTATGCGAGCTCAGAATGTTTGGCGCGCCTGGGTGCTGAGATAGCGGACAAGAATGTGCAACGACTACCGTCACTGTTGGATGAAGAGAAAGAGCTGGTTCGGGAGACTTTCTTTCGCTTTGCGAATGACGTGGTAATGCCTCTCGCCGAACAGATCCATCGCAACGATGAAGATATTCCCGACTCTATATTGCGGCCAGCGGCAGAGCTGGGTTGTTTCGGTACTTGTATACCCGAGCGCTTCGGCGGCCTGCAACCGGACTCACGACCCGATAGCCTGAGCATGATTGTTGTCACGGAAGAGTTGTCGCGAGCCTCTCTTGGCGCTGCCGGCAGCTTGATTACAAGGCCGGAGATCGCAGCAAGAGCATTGTTAAGTGGAGGGACTCAGCAACAGCAACAGAAATGGCTTCCCCCACTCGCCGCTGGGGAAATACTCTGTGCGATCTCCATTACCGAACCCAATACAGGCTCCGATGTTGCCGCAGTTTCACTCAGGGCGACACCTGTTGAGAATGGTTGGCTATTAAACGGTAGCAAGACCTGGTGCACCTTTGCCGGGAAATCTCAGCTATTAGTAGTATTAGCCCGGACGAATTCGGATCCCACGCTAGGCCACAGAGGGCTTAGTCTGTTCCTCGTAGAGAAGCCGGCGTTTGCAGGACATCAATTTACGCATGAGCAACAAGGTGGAGGATCGATAAAGGGAAAGGCGATTGCGACTATTGGCTACCGTGGCATGCATTCCTATGACCTGTTCTTCGAAGACTTCTTCGTGCCGGCTGAGAATCTTGTTGGCGAGAAGGAAGGAGAGGGGAAAGGCTTTTATTATACCATGGCCGGTTTTGCAGGCGGCAGAATTCAGACGGCGGCAAGGGCAACCGGCGTGATGCAGGCAGCGTTCGAATGCGCGCTGTCGTATGCGAAGGACCGTAAAGTCTTCGGCAGTGCCGTGGCAGACTTCCAACTTACCAAGGTTAAGTTAGCTAGGTTGCTAGCCACGCTCACAGCTGCACGGCAGTTTAGTTATTCTGTAGCAAAACTCATGGACGAAGGCGACGGTCAGATGGAGGCTAGCCTGGTTAAATTGTTTAGTTGCCGCGCTGCCGAGATGCTAAGTCGCGAAGCGTTGCAGATTCACGGGGGCATGGGCTATGCGGAAGAAAGCGCGGTAAGTCGTCTGTTCGTCGATGCTCGCGTACTCTCCATATTTGAAGGCGCAGAAGAAGTGCTGGCGATTAAAGTTGTAGCCCGAGAACTAATTGAAGATGCTAGCTGAGCATTCTCGTATATAATTTCGACAGAGTAGTAGCTTAATGACATTCGATGCGCAAAAACTGTTGAACAAGGACTTTCCACCTGTTCGACAGACATATACTACCAAAGACTGCATGTTATATGCGTTAGGCATTGGAATGGGAATAGACCCTCTAGATGAAGAATGTCTGCGCTTCGTATTTGAAGAGAACCTGAAGGTAATGCCTAGCCAGTCGGTAATGATGGCGCACCCGGGTTTCTGGGCACGGGAAGACGACACTGGGCTCGACTGGCTGAAGGTTCTGCACCTGGGGCAGGAGATCATCATGCACCGACCCTTTCCCAGTAGCGGCACCGTCGAGGCGAAGACGCGAATAACAGAAGTTACTGACAAGGGAGAACGTATAGGAGCACTTATAGTCTCTGACAGAGTCGTGCGTGACGTCGCCACCGGAGCAGATATTTGTACGCTGGTTACAACCATACTCGCCAGAGGCAATGGGGGGTTTGGGGGCGAGCGCAAGCCGACTCCGAAGACAGATGTCATGCCCAAGACTGAGCCAGATATTGTCTGCGACCTGCCTACATTGCCGCAGCAGGCGCCCATCTATCGATTGTCCGGTGACTTTAATCCATTACATGCATCGCCAGATGCGGCGAGGGCGGCAGGGTTTAAAGCGCCGATTCTGCACGGGCTGTGCACCATGGGAGTGGCCACCCATGCGCTGTTAAAAAGTTGTTGTGACTACGATACCTCGCGCTTCAAGCGCATGCGATTGCGGTTCTCTGCGCCGGTCTACCCGGGGGAAACTATTAGAACCGAGATATGGCACAGCGGAAATGAGATGACGTTTCTTTGTAAGTCACTAGAGCAGGATAAAGTTGTTATTAACAATGGCTATCTTCTCATCGAATAAATTTGTCTAAATATTGGAGCGCAATTGCAAGCATTATTAAGTGGTATGCGTGTTGTCGAAGGCAGTGCGTTCATTGCGGCCCCCTCTGGCGGTATGACACTCGCGCAGCTTGGAGCGGATGTCATTCGCTTCGATCAGATCGGTGGAGGCATCGACTATCGGCGCTGGCCCATAACCGACAAGGGCAAGAGTCTCTATTGGCACAGCCTGAATAAGGGTAAGCGCTCCTTTGCCGTAGATTTTCGTAAACCCGAAGGTCAGCAGCTCGTCGCTCAGCTTATCGCTGCCGACGGTGATGACGCAGGTATTTTTCTAACGAACTTTCCAGCTAAGGGGTGGCTGGCAGATGCGGCGTTGCGCACGCTGCGGCCTGACCTTATCTACCTGAATCTGACCGGCGATCGCCATGGTGGCAGCGCGCTGGACTACACGGTGAATAGTAAGATAGGTCTGCCGTTCCTCACCGGCGATGGACAAACCCCGAGCAACAACCCCTTCCCTGCGTGGGATGTTATCGCGGGCCAGCATATAGCGCTTGGTCTGCTCACAGCCGAACGCCATAGACGAATTCATGGCGAGGGGCAGTTTATCCGGTTGGCCCTGGCCGATGTCGCTCTCGCCACGATGGGGCATCTCGGTTATCTCGCCGAGGCGGAAGTTAATCAAGCGCCGCGGCAGGCAGTGGGGAATCACGTATTCGGCAGTTTTGGTCATGACTTTCAATGCAAAGATGGCGAGCGGGTAATGATAGTTGGTGTTAGCCCGAATCAATGGAAGGCTATCGTAAGGGTTACCGAGACCGAAACAGTTGTGGCGGCACTTGAGCTAGAACTTGGGTTGAATTTTGCTAAGGAAGGCGATCGCTATAGAGCGCGTGAACAACTGAGAAAACTTTTCGAGCCCTGGTTCTTGCAACGAAATTCGCAAACCGTGTATCGATCTCTCGATGAGGCCTCGGTATGTTGGGGGCCTTATCAAACCATAGAGCAACTGGTAGAGAATGATGTCGATTGCAGTGTTGATAACCCCTTATTCGAAAGAGTAGAGCAGCCGGGCATCGGTGAGTATCTTATGCCATCGAACCCATTGCACTTCGAAGGATTGGAAAGTGCCCCTGTAAAGCCGGCCCCGATTCTGGGTCAGCATACCGATGAGATCCTCGCAGATACGCTGGGGCTTTCTGATAGTGAGATCGGCAAGCTACACGATAATGGGGTAGTAGCAGGGCCAGAAACAGAATAAGAGAACGAGTAGAATAAACGCACAGGGACAGTCGTTTCCATCTAGGCAAGGCTGTCTATGTCGCCCATCCCCCCGCCAATGGAATCACTTGTCCAACCATATGCCTGCAGTCTTCTTGTGAGAGGTAGGCTGCGAGTTGCGCCGTTTCGCTCGCTGCGCCTATCTTATTGCTGGGCACGTTACGCTTAACGTGATCCAGAAATTTTTCATTGTCGAGTAGGTCGTCTGGGTAGTAGGTGCTGTTGTTGATGTAGTTCTGCGCTATGGCGTTAACCTGAATATTGCTGCGCGCAAGTTCCAGTCCTGCTGCCTTGATGAAACCATTCTGGGCGCCACGGGCTGCACAGTAAGCCGCATTGTTGGGGATTCCTCGCAGTGGTGCGGCGCTGGTGATAGCAATTATCTTCCCACTTTTTCTTTCTAACATCTGTGGCGTGACCGCGCGTACTAGATACATGAGAGGGTGCACAAGAGAGTCGAACAATAGATTCCAGTTATCACTATCGATACTTTGCACCGGGCCTGTCATTGGCGGTTCCGCAAGATTGGCTACGAGAATGTCGATGTGACCGGCATCTGCGACTAATTTATTTATCTGAGCCTCGCTATGTAGATCAGAAGGGCCGGCTATCACATCAATTCCAATCTCTTCAAACTTCTCGCTAATGGCTGGGCCCATGTAGCTATCGATACAAGTTACGAGTGCGGTTCTGCGGGACATCATTTTGCCTCATTCTGCTTCGAGTTCATTTCCATTAAGTGCGAGACAAATTTCTCTAGCGTCTCGTAGGGCTGACAGCCTACAACAATCAGATCATTTCCGAGAAATGTAGGCACCCCAGTAACACCAACCTCTCTAGAGCGCTGCCAGTCTTCGTCGACGGCATTCTTAAATACCCTATTCTCGATTATGTGTCTGGCCTCAATGCCGTCAAGGCCGACCGCCTCCGCAACGTCTACTAGCACTTCGATAGAGCCGATATTCTTATTGTCCACAAAGTAGCTGCGGTACAGGGCATCATGAATAGCTTCCCCACCTGGCTGGGTGTCGGCCCATTTGCCTAGCTCCTGGGCAAGACGGCTATTAAAGGTGTGCGTACGATCGCCATACTCGAGCCCAGCTTCAGCCATTAGGCCCTTCATCCGCTCGCGCATAGGAGCGAGGTCGCGACCAGCGAACAGTTCTGCCAGAGACTTGCCCTCCTGGGGCGTTTCCGGGTGTAGCGGGAAATGTATCCAGCGTGTTTTCACCGGGTAGTTCTGCTTCAATTTTTCAATACTCACGGTACTGAGGTAACACCAGGGTCAGATGTAGTCGGTGAATACGTCCAGGACGATAGTTTCTTGCATGTTTGTCTCTCTGAGGAAAGGAAACTTCTAAGTACTAAGGATGTTTTAACAAACTTTCCCACATCAAGCTATATTCAAGAGTGGTCTGCTTCTCCTACTATAAGCGTATAAGGATATGGGAGCTAGTTGAGGTGCTTTGCAACAGCCCCCAGTAATCACTACAATCCATGTAGAGGCAATGATGACGAATAATGATGATCTAAGTCGGCTGATCGATAATGCGAATATCGAAGTCGCAACCACTATTGAAAAGGCTGAGAAGGCGAGGCCTAGACGCAAGGGCATGGGTCAATACAAGCCACTGGTCCCGCTATTCATCATTGTGCTCGCCTATGTGATTTATGCTGCGCAGCAGTAAGAAGCACCTAGCTCGACCGTCATTGCGGCTCAATTGTCCGATCTGTTGTATCAAGCCCGAGAGTCAGTCGAGCTTGCCACCGTTGATGGGCTCCGCCCAGCCCTATTACCCAACGCAGCCCTTGGAGCGGTCGTTAGTTACACCGCGTTTCCAGGAGGGTACTTCCTCAGCGTGCAATCTCGCGGCGTAGTCGTGGAAATGGATAGCACTGGGGAAATCACAGTTTCCGGTGGTAACTAAGTAGTACTAAAATTTATCTATTTATCTATTCTTAGCGATAGAGCTTAACTAATAAAACAGTAACTATAATAAGGACTATCACTGTCGCCATGCTTGCTGACGCTCAAAAAAATTCCTTACAGAATTATACGAATTGTACCGAGATCGGTTCGATTCCGATAATAGATTAAAGCCTCTGGAAGCTGACGCTAACGTAGTCCAGTTCTGGAATAAGGGGGATGACCTTTGCAGGTGCCCTGCGAGCCATATTACGCCAAGACCCCGACGTACTTCTGATCGGTGAGATTCGAGACGAGGAGACTGCGCAGATCGCCATGCAGTCGGCGCTCACCGGACACCTGGTATTCTCAACCCTGCATACCAACGATTCCCTCAGTGCCATTCCCAGACTGCTAGATCTCGGCATTAACCCGGTAATTCTTGCCGAATCACTGTCCGGGATTATGTCTCAGCGCCTGTTGCGTAAATTGTGCAATCATTGCAAGCGTGATGTTGAATCAACAGACCCAGCTGCCAAGGCATTCAAGACGGTCACCCATGTCGATCAGGCTTGCGAACCGGTGGGCTGTCAGGAGTGTGAGTTCAGCGGCTATCACGGCCGTACCGTAATTGCCGAACTGGTCGAGATTAATCAGGAGCAGCGTGAACTGCTACTCGGGGGTGAGAACGACATCGCCAAGTTTAAGGCGGCAATGCGCGGCACATTCAACTCTATGTCGATGTCGGCATCGCGACTTATTATTTCTGGAATTACAACGGCGGCAGAGGCATCGCGGGTGATTGGTCATCAATTCTGGTTTGCACTGGTGGATGAATACGGCAGTGAGCTTCCGGACCTAAGTGCGCTAAGTGAATCAGGTGAACAGAGCAAGAAGGAAAGATATGCCATAGCTATTGCTGGAGACCTGGATGAATCCAGTAAACAGTTGCAGGCCGCTCTAGAAAACAGTTGGCTGCAAGTGTTTACTGCAGATGGCTCCGAGGGCTGTGAAACAATTCTCCATGAGCACGAGAACGTCGATCTCGTTGTGCTAGAGTTCAATGAAAGCCTGAGCGATGACGAGATTGTTGCATCGGTAGCCGACTATCGCCGTCATCTGGCGTGGGCTAGACTACCGGCACTGATAAGGCTTCCTGCAAGCAAGCAGCACTGGGAAGCGTTGCTGAGAGAGCATGGCTCTACCTCGAGGTTCGTGACTCGAGATGTCGAAGCGGATGATATTGTTGAAATCATTCAGCAGGCAATAAGTGAAAAGCTCGACTTCAGGTGGGGTATCCAAGCTGGAGCAGATTGAGCGGAATTGGGAGTCAATATAAGGCTCATTTCTGGTCGCTCGTTATAATTAATTATTTGGAATAGTGAGAATGAGAAACAGATGAAAAAGAACACTAAAGGATTCACTCTTCTTGAGTTGTTAACTGTGATTACAATCCTCGCGCTGCTGGCAGCGATATCAGTTCCTGTGTATCGAACTTATATTGAGAGAGCGCAGTCAACGGAAATTGTGCTGCGATACGATGCGGTGCGCACCGGAATACAGGCTAATCTATCGAGGGGCGAAATCAGCGACTGCGGTGAGATAGTTGCGGCCGGCGGAACGGCCAATCTAGGGGATGACTATGCCAGATTGTCTGTGGGTTTCGACGCGGTCAGCGGCGGAAATCTGCAAGGCTATAAACCCGTTTTCCTGGTCTGCGCGAGTTATGATATTCAGGGTGAACAGGGAGTGAGGGTCGCCAGGGCTGCCTATGATGAGTTTTCGTTGACTAACATCGTGAATCCGGGAGCCGTA
The DNA here is from genome assembly GCA_943842505.1 of uncultured Pseudomonadales bacterium. Lineage (GTDB taxonomy): Bacteria > Pseudomonadota > Gammaproteobacteria > Pseudomonadales > Pseudohongiellaceae > UBA9145. The sequence goes on along the minus strand of CALTDI010000004.1, from coordinate 135,664 downwards.
ATATCTGAATCAATGATCAGTTTTTCTGTGCCACTAAGCAGCGGTGATGTAGCTGCGTGTCAAATCCCTGTAGGTGGAGCCTTAACTGCCTGTGGTGCGCTTGCGCCAGTTCCGACTGCGGCTCTAGCGGCTGTCCCTTCCCGAGCGGTTATCCCTACACCTGCTGTGCCTACTCCAGCGGTGATAGTGGCACCTAGCATCGTGCCAACGGTGGAGGCAGTGAACCTGATGAGATCAATCACCGGAGCCACTGCGCTTTCGGCCTACACCGGTGAGCAGAGAGGCGTGCCCCTTGGCACTCAAGTCGTGGGTCTGTATATGGCGGGCAGCAGTGTTAACCAGCTGGCGGGTGCGGCGTCGAGCCAGCTACCCACAATCACTCAGCCCTACACCGCTGTGGCGGATGCTGGGTACCAGTACCTTAACGGCTCCGGGGCGCTTGGCCAATTAATGCCTACCATGGCAGCCAATCTTCAGGCACTGGCTCCAAGTGAACGCAACGCCTGGGATGGTGGTATCGTGGTTTTCTCTGATGGCAGTGTGGGCCGTATGCAGAAGGCAGCTAATGGCGCCAACAGTGGTGAGAAAGACTACATCTATTTTTCAGTTCTAAGCGGTGTAAATGCCAATGACGGGATGACTATTGTGACAGGTCATGCTCAAGCGGGCCAAACAGTGCAGGTTAGTGTTGGGGGCAGAGATCTGGCTACCGTCACAGCCGATGCCCAGGGCAATTGGAACCTGGCCGGCGCCGCTGCTCTTGCTTTCGCTGGACAGACAATTACCGCTAACCCGGTCACCCCCTAAGCTAAGCAAGCTATAGGCTTGCCGCGCTATGCGGACCTCTAGGACGTGATCGATTATTGCCTCAAAAGTGCCCTAAGAGGCTCCAATACACTCGCAATGGGTTATACTGCTTACCAGCTTTAGGCTGCGCTCGGTCATTCTATGACAGTAGAAAGATACAGTAAGCCGCTACTACCTGAAGTATCGAATTAATCAAATAATAGAATAAAATCAGTAAGTTAATGGGGTTTAAGTTTATGCGAAAACTAGTCATTTCGGTTGCAGCCGCAGCCGTATTACTCGTACCACAACTGAATCTGATGGCGCAGGGCGATGAAGCTCTGGCTATTATGATTCCAGGTGGCGGCACGTATAGTCGCCAAATCACCACAGATTCTGCCGAGGCGCAGGCTTTCTTCGACCAGGGATTGCGCATGGCTTGGAGTTTCTACTTCCCCGAGTCAATCGCCTCCTACCAGGAAGCGGCACGTCTGGACCCAGACAGCCCAATGCCTCACTTCGGTCTGGCTCATGCTGCCGGTCCAAACCCGAACAGTCGCTATGCGGGCCTTCCGGACGATCCCCAGGGCGCCGGTCTTGCGGCGATCCGCAGGGCTCTGGACCTTGCCAATAATGGCACCCAGCGCGAGCGCGACATGATCAATGCCCTGTTCGTCCTCTACAATAAGGACGCGATTCCCGATAGCAGAGAAAGAGACTTCGCCTTCGTCGACGCCATGCGTAATCTGCATGACAAGTATCCAGACGATGCAGACATAGCTACCATATTCGGCGAGTCCTATATGAATACAACGCGTTGGGATTATTGGGAGGCAGATGGGGCTGCCAAGCCAGGTACGGCAGAAGCACAGGCGGCTTTCGAGTCAGCAATGCGTTCCGAGCATGATCATCCTGGCGCGAACCATCTCTATATCCACTTGATGGAAGCATCCAGTCAGCCTGAGCTTGCCATGCCAGCCGCGCAGAAACTTGAGGCGACAGTGCCTATCTCTGGTCATATGGTACACATGCCAGGACACATCTATCTGCGAGTCGGTGAGTACGAGAAGGCAATCGACATCAACGAGAGATCGCAAATTGTGGATGCGCAATTCGCCGAAATCTGGGGCGATACTAACTTCCCAATGATAGGCACTTATCCACTGTCACATAAAATACACAAGGGCCATGCGTTGGACTTCGTGCGCTATGCAAACATGCTTCAGGGCAACTATGCTGAGTCGTCTGCGGCGGCGGCAAAGAATGCCGGAAGCACTGAGCCTGATATCACCAGCGGCTTGAAGAACATAGCCCATACCTGGATTACGGATAAGGTATTTGGCAAGTGGGACAAAATTCACGCAGACAATGCCGTGAATAGTCAGTATGAGGCTCCCTATCTTAAAGGTATGTGGAGTTATGTGATGGGCAGTGCTCACGTAGCTAAGGGTCATATGGGTCCGGCAGAGGCAGAGCTGGCAAATCTTCAGGCTCAGATAACAGCCGATGGCGTGGATGATAACGGCGTGAGCCCAACTCCTGCATCACATGTATTGAATCTAGCGTCTCATGCTCTCAATGGTGAGATCGAGGAAGCGAAGGGTAATCTCGATGCGGCGATCATGCATTACAATGTAGCGATTCAACTACAGGACAGCCTTAACTATACCGAGCCACCGGATTGGTCGCAATCCATTCGTCTGTATCTGGGCGCCGCGTTGCTGGAAGCAGGGCGAGCAGCGGAAGCCGAAGCGGTATATCGGAAAGACCTGGAGTGGAATCAGCAGAACGCTTGGACTACGTTCGGTCTTTCTCAGGCGCTTGAAGCGCAAGGCAAGACTCAGGAAGCGATCATAGTCGAAAGACAATTTCAGTCTTTCTTCCGTAACGCCGACGTTGAGATCACACGCTCACACTTGTAGACGTGAGCAAGTGCCGAATCAGTTTTTTAGTGTTTCGGTCGCAATGCAGCACAATGCATTACGCAAAAAGCCAACGGGTTTCGAAGCCTCTTGGCTTTTTTGCATTCTTGCAATAGAACAAGTTGACTACGCTTTCGAATACACAGTAATAAAAAATTATAAAAACTATATAGAAAAAAAGTAGGGGAATGTCCATGTTGCGTTCAAAAAGTTCTCGTCTAGCTGGTTTATCGGTTCTCTTCTTCATGCTTGGCGTGTACGCAAGCGCCGCTAGCGCGCAGGATCATTTCAATCAGAAGGGCTCAGGCCCAAGCAGCTCCACGGTGCAGTTACAGAGTGATCTGCGCAGTAGCCTGCCATTCGAGGACCAACGAGACTTCGAAGAGTCTAGTAGAGGCTTCGTCGCAGAGCCTGACTCCCGGCAGATTCTTGCCGCAAACGGTCGTGTCGTCTGGGATATGACGCGTTATGACTTTCTGCTGGAAGATGCCGATTACGACAGTATCCATCCCTCTCTTCAGCGGCAGGCAACGCTCAACATGAACTTCGGCCTCTATGAAGTGGTGCCGGATTTTCTCTATCAGGTGCGTGGTTTCGACCTGGCGAATATGACGCTGGTGAAGGGCGATACGGGTTGGATTCTCTTCGATGTGTTGCTGACATCGGAAACTGCAGCGGCGGCACTCGCCTTAGCTAACGAGCAGCTGGGTGAGCTGCCGGTTAGAGCGGTCATCTACTCCCATTCCCACATCGATCACTTCGGCGGCGTGAGGGGTGTGATTAGCCAGGAAGATGTCGAGGCAGGCCTGGTGCTGGTGATTGCGCCTTCCGGGTTCATGGAGGAGGCGATCGCTGAGAATGTCTATGCGGGTAATGCGATGTCGAGAAGGGCGGGCTTGCAATACGGTCGTGGCATTCCCTCGGGGCCCTATGGTCAAGTTGACTCGGCAATCGGAAAGGCGCTTGCGGCAGGAACCACTGGCTTGATCGCGCCCAGCTTAGTCATCGAAGATGACTATGAGGAACATGTAATCGATGGCGTGAGATTGGTGTTTCAGAATACACCTGGCACCGAAGCACCGGCAGAGATGAATACCTGGTTTCCGGAGCAGAAAGTATTCTGGGCGGCTGAGAATATTACGGCTACCGTACACAATGTCTACACCCTGCGCGGCGCACTGGTTAGAGATGCACTGCAATGGTCTAAACAGATCAATGAGGCTCTGTACCGATTCGGGAGAGAGGCCGAAGTTTTGGTCGCGTCCCACAATTGGCCCCGCTGGGGTAATGAGCGCATTCAGCAAGTTATGCGCACGCAGCGAGACGCCTATGCGAATCTGAATAATCAGGTTCTGAATCTCGCTAACCGGGGTGTGACCATCAATGAAATTCACAACGAGTACAAAGTGCCGGACTCTCTGGCGCAGCAGTGGAGCGCACGGCAGTATCATGGCTCCGAGTTCCATAATTCTCGCGCAGTCTTGAATCGCTACCTGGGATATTGGGATGGGAATCCAGCCACTCTGGCACCTCTGTCTCCCTCCGACTCCGCTCCCCTGTACGTCGAGATGATGGGGGGCGCACAGGCGATTATGACTCGCGCACAATCCCTGCATGACTCTGGCGACTATAGATTGGCGATGGAGATTCTTAACAAGTTGGTCTACGCGCAGCCCGACAATGGCGCTGCGAAGGACCTGCTCGCTTCTGTGTTCGAGCAGCTAGGCTATCAGTATGAGAGCGCTAGCATGCGCAACGTCTTCCTCGCCTCGGCGCAGGAGCTGAGAAACGGCGCGCCCACGGTAGCCGCCGCAAGAGGGACTAGCCCCAGCCTCGCCAGAGCCATGACCACTTCGCAGTGGTGGGATGCTGTTGCTACCCGAGTCGACAGCGAGCAAGCCGATGCTATGAACTTTACGATGAATTTTATCTCTCCCGATACCGGACAGAACTTTGTCGTGGAGATGAGCGGAGGTACGCTTTCGAACATAGAAGGCTATCTGTCTGATACTCCCGATGTGACCATCACCATGGACCGTAGCGATCTAGAGACGGTAATCATGGGGCAGGGGACGCTAGCCTCACAGTTACAGGCTGGCGCGGGCACCGTTGCAGGAAATCAGGCCGTGTTGCTTGAGCTCGCCTCTGTGCTGCTTACATTCGATTCCAGCTTCGAGATCATGCCGGGCACGGCAAATTAGTCGAAGCCAGAATTTAGAGATAGACTAAAAACAACAAGAATTGCATCGGGGAAAAGTATGGGACGACTCGCGAAACTATTTCTGCTGCTATTGGGGGCGAGCCTCTTTGCCGGCGCACAGGCACAGCAGGCGCGACAGCCGAATTTCATCGTTATCATGGCGGATGATCTGGGTTATGGAGACTTGGGTGTCTATGGCTCGAAGTTAATCAAGACGCCTAACCTGGATCTTATGGCTCTACAGGGAGCGCGGCTGGACAGTTTCTATTCAAGTGCCAATGTTTGCACCGCCGCAAGGGGGGGGCTGCTAACCGGTCGTTACCCAATACGGCTCGATATCGTCAGCGATGTGGCGCGACCGACTAATGACGTACATCTCGCCGACGAAGAGTTGAGCATAGCAGAGGCCTTAAAACCCTTGGGCTATCAGACGGCTCTGTTTGGCAAGTGGCATCTGGGCAGCCGCCTGGAATGGTCGCCTCTCACACAGGGCTTCGACGAATATTTTGGCGTGTTACATAGCAACGACATGACGCCCCTGGAACTGTACCGTCAAGATCAGATGATAGAGAATCCAGTGAATCAGAATACTCTAACCCAGCGCTATACGCAGGAGGCGGTTCGCTTCATCGAGGACAATCAGGATGAGCCCTTCTTCCTCTATATGCCCCATACTTTTCCCCATGTGCCGCTCTACGTGTCAAATGAGTTCAGTGGTCAATCCGAGGCCGGTCTCTATGGCGATGTTGTTGAGACTATAGACTGGAGTGTTGGTCAGATACTGGCCACCCTGGATAGGCTAGGCCTCGAAGAAGATACGCTCGTTATCTTTACCTCAGACAATGGCCCCTGGTTTGAGGGAAGCCCCGGCCCCTACCGTGATCGCAAGGGCAGCTCTTGGGAAGGCGGCCAGCGTGTGCCTTTCATCGCGAAATGGCCTGACACAATACCGGGCGGGCTGGTATCTAACGAGCCGGCCATGAATATCGATATATTCCCAACCCTGATAAAACTGGCGGGTGGCGATCTGCCTACCGATCGTCCTATCGATGGCAAGGATATTCTTCCCATGTTGGTTGATGGGGCTGCCTCGCCGCACGAGGCGCTGTTCCTTTTCGATAGAGATCGGATCGCGGGGGTGCGCAGTGGCCAATGGAAGCTGGTGGTAGAATCACAGTACAGAGCTGCGGTGCCTAGTTTCGATAATCCTGATTCCTATTACGGGCCTAACGGCCTGCTATTCGATGTGCGACGTGACCCCTCTGAAACCTATAGCTATACGCGCGAGTATCCCGAAGTTGTGGCTCGAATGCGTGAATACCTCATAGAGGGTCAGAATAATTTAGGCAGTACCGTGCTGGAAAATATGTGGAACCGGCCCAACTAAATTCAAATGTCAGAAGAAGAACACAACATCGTCACGCTATCGGTCAAGAACCTGCATAAGTCTTTCGGTCCTGTCGAAGTCTTACATGGTCTTGATATAACGCTGCGTGGCGGAGAAGTGCACGCAATTCTCGGCGAGAACGGTGCTGGCAAATCGACACTGGTTAAAATTCTCTCTGGCTTCGAGCCGCTGAGTAGTGGCGAGTTACTGCTGGCAAAAGATGGTGGCGAAGCAGAACTGCTTACTGAGTGGGATAACGAAACCGCCGAGCGTTCCGGGGTTGTCCTAATTCATCAGGAATTCAACCTCGCCGAACAGCTCACCGTAGCTGAGAATATTTTTCTTGGCAATGAGATCAAGGGACGCCTGTTTCTCAATAAGAAGGCAATGAAGCGTAAGGCGCAGGAATATCTGGACATTCTGCGCAGTGAGATAGATCCCGATGCAACGGTCGATCGGCTGGCCGTATCTGCCAAACAGATGGTTGAAATCGCCAAGGCGCAGGCAAAAAATGCACGGGTTCTAATTCTCGACGAACCCACTGCCGTGCTCACTCAACAAGAAAGCCAGGTATTGTTTGAACTTATCGAGCGCTTTCGTCAAGACGGTGTGGCTATCGTCTTTATCTCGCACAAGCTAGACGAGATCGAACAGATCGCCGATGTGATCACGATTCTTCGTGATGGCGAAATGGTTGGTAGCTATCCTGCATCCAAGCTGAGCAAGGACGATATGGCGCGCCTGATGGTAGGCAGAGAGCTGAGCTCATTATTTCCCCAGATGCCGGCCTTGCCCAACGAGGCCGAAGTCGTATTGAAGGTCAGTGACCTGCTCCTTCCTGGGAACAGCAAGTCTAGTAGCTTCGAATTGAGAAAGGGTGAGGTTCTTGGCTTCTCGGGTCTGGTCGGTTCCGGGCGCACCGCTTTGATGGAAACAGTCCTCGGCCTGAGAAAGGCGGCGAAGGCTAATCGCGGAACTATCGAGGTGCGAGGAGAGCGAGCCAACTTTAAGCAGCTTTCCAGCGCCAGGGGTAAGGGCATTGCCTACCTCACAAAAGACCGTAAGGGCAGTGGTCTGCTGCTGGAGAAAGGCCTGAGCTTTAATTTTTCCCTGTTTTCCCTGCACAAAATGTCGCGCCTGTTGATCGATACTAGGTCGGAGGCGATTGCCTTCGAGAAGGCAATCGAAACCTTCGACATTCGTATGAAGGATAAGTCTATCGTGGCCGGCAACCTCTCCGGGGGTAACCAGCAGAAACTCTTGCTCGCGAAGATTCTCGAGGCCCAGCCCAGTATTATTATTATCGATGAGCCTACGCGCGGTATCGATATAGGAACAAAAAGTCAGATCTATCACTTTATCGCACAACTAATTGAATCGGGGCATTCTCTTATACTTATCTCTTCTGACATCACTGAGATAATCGGCTTGTCTCATCGAGTGGCGGTTATGTATCACGGGGAGTTGAGTGGTGTGCTGGCAGGTGATGAGTTAGATGAACATGAAATCATGCGTTATGCCACAGGTCTGAAAAGTAAATCTCAGAATAACAAACCCCAAAAGAATGAATCAGAAACCAGCGGAATTTCCAATGCCCAAGCTTGATCTAAAAACAGCCGGACCCTTCATAGCCCTTGTCGCGATCTTTATCATTGGTGTGCTGGTTAACGATGCATTCCTCAGTAGTGGCAACCTGAGCAATATCCTGGCGCGTAGTTCTTTCATCGGTATTGTCGCTATCGGCGCGACCTTCGTGATTACCGCCGGGGGCATCGATCTTTCTGTAGGTTCTATGGCCGCGTTCATATCCGGCTGCATGATTCTATTGATGAATGCGCTAATGGATAGCATAGACTCGATGGTGGTGATAATCATTCTGGCCGTCATTGCTTCCCTGGGCATTGGCGCAGTAGCCGGCCTGATTAATGGCTTGCTAACGACCAAGGCCAAGATCGAGGCTTTCATTGTCACGCTTGGCACCATGGGCATCTATCGGTCATTAGTAACCTATATGGCAGATGGCGGCACGCTATCACTCAACTTCACCATCGGTGATATCTATTCCGAAGTTTACTACGGCGTATTTCTGGGGCTGCCCTATCCGGTCTGGGTCTTTATCGCGGTGGCCGTAATCGGCTATGTACTTCTGAACATGACCGTTTTCGGCAGGCACTGTTTTGCGGTAGGCTCAAATGAAAGCGTGGCACGTTACTCGGCGATCCATGTAGACCGAGTTAAGACTGCGACCTATATGTTACAGGGGGTCTGCGTCTCGATCGCCACCATCATCTATGTGCCTCGACTGGGTTCGGCATCGGGGCAGACGGGGATACTCTGGGAACTCGAAGCCATAGCGGCTGTGATTATCGGCGGTACTGTTCTCAAGGGGGGCTATGGCCGGATTGGAGGCACGGTAGTGGGTGCGCTTATCCTCACTCTAATAGGCAATATTCTGAACCTGACCGATGCCGTAAGTAACTACCTCAATGGCGCGGTTCAAGGCATAATAGTCATCGTTGCAGTCTATCTACAACGTGGTGCATGGCGCCGCGACTAGATATTCCTGGCCTGTAAACACCCCTCGATGTAATGAACATAAGAATAAGCATAAGAATAAGCAGGAGAACAAAATTGAATACCAAGACCGTTTCCACAGCCCGTAGTTTTAGTCGGCGCAGCTTTCTCCGTTCCTCCACAATTCTAGCGGCCGGCGCAGGTCTGCCTCTGACTGCGTTGGCTCAGGGTCGACGCGTAGAAAAGGTAGGCCTGCAGCTCTACACGCTGCGCAACGAGATGTCCCAGGACTTCGAGGGCACCTTGGCTAGAGTTGCCGAGATCGGCTATAAGGAAATGGAATTTGCCGGTTATTTTGGTAGATCGCCTGCGCAGGTGCGTCAGACTCTCGATCAGAACGGCATGAGCTCCCCGGCGGCACATATTCAATTGCAGGCCTTACAAGACGACCTCGAGGGAGAGGTTGAGCGTGCGGCAATACTCGGTCAGAAATACATAGTGGTACCCATTCTTCCAGAGAACCAACGCAGTATCGCGGACTATCAGCGTACCGCCAATTATTTGAACGTTGCCGGTGAGATGTGTAAAGAATTCGGCATCAAGATGGGCTATCACAATCATAACTTCGAGTTTGTAATGACCGATGGACGCCTGCCCTATGACGTGCTCCTCGAGGAAACCGAAGTCGATCTTGTCGATATGGAGTTGGATCTCTATTGGATTCGTAATGCCGGAGTTGATCCAATTCCCTATTTCGAGAAGCATCCGGGCCGCTTCGCCATGCTCCATGTTAAAGACATGGACGAGTTTGGTAGGATGGCAGTCGTGGGCCGAGGCGAGATCAACTTCGCCGAGATATTCGGCTATGCCGACACGGCGGGCTTTAAGCACTTCTTCGTCGAACATGACAGGCCGGGAAAAGACGGGCTCGCTTCGATCGCCCAGAGTATCTATACGGTGCGCAACATCGTCTACTAGTTGCTACAATCCAGACAAAGACAGAATTTAAATCGGTAGAGAAAGTAAGAAAAAGGCAAGAGCATGAGAACAAGACGCGAAGTACTTCAGGGTTTGATCGTATCAATAGGTGGTGCTACAGCACTTACCGCATGTGGTGGCGTAGCCAATGTGTTATCGACGCAATCTGGCTCGGCGCCACGTTTCTATACCGATGCTGAGATGGCATTGGTGTCGCGAGTAAGTGATCTCATTATTCCTCGCACCGAGACGCCAGGCGCTCTGGATGTCAATGTTCCGGGTTACATGGACGGGCTCATGACGGATTGGGCAAGCACTGAGACGAAGAATGCACATCGCCAGGCTTTGCTTCAGATAAAGCAGAGCCTCGATACACAGGCAGGAGAAGACTTTCTTCAGGTGAATGATGAAACTGCAGAGCGCGCACTGGCAGTCTTCGACGCTCGGGCATTCGCGGCAGCGGGAGATGGAAACGGTTATAAACGGGTGAAGGGCTATATGAGTCAGTCATTCTTCGCCACAGAGGGTGGCGCCACAGAAGAGTTGAAGTGGGTAGCGGTTCCCGGAAGATGGGACCCAAGTGTAGAGATATAAACCCAGGCTTAAGAACAAAATAGAACAAACTGGAACAAGAAGTTAAAACAGATTTAGAAAGGGAGTTACTCCGTGGCAGATTTTGATGCAATTGTAGTGGGTTCAGGAATGAGTGGCGGCATGTCCGCAAAGGAACTCACCGAGCGTGGCTTGAAAGTTCTAGTACTTGAACGCGGCCCTGAAATAATTCCCGAGCGAGACTATGTCGATAATCTCGCACCTTGGGAGAGTCCGAATCTGGATAGTGTGGCGCAGGACGAGATTGCAGAGCACTACCCCAAGCAGTATGGCGGCGTCGCCTATGCGATCAAGGAATCGAACAAGCACTTCTGGGTGAAGGACGACGAGCACCCCTACGAAGAGGCGGAAGGAACTAGCTACGATTGGCTTAGGGGTTACCATACGGGTGGCCGTTCTATCATGTGGTCGCGCCAGGTTTATCGCCTGAGTGATCTGGATTTCAACGCGAACAAGACCGACGGTCATGGCATCGACTGGCCAATTCGTTATGAAGACATAGAGCCCTGGTATCAAAAGGTAGAGACCTTCATCGGTATCGCCGGTAGCGCCGAAGGCCTGCCGCAGTTACCCGACAGTGTGTTTCAACCTGCCTTCGAATTAACCGATGCAGAGAAGGCGCTCAAGGCGAAAGTCGAAACTACCTTCCCCGAACGAAATATTATTCCAGCCAGAATTGCCCATCTTACCGATGCGACGGATGAGCAGAAAGAATTGGGCAGGTCGAATTGTCAGGTGCGTAATCGATGTCATTTCGGTTGTTCATTTAAGGCCTATTTCTCATCATTGAATGCGACACTGCCAGCGGCAGAGCGTACCGGTAATCTGACCATGGTGCACAATGCCATAGTGAGTTCTCTAGAGTATGACGCGCAGACCAATAGAGTTACTGGTGTGCGTATCGTCGATGCCGAGTCTAACGAGAAGAGATTCTATACGGCCAAAGTCGTTTTTCTAAATGCGTCAACCATTGCGTCGGCGATGATTCTGCTGCAGTCGACCTCCGAGACGTATCCTAATGGATTGGTAAACCGTTCCGATCAGGTGGGTAGAAACCTGATGGACCATGTGAGTGGCGCGGGTGCGGTTGGTCTGATGAGTGGCTTCGACAATCAGAAAGTATTCGGCAGACGGCCTAGTGGTGGAATCTATATTCCGCGCTACGCAAACCTGAACGGGCAGGATAAGCCTTATCTGCGCGGGTTTGGTTTCCAGGGTGGTTCCAGCCCCTTGGGTAATGGCGGCGGACAGATCGCGGGCATTGGTAGAAATTTCAAAGAAGCACACAAGAACCCTGGCCCTTGGCGCGTCAACATCGGCGCCTTCGGCGAACAACTGCCGAACTCAGAGAACCGTGTCACGCTGCACCCCTCCAAACGCGATCGCTGGGGCAATCCGCTGGCTCTGTTAAACGTGACCTATAGCGACAACGAACACACCATGCTGCAGGAGGCGAGTAAGGATGCTGTTGCCATGTTGGAGGCTGCAGGCTGCACGAATATCACTGCGAATGAGGTGAGTTTAACGAAGCCGGGGAATAGAATTCATGAAATGGGTAGTGCAAGAATGGGCCGCGATCCGGCTAATTCGGTGCTTAATCAATGGTGTCAGGCCCATGATGTGCCGAATCTATTTATTACGGATGGCTCGTTCATGGCCTCGTCTGCCTGCCAGAATCCTTCGCTGACCTATATGGCCTTCAGCGCAAGAGCGGCACACTATGCGGCGGATTTAATCGCGGATGGAACCCTGTAGTTTTCAAATGCTATTTCTACGGGATATTTAGAATATCTAAATAGGGCTCCTTAAGAATCCATCTCTGAAGCAAGCGCGCAGGGATGGGGATATTGCCAACGAACAATCAGGGCCGAAGGTCCGTGAGTGGGTAATGTCCCCATTGCTGCGTGCGATATAGTATTTTTTTCAGACCTGCCGCCAGCAATCGCGTAGCTATTTGCTCACGGGCCTGCGGCCCTGATTGTTCGCAAACAACTACCCGATTCCGGGCTTGAATGTTTGGGGGTTGGTGGTTTCTAGCTCCGGCTAGGATTTAGTGCGCTAGTGGCAGGAGTTCTACTTTTCTGAACTGCGTAGGGTGACTCTCAGCCTGCAGTGAGATGTATCCTTCGCTTACCGCTATAGGCTGACCCTGACTGATAAGATTCTGTGCATCGGGATCGCTCTCATCCAATTGTGTTTTCGAATACTCAAAAACTACCTCACCATTCACTGTGTGCCTAATGAGTTCGTCGCCGCGCACTTCAACTTCCAGCGTTACCCACTGATCGCCATGAAAAGTATCGGAGCTGGAATTGATGCAATGCTGAGTCACCAGCTCACCGTCTCTGACGTAGTGTGTGCCTGGCGAGCAGACATTTGCTGTAGCGCGTGCATCGACGCCGTTGCCGCCAAGAAGCTGTACTTCGATAGAGGCTGGAAATTCCTGATCCAGGGTCATCGACTGTGGAGACTGGCCATGCAGCATTACGCCATTGTTGCGGAAGGCCCAGTCCGGACCGTTGCGAACCTGGGCGCCAGCGAATCTGTATTCGACGAGCAACTTGTAGTGAGAAAAACTCTCGTCGTAGAAGATATGGCCGAACTCACCGTCGAAGTCTGGCCAATTATCATAGGACACTTTTAATATGCCATCCTCGACGCGAAAGGTATCACGATAGTTAACACCGAGTTCGTGGCCGGTAAACTTTGGAACCCAGTTAGAGAGATCACCCCCGTTAAACAGGCTAATCCACTGTTCGCTATCATCTTGAGTATAGGCTGCCGTCGGTAGCATGATGAATAACAGTGCCAGAAGATTTCCTGCTATTGATTGTGCAATGTTTGGCTTCATTGCGCGTTACCGTTGACCGTGCGATTAAAATCGATCTGCATGTCCCAAAGATCCGGGCAGCCATAGGCGCTAAAGCATTCCACTTCGACGATGATCTGAGAGCCGTTAGAGCCATTCGCCACCTTGTTAACGAGGACGCCTACGCCACTCTGGCTGATGATATTGCTGTTGGCATTAATACGCGTATCGCTTTCGCCTCTAATGGCGAAAGCTGAATTATCTATAGTCCATTGCCGGGCGAGTGCCCACTTGCGATCACATTCGGCGTCGCTGCTACACGTGGGGACAGTTCTTGCGTATTCGTCCATCTTTGCCTGTGTCTGCGGACTGACTGCACAGGAGGCAAGCAGGGCTGCCCCTAGTGTTGCTATAACGCGCCAGCCGCAGCGCCTAACCGAGGATGCTTCTACTGTCATATTAATTACTCACGTTCAGTTTGTTGGTCCAGAATATATCGATATTGCCCAGGCTGTTATCACTACGAGTCGAGAACCAGGTAAATGTATTGTCACCCGGTGGCAGGGCTGGACACATATCGGCACCAGCCGTGTTCACCTGCGAGCCTAGATTTCTCGCCGCGCCCCAGCTGTTCTCTCCCTGCGTCATCGCGCCGTAAATGTCGGTGCCGCCGAAGCCACCGGGGCGAGAGGATGTGAAATACACCATGCCGTCTTTATCCTGCGTGAAGTGAAATTCTTCGGCCGCCGTATTGATGTTAGGCCCCTGGTTAACCGGCTCCTGCCAGCCGCCGTTGCCGTCGGGCTTAGAGCAATAGATATCGGATCCGCCGTAGCCACCCTCACGCATCGATGCGAAGCATAGTGTCTCGCCGTCTTGGAGAATTGCAGGGCAGTGCTCGTTGCCGACGTTGGTACTGATGGGGAAGCCTATCAGCTCTGGTGTGCTCCATTGTCCGTTCACTTTGCGGGTAATGAACAAGTCATTGGCATTGCGCGGGCTAGTGGTAGCGAGTCGATCAGACTTGAAGTAGATAGTGTTTCCGTCTGCGGTTATCCAGGGCTCGCGATCATCGCCAGCACGCAGCGGGTCGACCTCGGTGGCGGGTGCCGCATTAATGGGGATACCCATATTAATAGGGGTGTTCCAGCTGCCGGTCTCGGCGTTAAACGTAGCGATATAGAGATCCTTCGGATCGCCCGGAGCTACGGCCATATCCTCTCTGGCGCTGCAGTAGACCATAGTGCCGTCGGCGGCGAAGGAGAGCTCTCCCTCGGCCCACATGGTATTGATGGGGGCGCCGAAGTTATGAACTGCCAGGTCGACCCATTCTGGGTCCTGTGCAGAGCTAATGCCAAAGCTGCCCAGTGTCGCGATAAGTGACAGCACAAGTGCTAGTGTTCTTAGTTTTAGATGCATGACAATCTCCTGCTTGATTCTGCTAGCTTGTGGCCCAGTAGTATCTGATAGCGAACCGGGGGTAAGCCGCACGGGTATTTGCAGGCAGAATACCACAAAAATCTACTGGCTGAGATTCTCAGTATTGGTTAATTTCATTACCCAATAGGTAATTGAATGACAGACCTCAATCAGAGAGACTAGCTGCTAATAGGGGCCTAGCGAGGCCGCAGAGCGCCGTGATCAGAGCTCATAGCTTCGAGCCGGCGGCTACAAATAGAAAACCACAGGTGAATGGAGTAAAGGATGAATCTGAGAACGACCTACCTACTATTTGCGATTCTGGGTGCGGTAATACCGATAGCCTTCTTCGCAGACTTTGCAGTTGATCAGGGTATCGATCTGGTGGCCTTCGTGATGGCACTATTTGTGAATGGGGCGGCGGGTGGATTTACCGCAGACCTGTTGATTAGCTCGTTTGTATTTTGGATCTATATGTTTTCTAATCAGTCGGGCGGACCTAAGCCCTGGGCGTTTATTGCCCTCAATTTATGTATAGGCCTGTCCTGTGCGCTTCCCGCTTATCTGTGGGCGAAGACGCGACCTTCGAGCTAGTGATTTGACAAAGTGAGGCATGATGAAAACGGTTAAAATCGAAGAAGAACTAGATTATCCTTTAGAGGAAGTCTGGGCAATATTCGCTGATGTGACCCGCTGCGATTGGGTTCCTGCGGTAGAGTCGATAACAGAACAAGACGGCGTGCGCTCCTTCACCATGGAAGGCATCGGAGAAGTGCAGGAGAAAATCCTGACATTAGATGGTGAGAAACACTGTCTCCAATATTCTGCCATTAAGACCCCGACGCCATTGGGTCATCATCTAGCGACAATTCAACTGACGGCGAGCGACACGGGCTGCCATTTCTCGTGGACAACGGAGATAGCGCCAGACGAATTCTCTCCCGCCATAGAACATGGAATGAGCATTTCCTTCGAAGGCCTGAAGCAGGTTCTAGCTAATAGCTAAGACTGCCTACTGGTTTCTAACAGACTCTATCCAGCTATCGACTTCGGCCTCCAGGGTTTGCATGGGAAGCTGGCCCGACCCTAGTACGGTGTCATGAAACGCCCGGATGTCGAAATCATCGCCGAGTTCTGCCTCGGCTTTCGCGCGGACTTCCTGAATCTTTAACATCCCAATCTTATAGGCGGTAGCCTGGCCTGGGTTATTGAAGTAACGACGAATCTCGGAGCGAACAGAAGGCTCTGGCCTGGCTGAATTTGTCAGTGCATAGTTCACCGCTTCTTCCTGAGTCCACTGCTTGGCGTGAATGCCGGTATCTACGACAAGCCGCACAGCACGCCAAATCTCTCCCGAGAGCCTGCCAAATTCAGTGTAGGGGTCGTTATAGAAGCCCATTTCCTTGCCCAGGTATTCGGCGTACAAGCCCCAGCCCTCACTGAAGGCGGTATAACCTTTCGCAGTTCGAAAGCGTGGGATGTTTTCCAGCTCCTGCTGAATGGATATCTGCATATGGTGGCCAGGAACACCCTCGTGGTAGGCAAGGTTCTCGAGTCTAAAGATCGACGCGGCGCGCATATCGATCAGGTGCGCGTAGAAAGTACCGGGGCGTGAGCCGTCTTTCGTGCCGCGAGCATAGTGAGCCGCGCCACCTGCTGTTTCCCGAAATGCCTCGACCCTTCTAACCTGCAATCCGGCCTTTGGTAGGATGCCAAAATAGTCGGGCAGTCGTTCGTACATATTCGCCAATAAATCATCGGCCAGGCTGAGATAGTTACTACGGCCCTCATCGGTAGATGGGTAGTAGAACTGATCATCCTCACGCAAATAGGTGAAGAACTCCTGCAGAGATCCTTCGAAACCGACCTGTCTCTTTATCTGTTCCATTTCTGTCTGTATGCGTGCGACTTCTGAAATACCTATTTCATGAATCTCATCGGCGCTAAGCGGTAGGGTTGTCATGTTTGCCAGACGCGAGTTGTAATAGGCCTCGCCATTAGGAAGAGACCAGGCACCTTTTGCCACGTCGGAAACATTCTCTAAGTCTTGCTCCAGCCATGCGACGATTTCATCCAGTGCCGGCTTGAACCGAGTCAACAGGGCGCTACGGGATTGTTCGCGAAACTCATCGGCCTGCCACTCGCCGATCTCTCCAGTTTCTACAAGCTGCTCTATCTTCGCGGTGATATCTGCCCATAACGCAGAGTCGTCTTGCTTATCGAACGGCGCTCCGGAAGTTACCCGCCGCGCCTCGCTGATAGCCTGCTGATAGTCAAAGTGCGGCGCTCGAATGCCATCGGCCGCAGCTAGCTTGGCGCGCTCCAGGTACTGCTGGAAGTAGCGCTGTGATTGGTTGAGGCGCGAAATATAGTCCCCCATATCATTCGCATCTATCACTTCCTGATAGTTGATCAGACTGTTGGCCAATGCGGACTGCGGGCCGCGACGACCAAAGATATACCGATGCCGACGAAACGGCTCGCTGCGCTGCGCATCTTCCAGAATGTACTCCCACAGATCCCAGGAAAGCTTGCCTTGTTTGTCGAGTTGGTCGCGGTCGAAGTTAGAACGCATCTGCGCAACGCTGGATCGTCGCCACTGAAGCTGGGCGTCTAGTGCCGCCTCAGACACATCATTTAATTCTCCATGAGCACTCTTGTCGCCCTGGCGTGTCTTAAGAAGGGGAGAGAAATCCAATTCTTCGGCGTACTCGGCATCAAGCCATTCTATGAAACGCTGACTCTCGGCTGCGATCGTGTCTTGAGCGGAGCTGCTAGAATTTGTGTCGTTGTTCTGCGCAACCGTTGTGCTTTCGCCGCAGTTGGCTAGAAGAAGTAATAATGAAAATAGAAAAGTGCGCATGGTTCGTCCATCCTTAGAGGCTTCGTCGAGAGAATAAAAGCTGGGGCTGCTTAAGTCTATCCCTGCATAGTGGGAAAATAAGAATCCGGACAGGCTCCCGTCGACAAGCTGTTATCTTGTCGGGCTCCAAGAGCCCCTCGGTTCTCTATCTTATATCGAGAGTCGAGGTGGGGATAAGGAGCCAACCAGGAGGGAAATGCTAGGGCTTACGGGACGGTAGCCGCTGAGCTGCCCGAGGGTAGAGTGAATTTATAAAACATCCAAACAGCTATAGCCGCGGCTACCACTGAGAGCGCAGTTACCAAGCCGGCAGAGAGGCCTAAGTCTAGTGACTGCACTCCAAGTGCGGTGAGACAGGCGAGGCCAACTGACATCAATGCCTCGCCTGCGATAACTCCCGATGAGAAGAGTATGCCGCGATGCAGCACCTTGTCGTGTTGAGCCTCTGGCGTTCCTTTGCTATGGAAGTGTGCAATCAGGCCACCGATCAGGATGGGTGCTGCCAGACCAAAGGGTAGATACATTCCCACGGCGATGGGCATCAGATGCGCTCTGAATTTCTTGCCGCTGACGCGCAGATACCAATCGACTACTAAGATTACGCCGCCAACAAGCACGCCGTAGCCGATCATGTCCCAGGGTAACTGCGTCTCTCCGGAGAATCCCCGTGCGAGTGATGCGAACAAACTAGCCTGCGGAGCCGATAGCTCGCGCCCGCCGATGCCGCCTTCGATATTATTGTGCAAGAGGTTCAGTACCGGTGACATGACGAAAGCGGCGACGAATACGCCCGCAATCTGCATGATCTGCTGACGAAAGGGGGCGGCACCTACCAGTGTGCCGGTCTTGAGATCGTTACAGACATCGCCGCTGGTCGCAGCGACACAGCAGACTATGGCGGCAATGCCTAGCGTGGCCACCATGGCTTCCATGCCGGTATAGTTAAAAAGCCATAGCATGCCCCCGGCGACGAGGACTGCGGTGATGGTCATACCGGAGACCGGGCTGTTCGAGTTGCCCACTAGCCCCACGATGTAACTTGCCACGGCGGTGAAGAAGAAGCCCATGACCAACATCACTATGGTCGACAGAATGGTGATACCCACTCCAGAGGTGAAGCGATAATTCACAAAGGCGAGGACCACGACGCAGCCGAGAGTGAGGGCGATGATGGCCCAGGTTGGGATGTCTCTCTCCAGGCTGTCACCCATCAGGTCGCCGCTGGTCAGGTTGTTACGCAATTCGCGTATGGCCGCGATCAGCCCGAAGCGGACGGAGTAGAGTGAGGCAAATCCACCCAGCACCATGGCGCCAACACCTACATAGCGAATCTGCGTGCTCCATAGCTCGTAGGCGCCGTCGATGGCAGACGGAAACTGATCGCCCGTGCCCAGCAGGGGTATGGCTACAATCCAGGAAATGGCACCACCAATAAAAATAAGAATAGCGACGTTCAGTCGCACGATAAAGCCTATTGCAATCAGCATTGGCGAGAGGTCGCCGCCAAAATAGAAAATGCGTGAGCTCACCACGGTGGCCGCCTCAAGAGTCGCGGCAAACACTCCGATTAACTTCGCGCCAATGGCTACACCGGCGCCCAGCAGGCCGCCAACCAGTAGATTTTTCGCAGCCCCCTCCTGTTCGCCATCTTCCTCCTCGGCGGCCTCGGCTTCGCCGGCACGTAGCACAGCAGCACAGGCTATACCCTCCGGATAGGCTAGTTCAGTGTTATTAAGAATGAAGACCTTGCGCATGGGGATCATAAAGAGGATGCCCAATAGACCGCCGGTAAGCGCGATGATGGTGACCGACCAAAAATCAAAGGAATCCCAGAAGCCAATGAGAACCATGGCTGGCATAGTAAAGATGATTCCCGCGGCGAGTGATTCTCCCGCCGAGGCACAGGTCTGAACCTGGTTGGCTTCGAGAATAGTGGAATTCTTGAACAGCATCTTAAACAGCAGCATAGCCATGACGGCTGCTGGTATTGAGGCGGAT
Organism: uncultured Pseudomonadales bacterium; assembly: GCA_943842505.1. Classification (GTDB taxonomy): domain Bacteria; phylum Pseudomonadota; class Gammaproteobacteria; order Pseudomonadales; family Pseudohongiellaceae; genus UBA9145. The sequence goes on along the minus strand of CALTDI010000004.1, from coordinate 116,176 downwards.
ACGGTCATGCCGGCGCGCAGGCCAACATAGACATTCGCTGCCCCCATTACTACCGCCAGCAGCAGTCCCAATACCACGACTCTGAGGGTTAGTTCCTTGCGTTCTATTGGTTTCGTGTTGGATTGAATGCTGGTATCGGTCATCGCGAATGAGCTCTTGTAGGGGTTTAGTAGGGTATACTATAGGCGAGATTGGGGTCAGAGTAAAAACTGGGGTTGCGGTTATTTCCTGAGTCTTGATGCGGGGCAGGTTTCGTGCCAGGGCTCAATGCTGGTGCAGGCTATGAGATCGCCAAAACCTTGTCAGATAGGAAGCTCCATGTAGTGCTTGTTAGTTAAAGTCTGCCGGTGAATAGCGCGTTCTACTTCCGCCTAGCGCCCGATTAAAGCTAGCAGCTTTCTCCTGTCAGTATAGATAAGAGCCAGGCTGCTCAACCACACACCACAAGCCATGAAGAACAGTACACCGCCATCGGTATTCCCGGCAGCATCGACAATCCGTACTACACCCAGGGGCGTAAACAGGTGAAAGAAGATCGCGCCGGACATTACCATTAGCCCTGCTAGAGCTCCCCATACTCTTGAGATAGGGATAAGCACCAGGATACTGACAATCAATTCTACAAGACCAGTCGCGGTTCCACCGTAGTTGCTGAAGCCCTGCGCAAAGCTCTGGGGCAAACCAATATCGGCCATCCACGTGCCTATAGTATTGAAAATGATGACAGTCTCTTCAGAGCCGCTAAATTTGAAGAACAGCGATTGCAGAAACACAAAGGCTATGTACAAGGGTAGAATCCAATTCACAATTTTATTCATAAGATGATCCGGTTTTACTCACTATTTTTTGGAGATGCTATCGTGCCTAAATATAGGGACCAGATAGGATGGGAAAATCATTCGCCGCCATTCTTTTTTCGATAGTGTTCTGGTGTTTCATCCGGCTCGGTTCGGAGTCAGATAATAAATTAATAGCTTATGCTACTACTAGAATACTGTGTCTGTATCGCGCATAATCTTCCGCGCTAAGCTTTTTGCTTAATCCTTTTAGAATCTCTTCAGTACTAGCTGTACTAGCCGGAAAATTATCTATGTGGTTCAAGAATATACGTCTCTATTGTCTCAACGAAGCGCTCAAAATCTCTCCCGAAGAATTAGAACAGAAACTAACCGATCAAATCTTTCATCCCTGCAGCAGCCATGATAAGTCAAAGTATGGCTGGATTAGCCCACTAGGCAAGGAGGGGGAGATGCTTGCCCATGTGCAGGGTGATTATATTATGCTCTGCGCACAGAAGCAGGAAAAGATCTTGCCAACGTCGGTGATCAATGAGGCAACCGATGAGAAGGTGGCTGAGTTGGAAGATAGGCAGGGCCGTAAGATCTACCGCAAAGAGAAGCGGCAGATAAGAGACGATGTATTTGTGTCGCTGCTGCCCAGAGCCTTTACCCGTAATCAGCAAACATTCGCCTATATCTCAGGCAAAGACAATTTGATCGTCGTGAATTCCTCCAGTGCCCCCAAGGCGGAATCCCTGCTCAGTTTGCTGCGCGAGAGCCTCGGTAGTCTGAAAGTATCGCTTCCCGATGCTAACCGCGCTCCCAGCGATGTGATGACGCGTTGGTTGAAGGAGCAGCATGCGAGCGACCACTTTCTCATCGATGAAGACTGTGAGCTCTATAACCCAACCGATGGCAGTAATATAGTGCGCTGCAAGGGGCAGGATTTGTTCTCCGATGAGATCCAGGGCCATCTCGAGGCGGGCAAACAGGTTAAGAATCTGGGAGTGACATGGAATAGCATTCTAAGCTGCGCTCTGGGGGATGATCTCTCTATAAAACGCCTTAAATTTGTCGGCATGAAGCAGGAGGAGGCGAACGAGGAGATTGAGAGTGCAGCACAGAAGTTTGATCAGGAGTTTGCCGTTATGACTCTTGAATTGTCGGGCTTCTTCAAGTCTTTTTTCGAGGCTTTCGGTGGGCTGCAGGACCCGAAGGAGTAGGCGTGCCAGACTTGCTCGAAGGACTAAGCGTAGATCGACGCTTTCTAAGGGATAGCGACCACCGCTAATACTAACGCATTCACTAGTTGGAATTTTTAAGATGATGAAACTCTATGACTATGCCCGTGCCCCGAACCCAAGACGGGTTAAGATTTTTCTAGCAGAGAAGGGTATCGAGGTCGAATTGATCAATTGTGACATGAGCAAGGGCGAACATAAGACGCCAGAGTTTCTCAAGAAAAATCCAAGCGGAAAGATCCCTGTGCTGGAGCTGGAAGATGGTCGCTGCCTTGGTGAGTCGGTCGCAATCTGTCGTTATCTAGAGGCCATCCAGCCTGAGCCAAATCTGATGGGCAGAGACGCTTTTGAATTAGGTCACATCGAGATGCGAAACCGCCATATCGAAACCGAGCTGTGGTCGCAAGTTGGCGTGTCCTGGGTGAATGGGCCTATAGTCGGTGCGATGGGATTATTCAAACAGATTCCGGCGGCGAAGGAAGCCAGCGATGTTAATGTGAACAACTACTATGAGCGCATAGATAGAGAGCTTGGCGAATCAGCTTACATAGCAGGCGACAGGTTCACGATCGTCGATATCACACTGCTAACCGCGGTGGATTTCGCGACTTCGTTAGTTGGATTGAAGCCGGCTGAGTCTCTGGAGAATCTGTGGCGCTGGCACGCATTGGTCTGTGAGAGAGAAAGCGTAGACGTTCAGGCGTAGTATTAATTCGATGCGGGCATGTCTTACATGCCCGGTTCAGACGCCAGCATTCCATCGCGCACCGATACATAAACGAACACGGGTATGAGCAGTTCGCCCAGCTGGCTATGCATCATGCCGCGCACCTCCAACCAATCGATACCTCCAATTCCGCTACCAACCATCGGCATTGCGATAGAGCTAAGGCGTTTATCAGCCACCACCTTATTGAGTGCCCTGAAGGCGCGGTGCACGGCAATCTTCTCGGGTCGACTGGGTCGGCCCAGTTCTGAATCGGCGGGCTTGCCCGTAATGAGATTAAGAATCTTGGTTTTGCTATGGCCTTCCCAAAGCCAAATCTCGCCAGGCTCTGGGTCTGTCTGCTCGCACCACTCGTGGAATTGGTCGCGCATGCCAGGAAATTTCTCCTGAAGCTTTCGTGCCAGGCCGCTGGCCATCGGGTCGTTCACCCCTATGCCCTGAGCGATCACTTCGGCGCGACTCATCAAAATATCACCTTCTACTTCATAGATCATGAGTTCTATTCCTATTCAGGTTCTATAGGTGTCCACAAATCTTTTCAGAAGTAATTGTGCCTCGGGTAATTCCTCTTTCTCAATAGCCGCGATGAGTTTTTCCGCAGAGTCTGCAGGAAAGTAGCCATAGTCTTTGTAGATATTAATGCGAACGGTGAACCCTGCGGCATCCGCTTCGGGATGAAACTGAGTTGCATAGATATTGTTCCTAACTCTGAACATCTGCACGGGGCAGGCGGTATTGCTAGCGAGCAGGACAGCTCCCGGCGGTGTATCGTCGCAGGCCTCCTTGTGACCCAATAAAACTCTAAACGTATCGGGAAAGCCTCTAAGCAACGGGTCGCGTTTCCCTTCTTCGCTAAGCGCGATGGTGGCTGCGCCAACAGCTTCGGCATACTTCTGTGATATCGAAGCGCCTAGATAATTCCCCAGCAAGCCGTTTCCCGAGCAGCACCCCAGAAACGGAAAGTCCTGTGCTATTACTGTCTCGAATAGGTCACTGAAGCCTGCTTCGATCTCTAGTTGCGTTGCTGACTTCTGATCCGCGGGGGTGCTGATATCGAAGGGGCTGCCACCGACAATGATGCCGGCATAGCGGCTCAGTTCGATATCTTTCAGGCCCGCTTGCTCTGCGCGTAGCCTAACTATCTCGCTATCATCTAGAGTGCCGTATTGCTTGATGGCTTCTAGCTCGTTATCCGCAGTTGCGTCTTCCGGGCGAAGTTGGATTATCAGAAACGGTTTGCTCATGGCGTGCTTCGATACCTGATTGCTATTGCCTAGCGCTCTACTAGTTCATCCAGTCGCACTGCTAGATTGGTCAGCACTTCGGCTGCGATATCGATCTGTCCGGCAACCTGATTGTATTGTCGCTGTTCAATCGCCTCTCTAACGCCTGGAATGGTCTTAACGCCATAGCCGGTATAGAAGCCCGGCGCGTAGATGTGGTGCTTATACCAGGGGCGGCCAGTCAAGCCTTCCTCTCGAATTAGCTCGCGCTCGCTGGTGTACAGCAGATAGTTCTGATTTGCGCTTGCCGCGGCGCCAGTCATTGCCAGGTTCTGGTAGGCCGCTGCCGAATCTTCAAGTCGCGCCAGGGCGTTCTTTAGTGGTGCAAAATTAAAATGTGGCACGGCGGGTTTGGGTATAGGTGGGCCGAATGTTTTCGTCGGATCGAGAACGAGGCCATACACACCTGAGTCTATGTCGAGATTGTCAGTGGCGGTTTTCTCGCGCATGTCATCAGCCAGTGTCTCAATCTCTTCAATGTAGCCTGAGACATTATCAGTGAAGCCCTGAAAGTCGAATGGCAGTCTTGGCGCATTGGCCAGACGCAGGGTGGCGCGCCCGGCAAACTGGGCAAGAGTGCGTCCGTAGATCAGGCCAGGGTCGATCCACTTGCTATAGTGTTCATAGGTATCGTACATAGTGTGGTAACTGCCACCTCCGGAGTGTCCACCGAAGCCCATATTGGCAGACGCTATACCCAGATGTTGAAGAAACGGGGTGTAGTCCGACCCCGAACCAAGAGGACTAATACGCAGGTCGCTGCGATTCTTCGCCTCATTTCGAATTTTCTCAGAGCCGCCATTGATGCGCAGATTCGCGCGACGCCTCTGTTGAACTGAGACGCCAGTTTGGGGGTCTTCGACATCGCTCATGATTTCATTAAAGAATCGTTCCAATACATGGCTGCCGCCAACATTCACGAAACCACGACCGTTGCCATCGGTATTGAGGTAGGCAACCGCATGCTCCTGTAACTCTGCGGCGTGATGTTCCGCCCACTCAGTCGATCCGATTAGTCCAGGCTCTTCGGCATCCCAGGCTGCATAGATGATGGTTCTTGCCGGCGGGTAGCCCGATTCTGCGAGGCGACTTACCGCCTTGGCCTCGGCGAGCATGGCGACTATCCCCGAAAGAGGGTCTGCCGCGCCATGATTCCATCCGTCGTGATGATTGCCACGAATAATCCACTGATCCGGCATGCTAGTGCCTTCCAGGCGGGCGATGACGTTGTAGGCGGTCACCATCTTCCAGTCGAACTCAAGCTTGAGCCTGACGCGCGCGGGCCCGGGTCCCAGGTGGTAGGTTATCGGTAAGCCGCCGCGCCATTCCTTAGGAACTACCGCTCCGCCCATCGCCTCGAGCAGGGGCAGGGCATCTCGATAGGATATTGGCAGCACAGGAATTTGTGTAATAGTCGGCGCTTCTTCGCGACTAAGTCGATTCACATCTCCAGTCGCACCGACTCCGGGAGTGAGCACATCGCCTGGATAGGTGGGCATATCCATAACCGAGCCACGTTGTACGCCGCTATCGTTCTTGTAGGGGCCTTCGGGGTATACATCGCCTGGCCCATAGCCGTCGTCAGCCGGGTCGGAATAGATGAGAGTGCCAATTGCACCCATCTCTCCTGCGAGCTTGGGTTTGATGCCACGCCAGGATCCCCCATATTTTGAGATGGCGATCTTGCCAGCGACACTTACACCATAACGCTCGAGTAACTCGTAGTCAGCCGGGGTGCCGTAGTTAACGAAGACTAACTCGGCCTCCACTTCTCCGTCTGTCGAGAAGGCATTATACGAAGGAAGCAGATTGTCAGTGTTCGACGTGCTGGCATCTCCATCGATGGGGTCTTCCATCAACGAGGCAGTGAATCGCGTGGGAGCTACGAGCTCTAGCTCGCGAGTGAGTGGCTCGGGAAACAGCACTTCATACTCGGCAATCTCTACGTCATAGTTCCATGAGCGCAGAAGTGCCGCAATGGCCTCTGCGTTCTCTTTACTCTTAGGTGATCCGACGTGGTGGGCCTGGGACGAAAACTCCCTCAGCCAGCGATCCATCTCAGCCCTGTCGATAAGCGTATCGAACTGGGTTTCCATCTGTCTCTGTTGCGCACTGGTACTATCATTAAATCCGAACAGTGTCGGCTGTGCGCTGCTAATCGTAGCGATCGATACCACAGCTGCTATCGCGAGGCAGCGAAACGCGAGAGTAGAACGTCGAAGAAATGTCTGAATAGAATGTTTCATAGTTGTTCCCTAATGTAACTCGACCTGCATTCTTACATATTCTCGGCAAGCGGTGAACGTCTGAAGAATTCCTGGCCCACGCGGAGGCGCTATTGATGCTATAGTGTGCGCCCCGTAACAGCTGCTAGCGGCTATCGCTAGCGCCCATCTATAAACAGACATCGAGATCTCACGTGGCCCTAAAGCCGACAATTTACAAGCTTCAAGTCTCACTTAGCGATCTGAACAGGGATGTCTACGATTCGTTTAATCTCACGCTCGCGCGTCACCCATCCGAGACGATGGAGAGGATGATGGTTCGCGTGCTGGGCTACTGCCTGAATAGCGACGATCAACTGGTATTCTGCAAAGGCCTTAGTGATACGGAAGAGCCAGACCTCTGGTCACATTCGCTGGATGGAAATCTGCAATTGTGGATAGATGTTGGAGAGCCATCGTCAGAGAGAATAAAGAAGTCAAGTCGCATTGCTGAAAGCGCAAAGATCTATTGTTTTAATAGCAAGGCACCTACATGGTGGCAGCAGAACCGAACGCAGCTGGAAGAGTTACCAGTCGACGTTTACCAGTTTAACTGGGAGCAAGTGCAGGCGTTGGCAAAAATTTGTGATCGGGGTATGGAGTTATCTATTACGGTATCCGGTGACTCACTATTCGTTGCGAGCGAGTTGGGTGAGTGTGAGCTGTTCGTTGAGTCTTTGCAGGATAAATCATGAAGGCAGTTACTAATTATTGGCATAGATGTTTAAAGAGAATCCTATGACAGATGCAGACAACGATATTAAGGCACAGCTGGTAGAGCTGACCAGGCAGCCAATCGAGCTATACAAGATTCTAAAATTCGAAGGTTTGGTCGGAAGTGGCGGAGAGGCGAAGGCTGCTATTGCGGGAGGCCATGTGCTGGTGAATAATGTAGTTCAGACCCAGAAGAGAAAGAAGATCCTATCGGGAGATATCATTCAATTCGATGGCAATAACTATCGCATGCATTGTGACCAAAGTGCCGAACCGGTTGTTGAAGTCCCTAGTGCTGAGCCTGAAGGAAGTCCTGCTAAGACAGACACGGGAAAAAAAATGAAAGCCAAGAGCAAAAAGCCGGTAGCGAAGAAGGCAGGAAGAAAAGCTATAGGCATAAAGAGCTAATAAGAGTATGAACAATAATGATTGTCTAAGACGGATACGCTACATACTGGACTTTGATGATAGCAAGATGATCGCTATCTTCGGGCTGGCTAATGTGGAGACCGATAGGGCAGAAATCTCCGCATGGCTGAAGAAGGACGATGATCCTGATCTGGTCGAGTGTGACGATACCTCTCTAGCCTCGTTTCTAAACGGCCTGATCATCGCCTTGCGTGGTGAGAAAGAGGGTGGGGTACCGGAAGCCGAAACGAAGCTCACTAATAATATGATATTTATGAAGTTGAAGATTGCACTGAACCTCAAGGCTGATGAGATCCTAGAGATATTGGCATCGGCAGGGCAGGAGATCAGCAAGCATGAGTTAAGTGCTTTCTTTCGCCGCCCTGGCCATAAGCATTACCGCGAATGCAAAGATCAGATCCTCAGAAATTTCTTGAAGGGCCTGCAAATCAATTATCGTGATTGAATAGGCAGCCGGATTGCGATTCGGGTTCTCTCTATCTCTAGCGAGCCAGCCTCCAGTTCAGTAAAGCTCGGCTAGCTGAATATTACGACGCAAAGTTCTAACCTTTAGATTCCACCCAGAGAATGGAACTTCGTTTCATAGAAATCGGCAATGCCTTCCCTGCCACCTTCCGATCCAATGCCGGACTGTTTCCAGCCACCAAACGGTGCCACCTCGGTAGAGAACACGCCCGAGTTAGAACACACGATGCCGTATTCGAGGTCTTCGGAGACGCGCATGACCCGACCTACGTCTCGTGTGAAGAAATAGGCGGCGAGCCCGTACTCGGTCGCGTTCGCCTTGGCGACGACTTCCTCTTCTGTGGTGAATGTCTGCACAGCAGCGATAGGGCCGAAGATCTCTTCATTCGCCAGTCGCATAGCATCGTTAATATTGGTCAGCAGGGTTGGCTGGAAGAAGTTCTGGCCGAGTTCGTGGCGCGCGCCACCAATCAATACCTTCGCCCCTTTGCTCAGTGCGTCAGCCATTAGCATATCCATCTTCTCCAGGGCCTGGATATTAATCATGGGCCCAATCTCGGCGCCTTCTTCGAGTCCGTCGGCAACCTTTAGTGCCGCTATGCTCTGCTGTAGCTTGTCGGTGAATTCTTCGGCGATAGTTTCATGTACAAAGATTCGATTGGTACAGACACAGGTTTGGCCGCAGTTTCGAAACTTGGTGGCGACGCAATGGCTTACTGCCGCGTCGATGTCGGCATCATCGAATACGATGAAGGGCGCGTTGCCGCCCAGCTCTAGGGAAATTTTCTTTACCGTGGACGCGCATTGCGCCATTAGTATCTTCCCGACTGCGGTCGACCCGGTGAATGTAAACTTCCCGATCTTTTCATGCTGTGTGAGAACTTCACCTATGGCCTGCGCATCGCTGCCAACGACAACGTTAAGTACGCCTGCGGGAATGCCGGCACGTTGCGCGAGTTCGCAAAGGGCCAGTGCAGACAGGGGAGTGCCCGCGTCGGGCTTTATTACAACCGTGCAACCTGCGGCCATGGCCGGGGCTGCCTTTCTGGTGATCATTGCGTTGGGAAAATTCCAGGGCGTGATGCAGCCAACAACGCCAACGGCTTGCTTGTAAACTTGTAAGCGACGATCGTTGGCTACGGTAGGAATAATATCCCCCATCACGCGCTTGCACTCTTCGGCATAGAACTCGATGAAGCCGGCTCCGTATTTCACTTCGCCGATAGCTTCGCTAAGCGGCTTGCCCTGCTCGGCGGTCATCAATGCGCCTAGATCATCGGCGTTTTCTAGAATCAGTTCATACCAGCGACGCAGATAGGTGGCGCGCTCTTTCGCGGGTATTCTGCTCCAGCTCTTGAAAGCCACGGCCGCGGCATCGACCGCCGCTCTTGCATCGTCGGCATTGCCGTCTACTGTTCTTGCAACCAGTTCGCCGCTCGCTGGGTTCAGTACTTCAATATGGCCAGCGGAGCCTGCGACCCATTTGCCATTGACGAAATTTTCGGTTCTAAACAGTGTGGGATCTTCGAGCTTAATCATAGTGTCTATATCTCTGCTAGAGTGACGGTTTCTATTTAGCCTAGAACTCTATCTAGGGAATGAATTAGTTTATCGACTTCTTCGATGGTGTTGTAGTGTGCCATTGAGCAGCGTACAACGCCGTCTTCGGTATCTTTTATTTGCAGGCTCTCTACCAATCGCTTCGCATAGAAATGGCCGGAACTGATAGCGACTTCGTCTTGGGCAACCGCTCTGGCTATTTCTTCAGAGCCCATCTTGCTGGAGACGAATGAGAAGGTAGGTACACGAATATCTTTGTCCTGATCATGTCTGCCAATTAACCTGATATCTTTTCTGGAGCCGATAAAGTCTAGAAATCTGGTAGTCAGAAGCTGCTCGTGTTCCGCTATCGCACCATAGACGATCTGGCTGCGTTGGAAGAATGATTCTCGCTGTTCGTCGAAGTGGTGAGCGTAGAGCGCATCGAAGTAGTCGGCGATGCCAACCAATGAGGCGATAGATTCGTGATTCGGGCCAGCGGGGTTCATCTTGTGTAGCAGGTCATCTTCGTCGAAGAAGTAATGATACTGCCCTTTGGCTTTGTGCAGAATATCTCGCTTTCCATACAGGCATCCCATATGTGGCCCGAATACTTTGTAGAAGCTGAAAAGATAGAAATCGACATCCCACTCTTTCACACTCAGTGCCCGGTGCGGCGCATAGGCAACGCCATCCACACAAACCAAAGCGCCCGCTGCATGCGCCAGTTCGGTGATAGCACCGACAGCGTTTATATTGCCTGCTATGTTCGAGACATGGGGAAAGGCAACTAGCTGCGTCTTCTCATTTAGCAATTGTTTAAGTACATTCAGATCGAGTTCGGCAGTGTCCGATGCTATGGGCCATTCGACTATCTTCAATCCAAATTCTTCCAGGCGTCGCCAGGGCCCCGAGTTCGCCTCATGATTTAGGGTTGCGACAATAATCTCATCGCCGGCGGCCCAAAGATGTCGAAGTGCCTGTGCGAGTACATAGACATTGAAGGAGGTAGATGCCGACACAGTGACCTCTTCGAGCTGTGCACCGACGAAATCCGCCATCAGCCTATGGCCAAGATTCATTCGCCAAGCTGCATCGGATGATTCTGGATAGGGATAGCCTGGCTGCACCTGAGTTTCACTCATGTAAGCGTTGATTCTCTGAATCACCGAATGTGGGACATAGGCACCACCTGCATTCTCGAAGAAGGCCCAGTTCCAATGATTCTCAGGATACTGCGCGCGCACGAATTCGAGATCCAGTGCTGTTCTTGGGTTCATATAGGCAATCTTCTTATGATCTGTCGAATGTTAGTTTTCTAGTGTAACCCACTCTTCGACTACTGCTAAGTATCGCGTTTGTTGGATCTAGCGGCAGCAAACAGTGTGTTTTAGTCGGGGTGGAACAATCGCACTTGATAGCCATTACTAGCTATGCTTTAAATAAGAGTGAAGCAATCGTGCCTCGGGGGACACACAATTACTTTCTTACTATTATTCTTAGGGCTATTGCTACTCCTGGGTGGCGGTGCCGCTATGGTTCGCGGAGCCTCGGGAATAGCGGATGCCTATGGCGTCCCACCGCTAGTCGTTGGCCTTACAGTAGTTGCCTTCGGTACCAGTGCTCCGGAACTGGTAGTCAACGTGCTTGGCGCATTAGAGGGTCAGACAGAACTGGCCTTCGGTAATATTACAGGCTCAAACTTGGCTAATCTTGGCCTGGTTCTGGGCTCGGCGGCAGTCATTACGCCGATGACTCTGCAAGGGAAAATCATCCGCAGAGAATTGCCGTTGCTTCTCTTGGGAACAACCGTCCTTCTGTTCATGACCCTGGATCCACTCTTGCGTGGCGAAAGTCCTATCATCGATCGTTCCGATGGCTTGGTCATGTTGTTGCTGTTCAGCATATTCCTCTATTTAACCGTGACGGATTTTCTGCGGCAGGGGAAAGATCCGCTAGTTACGACTATTGGAGAGCTGGATATAGTTTCCCACGCCGAGAAAAGGGTTAACTGGTTATTGATAGTCGGTGGTGTTGTTGGGCTTGCCATAGGCGGGCAGTTAACTATTGATAACGGGTCAGCTTTAGCAGAGTCACTGGGTGTTCCACCGGTGATTATTGGTATGCTGGTGTTGGCAGTAGGAACGAGTCTGCCAGAACTTATTACTTCAATCTTTGCGGCCATGAAGGGCGAGGCTGACCTGTGTGTGGGAAATGTTATCGGGTCGAATATATTTAATGGTTTGTTCGTGTTGCCAATTAGTGCGCTTGTTCAGCCGCTAATAGTTCCCGAGGGCGGTATCTTAGATATTTTGGTCTCTCTGATCTTTGCCCTTTTCCTGGTTCCCATTTTTATCTTCGGTAGAGCGCTGATGAGCCGTCAGGTTGGGATCTTCTTCGTTGCAGCTTATGTTGCGTACATGTTTTTCCGAGTGAGTACTAGCTAAGCCTCAGCCAAATTATTTGATACCTTATAAATCATGGCCTACGCGTACTCCCGATTTTTCATTTCGATATACAATAGAGAAGCTATCCTTTCTGGAAGCCGATTAACATGAAACTCTATCACTGTAAAAACTCCCGTTCGCTGAGACCGCTATGGACACTCGAAGAGATGCAGCTCGATTATGAGTTGGTCACTATGAATTTTCCGCCGCGCTTTGAGCATAACGGCTACCTGGATGTTAATCCCCTGGGAACGGTGCCAAGCCTTGTCGATGGAGGTGTAACACTCACAGAGTCGACGGCTATCTGTCACTACTTAGCAGAGAAATATGGGCCTACGCCGCTGGCGGTTGCCTCAGATGAGGTAGATTATGGCGAGTATCTCAATTGGCTGTATCGTAGTGATGCAACGCTTACGTTTCCCCAAACTCTGGTGCTGCGCTATACCCGCCTGGAGCCGGAGGAGCGCCGGGTGCCACAGGTGGTGGAAGATTATACGAAGTGGTATCTATCGAGGTTGCGTAGTGTTGAGTCCGCGCTCGAGGACAGAGAGTATCTTTGTGCCGATCGATTCACGATTGCAGACATCGCGGTAGGGTATGCACTCTTTATGGGAATCTCTCTGGGGCTAAGCGAATATTACAAGCCCAACTGTCAGCGCTATCTAAAGAGTCTTATGGAGCGTGAAGGGTTTATTAGGGCGATGGCATGGGAATAGGCATATTGCCTAACACGGTTAACCCGCTTATCGAGCTATTGGGTCAAAACGCAGTACCAACCATCCTTCTTCGGTTTTTTTAGCTGTATTTTCGACCCCAGCTTAGCCTGATCGTCTCTGCGTGAGACGAGGCGCGGTGCCTTTAGCCGTGCATGGTCGTGCAGGGACATGGAATAGATGAATTTAGTCATCCCGAGGGAAAAACTACCGAAGCACGTGCTATGCTATCCATGGAACAACATTAGATGAGACCTGCCATGAGTTTAAGCCGCGAATTTCTCGAAGATCTGGAACTTCTTAACCTGTTCAACCTGGAAAGCTCTCAGGGTGGAATCAAGATTCATCATGAGGCGGCTCCCGAGCGTATCGCCGCTGCCAAGCGACTGTTTCAAAAAAACTTCATTACGCTTGAAGACGGCGGATATCTGACGACACTAGGTATGGAGGCTGCCGAACATACTCAGGCGCTAGTGACAATGCTGCAGGCTAAGTCTTAGGGACAATTTACAGCACCTGAATACGAGCTTGTCATGATCCGAACTCTGCTTTTGTGCCTTGCCATCGTTGGGGCTGCGCTTACTTCTTCAGCCCTTCCTGCCACTCTGGAAACTATGCTATGACAGGAATATTGCGTGCCGGGCGCACCGAAGAGGCAGATGCGGCGGTTGCAGAAAACTAGTCTTCGACAGAAATTCTTCTGGTTTCCCCCGGGATGGCGAAGAGGTCGAAGCCGCGAAGTTCTGCTGGTCTTCGTATTGGGTCAGATGAAATTGTTACCGGTACATGCACGCCCACATTGCGTTTTGCCTTAATCCTGTTGCTTAAAATATTGCGCCCACTTGCGGAGCTGAAGAACCAATAGGGAGGGAATGCCATATGTGGATTGTTAAGATTCCAGTATTGTGCATCCCGAGCAAAATGCACATCGTTCGGATCGGCATCTCCCATATGCAGGACAGTCGTGTCCTCATTCAGCGTTACTCGCCACACGATATTCTCGACGTCCAGGCGGCCCGTTGGCCAGCCGGAGTGTGGAATATGCACCGCCTCGATCTGTAGGCCCTCCATGCTCAGTGCTACCGGCGCGTCCTTATATTCCAGACTGACCCCAGTTACCCGATCGAATAGGTCGGCATCGCTATTGCCGCTCTCGCTGCGCATGGCGATCACCGCTTGATTCGGAGCGTATAGTTTGATGTTCGGTTGTTCTCTCAACAGCCGCACCATATCGCTGGGAGAGAAATGATCCCCATGATGATGGCTGACGAAGATGGCATCGACTCCATCGTAGGGAGCTACTCCGGCAAACAAGGCCTGTTCCATTTCCTCCGGTAGCAGCAAGTATTGTCCGTAACTATTTCGGAACAGCGGGTCGAAGAGAATCTTGGTGTCACCGTGTTCTACCATCAAGCCTTCGTTAGCCATGTAGTGCGCAGTCGAGTCATGGGCGAGCGCGCTCATGCCAATTACCCCGCAAGCGAGGCACGCTATAGTCTGAAGTATTTTCTGATGCATGATCTCTTTACTTGGCAATAGTCATTTCCTCCAGAAGATTCGTGGCGCCATCCATGTATTCCATTACCCAAAGCATATAGCGGGCATCGACTGAGATAGCGCGGTTCTTGGAATCGTCGAAGTCCCAGTCCCCGATAATGCTCTCGTAGACTCCGTCGAACAACAGGCCAACCAGCTGCGCTTTACTGTTCATGGTTGCGGTACCTGAATTGCCGCCGGTGATATCCAGTGTGCTCAAGAAGTTCACGGGTACTGTGCCTAGGGAAGGCAATACATAGTCGCCATATTGCTTTGCGCGAATCAGATCCAATTGCTTTGCGGGGGCATTGAATGGATCCAGGCCGGTGTCTTTACTCACGATGCCCTCCAGTGAGGTGAATGGCTGATTGGTCAGGCCATCTTTAGGCTGGTTGCCTCTCACCTGACCGAATGTAACGCGCAATGAACTATTGGCATCGGCATAGATGGGCTGGCCCAGGCTTCGGTTATAGGCGATCACCGCTTCCATATATTCGGGGCGCCAGCGTTGGAACTGCCCACTCAGCTCTTTGCGCTCTAGTTCGAGCGCCATGCGCTCGGCATAGGAGTCCACAGCATAACGAATCAGAGGGTCATCGCTGTTCTCAAAATCTTCTACAGAACTTTCCAGCCATGCCAATCGTGCCGCCTCGTCATCTAATGATGTCTGGGCATAGCTATCTTCGATAATCTGATCTACTTGACCCTGATCGATGCTACCGGAAATACCAAAGAAGGAATCTGTAGCTTGCGATCGATGCTGCTCGGGGAGTTCCGCGTATCTTGCGAGTAAGTAACTCAGAGTAGCCTTGTCGACGGTCTCGTCATAGCGTCGGCTAATGGTCTGCATCGACTGGCTTAGACGACGTAAGTCTCGTTCCTGATAACCCGGTTCGCGTTCTGCGTCGGGCTTTTGTTTCTCCATGGCTAGTCTATAAAGACGATGGGCAGCAGATGGCAGAGTTGCATAGCCCATATAGCTGCGCACCAGATCACGCTCGCGAGTTCCATGATTCGTCTCTATTAAATCTTGCAGACGTCCTATGGCTGGCGCATATTGCTGTCGCCTTGTGCTGTCGCTATTGATCCATTCAACTAGATCGGTTTCAGCCTGTCGGCGTCTATCTATGAAGTCACTCTTGTTGTAGCTCTCCACCATAGACTGAAAATTCTTTGCATAGTTATTCAGGCTGGCGAGAGTTCCTTCGTAGGC
Organism: uncultured Pseudomonadales bacterium; assembly: GCA_943842505.1. GTDB lineage: Bacteria > Pseudomonadota > Gammaproteobacteria > Pseudomonadales > Pseudohongiellaceae > UBA9145. The sequence goes on along the minus strand of CALTDI010000004.1, from coordinate 100,826 downwards.
GATGCGCGCTGCACTGCCATCGGCGGAGTTTGCATTGATAATGTTGATTATGTCCTCTCGAAAACCCCGAGCCTGGGGGTAGTACCATTCGAATTCATTCTCAACCTCGGCAGTTGTGCGGTAGCGGTTCGTGCTGCCGGGATAGCCGACTCCCATGACGAAGTCGCCTTCTTCAACACCCGTAGCGCTTACTTCCAGGAAGCTATTCGAGGCATAGGGTACATTGTCTTCACTGTATTCTGCAGGACGCCCATCTGTGCCCACGTAGGCGCGGTAGAAACCGAAGTCACCGGTGTGTCGGGGCCATTGCCAGTTATCGATGTCGCCACCGTATTTGCCGATACTGGTTGCAGGTGCATAGACAAGACGCACGTCGCGAACTTCGAGTCGCTTGATGAGGAAATATTCCAGACCCTGATGAAACGAAGAAACACCGCAGCGATGGTTGCCGGATGATTCACAGTCCGCGATGAGAGATTTTCTATTCGCCTCGATCATGTTGTAGCGATCTATTCCGGATGTTGATGCAGTTACGCCCGACAATACATCGGCGGTCACATCGCTCACTTCTTCGGTGACATAGACTCGCGTCCCCGGTGCCGTTGGAATTTCTTCGTTCAGTTGCTTTGCCAGAAAACCATCTGTCAGTAAATTATTCTCGGGGGTGCTGTTGTATTGCACAGAGCCATAGATACAGTGATGATTGGTTACGACCAGACCCTGAGGCGAAACGAAGGAGGCGCTACAGCCGCCCAGACTGACGACTGCGTTCATCGGGAATTGATCCAGCCTGCTGAGGTTTTCAGGATTGATCTCGAGCCCGAGTTGTAGCAACTGTTCGCTCAGATCGGGCAATTGATGGGGTTGCCACATGCCTTCGTCGGCGACCGAGTGGCCAGCAATAGCCGCAAGACAGACGATCGGGATTAAGGCTAGTCGATTAAGCAGTGCCGGCATTAATTGAAGCGTTGTAGTAAACATTGTTAAACCACCTGGGTATGGGTAATAGTTAATAGCGAAGAGGGTTGTTAAGTTCGATAAATGGCCTGCAGCTAGAGCTCAGTTAGCTACCCTGATTCAGCCAGCGATATGCTGCACATAATACGGATTGCCCATGGGATTTCGCAAGATATATACACAGCTTTCTACTCCAGACCTTCGAAATTGGGGCTTTCATGGGCTACCGCAGCTATCGGACTTCGCAGTCATAGACTTCGGGCGCGATAGCTTTTAGTCTACAGTTCGGTCAATCAGAATTTCAATCAATAGACCGGCAAGCTCACTTCTTCTGCCATTTTAGATAAGGCTGCGGAAGCGCTAAGCCGGCGCTCTCATAGGATCTTAGCTGATGCACAGTATGTTCAGAGTCTTGAAACCTCACTCGCTCCTCTTATCACTTATGGCCTTGCTGTTATCCAGCCAAGCCTCGGCGCAGGGCATGCCCGGCACCGAGAATGGGGAATGGCGCTACCTGGGCGGCGATTCAGGCAATACACGCTACTCTCCCCTAAATCAGATTAATGCCGCGAATTTCTCGGATCTCGAACAGGCCTGGATCTGGCGCAGTGATAATTTTGGGCCGAATCTGGATTATTTCTCCCGCTCAACGCCTGTCTATGTAGATGGAATGCTGTACACGGTGGCGACTCCACGCAGGCAGGTTATAGCGATGGATCCCGCAACGGGAGAGAATATCTGGACCTTTAGAGAGCCGGCCACGGTAAGGCATCAGCGCTCGCCACGGCAGGCCTATGGCAAGGGTGTGGCCTATGCCGAGGTAGATGGCAGAGGCGTTGTCTATATTACTACGCCGGGTTTCTTTCTCTGGGCTTTGGACGCGAAAACAGGCAAGCCGCTAGAGAATTGGGGAGAACCGATTCCGCTGGATGGCTTTGAGCAATCCGGTGGAATAGACCTTATTCCCAAACTGGTAGAAGACTGGGGTCCCTGGCAGGATTATCTGGTCGCCGGAGGCAGTTACGATCCGGACTACGGTATCCCGCGAGAGTTAGGCATGGTGACTGCCTCGGCTCCACCCATTGTCGTGAATGGTGTCGTGGTTGTACTAGTGGGGCATCAGCCCAGCTATGGTCAGACCCGCATCGAGAATGTGCCTGGGGACATCATGGGCTTCGATGCCGCTACTGGCGAATTCCTCTGGAAGTTTCATTCTATTCCCAGACCTGGCGAAGTCGGGCATGAGACCTGGGAGAATGACGCCTGGCAGTGGTCCGGCGATATCTCAACCTGGGCGCCGGCGTCGGCAGACCCGGAGTTAGGTCTGGTCTATATGGTGACCAATGCGTCTACCGTTCAGGCCTATGCTGGTCATCGGCCTGGCTACAATCTATTTGGTGGCAGTGTGTTGGCCCTGGATGTCCAAACCGGTGAGCGTCGCTGGCACTATCAGATTCATCGCAGCGATCAGTGGAACTACGATTTGCCCACGCCACCGATGTTGATGGATCTGACCATAGACGGGCAGACTATTCCCGCACTCATTCAGAACACCAAGCAGGGCTTGGTGTTTGCATTCAATCGCGAGACCGGTGAACCGATCTGGCCGATCGAGGATCGCGAAGTATTCCAGACTCAGGTGCCGGGAAATTACACCGCGCCGACCCAGCCCTTTCCTACCTGGCCAGAACCGGTTGATCCGATAGTCACCGACGGCCTGACCGAAGAGTTTGTTATCGATTACACGCCCGAGTTAAAAGAGCAGGCGATGGTAATTCTCAATGGCTATCGCGTCGGTGGCCTCTATGTTCCGGCTCTGCCCCAGGGGCACGATAACGACTACATCAATAATATTGGCTGCATAGGCGGTGGCAATGTTATTCCTCATCAACCTGTAGGTGACCCAAGCAGCGGTTTGATGTTTGCCTCCCATGCGCGCAACTGTTTTGCTCCCGGCTTCATGCGGCCAACGAATGGTGTCGACAGAGACAATCCTAACTATCCGATACCTGGCGAAGGTGGTGCGACTCCAAACAGTACACCAACTACCGGTAAGACTGTTGCAGCTTGGTTGCCCGGCGGTGGTGGTGGCTTGCCCACTATAGATGGTCTGCGTGTCTTCAAGCCGATGGATAATCAGCTAACCGCGTATCAGATGAACAGTGGCGAGAAGGCTTGGTCGATGGCAGTAGGTCCTACTCCCGATGCAATCAAGAACCATCCTCTCCTGGAAGGAGTCGATGTGCCGGATACCGGAGGCGTAGGCTGGTCGATTCAGATGGTGATGGACGATCTTCTGGTGCAGACCCGGGCGATGAGTGAGGGCATGGTGCAATTTGTTCCCGATGCGCCAATGACCTTGAATGCACGAGATAAATACAGCGGAGAGATAGTCGGCAGTGTGCCGTTACCCGCGCCAGGCCAGTATGGAATGATGACCTATATGCATCAGGGCAAGCAGTACATCGTCGTGCAGATTGGTAGCTCGCGTACAGACTTTCCTGGTGCCCTGGTTGCCTACAGACTGCCTAATCAAAGGTGAGCATATACGAGGGTAATCGAGCCATGAAGTTGGAAGTCGGTTTTAGTTTTGCCTGTATGAGTGCGATGGCTGGCTCGTTCGCCGCCGAGGCTTTACCCGAAGCTTTGGTCGATCCTATTCCTGCGAAGATTGAGAAGGGCGAGATCAGTGTTATCGCCCAGGAATTTCTGCGGCTACCGCAGACCCTGGACTCAAATGATGTCCCTCTCACTAACAATGCCTATGCTCGCCTGCAGTATATGCAGCCAATTCCGGATAACTCCGGACGCCTTGTGATCAATGAGCTGCGCGGCGTGTTGTATATCTATGATGAGCAGGCGAACACCCTCGATGCGTTTCTGGATATTCGAGGCGGCGAAGTAGGCTTCGATGACTCCATGTACCCCAACGAAACCGGACTAGCGGGTTTTGCGTTCCACCCTCAGTTCGGACAAGTTGGCAGGCCGGGCTACGGCAAGTTCTACACAGCTTTCAGTACGAGTTCACAAAGCGGGCTTGCCAATTATCTGGATGACAATTCCGAGAACCATGAGAGTGTGATTCGTGAGTGGACGGCGACGGATGCGAGCGCTAATGTCTTCTCCGGTACATCGAGAGAAATATTTCGCATAGGACAGTTCGCACAAAATCATAACATTGGTACCTTGGCATTTAATTATGCCGCTACGAATGCCGATTCAGACTATGGTTTGCTATTTGCCAGCCTGGGAGATGGAGGTGGGGCGAATGATCCTAATGAGAACGGGCAGTCTCTCGACTCGCCAATGTCATCCATCATTAGAATCGACCCCCTGAATTCTGAGTACCCTTCAAGCTATGGAATACCCGAGGACAATCCCTTCGTTGGCGAAGTGGGGGCAGCGCCGGAGATATGGGCCTATGGCCTGCGACATCCCCAGCATTTTTCGTTCGACAGCGATGGCACTATGTACATCGCCGATATCGGGCAGAATCAGATCGAGGAAATAAATATAGGCGTCCCCGGCGCTAACTATGGTTGGCGTTTACGCGAGGGTATGTTTGCTTCGGCTTTTGGGATCGGTAATGTCAGACCGAATCCGGTGTACCCTAAGCCAAATGATAGTCAGGAATTCACTTATCCTGTTCTCCAATTTGATCACGACGAAGGCAATGCGGTTAGCAGTGTCTATGTCTATCGCGGTACAGGAATTCCAGCGCTAGTCGGCAGAGTCGTGTTTACCGACATGGTATCGGGCCGCGTGTTCCACGCCGAAAGTGACGGGCTTGAGGCAGGAAAACCGGCTTCTATACAGGAACTGCGTATTGTCATGGATGGGAATGAGGTAAACATGGCTGAGGCGACGGGATTTGCAAACACCTACGGCGGCGGCAAGCGGGCAGATTTGAGGCTTGGTACCGATGCGGCAGGTGAGCTCTATCTACTGACTAAAGGCGATGGTTGGATTAGGAAATTGGTCGTAAGATAAAACATAAGTAAATAAGAAATTGATCGGCTTTCGACTGATGTCGTGCTTGTTGGCCGGCCTTCACATTTTTTCGGAGGCACTATGAAACGTCGTTCATTCTTGCAGTCAGGCATGGCGCTGACAGCTGCACTGCCCATGGTCCTGTCTGCACAGACACCTATTACGGAATACAAGCCCAGAGACTGGTCGGGAAACACGCCTCTGCGCTATCCAGATCCTGACCTAATAGCGTTGGAGCCGCGCTTTCAGCGCTATATCTTGTTCAATACACCTATTCAGCGGCACTACACCGGCACTCTTTGGGCGGAGGGCCCTGCCTGGAGTGGGGTTGGCCGTTATCTTGTATGGAGCGATATACCTAACGATAGCCAGCTGCGCTGGATCGAAGATGATGGCAGGGTAACTGAGTTTCGCAGGCCCGCTGGTAATAGTAACGGCAATACCTTTGATCATGAGGGGCGACAAATTTCCTGCGAGCATGGCGGGCGTCGGGTAGTGCGCTACAATTCGGATGGCAGTGAGACGGTTATTGCCGATAGCTTCGAGGGTAAGCGTCTCAACTCTCCCAACGACGTAGTTGTCGCGGCCGATAATTCGATTTGGTTTACCGATCCGCCCTATGGTATTCGTGGTAACTATGAAGGGTTCAGTGCCGAATCGGAATTAGTAAATGCGGTTTACAGAGTAGATAGAGACAGTGGTCGCATCAGCAAGGTAACTGATGAAATTTCTGCACCAAACGGCCTGTGTTTCTCGCCTGACCAAGGCAAGCTTTATGTGGCCGATACTGGCGAGGGTCGTGAGATCAAAGTTTGGGACCTTGATGGAGATCGCTTACGAAATGGTAGGCGTCATGCACAATTGACGCTTCCGGGGACAGACGCGATTACTTCGGCAGATGGAATTCGATGTGATGTTGATGGAAATATCTGGGCAGGTGCACGACCCGGAGTGCAGGTTATCGCGCCGGATGGGGTTACCATCGGTGTAATCCGGCTTCCCGAAGTATGCGCCAATGTTTGCTTCGCGGGAATGAAGCGAAATCGATTATTTATGACGGCGAGCCAGTCACTTTATTCTGTCTATGTAGGTGTGCGCGGAGCCGGAATCGCGTAAGCTTGGCCAATAGTTACTATAGCTTATTTAAATTAGTAAGAAGTGAACCATGACTAGTAGTACACCGATTTATCCCCACGGCAATATAGAAGAAATTGCCGAAGACATTTTTATGCTGCGTGGCAGCATTAAGATGAATCCTCTACTTAGAATTACTCGCAATATGGCGATCATTAGAAACGGTGATGAGCTGACCCTGATTAATCCGGTGCGTGTTAACACGAAAGTCGAGGCACAGTTAACGGCTCTGGGTCAGATCAAGCATGTCATGCGCCTTGGCGCTTTTCACGGCGTGGATGACCCCTATTATGTTGAGAAATTCGGCGCCTTGATGTGGGCGCAGCCAGGCGGTACTACCTACACAGAGCCAAAGATTGATAGGCAGCTGGATAGTATCGCTCCGCTTCCCTTCGAGGCGTCAGAAATATTCGAGTTCGCCGGCACCACTCAACCCGAGTGTGCCCTGCTGATAAAGCGCGATAAAAGAATTTTGTTTACCTGTGATGCGATTCAAAATTATGGCGATTACAGCTACAACAATATTCCAGCAAAAATACTGATGCCCTTCATAGGTTTTCCCCGCGAGACAATAGTTGGTCCAATCTGGTTGAAGTATCAGACTCCAGAAGGTGAGACTCTGGAGGCTGAGTTCAGGCGCTTATTGGGGCTTCGATTTGATAGCTTGCTTGCGGCACACGGAACACTGCTCGCATCGGGCGCTCATGCCGCCGTAGAGCGTGCCGTAGACAAGGCTTTCGAGCCCAAGAAATAATTTGTGAAAGTTTAGTCAACCGGCTAAAGAACTATTCAAAAAAATCTATTTAAAGAACTACTCGAAGAACTACCGAAGAACTAATTAGGAAACTATCAATGGCATTACCAGAAAACCTACGCGGCAAACTCTCATTCCCGGTAATTGGCGCCCCTCTGTTTATCATCTCGAACCCAAATCTTGTTATCGCGCAGTGTAAGGCCGGCGTGGTCGGTTCCTTCCCCGCGTTGAATGCACGCCCGGCTGAGGTTTTGGATCAGTGGCTCACAAGAATCTCTGAAGAGTTAGACGCTCATAATCAAGCCAATCCCGATAACCCTGCTGCTCCCTATGCGGTGAATCAGATCGTACATAACTCTAACGATCGACTCATGCATGATGTAGAGATGTGTGTGAAACATGAGGTGCCTGTCGTCATTACATCTCTTGGTGCCAGGCCAGAGGTCTTCGAGGCCATTCACTCCTATGGTGGAATTTGTCTGCATGATGTTATCAATAATCGATTTGCGCACAAGGCGATCGAGAAGGGTGCCGATGGCCTAATCTGTGTGGCGGCAGGGGCTGGAGGTCACGCGGGAACGCTATCACCAATGGCATTTATTCAGGAAGTGCGAGAGTGGTTCGATGGCCCGGTACTTCTTTCCGGTGCAATTTCGACAGGAGACGGCGTGCTCGCGGCTCAAGCGATGGGCGCCGATCTCGCCTACATCGGTTCGGCATTTATCGCTACCGAGGAGGCAAATGCCGATCCTGCCTATAAGCAAGCCTTAGTAGATTATGCGTCTAGTGATATCGTCTATACAAACCTATTCACCGGCGTACATGGTAATTATCTCAAGCCTTCTATAGAGGCTGCAGGCATGGATCCGGAAAATCTTCCCGAGAGTGACCCGTCGGCGATGAACTTCGGTTCCGGCGGCAGCAGTAAGTCGAAGGCGTGGAAAGATATTTGGGGCTGCGGCCAAGGCATCAATGCGATAAAAGATGTAGTGCCTACTGCAGATTTAGTTGCGCGAATGAGGGTTGAATACGAGGCGGCGAAGCAACGAATCTTGTAAATAAGATTCCAGTCGAACAGGGCTGTAGTATTAGTTAGGTAGAATTCCTTATTCTGCTCTCTATTTCTCAGCCCTGATCGGTATTACCACATCGTTCAGGTTTTGCTCGACGATGCGCCGAATCTCAATGGCTAGATTGCGGTAGAATGACTTCTCCGGCGATGAGTTTCTCCACACCAGAACGTGGTTTCGCACCACGTTCACTCCTTCCACATCGGCGATCCGCAGTTCGTTCTCTTGCCGAATCTCCGACTTAACATACAGCGCTGGCAGAAAAGCGGTGCCCATACCTGTAAGTCGTCAGATGATTTGGGGCCACTCGCCTCAAAAGCTAAAGGAAACATTTGCAGTATAGCTTTCAGTTAGCGAGCTGAACAAGCCATAAGGTTTTCCTTCCTCCTGCGTTGCAGAGTCTGCTGTTTAATAAGTTGTCTTCGGTTTATGATTTGTTCGTAACGACCATAGAACATATCTGCAGATGTCACGTTGTCTAGCGACTCGTGATACCGCTGATGATTGTAATAATCTACGAACTCCCCGACCGCCTTCTCGAGTTCCCGGGGATAGTAATAGTTCTCCAGCTTCACCACATGCTTCATTGAGCGGTGATAGCGTTCGACCTTACCCTGAGTCTGCGGGTGGTAGGGCGCACCTCGAGTATGCTCCATCTTTCGCTCGCTCAGATATTCCTTGAGCTCTTTCGACAGATAGCATGACCCATTGTCGCTCAGCAGCCGAGGCCGGTGTTTAACCACTACCTGGTCTGCTCCAGTTTGCTCAATGGCATCATCCAGCGTAATCTTTACATCATCAGCACGATCGTTTCGGCAAGCATCTGTTTGAGATGGCCATTCTCTTTCTAGAGATCGGTTACTTCTCGGCTGTTGGCCTGACGCTTGGTATCGCCTGCAAGGCGCTGCTTACCGGCCTCGAGAAACTCCTTGGACCAGCTGTAATACTGACTGACTGCTATGCCTTTCCGGCGACACAGTTCAGCAATAGACTCTTCTCCTCGAAGCCCTTCCAGGACAATGCGAATCTTCTCTTCGGGTTCGTGTTTCTTGAGGGCTTTGCGCTTAATAGCTTTGACGAGTGCTTCGGGTGTATCAGTCATAAGTGACTCCTAAATTCACTATTGAATTTATCAGAAGTCTCCCTTAGGAATTAAGGCTGATTAGTCCCATATGTTCTAACGGGATACAATTTTAGGCTCCTGCCCCCAGGGGCCTTTTTTTGACTAGCCGGAATTGCTGTTTTTAGCTCGTTGAAGCCAGGGGATCATAATCTGTCAGTCAGTATCCGTCTTTTGCTTTACACATTGGTAAGCATGACCACATCCTTGCTGAATTGTTTCTCAAATTCTCCCTGGAAAAATTTGGCAAGCTCCCGATAGAAACTTCGCTGCGGTGAGGTATCTCGCCATACCAGTGCATGCACTCGATCGATTGACTCACCTGTAATACTGACAACACTCAATTCATCCCTGTCGAGAATCTCGGAGCGGATATAAAGTGCCGGCAAGAAAGCGACCCCCATTTCCATATAAACCATCTGCCGAATGGAGTCGAGACTGGTGCCTTCATAATCACGCAGAATTTCAGCTTTAAACTGTTTACAAAGATCCTCTACCTGTCTGAACAGCAGGTGATGTTCTTCCAAGGTCAGTATTTCCAATCCAGCTAGTTGAGCAGCTCTTATGGATTTATTATGGGCAAGAGGATGCTGGCGATTCATTACCAGATATAAAGGCTCCCTAAACAAAGGTATAACAGTGATACCCTCTTCCTTTAATGGCAGAGTCGTCAAAATAAGATCATAACGACCGTTGTAGAGTCCTTCGGCCAGCGCGTCCGGCACTTCCTCTCTGACAAAAAACTTTACACCTCCATATTTCTTGTGAACTTCCGGTAATATCCACGGCAAGGCATAGGGGCCTAATGTAGGACTGGCGCCAAGCCTGAATGTCCCGGAAGGTCCCTTGGTGGCGAAATTTGCAGCATCTATAATTACCTGTGCAGCATTCACTGCTTGTTGTGCCTGTTTCAGCAGGTCGCGCCCGAGAGGAGTGAGCCTGACTCCTCCCCTGCTTCGCTCGAATAGCTCTATTCCCAAAGCTTGCTCCAATTTTTGTAATTGAGCACTCAGAGAAGGCTGACTAATTTTAAGTTCACGAGCAGCCTGGCGCAGACTTTCATGCTTCGAAGCAACAAGATAGTAACGCAGTTGTTTCAGGGAAATATTCAGGTCTTTCATAGCAAATCTGGGCAAAATTTATGAAAGGATTATCCTATCATCTATCCAATATATTTGCTAAATAAATTTCACTATAGTGAGCTTCTTAGCCTGATGTCAGATATAGTAAGTATGCTGTCAGGATGAGTTAAGACTTAAGAATTAAGAGCATGAGGTTTGTAAAATGAAAAAATTGATTAAAGGAATCTCTGAATTTCAGAAAAGCACATTTCCCAACAACAGGGAGTTTTTTCAGGAACTTGCCAATCAACAGGATCCCGAAGTGATGTTCCTCACCTGCTGTGATTCACGGGTTGACCCCAGCCTGATAACAGAAACAGATCCCGGCGATCTTTTTATTCATCGCAATGTTGGCAATATCGTCCCACCACATTCGCTGGCAACCGGCGGGGTAACTGCATCCATTGAATTTGCAGTCTCCGTTCTGGGTGTTCAATATATTATTGTTTGTGGACATACTGATTGCGGTGCTATGAAAGGGGCCATGCAGCCTGATATTGCCAAGTCCTTACCCCATGTACATAACTGGCTGTCACATAGTGCGGCCGCACTTGCCAGAGTTTCTGCAAGACACGATGAACTCTCCGTCGATGAACACCTGCATGAAATGACCAAGGAAAATGTGCTGTTACAATTAAGGCATCTTGAAACTCATCCTAGTGTTGCAACCAGCATGGCAAAGGAAAACTTGGAACTGCATGGCTGGATCTATAATATAGGCTCAGGTGAAGTCACCTGTTTTGACTCTGAAAAGGGCACGTTTGTTTCTGTGCAGGACCGTTACGCGCACTTGCACACCACTGAGTGGAAAGAAACCAAAGTTGATCGACGTTTTTAAACAAGCAAGGAGACTCTTTTCATGATCAAACTGGATACATCACATTTACGCGGCGATATATATGGCGGCCTGACAGCTGGCGTAGTTGCCTTGCCCCTTGCTCTGGCCATGGGTGTGGCATCCGGCCTTGGCCCTATTGCAGGTCTTTATGGCGCCATTTTTGTCGGCTTCTTTGCGGCTCTTTTTGGCGGCACAGAACCACAGATTTCAGGTCCAACCGGGCCCATGACAGTAGTCTGTGCAGGGCTTGCTGCCAGTATTGCCTCGCATCCAGACCTCATGGGAAATACCGGTCTTATCTTTACAGCTATTATGATGGCGGGACTTTTTCAGGTTGCTTTGGGTTTATTTAAATTGGGCGAATACATTCGCCTGGTCCCTTACCCTGTTATCAGCGGCTTCATGAGTGGTATTGGCGGCATCATCATAATCCTTCAAATTAGTCCGATGCTGGGACACAGCGCACCTGCAGGCACTGTCGATGCGCTGTTTTACACGCCAACAGCAATCCTGGATATCAATTTTGTTGCCTTGTTTATTGGTATACTAACGCTTGGCATAGCCTTTAAGTGGCCTTCCAAGTTAGCCAAATTTGTGCCGGGGCCACTGGCTGCACTTATCATTGGCACTATCCTCAGCCTTTTTATCGGTGGCGCGCCAATCCTCGGAGATATTCCTTCCGGCTTGCCGCAAATACACTTGCCAGAATTCTCAGCCATTTCATTTCTTATCATCGCTGAAGCTGCATTTGTTCTGGCGCTGCTTGGGTCCATTGACAGCCTGCTGACATCACTTGTTGCAGATAATATGACGGGCACCAGACATGACTCAAATAAAGAACTGATTGGTCAGGGTATTGGTAATACCATTGCCGGTCTGTTTGGTGGTGCACCCGGAGCTGGTGCCACTATGCGTACCGTGGTCAATATTCGTACAGGTGGACGCACAAGAATTTCCGGGATGATTCATGCGCTTCTTTTACTCGGCGTCGCACTGGGCCTTGGTGCTTATGCCAGTTTCATTCCCAATGCTGTACTGGCAGGCATCCTGATCAAGGTAGGCTTGGACATTATTGATTGGAATTACATCAAAAATGCACATCGTGGTCCGCGTTGGGACCTGGCATTGATGCTAATTGTTGTCGGCCTGACAATCTTTGTCGACCTGATTACTGCGGTGGCTGTAGGCGTAGTTCTGGCCTCAATTGCCTTCGTTAAACAGGTTGCTCATGATCAAATGGAAAGACTGCGTCAAACTCACCTGATTCGTCACAATGCCACAACACGTGAAAAAGAAATAATTGATTTGCTCGGTGATAAGATCAATATTTTTGATTTCAGCGGCCCTATGAGTTTTGGCGCAGCAGCTGACCTTGGTCACCATGCCCGCTCACAACTTGAAGGTGGGGCCCTGGCAATCATTCTCGACTTCTCCCGCGTGCCTTTTCTCGATGTTTCCGCAGCACTGGCCATTGAAACTGTTGCCAGTAATGCGGCGAAAACCAAGCGCAAAGTCTACCCTTGTGGAATGAATGAATCTGTAGAGTCAACACTCAGCGTGCTGGAAGCAGACAAGCATATTGACCCCAGCAATCACTATGCAACGCGGGAAGAAGCACTTGAAGCGGCATTGGAAGATCTTAGTGGCGATATTAAAGGGCTTGACCTGCAACCTGCTACCTAAACTTAACTGACTGATTTATATCAACCTCCTCCTTTTAGCCCGGCTACCCCAAGCCGGGCTTTTTTATTTACGCCCCTTCATCTCTCGCCATACCAGTCATCCTGAAGTAGATAAATCCAGAGCACTCGTATGACCCCCGGACAGTTTAAAGCCTCTGCAACTTCTTCAGGGCTGATACTTTCCCTGTGCAGCAACACCTCATCTGGAAATCATTCAATAGTGATAAACAATCAATCGCCCTGGCTATCAAATTAAACTTTTAATTTTTTCCAGAGACGAAAAAACCGGTACTGTTTCCAGCACCGGTTTTTCTGTTCTTTTTAAAGAGTACTTACTGCATAAAAAGTACTTACAACTTAAAAAGTTCTTTCTATACCAAAGTTCTTACAACTCGAAGTCTACACCGTAATAAACAACGAATTTAACTTCGCCATTATCACGAGCAGGCATATTTGCTTAATCTTCAAAACCATCACCATCACCGTCACCATCCGAATCCAGATCAGTCATGGAAATCATCGCTGAGAATCCATCTTTAGCAATGCTGATGTTGTCATCGAAGTAATCTTCAGTCACACCATTAAATGAGTAAGCGAAGTCTCCTGCATGCAAGCCCACTTTCGCACCACTTGAGAGGGGGATAGCATAATCAACGGAGAAATAAGACGCTTCAGCAAAACCAAAATCTTCACCAAGGCCTTCATCTGGCTCTGCATTAGTCAGAAGATAAAGAGTAAGGCCAAGATTACCTAAACCAACTGAACCATAAACTTCACCAAAGTCATAACCAACATTAGAGTCATAGTTATAATACAGATAGCCAACATCGTAACTGAAGCCTTCTGTTTCGTCTGCAAAGCCAAAATACATGTCATGCTCACAAGAATAAGCATCATCTGAATCATAAGCTACATTAGAAACCCAGGTACCTGCGTAAAATCCAGACTCGCTCGCGTAATCAAGGCCACCTTGTACAGCAGACTCATTGATGCTCTGAGTCAGACCACGCCATATATAGTTGTTAGTTACACTTACGTTACCTGACAGTTCAGCATAGGAAGGAGCCGAAACAGTAGCTACTGCCATGGTAAGTGCTGTCAATGCCAGTGGCCTTTTGAAAGTGGTGATCAGCGATTTTTTCATTTCTCCTAGTGAGTCTTGTATCTCAAGACATTGCAACTTCGTTTATTAAAGGAAAGTTTTTGTCTTTCCTATCATTGTCTTATCAATGTGCTTGCCAACAATTACAAACCCTGTTTTTAAAGGAAAAATATGAAATAACACGGATCAACATCAAGAATTTGGCGAAGACCGGAGGGGTAAATGCTCTCCTGTGGGGCGCAACAGGATGGGCAGCACTCAGATAGTGCTTAGTGAATCGTGCCGCCGACAGAAAGTCAGGCATTTTCAGTTTGTTTTACCATTGAGCGATAGGAAAATCCTATCGTTAGTCTGGCTATTATGTTTTTTCCTTGCATATTAGAATGTCCCGCTAAAAATTATAATCAAGAAGTAATCTATGGGAATTATCAGTCAGCTATTATGGGCTCCTGTTCTTGGAGTCATCATTCTGGCTTTCATACAACCCGGAAACACCAGAGCTATCCGTACGATAGCCCTCCTGGTTTCTGCTGCAACATTGTTGCTTTCATGCTTGTTGATTGCACGATTTGATGCCAGCAATGCCGCGCCACAATTGCTTGAAACAGACTTTCTCTTCCTCGGAACTGCTTACACACTGGGCATAGACGGCATTTCCTTACCTATGGTGGTACTCGCCTCCCTGCTGACTCTGGTGGCACTTCTGGCATCTGGCTCAATCACCCATGGCATCAAGTCTTACCATATCAGTGTCTTAATATTGGAATTTGGCATGTTGGGAGTTTTTCTAGCTCAGCAATGGAGCCTGTTTTTCATTTTCTGGGAAGTAACCCTGGTGCCTCTTTATTTTCTGATTGATCGCTGGGGGGGACAAAGGCGTCATGCGGCCAGTCTGAATTTCGTCCTCTACACGATGGGTGGTTCGATTTTCATGCTTCTCAGCATTTTTGCCATTGAGCAATTTATTCCAGCCGACAGTAATACGCTAATGGCTAGCATGCGAATTTCCAGTGAAGACATTCCCGTACGCCAGCAGCTTTGGATCCTTGCCGGATTTCTACTGGGCCTTGGTGTCAAAATGCCGATATTCCCATTGCATGGCTGGCTTCCCCTCGCCCATGTGGAAGCCCCCAGTCCCGTCAGCATCCTGCTTTCAGGAATCCTGCTGAAAATGGGAGCTTATGGACTAATCAGGATCATTGCTACACTGCCCGAAGCTGCAGTATTCATCCAGCCTTTGCTGTTGACATTAGCACTTATTGGGATGATCTATGGAGCCTTGCTGGCATGGCGTCAGACCGATTTGAAAGCCATGATTGCATACGCGTCAGTAAGCCATATGGGTATTGTATTACTGGGCATCGCCGCCCTGAATGAAAATGGATTTACCGGCGCCGTGGTTCAGATGACTGCCCACGGACTTATTGCCGGCGCCCTGTTTCTCCTCGTAGGACTGCTCTATGAGCGTACTCATACCCGTGATATCAAGCATTACAGCTCTCTGGTCCAGGTGATGCCCCGCTTTACCCTGTTCATGACTTTGAGTTTGTTGGCGGCAATGGGATTACCGGGCACGGTGGGTTTCATCGCTGAACTGCACACTATAATTGGCGGTTTTCAACAGTGGAATTGGCTGATGGTTTTCTTCAGTATCAGCATCCTCATTACAGCCTCTTATGCTTTGCGCACCATTGCCATGCTGTTTACCGGTCCAGTTAAAAGTGACATGAAACAGATCGAGGACTTAAAGCTGTCGGAAATGTTGGCAGCCGGGATTCTGGTGCTACTCATTGTCGCACTCGGTATCACGCCTGCGCCGCTTATTCATTTATCAGCCAGCGCAATCACGCACATAGACCAGTCTTTTGCCGGAGTATTCTGAGAAAACGCTATGTCAAACACTGATTCCACAAAAAACTCCCGTCTGGAAACAGTACGTCAGGCTATTGATCATCTTAATCATATCCTGCCGGGGCAAGGACCGATCCTGGATTTTATTCATCACAACACCATCCATGGTTTCCAGCACCTACCCTTTAGCCAGGCTCTGGAAGATTACGAAAAATTGACTGGAACCCGGGGATATATGACAGAAACCCGGTTTCGTGAATGCTTCGACAAGGGGCGAATTTCAGAAAAGGATTTAAACCAGGCAATCGACAGTAATGCATCATTGCGGCCTGGCGAGGTACTGCTCAGTTCTGATAAATCGGAAATGAAGATTGGAAATAGCGATATTTATCTCGCTGCCTTGCGTGCGCCTGTCTGCGCAATCTCGACAGCTCAATTGCGCTGGCAACTCACTCGGGAAAAAGCCCTGACTGAATGGCAGACTGACATCCCTGCCGATGCCAAAGCCAGATTAAGTGAAGGCAATGAAAATGCCCGCACTACCTTACCGGCATTATGGCAGCATATTCAGTCCACGCTGGCGATTGCAAGGCTTGACGAGGATCCGGATTCACTTTCACCATTGCCGCTGACAGACTCGCAAACAATAACTGATATTGCCAATTCCGACACCAGTAACTTACTTGCAGAAGTGGGCAACTCCCTGAGTCTGGGAGGCCTTGTGTTTTCACTTTCTGGTCAGGACATCAGAAACTCTGTGTTTCCAGTCATGATGCGCCTGTCAGCAAGCATGCTTGATGAAGGAACAGCGCCCTGGCATGCCGGTGATAATCACTATCACAGCCTTTATCAGGCCTGGCGCGGCAGTCTTCACCAGGACTGCGGTCTGGCTCTTGAGGCTATTGCCTGGCAAGACATCATTGCGCAGTTGCCGGATTCGGCGGAATACACAATCATTCAACAACTCGAAAAGCTGCAGTTGCCACAAGCAAAATGGGCCGGCTACTTGCAGCGTTTATGCCTTGAAATGCCTGGATGGACTGGATTAATCAACTGGCGACAACAAAATCCTGACTATCATTGTCTGAATGCCATGCAACCTCACTTGTCTGACTGGCTGGCGATCAGGCTCACACTCGACAAACTTTATCTGGATCAGCTATGCAGACAGCTCTGGCAATGCGATGGTAATTATTCTGCACTCTCTCACTACCTGACAAGGCATTCTCTGGAATGCTGGGTGCGCTCTGCCTGGCAGCGCGGAAACATGCCTGAAACCCTGAGCCAGCAAACAGACAAATTGAACCAGCAACAAAATGCTGAAGAATCACATTGGCTGGAATTGGCAAGCAGTCTTCACTCCTGGCAGCAATACCATAGCGGTGAGACCGTCTGCTGTGCTCACGATCAAGGCTGGAAACTTTTTCGTCTGTGTCAGCACCTTGGCCTGGGTAAAAATGCCCTTCCACTATTGGACAAGGAAGTACTGACAGCCATGTTACAGACCCTCGATGAATTCAGTTCTGAAATCCGAAACAGGGTCTGGTTGCTTGCCTATGAAATTCATTACCGCAATGATCTGTTCAAGGGCATT
This sequence comes from uncultured Pseudomonadales bacterium, assembly GCA_943842505.1. Classification (GTDB taxonomy): domain Bacteria; phylum Pseudomonadota; class Gammaproteobacteria; order Pseudomonadales; family Pseudohongiellaceae; genus UBA9145. The sequence goes on along the minus strand of CALTDI010000004.1, from coordinate 83,613 downwards.
GCAGGGAATTACCGCCGTGGAATCTGGGTAAAAAGAGACAACCGACCCCAAGCCCAGATTGTGATGTGTATGGATGAACGGGAAGAAAGTTTCAGACGTCATCTGGAAGAGCTCAATCCACGCATAGAAACACTTGGTGCCGCAGGCTTTTTTGGCATACCTATGAAATTCAAAGGTCTTGACGACACCCATTTAACATCGTTATGTCCTATTGTCGTCACACCCGCTCACCGGGTGGATGAAAAAGCCAGGGCTGCACAAGACCAGTTGCTGAAATCCCATCGTAAGGGCGCGGTCTTTCTCAAAAGTTTCACTTACAAGTTGCACCAGAGCTTTCGTCTGAACCCGTTATATAACTGGTTTGGCACCTTTCTGCTTGCGCCTTTTTCACTTGTCGGACAACTCATGCACAGCCTGTTTCCAGCGCAATATAAAGGCATTGTCGACAGTGTCAGGCGTTATATAGTGACACCTGTTACCACAGAACTAACCATCACTACAGATTCTCCGGATACTGAAGCCAGCACAGAAAATCCACGACTTGGTTTTACTGATCAGGAACAGGCAGACAAGGTTGGTGCCCTGTTGCGAACTTTGGGCCTGACGGCTAATTTTGCTCCCCTCGTCGCATTCTCAGGCCATGGTTCTACCAGCCAGAATAATCCTCATGAAGCTGCCCATGACTGTGGCGCTTGCGGTGGACGTCAGGGCGGCCCCAATGCCAGGGCTTATGCCGGAATGGCAAACCGGGCAGAAGTCAGAACCATTCTTGCTGCTGGTGGCATTCACATTCCGAATGACTGCTGGTTTCTTGGCATGCAGCATGACACCTGTAATGATTCCATCATCTGGTATGACACGGACCTGATCCCTGCAGACCTGCATGATAATTTCCAGGCCTTCAGTGAAAATATTGAACAGGCACAGGCATATTCAGCTCATGAACGCTGCCGACGCTTTTCTTCCGCCAACGACCCGGCAACACCAGCAAAGGCATTCCAACACGTTATTCTGCGTGCCAGAGACCTGAGCCAGGTTCGACCAGAATATGGTCATGCTACTAATGCCTCTGCCATCATTGGCCGTCGCAATATTTCCCAGGGCTTATTTCTCGACCGGCGTTCATTCCTTATTTCTTACGATCCAACCCAGGATCCGGAAGGCAATATCCTGGAAAATATTTTGCTTACTGCCGGCCCAGTAGGTGCCGGGATCAATCTGGAATATTATTTTTCCACCATTGACAATAACAAGTTCGGCTGTGGCACCAAGATTCCTCATAATGTTGCCGGTCTGTTCGGCGTTCTGGAAGGCACTGGCAGCGACCTGAGAACCGGGTTACCTGAACAGATGATTGAAATTCATGAACCCATGCGCTTGCTGGTTGTGGTGGAACACAAAACCACTGTGCTGGAGCGTATTTATGGCGACCAACCGGCATTACAGGAACTTGTTGGTGGCGGCTGGTTATTACTGGCGACCAAGGACCCGGACAGTGATGCAATCCATATGTTCGAACCTGACCAGGGCTTTGTTCTGTGGCAGGAAGACGATTTGCCTTTACCGGAATGCGCGAAATCTACCGACTGCTATAAAGGGATACATGATCCTATTTCGCCAATCCTGATCACGCAGCCTGAGGGAGCGTAGTAACATGGATTTCCTCGTCTCTATCATACCCTTAGTGCCTTTGCTGGCCACAGTAGCAATAGGTCTGGGTCAATTCAGCCGTTTTCTGGATAGCAGCCAATCAGAAGCACTGACCTCACGCATTGCCTGTTGGTCTGTCTACATCAGCACTGCGCTATGTTTTAGCTTGCTATGGCTAGACAACAACAATGCATTGACCGGGAGCTACACTGTAGGGACCTGGCTCAATAGCGGGACTTTTATAGTGTCATTGAGCTTTCAAACTGCAGGTCCAGGGCTGATTCTCAGCTGCCTGTTTTCTCTGCTGTTTATCGTCATCTTTCGTTTTTCCAGAAATTACCTGCATAGTGAAAAAGGTTTTCACCGCTTTTTCATGCTATTGAGCCTGTTTGTATTTGCCATGTATATGATCCTGCTTTCCGGGAATGTGATCATGACATTTATTGGCTGGGAGTTAGCTGGGGTCAGTTCATTCCTGTTAATTGCCTTTGCCTGGCATCGTGAGAATGCTTCAAAAAACGCCTACATGGTTTTCATTGTTAATCGAATCGGTGATGCATTTTTCATTCTTGCCGCTATTTTGTGTCATACCTGGCTTAACACGCTGGAATGGCCGGAAATTAATAATCAGATTGGTACGCTCAGCGCAACTCAGGTCAACCTGATAGCCTTCAGTTTTGCCATGGCTGCCATGGTTAAATCTGTGCAATTTCCTTTCACCTGGTGGCTGAACCGCTCCATGGAAGGCCCTACCCCTTCAAGTGCTGTTTTTTATGGTGCCGTCATGGTGCACTCCGGCGTGTTTCTTCTTATATTGCTGTCACCGGTTTTTGACCATTCGCCTGCCATGTCTTTGCTGCTTATAGCTGTTGGTCTGTTAACCTTTGCATACAGTCTGCTTAGCGTACAAACCCAGGTAGATATTAAAAGTTCACTGGGCTTTTCCACAGCAGGACAACTCGGTCTGATGTTTGTTGAATGTGGGTTAGGCCTGTGGCAACTGGCTTTCATTCATCTTTGTGCTCATGCAATAGTTCGTTGCTATCTATATCTGACGGCCCCTTCCATCCTGCATAACGTCCATGGCAACCCGGTTATTCCCGTTACCTTGAAACATCCGCTGTTGCGCTGGCTGTCTTTGGCATCTCTGCATAACTTCTGGCTGGAAGAAATCAGCCATCAGCTTATCAGCAAACCTTGTCGTCAGCTGTCCTGTGATCTTGCCAAACTTGATGACAATTTCGTTGACCCGCTAATTGGTCTGCCTAAGGCGGCCGTCCTTTCTGGAGCCAGACTGGCACAGCGAGAAGAACAATTAATTGGCGCCAGACTTGATACCGATGAAAATAATTTTTCCAGTGGTAGCGGTCTTGCCGGGCATCTGACTGCGTGGGTAGCTGCTTGTAGTGGTTGGTTTGAACATCACTTTGTACTGCAAGGCATAGAACAGAAGTTACCTTCAGCAGGTCGCCGCATGGGTTTTGTTGCAATTAGTATTGAACAATTACTGCTGCGTACACGTTACCTGATTATGTTTATTGTCATCGTATTGTTGTTTGCCCTGTAAGCCGGAGACTTTATTAGCCTGATGCTCACATCCTTCCCAATAATTTCCTTAACCATCCTGATTCTGGTGTTCACTGCCATTGCAGTTCAACGTAGCGCCCGATCTGAATTTGCAATGGCCATGACTGCCTGCATTGCGGTTCTCGGAATGAGTCTTTATAGCCTGCTTGTTGTCAATACGGAGCCCTCTGGCATTCATCTGGAAGAATCCCTTGGCAGCGGAAATATCGCGTGGCATGCCGGGCTGGACGGCGTCAGCATGATCTTTCTGCTGTTAACAAGCACACTGGGGCCAATTATTCTGCTCTATGCTCGCTATGCTATAGAGGACAATAAGGGCTCTATTTTTGCCGCTATTTTGCTTTATCAGGCAATCCTAATTGGAGCACTTACCGCGTTAAATCTTTTGCAGTTCTGGTGCTTCCTGCTTCTTGAGCTCATTCCCATACGGATGATGTCAGGAGCAATCATGGGCAACAAACCACAATTGCCATCTGTCATTACTCGCTATTGGGCCTTAATGCTGGGCATGATACTGGCAGCCATGTTGATCATCGTCCTGGGCAGTACCGGGGAGTCCAGCGCAGTACTTGACCATCAATATCTGAGTACCACTGCTAATCTTGAAACAGCCACCGTCTGTTTTATTCTTTTATTTTTTGGCTTATCAGTAAGATTGCCGATATTTCCCTTTCATGGCTGGCTTCCTGAATTGGTAAACAGTAACAAAACCATTCCGGTATTTTGCTTTATCGCTGGCGTAAAAATCGGGATTTACGGACTATACCGTTTTGCTACACCGCTGCTGCCGGCTGGAGAAGAGCACTGGACAGGATTAATTACTACCATTGCCCTGTTCTGTATATTTTATGGCGCCTTGCTTGCACTCATGCAAATCAATATCAACCGCCTGCTGGCTTTCGCAATAATCAGCCATAATGGCATGCTGGTAATCGGTTTGTTTACCGGTAATGCACATAGCCTGGAGGGGAGTATTCTGCTTAGCATTGCTTTCGGTATTGCTTCCACCGGGTTGATTCTCAGCAGCGCCTTCATCCACCGTGCAAGTGGCACTGCCTTCATCCCACGCCTGGGGAATTTATTTGAAAAGAAAACGGCGGCAGCACTGTTATTTCTGCTTGCGGCCCTGAGCACCATGGCCATGCCAGGAACACCAGGGTATAACGCTGCGCATATCTTACTGGAAGGGGTTATTGAAAATAGCGGCTGGCAAACCGCAATTGTTATTCTTATTGGTAATGTACTGGCAGCAGCCTTTCTGCTTCGTGCCTTTCAACAAATTTTTATCGCTGACTCCAGGCGTCCTGTTTCCATCACTGGCAAGAAAGCAACACAACATCAACCTGGCGAATTACTGATCTGCGTTATATTGGGTCTGATGTTAATAATTTCCGGTATATACCCACTTGCGGCCTGGCTGGAGAGGGCACTGTAATGACAATGTTTCCCTGGTTAAGTGCGTTGGTTTTTTTACCCCTTGCCGGCGCCATCCTGACCCTGTGTTTCCCTGCGGTCAGTACTGCGCGCCTGATCGCTGTGATCACGGCAATAGTCGAAACTGCTCTGGCGCTAATAGTGTATGTTTCTTTTGATCATCTCCGCGGCGGTGAATTCCAGTTCATGGAACAGGCTATGTGGATTCCCGGCCTGAATATTCAGTATCTGCTCGGGATAGACGGTATTTCTGTATTATTTCTGCCGGCAACGGCCGTGCTGGCAACAATTGCCATAGTAGCGTCCTGGCATAGTGTGGACAGACTACATGGCTTTTACTTTGCCATGATGCTGGTATTACTTGCCGTTACCATGGGTATCTTCATGGCCCTGGACACCATGTTGTTTTTCCTGTTCTGGGAGCTTACCCTGCCACCCATTTATTTTCTGGTTAGCCTGTGGGGAATCGGTCCTGAGCGACGCAGAGCCGCAATGAAGTACACCATGTACATGATGTTTGGTGGCATTCCTTTATTGTTTGCCTTCATTTTACTGGCACTCAACGTTAGTGATCCGACAAGCCAGGTTTTAACTTTCAGCCTGCCACAATTATTGGCGTCTCCCGTCGCCAGTCACCTGCAACCCCTACTTTTCGGCTTGCTGGTGCTCGGTTTTGCTGCCAAAGCGCCGCTGTTTCCATTCCACACCTGGTTACCGACAATCGCCATGGAATCCCCCGCACAGTTAACCGCCTTGCTGGTGGGATTGAAATTGGGCGTCTACGGATTATTACGTTTTGCCTTACCTCTGGCACCGGAAGCCGCTGTTAATTACGCCTGGCTTCTGGGCATCTGTGGCGCCTTGACCTTACTGTATGCCGCATTCATTGCTTTACATCAGACCAACCTGCGCCGCATGCTCGCCTATGCCAGCATAAGTCATGTTGGATTAGTGGTGATGGGCGTTGCTTCCCTGAATAACCAGGGCATTCAGGGCGCAGTATTCCAGTTATTGAATTTCACCATGATCGCCAGTGGCTTGATGCTGATGAGCGGATTTATTCAACAGCGTACCGGTACCACTGAATTGATTTCCCTGGGCAATCTTGCCAGCACTATGCCGCGCTTTACATCCCTGTTCTTTTTTCTGGCACTGGCCAGTATCGGTCTTCCCGGGACTAGTGGTTTTGCAGCAGAACTCTTACTAATTCTGGGGGTTTTTAAACTCCATGTAAGCTTCGGCTTGATTGCGCTGACAACCATTATAATCAGCGCGGCCTACCTGCTTACCCATGCTAGAAAAACGTTTTGGGGAGAAACAATCAATCCCCCGAAACAGCCCTATGCGGATTTAAAAGTAGATGAAATGCTGATCCTTCTACCCTGTTGTCTATTCGCCCTAATCCTGGGTTTCTTTCCTGGCCTGCTGGTAAATAGCATCACTATTGCCACTGAAGCCTGGCTGAGTAATTTCCCCCGAGGGTAATGGATAGCAGGCGGGCACTTGATAAGCGTACGGCTAATCAGGATGTAATCGGAAGTTAAAGATTACTTTCTGCGTGTGAGAAAAAATCTCGCATTAAAGCGCTGCAATCTTCTACCAGCACACCTTCAACGAATTTTAACTGATGATTGAAGTGACCTTGCTCATGTAACTGAAGATTACTGACCAGAACACCAGCATTGGGCTCCCGAGCCAAGCACACTTTTTTTGAGCACATTATTCTTCAGCATCGTTTCGGCAAGCATCTGTTTGAGATGGCCATTCTCTTTCTAGAGATCGGTTACTTCTCGGCTGCTGGCACCACAGCTAAACCCTCGGCTGCATAGGTATTCTCTCCATTTTAGGAAATGGATCTTTAAGCCGCTTGTTTTACAACAAGCGGCTTTTTTTTGCCCTTGGTTTTTTGTTGGAGGGTGAGGAAGAATCAGGGTAGCGCAATCTCATCACTTTCCTGCGCCCGTGCAGGCTGGAAATTTCTACGAGGCACGTCGCTTCGAACTTGCTCAAGCCAGAATACCCCATCGAAGGGAGCGCTATTGCCGCGTGTGCCAAGGAAGTCCATGTCCCCATCGTTGTCGATGTCTCGGGCGATGAACTTGTCAAACATGCCGCGTTTGCGCCGCGAAATATCATGGCGGGTCCAGGCTGCCTTCGCTTCGCCGGTATTTTCAAACCAGGCGAGCCGGCCCAAGGCATCTTCTGCATCGACATCGCCATCTCCGGTGCGCGGGCCACGGCTGTAGCTACCCACCATGATATCGGTGTCACCATCGTTGTCGATATCGGCGATCTCCATGCCGACTAGTCCATCGGGGGTAATGCTACCGATGGTATAGGCATTCCATGTGTCATCGATGTTGGCGGGTTGTTCTATCCACTTGAACTGACCATTGGTGCTCAAGCCAATGATGTCTAGCCGGCCATCGCCATTCAGATCGCTGTATTCGAGGTTGAAGCCGGCGAGTGTTCCGCCGTAGATGCCGATCGCATGCTCTTCAAAATTTAAGGAACCGTTGCCTGGGTTTTCGAAATAGACCAGGCGTGCATCGCCGCGCGCTCCGACTACGATGTCCATGTCGCCGTCACCATCAAGATCGACCGGTTCGGCATTCTGGGGAATGCTGTAATTTCCCAGTACGCTGCGCTGCCAGCTTCCGCCTTCTAAAGGGTCGCCATTTAATTTATACAATTCTACAGGGGTGGAGCGGGCGTAATCCTGCGGCCCGGGAGACTGAGCACCTTTATTGGGTGCGGTGAGCTCGGCAATACCATCTCCATCGAAATCGGCCGCGAACACGCGAATATAGGAACCGCGGCCCTGTGTCATTGGAAGAATCAGTCGCGGCCAGGTGGTTGTGCGTGCATTCGCGCCGGGGTTTTGCAGATAGATCAGATGAGACTGTTCTGCGGCGACTACCACATCGAGATAATCATCGCCGTTGAGGTCGACAAGCACTGCATCTTCCGGCGCGGGCGCATCGGTGCCCTCGGCTATGGTGATGTTGAGCCAGCTTGTTGGATCGGCCGAGCCGAATGCGATTCGCACCGTGCCTTCCGGCGGTGGGATGAAGCCAGGAGAATAGCTTGCCGAGTCATATTCGGCATCGGATTCGTGCACGGATACGATATCCTCGTAGCCATCGCGGTCTACATCGCCCATGACCAGCCCATCGCTGCCACTGAGCGCAAAGCCGGCTATCTCTGGGTCATCGATAATATGTTCCTGCCAACTTATGTAGGAGCCGTCACTTGAGAGCGCATTAGTCATGGATTCGCTAATCAGATTCTGGGCCAGGGCGGAACTGTTTAGGCATAAGGGCGCTAATACGAGTAGATGGATTGCTTTCATTGAGGGTCTCATTTTTGTAAGATTCTATCGCGCAGGATAGAAGCAAATTTCCGGCAAGTCCAATTCATCGCTGCGTCGATAGTCAGCGGCCAGACAGGGCGGCTGCGTAGCAGGCCGCCCTGTTGGCTTGGTGCGATACTACTATCGGTCTAGTTTCTGGCGGCTATGCAATCGGCGGCGCTCTGTTGGTTCTCACTCATGAATCGATAGAGTGTGGCGCCGATAGCATCTGGGTCGCTAATTGCATTGGATAGAATCTGCAGGCCCTGTTCGCTGCATATGCCGGAGAATAAATCGCGGCCATAGCTCTGCTGAAAATAGTTGTCGCGGTTTGCGGCAAGGTCAGCCCAGATTCTCTGTCAGTTGCGGGAGTAGGCTTAATTGCAATTCCTCTTGCCCGGTGGGAAATAGCGACCCCATCGCTGCCCGAAGATTGGACAGTGGCAGAGGGTTCTCGGTATCGAGGATGCGGTCTGCCCATTGTCGCTTGGTTTCAAGATCGGGCAGTGCAGCCTCCGCGGCAATGGCAGCTCTCCTGCCTGCATCTGAAGGGTCGCGTTCACGTTCAGCCGCGAGCAAGCTGCGGGCATCAACATAATCCCTAGCGCTGAAGCGCTGAATAATATTCCAGCGTTGATTCTGACCAAGATTGAATCCTTCGATCTCAATGCTTTCATCTAGCAGGCCGCGCAGATTCGCCAAGGCTTCTGCGCTGCGCGCAAGACCTATGTAGCGTGACAGTCGTAAGTTTAGGGTGCTAAGGGACTGACTGTCGTCAGTGGCAGTAGCCCCGGTGCTGACCAGTTCCCATAACTGACGCTCGGCTAACGGGCCGTACTGAGCCAGCTCCATGGAAAATTCTCCACCGAGTCTCTCTAGTGAATTTAGGTTGCTGACGAGTTCGGCCATCACCTGTCGAATTAAGGGGTCATTCGCCTCGAGTGGCAGAGAGCTGATAAGAGTCTCTAATAGTGTGGAATTTTCCATCTGCTCCTTGCCTGGCGCATCGAACAGAGCCGTCCAGATCATTAGGAACAATTCTTTATTCTCTTTCCAATAGTCAGAATTTATAGTGAGGTGGACATTGCCGTGTTGGTTTCGAGAATAATCTATTTTATGTCGGACGATAGTCTGGCCGCAGATAACGCAGCGCTTGTTAAGGCGGCCGGCGATGCCGTTCTATTACTTGATCGTAGTACCGCGTCGGCGAAGGATACTAGACGAATCTTAGGTATGTACTGAAAGATTTTTGCGCTGGTTTACGAGCCGAAAAAACTTCTACTAAACTTCGATAGACAGCAGCAACTCTTCCTAACGCAGCTCTATCAAAATCAAATTGTTAAAAAGACAGACTTAAGCCCAGCTTTGAAATGATAGGTTTTAGCCCCAAGTTGTGTGCTGGACCCATTTGGTCGTTGCAGCTGGACCACAACTAGCGCCATAGAAACCACTACAATCAATTACTGGAGTCAATGCGAACTTCCTAGTCATTTACTAGGCACTTTTCTAGCCTAGCAATTCCATTTAACGCTATTTAGGTCCTAGCCAAGAATGTGAGGCCCAGAATACCGCAGGCAAAAAAAGAGCCAACTCCTAAGAGTTAGCTCTTTTTCTTTTATACTTTTGAAACAGAACTTCTTCAAACATCCTCGCGAGCCGAAACTCGCAAGGAATGGTTGTCTAAAAGTTGAATCGGGCGCTCAGACGCAAGCCGCGTGGACGCTGATATGCGGAATTAAGCCCGTAATTAGGATCCGCCGCACCGCCACCGGTTTCGGCTATTTCATTCACACGAGAAGCCTTATCACGATTAAGTATGTTGAATACATCCAGAGTCAACAATACATCAGTGCTAGCAATTTCTAGATTATATTGTGCACTCAGGTCAATGTTGAACAGCGTTGGAGTCTCTCCCAGTGAACCACGTTTAACAGCGTTTCCCGCACAGAAGTGAGATGCAGCACCGTAGGCTTGAGCAAAATCATCAGTTGGGTGAACACCGAAACAGCTTATTGGGCGCCCGGATTGCGCAATCACGTTAGTACCAATGCGCAGCCCGTTATTGAACGAATAGCTGCCATAAGCCTTCAGTGTGTGAGCTCGACTGTTAGGCAATTCACCTTTGGAGTTGTCAACCAGTCCCGGTTGGTCGAAGTTTGTAGTGATACCAGCATCGTCCTGCCCGTTATCTGACTTGACATAACCTTCGTGGTTACCCGTGCTTTCTGACCATGTGTATGACAAATCGGCTGACCAGTTGTTCTCTAGAGGAAGTCCAATTGTGAACTCAAGAGCCTTGTAAGTCCGAACCGGCTCAGGATAACCAAGTGCCGCAGCTGATAGAGTTACTTGCTCATCGGTCTCAGGAATGTACACACTCATGTCATTACCAGGGTTGGTAAGTACGTACTGATGAAAGCCACCGAAAGTATCTTCAACAGTGCCATCTGCAGTCCAGTTTCCTGGGCCGTTGTAGTAATCGATTACTGCAGCATCGATTGCCACATCTTCGATAGTTGTACCCAAGTCACGATAGATACCCTTCACACCAAGTTCAAGACCGGAGTCCAAAATAGTCTGATAGCCTATGATGTATTCTTCCTGGAACATCGCCTCAATATTACGGTCTGTAACGGAGCGAGTATCAGGCACTGTGCCGTCACCAAATACATCACTGTTGTAAATGCCACCAAGGTTCGTTGGAACCTCTTGGGCCCCTACACTAACACCATCCCAATCATAGTAATCTTGGATGTAAGTCTCATTACCAGCCATGCGAATGTTTGTGTTCGCAGCGATTGGCAGGTAGTACTCACCGTAGTTTGCGAAGAACTTGGATCGGCCGTCACCTGTTGGGTCATATACAGCAGCAAGGCGTGGGGCCCACTGATCTGTAACTTCCACAAACACTCCACCATCGGCATTCATGTTTTCGAAGGACTCATTACGAAGACCAAGCTCAAGAGTCAAACGATCAGATACTTGCCAAATGTCTTGGAAGTAATAGGCATCTGACTTAGTTGAAAAAGAACCCCCAACACTGTAAGTACGAAGTCGAACATTTGCGCCGGAAGGGCACTCAACTGGAGTACATTCGTTGTAAACGTTTGTAGGATCACGAAGCCAGTAAGCTCCGCCAGAGTTTACAGTAGCTTCATCTGATGAGTTATCCTCATTGTCGATACCAAAAGAAAGTTCATGATTCGCAAAGCCAGTCCACTGAATATCCGCCCGAGTCATTTCGCGCATATCGATTCCTTCAGATACGGTGAAGTTTGACCAATCGCCAAGTGCGTTAAAACCACCATCAAATTCATAAACGACAGGGATGTTTGCACTTGCTGGCGCAGTAGTGCGATTTGCTTCGTTTTCACCATAGGAAAATGAAACTTGTAAATCGTTGCCGAAGTTACCGGTATAACTAGCTATCCAGTTGTCACCGCCCTGATCGTAAACCGTGTTACCGACAAAGTCGCCGCGAGTATAAGTACTAGCATCGAAGCTATTAACTCCCTCAACACCTTGCCGAGAATCAGAGAACGCTGTGTATTCGACATGATGATTTGGAGTGATATAACCATCAAGCTTAACGCCCCAGAAACCTTCATCTACGTTATAGTCATAGTCACGACCTGACTGAAGTCCCGCATAACGCTGTTCTTGTGAGTCGTCGCTGTACAAGGCGTAGAAGAACAAACGGTCTTTGATGATGGGACCGGAAGCGTAGATGTCTGCAGTTGTACTTGTATCTTCATCAAGCCTATTTGCAGCGCTATATGTATCAGGAGAAGTTTTCAACCTGTTGTCGTTATAGTAGGTATTAACACCAAAATCCCACTCATTTGAACCGCTCTTCGCAGTAGCGTTCATTACGCCACCCAGTGAACGACCATACTTGGCCGCATAACCACCAGTCTTTATTTGAAGAGTGTCATAGAATTCAAATGGAACCTGGGAAAAACCAACACCCGTTCGGAAGTTAGTAGTATTTAGGCCGTTGATGAAAGAAGTATTTTCAGCAACTGATGCACCACCGAAAGAAGCCAGATTTCCAAAACGGTTGTCACCAGCACTTGCGCCTGGAGCAAGAAGAGCAACTGAGGTCAGGTCTCTTTTAATAGGCATTTCTAGCAGTAAATCGGCACTCATTATAAGGCCGGATTCGGCGATGCTTGTGTCTACAGCTGCACGTCGAGATCCAGTAGTAACGATCTCGTTGATCATTGTAGTTGTAGTTGCTAAGTTCACAGTAGTTGCACTGCCTATTGAAACTTGAACCTGCAGGGTATCAACTTCAGCCCCGTTTTGAAGCACACGTACTTCGTATACACCTGGAGCCAATCCGTCAATTCGGAATTCGCCGTCATTACCAGTAGTTTCGCTTCGAGCAGTGCCTCTGGAAGTATCAATGACTTCAACAACAGTACCGTTGCTTGCTCCTTGAACAGTTCCACGGACTGCGCCGCTAGTTGATTGCGCAAAAACAGGATTACTAACTGTAAGAACTAAGGCGCAAATTGCGGCACTCAGGCACTTTCTAGCGACAGGATTTTTTGCGTTTGCAAATTCAATCTTCTGAGTAAACCTCCGTCCGTCTGATTTTTTCTTAAACATCTACATACTCCTTTTTTATATAGGTTGAAATCCAGAACCAAATCCCGAGGCCCCGTGCCCCGATACTTTATTTCAAGCTATGCTCTGCTATACAGATTTAATTGAAGAACTTGGCCAGGATATTACACAGCTTTGCGGGCAACAAACAGTCACATCTGTAATAATTTGACAAAATCAGGGATTTCCTGGGGCTTTTTGTCTCTTTCACCTCCCGATTACTACCAATTGTCGAGAAATAGGAGCTTTTGAGACATTTCTGAGCGCCTTTATGGTGCGCTATATGAAAGTTCATTATTGACAAATCTCGTCATATTTATAGGTTTAGGACGAGATTAGGTCCCTAGTGCAGACTTCGCAAGGCCAGGTGTCGGCGATTGCTACCGCTCTCGCAGTGAGGTGTCTAGCAAACCCTGGGAAGTCCACAGATCAACCCCGAGCCAAGCACACTTTTTTGAGCACGTTGTTCTTCAGCATCGTCTCGGCAAGCATCTGTTTGAGATGGCCATTCTCTTTCTTGAGATCGGTTACTTCTCGGCTATTGGCCTGGCGCTTGGTATCGCCTGCAAGGCGCTGCTTCCCAGCCTCGAGAAACTCCTTGGACCAGCTGTAATACTGACTGGCTACTATGCCTTTACGGCGACACAGTTCAGCAATAGACTCTTCTCCTCGAAGCCCTTCCAGGACAATGCGAATCTTCTCTTCGGGTTCGTGTTTCTTGCGGGCTTTGCGCTTAATAGCTTTGACGAGTGCTTCGGGTTTATCAGTCATAAGTGACTCTTAAATTCACTATTGAATGTATCAGAAGTCTCCCTTAGGAATTAAGGCTGATTGGTCCCATATGTTCTGACGGGATACATAAAGAAGTCTATGTGTCGGGAATGCATGATGAAGTTCGTACGATGCTAAAGGGTCTTAACAATGAGTATTGTTTATCACACGGTGATAATTTCGCTACTCGTTTGGATGCGATCAAGGACGCTGTTGAATTTGTTGAGGAAGAAGATGCAAGCGCAGCCTCGGCTGCTGGCACCGCAGGTAAGCCCACGGCTGCATAGGTACTCTCTCCATATAGGTATTCTCTCTATTTTAGGAAATGGATCTTTAAGCCGCTTGTTTTATCCTTGGGTTTTTGTCAGAGGGTGGGGAAGAATCAGGGTAGCGCAATCTCATCACTTTCCTGCGCCCGTGCAGGCTGGAAATTTCTACTAGGCGCCTTGCTTCGAACTTGCTCAAGCCGATGCTGTCTAGCGGACTATTTTTGGGTCTATTTCTGGACCTATCTCCGGGTCTATCTCTGGGTGAGAGCGGAACTGCTTATGCACAAGGGAGCTAATACCAGTAGAGGAATTGCTTTTATTGATGGGCTCATTCTTACAAGATCCTATGGCGCAGGATAAAAGCAAATCTCTGCCAAGTTCAATTCATCGATGTGGCGATAGACAGAGACCAGGCAGGTCGCCCAGTTGGCTTAGTGCGATACTACTACAGGTCTAGTTTCGCGCGGCTATGCAATTGGCGGCACTCTGTTCATTCTCACTTATGAACCGATAGAGTGTGGCACCGATAGCCTCCCTGTTACTGATTGCGTCGGACAGAATCTGCAGGCCTTGTTCGCTACATATGCCGGAGAATAAATCGCGGCCATAGCTCTGCTGAAAATAGTTATCGCGGTTTTCGGCAAGGTCAGCCAGATTCTCTGTTAGTTGCGGGAGTAGGCTTAATTGCAATTCCTCTTGCCCGGTGGGAAATAGCGACCCCATCGCTGCCCGAAGATTGGACAGTGGCAGAGGGTTCTCGGTATCGAGGATGCGGTCTGCCCATTGTCGCTTGGTTTCAAGATCGGGCAGTGCAGCCTCCGCGGCAATGGCAGCTCTCCTGCCTGCATCTGAAGGGTCGCGTTCACGTTCAGCCGCGAGCAAGCTGCGGGCATCAACATAATCCCTAGCGCTGAAGCGCTGAATAATATTCCAGCGTTGATTCTGACCAAGATTGAATCCTTCGATCTCAATGCTTTCATCTAGCAGGCCGCGTAGATTTGCCAAGGCTTCTGCGCTGCGCGCAAGACCTATGTAGCGTGATAGTCGTAAGTTTAGGGTGCTAAGGAACTGACTATCGTCAGTGGCAGTAGCCCCGGTGCTGACCAGTTCCCATAACTGACGCTCGGCTAAAGGGCCGTACTGAGCTAGCTCCATGGAAAATTCTCCACCGAGTCTCTCCAGTGAATTTAGATTGCTGACGAGTTCGGCCATCACCTGTCGAATTAAGCGGTCATTCACTTCAAGTGGCAGAGAGCTGATAAGAGTCTCTAATAGAGTGGAATTTTCCATCTGCTCTTTGCCTGGCGCATCGAACAAGGCCGTCCAGATCATAGAGCGCATCAGCGGGTCATCAATCTTCGCCAGAGCACCGTCGTTAATGACGCTACTCATACTGACATCATCGAGGCTGACCTCGAGATAGCCCCAGGCTTCATAGTTTGGCAATACCAGATCAGGGCACTCTAGCCCAATCGCATCGGGGACCTGCGTCTCTGCGCCGAAAATTTCTATGGGAATGGCGGCATCGAGTTCAATCGCGCCGCTGCTAGTCGAGGAGAAGAGTCCCAGCTGCACTCGTTGATCTCTAAGTGTCGGATGATCATCCGGCACCGTCTGCAGTATGGCGAAGCTACTTATGCCATTCGCATCGCAGCTGAATCGGGCTTCGATAGTATTGACGCCTGCTTGGTACATCCAATCCTGTGCCCAGGGGTCGAGGTCTATGCCCGATTGTTGCGATAGAGAGACCATGAAGTCTGCAAGCTCGGTATTCTCCCAGGAATATTTCTTCAAGTAGTTAGACACACCTACGCGAAAATCTTCGCGTCCGATATAATGAGACAATTGGTTTAAAACAGACGCGCCCTTGTCATAGGTAATATTATCGAAGACATTAAAGAAGTCGTTAGTGCTAACCACGGGCACCTCGATGGGGTGAGTAGAAACGGCATTGTCGGCTGCGATAGCAGTTAGGTTCTCCGAGAGATAGAAGTCATGCCAGAGGTCGTCGAACTCGGTGGCCTCGGACACGGCGATCGAAGACATTAGGGTAGCGAAGCTTTCGTTCAACCACAGGCCATTCCACCAGTTCATGGTAACCAAGTCGCCGAACCACATATGCGCCATCTCATGAAGTATCGTTCCAGCCCGGCGCTGGCTATTGAAGCGATTGGAGGCGCCGCGGTCGACATAGCTTTCAGAAAAAGTCACTGCGGCAACATTCTCCATCGCGCCGATTAGAAAGCCAGGAACGATTAGCTGATCATACTTAGCGAAAGGATAGGGGATATCGAAATAGTCCCGGTAGTGCTCCAGGCCCGACTTCGTATACTCCATCCATTCCTCAACCGCTACATAGTCGGCCAGTGATTGTCTTGCCATCAACCGAATTGGTACGCTACCCGCCATGTCTTCCCAGATGTGATAGGGGCCTGCGTGCAGAGAAAAGACATAGCTGGAGAACTTTTCAGACTGCGGAAAGTGCCAGACTCGTGTTTCCTCATCAATGATGACGGAATCTTCGGTAGTAGAGGAAATCACCTGCCAGTCTTGAGGGGCGCGCACGGTGAGCTCGTATGTCGCCTTCAGATTCGGTTGGTCGAAATTCGGGAAAAGACGATTGGAGTAATAGGGCCATAGATAGGTGTAGAGATAGGTTCGATCATCTTGAGGGTCTGTGAACCGGTGCAGCCCAGTCCCGTCCTGTCCGTAAGGGTGAGAGTAGCTTATGGTCACTTCGTTCGCTCCCGCTCGCAGAGCTGTCTGGGGCAAGGAAACGAAGAATCCGTTGTAGTCTGGGACCAAGGACACGCCGTTTACTATGACGCTTTCAACAACTCCGCCGGTAAAGTCGACCTCTAGCTGATGGTCGCCGTCAGTTAGCATAAAGCGTGTAGTAACACTCCCCTGATAGGATTCCTCGAGACTTGCCAGATCGATGTCCACTACGTAGGAAATCTCGGATATTCGAGCCTTACGAGCAATGGCCTCGGATTCACTTAACTGATCCAGAGCAGGGCGAAGCGGATGCTCTTCGCGAACCATCGCAGGATTGGAAGTCGTGGTTTGCTCGCTGCAGGCACTGAGAGCAAGAGCAGAAGTAAGGGCGAGCAGCGAGAGTAATCGGCGCATCGGGAATCCTGGGTTGTAATTCAGAAATTTACGACAGAGCAAATAGCAAAAAAGCTACTCACAGCTAGGTTATGAGTAACCCTGAGGCTAGAGCACATAGAGCTTAGATGCCGTATGGATCTAGTATTGATTGATACAGTAATCGCTTCGAAGCCGCTCGCACATTAGGCAGTTGGCCTCCGAATTGTTGGATCATGCCTATGAATACCAGATTCTCAACCGGGTCAATCCAGAACCAAGTTCCAGCAGCGCCGCCCCAGTAAAACTCTCCAGAGGAGTAGGACTCAGCTTCGACTGGATCCTCGATTACGGCAAAATCGAGTCCGAAACCAGTGCCCTGCATGCTTAGCCCGCTAGGCGCCATCCCCTTGGGAGTCTGGTCTCTGTGCATCAGGTCGACTGTGAGCGGAGCCAGGATTCTTACACCATCAAGTTCGCCGCCATTTAACAGCATCTGACTAAAGCGCATATAGTCCATTGCGGTGGAAACCAATCCCCCGCCGCCTGATTCGAAGACCGGGTCGGCCAGGAAGTTTGCACCTTCAAAGCCTTCACCCGCAATCAGCTTCCCCTCTTCGTCATAGCCATAAACCTGGGCGAAGCGTGATACTTTTTCTTCGGGTACATGGAAATCTGTGTCGGTCATTCCTAAAGGATCGAAGATTCGTTCTTCAAGGAAGCTGCCAAAGGATTGGCCCGCAAGTTTTTCAACCAGATAACCTTGGACGTCTACAGACACACTGTATTCCCACGTGCTGCCTGGCTGGTGTTTGAGAGGAATTTGCCCGAGCTTGGTGGTGAATTCTTCTAATGTGTCTCCGGCGTCTAATAGCCCGGCTTCAACATATTTTGAGTCCACAGGAGACTGAGCGAAGATGCCGTAAGAGAGTCCCCCCGTGTGGCTCATCAGTTCACGGATCGTCATCTTATGCCCGGCCGGCTCGGTAATGATATCGCCGTTATCATCAGTGCCAGCAAAGACCTGCAAATCCTTCAGTTCTGGTAGGTATTTTTCTACCGGGTCTGCTAGCCGGAACTTACCTTCTTCGTAGAGAATCATCAGAGCGACCCCGGTTATCGGCTTGCTCATAGAGTAGATGCGAAAGAGGGCGTCATTGCTCATTGCAGACTGCGCCTCAAGATCGCGATAACCTACGGATTCGAAGTGTACGAGCTTATTGTCGCGGGCAGCCATAGTGACAACGCCAGCCAGCAAGCCCTGGTCTACATAGCCTTGCATAGCCTGAGTGATTCTATCCAGGCGAGCCGAATCGATACCCACGGATTCTGGCGCTGCTATTGCCAGAGCCGCAGTTGCGGGCTCGGGTGCAGCGGCGGAAGTTGAGACATTGGTTGAGTTGGGGGCGGGGCTGCAGGCGGCGATTAGGATCAAGCAAAGGCCGAGTAAGCTGCTTCGTCGCCAGGCTGTTTTCTCACCGCCACTAGTTCTAGGCTGAATGTACATCTGTCTCTCCTGTTAGGTGTTCAAAGTTGTCCAGTTGCTTTGGGCTACTGTTATTTCCCGGGCTAAATCGCGACTGATAGCAAGCTTAGATCATTGCGATAAGGGAGTACAAGAGTTTTGGGCTATAGTGCGCGAGGTGCTATTCTTGGTGGTGAGTCGTAGATTTAGCCCATAGATCTTACTGTGAATTGAGTGGCAATTCTGATGAGAACGTATAACTCGAACAAACCAACTGCCTTATTATTACTGCTGTGGGCGGCAATCGCTGTATTCCTCCCGTTTTCCTTACATGGACAGAACATCGCTATTGGTCACTGTCAGGGAAGCTGTCCTAGCTATTCCTCGGGCCTTGCGGCTACTCGATCTAATGTTGTCGTCCACAATCTCTATGCCGCCGGCCTCAATGGGGATACTGGAATGGCAGACTGGGTGGCCTACCGATTAACCAAGGAAGCGATCGGTGTCGCCTCTTTGCTCCCACGTTTCTGGCAGCCCGATGAGCTGGTTCGTCTGTCTGGCATCGAAGAGCTCGCGGAAGCCGAGGCGCTGGGTTTCTCACTCGCGGAAATTAGTAGCGGCGACAATCCCTATGGTGGCGTTAATGAGCCCGCTGCTCCGGAAGAACGCGCTAGGCTTGCGCCTATGACCAGCTTTGCACAGACGCCGTATTGGCCTGAACTCAACAATCTCAGCAATATGGTGCCGATGCCCACGCCGCTGCGACGCGGCCCATGGTTGCAGCTAGAGCAGACTCTGAATCGTATCGTGACTAGTGAGAACGGCCTCGGTGTCATCAGTGGGCCTCTGTATCTCATCGATCAACCCCTGAGCACTTCGGCCAACAGCGCCGATCTGAATCCGGCCGCTTACTTTAAGGTAGTTGTCGCAGAGAACGGCATCGCCGCCTTCGTCTTTCCTCAAGACCTGTCCCAGACAGACCGGTTCTGCGAATACCAGGCAGATATCGACCAGATCGAGTTGATGAGTAGTTTGGATCTCTTTCCAGAGAGTGATCCGCGCCCATCTTCTAAGCTATTGAAGGCGCTAGGCTGCTCCTAGGTCTCCCTCATCATCTAACTGGCGTTAGTTTCAGTACTCCTAGCTACATTTTGTCGCCATTTAAAAATTGTGCTGTCCTGGGGAATGAGCTACCTTTTAGCTATCGGTAATTAGTTACCCGCGGAGCTTTTCATGAGAAAAACAATAATAGCGTGTCAAAGTCTTACCGCACTGGCGGTAGGCTGTGTGTTCTCTTTTGCGGCTTTTGCTGCAGATGACTATGTCGTTCCTCGCACAGAGTGGGGTCAGCCCGACCTACAGGGAGTATGGAATTTTTCGTCTAATACACCCATGCAGCGACCATCTCGATACGGTGATCGTCAATTCCTCACACCGGAGGAAGTACGGGCGGTTGCAGAGCAACGGGCCGCCAGAGATGCATCGAATGATGGTGCGATTGCGGTCGAGGGAGTCGATGGCTCCTATAACGATTTCTGGGTTGAGAATGCGGGTATCGGTGGCGATGTGCGCACCTCGCATATTGTTTACCCGGTTGATGGCAGGCTCCCGGCGCTGGTGGAGGGTGCGATAGCCAATCAGGGAGTATACGGAGGCGATACAACAGGTGAATCGCGTCCGGTACGTATCTCTGCCGGCGGCATAGGCACAGATGGCCCAGAGGATCGCGGTCTTTCTGAGCGTTGTCTCATAGGATTCAATGCTGGCCCCCCGTTTATTCCCAGCCTGTACAACAATAATGTGCAAATTTTTCAGAGCAAGGATACCGCTGTCATCTTGACCGAGATGATTCACGATGCACGTGTTGTGCCTCTGGTGGACGCGCCAAGCGAATTGGCTTCTCTTAGTGATGATGTTCGATTGTGGATGGGAGACTCTCGTGGTTATTGGGAGGGAGACACGCTGGTAGTACAGACGCGGAATTTCAATGGTCTGTCTTCTAGCTTCGGCCAGGCTGGAACGTCCGCAGACAAGGTGCTCACAGAACGTTTTACTCGTGTAGGCCCCTATACTGTAGATTATGAATTCACCGTCGACGATCCAGCGACATTTACTGACAAATTCACCGCCATTATACCGATGACGAAGGTAGCGGGCTTGCTCTACGAGTATGCATGCCATGAGGGAAATTACGGCATGGTAAACATTCTTCGCGGAGCGAGAGTGCAGGATGCCTTAGCCGAGTCCGAAGCACAGTAATTTTTAGTTCGCTGTTCGAATAATGGGGCCTTGGGTGTTACCTACTCAGGCCCCATTCTTATATGAACTATAGAAAGTTATTACTAATCCAATAGAGGATGTTATGAAGATAATCAAGAGAGCAATTATTGTAGTGTTCTGCTTGTTGTTGATTCCTGTCGCGGCGATTGCTACCGCAGGTGCGAAGCAGCGATTCGAAGACGGCCCAAATCGCGTCTTCTCTGGCGGCCCACTTGTAGCGGGAGAGCTGCATTCGGGCCCGGATCCTGACTGGAGTTTCGTGAGTGATATTCCAACGATAGAAATGCAGCTGTTAGATCCTGCCCAGTCTCGACGAATCTGGATTGCCGAATACGAGAACAAGATATATATCTGGTCAGGTTATATGGGAAACCCTATTGGCCGTCTTTGGAAGCAGTGGCCTATTCAAGCCGAACGCGATGGGCGCGCCGTAATTCGCATCAATGGTGTCCGCTACGAGCGCCAGCTCAAGCGCCTGCGCTCTGGTGATGTGCTCGATGGATTGACCGCTACAATAACTGCCAAGTACCCATCGGCGACTACTCGTGCTGCAGTCGAAGCGGGTGACGTGTGGGTGTTCGAGGCTGCACCGCGTAGCTAGCGACCGCTTCATAACTAAAGGGTTTGCATCATGAAGAACTTCTATATTTTTACTGCTGTGGCGGTTGTTGCCACCATCCTCGCCGTGCTTTTTGTACCAGGTGTGGATGACTATGTGGAGAGGACGTTTCAGATCTATCTAGGCCGAGCGGCACGTTAACAACATAAGCGACGAACCAAAAAAATGCTGAATTCACTAAAAGTGTATTACAGTCTTAGTAGTTCAGCCAAGGAGAGTTGTTCGTTTGCTAGCTTAGCGCTTGTTGCCTAGCTTCCCGCTAGAAGATTGGTGCTAATCAGGTCATAGTTAATATTGGCGTTGTCGTCTCTCTTGTTAAGCGTTAGCGCCATCTCGAGGTCGACATTCGCGCCAGCAGTATCGCCGATCATGGCCTTCGCCACCGCCAGATTAGAGTAGATCGCCGCCAGCGCGATTTTCTCTTTCTCGATAGTAAGCTCTGAGGAAAATCCTGCCTTATCAAGAGCGCTGCTACAGCTGGCTATAGCAGAGTCGAAATCCTCCAGAATTATTTGAGCAACACAGAGATTGTTAGCTTCAAAATAGTCCATGTTCTTGATGCTGCGCGATGCAAAGGTTGCTTCTGTCGCAGAGATGTCTTCGCTAATAAGCGCCTTGAAGCCCAGTGTGTTGCTGAAGGCAGTTAAGTGATAGTCAGCAAATGCGCTAGTAGTAGTTAACGAAGATGCAAGAGTGATAGCGACAAGTGTAAGTTTTGAATGTGAGAAAGATTTCATGATTGATCCTTTGTAAATATGGTAAATGGTTAGTTAGGTTTTAAAATCGCAAAACACACTGGCTGAAATTTATTTGTCCTTAGATATTTTTACTTACATTACTAATGCAACTCTTTTTAAGTAGATGCAGTTAGA
Organism: uncultured Pseudomonadales bacterium; assembly: GCA_943842505.1. Taxonomy (GTDB): domain Bacteria; phylum Pseudomonadota; class Gammaproteobacteria; order Pseudomonadales; family Pseudohongiellaceae; genus UBA9145. The sequence continues at coordinate 61,613 of CALTDI010000004.1, read as the reverse complement.
TTTGTGTGCCGTCTGTTTCTCGATTTGTGCCTATAGTAAGGATCACCGATGGCGGTGACAAAGTATGTTTCCTAATGTAACGGGTGAATATTTCGCATCTATCTTTCTCACTCAATTCTCTATCTTCTTTACTGATTTTTTCCAAACGTTCAGTTCTCAATCATTTTCTACTGATTAAATGTTTCGATTAGCCAATGCCAGAACGTCAGGGCTATTCTTTTATTGCTGTTACCGTTGAGCACTAACCAATAATAGTCTTCGGTCATAAGATGAGAGTCGTGCAATGCAACCAATGATCCTGAATCGAACCAATCCTGGCTAACCGGAAGCGGCATCAACGCAATACCGACACTCTGTTCTGCAGCCCTGGACAGAGCGAACATGCTGTCGACGTAGATAATTTTCTTGGGACGAAGATCGGCGACTCCAGCATTTTCTGCCCACTGATCCCAGGCATTCGGTCTAGCCTTGTGCAATAAAATTGTCGCCTTCTTTATTGCAGCCAGCTCTGTGATTCCTTCGTGCTCCCATTCTTCCTTCTGTGCCAGACTGCAGGCAGGTACATAGCGTATAGGAAATAGCTTTGCGACCTGAATCGCCTTCGGCATCTTGCGCGAGAGGACTATATTAATGTCAGCGGCTGGATTTTGGGCGTCGGTAATCCCAAGACCCTCTATCTGTAAATCAATATTCGGGTGTGCGTCGCTAAAGCCGCTCATGCGCGGCATGAGAAGATCGCTTGCGAAGAACTCGGGCATCTGCACTAGCAGAGGGTGACGCGTCGTTTGCTTACGAATTTTATTAGTGGCCTCATCGATCGCCCTCAGATAGGGGCTGATTTCGCCATACAGAATGGATCCATCAGGGGTCAGGGTTATGCGACGAGTCATACGCTTAAACAGCTTTGTACCTAGCTCCTCTTCTAGGTCGCTGATCTGATGGCTCACGGCGCTGGGAGTCAGGGATAACTCATTGGCTGCTTTTTTGAAACTAAGGTGCTGGGCCGCGGTACAGAAAGTACGCAGTCCTCGGTGATGAGTTTGCATTGGTATAGATCCTAAATGAGCTTCCGTGGATAAGTTCGAGAGATTCCCAATCCTTGGTAGTCAATCGAAGTCGTGCTTTAGCGGAAGCAACTGGTTCATATTTTGCAATCCTTGTGCCAATTTAGTTATTAGTAGAGAAAGAAATGACAGCCGTAAGACGAGCCGTGAAAGATCGCGCCTGGAATCTGCGAAAGCCACTAGAACAAGCCCATCAGCGCAAGGTAGGAAAATTTATATCTCGTAGAAGTGCCTGGGAATGAGGCGGAATTAGAGCTTTGACGAGGAAGAGTTGTGCACAAACGAGTGCCTGCGCACCAAGCTAGAGCAGCTCAGATTTATCCTGAGCTATTTCCCCTATTTTTTGTATGACTATTGCTTGAGTAAATTCTGATGTAATCTTGGCCCTGAGTTTTGCTAATTACGGGATCTGGCTAGCGCTGCGCATGAAAAAAAAATTGTTCCTTGTTCTAATAGGCTGCGGACTTAGCATTGGCCAAATAGCCCACAGTGCTGAAACAGGCTGTAGCAGTCTCTCTGATGCGCAGGGCGATATGCTCGTGGCATTGCAGCTGGAAATTGGAGAGAATGAGCTTTTGCAGATCGATATCGATAGGGGGGAAGTCTGCACGCTAGATCGCAGCTCTATCGATCTACAGGCGCAGGCAAGCACTGCCTTTCATGTCAACTCTGAGCTGGCCGAGCTAGCCATTGCGGCGAATGTAGAGGGCCTGGATACGTGGCTAAGAGTCGATAGCGGCTATAGAGAGTTTATGCTGCTAGACAGGGCGACCAGTGAGTCTTTAGGCCTCACCGATGCGGAGTTTCTCGGTGATAATTCTTTGCTTGAGGCATCGGATTTCTTCATCGAATATGTATCTATAGAGCTAGGCGCTTTGAAGCTGCGCAGTGTGGAGACAAATATCCCTCACCTGGAGGTTCCCTATGATCATTATGCAGGCAGGGGCGAGAGGCTCACGTCCGATCCGGAGGCAGAGTTCTTGACTGTAGGTACGATTGGAGAGGCGCTGCTTGAGGACTTCATTATCACGCTGGATAGTGTGAATAAGCGAATGTATATGACGGAAGCTAAATAATTGCTTATGCTGTCTGTCGACTTTCTACCTCTGAACCAGCAATTCCCCGACAACAAACCGAAATTAATCAAAGAAAAGGAAACACGCATGAAACGTACTATTTTGTCATTGTTCGCAGCCATCGGCTTTATCGCCACTGCGGCCCAAGCGCAGCCCGAATATGTCGCCATCGAGATGGAGATCGACGTCAACAAGCCTGCCGCCGAGGTGTGGTCCAAGGTTGGTGGTTATTGCGACATCAGCGAATGGCTTAATCTGCCCTGCGAGATTACTTCGGGCGACGGCGCTCTAGGTACGGTGCGCTCATTATTGGGTGGCAGGGTTATCGAGATTCTCGTCGCAGAGACCGAGTTATCTTACGGTTATACCCAGCCAGTACCGGAAGAAGGGTTCTACAATCAATACCATGGCTTTCTCGAAGCACGACCTGCAGGCGCGAACAGCTCTAAGCTGCTTTACACCCTGATGCTGGATGTTTCAAACTATGAGACTCAAGCCGAGAAAGATGCGGATGTCGCGAGAAGACGTAGCATGTTCGAAGGTGCTCTCGCCGCTATGAAGGGAATGGTCGAGTAGTAGGCAGTCGGAAATCGCAATATAGCTAGAGCCTTAGCTTATTGCATAGCTGAATAGAAAGAGGCGGTGAGGATTAACTTCTCACCGCCTCTTTTTGGTTTCTGCGTTCTAGTTTTATAGTTCTTTTATGACTACCTTGCGGAAGCGGAGTGCGCCACGCCCCCACTGCAAGCCGATCGGTCCGCTGGCAAGCAGATCATCACGGACATCTACCGTTTTCTCGTTATTCAGTTCTACCACTAGATGGTCGCCATCTAGGGTGATGACGAAAACATTCCATTTTCCCCCAACCATTGGTCGAGGCTCATCGACCGGAGCGATGTGCACTATTGCACCGGTGCCAAAGGAGGGGTCGGGGCGCTGATCGAATACATTCGCCTCGTAGCAGGTACGATCGGTAATCCGATTGGCATCTGCGCAGCGCATATAAATACCGCTATTGGAATCTTCGCTGGCCCAGAATTCGACGCGTAACGAGAAATTGCTGTAGTTCTTCTTGCTTACCAACCAGGAAGCACCGCTGCCTTCGGTTGCCTGTATAGCATTGTCCTTTGCGGTCCAGTTTGCATCGCCGACAATATTGAAGTTTTCCATTCCCTCTGTACCATCGATAAGTGTGACCCAGTCATTGTCTGCCGCCTGCAGAAATGACGTTGCCAACATGGCAGAAAGGCCGAAAAAGGGAAGGCTCAGGTATTTCGATATTCTGTGAACTGATCGCATTGTCTGTTTCTCCTTGTAGATGTTTTCGTGTTTGACTTGTAAGTAGAGACTAAGAGTTCTGGCTGATAAAAGCTATGCCCGCCCAGGTTTATTTCGCCAAGACATTCAGGCATTCCTCTAGGGAGTCTTCTACCTCTTCGATAGCCAGTTCGTCGTCTTGCGAGAAGCGCTGTAGTGCATAGTCTTGGAGAAACTTCTTTGTTGCCTCGACCCGCGTCGAGGGCCACTGTTCAGGAAGGTTGTCGGCATAGCTGCTCGCTGTCCAGGATTCGTTCGCAGGTAAGTTGGCAGCGTCAAGGAAGCGTTGCCAGACCTTCTGCCACCGTAATGTGCGTGAATCGACCCGATCCCGTCTTTCACGTATGCGGCGATACTCCCGCACAAACAGGAATAATAGGATTAACACTCCGCCATAGCGAACGATATTGGCGAGTAGTACGTCTGCGAGTACGGCGTCTATCAGCTTCTGCCACTGACCCGCTAGACGATGATAGAGAATACTAAACTGACTCGATTCGTATCCGCCAAAGAAGCCCGCGATGCTGGGAGGCGTGGGATCTATTGTATGCCAATAACCTTCGGTGTCCTGCCATTCAACCCAGCTGTGTGCATCGCGCTGGCGTACCAGCCACATCTGCGGCGAGATTCTCTCATGGATAACATAGCCGCCTACGATTCGGGCCGGTATGTTGTTGGCGCGCAGTGCCAGAGTGGCGCCCGTTGCAAACCAGAAACAATAGGCAGGCCTGTCGTTGATGAAGAAATCGTGGAAGGGTTTGTCTGAGTCAAAGTTTGTCTCCAGCGAATAGCTGCGCGCAATAAAATGATCTAGCACATTGTAGACGGTCTGCTGCTCGTCACTGGCTATAAATTCTTCGCTCCTGCGCTGTAGCTCGGCATCCCAAAAACCAGGTAGTTGCAGGTTATCTTCGGAAAATACATCGGGCACAGAATCGTTGCCTGTTTCGATCTTCCAACGTCTGTCGGCACCACGATCATAAACAGGTGACCAAATGTCCGCAGCATTGCGTGTTAGCGCTTCGAAGCGTCCTATTAAATGGCTAGTGTTAGGGCTCATGAAAATAAAATTAGTGCTGGTCAGGCTCTGAATATCGATGCGCTGTGGCGGCAGATTATCCCTGTATTGATGATTGTCCATTGCATAGCGCAAATCGCCAGTCGTATCGATGTCGGCATCCAGGAGTGTGAGAGCTGACAGAGGCCGCTCGACTGGCTGCCACACGAGATCGTCATCCAGCACGACGAGCCTGTTTCCGGCAAGGTACTGGTTGGGCTGGCTATCGCTGGTAGCGCGCATTACGGCACGATTTGAAGGCTGCAGAAAGGCCGATGCCCGCAGCTGCTGACGCGGAGAAAAACCTGTTGGTGTAAAGTTGTCTCCGCGCGGGAATATATCTCCCAGAGCGGAGATAACCGGACCCTGGCCAATGCTCAATAGTAGTCCTAGTAAAGGTGCTACCAAGAATAGTGGTAGCAGCAGCGCAAGGCGCGAGAGCAGTCTATCGCCGCAGCGGTCTGCCATCAGTGTGAGGCTGGCTAGTAAAATTGCCGCAATAGTCGTGAGTGCAACGGGTACGCCAAAAAATTGAACTACGGTCTGTGCTGGCGGTGCGATTAACAACATTAGCAGCAGACCTAGAACGAGAATTGTCTGTGAATTTCGCTCTAGAGCGAAGTACGTATTTCTTTTTACTCTTTCCTCTTTTAATTCTCCGGATGCAAACAGCCAGAGCTGATAGGTCAGAAGGCTGAGTACCAGGCCAGCACCGAGCCCGTTGGTCTGCGCCCAAGAACCTTCGATGGCCCAGTCCTCGAGCACCTGGCTGCCGAGAAATCCACCTGTAGCTAACAAGACGAAAGACAGACCCCAGGTTGGTCTCTCCACTTGCACCAGCCTGAGTGACCCCAGTACGCTCAGGCCTATGCCAGCCCAAATAATGATTGTTAGCTCCATGGATAGACCCAGGTGCAGAGACTGTAGAGCAAGGAATAGTGTCAGAAAAATTTGTCCAAGAGGCATTAGTCGGCTTCCTTCTTCGCGGGCCTGCTAAGCCTTGCCTTCACGCGCCCGCGCAGGCCGGTAGCAGACTTCGCTTCATGGTCGAGAAGAGACTGAACTTCGACGAAGTGATTTTCTTCTGGCAGGCTGCCGCTATCCGCTAATGATTCCGGGATGAGAAAAACCAGCACGAGTATGCCGGCGTGCTGCCAGCGATCCACCAATGATTCGGCCTCTTTCGTCCATCGTCCCAGCACCAGCACATGAATACCTTCCTCTAGCAGAACTGAATCGGGAAGCGTCTGTAGTTCATCGGAGTAGCCTCTCTCGGGAGTGCAGGTAGCGATGTGCTGATGGAATTGATGAAGATTATCAAGCGGGTGCCATTCTCTGCCCGTCGCCACTGCGGCAAGGCTAAAGCCTTCATTTTGCGCCGACAAACCAATCTCTACTGCAAGGGCAAGCCTCTCATCCAGAGGCTCTTCGTCGAGTGGCCGACGTTGCCAGGCTTGAAAATCGGCGAGGCTCAGATCTATAACCAGGTAGACCTTGTCGCGGCGAATCTGCTCCACGCCTTCGAACACCTTGCTCATCGGTTCGCCATAGCGACTGCTGGCGCGATGATCCAGGCGGCGCATCGAGTCGCCAGTTTGGTAGGGCCGCGAATAAGCGTAGTCCAGCGATGGCCCTTTTCGCGTATTCTCACTGCCGAGGGTTAGGCGCTTAGTGGCCTGATCAGCGATGTTGCGAAGCGACGGTATGGAAACTTTCAGGGTCTCGGGCAGCACATACACATCGGCTGCATCAATTACTCTCGTAGTCAGCCGAGTCAGGAAGAAGGGAAAGTAAGTCTGCACAGCTAGGCCGGACAAGTGGAGCACACCGCGCCGCTGCGGCTCACATTGAACCGATAGGCTTATACTCTGTCCTGCGGGTAAGCTTTGTCGATGTGGTCGTAACCATTCTTTCGGCCAGCGACCAAAGGGCACAACCATCTCACGCAAAGAAAAGTTGTAGAGGCCAAGTCGGCCATTGTTATTTATCTTAATCTTCGACAATAGAGGCTGGCCTGCCACGGCGATACCAGGTGTTTCTCGCTGCAGAGACACTCTCGGCCTATAGATAAACCCAAGTAGAGCGCCCCATAGCAGAAGGCCTATGGCAAATGCGCTGGTGAAGAGCATAAAGCCATTGCTCGCTCTATAGCTAAACATAAAGATCAGTAGTGAGCAGATAAGAACAATTTTTCCGGTGCGGGTTAAGCCGTCATAATAGAGCCTACGAATTGTCCTAAGCAGAAGTCGCGCACGATGTTCGTGCCAGCGCGGCACCAATCGCAGGTTCGAGAACCAGCGTATCAATCTCCACCAATGGACGAGTATGATCTCCTCGGGTACTCGAACAGGGCGGTCTGCTAGTTCACTCATGGGGCAGAACTGAGCTTGAAAGACAGAGGGGTGGAGATAGAGGTGAAGACAGAGGGGTCGCAGTGAAAACTATTCCATACAATTTACGCATTCTGAGCATACCAAAATAGATTTTATTCTGACCCCATATCATTCATCGAGGTACCGGAACACTAGCGACGATGCCCTGCATTAAATCATGTGCCTGTGTGCTGTCATTGTCGCGACCATGGCGTGGAAGAATACGATGATTCCACACCGACGGGATAAGCTTCTGTACGTCTTCGGCAATGACCTGCTGTCGACCCTTCACCAGGGCATAGCCCTTACAGGCAGATGCCAGATGCATTGAGCCGCGCGGAGAGATGCCGAGCTTGATGTTAGCGTCTTCACGGGTCGCTCTCGCCAGCGTTACGATGTAACGGGCCAAGTCGGCGTGCAGGTGCACGTCATCACAGGCGCTGCGTAGCGCGGTCACCGAGTCCTTGCTCAGGATAGGCTCTGGATTACGTTTTGCCGCCTCGCCGTATTCGCCTAGTAGATGCAGTTCCGCTTCCATATCCGGATAGCCAAGGCTTATCGATGTCAGGAAGCGATCCAGCTGTGCCTCGGGCAGGGGGTTGGTGCTATCGAAATCGATAGGATTCTGTGTGGCTATCACCGTAAATAGTTTAGATAGGGGTTGGTTGACCCCGTCGGCGGCTACATAGCCTTCTTCCATCGCCTGCAGGAAGGCTGACTGACTTCGCGTAGGTGCGCGGTTAATCTCGTCGGCCAATAGAAAGTCGGTAAAGATAGGGCCCGGCGAAAAGAAAAACTTTGCCTCGCTGGTGTTATAGATGCTGCCGCCTAAAATGTCTGCGGGTAGGATGTCGTTGGTGAACTGAATCCGATTGAAATCGAGCCCGAGGATCTGCGCCAGGCTCTTGGCCAGCGTAGTCTTGCCCACGCCGGGGACATCTACTACAAGTACATGTCCGCGTGTGATCACGCTAGCCAATAGCAGCTCGATTACGAAGCCGTCTCCCAGCCAGTGCTGGGACAGGGATTTCTGCGCCTGCTCAAGTAGAGCAAGAAGTCCGCTCAGTTCGTCTTGTTTTGGTTGCTCTATCGATTCCATCGGCGGATATTAGCAGCGCACGGGTCAATTTTCAGTAGAAGTTTGCTAATCTGTGGTTCCTGCAAGCAAATCTGGCCACAGCCTCGAAAATCAGGCCATTTAGCCGCTGCGGATCAGTCTACAAGAATAAGAAGGAATAAATCATGCGAGCCCTCACCATGCACCACCGCGCATTGCGACAGCTTCTCAGTGCAGTTTTCACAAGTTTGCTGCTGACCGCTACTGCGGCCCTGGCCCAATCTCAAGGGCAGGCACTATTGGAAAACTACACCCCGGTCACTCTTGAAGAGCTGGCAAATCCGCCTGCCAGTGACTGGCTAATGTGGAGGGGAACGCCGAATCATTGGGCCTACAGCCCGCTGGATCAGATTAACAGGGATAACGTGGATAGCCTGCGACTGGCTTGGTCCTGGACCATGGAGCCGGGAAAGCAGGAGACCACACCATTGGTGCACGATGGCATCATGTTCCTGCCGCAGGCCTGTGACTTTATTGAGGCCGTAGACGCTACCGACGGCACGCCCCTATGGGAATATCGCCGTCCGACTGTGGATCACGTGGCACCGCTGTCCTGTGCGAACCGCAACGGCACCCTCTACAAGGATCAGTTACTCATCGCGACCCGCGATGCCTATATAGTGTCGCTAAACGCGACCAGCGGTGAAGTTACCTGGGAAAAAGAGATCGGTGACTGGACGGTTGGGCAGCACTATTCTGGCGGTCCTCAGGTTTTCAATGGCAAGGTAATAACGGGCATGTCCGGTTGTTACTATATAAATACTAGCTGTTGGATTACCGCCCACGATGCCGATACTGGCGAAGAGCTGTGGCGGACCAATACCGTGCCTAAGATCGGCGAACCCAACTGGGAGAGTTGGGGCGACTTGCCCGACGAACAGCGCCGCGGCGGCTCCGCCTGGATGCCGGCCAGCTTCGATGCGGAACTCAATCTAATCTTCATCGGCGTAGCGGTGCCTATTCCCTGGGGAGAAGTACAGCGTGGCACTAGAGGTGGCGATGTTCTCTATACGAATTCCACCTTGGCACTTGATGCCGATACCGGCGAAATCGACTGGTACTTCCAGCATATTCCGGGTGGCAACTGGGATCAGGATCATCCCTTCGAGCGCCTAATCGTCGAGACAGAAGTCACGCCCGACGCCGACGCCGTGTCGTGGATGAATCCGAATATCGCCTCCAGCGAGCGCAGGAAAGTCATCACCGGCATCCCAGGCAAGCCTGGAATCGTCTGGACCTTGGATGCCGCCACGGGCGAATTCCTCTGGGCAACCGAGACGAATTTTCAGAACGTGATTGTCGGCGTAGACGTTGAGGGGCGTAAGGGCATTACCAACCCTGAGATCAATATCACCGAGATCGGCCAGCAGAAACTCGTGTGCCCAACTACCCAGGGTGGCATCAACTGGAACTCGGTAGGCTACAGCCCACAGACTAATTCGCTGTATACACCCACTAACAATACCTGCATGAATTTTGCTCTAAGACCGGTGGATCCAACCGTGGGTCTGCATCATGCCTCTGCCAGGAGCAGTACAGAAATCGGGCCCGAAGACACCGGTCAGGTAGGGCAGTTCACCTCGATAGACGTAGCAACCGGCGAGACACGCTGGACCTACAGGCAGCGCGCGGGTATAGGCGGCTCGGTACTTACTACCGGAGGTGGGTTGGTCTTTGTCTCGGACGACGCCAGGCGCTTCCGTGCCTTCGATGCCGAGAGCGGCGACATCCTCTGGGAACAGATTCTGAACTCAACCGCCGGTGGTTTCCCGGTTAGCTATAGCGTCGATGGCGTGCAGTACATCGCGATAGCGGCGGGCGAGGGAGTTAACTACAGAAGACACACGCCGGAGATTCGCCAGCGTGGCGGTGGTAATACCTTGTATGTTTTCCGCCTGCCATAGGGCAGGGAACAAGGAAATAGAATTGGAGCGGGCGACGAGGGTCGAACTCGCGACAACTAGCTTGGGAAGCTAGTACTCTACCAACTGAGTTACACCCGCTAAGGTTTTATCTTAGACAGTTTGATTCTGCGCTAAAAAGCTTGGAATAGGAATACAGAAAGAGTGCTCTGCCCTAGTTATTAGGAGTAAACATGAAAAATAATAAGATCGTAAAGTGGTCACTAGCCGGCTTGGGCGTAATATTTTTGGCCTATGTGGGTTCTATCGTCTGGTTTGAGGCGCAGCTGGGTATGAATCAACCCCAGGGTAGCACCTCAATAGTGATAGCAACTTTCAATGAAGACAACGAACGGCACGACCGGGTGGTGCGGCTTGAACGGATCGATGGTCAGAACTACATCGCTGCGAATCATTGGCCCAGGGCCTGGTATAAGCAGGCGCTAGACAATCCAAACGTAGAAGTAAAAATGCCCGGCAATGATGCCTTCGCGTCCTACCTCGCAGTTCCGCTAGAAGGCGCTGAAGAAGAACGCATTAGAGAAATCTATAGTTTCGGTTTCGAGTTCAGGTTTCGTACTGGCTTTCCGCCGCGCTATTTTCTGCGACTCGATCCCCGTGGCTGAGCGAATCTGAATTATCCACTGAAGCACAAGGAATAGAAGTATGTTGTACCGTTTAGGAGAGAGTAGGGTCGATATTGCGGGCGAAGACTATTTTGTCGCCGACAGCGCAGACGTGATCGGAAACGTGCGACTGGAAAACAACGTCAGCGTCTGGTTCAACGCCGTCATACGGGGCGACAATGACCCTATCATCATTGGCGAGAACAGCAATGTGCAAGATTGTTCCGTTCTGCACACAGACGTAGGTTCTCCGCTAACGATAGGCAGAAATGTCACCATCGGCCATAAGGTAATGTTGCACGGCTGTACTATCGGCGATAACACCCTGATAGGTATTAATGCCGTCGTGCTCAACGGTGCGAAGATCGGCAAGAATTGTTTAATAGGGGCAAATAGTCTCGTCACCGAAGGCAAAAAAATTCCGGACGGATCGCTGGTGATGGGTTCTCCGGCTAAGGTTGTTAAGACTCTGACTGAGCAGCAGCAGGCACAACTTGAAAAAAGTGCAGAGGTCTATGTCGAAAAAGCCAGGCAGTTTAAGAGAGATTTACACAAGGATATTCGCTGACTGCTTGGGCCTATTTGCTCAGCAGTCATACCGCACGTGAGTGCGCATTAGCTTAACTACAATAAAGAGATCAATCTGATGAAAAAAAATACATCATGCCGTATGCCAATTCGACTGACATTGCTCGCGTTTGTAGTACTGCCGCTAATGGCAGTCGCTCAGGATTTTAACGAGATCGAGATCACCACCACCCCAGTACGCGATGGCATCTATATGCTACAGGGCAGCGGGGGAAACATCGGTGTGTCCATAGGTGATGACGGAGTCATCATCGTGGACGATCAGTTTGGTCCGTTGACCATGAAGATCCAGGCGGCTATCGCCGAGCTTTCGGACAAGCCGGTGACTTTTGTTATGAATTCCCATTTTCATTACGATCACACAGACGGCAATACCAACTTCGGTAGGGCCGGAGCGTATATAGTGGCGCAGGACAATGCGCGCAAGCGCATGGAGAGCACTCAGGTTCTCTCCGGAAGTGGTCGCGTGCAGGAAGCCTATGAGGCAGTAGGTCTACCCAAGATCACCTTCGAGGAGCAAATGCGTTTCTACCTCAACGGCAACGCGGTGGACATCATCAACACCGGCAACGGTCACACCGATGGCGATGCGCAGGTATTTTTTCGCGAATCCAACGTCATCCACACCGGTGATATGTTTGTGCGCTACGGACTGCCCTTCATCGATAGAGACAATGGAGGCACTGCCGACGGCATGATCGACGCACTAATGAACATTGCTAGCCTGATAAACGAGAGTACTATAATCATTCCCGGTCATGGTCAACTCGCGACCAGAGATGATCTATTAGAGTTTCGCAATATGCTGGTTGTGATACGTGGTAATCTGGTTCGTGCGAAGGTGCAGGGCATGTCTGTCGATGAGATGCTGGCGAGTGAGCCGGCAGACGGTTTCGCTCCGGCGAATGAGAATACAGAAGGATGGTTGCGGCAGGCTTATGGAGAATACTCTGACTAGTGCGTTGTAAAGCCAAGCAATTCAATCGGCCTTTCAGCAACATGGTTAAGGCAAGTGTTTCACGGGAGAAAAATTATGAGAATTACTTATACAGTGTTAGCACTCAGTCTTTTCAGTGCTGGTGTGACTGCTCAAGAATACTCGGTACCCAAAACAGAATGGGGTGTGCCTAATTTTCACGGTGTATGGAAACACGCCACAATCATGCCATTCGAGAGGCCTGTCGAGCTGGGTGAGAAGCGAGCCTACACCGAGGAAGAGGCTTTGGTCCTGGAAGGCGCAGTACAGCAGAAATTCGAAGCGGCTAATGAGCCATTGAGTCCCGATCGGGCGCCACCAGAGGTAGGTGAGGCTCTGCCTTCCCTTGGCAACTATGACTTATTCTGGCGCGAGGATGCTAAATTCATACCGACTATCGACGGTGAATTTCGAACTTCTGCAATTACCGACCCGGCGAATGGACGCATGCCTGAACGCGTGGCTGGATTCGACGAGCGCATGGCGGCGCGAGGTAGCCGGGGTAGAAACAGCGACGGCCCGGAGGGGCGTGGCTTGGGTGAGCGTTGTCTGTTGAATGGCAACTTTGGCAGCCCGGTGATGCGACCGAGCATCTACAATAGCCTCCTTACCTTTAATCAGTCGCCAGGTTACATCAGCATTACCACCGAGATGGCCCACGATACCCGCATTGTTAAGATTACAGACGAACACAATCCGGCGGCCGCCGCGCATAGAAAATGGATGGGAAATTCAATAGGGCGTTGGGAAGGCGAGACCTTGGTGGTTGAAACCAAGCACTATAACAACTGGCAGACACTGTACGGTGTGCCAACAGATAACCTCACTGTCATCGAGACCTTCCGCCGGGATTCAAACAACAAGATGATCTATGGTTTTACCGTGGATGACCCAACTGTATTTAGTGCGCAGTTTTCCGGTGAATACGCCCTATCGAGGATTGACGAAAACATCTATGAGTACGCCTGCCATGAGGGAAACTATGGCATGGTCGGTATTTTGGGCGGGGCCCGACGCCTGGAGCAGCTTGGATTGGAGCCCTAGTCATAGTATCTGACTTAGAGACTGTAATAGTTAGTGCAACACGGATGTGAAATAAAAAGCAAAGTAGACGTGGCAGCAAAGGAGCTGGCACCATTTTACTGTTTTATCGAGCCATCAAGGTGTCTTGACCTATTCGCTTATCTGGGTCGATTTCAGAATTCAGAACCGCAAGCGCAACGCATTACTCACCACCGACACCGAACTCAGGCTCATGGCGACGGCTGCAATCATGGGTGAGAGCAGCAGACCGAATACGGGGAATAAAACTCCTGCAGCGATCGGCACACCTATGCTGTTGTAGAGGAAGGCGAAGGTCAGATTCTGGCGCATATTGGCAACGGTCTGTTCCGATATGAGTCGCGCTTGGGCGATGCCGCGCAGATCGCCCTTTACCAGTGTCACCTGCGCGCTGCTCATGGCGACGTCGGTGCCGGTGCCCATGGCGATGCCCACCGTAGCCTTGGCAAGGGCAGGTGCGTCATTGATACCGTCGCCGGCCATAGCAACCTTATGACCCTGGCTCTGTAGCTGCTCTATCAGTGCCAGTTTCTTGGCCGGGGTGACCTCGGCGTGGATCTCCTCAATACCTAGTTCCTTTGCTACCGCGAGTGCGGTGAGCTCGCCATCGCCGGTCGCCATGATCAGGCGAAGGCCACTGTCTCGTAGTTCTTTCAGTGCTGTGGGGGTCGACTCCTTAATAGGGTCGGCTACCGCCAAGAGGCCGAGCAGTGTTTGCTCCATCGCGAGGAAGACTACACTGGCGCCATCGCGCCGCAGGTCATCGGCTTGATTAGCAAAGTCCTTCATTTCCACGCCTAGTTGCCGCATGAAAGCGGTGTTGCCTAGTGCGAGTTGTTGCGCATTGCCTGCATCTGAGAGAAGCGTAGCCGTTACGCCGATGCCGGAAGCAGAATCGAAATCACTCACGGCCTCTAGTTCAAGTTGTTGCGCGTGTGCGGATTCGACGATGGCTTTGGCAAGCGGATGTTCGCTGCCCTGATCGATGCTGGCAGCGAGGCGCAGAACTTCTTCCTCTGAGTGATCGGCTAGCGCTATGGTCTTCAGCAGGCTGGGGCGACCAAGAGTAAGAGTGCCGGTTTTGTCTACCACTAGGATATCGACTTGCCGCAGCTGTTCGATTGCGGCCGCATCGCGAAACAGGATGCCCTTGCTGGCGGCCCTTCCCGTTGCCACCATGATGGACATGGGGGTGGCGAGTCCCAGCGCACAGGGACAGGCGATGATCAGCACGGAGACCGCATTGATTAGGCCATAGACCCAGCTGGGCTGCGGGCCTAGCAGGCCCCATATAATGAGAGTAAAGATGGCGATGGATACGACCGTCATGACGAAGTAACCCGCCACGATATCGGCCAGGCGTTGTAGTGGCGCGCGGGAACGCTGTGCCTGAGCAACCAGATTAACGATCTGCGCCAGTGTTGATTCAGCGCCTACGTGTTTAGCGACGATGATCAAACTTCCACTGGTATTCAGAGTCGCGCCTATGACTTTGTCGCCGGGATGCTTGCTTACTGGTAAAGGTTCGCCGGTGAGCATTGATTCGTCTATGGAGCTATTACCCTCAATCACATCGCCATCCACCGGAAGCGTCTCGCCGGGGCGAACGCGAAGACGATCGCCGATCTGTATCTCATCGATGGGCACATCGCTCTCGCGGCCATCGGCATCGATGCGACGCGCGGTCTTCGGTGCCAGTTGCAGAAGCGCCTTAATTGCGGTGGAAGTCTGGGCTCTAGCCCTGAGTTCGAATATCTGCCCGACCAGTGTCAGGGAGATGATGACGGCGGCCGCTTCAAAATAGACTCCGACCCGACCGTTCATAACAAACGATTCGGGGAAGAGTTGTGGCGCAAGTGTTGCCACCACACTGTAGGTAAATGCGGCCGAGGTACCGAGACCGATTAGTGTCCACATATTGGGGCTGCGGTTTAGTATCGATTGCATGCCGCGCTCCAGGAACGGCCGGCCAGCCCAGAGCACCACCGGCGCTGCCAATAGTAGTTCGATCCAGTTCTGCCAGTCGGCCGGCACCCACTCGCGGCCGTGACCGAACATGGCCAAGATAAAGACGGCGAATGAGAACGGCAATGTCCACCAGAAGCGATGGCTGAAGTCAGTCAGCTCGGGGTTGCCGTCGTCTTCCAGGCTAGGCATCTCCGTCTCCAACGCCATGCCGCACTTGGGGCAGGTGCCGGGTCCCAGCTGGCGTACCTCCGGATCCATGGGGCAGGTGTACCAGGCGCCTGGATCTGCCGGTTCCGGTTCGCGCGGTTCCAGGTATTTGATAGGGTCAGATTCGAATTTACTGCTACAGCCAGCGCAGCAGAAATAGTAATCCACGCCAGCATGGTGAACATGGTGTTGAGAGTCTGTTGAGACAGTCATGCCGCAGACCGGGTCTTTGAGCTCGATTACCTGTTGCTGTTCGTTTTCGTGATTACTCACTCTATATCTCCCTGCGCAGTGCGGGCATTGGATAGGCCAGCCTAATAGAGAGTTCAGTATAAACCCTAGAATGTACTCTAAGGTCAATATAAGAAGATCAACAAAAAAGGGGTAGTAGGGATTTAATTTAAATCCCTACTACCCCTTTTTTGCCTTTTTTGTTCTCTTTTGCTCTTACTTTTGCGGACAGATCAGGAACTTCTCGCCGGTATGCTTTGCGTAATACTGCTTCATGATGTCTGCGTCCAGGGCTTCGCTTAGAGAGATCTCATTGGTGTAATTACTGGCAAAGCTAGTGGTGAGCTCTTGTGCCACGCGAGCACGCAAGCGTCCAGCTACTTCCATTCCGGCTTTAGCAAGAAAATTGGGTAGCAACCAACCACCGACTCCCCAAGCCATGCCGTAGCCTCGGTTCAATGTGGTAGGAGAGGTATCGAGCCCGCCATACAGGTAAACCTGTTTGTGCTTGACCGAACCATAGATGCTATAGGCGCCGGGCGTTCTGGCGGCGGCAGCTTCCATGCAGGACAAAATGTTTGATGCGAGCATTCCGCCACCGGTTGCATCGAAGGCTAAGGTCGCGCCGGTTTCATGGATCGCATCGGTCAGATCGGCCATAAAAGTATCGGCACTGCTGTTGATCACATATTTGGCGCCCATCTCTTTGAGTAGCGCGACTTGCTCTTCCTTTCGCACAATATTGACCAGATCTATACCTTCGGCCTGACAGATTCGGTTTAGCATCTGGCCGAGGTTCGATGCCGCGGCTGTATGAACTAAGGCAGTATGATTTTCCATCCTCATCGTCTCGACCATCGACAGTACAGTCATTGGATTCACGAAGCTGGACGCGCCATCTTTGGCTGTATGGCCCTCTAGCAGAGGCAGGCAGGAGGCGGCCTCTATGCAACGATATTGCCCGTACATCTGGCCTCCGGCTATAGCAACAATCTTGCCATCGAGGCTCTTGGCCGCGTCACTGTCGCCAGTCGCAACTACCGTACCCGCACCTTCGTTACCCACTGCCAGTGCCTGTCCTACCCGTGCCTTCATGACTCGCATGCCTTGCTCGGAGACGGGTGCTGTAAGCACGGTATCGCCGCCAGTTCCGGTAGATGTGGCGGCGCTCATGTCTGTAAAGCCAAACATAACGCCCAGATCGGAAGGATTAATCGGAGTTGCTTCGATTCTGACCAGAACCTGATCGGCATTCGGCTTGGGTGTTTCCTGCTCTTTTAGCTCCAGGCGTAATTCTCCGGTTTCTGTAACGGTGGAGAGCATTTGCAGGTAGGTGGAATTCACGGACATGGTGTACCTCTAATTATAAAAACGATGAATGTTTCTTATTCCCGGTGATGAGTATCAATAAATACCCCCGGAAAGCGGCGCCTAATATAGCAGCCATTGTGGTGAAACGGGACCTATTTATCGCTGCATCAGAATCTGCTCTTCGCCAGATTCACTGGATACAACTATTGCAGATGCAATTTTTGCAGTGGCCATTAGCGCGCCAAACTCCTCGTCGGGAATTGCCAGATGGGCCTTTAATAGCTCGTCACTCTCCCACTTCTCGGTAAGGGGTATCTGCGCTGGGTCTTCCAGGTTTTGAGAAAACACATAGTCGATACAGCCGACATCTTCTCTACTACGTGCTGCACGATCCATCAGGGCTTGCTTCGCGTTCTCGAGTTCCTCTACTGATTCGAATTTAATGCTACCGCTAACTATTATCATTAATCTATTTCTCCTTCACTAAACGGGTAGGGTTCTGAACACAATCAAACTTAGGTGTGAAGCGAATAGGGAGCAAGTTTTTTATTGAATGGATAAGCGCAGTTAAGAACGAACACATGGATTTTCTTAGACGCAATCGCTGCAACTTGCGCCGCAGTTGATTGTCGGTCATGCTCTGACTATGAATTCTTAGAGGAGAAACAACATCATGCCCAGTCTGAATAGCTATCTACCTGTCGCACTAGTCTTGTCCATGTTCGCTACAATGAGCGCCTGTGCTCAGGAAAGAGCTTATATTAATCCTAATCATGCATCGCAGGCAGATGTGTCACCTTTCAGTGGTGCAGTGCTAACCGACAATACTCTGTATATATCGGGTACGCTGGGCTTGGAGGATGGTCAAGTGCCATCTGACCCTGCGGCGGAAGCACGCAATGTGATGAATGGGATTAAGGCTCAGTTAGAGGATGCTGGCATGACCATGGACGATCTGACCTATGTGCAAATCTTCTGTTCCGATCTCTCGCTGTATCAAGTCTTTAACGATGTATACCGCACCTTCTTTACGCAGGAGTTTCCTGCGCGAGCCTTCATCGGTGCTGGCAGTCTCTTATTCGATGCGCGCTTCGAGATTCAGGCCATCGCAGTTAAGCGTTAATAATTTCTTACCTTAAGCACCCTGTCCCGAGCGTTAGCCTAAAGGGCAGGGTTCCCAGGCCTTACTATTTAATCTACCAGTAGAATCCTATAACTATGTTTTACGAGCCCAAGAAGAAAAACCACGGTCTACCGAAGAATCCATTCAATAGCCTAATTGTTCCGCGACCCATAGGCTGGATAAGCTCTGCTGATAAAGAGGGTATTCACAACCTCGCGCCATATAGCTTCTTTAATGCGGTAAGTTATAGCCCACCGACAGTCATGCTCTCTGGTGGTGTAGGGTCGGCAGCGGATGGTATGAAGGATTCGATTCGAAACATTGAGGCGACGGGGGAGTTCGTCTGTAACCTGGCTACCTGGGACACGCGAGAGCAGATGAACCGATCGTCGATGTCGGTGCCAGCGGATGTCGATGAGATTAGCCTTTCCTCTTTGACTGCGATCCCCTCCAGCATCGTCGGTGCCCCACGAATTCAAGAGGCCCCCGTGCATCTTGAATGCTGCTACTTGAAGAGTGTGGACATTCCCGGCTGGACAGAAGCGGATGCCTACCGGGTGATATTCGCTGAGGTAGTAGGGATCCACATCGATGATAACTTCATCACCGATGAGGGTCTGGTCGACGTGGCTAAACTGCTGGTCATAGGAAGATTGGGCTATAACGACTACAGTCGTGTAGACAAGAATTCACTGTTCACTATGGACAGGCCAGGCTAGATGGCCACTATTATTTCTTAGCCTTGGTGGCATTCTGCAGCAAGGCGCCGAAAGTACCGACGGCAGGCGCTGCAGGCTTTGCCGATGCTGGTCTGCCGGTGTTGGCTTGTGGCGATCTGTTGTTGGTCCTGTGGCTGGTCTTGCCTTTTTCCTTTCCTCTGTCCTTTCCTTTATCTTTCCTGCTGCCACTTTCCTTGTCAGCCTTCGATTGCAGTTCATCATCGAGGCGCATAGATAGGCCGATGCGTTTTCGCTGCACATCCACCTCCATGACTTTTACTTTTACGACGTCGCCTGTTTTTACTACGGTGTGCGGATCTTTCACGAAGGTATTCGACAGGGCGGAGATATGTACCAGTCCATCCTGATGCACGCCGATGTCCACGAAGGCGCCGAAGTTGGTTACGTTAGTTATCACGCCTTCCAATAGCATACCGTCCTTAAGATCTTTCATGGACTCGATGCCGTCTTTAAATTCTGCGGTTTTGAATTCGGGCCTTGGGTCACGTCCGGGTTTTTCCAGTTCGCTCAGTATGTCGGTAACCGTGGGCAGCCCGAATTTCTCATCGATAAAATCCGCAGGGTTTAGCTTCGTCAGAAAGCTGCGATCCCCCATCATGTCGGCAACTTTTTTCTTGCTTGCGCTGCCGATCTTTTCAACTACGCTATAGGACTCCGGGTGAACAGCAGAGGCATCCAGTGGATTGTCACCATTGATGATACGTAAGAAGCCCGCTGCCTGCTCGAAACTTTTTTCGCCAAAGCGCGGAACTGCTTTCAGGTCGCGCCGATTCCTAAACTCGCCATGCAGGTTGCGATACTCCACTATATTCGTCGCGATAGACGATGACAGGCCAGAGACCTGCTTTAGCAATGCAGCCGAGGCCATGTTTACATCGACACCCACGGCATTCACGCAATCTTCGACCACCGCATTCAGGCTCTGCCCTAATTTGAATTGACTCACATCGTGTTGATACTGACCTACACCGATTGACTTTGGGTCTAACTTAACCAGCTCTGCCAGTGGGTCTTGCAGGCGACGTGCAATAGAGATGGCGCCACGCACGGTCACATCCAGATCGGGAAATTCTTCTCTGGCAATGTCAGAGGCGGAATACACGGAGGCGCCAGCTTCATTCACCATGGCTTTGTCGAGCTTCAGTTCCTTGTGCAACTTAATAAGATCGCCAGCCAGCTTGTCAGTCTCTCGCGAGGCGGTACCGTTGCCAATGGCAATCAGTTCGACACCGTGCTTCTTCGCCAATTTGGCCAATACAGAAATGGATTCGTCCCATTGATTCCTCGGTTGATGAGGGTAGATCGCGGTGTCTTCCAGAAATTTTCCAGTGCGATCGACTACACACACCTTCACGCCGGTGCGCAGGCCTGGATCGAGGCCAAGAGTGACTTTGTTGCCAGCCGGTGGTGCCAGCAGGATAGCTTTCATGTTTTCGGTGAACACGCGAATGGCTTCGTCGTCTGATTGCTCGCGAAGCTGGCCTAACAGGTCGGTCTCGAGGCGATAGATGAGCTTGATACGCCAGGTCCAGGTGACCACGCCGCCTAACCAAGCGTCCGCCGGACGATTCTTGTTCGCTATGCCGAAATGCGCGGCAATCATGCCCTCGCAGGGATCGGTCGCCCCGGATTCAACACCCGCGCTACCAATCTCCACAGACAGAAATCCCTCTTTACGCCCGCGGAAAACGGCGAGCGCGCGGTGGGAAGGAATCTTGTTCAAGCGTTCACTGTAATCGAAGTAATCGCTAAACTTGGTAGCATCTGCCTTGTTCTTCTCTACGACGCTGGCGCGAAGTTCGCCGTTGTCCCAAAGGTGGTTACGCAGTCTGCCCATGAGTGCGGCGTCTTCACTGAAGCGCTCCATGAGAATGTCGCGGGCGCCCTCGAGGGCAGCTTTGACATCTTCGATGTCATTTTTGCGTGAGTCGTTGTCGATGTAGTTGAGAGCCTGAGTATCAGGGTCCAGCTTCGGATCAGCAAATAGCTCATCGGCTAAAGGTTCTAAGCCCGCCTCGATGGCAATCATGGCCTTGGTGCGACGCTTGGGTTTATAGGGAAGATACAAATCTTCCAGGATGGTCTTCGTCTCGGCACCACGAATCTGTTTTTCCAGTTCCGGTGTCAACTTGTCCTGTTCACTGATGCTGGTAATAATTGTCTCTACCCGTTCATCCATCTCGCGCAGATAGCGCAGGCGTAATTCGAGATCACGCAATTGCAAATCATCGAGCCCGCCGGTCGCTTCCTTGCGGTAGCGCGAGATAAAGGGCACCGTCGAACCCTCATCGAGTAGCGCAATCGCAGCGCTAACTTGTGACGGTTTGACGTTTAGTTCATTGGCGATTTTTTGGGTTATTACTGGAGAGCTTGACTGGGTAGGGGGCATTGCAATCCTACGTTCCCAGTTAGGAATCACCGGGAGGTTGCGTGGTTAAAGAGGGGCGTATTCTACGCTGAATTGGGTTGCTTAAACTATGGGTGAGATGAGATCGGGGGAATTTAAATTCGCACAAATTTCGGTACAAACATTAGTCCAACGCCAATGCCTGCCATTAACATCGGATCGGTGGTCATATAGGGGTACACCATCAGACAAAGGCCAGTATAGTAGGCGACCGTGTGTTTCTGCTTCTTGCCATAGATGAAATATCCAAGCCCAATTGAACTGAATACCAGGCTGATAAGCAGATAATTCGTGTCAAACATGGAGGGCTCTCGGGTCGGTAGTGGCTAACCATAACCCGAATCGGTGGCTGGGTGTTGGCTTGGTTCTCAATTCAGCGAATATCTAGCCTTAGTTCCAATCCGTTCCGTCATAGTAGCGCGTACCTCTATGCCCCTTTCGGGCAACGGGCCTGGTGATTCTCTCACCGGGACACTCCACTAGAATCAGAGTTCTTGGTCTGCCCGATATAGGGTTCACGGCACCACCGGCCAATTCACGAATTCTTAGTCGACCTCTAAGCTCATCATTGAAGATTGCGTAGACGAAATCTCCCACCTTTAATTTGGAAGGCTTGCCTGCCATGTGAAATTCAAACTCTGCGATCGAGCCATCGAACAGAGATTCTATTCCCGCTTCCCCGCGGGATGCGGGTATGGTCTTTGTAATACCAAAATTCATTGCAGACAACTTTTTCTAACTAAATAAATCGAAGGTGCCGAAGTTGCCACCTAGCAATTTGTTTGAATCAGAGTGCCCGAGCCAACCCTGTGTCATGCTTTGGTAAACTTTTCTGAAGTCGGTTGTGTAGGCCAGGTTGTCTCCCTCAGCCAATTCGGTCAGGCTTGGTAGTTCGCCATAGTGTCCGCCCTTCACTTGATTGCCTACGACAAACATAGCGTTTGCCGCGCCATGATCGGTGCCAAGACTCACGTTCTCTGGCACGCGTCGGCCAAACTCGGAAAAGATCATGAGCGCGACATCATCGGCACGACCGATGCGCTCAAGATCTTGAATGAACCCTGCTACGGCGTCGGAGGTATAGGTTAAAAGCCGCCGATGTAAGTTGTTCTGAAACACATGTGTGTCAAAGGCATTGTTTCGATAGGCCACGTAGTAAAGACCTGTAGGCATGCCTGCATCTAACAGAGCGACTACTTTCTGGAGATCCAGGTCATTCACGCCATAGTCAATCGGCGAATCGTACTTGGTCCAGGCATCGCGAACGAGGGCGGATGCGTCATTTGCGCTGCGCGCAATATCCAACAGGAAGCTTCGCGATGAATTTTCAGATTCGCCAATCTCGGGCACTGCATTCAGAGCATCTTTCTCCGCAGCAAAGGCTTCGCGCATAAATCGATTCGGGTCATCGAAAACTACAGGCACGTGTTTTTCACTGCGTACCGCCAGAGATTGCCTCGCAGCTATGTTTACCAAATAGTTGGGTGGTGCGGACGGAGCAATCGCGTCTGCCAACTTTCCTACCCAGCCATACTCGTTGCCACTATTGGGGGCGGCTGTATGCCAGTAGGCCATAGATGTGAAATGAGAGTATGAAGGGTTCTCATAGCCGCAGCCGTGCACAATTGCCATCTTTCCGTCTTTGTACAGGCGTTCGAATCCTGCCATGCCGGGATTAAAACCGAAGTGATCATCGATTACTCTGAGTTTATTCTTGGGAATCCCGATGTTAGGCCGCTGCCGGTAGTAGGCATCATCGCCATAAGGTACTACTGTGTTTAAGCCATCGTTGCCACCGGAGAGTTCCAGGATAACCAGGACCTTGCCATTGGCGGCAGCTTTTGCGGCCGCCGCTTGTGCCGCTTGTGCAAACGCTGGAGGTACCATGCTTAAGGCCCCCAAGCCGGCCATGCCGGTCAACATCTCTCGGCGGCTAAGTGCATTGCTCGACCTGAACTTACTCTTTTTCATATCTTTTGCCCCGTCTACTCAGGATCCTAAGTCAGACTTTTCAAATTAACTTAATTGATATTCCGGTTGGCTCATAATCAGATGTAAGACCAGACGCAGTGAATCTTCCATATAGCTTTGTGCATCTACAATGCTTGAAGTGCCCAGGTCCTGGCTAAGAAAATCGATCAACATGCTGCGCGTTTCGCTGCCCGGTTGAACTCGCATAAAGCGTGCGAGCAGATAGCTCACCGCTTCATCCGTGGTTTCTATGTCTTGCTCTAGTATCATCTCGCTCAAATTTATCCGTGCTGTATGCCGAGGTATGGGCTTAACTCTCTCGATAGCCATCTGCCAACCTCGGAAGCTACCGTAACGTGTATTGAATTCTTCATCGCGGTCCGCCAGCATATTTGATTCGGCCATGATCCCGCCCTCGCTCATTGAGCTAGGCTGCGTAGCGGATGTAATGTCCTGGCCCTGTCGAATGCGATCGGCCACACTGCGTATCTCGGCACTACCGTTGACTCTGTCCGGTGGTATGAAGTTGATGTCGGGAAACAGAATGTCCCGTGCAAAATTTCCACGCTCAAGAAGCAGGCCCGGTGTCATCCAGCTTCTGCCTCCTGCCCAGCCAGCGACAGTGGGTGGGCGGAACAATGATTGACTGAGCGCGCCGGTCGCGCGGTTAAAATCAGGCACGCCGGGTGCGTCCTTAAGACCGAGTTTGCGATAGGTTGAAACGGCCAGTTGTACCGGGCTCTTTATTTGGCTGCCCATTGAGGCAGCGCTGTAAAAATCTCTCGAAAGGAAGAGAGTTTCGAGCAGGGTCGCCACATCATAATCTGCGTCACGAAGAATATTACCCAATTCTTTGCCTAGCGCTGGGCTTAACTCTTCACGCACGAAGAAGCGATAAATTTTGCTGGAGATATAGTCTGCTGTAACCGGCTGTTCCATAATAAGATCGATGATCTCAATACCGTCGAAGTTGCCGCTTTGCCCTAAAAACGTTTTCACGCCATCGTCGTGTTGTTGCTCGTTGACGACAAAGTCTGTGTCAACATAGTTCCAGCCGGTGAAGGCGCGCGCGGCCTCACGAATATCGGTCTCGGAATAGTTGCCCACACCCATGGTGAACAGTTCCATGATTTCACGAGCAAAGTTCTCGTTAGGCGCGCCTTTCACATTTACGCCGGCATCGAGGAATGACAGCATAGCTGGGTCTTGTGCTACTGCCACCATGAGGTCGCGAAAACTGCCAGTGCCCATTTCATGAAACAGCTCAAGTTCGTTTAGCAACTTGCGATAGTCCCGTACCTTGCTCTCGTTGATGGCATAGTGCCCATGCCAGAATAGCGCCATCTTCTCTTGAAGCGGATTATTGGATGCGACCATGCGGTCGGCCCACCAATAGGCGACGCGGTTGGTTTCCAATACGCTGGCTCGCAGCCAGTAGAAAAACTTATTCACAACCGGCTGCAGACGGCGATTGCCTTCAGGTTTTACTTTTACGCCCAGAGCCTCGCCAGTCTGCTTCGCCAGTTCTGTGGTCGCAGGGCGGCTGGGAGGAAAGGGTTCTAAGCCAGGGTCGTGAATTCCCGAATGCTCGAAGGGGAGCAGGTGAGTATTCTTGCTAGAGTCGTAATGGACCAAGCTAGTTACGGCTTCGCGCGGTGACAGTGCGGCAAGGGCTTCTATCTGAGCGGGGGTGCCGCCGAATCCAGCTCTCTCAAGCAGGTGAGCCGCCGTTTCGTAATTCCAGTGGCCATCTGCGATCGGGGCAAGGTCGTTTTGCTGGGCAAGTACTGAGGGCGATGCCAGGGCTACTGCAAGGGCGCTGGTAGCGGCCAGAAATTTCAGTGCTCTCAACATGAGGGAGCTCTCCGGTTTTGGTATTAAGATGCCTACTTTATTCTATTTTCCCCTGTATTTGTACGTGCTTGTTGGGGCACGAGGATGCTTGCGAGGGTGGTAGTGTGAATATTTAGCGAAGCCCAAACAAGCTTACTTTATGTGCGACATTTCTGTGCGACAGCGAAAACTGCGTAAATACAGGGCAATTCGGCCTAGGAAGGGCTTTACACCGTCCCTAGTTCCTATATCCTGTCGGTAAGGTCTTATAATAGAGAGGAACAATAAATGGCCAAATCTGCAGGCATTAATAGAAGAACTTTCATCAAGAACGCCAGTCTCACAGCCTTCGCTGGGGCAACCGGTGGCATAGCGACCGGCGCTACTGCGGCTCAAGGGGCCAGCAGTTCGAAGATGGCTAACGGCAAGTACGATTTCGATACAGTCTATAACCGGGTTAATCACAATACGGCTCGTTGGGATTCCCCGCCTCGAAATTACCCTGACGGATCCTTCAAATATGGCATGGGCGTTGCGTCCATGGATTTCGAGTGTGCGCCCTGTATTACAGAGGCAATCGCCGAGCGCAACGAACACCACAGCTGGGGTTATATGAGCACCACCGAGCCACTGCGCGATGAAGTCGTAAGGTGGAATGGCGAGCGCCACGGTGTTGACCTTCCCAATGAGGCGGTAACTATTTCTGATGGTGTGTATGCCGGCATGATTGCCGCTATGCGATCACTGGTAGGCTCCGGCGGCAAGGTATTAATTAATTCACCTGCTTATTCTGGTTTTTACACGATGAACCGGAATGCGCGTACCTTACCTGTTGATAGCCCCCTGGTTAAGGTCAATGGCCGCTATGAGATAGACTGGGAAGACCTGGAAGCAAAGATGACCCCAGACGTTCGTGCGATGATCGTCTGTAACCCGCAGAATCCTACAGGAAACGTGTGGAAGGAAGATGAGCTGCTGCGCATTGGTCGTCTCTGTCTGGAGCACAACATCGTAGTATTGTCTGACGAAATTCACTCCGATTTTGTCCGTCCCGGCCACAAGTACACGCCATTCGCCAGCCTGCCGGATCAAGCTGTGGTAAACAATAGCCTTAGCTTCAATGCCATCAGTAAGACATTTAATCTGGCCGGTATGAAGAATGCCTATTTCTATTCGAAGAACCCGCAATTGAAGGCAAGAGTCGATGAGTTTCACTTTGCCGAGCTGAGTACGCTGGGCGTAGTTGCGAACGAGGCGGCCTACAAGGATGGAGCAGATTGGTTTGCTCAGGCATTGGCCTATATCGATGGCAGCCACGACATGGTCGAGAATTACATTAAGCAACACATGCCTACGGTAGGTTATACACGCAATGAAGGTACGTTCATGACCTTCCTAGATTTCAGCAAAACTATGGACTCGATTGGTGCTAGCGAACAGTACAAATCACACGGCAAACAATCACCTGAGCATTATTTTCAAGATTGGCTGGTGCACAACTCTGGCGTGTATCTGAATCCGGGTTCAGTTTACGGTACCGGTGGCGCAGGCCATATGCGCATGAATATCGCCTCGTCGCGACTCGTGCTCAAGGATGTTTTCGACGCCCTGGCGTCTGCTGTCAATAAAGTCTAAAGACAGTAAATAAAAGGGGTTGGAATTGAATTCCAACCCCTTTTTTTAACCCCGGCTTTATGGGCAGGGATAGTAATCACAATTAATGCTCAACAGTGAGCGAGTTTGTCTGACACCGTATTCCCAAGTAGAGGAGATTAGATCATGAAAATGACGCGTCGCGGTTTCGTAGGAACTATCGGTCTTGGCAGTGCTGCCGGACTTCTTTCAAGTGCAGGTCTTACTAGTCGCCATGCCAACGCAGCGAGTTATGCGGATGAGGCTGTGTATGACGGTGGCATCATGCAGCTCAATCAGAATGAGAGTGCTCGTGGCCCTGGCCCCAAGACCATGGAAGCAATTCGCTCTCACGTAACCAAGCGGGTTGGCCGAGGCTATGCGCCAGATCATGTGAATGAATTGCGTTCTACACTGGCTGAGGGTTACGGTGTTAGTACTGACAATGTAATTCTGGCAACAGGCTCTGGGCCTTTGCTAGTGGGGGCAACGCGGGCTTTCTGTTCCGCGAACAAACCGCTGGCTACTATTGACCCTACCTATACAACAGCCGAACAGACCGCGCGTCAGATGGGTGTAGGGATAAGACGTGTGCCAGTAGATGGCTCTAACATGGGCGTCGATCTGGATGGTCTAGCAAAAGCCGCGGTGGGTGCAGGTATGGTGTATTTCTGCAATCCGAATAATCCAACGGGCACGGTGCATTCGCCAGCTGCAGTGGAATCCTTTGTTAGGCGTGTGCAGCGTGAATCGCCGAATACCAGGATGCTCATCGATGAGGCCTATATCAACTATGCTGCCGATGAGGTTATGCAAACCGCGTTGCCCTTAGCGCTGGAGTTCGAGAATGTGTTTATTACCCGTTCCTTTTCCAAGGCGCATGGCATGGCTGGATTGCGTGTTGGTTACGCACTGGGTCAAAAGCAGACTCTCGATGCGATCACCGGTGCCTGGGGTATGGGTGATGTGAACATGTTAAGCGCGATAGCGGCGATTACCGCATTTAAAGACAAGGAACACATCGAATGGGAGCGACAGGAAAACACCGAGATTCGCGCCTTCGTCGTTGCTGCATTCAATGATATGGGCTTCGAGGCTACGAACTCGCACACCAATCATATTTTCGTAAACCTGGGTCGCCCGGCGAAAGAGTTTCGCGATGCCTGTTTAGAGCACAAGATCTTGGTCGGTCGAGACTTTCCGCCGTTTCACAATACTCACTGCCGTATCTCCATGGGCAGTAGAGAAGAGATGCAGCAAGCAGTCGAGGTGTTCCGTAAGGTGCTAGCCTAGAAACCAATCAGTGAGTTAAATGAAAACGGAGACTGATCTGCCGATGGGCTGGTCAGTCTCCGTTTTGCATTTCTGCTCTCATTGTTTTTGTTACAGGCAACGACGATACAGCGCAAATAATCTTTCCCAGTGTCTCTCTGCCGATTCTTTGTGGTATTTGCCTTCGCGTTTGGGAAACACAAAGCCATGTTCGGTGCCCGGATACCATTCGATGCGTGAATTGATAGCCGTGTTGCCAGATAGCTCTCCAGATTATCTACCATCTCCTTCGGTGCATACTCGTCGGTCTCGGCGCAGCCGAAATACATCTCGGCCTTTATTTTGTCTGCATCCAGATGTGGAGAATCTGCTCGATCCGAATACAGATAGACGCCATGAAAGGAGGCGCTGGCAGCGATGCGGTCAGGGAATGCGGCGGCGGCAGCGAAGGCAAACGGGCCACTCATGCAGTAGCCGACACAGCCGATTTTTCCATCTCTTGCGGCAGCATCCTGATCTGCGAATTCGATGAGAGAACGAACGTCTTCGCACGCCATCGCATTGCTTAGCGAGGCCATATGTTCATGCATCACTTCACGTCCTGATTCCTGAATCTTGAATTCTCTGACGCGGCGATAGTAGAGATTTGGCAGCATCACATAGTAGCCGGCGGTAGCCAGGCGATTGGCCATGTCATGGAGTTCTGCACGCTTACCGGGGGCATCCATTAGAAACAGTATGACCGGGTGTGGGCCTTCCTCTTCCGGATGAGTGATGAAGGTATTCATGCTGCCCGCACTGGTGGGTAGATCTATCTCTCGATTTATCATTGCTAGCTGTCTTCATTGTAGTGGAGGAAAATGATGGAAAAACAAAGGTAGCAGAAACCCCATGATCTTCAATACTTCGGTGTTAAAGATTTCTGGTGTAGGCTGAATTTTAGGTGAACTCCTGTATATTAGCTCCACCTAGGCGAGCCTGGCAGTCAGCTGCTTATTGAAATTATTGTGAATGAATTGAAAGGTGAAGAGCAAGATGTCGAAGTACACGCCCCCGAAAGTTTGGACATTCAATACCGAATCCGGCGGCCAGTTCGCTAATATCAACAAGCCTACGGCGGGTGCTCAGCAGGAGCAAGCCCTGCCGGTGGGGAAACATCCCCTGCAGCTCTATTCTCTCGCGACCCCTAACGGCGTGAAGGTGACGATACTGCTGGAAGAACTACTCGCCCTGGGTCATGAGGGAGCAGAATACGATGCGCATCTGATTCGCATAAACGAGGGTGAGCAATTCGGTAGCGACTTTGTCGCGATCAACCCTAATTCAAAGATTCCCGCACTGCTCGATCACAGCACGTCACCACCGACTAGAGTATTCGAGTCAGGCGCTATCCTCATCTATGTGGCTGAGAAATTCGGCGCCTTCATTCCGCAAGATTCATCTGCCAGGGCGGAGTGTCTGTCCTGGCTTATGTGGCAGATGGGAGCCGGGCCTTTCCTCGGTGGTGGCTTCGGTCATTTCTATGCCTATGCCCCGGAGAAATGGGAGTATCCAATTAATCGTTATGCCATGGAGGTGAAGCGACAATTAGACCTTCTGGATAAGAACCTCGCCGATCGAGCTTATCTATGTGGCGATAAATATAACATTTCAGATATGGCTGCGTATCCATGGTACGGTGCTGCGGTGTTGCATAATATTTATGACGCGGCAGAGTTTCTCGACGTGGCATCGTATAAGAACGTGGTCCGTTGGGCGAAAGAAATAGAAGAGCGCCCAGCAGTAAAGCGCGGTCGACGAGTTAACCGTACCTGGGGCCGGGAAGAGACTCGATTACCAGAGCGACACGATGCGAGTGACTTCGACTAGGCAGTAGCGACTGTGTAGGTGCAGCGGCCGAGAGAGCAAAGCCCGAAAGCGAAGCGCTCCATCATTTCCATGCCGTCGCACATCCAGAAAACCTGGGGTTGGGTAGGGAAGAGTAGGAAGGATAGGGAAGGGAGTGAAGGAAGGAAGGCGAGTCCCGCCCCGATACCGAGTTGTTCCACGTCTCTTAGGATAGTGGATCTATTTCTCGAATCTAGCGCTGTCATCTGGCTATGAGTCTCCCTGATTTTTCCTTTGCTGCCCAAGCTGTCGCCTCAACCGCGCAGGATGCGCTCCGCAGGAAAAATCGAAATAGGAGGCAGCCAAGAAGTTGCCTGTGTTTGGGTCATGGAATTGATGCGAAACAGTCACTACTAATGATTCTTCAGAATTTATGCTAGTTTGTATCCAGACAATAGGAACAAAAAGAGGTCACACCTTTGAGCAGTTCTGTCACACAACCTATTCACTATCGCAGCCTCAGTAGCATTGCTCAGAGCATCAAGGGTGGTCAGATATCTCCGGTGGAGCTGACAGAAACACTCTTGTCTCGTATCGATACCATCGATGGCCGTCTTAAGAGCTATGCAACAGTCATGGCGCAGCAGGCAAGAGATGCCGCTAGCCAGGCTGAGAGGGAGATACTCGCTGGAAATTATAAGGGGCCCCTCCATGGAGTCCCCATAGCGGTGAAGGACCTTTGCTTCACAGCAGGAACTCGCACCATGGGTGGACTTAAGGTGCTGCGTGACTTCGTGCCTGGCCACGATGCTACAGTGGTTCAGAAGCTATCTAATTCCGGTGCGGTAATTCTGGGGAAATTGAATCTAACCGAGGGCGCGCTGTCAGGCTACCACCGAGATTTTCCAATACCAGTTAATCCCTGGGGAGAAGACCTATGGGCCGGTGTTTCTTCTAGTGGATCGGGCGTAGCCACGGCCGCGGGCCTGTGCTTTGGCTCTCTCGGTACCGATACTGGAGGCTCAATTCGCTACCCGGCTATGGCAAATGGAATCGTGGGTCTGAAGCCAACCTATGGCAGGGTTAGCCGACATGGGGTGTTGGAGCTGGCAGGTTCTCTCGATCATATAGGTCCTATGACTAGATCGGCAAAAGACGCGGCCATAATGTTCGAAGCCATCGCTGGATATGACGCCAGTGATGCAAGCTCGCTGGATATTGCCGTACCAAAAATCTGTGACGCATTGACTGACGACCTGTCGGGTATCCGAATCGGAGTGGACGAACGTTATCTAAGTAACGGCACTAACCTGGGCTTGGTAGATGCGATTCATCAGGTCATCGAAGTTCTGGCACAGCTAGGCGCTCAAATAGTTGAGATTGCTATGCCCGAGTCTGATCCGATGGATCTGCGCAATGCCTGGTTGCCGATCTGTGCCTATGAGGCGGCTAAGGCGCACAGCGGCAACTATCCATCGCGTGCAAACGAATACGGTGGCTATTTCGGTGATGCGCTGAAGCTGGGCGCATCGATGAGTGCGCAAGAGTATGAAGAATCGACAAGACTGCGAGAAAAGATAAGCACACAATTCGAGTCAGCCCTGGAGCCGGTGGACGCCGTAATCTGTCCTTCAGGCGGATCCGTGTTTACGGTAGACAAGGAAGTACAATACGGCAATATGGAGTCTTTAAGGCCGGTTATTCAGCATTTTCAGGGACAGTTTACTATTCCCGCAGATCTTGCCGGTACGCCCACCATAACTGTTCCCTGCGGCTTCTCCGAAGCCGAGCATCCCTATGCCGTGCAGTTCCTAGGTAGTCGATTGTCAGAGTTGAATCTCTGTCGTATCGCGCACGCCTACGAACAGGCAACGCTTTGGCATCAGCGCCATCCCGCCATATAAATATGACACCTATCTATTAACTGTCTTTTGAACGATCGAACATTTTTTGGCGCGGAAAATGGGCGAGTCGTCCGCACTAGTCTGGGTTAGTAGGGCCGGCTTATGGAGTCATTGAGAATATTTTAGTTACCAGGGCTGAGCGCAACAAGATAGTCACAAAGAGTCCGCTGCTTTTTGCGTGAAGAATGGCCGAAAGTAAGAACAGTCACAAGCTAAACTATCAGTGACCGATTAATGGGGAATAACAGAGATTCTATTTCTTTATCGAAGAAAGAAAGTAGAAGACGAGTCCTAAGCCTATGATCCCGAGTCCAAACAATCCTTCAACTGGTCGACTAATCAGAACGAAGGCGAGGGTCCATCCGGTTAGCGCAAGATAGATTAACGGCGGCAATGGGAATAGGAAAGTCCTGTAGGGACGAGGTAAGTCAGGCTGCCGCCAACGCAATACGAATATTCCCAGAACGGTTGTAAAGCTACTTAGTGCCAGAGTGAATCCTGAGAACACCAGCACCGATTCGAAAGTGGATGAAAAAATAAAGAGAAGGGCGATTGCCGATTGGATATAGATGGCAATTGCGGGTATGCCGTTCTCATTCTTTTTGGCAAGCGCATTGAGCGCGGGAAAGTCCTCACCGATAACCTGAATAACCCGTGGTCCGGCCATGGTCATGGCGCTTACCGTCGATACTAATAGCATGGCAAGAACGAGTCCCGTGAAGCGCCCGCCCAACTCACCGAATGCAGCCTCTGCAGAGATAAAACCTACCTCCACCTGCCCGGCCATGGCATCCATTGGCGTGGTGTAGAGAAACGTGAAATTGAGGGCCACGTAGAGGAGAGTCACTATCATCGTTCCGCCCATCAGAATCCAGGGTAGTGTGCGCTGTGGGTTCTCCAGTTCGCTACTTAAATAAGTTGCGGCGTTCCAGCCAGTATAGGCAAAGCTCACATAGATAAGCGCAACGGCGAAGACGCCGCTGGTCAGCAAGGCGCCATCTCCTGCAACAGGAAGGAAGGTGGCGGGCTGAGGTGTATCTACTGCGAAGAAAGCGGCTGTGCAGAAGACGACGATGATGCCTACCTTCAAGATGGTGAAAACGACCTGCAGTCCTCCACTGTTGCGCCGATTACTCGCATGCACCAGGGTCAAGGCAATCACCAGCGCCGCGGCCAGGCCCTTCTCCAGCCAGGGGCTCTCACCCACCTGGAAAACCGAGGTGCCATAGGCCGCGAAGGTCATCGCAGCTAGCGCTGTAGGCCCCGCAAATCCTACCGTTGCTGAAACCCAGCCGGACACAAAGCCTACAGCAGGGTGATAGATTCGTGTGAGGAAATTATATTCGCCACCGGAACGGGGCATGGCGGCACCTAGTTCGGCATAGGTCATTGCGCCACATACGGCGGCAATGCCACCTACGGCCCACAAAGCCAACAGTACGAAGCCTGATCGAATATCCAAGAGCTGAAAACCCAGGCTGGTAAACACACCAGTGCCGACCATGTTGGCGACGACGACGGCCATTACCGTGAAATGACGAAATTTGCCTTGGGACATAGCGGCTTAACAGCTCTGCGAGGTGAATTAATCAGGTTGCATTATTACGGTGATGAGGCGCTACGTCTATGACTGAATATGAAAAGGCGCTGCTATAGTTTGACTATTCCAGACTCTGCCACTAATCACCTCGAGGGTAGTAAGAGTTATGTTCAGTCTTACTGATCCTAGATTAATAGCTTTAATCGTATCGCTTAAGCCGAGTTATTTTTTGTTGTGGGCACAGGCACAAATGCGTAAAAACTCTGCTATTCTAGCCCTATTCATTCGGTCAAATTAGTTTCTCCTGGAGTCGCTTATGCGCAATCTACTGCTCTTAGTCGCATTTTTTCTTACCCCCTCGATATTGGCTCAGCCTAGTCAGCCAGACTGGTCGTCCGTCGAAGATGAGACGCTGCGGCATTTCCGCGCCTTGTTGCAGTTTGATACCAGCGATCCACCCGGGCGAGAACTGCCTGCTGCCGAGTACATACGCGATGTCCTGGAAGCCGAGGGCTTCGACGTGGAGATGCTCGCGACGGACCCGGCGCGGCCTAATGTGATTACGCGCTTAAAGGGCAATGGCGACAAAGAGCCACTGCTCATCATGGCCCATACCGATGTAGTAAATGTAGACCCCGAGAAGTGGACCTTCCCGCCGTTTAGCGCGACGGTAGACAATGGTTATGTCTATGGGCGTGGCGCAGTTGATGACAAGGACAATCTGGCATCCGCCTTAATGGTGATGCTGGAACTCAAGCGGCAGAATGTGCAGCTCGATCGAGACGTAATCTTTCTTGCCGAATCGGGAGAAGAAGGCGCCACTGAGTACGGCATCGAGTTCATGATTAATGAGCATTTCGATAAGATCGAATCGGAATTCTGTCTGGCAGAGGGCGGCTCGGTCGCACGGGTGAATCGTGAGGTGCAGTACGCCGGTATCCAGACCGTAGAGAAAATACCCTACAGAGTAGACTTGCTCGCCACGGGCGTAGCCGGCCATGGTTCGGTGCCGTTGCAGACCAATTCTGTTACTCGACTCGCTAAGGCGGTGGCGGCAATTGCTGACTGGCGTTCACCGATTCGTTTGAATGAGACTACGGCGGCATATTTTCAGAGGCTCGCATCTATATCGCCAGCGGATGCTGCGCAACGTTACCTGAATGTGCTCGACCCGGGCCTCGCTAGCGAAGTCGATGAATATTTTCTCGCTAATGAGCCGCGCCATGCTTCTATGTTGCGCTCTTCCCTGTCGCCAAATATTTTCAATGCGGGCTATCGCATTAACGTCATACCTTCGGAAGCTACCGCCAGTGTCGATTTTCGCGCACTACCCGATGAAGACATTCCTGCATTTCTGGATGAGATCCGCCGTGTGATTAACGATCCGGCGGTAGAAGTAAGTCTTGGCGATCGCAACACACGCCCGCCGGGTGAGGCGAGTCTCAATACGCCAGCATTCAGTGCAATCGAAGCAAATATCAACAAGCACTATGGGGTTATCACGCTGCCGACGATGAGCACAGGCGCGACAGACATGGCCTATCTGCGTAATAGGGGTATTCAATGTTATGGCATAGGGCCCGCTATCGATCGCGAAGACGCAGCCCTGGGCTTTGGGGCACACAGTGATCAAGAGAGAATTCTCATTAGTGAGCTGCACCGTTTCGTGCGCTTCAATTGGGACGTTGTGATTCAGATTGCTGCCTCAGGTAACTAGGATTTAGCGCTAGACGGTTAACGCAACTTTTAAAATAGAAGGAACAATAATGAGAATATTTCGATCGTTACTAGGCATCGCCACATTCGGATTTAGTTTCTCAGTTGTACAGGCGCAATCTGATGCGGCGCCACAAATATCCATTGGCAACGGAGCTAAGAACTGGATCACGACGGAAGGGGTGCAGCGAGCTGAAGGAACGCTCACGTTCACTGAGGTTCAGATCGATGGCAATGGCTGGTTGGTTATACACCCTTTTGAAAATGGTGCGCCCAACGGTGACAAGTATGTTGCCTCGACCTATTTAAAGGATGGCAAGAATTCAGATGTGAGTATCAAGGTTCACAAAGGCTTGCAAACCGGTGAGATGTTTATCGTGATGCTGCACCGCGACGTCAATGAGAATCAGGTTCTGGATTTTGTTTTTGTCGATGAGCAAAACGTTATGGATACGGCGGTATTCGAAGGCAGTACTATGATCGGGCATGCCATACCCGCGCCGTAGCTGGGCAGTGTGATGTGTAGCAAGCAAGTGCGTTGAATGATAATCGGCGAGATTAACTATCTCGCCGATTATCATTTGGCTGTTCTAGTCCTCTGACTGGGCAGCGAGTCTCTCTTCGGCGCGATGGCCAGAGAGGATGTTGGCCATGCCATAGTTGCCCTCATGACAGGCATACTCGTAGATATCATCATTCGTATGATCGAAAATAATCTCCCGTGTATAGGGCGCGGTATAACTACCTGGGTCATCGGATGTAAAGCGATACTGAATGGCCTCGTCCGAGATTCGCGTAATTCGTTCTACATTTACCTTGCGCGATGTTTCCGGGCCAGTGCTGCTCTTGTCTGAATAATTTGTGGTCTCAACGACTAGTGTATCTCCATCCCAATAGCCGCGTGAATCTCCATGCCAGAGTTTTATATTTTCATGAGCATGGGGCTTGGCAACTAAGGGAATGATACGCACGTCATGTGCCATTTCTTGAATGATGGCTACCGTATCTCGTGTTTGCACGATCTGCCAATAGCTGTTGTAGCCGGAGCCCAAGCGCGGCGCACCGAAACTTAAACAGCGTTCGCCCAGAGGTCTGTCGGTATAAGAGTCTGCCGGATGATCGAGCCGGTGCTGTGCGAGGTCCCTGGCTGCAGCAATCGCTTGCTCGGTTCGCGCTGGAAACTGACCATTGGGAGGGTCGATGATTTGCGACGTGCCTCGATGAATCTTTCTATCTACCATCCATTGGGAATCATAGTTACCGGTGGAGGGGTCGTAAGATTTAATCTCGCCACTAAACGCTGCGGCGAGTACGCCCTCACCGAACAGAGCATCACCGCCTTCTGCGGCAATTTGTGCCATGCGCTGTTGCAGGAATTCAACGTCTTCATCGGTTAGGAATTTCTTGTCGCCGAAGACCTCGGGACGTTCCACGGGCGTAATCGTATTGTTCTCCCATACGCCCTGTAAATCGGGGTGGCCATCGATAGTTCTGGCGACCTCCCAGTTGCCGCTGGATTGGGCCAGGCTGAGGCCGCTGAATAGTAGTAGTGTTGCCGCTGAACTGCAGTAGCTGAGAACTCTCTTCATGGTGTAAGTCCTTGGAAATAGTCTGTTTTTATAGGCTTTAGCACGAATACCGCTTTTTCGACTAAGCTCCAATTTAAACCTTTGGCGGCTAGAGTACAAGCGGGTATAAAGCCGTAGAGGCTTGCTCTGGCTGCTTTCTTTCGTTAGTCCCGAAGATGGCCCTAAGAAGCCTATAGGCCGCGCAGGCTCCTAGGTATCTGCGACTGAACGGGCGGATAACAATGCAAAAGCACCTATATCCTCTATTATTGGCCAGTGTGCTTGCTAGCTGTGCAACCGGCGAGCCAGGAGAGAGAGCGAGGCGGCCAACCAATGCCGAGGTTGCCTGTGACAACTCAATTGCGCCCGAGGAAGACCCTATCGCCTGTTTCACCAGAATCGCGTTAGGCAGTCGTTTCCCGAGGCGAACTTGCTACCGTATTGCTGAGCTAAAGAATATGGAAGGGCAGGAGCAGAACGGAGTCGACCTGATGCAGATCGATGGCCTGCTAGACAGTCCATTTCAGCTTCGATAGCCTTGCGGCGTTATCGCACCTAGCGTTGCCGTAACATGTCTCGATTTATCTCTGAAATATTTTTAACGCCCAGCAGTCTCATGTCTCGTTCTATCTCGGTTTTTAGATTCTGCAGCGCACGTTCGACGCCGGGCTGTCCGGCAGCGGCTAGTGAATATAAATACATGCGCCCGCCAGAGCAGGCTTTCGCTCCAGCTGCAATCGCTTTTAGAACGTGGGTTCCACGCCTAACGCCGCCATCTAGAATAATATCGATATCATCACCTACTGCATCGGCGATCTCTGAGACCTGATCGAATGGGGATCGTGATCCATCGAGTTGCCGCCCACCATGATTCGATATCATGATCGCATCGGCGCCGATATCTACGGCCTTTCTGGCATCTGCGACACTCATGATGCCCTTCAGGCAGAAGGGGCCGCCCCACTGTGCACGCAGCGCTTCTGCGTCGGACCAGTTCATGGTTGGATCTAGCATCTCGGCGAAGTAGTCTCCTATCGAAACTGCAACATTCGATCCCTGCTGCACGAAGTCTTTTAATTCTGCGAGCTCGAATGCCTCGCGAAAGAAGTAATTCACCGCCCAGCCGGGATGCGTGGCAAAACTGAATAGACTCTTTAGTGTGAGCCGAGGTGGTGAGGTAAAGCCGGTATAGAGGTCGCGTTCCCGATTTCCACCGGTGATGGTGTCGACGGTGAGCGCAAGGGTATTGAAGCCAGCCGCCTGCGCACGCTGCACCATGGCATCGTTGAGGGCTCGGTCCTTGTGGAAATAGAACTGAAACATCTTCGGTGTTGAAATCATCTCGCCAATTTCGGCCAGACTCACCGTACCGAGTGCCGAAACACCGAACATCGTGCCGAACTTTTCTGCGGCACGGGCAACAGCTCTTTCGCCGTCGTGGTGAAACAGGCGCTGCAACGCGGTGGGAGAACAAAAGATTGGCATGTCCAGTTTCTGCCCCATAACGGTGACCGACATATCGACCTCTTCGACACCGGCAAGCACGTTGGGCACAAGATCGGAGTCATCGAATGCGGACGTGTTTCGACGGTAGGTGATTTCATCATCCGCGGCGCCGTCGATATAGTGAAATATAGGGCCTGGAAGTCGCTGTTTCGCCAGCAGACGCAGGTCTTCTACGTTATGGCAGTCTTTTAAGCGTCGGAACATAGTTGTTTGCTCGTATTCAATAATCTGTCTGCCCATTATCGTTGTAATGAGCCCAGAATCGAAGGATTTATTCATTTGAGTCTATTTATAGCCGTTTAGCGCCTCAAAGCCAGTCGCCATAGTCGTGGACTTTTATTGCGAGCCAACTTAGTATCACCAGCTAGTTGACTACAAGCTCTTAAGAGGAACTATCCATGCGCAAAACACTATTCAATCTAATTACACTTATCGGCTTAACGCTCAGCCTGGGCTACAGCAGCCTGGTGCTCGCAGCTGACGCGCCGCCTCCCTGTGGTCCCGCATCACACCTGTCAGACGATCTTTCTGCTAATGTCGATGCTGCTTCTCGTTGTTTCGAGATTCGTATGTACACCGCCGAACCTATAAAGGATGGAGTGGGTGGTATCGACAACCTGCATCAGCGCTTCCGCGAGAAGGAAGTCTCCATATTCGAAAAGCACGGCGCAGAGGTTATTGCGGTTTGGCAGAAGTTGGATGATCCGAATACTCTGGTTTGGATGCTCGCCTATAGAGACCGAGCTCATCGCACTGAAGTCTGGGATGCCTTTCTTGCCGATCCAGAATGGGTAGAACTAAGACAAAAGTACGAAGTGCCTATTTCAGCGAACACTTTCATGATGAGTGCCACAGACTATTCCAATCTGAAGTAAGACAGTCTTCACAATTCCCGTGATGTTCGATAATACGACTTCATGGGATGTATGGACTGGCCTGCCAAGATCAGGATAAAGTTAGGCAAATACCACAATAAGTTCAATCAAGAATTAGTAGAGGAGCAGTAACAATGGGGAAATTCACCAGCTTAATCGGCGCGGCATCACTAGCCTTGTCATTTAATGCATTCGGGGCCGACGCGCCTGAGACGATTACGGTAACCAGTTCGGCCTTCGATCACCACGGCATGGTGCCTGAGGAATACTCAGCCTATGGCGAAAATAAGTCGATCGACCTTAACTGGTCAAATTTACCTGCGGGCACAGTGCAACTGGCCCTTATTTGTGATGATCCGGAAGTAGTGACTATAGGCATGATGGCTACACCATTCCCGCACTGGGTTGCCTATAACATCCCGGCGTCAGCTTCTGGCCTTCCCGAGAATATGGCTAAAGATGCAGTTGTCACAGGTGTTGCTGGCCTAGAGGGTATGATCAATGGCTTGAATGGTACTAGCCGTGCTGGCTATTTTGGTCCTCGTCCTCCTGTTAATGGACACCTTCACGCCTATCACTTCCGCGTCTATGCGATTGACTCTGACCTTGGCTTGGCAGAAGGGCTCAATAAAGACGAGCTTCTAGCAGCTATCGATGGCCATGTGCTCGCCACAGGCATGTTGATGGGGCATTACGAACGTAAGGAACAGTAGCGGCGACAGGCTGTCTTATAAGTAGTATCAAAAGCGGGCCTTTGGCCCGCTTTTTTGTTTATGAAAAGTTAATGCATGAACCGATTGAATAGGGCACAATGCCGCACTTTTTGCGGCGCCCACCGTTAGCAATATATCCAGAAATGGTGAGATATCGTTAAATGTACATAGCCTCTCCTAGTCCCATATCTGCTCAGATAAAACCTGATTCGCGACCCTTGCGCTGTCTATTGGCCGCCTTTGCGTTTCTGGTGAGCGCTGTGCTATCAGCGCAACCAACAACTATTACAATCAACGGTGCCACGGAGCAACTGGAACGAAATCTGCGCGCACTTGTCGGCATCCCAAATGTAAGCTGTGAAACGTCTCAGGCTCGATTGCGTAGATTCATTCCAGGTATTCGCCAGAGCATTGATCGTGCCGGTCGCGCCTTAGGTTTCTACTTTATGGAGAGCTCAATAGAGTTCACTGTTGAAGATGACTGTTGGGCTCTTGGCGTGAACATAGAACCAGGCGCGCCGTTAATAATGTCTGAAGTTGAGGTGAATATTGGCAGCGATGCGAATCTATTCTCCAGTGTATTGGCAGACCTACCCATAGCAGCGGGCGATCAGTTAAATCAAAAGCTCTATGAAGAGATTAAAACCAATCTAAGCACACGCGCTGTAGAGATGGGATTCTTCACTGCGAGGTTCGAGCGTTCACAGTTATTGTTAGATCTGCAGGAGAACAGCGCGAGAGCATCAATCGATTTTAATCCGGGTGAGCGATACCGCTTCGGTGAGGTGCAACTACAATCCATAGACTTCTTGTCGGATGACTTTATTCGTAAATTTGTCAATCTGGAAGAAGGGGCCTACTACTCTTCGGCTGCGCTGATTGAACTTAGAAATTCATTGAATGAGAGCCAGTATTTTAGCAATGTGACTGTCACACCGGCACTGAGTGCTAATCAAGATTCTCGGGTTCCAATAAACGTCGCGTTAGAGCCTCGACCTCGACATATTTATTCCTTCGGTACCGGCCTAACAACTGATATTGGTCCAAGAGTAACTGCAAGTTATGAAGACAGATACCTGAACCGGGAAGGACATAGATTTGATTCAGGTTCTAGCGTATCGCCAATAGAGCAGTCGGTCGATATGAGCTACACGATTCCTATGGCAAATCCAGCTACCGAATCGCTACGTTTCGCCAGTGGAATTCTGAGACAGAGCAATGACACATTCACGAGCAATACCTTCAAACTAGGCTCAGTATACAGTTTTATTAACCGTTCCAGCTGGCGGCAGAATTATTCGCTCAATTTTCAGCATGAAGAGTTTCAGATTGGTGATCAAGATGAAATAGCCGACATGTTAATTGCGGGAACCAGTCTCTCCAAGACCAGAGCAGACCATGCTTTATATCCCACTAGAGGCTGGCGTGCCTTCGGTCGTTTGCGCGGTGCCTCTAGTGCTTTGTTATCAACGGAATCCTTTCTGCAGTTGGACTTGCAGGCTAAGTGGATCAGCACCCTGGGGCCGGGGCGATTGATCGCGAGATTCGATATAGGCACAACCCTGGCGAATGACGCGGCAGATCTGCCGGTGTCGATTAAGTATTTCGCGGGTGGCGATCAGAACGTGAGAGGCTATCAATACCAGTCCCTTGGTCCGGAGAATGAGCTGGGGGAAGTAGTCGGCGGCAAGCATCTTTTTGTTGCCTCCGCGGAATATGATTTTCGTGTCCATCCAGACTGGAAGTTAGCGGTTTTCTATGACACCGGTAACGCATTCTCCGAGTTCGATGACTTGAATCTCCAAAGTAGCGCAGGAATCGGTGTGCGTTGGCTCTCTCCGATTGGGCCTATTCGAGTGGACCTCGCTTCGGCGCTGGATAACGACAACAAGCTGCGTCTGCACATCACTATGGGGCCAGATCTGTGAGCGAGTTGCGTGAGAGGAGAGTCTGGAAATGGTTGGCCATTAGCGCCGCCTCTGTCGTGTTGGGCCTATTGTTATTGCTAGGTGCGGTGAGTGTTATGTTAAGCACACAGTCGGGCAGTCAATGGGCGTTGGGGCAGGTAATACAGAGACTAAACGCCGCTGGAAGTCTGTCGATCGAAGTGGAGAGCACAAGGGGCACTATCTTTCGCGGTTTATCCTTCGGCCGTATGCGCTTATCTAATGACGGGGACAGCTATATCCTTGAAGATCTGCGCACATCGTGGAATCCCTATTCCCTGCTGACCGGACAGTTAGTACTTTCCGATATCTGGATAGCGAATCTGAGAGTCGAGATGTCGGGTGAGGTGTCTAGAGAAGTGCCGCAGGACTCTGATTTGGATCTCAGTTTTTTGAGTACGCCCCTGCCTATGGGTGTCGCTATCTCAGGGCTATATGTGGAAAGAATTGAGTTCGTTCAGGACGAGGTATATACCTTCCGCTCTATCTCATTCACGGCGGAACTGAACGAACAGGAATTGAATCTGACATCGCTTGAAGTCGCTTTCGAGGAGGCAGAGTTAGGCGGCGATTTCTCTCTAGGCCTTACAGCGAATTTTCCTGTGAGTGCTCAACTAGATTGGCGCTACAACACACGCATTGCTGAAAGAGACGAAGAGCTAAGCGGTCGATTAGGATTAGCAGGCGATCTATCTACTCTACAGATCGAGCATCAACTTCAGTCTCCACAGCAAATACAGTCTAGTGGCAGCCTTGTCACGGGCTTATTCGACGAGAAGTTCGCGATAGACCTGCGGCATTCCGCAAGCGAACTTACACTGCCCGTTGAAGTTGCACTGAACTACTCGCTTAGCGAAATTTTTATCGGAACAACTGGCAGTATCGAAGAGTTGTCTATCGATCTGCAAGCCAGCTTGCAGCTTGAAGAGTACCCGCCCATCCTTATCGATACGCAAGCTGTCTACACCGACACACTTCTTAACGTTAGATCTTACAAACTAGTTGCTGCAAACAATACGCTATCCGGAGCCGTGAATGTCGATTGGTCGGCAGTACCTCAAATAGTAGGCGACTATAGAATGGAGGCTAGTACTATCGATGAGTTTGTCAGTTTGCCTGCGTCACTTAGTCTGAGTGAGCTATCGGGAGAGGGCAGCTATGACATAAGTCTGCCGGAAGCGGGTGCCGAGGGCAGGTTCACCATTGAGACCCTAAGCGGACAGTTAGCCGACTATCTCGTGCAGGGGCAGGGTTCGCTGGCATTCGGTCAGGGCTCGATGCGCTTCGATGACATTCAATTGCGAACGCAAAATAACCAGGTGAATGTGAGTGGCAGCTATTCCGAGGTGCTAGATTTAAATTGGGCTATTTCGGCGGCGTCATTGGAAGAGCTTATTCCAGGAAGTAGCGGAGTCCTGGAGGGACAGGGACAGCTGCGGGGCGATCTCGCCACACCGGATATCACAGGCACCCTTTTCGGCAGAAATACAAGCTATCAGCAATTCTTCAGTGATCAATTTTCTATCGATTTCCAGCGCATTGCTGGCCAGGTTGAAGGCGAGGCTGCTTTCGAAACCCTACGCTATGTAGAAGACTCTGTGGACGAATCCCTTTCTTCGATACTATTGCTCCTGTCGGGGTCTGAGGAAAGCCACGCAGTAGATGTGACTGCCAAGAGTAAATTTGGAGACATTGCAGCAAAGGTATCGGGTAGCGTAGCCGACACCTCAGGTTTTTCTTGGGAAGGAAGCCTTGAGTCAGCCGCGCTCGATACGCCTCTTGGAACCTGGGCAACACGATCGAGTACTGCTATGGCGATCAACGATTTCGCTATCAACCTTGGCGAGAGTTGT
Organism: uncultured Pseudomonadales bacterium; assembly: GCA_943842505.1. Lineage (GTDB taxonomy): Bacteria > Pseudomonadota > Gammaproteobacteria > Pseudomonadales > Pseudohongiellaceae > UBA9145. The sequence goes on along the minus strand of CALTDI010000004.1, from coordinate 18,314 downwards.
TGGGGCCAGGAGAGAACGCTGGTGTGTGTCACCCTTGAGAATTTCAGTGCGGCGGGTATAAGCGCCGAAGGTTCCCTGCAGAATTTCCCATTGGCCACTTTCAACTCTGGCGGACTACTTAATTCAGACGCGGGGCCGAATCTTGAGATGGATGAGTTGATCCTGCTACCACAATTGCCAGAGGGTACGATTCTGCAAGGGCAGTTGGGGGCAGATTTTTCTGTTGTTGGCGCTGCAAACGATGAGATGACTATAGAGTTTCAGTTGGCCGCGAGTGATGCGCTGCTATTGATCACGCCGCCGCAAGAACAAGATGAGTCAGGCGCCGATTTTGAAGAAGTGTCATTGGTCCAGGAATATGATTTGGAAGTTCTCGAACTGTCGGGAATCTCCAGCGCGGGCTCCTGGCAGTTACGCTCGGAAGCCCGGCTCCTGCGTGAGAATATAGATGATAGCGGAATAGATGCTCGCGGGGCATTGACGGCAAGTATGGATATAGCGGCTGATCGTAGCCTAAGTGGCAGCATAGATGCCGGACTGGAAGACTTGCGATGGCTGCAGGCATTGGTACCGCAGTTTAGTGAGCTTAGTGGCAGCTTGAATGCGCAGGGCGTTTTCGGCGGAGATCTGGATTCTCCTGAGCTTAGCGGCGCCGTCGAACTCGACGACGCGGCGGTTTCTATCAATAGCCTGGGTATTGAGATCACCAATATATCGGCAAATATCACTAGTGACAATCCGGGCTCAGTCGGAATGACGGGTAGCGCGCAATCTGGTGCGGGGGTAATAGACTTTACGGGAGAGATCCTGGACCCATTTGGAGTAACGCCAACGCTGCTTGCCGAAGTTCGCGGCAGCGATTTTCAGTTAGTGGATATTGCAGATTTACAGCTTCATATTTCACCGAATATTGAGCTGGATGTTAATGCGGATACTATCGAAGTTAAAGGCAGTATCGATGTGCCTACTTTAAACCTGGCTTTGGAACAGCTGCCAGAGACTACAGTCGATGTTTCCAGAGACGTAGTCATAGTCAATTATCCTAGTGACCGCCCTGACTTGGCGTATTCACTATCCAGAAACGAGACGACAGTCTTTGATAGGCCGCTATCGGGTGTGGTAGATATTACACTAGGTGACAATGTGGGCTTCACTGGTTTCGGTATGAATACTAAGCTGCAGGGAAGCCTCAACATTCAGCAGACTGTGGGAGGCTCTAATCTTACCTACGGTGAGCTTAGTCTGGTCGATGGAACCTATGAGGTGTACAGGCAGTCACTCGACATAAGTCAGGGCAAGTTCCTATTCTTTGGCGCCTATGACAATCCAGGCATCGATGTGCGAGCAACGCGGAAGGTGGACGACATGACTGTGGGAGTCTTGATGAATGGCACGCTCAAGAACATTAGCAGTCAATTGTTCTCTACTCCGGCACTGGCAGACAATGAAATCATATCGGTATTGGTAACGGGCAAGCGTTTTTCCGAGATAGGCCAGCAGGATAGCAATGCGCTGCTCGCCGCTATTGCCAGTCTCGGCATAGACCGCAGTCAGGGGCTTAGCAATCAGGTGCGCAGTAAACTAGGCTTGGATGTTCTTAGCATTGATGCGACAGATGACATTAACAATAGTGTCCTGACAATTGGGAAGTATCTTACGCCGGATATATTTATTCGCTACGGTGTGGGACTGTTCGACAACGAATCTAAAGTTGCAGTGGACTACACCTTGTCTGAGCGACTGAAGTTGCAGGCGGAGTCAGGTGAGTATCAGAGCGTCGACATAATCTATTCGGTTGAACGCTAAAGCCTAGAACCATTTCAGATGCTTGAACAGAGCTATCTGGCCGATCACCACTACGACCAACATGCCGCAGAATATCAGGAAGGCGCTGCCCATATCAGATCCGGGTATGCCCCCCACATTGACGCCTAGCAAACCGGTTAAAAATCCAAGCGGTAGAAATATAGCTGCCACCACGGACAGCATATACAGATTCTTGTTCATCTTGTCTGACAGGGCATTGGCCAGCTCATCTTTGGTGATCTGTGCGCGCTCTCTTATTGCATCTATGTCTTCTACATAGCGAATAATCTGATCAAGAGATTCCTGTAGGTGTCGCTTGTCGATGACGCTCAGCCAGGGCTGGTCCGAAGTGCGCAGGGCTGCGATTACGTCTCTTTGCGGTGCGATATAGCGTCGGAACAAGATTGCCTGCTTGCGTATGGCGGTTATCTCCTGGCGCAACTCAGTATCGGGCTGCTCCATTACTTTCTCTTCCGCATCGTCCAGTTTTTCGTCGAGGTCGGAGAATACCGGCTCCATTCGACCAAATAGTCTATTGATTAACAGGGTAATGAATTCCCCGGAGTTTTTGGGCCCCGTTCCAGCTTCCAGTTTTTCTCTTATGTCAGAGATCGCACGCAGCTTCCTTCTGCGTACGCTAATGATCCTGTACTGGTCTATCCATAGCCGAATAGACACCATGTCTTCCGGGCGTGCGTCTTGGTTAAGATTTACGCCACGTAGAATTAACAGCGTTCCATGTTCAAATTGAAGTATGCGTGGTCGGGTCTCATCGGCGACTAGTGCCTGTACGATAATCTCGTCGAGGAAATCCAGTTCCTTCTCTAGCCAGGTTTTAGTGTTCGCATCATTGGCATCGAAGTGAGCCCAGGCGAGATGCTCATTCTCTATATGTTCGGCAATATTATCAATGCCCGACAGGCTGCTGCCGGAACCCTTCCCGTCGATGGTGAATGCGTGAATAATGCCGCTGTCGTTGACCATAGTTGTTTGTCCCTACTTTGGCTGCCGACTTTAGACAGATTTCGCTACTTTGGGAAGCAATTTTTGCTGATTTTCAGGCACACAGTGGGGTGAAGCTTGCGCTTGTGAATAGCGCTTCGTGCAAGCTGAAAGAACCGTCATGGCCGCGCCTGCGCATCCATGCGCTCGCGATTCTCTTAGCAAGAATGTCGATGGCTTTGCATCTTAGTTTTTTTCTGATATTTAGACTGCTGCGTTAGCTGCAGCGAGCGGAAAGGGGCGCTCCTAAATGGCTTAGTCTATATGACGAGACCTTAAAACCCCTTTGGCTCGTTTATCTTTCTAGCTATGCAGCAGGAAACTGATAGTCCTCGAACGTTTTACGTAAACCAATCTTGCTGATCTTCCCGGTTGCGGTGTGCGGCAGTTCATCGACAAAAACGACATCATCTGGCCTGGCCATTTTATGAAGTTTGTCCTGCAAGAATTCCATGACGTCATCGCGGCTTATAGATTTTTCTGGCTGTAATACAACTATCAGAAGGGGTCTCTCTGTCCATTTGGGGTGGTAGCGGCCAATGACTGCTGCTTCGGCTATATCGGGGTGGTTGACGGCGGCATTCTCAATATCGATGGAGCTAATCCATTCGCCACCGGATTTAATAACATCTTTGGTGCGATCGGTGATCTTCAGGAAACCCTCGGGTGTTATTGCTGCTACGTCACCGGTTTGAAACCAGCCTTTTTCATCGACAGGACAATCTTCATCGCCGGGAACATCGGACAATCCGTAGTAGCCGCTTGCGACCCATGGACCTCTTACTTTCAATGCGCCGAAGGCAACGCCATCCCAAGGCAGTGTTTCATCCTCTTCATCCACGATTTTCATTTCTATGCCGAAAACCCCTCGTCCTTGCAGGCACTGCAAGTCCGTAATCTGTTCAGTGGTGAAGTCTTCCATGCCGGCTTTTAAACTAAAGACCGTTCCGAGGGGGCTGGTTTCGGTCATGCCCCACCCTTGTACAACGATGCAGTCATGTTGCTCTCTAAAGCGTTCGACAATGATTCTGGGGCAGGCGGCACCGCCAACACTTACACGCGAAAGACTGGGAACAGATTTCTTGTTGGCTTCGAGATAATCGAGTAACGCTAGCCATATGGTAGGTACACCAGAGCTAAAGGTAACTCCTTCGGTGTTCATCAGGTCGCATAGGGTTTCTCCATCAGCCATCTTGGGGCCAGGCAATACCAACTTCATTCCTACCATAAGGGCAGCATATGGCGCGCCCCAGGCGTTGACATGGAACATTGGTACAACGGGTAGGCTAGTCTCCAGATTCGATGCGCGAGTAACGTCTGGGAGCGCCCCGCCAAGGGCATGGAGCACCGTGGAACGATGGCTGTAAACGACCCCCTTGGGGTTTCCTGTGGTACCTGAGGTGTAACACATACCGCTAGCCGTGTTCTCATCAAACTGCGGCCAATCATAATTATCAGACTGTGCTGCAAGGAGCTCTTCATAACATTCAACGTTTGCAAGGCTGGTTTCAGGCATGTTCTCCTTAGTTGTGAGAACTACGATTGTCTCCACCTTCGACAAATGCTCTTTCAGTGCTTCCAGCAATGGCATAACCAAGACATCAACAAAAAGAATCTTATCCTCTGCATGGTTGATTATGTAGGTCACCTGCTCGGGGAATAGTTTGGGATTGATGGTATGGCACACCATGCCGCTTCCTGAGACAGCGTAGTAAAGCTCCATATGGCGATGATCATTCCAGGCGAGGGTGCCGATTCTGTCGCCAAATTCAGCCCCAAGGGAATCCAGTACATTTGCCAGCTGTCGGCAGCGCTTGGCGAACGTCTTGTTGTTCTGCCGGTGTCGGGGGTTGTCAACGGTGACGGAAACCATCTCTACATCCGGGAAATTATACTCAGCGTGATTCAGTATCGACGAAATCATCAGTTGGGTGTTCATCATCAAAGCTTGCATATCAATTCCTTTCAGTTTTCTAATAGGGGATAGCCGATGTTTATCCCCAGATTCTTATTTCTGTATGGCAGAGTGTAATACTTTATCTAGGTGCCTCGCCAGACCCAGCTGCATCATCAATACGGCTAATATCAGATATCTTTTTGCCGTCGACCAAGTCATGCCCCCGCTCAGCAAAGCGTGTGTCTTCAATTTTGCGGTCATTGAAAATATCACTACGCAGTAAGGTTTGAAAGTCTCCATGGGCTGTGTAGCTACAGAATTCATCAGCAGCGCTTTCAATTTACTGATAATTGGTAAGTATTCTCAGTAGTGCCCTCAGCTTCCAGGCGCATCGCCGCCCGCTTAGAGTTGAAAAACTGAAATGGAGTTTAGGGGGTCTGAATCAAGGGGCCTGACGCATTGATTCAGACCCATTGATTCAGACCCCTTGATTCATCGCTAAGACTAGGCTCAGGCCTGTTTCGATGTATGCGCAGACGTAAAGTCTGACGTCTGAGCGTGATCGAAAATACGGTAGAGTTACTTTGGGCGCATTATTACTGGCGCAGGTCTATTCGATAGGCTGCTACAAGCAAACCCTTAGAATGTGGTTTTTCTGGAATGCGTCTGCTGCAACTTTTGGGGGACTAATTACAGAAATATGGTATTCAACGCGGCAGCGATCAATCCCGGCCTAGAGAATTTAGATAGGCCTGTGCTTTCTCGAAATCGCGAGACAATGCCCGGTTGAATCCTAGCCGCACCAGAAAGGCAGTTAGTCGCGAACTTGGCTTGTAGGCTACGGCTACCGTTGCGGCCGTCTTTCCCTGAGAGGTTTCTGTAAATGTGTAGTGGCCTATAGAATAGTCTATCGGAACGTTTACAGTAGAGAGTGACATGTCCGTGAAGTAAGCAAACCTGTTTGGCGGTTCGAAAATAATAATTCTCTGCACTAGCCTGCGCCCATCATCCATTGTCGTAATTCGTTCCGATCCTATGCTTAGGGCAGTTGGATCTGCCGCGCTGGAATGATCAAAATCTATACGCGTTATATTCTCCGTATATTCTGCCAGGCGACTGAGCAGGGCATCAAACACAAGCCCTATTGGCTGATCCACCTCGATGGCCGTGCTGTTGTCTGGATTGACAATCGTGCGCTCAAGCTCGGCGTCAATAAAGTGCTGATCATATTCACTTGCGAGGAGCAGTTGCGCAGGCAGCAAGAAAAAGACGGCCAGGCAGTGTAGTGTCCGAAATAGATGAGCTGTCTTATTATTTCCATTCAACGGGTGATATGTCATTGGTTTCTTCAACTTGATTCTCTGTGTGATTCTCTGTCTTTACGAAAAGGCTGTATAAGTAGTGGCAGGATACCTATTGAAATATCTTCTTCATATCCCGAGATCCCAATATCGATAGCGTCTTGTCCTTTGCTGGGTTGGTCTTTGTAAGTATTAAAAATCTTATCCCACCAGGGGAAATTAAAACCGAAGTTGCGATTATGTTCCTGGGCTATAACCGAATGGTGAATGCGGTGCATATCGGGAGTCACTATGAGGTAACGCAGGGCCGCGTCTAGCCGATGCGGCAGTTTAATATTGCTGTGGTTAAACATCGAAGTGGCATTTAATACAATCTCTGACACTATCACTGCGATAGCCGGCGGACCTAGAGCGAGAATTAGCCCTAGTTTGATTCCTGCCGAGATAAAAATAGACAGAGGATGAAAGCGAACTCCCGTAGAGACATCGTAGTCTAGATCTGTGTGGTGTATCCTGTGGAGTCGCCACAGCGGTTTAAACTTATGAAACAGGCGATGTTGCACATAGATAGTAAGGTCGAATGCAATAATGTAGAGAGGGATGCTGAATAGGGCGGGGGTATCGAGTCTATTAAATAGTCCCCAATTTCTTTCATCTGCCAGTAATGCAGCGCCAGCACCGACGATAGGCAGTATCAATGCCACGGTAGTTGAATTGAGGATGCTGATACCAAAATTACTAATCCAGCGCGAGCCTTTCGAGTAGCGCGGCTTTCGTCTGGGCGAGATGTTCTCTAGCAGTGCCAGAAACGCCAGCAATAGTATGAAGACACTTAGCCTAATGACAGGTTCGGATGTGAAGTCGATTCCATTCATTGTATAGACTTTCTAAAATGGGCCTCTAGAGTGGCCAGGTATTCTCTGCTTCAGATTCGATAAGTCTGAAAGCAGGCTTTATAGCTGTTGAGGTGATCGATAACCCCGGTCAGTTCTACTTGCTTTATCCAGTTCATATTGCAGAGCGTCGTTACTCTATCATATTGGAAGATTTTGTAAGATAAGACTTTCAAGCATCGTCGAAGCTCAATACTATGCTTGGCACTAGACTATTTAACCAGAGAGTATCAGCCATGTCTCAGTATGGGCGCGCAGCGGGTTCGTTCCGAAGAAAAAGTTGCTCCGATGAGGGCGAGGAGGCACGGCCGTTGTTCAGCGCCTCATGGCGCTTCACGCTGTTTTCAATGCTCGCTGTGCTACTTGCCAACTGTTCAGTTTCGAACGCTCCGCTGCATCCGCAAACGGCAATTTCAAGCGGTGTGCTTAGCGAGCGGCAAGCCAGTTATGATGTGAAACATTACCGGCTGGAGTTGCAGGTCTACCCGGCGCGAAAGTTTCTGGAGGGGGCTGTCGAGATGCAGGCGGTGGCTCTGGATAGTCTCTCGGTGATTGAGCTCGATCTTGACCCCAGATTCGAAGTGCTCACGGCTTCGATCAATAATGAGTCAGCGCAGTTCCGAACACAGGGCGGCAAGCTGATGCTATCGGGTGCAACGGTCGCATCTGGCAGTGAATTCGAAACCCGCGTTTCCTATAGAGGCCGGCCCTATGAGGCCGAGAACCCACCCTGGGATGGCGGCTTTGTCTGGGCGCGAACAGAATCCGGGGAACACTGGATAGCCACGGCAGTTCAGGGTCGAGGTTGTGATCTCTACTGGCCATGCAAAGACCATATATCGGACAAGCCGGAGAGGGGTGCCGATATGCTAATAACAGTTCCCTCCGAGCTGACAGCTGTAATGAACGGGGTTCTGGTTTCTCAGTCAAGCAATGAGGGTCGTACCACCTATCACTGGAGTACGAAGAACCCAATCTCTGCCTATCACCTTGCCGTTAATATTGGTCCATTCAGACAGTATGAGCTGCAGCATAATAATGCACTCTCTTCGAGAGCTATCCCTGTTACTTTTTACCATATTTCAGATGATATGGAAAAAATCGAGAGACTTATCAAGCGAGACTTTATGTCGCAGCTCGAGTTCTTCGAGAGGACGCTTGGTCCCTATCCCTGGGGTGAAGAGAAGGTAGGGATAGTCGAGATACCCTATCTAGGCATGGAACATCAGACCATGAACGGATACGGGAACAACTTTGAATTGGATCCCTATGGATTCGACTGGTTGATGCAGCATGAATTTTCTCACGAGTGGTTTGGCAATCTAATGACTCAGGCCGAGAGCGCAGATTTTTGGTTGCACGAGGGCTTCGCCAACTACATGCAGCCAGTCTATGCGCAACAGGTGATCGGCGATGCGGGCTACTGGAGCTATATGTGGGATTTCTACAATGGCATGACAAACTGCAAGGCTGTTGTGCCTGATGAAGATGTCACGATGGACTACTTCGATTCTAACGATGCTTACTATAAGGGTAGCTGGACTCTGCACACTCTTCGTGGCTTGATGGGTGAGGAGACATTCTGGCGCTCAGTGCGACGACTGATCTACGATACGGCGGACCCTTGGACGCTTTCTTATCCCATACATCCGACCCGTCGCAGCAATGGAGATTTTGTTGCGATTGCCAGTGAGGAATATGGTCAGGATCTAACCTGGTTCTTCGATATGTATCTGGGACAAGCAGCGATACCGAAGCTTATCCAAGATCGCAACGATGAGGGTGTTAGTTTTAGCTGGGCAGACAATAGTGCCGTTGAGATAGACATTCCCATTCGAGTTACCTTAGACGGTAGTTCAACCGAGTACACGGTGCCCTCAACGGGAGAAAGGTTTTCTTTACCGCCAACTGCGTTGCTGCAGGTCGACCCGCGGGTTACTGTGTTTAGAGATTTTGGTACGACTGAGGCCTGTGGGGATAACCAGAATTAGTTTTCGACGTCGAAAGTAGGCAGTAATAGCAGGTAGGCTTCATGTAACAAGCTTACTACTGCCAAGGTATACGTCTGCCTGTGAACTTCTTGAATGCTAGCCCAACGACTATCGATCTCACTCATGACATGGGTGATCTCTGCGCTATCGGCGGCGGCATAGGCCACTTCAAAATCTGGTAGTAGTTTGAGTATCTGCTGGTGCAGGGACTCTACATCTGTGCGCAGGCCTTCAGGGAGTAGTCGATGGTATTCGTGAACCAGCCTGGCTGCATCCTGCCGATCTGCAGGTGTGCTATCGAAAGTTTCACTAAGCCCGGTCAGGTTGCCCTCGATGATGAGGAGCTGTATGTCATTCTCCGCCCCATAGGCAGCAAGCAAACTCAACGATAGAACAATAGCTGCGCATCCAGAGAAACTTGTAATGCCTCTAGCCATCTACGTAGTCTCTTGACGCAGCCATACTAGCTTGATCGGTATAGCCTATTTGTCTTCATAGGAGAAAACTGATTTCAGCTCACGATTGCTGATTTTCCAGCCGTCATCGGTTAGTACAAAGCTATCATGGTACTCGCCGATAATGGCGAAACCTTCTGTCGAATTCGATCCTGCAGCTGCCGTATAGATGGTTGCATAACTTACACCCGTGGCATTGAGCGCATCGACCGGTTGAATGCGGATAGTACTCATCAGATGGCGAATGGAACCGCTGCTGTCCAGTCCCTCGATTCTCGCGCGGATATTACTGCGGCCTTCCCAGGTGCCATTCCCTACTTTGAGGGATGCATCCTCGGTAAATAGATTGGAAAATCCGATAGCATCGAACCTGTCTCGATAGTACGCGTAGTCGGTCACTAGATTGATACAGTCTCGATAGACGTCGCTAGCTTGGCTGGAGGGAATAAGGCCTATATTGAGTACAATAAATAATAGGAAGCGTTTGATCATAGTTAAGGTCCTAGCTTGGCATTGGATAGAAGTGCTAATGGTGTGTTAATTAGAATAGCAGCATGGAGGCTAAGATTACTATGACAGGAGTGGCTGTAGCGAATGCAAACGTGGCTATACTTGCACTGTCGAATGGCCATACCGGCATGGAACAGGCTGTTTGATGCAAGGCCTTTGGTGCCCGCAGATCGGCTATCGTAGCATCATTCAATGCTTCTAGATTATTGGCCTCGCTGCTCTAAGATTTAGTGCTCGGTAACTTTCCTTAATTGATATCGCGAGTTTTCGCTTCTTAAGAACGGCGATAGAAACAACTGAGAAACGGTAGCCGATAGCGAATCTACCGATAGTGCTGCCGAGGCGATCACCGTGTACCAGAGAGAACAAGCCGAATTTGGTGTCTTTAGGTATCTGGACTTCGGTGAGGATTACGCTCATGGCAGCTGTTTAGCTAGATTTGGAAACGGGAATACACTGAAAAGACGCGTTGCTAGACCCAATTCCCTGAAGCGGGTAGGGTATATCTGAGTAATAGCCTGTCAGACTACAAAAATGCCCAGTAAGTTGTTGCTGTATTTCGTTCTCTAACGTAGATTTTCCCTTAACTAGGAGTGATAAACCTTATGTCGGCACTGGGAAGGATTTTTAGATGGGTAGCTGCTGCCCTGGGAATTATTCTATTGCTCGCTGCCCTAGCCTATGGGTTGATGCGTATCAACGATGGGCCAGTGGAGTTCTATCCCTGGTTTACCATCAGTATAGGTGGTCCATTTCGCAGCGGAGAGCTAACGAGCACACCCGGAAGCTGGGGCTTCTTGCAGGATCGAGAAGAAATTGAGATACAGACTCTGAGCCCCACTACTTCACGAACCGTGTGGGTTCCGGTAGTCGATGGACGGCTCTATATCGTAAGTGGCTATATGAACTCCACAATAGGGAGGCTCTGGAAGCAATGGCCGGCCTACTTGGAACAAGACAATCGAATCCTGATACGGGATGAGGGGAAGATCTACGAGCAGTGTCTCGATCGCGTAATGAATGATGCCGAGAGGGTCGTTCCTGTCTTGGCAGAACTGGGCCGAAAATATATGGGCGGAAGTGGCGAACAAGTTCCCGGAAGTGAGATTGCAGTGACCAGCGGCGCGATCTGGATGTTCGAAGTGTCAGACTGCGAATAAAAATAGAGAGGCATATAAAATATGTTAGTGAAGATATTTTCCACATTAGGCTTGCTGGCTATTTCTAGCTCGGCGCTAGCGCAGTCGACTATAAGCGGTACCTGGATGCTTGAGGGTCCTGGAACAGAGAGCGAGATAGCGCTAACGGCTGAAGGACAGCGAATTCAGAGTGAATATGATCTGCTCTCTGATGATCCGAGTCTCTATTGTACGCCGGCGAGTTCCTCCAGAATTTGGGCAAACCCCAATGCGCCAATTAAGATCGAGCAAAGTGATGGGCTTGTAAGGATTAGCTACGAACTGTTCGATCTGAGAAGAGAGATTCCAGTTGGCGATGAATCTGACTTGACCGGACAGCCCAGCACCAAAAATCTGAACGGTGATTCTTTTCCCGAGATGGGTTCGTCCTTCGCGCGCTTTGAAGGCGATAGCCTGATTATTGAGTCGAGAAATCACGCCTATGGATATATTCGTACGTCGCGAGGAATTCCCCAGTCTCCAAACACTATTGCCATCGAGGTCTTGGAAGTGGAGGGAGAAGGAGAAGGAGAGACACTGCATATAACCCATACCTATATCGACGAGTCGATATTCGAGAAACCACTGGTGCTGGAATATTTTTTCAGGCGTGCTGATGGTACTGAACTGAATAACTATAACTGTACCGATGCAAATTACGATTGGTTCGATGACCTCAATGCGAACTAAGGCGGAGAATAAAATGAAAAAAGGCCTGCTACTGATTGCTCTACTTTCTTTCTTAAGCTTTCCATTTGGATTGAGTGCGCATCACTCAACCAATGCAAATTTCACCCAGGAAATCATTTCTGTGAATGGCGTCATAGAGCGAGTGCGTTTTCAGAACCCCCATGCCTCTGTCCTCATCAAGAATACCGACGAGCAAGGCAAGGAGACATTCTGGCTCATAGAGTCAGGAGCGAGAACGACCCTGGAGCGTCAGGGTGTGTCTCTGGATATTCTCAAGGTGGGTGCGAAGGTAAAAGCGACTGGTCGTAAGGGGCGGCGTGAGTTCACGATGTATCTGCGTGAGATAGAATTCGAGGATGGGACGGTTTTCATCCCGCAGCCTGACCTGAATTAAAGGGGTCGGATAATTAAAGGGGTCGGAGGGATTTAATTTTAATCCCTCCGACCCCTCATCGACCCCTCATCGGCTTCTTTTTTAGAAAACTACTATCTCTGAAAGGTGATCTCGCCACCGACTATAGTCATGACATTCTCGCTAGTGAGTATGTCGGCTACCGGAATCGTCATTATGTCGTTATCGAAGATGGTGAAATCGGCATACTTACCAATTTCTATCGAGCCTCGTAGGTCTTCCTGAAACGCGCCGTGTGCCGGCCATAGTGTTAACATCAATAGGGCAGTCTCTCTAGACACTGCCAGTTCTGGATGCCAACCTGCCTCGGAGGTTCCATTGAGGCGGCTTCTTGCGACCGCCGCATAGAATTCGATTCGTGGGTCGCCTTCCTCTACGGGCGCATCCGAGCCGGCGAGTATCATCAGGCCTCTGTCTACCAGTTGCTGCCAGGGGTAGGCATAGGAGAGCCTGTCGCGTCCCAATCGGTCTGGGGCAAAGTTAAGATCGCCTATCGCATGGCTGGGCTGCATGGAGGGCAGTACACCCAGCTCTACAAAGCGTTGTTGATCTGAAGGCGGAATGATCTGCGCGTGTTCCATGCGCCAGCGGAGATCTTCGCTAGCCCATTCGCTTCTCGGTACATAGTTATAGGCTTCGTCGTACCAGTCTAAAAGTGAGCGTACCGCGCGATCGCCTATGACATGGGTCTCGATCTGAATCCCCTGTCGCAGGGAAGCATACAGAATGGGCATTAATTCTTCTTTCGTCGTTCTGTTCATGAAACCGTTATGATCGGCATCGGAATAGTTGTCGATGAGCGCCGCTCCGCGAGACCCCAGAGTGCCATCGATAAAAACCTTGATGCCGCGTACATCGAACATATCATCCGCCGTTGTCTCGCGCCCGCGCTGCAACATCGTCGCTGCTTCCTTCACGGGGATTGCTGCATACACACGATGTGCCATGTTGCCCTCTTCATGAATCTCCTTCATCAGACCGACGAGTCGATAGGACATGCCAGCGTCTTGCGTCTGAGTCCAACCTAGAGAGGCGTTGGCGCGCAGGCCGCGTAGTAGATTGTCTTTAAGGTAGGCATCGGTCTCAGGGGGAAGGATCTCGCGGAACACATTCATCGCATTCGCCAGCACATAACCGGTAGGCGTGCCGTCTAATTCTCGCTCGAAGCGTCCGCCCTCTGGATCCGGCGTCTCTCTAGTTACCCCCGCAAGCTCCATCGCCTTGGTATTGACCAGAGCAGAGACGCCATCGGCCCTGGGCATGAACAGTGGCTTGTCGGCTGTAAAGCGGTCCACGTCGTACTTGTTGAGGAAGCGCTGTTCGTCGGTCCATTCCCGTTCTATCCAGCCCCGGCCTTGAACCCAATCGCCGTCTGGAATATTTGCTGCCCAGTCTTCTATGGTCTGGACGGTCTCTTGCAGAGTCCCAATGCCGAAGAGGCTCAGTGTCTTGGTGCGTCGTCCTACTCCCTCGAGGTGCTGGTGGCTGTCGGTGAAGCCGGCGTAAACGGTTCTGCCTTCCAGATCGAGTGCCTGGGCAGAGCCACACATATACTCCTCGGCCTCACTGTTCGAGCCCACGAAAACAATTTGTCCATCCTTGCTGGCCACTGCCTCGGCGGTCCACTGATCGGTATTAGATGTATAGATAGTGGTGTTGTAGAGAACCAGGTCGGCCCGCTCACATTCAGTATCTACTGCAGCCGTGTTGCTTGGCGCAGTAGAGGGGCCCTCGGGGCTACACGCTGCTAAGCCTAGTGCGCAGAAGAGTGTGAATACTGGGTATGTTGATCGAGGCATTTTTGCTTCCTTCGGCTACTGAGTTTGGTTTTTATTTTGCAAGACGAAGAGTGAATGAAATACCGCTGAATCTCAAGGGCTTCGGTCTATTGCTTTGTGCGCAGAATGCCTGGTCACAGCTGGAATGATGACCGGGCAGCTGGCGCATGGGAGTGTGGACGGGTAGTTGAAAGCAGAAGTACTGAAGAAATCTCTAGCTAATCATTCTCCAGCGCCGCCCTGGCATCTGCCTCAGCACGGCGTGCGCCAGATAAGATACTAGGCAGGCTATAGTTGCCCTCATGACAGGCGAATTCATAGATCTGCTCGCCATCGGTCTTGCGCAGCAATTGCATCTCCAGAGTAAGCGGCTGCTTGTAGATAATAGGGTCGGTCACCGTATAGCGATAGAAGATCTCACCATCGGATACCAGTTCAAAATATTCTGTCACCTCAAACTGATCAGACGACTTCATGAAAAAGTTGGATTGCTGCGGATGAAAGCCCGTAGTGTGAACTACCAAGATGTCTTCCTGCCAATACGCAATTGAGTTGCCGAACCATTTAGAGAATTCATTGTCTCTGCGTTCAATACCGATCGGTATGATGCGAGCATCGTGAGCCATTTCAGACATGAGCATAAAATAGTCTTCGGTCTGCACGATCTGGTAGTTGGCGTTGTAGGTCCACGCCATCATTGGCGGCATCTGCGAGCCGACGTGAAGACAGCGTTCCATCTGACTGCGAATCTCCGGCCCGTCGTAGGCGCCGAGTCCTGCGGCTCTCCACTGGCCGAATACATCCTTGTTTGCGCCGCCTTCTACATAGGGATAGCGGCCATCGGCAGGCTCGACTATGAGCGAGGTGCGGTACTCGCCATTAATCTGGGTAATATTGATTCGGGTGTTGGCGAAGTTCTCATCCGCTTGAAACATGATCACGCCACCATCTGCGGGGGGCGCGCGATCTGGGTCTAGAGGAGCAGCCTTCTGAGTATCCGATTTCTGTGCAGTGGACTCCAATGCCCGCGCTTCCTCTAGTGTATAGCTGCGCTTGTCGCCAAGACTCGCGGGGCGTTCGATCGGTGTCTGGCTGGCATTGTTCCAATAGCCCTGAAAGTCGGGGTAGCCATGCCTGGTTCGAGAAATATCCGTAGTGTCCTGGCCGTTGACGGCCAGTGGGAGCGCGGCAAGAGCCGCTACGACACCTAGATACGTGAGCCGTGATTGCAGTTCATAGATTGTCATCGCCTCATTTAACTACGCAGTAATAGTAGTGATCAAGCCTGATCCCATTGACTACGGTATGGTCTGGCCATCATGGGTGAAATTCTCTAGACTGAGTGGCGATCAGATTCGATTAGTAAAAGATTCAGACTAAATAAGAAAAATTATCTACTGTCTCCAATTCGAGGAATAGTATGTCGCAGAACTCTACGAAATCCCGTCGTGATTTTCTTAAAGGTGCAGCAGTTGTCGGAGGCGCTTCCTCCTTAGGTGCCTGTGTTGGCGCGCAAAGCGAGCCCTATGCACGCTACAAACATAGCCCCAGCTTTTATCCAAAGCATAATGAGCGTACCAAGGGTTGGATGCGCTTCATGTGGCAGAAGGCCACTACGCCTGATGACTGGGGCTACTCCGAAGATATCGAGCTTCCTTGGGGCATTAAATTGCCTCTGGGAGAGATCGACTGGACAGAAGACGGCAAGGGCCCCCATCCCTGGTGGGATCAGTACAGTGCCGCGCCCATGCTGAGTTATCCACGTTTCGATCTTACTGACTCTAGCTACGTGATTATGATGATGGCCGATCAGACTCCGGCCTGGCGCGAAGCCTATACCCGTATCTTGGATGAGCTGGCTACGAGACATACCTCTTATTGGGCTGCTATAGATTGGAACACGTTCATTGGTCCGAGTCCCGATAGGGATAAATACGTTGCAGCCAATGCACCAGGCTCTCAAGCATGGCCAGAACGCGTCCATGGAAACTACGATTCGCCCGGTTGGACCGCGAATGGTGTCGAACCTTGGGGTCTTCAACCCGACCCTATCGGTGCCGACGGTAATCTATTCTTTCGCGGTTGGTTGAACCTTTTGCTTTCGATCTACAAATACGTCTCCGGTGATGACAAATGGGAAAAGCCATGGGAGATAGCGGGCTATGAGAACGAAAAGTTCGAATGGACTCAGCCGCGCATCGTCGAACATCTACATAGACAATACACAGATCATCCCGAGGGGCCACAGTGTGAGAACACCAAGATCTGGCCAATCTGTAATTCGGCGGCAGGATTAGGCATGTATCTCTCCGACCAATTGGGTGTCTCCAATTCCCATGGCGCATTCGAGGATTGGATACAGTTCATGCGAGACAATTACGTGGGCATTAATGCGCAGAATCAGATCGAGTGGACGACCCTGTACTACGATCCTATCGAAGATTTTAAAGTTAATATTCCTGGTGCCACAAGCGCTATCAATTCGGCGTTTTTTCTGTTGCCACAGTCGCCGGAATTAGCCACTCAGATTTACGATGCTGCCGCTATGACCTTAGGCTGGCGCGATCCGCGACGAGATATTCTTCCCAGCGCCAACGGTATGGCTATGGCTAAAGCTCTTGGCGACCACACTGCAATATCACGTCTTAGCGCTGCCGCCGAGCGTTACTCGGATCCGAAATGGTTTGGCGATGACATGGATAAGTTTGGATGGTGGTTTAACAATGGAGAGCCTTGGCCTCGAGGTCAACGTTCTGCACAACAGATGATCAGCGAGATAAATGAAGGCAACTGGGTAGATGCGTTCAAAGTGCAGCATCTCGACAAATACACGGCACCAACACTCGAAGGAGTTGAGTATCCAAGTCTTGGTGTAGACAGCGCCTGGAATGATAAAGACAGTGGCGTATTGCACATCGGCACGTACGCAGGCGATCGAGGAAGAGTTGGTGATGCTACAAGCTGGCAGATCACCAATTTGCCTAACGCAGCCGAGGCTATTGTTATCTGTGATGGGACAACCATTAGCGATGTGCAGGTACTTGATGCCAATACTATTCGTGTGCCGACAGATATAGGTCAGCATCAATACCAAGTTTACACAGGTTATTTTGGTCAAGAAGTAGTGGTGACCAAGCCTGACCCTAGCCAATACACAAGTGCTTCTATTGCTTCTGCCACTCGCAGAACGGCGGAGCAAAATGTCAAAGCAGCAGAAGTTGTTATAGCGAGTGCGGCGACTGGATGCGCTTGCTGTGTTGGAGTGGTTTAGTTGATCGAGAATAGACTCTATAAAAGAAGAGGAATAGCTATGAAATATTTTAGATCATTTGTCCGCAATACAATTGAGATGACATTTATAGCGGTGTTGTTCTTATTATCGAACATTGCAAATGCTGATATGGCTGACACCTTGCAGCGAGGCGAAGAAACCGTCGTTCTCGATGTGCAAAATATGACTTGAGTCGGTTGTGTTGTTGCCGTGCGCAACTCACTACAGAAAGTTCAAGGCGTCAGAAAGGTTGAAGTAGATCTAGATGACGAAACAGCAACAGTGATTTTCATCAGCGAGGAAATCGATAAGTCGTTACTAGTAGCTGCCACCACGAATATTGGTTTTCCGTCTGTTGTTAGAAAACCTTAAAGGTGGTTGGCAGAAAAACTTCGCGCTCGTGTATAGAGGTAAAATTTGAAATTCATAAAGTCAAAAGCTGATTATCGCCACCTAATAGCTGGGGGGATAGCTGCATCGCTCACGGCGAGCATTTGCTGCATAGGTCCGCTAGTGCTCTTGACAACGGGCGTAAGCGGCGCGTGGATGAGCAAGCTGATGCTCTTTGAGCGCTATCAAGCCATTCTTAATCACAGCTACGCTCCTTGCATTCGCGTTTGCAGGGCGCAGTCTGTTTTTTGCAGGCAACGCGGCGCGTGACGGTGATTGCTGTGAAGAGAGCGGGCCGGACTGGAAGAAGGCTTCGGTGTTTGCCGCAAGTTCTTGTCTGGCCTTGGTGTTTATAAGCAGCGAATACTGGATTCAGTTCGTACTCTAGCGCCCCAAAAACATTTAGTTAAATTGAACGCCGCGGAAGATCTCTCTACGCTTTGAATGTAGCCCTCTGGCATGGGCAGCACGTTGTTGCTACTCTCGTATTCCTCGTAGTCTGCGAGCATTTCTGCATAGCGCTCGGGCTCGATCCTGCGCTAGATCGCGCGCCTCACCGGGGTCTGTCTTGATGTTGAACAGATGCCAATTCTGGTCATTAACGGCGCTGCGATTGAAGACCAACTTGTAGTCTCCCTTGAACAGCGCGCGGTTGCCGCCGAGCTCGTAGCCGATTGCTTCAGACGCGCTGTGAATATCTGATCTCGCCGCCTTGTAGAAACGCAGAAAATCTGTGCCGA
>CALTDI010000003.1:30000-122913 GCA_943842505.1 uncultured Pseudomonadales bacterium | reverse complement strand
GCGATGGGCGACCAGCAAGGCTCGCGTGTTGAGACCCAGTTCATTGTCCACGCCTAGCAATCGCTGCAGCAGCTCTTGAATCCGGGCATCGGCAGCGCCAACCGAATCGCCTAAAGGCCAGGGCGCATTGCTAAGTTGTGGTTCTTGTGTCCGCAGAGAGGTGCGTTGCGAGTATCCAGAGTAGTCGATAGCGCAGCCTATGTTGGGTAAGTAGTTTGCAGTCTTCTCGCTCCAGCCGAACAATGAAGTCGTCACCGTCCTTTCGTTGCTATCGAATTCAACTGTGAGCTCCTGCAAGATCCCTGAGTATTGCACCAGGTCATCGAAGGACTGTTGCTCCGAAAAGCCTGATACATAGCGCGCACTGCACAATAGCTTCGAACCTATTCCGGTAGCGACACCAGGGGCACTCAGTAAATAGGACGGAGGGAACCCTGCAAAGGAAGCCAGACCCAGCAGTAGCGCGACAGTCGCAATCAATCCGATTAAACTTTTTTTCATAGAATAGAGTCCCGGCACACCCGCTAGCAAAATGCGAGTCTGCCCCTGGCCATATTAGATGTTTCGCAATCTGCCACCAAAAACAAACAGGCACAATCCAAACGCGCCGGCAGTAGCGGCAATCCAATAGGGCAGGCTATAAAAGTTACCGTTGATAGCGAAGGCGTAGCCCAGAACGGCCGGGCCTGCGGCGGTACCCCAGGAGGACATTAGATTCGCCACTGCGAAGATTCGTGCATATTCGCGAATGCCAAAGGCCTCCGCTATTAACAGGGGCTGCAGCATAAGCAGGTTGCCGACGGTTGCCCCGAACAGGGCGAGACCTAGACACAGTGTTAGCACATTGGCACTTAGTGCAAGCAGACTCAGCGAAAACGCCTGCATAATCATCATGCCGATTGCGAATAATCGAATCGATACTCTATCTATCAGCCATCCGCCGATGAGGCGACCGATGATGCTGGCTATCGGTAATATAGCAACTGCTATGGCTGTCTGCGCCTCAGTCAGATGCTCTCTTGCCAGACCGTACTGATGCGCAATACCTCCAACTTGAGCCATCATCAGAAAAATATAGCCGATAGTGATACCCCAAAAGAAACGCGTGCCTCGTGCCTGCTTAAAAGTAATGCCGTCGAAGGTGGAGTCTGTAGAAGTCGAACCCGCCTCGCTGTCTGCATCCTCGCTAACACTCACTTCAGGCTCCTGATCCACGCCATCGACACTCAAGCCCATCGACTCGGGGCTGGCCCGCAACCAGATCCAGGCGATTGGAATAACGCCTACTACATAGAGCAGCCCCATCAGCGGAGCTGCCGTCTCGAAGCCCAACGACTCAACCATTAACACACACAAGGGAGTCAGCAGCACGCCACCGAGAGACAAGCCCGTGGACGCAATAGACAGGGCCATGGCCCGCCTTCTGCGAAACCACCTCGTTACCAATGTCGTGGCTGGAATCAACGAAGAGGCAGAGAAGCCAATGCCGAAGAATATGAAGGCAATATACAACTGCCAAACCTGCTGCACGAATGCTAGCGAGCTCAGCGCGATGCCGGAAATTACCGCACCGGCACTTATGCATATTCTTGGGTCATAGTCCTGAACCCATTTAGCAACCCACAGCCCGGTGATACCGCCGGACAGGAAGAAGATTGACACCGCGAATGAAGCGGTCTGCACATCGAAGTTTGGATTGGCTGCCAGCGCATTGAGATAGATAGCGTGGTTATAAAAGCTCAGGCCACTACTGAACGTCAGTAGCGCCATTATGGCTATTACTATTTTCCAGCCGTAATAGAGTGGGGTCTTGCTATCTGTCATGGCTGCAAAGTCAACTTAGTCGAGGAAATAGATTTACTAACAGATGCCCTAATCGCTCTAACGAACTAAGAGCGACTAACAAGCATACTACTTATAAGTTAACGCGCTCGATTTTTTAACAGCGAGCGCGTCTAGAAATATTTTTGAAATTGTTGCTAGTGTATTTTATCGGTTCACTGCTCGTAAAAGGTGAAGTACCCGGTAAACATTTCCTCCCAACTCTCCAAACCAAATGTGACTTCCTTATTTGGGTCTGGATTCGAAGGGTTTGATGCCGAGTTATCAAACGCACCTATTACCCGCAGTGTGCTTCCAGCCTGAACGGCCTCGGCCTGATCTAACAGGTAGTGCGGTTGCCACCCATAGTTGTAGGCAGGAACACTAAACAGTTCTTTCATTTGCCCATCAGGACTTTCCACTACAAACTTCATGCGCTTGCCACGGAAATTCATTCTGGCACGCACTCCTGTGATAACCACATCCTTATCCAATATGTGCTGGGCCCGCATCTCGAAGTCATGATCATTCGGAGGCAGGACGAAACGACTTGCGACCGCCTGAGTCATTTTCTCTTTCAGGTCTGACTCATCGCTGAAATACAAACCGACCTGTGTCTCATCGACTGTAGACTGGCCGTTAGTCACATAGTGGAACTGCATAGAAAGCTTATGGCCGCGGGGAATTAACACACCGGTTCCCTGATCAAACTCAACAGCATTTATCTTGCCGGGGAGATAGCTCTCGACAAATCGACGCGTAACAGATTCGCTTTCGCGCTCCGCACCCCAAAAATCTTCTTCCGGCGGCGTCACGAAAGTCATCAGATGGTGTAATACAGACTCATCACCCGCCTTGTATTCTATGGCTCGCAGCCATTTGTCCTCCTCGAATGGCAACTGCGCATCATCATAGACATAATCCATCACGCCGATTGCAGGCACTTCATTCGACGGGCCCGTAACGATAAAATCTGGCTCCCCGAATGCCCAAGCCGAATTATCTCTTGCGGCAAACGCCTCAAGCGGATCGACTTCGCTCTCACCTCTGGGGGCCCGGTTATTGATCCAATGCACTAGCGTCTGCACGTCATCAGGATCCAGATATCGCGCCCCCGCAGAATGACCAATATACGGATCGACCTGCGTAGGTGGCATACGCTTGTTCAGCAGAACCTCCTTGATCATCGGTGACCAACCCAGGGCCATGATGTAACTATCCAGAGCGAAGGGGCCTACCCCGCCCTGACGATGGCAGTCGGCACAATTTTCGATGATGATGGGGGCCACTTCGCTGGCATAGTCCGGTGGCGACTCGGCATGAAGAAGTTTCTGTGGATAGACGATCTCACAACCTGCCCCAGACTGACGCACAGTGTCGCTTACACCCTCATCTATGATTGAAGCCAGAACCGACGCCAGCTCTTGAGTTGGCTGGCCCTTAAAGAACAGAGACAGGCGCTCCGGGTTCAGCACCAAAACCTCACCCGCGCCGACGATATCCAGCGTTTCGGAGATAAGCTGACCATCGTCTTCGAGAATCGGTAGCTCAGTCCCTAGCGCGCTTAACTCGGGGCGATCTAGATCCTGGGTGTCTATTAACAGAAACTCGAACTCGTCTCCCGAGTGCTGCTGGGCAATGCTGGTGTAGCTTTCTAGCAGGGAGTCCATGGCGGAACAGTCTTGGGCATAGGCCATGAGCACCAACGCCTTTCGATGCTGATAGCGACTCAGCTGATGAAACGTGCCACCACTGTCGAGTAGAGCAAAGTCTCCGATCCGATCGAGTGCCGAGAAAGCAGACGTTGACATGACGCTTAGCAGCAGGCCCGCTACAAGGGGTAGTACAGATTTCCAGCCGCCGCGACGAGAGGCGAGCAGATTACTACTGTGTTTACGATTTCCCTTCAATTCCACTGCCCTCGATTTCTGGCTTGCATACTGAATTTCAGCATGGCCCTGCGACCTGGCTGGCAGCGCGCAAAAATGCGTTTTTGCCATCCTGCTTCGCCCAATTGACTTTGCCAGCAATTATGATGCGGGAATCCTCTCATACTAAGGACGACGCTGACAATTGCCGAGCTTGTTACATTTTGTTTAAATCTAGCCCTGTAGCCCGCTATTTCTCGGCACCTTCAAACTAGACTCCAAGTACAATGCCGTTTATCCTAGCGGCCCTGTTTGAATGGATTCAGCAACTTAGAAATAACCCCTGTCTTCGCTCTCGCAGCTTATAAAAGAGCACGACAGAAAAATCGGATTTATCGAACCTGATCTTTGGAGAGAACATCGATGCGAAAGTTTCAAAAAACACTAGCGCTACTAACCTTTGCCCTGGCGGCAGTTTTTAGCCTTCAGGCACAAGCCCAATCTGCAGACAATGGCCGCTTCCTGAGCCTTGCACCGCCAACTGGCCTGCCTATCATTCCTGTAATGGAAGGCTGGATCGCCAACCCAGATGGCACTACAAGCTTTTCTTTTGGCTTCATCAATCGCAACGACGTGCCTGTAGATATCCCACTGGGTACTGCGAATTACATCGAGCCCGCCAAATACAGCGGCATGCAACCTACTCACTTTCCTGCTGGACGCTCAACAGGCGTATTCACCGTTACAGTGCCTTCCTCAGAGGCAGACGATGACGTTTGGTGGCACATCAAGACTGGCGCCGAGGAAGCCTTAAAGGTTCCAGGTCGACGCGGTGCCTCTGCCTACGAGCTAGACTTCATCTTGCCTCGCCCACAAGGCGCCATGCAGCCACACGCTGGCTTTGGTGAGAACGGCGCTAGATTACCCGGCCTATTCGCACAAGTTGCCGAATTTGACGGCAATGTCAGAGCAGGCGAACCCGTCGTTTTGACGGTCAATGTTGAAGATATTTCCGAGCGAGACTCCACTGACCCCCGCTTTGTTGAGCCCATTCCCATGGGTGTGCATTTCAGCAAGTACCAGGGCCCTGGCGAGGTAGTGTTTGAGCATCACGAAAGCACTGTAATCCCCGAAAATCCTTATGATGAGGGTGATCGAAGATTTCGCTTTTTCCGTCAGCTCGAGCCGGGTGATGTGCAGGTTGAGGGCGGCCGTGGTATCGCGAACGTAATTGCTACATTCTCAGAGCCCGGTGAATACATGATTCACACCAAGGTAGAGAATTTCCGCGCCCCTGATAGCTCAAACGGCGACCAGTGCTGCTGGACAAATATTGTTCAGAAAGTCACTGTATCTCAGTAACTTATTGATTTTTAATACTTTCTTTCCGGCCATCAAGGCTGGGAAGAAAGCAGATCAGGGCAGCTCCATCGAAATTCCTGACTAGTCGAGCCCTAGCCAAACTATTCAGCGCAAAACCTCCCTTGCTAAGTGTTTCAATTTGTTGCAATGATTCCCCGAAAATGACCGTAATGATGGACATCTGGGTAGCAGCCAATTAGTATTTCAAAGTTGATTTCAATCAAAGAATTACCGGATAACAGGTTTTTTTTAAAAATAGTCCCACAACTCTCAATTTTAGGAGAAAGGCATGAAAACAGTACGCGTATGGACTGCTTTGGTAAGCGGATCGTTACTCGCACTTGGTCTACAAGCGAATGCTCAAGACGACCAAATTACCTATAACAGCCACGTTGCTCAGATCATCAACGAAAATTGCGTTGTATGTCACACTGAAGGCGGCATCGGCCCCATGCAACTTAGTAACTACGATCAAGTTCGTCCTTGGGCGCCTTTGATCCAACTGCGTGTTGCTAATCGTGAAATGCCTCCTTATGCATACGATCACGGCATCGGCATTCAGGACCTTCAAGGTGACTGGCGTCTAGAGCAAGAAGAAATCGATACTATCGTAGCTTGGGTAAACCAAGGTTCACCTATGGGTGATGCGGACATCGTTCCTCCTGCTGCAAATGTTAAAGATCCTAGCGAGTGGAACTTCGCCGCTGATCTTGGTCAGCCAGACCTAATCGTTCCTTCCGTAGCAATCGATATTCCTGCTAACGGCAACGATCTATGGCACAAGCACTACGTAGATACTGGCGTTACTCAAGATCGCTGCATCAAAGCAGTACAGGTTAAGCCTCGCGGCGACGCGTCTGCGGTTGTTCACCACGCTAACTCTTCTGTTGACGCAATGGACGAAAACGGCGAGTGGCAGCAGTATGGCCAGTTAACTGAGTACGCAATGGGCAAATGGGGCGAGCTCGTTCCTGCAGGCGTATGCCGCACATTGCCAGCTAACTCACGCGTTTCTTGGGATATCCACATGTTCCCAGGTGGTGTTGGTGCGACTGCTCCAGGCACTATGATTAAAGACAACGTTGTTGAGATCGGTCTTTGGTTCCATGACGACGACTACATGACTGCATCGGCAAAAGCTCCTTACAAGCAGGACCTTAAGCTGTATCAACTACGCGAAGGTTATGAGAGCGGTGAGCTTATCGTACCTCCTCATGGCTACACTATGACTCAGGGTTTTCATTCATTCGATCACCCAGTGCGTATCGATAGCTTCCAGCCACATGGTCACCTGCGCATGAATGCAGCCTCACTGGAAATTTTCTATCCAGAAACTGGCCGCACTGAGCAAGTTAGTCAGATCTCAAAGTGGAGTGCTACTTGGCACCACAGCCACCTATATGAAGTGGATGCGGCTCCTCTGCTTCCAGCAGGCGCAGTATTGGTTATCAAGCAGTGGTACGACAATACAGCTAATAACCCTAACAACCCTGATCCCGATCAGTGGGTTGTAGGCGGAAGCCGTACTGGTGACGAAATGTCTCACGCCTGGATCGCGGTTACTCACCTTGATGAAGAAGGCTATGAGCAAATCGTTGCAGATCGTCGCGAAAAAGAAGAGCGTTCACTAGCCGGTAACGACTAAGTAACAGCACACTTCTTTTAAGAAGATTTAAAGGCCGGTTAAACTCGATTAACCGGCCTTTTTTATTGCCTGAATTTAGTGCAATTAGCGCCAATTCCACTTTTTCATGTCTCTTAAAAGGAGTAGACTTAGAGCCAATGAATTAGATTTTCACGTTTTATCGATCCAAAAAGCCGGAAGTCCCGGGCCATACTAGCCCTGAGGCATCCCAAAAAAGATAGATCCTAAAGGAGAGATTTATGAGCATTTCTAAAGGCTGGTTAGGCCTCGCAGCCCTCGCCGCAGCTGGTTTTCAGGTTACGGCTCTGGCACAGTCAGATGCCAATCACGAAGTCACCTACAACGGTGAAGTCGGAAAGATCATCAACGAGAATTGTGTAGTCTGCCACCGTGAAGGTGGAATCGGTCCTATGCAGCTCACCAACTACGATCAGGTCCGCCCTTGGGCACCACTGATCCAAATGCGAGTAGCTAACCGCGAAATGCCTCCTTATGCCTATGATCATGGCATTGGCATTCAGGATCTTGAAGGCGACTGGCGCCTAGAGCAGGAAGATATCGATACTATCGTTGCCTGGGTTAACCAGGGCTCTCCAATGGGCGATGCCGACGTTGTGGTTCCTATGCCAGAGATGAACGATCCCAGCGAGTGGAACTTCGTTAGCCAGTTCGGTCAGCCGGACAGGATCATTCCTTCTATCTCTATCGATATCCCAGCTAATGGTAACGACCTATGGAGCAACCATTACGTAGATAGTGGCATCACTAGTGATCGCTGCATTAAAGCGGTACAAGTGAAGCCTAGAGGCGATGCCAAGGCGGTGGTTCACCACGCCAACTCAACTGTTGAGATGCAGCTTGAAGACGGCTCAATGGAACGCCAAAGCATGCTGACAGAATACGCCATGGGCAAATGGGGCGAAATCGTCCCTGAAGGCGTTTGTCGTACTATCCCTGCCGGCGCCATGGTGCGTTGGAGCATTCACATGTTCCCTGGCGGTGTGGGCGCAACGGCTCCTGGCACAATGATTAAGGATAACGTGGTCGAGATCGGCCTCTGGTTACATCCAGAAGGTTACGAGGAAGAGGCAAAGTATAAGCAAGATCTGAGCCTTTACCAAATCAGCCCACAAGAAGACATTGTAATCCCACCGAATGGATATTCCATGACTCAGGGGTTCCACTCCTTCGACCACCCTGTTCGCATAGACAGCTTTCAGCCTCATGGCCACCTGCGCATGAATGCCGCCTCGCTGGAAATCTTCTATCCCGAAACAGGACGCACTGAACAGATTAGTCAAATCTCGAAGTGGAGCGCGACTTGGCACCACAGCCACATCTACAACGAAGATGTAGCCCCTCTTCTGCCTACTGGCGCCGTATTGGTATTAAAGCAGTGGTACGACAACACAGCTGAAAATCCCAATAATCCTGACCCCGATATGTGGGTAATGGGCGGCAGCCGCACTGGCGACGAAATGACTCACGCCTGGCTTGCTGTCACTCACCTTGATGACGAAGGCTATGAGCAACTAGTTGCGGAACGCCAAGAGAAAGAGGAGCGTTCGCTAGCAGGTAACGACTAGCAGCATTCTTTTTGCACTACTAAAAAAGCCGAGAGCTTCCACTTTCGGCTTTTTTATTGCTCTTATCTAGGCCTATTGGTAAAAAATAATAAGCTATCTGTATGTTCAAGAACCTAATTATCCAGAAAATTAAAATCTGCCGGCCCGCCTCGGCGCACCACAATCACTGCATCTTCGCCGCCTTCGGGCACATCCCAGGAATGGTTTAACTTACCGGGGATGACGATATAGCTGCCGGTACTGACGGAATGGCTCTGGTTACCTAGCACGATAGTGACGCTCCCCTGCACCACCACCACAAATTCGTCATGTGTGTGCCAATGCATATCAAAGTGCGAGCCCGCTGGAAACTTCGCATAGTAGGTGATGCCGCCAGTTACTGAGTCGGTGCCCTGCCGTGCATGATTGAACACCAACTGGAAATCCATTGCCGCCCCCGGGCGCCCCCCACTGAATGTCGTCCAATGCGATAGCAAGGGCATCGTATTCACTGCCAGACGCCTCTTCGGCCGACGCTGGGAGGGTGGCAAATAGCAGTGAGCCCAGCGCCAGAATCAGGCTTGCTTTCGTCGTCATAAGAGTCTACCTCTAGAAAGAATCGAATAGGAGTCAAACAATACTAGTCAGAGGCATTGAATCTAGACTAAATAGCAGATCGATACCATACCCTGAGTGCTGCTAATTGGCTGACGATTCAGCCAGAGCTGCTCAGTGGGATCTCACCCTGAGGGAAGAGCTGAGAGTTGAGATTTGAGAGAGCTCAGCCGCGCAGCATGGTGCCGGTAGGACTCCATTCCATCGATAGCCATAGCGTTTTGCAGGTAAAGTTGTGCCGCCTGCGACTCAGCGCAGCTCAGCGCCAGTTCTGCCAGCGCTAGATTTGCCTGCCACTCGCTGAATTTTGCGCCGGTTCTTCTTGCTATAATAAGCGCCTCCTCCAAATCTTGCTGCGCCGAAGAGTAGGCTCTCTTCACCATGCGTAGCTTGGCACGCGCGATCAGGCCGGTAGGCAGATATAACCACTCGTTCGCCGACTTGAATAGGCTCACCTGTTTATCAAGATAGTAAGAGGCATGCTCCAAATCGCCCAGAACCAGGTAGATCAGGCCTAGAATGAGTAAGTCGCTGGCATACAGCGAGGTAGTATCTACCGAGACCTGCCAAGACCCAGACCTCCTCCACTCAAGCGTCAACAGGGCTCGCTCCAGCGCTCTCTCAGCCTCTCCCGAATCTAACAAATACATGCAGTAGTAAGCGCTAATTGTTGGGCAGGCAACGGCAGAGGCTGGCTCAGACATATTCAGGATTCGTTCGGAATCCTCGAAGAGCCTGCCCGCTGCGCAGTCGTCTCCCTCTAGGAGACAAAGATAGGCATCGATGCTTGTAGCTACGGCATTTAGTACTGTGTTGCCCGCCCTATCCACGCTCTCTCGACCTCTGTTCCATTCCCTGCGCGCATCGCCCAGGCGCCCAGCGGCAATCAACATCGAAATAAGCGGCCCGGATGTAACGGCGGCTTCAAACCAACGCTGATTCTTCTGAAACCATTGAATACTTAGTATAGAGGGCTCTATCGCCTCCTCTATCTGGCCAAGATAGATTAGGTTAGCCGCAGCACAGGAAAGCAGATAGGAACTTGCCGTCTCCGACAGCTGCGCTACCGGCTCGGTCCAGGGGTTGCGAAAGAAGGCCCGAATGCAACTCTGGTCTGCATGGTGAGAACCTTCGGTGAATAGCGAAAATTGTTTACGCTTAATTCGCTCGAAGTAGAGTTTGAAACTTTCTTCGAATAGCCCGGCTCTGGTGCCGTGTACAACGGCTCTAAAGAGTGGTTCTAGTTGCAACATAGTTTCGGGGTTTGCTATCGCGCTACGTTGTAGAAACTCGAAAACCATCTTATTGCCTTCGCGCCATATGCCTGGTCTTTCTTTACTTAGATGCTCATTCAAGAAGTCGCGTACGAGAGGATGGCAATCGATCATGCTGAATCCGTCACGTATGGAAGTAGTTATTAAACTGGCATCCTCCAATTTTTTCAGGGCATAGCTCCACTCGGGCTGAGACAGGCCTGCCAGCTCTTCGGTGAGCCCGGTTACAACAGCCGATCTTACTAGCGCCTTAACATCGGTTAGCGCTATGCCTCTATCGAACAGCCCAAGTAAGTTTAGAAGAGAGTTTTCCACGGATGAATCAAACCACTGCAGGTAGGCTCCTACGATAGTGCTGGCATGTCTATCGAATGACTGGATATCTACCAGAGAACTTAGATTCCTGAAGTGCGAAATATTCGCATCGTGAACGACACAGAGATATCCAGCCAACAATGAAAGGCACAGCGGGTGTCCCGAATAGGCTTTCACTGCACTGTGCATCTCTTGCATATCACCATGCACACCCAGGGCAGTAAGCAACTGCACACCATCGTCATTAGCTAGCTGCTGTAACTGCAACGATTTAATGCGTCCATCGTTGAATGATGCAAACTCCGAGATGGCCAGGCGCGAGGTTATGATGCACAGGCCATTATTATTGGCGGCCAGCTCTCGCAGCAACAAGGATACGGCAGGATTCTCGATCTCTCCCTGTCTGGGCCCTGGAGAATGTTGCAGAGGTTCGAGACCGTCCAGTATGAGAAGAGTTCTGCTCTCTCGAATTAGATTAGCTAAGCGGTTAGCCTTCGCCCAGGGCGTGCCTTTATCAGGGCAGTCATCACCGAACCATTCTAGAGCTTGCTCTATAAATAAATCCCCGGATGACATGACATCTCCGGCACTCGCCTGCCAGGAGAAAGACCAGCCATAGACTCTCCTCGCACCTGAATAATTTTGTTTGGCGAGTCGCGACAGCCAATTGTTTACCAAACTACTCTTACCGACACCACCAAAGGCGACGATCTCTAAACAGTTTACCTCTCCTTCATGCCAGGCGCGGTCGAGAATATTCAACTGGTAACTGCGGCCGAATAGGTTCAGATTGGTAGTAGGTAACAGTGAGAGAGAAATCTTTTCTAGAGGGCCGCCTGCGCTGTGGGGCTCCAACCTTTGCTGCAATTGCTCACCGAAGTCACTCAACTCTAAACTGAACAGGTGAGGTTCCAATCCAAATACAGCCGCAACTTCCTGAATCTGATTGTGGGGAATCCTGTTCCCAGTGCTCGTCTCGGACCCGTGAACCCACTTACTAATTGCCTGCCGCGAAATACCCAGATGTTTTGCCAGGGCCGCGTTGCTGCTAATCGAGGGATTAAGACACGAGGTGTAGAGCCGAGAGAGTTTCTTGGCAAGATGAGGATGCTTTCCTATGTTCATCAAGCACTCCTTCCAGGTTCGGAATGGCTCTGGTTAACTGTTTTTTAAAATTGATCTGCTGTGCTGAAAAATTGGCGATAATTCCGAATTGAGTAAATATAGCTCGAGATTACCCCACCGATATCGCGGGTTCAAGAAAAATGAGGTAGCTAGGAATTTTCTGCCACGATCTAGAAAAGCTAAGAGTTTAGCCGCGAAAGAGAAGGAACTCGAACCCGCTCATCCTATTGATAATTTCTCAACTGGCTGTGATGGATAGAGTTCTAAGCGCGCAGTTAGGTATTCCGAGAAAGTATCCAAAAATAAACCGCTTGGCAAAACTATGAATCAGTGCACATATCTTAAGTAGCCCTACGATACACTTAACATTCACTAGGAGTAGATAGATGCGCGAACAACACAAACATAGCGGCTTTACACTGATCGAGCTTCTGATCGTCGTGGCAATCATTGGCGTACTCGCCGCCGTAGCCCTGCCGGCATACTCCCTCTATCAGAATAGCGCCAGGTTCTCGGAGGCCATTCTTGCTGTAGGCTCCAATCGCTCAGCAATGTCGGTAGCGGCGGCTGCGGGCCGCGTGACCTCCGGTTAATGACTTCGATTCCGGCACTAATGGCCTTCCCGCCGCTCAAAACTCAAGCGGCCTCTACTCACGGCATAAGTGTGACCGATGGCGTTATTACAATTACCTGGAGAGCAGATGGCACAAGCCTTGATAGTGTCACCTACACCCTGGCCGCCCAAGGCTTTCTGCCGCCTATCCAATGGCTTGGCGGAGGCACCTGCGTCGCCGGCGGTTACTGCTAGAACAGCTGCCAGCCCCCACTTTCGCGGCAGCGTAATTGCCGATCGAAGATTCCGATGAGAAGAGCGCTACCCGATTGGAGACCCTTGTGGAATAGCCAGCACGTTAAAGCTGATACTTACGCGGTCCTGATCACTCTTGTTCTCTTCGACACCATGCTCTAGCCAACCGGGAAATATGTATATCCTGCCTTCTTCTGGGCGCATGCGTACTTCCTCGGCAGTAAAATCAGTTTGCCTGGTTATGGGAGCGGTAAACATCCTGGAAGCTACCCGCGGGTCGCGAAAGAAGATGCTACCGCATTCCGGCGCCTTGAGACTTATGTAATAGACTCCGCTGAAATGGCAATTCGCGTGGTAATGCAGCTTATTGGAGGCGCCTGGCGGACTAATATTCACCCAGGCCTGATGCCGCAAGACTACGTTTGGCTGATAATGTTGGGATTCCGCGATACGCTCGCACGCCTGCAGAATTCGCAGATTGATATCCCCAAACTCCTCCAGATTCTGCAGAATATTGGGACTCTGCCAGCCTTTGACGTTGGTATTGCTCACGCCATTCGGGTCTTTCCTTCTCATCTGCTCGGCCAGTTCCAATAGCTTGGCATTGAAGCTCACTCTATCGTCGAACAGGGTGGTCCAGACCAGGCTGGGGAACAGCGCTTGAGTTTCGATTTCCACTGAAGTGTCCTCTGGGTGATTCGAAGCGAGTTAAATTATAAAGAATTAACGGGGTCGGAGGGATTTATTTTTGAAGCGATGTCGAGGCGCAAAGGGGTCGGAGGGATTAATTTTTCAGCGCAAAGGGGTCGGAGGGATTAATTTTTAACCAGTACCGAAATCGGTACTGGTTAAAAATTAATCCCTCCGACCCCGTTATCCCCTCCGACCCCGTTATCCCTCCGACCCCGTTATGCCTCCGACCCCGTTATCCCCACCCATAAAAAAGGGGCTCTTAAAGAGCCCCTTCTACTTCATCCGATCACCGAGGTGATCTTCAAAGTTGCCGCAGTAGTCAAACCTGCGGTTTCACGATTTCTTAGAAATCGTATATGAAACGTGCGTAGATGTTACGACCCATTGGATCCTGAAGGCCACCGATTACACCGGCAAATTCCGGAGACGGCTGTGGATCCTTGTCGAACAAGTTACGCGAACCGATTGTAAACGCACCTTCGCCACCGAACATCTCGATGCCACGGTAGGTATAAGACGCATCTACTTGAACCCATGTGTCAACTGTGTCCATATTCTGAGGACGCACGAAGCCGCCGATGCCGTCCAGGAATGTATACTGAGGACCGTCATACGGCATGGAGTCGATGTAACGCGTGATGGTGTTTATATTGTGGTTACCCATGCTCCAGCCTATGTTCAGGTTGGCCTTCCACTCGGGAAGCTCTGGCGCCGCACCAGTTACATCGTTGTAGAGACCAGCTCCGTCTACGACAGGCGCAGACGCATCACCTTGATAGAAGAAGTGATCGATAAAAGTCGCCTGCAGACCGAAACGGAAGTTACCCCAGTCGTTAGTGCTAAGACGGTAGTTAGCCGCAATATCGATTGCTTCCACTTCCACACTTTCTGCGTTAATCGTACTGGTGTTGTTCACCTGAAGAATCGTGAAGATATCACCCGGGTCGCGAATGATGTCTTTGTTCGATGCCGGGCTTGCAACCCAGTCTCTGAGCTGTTGCTCAGATGGCTGATTACCAGGAAGTCCGTCACCAGCAAAGCCAGTGGCTCGCTGGAAGTTAAGGAAATCCAACTGCATGATATCTTGGCCGTTAATGCCGATAATTCGATTAAAGAACTCGGTGTTATTCCAAGTTACCTGCATGTCGAAATCACCCAACACGATATCGAAACCAAGCTGCTGAGACGTTGATTCCTCATTCGTCAAGTTAGGATTACCGCCGCCACAGGCAGTGGTAAAGGCAGAGAACGGGCCGAATCGGTCAGTTACTGTAGACAGACCACAGCTGACCGGATTGAACAGGTTCGTTAGGCTAGGTGCGATAAAGGCATCACCTTGCGTAGCACGTAGTGTCAACCAATCAGTAGCAGCATAAGTCAGACCGAACTTCGGTGTAGTCGCTGACTGTCCAGTGCTGAATTCTTCCCGGCGTACCGCCAGTTCGAGTTCAAGGTTGGACAGCACAGGAACCGAGAATTCCGCGAAATAGGCATCTACTTCACGACTACCGGAGGTGATCGTTTCCTTTGCGGTTCCACCGATCCATGTATCGCCAGCTAGCTCAACAGCAGACGGCGTGTTGGTGAACTTATCGTCACGGAACTGGTAACCGACCGCCGCACTGACAGGACCGCCTGGGAGTTCGAAACCAAGTAGAGGCACTTCACCGTTCAAGACGATATCGATCACGTCAAGCTGGCTCCTATTAAATTCCTTGTCACGCGCCGCGATCGCATCCATAACCTGGATGGAGTTGTTGTTGGCCTGATCCGTAACGAAGAAAGGGTTGTAGCAAGACTGTCGATCGTCTGACCACGTCACAGTTCAAACCCTGTATCATCGCTGTGATGTCGTAGTTCTGGTTTGACATGAATGTGAGGTCATGCGTGTTATGCGTATACGACGCCATGCCTTCCCAGCCGTCTATAAAAGGCACAGTGAAATCGGCCTGTGCGCTCCAGCGGCTAATCTTATCGGTGGAATTACCCTTGTTGTCTCCTGTCTCGAGTGTGACCGGAAGAGCGCGTGTGCGTCTTGTTGATCGGACGCAGAGTACGAGGTACAACATCTTCGTTCAGCAATACACCGTTTGGCGTAATACCAGAAACAAGATAGTCCATTGTTCCATCGTTGTTCAGGTCGCTCGTGCCACGATCAGGGACGCCATCGCCATTCGCGTCTATACCATAAAGCTGGTTGCCATTGGCATCCAATGCGCGGAACGGGTTGCCTGGAATCTCACCACGTACTGCTGGAAGCTCACCGATACGAGAGTTGCCGGGATTCGAAGTAGAGGTAAAGGTGTTTTCTCTTAGGTAGGTGCGAAAACCTTGTAGGCTCAGTGTTAGATTCTTCGTCCACTTCCCAAGTCGCGTTGCCGTAGTACTGATTGGTCTGCATAGGCTCGCGATAGCTTCTGTTGTCGCCGAAATCGAACAGACAGCTGTTACCCAATCGAACTCCGAAAGGAATGTTAGCTACGTCAGGTGTATAACCTGTTCGACTTGCCGATGGTGCACAGGAAGGATCTGGCGTACGACTTCGTGTGCCCGTGTATTGACCAGCTGCGTCCCGGTCTGGTGTATACCAGTTACCCGGCGCGTTAGAAGAAACTGTAAGACCGGCATTCGCCAAGTCACTACGTTCGTCCCAACCAAGTCGTGAGTTGGTATTGTGTTGAGTGGCTAAAACGACATCTATCTCGCCGATCTGGCCGCCCCACATTGCTTGGATAGACTGCTGATCGTAGTCACCACGCTCATCTTGCTCTGCATAGGTGTCGATCTTGAGACCGTCGTAAGACTTATAAGGTACAAAGTTAACCACACCCGCCACAGCCTCAGAACCGTAGAGAGCGGCAGCGCCGTCAGCCACGATATCCATACGCTGGATAGCGATTGTTGGGATTAACGCGTTCACGTTCTGGCTAGCTAGA
Source organism: uncultured Pseudomonadales bacterium (assembly GCA_943842505.1). Classification (GTDB taxonomy): domain Bacteria; phylum Pseudomonadota; class Gammaproteobacteria; order Pseudomonadales; family Pseudohongiellaceae; genus UBA9145. The sequence goes on along the minus strand of CALTDI010000003.1, from coordinate 106,886 downwards.
CGCTTGCCATCGAGAAGAGTCAGAGTCGAGCTCGCACCAAGACCGCGCAAGTCGATCGAAGTAGAGCGAGAATCTTGGCCTTGAATAGTGTTAGTAATGGCGGAAGCTGAACCGTTTACAAATGCAAGGTTTTGAACAACCTCACCAATGTTTAGAGTACCTTGAGCTTCCAGATCTTCAGCATTAGCTGAACGACAGCAGACGCGCCGGTAAAACCCTCGGACCGTCGAATAAAGGAACCAGTAACGACTACTTCTTCCACTGTGTCTTGTTGAGCTATCGATTGGCTCGCCAAAGGCAGGAGTGAGAGTGAGATTGCCGCGCACAGCAAGCTGCGCTTATGTGGGATTCTTCGTTGCATATTTCTCTCCATAATTTTAATTTTTTACTGTTTATTAAAGCTTTAATTAGAGTAAAACCAATAGGCTGAACAAAACTCATATCTTCCGGAATGCTCTGTCAAACCTATCTCTGCGAGTAGTCAATTTTTTATAAATCGATCTCTCACAGCAACGCCAAATAATACGAACTAATCGACGATCGGAAGAGTGTACCTACTTTTCTAGCGCTTAAAAAGCCCTAATTTCTGGCTTTCCGCACTATTTAAGTGCATCCCCGAAAGTAAAGTGGGACGCATCTCTGCCTCGTTCTTTCCTAAATGCCAGAGTCACGCAATGTGCGGCCTGCAGATACGCTAGGGTTTTCAGTAATTATAGTTAGTTTACAATGTGTTGGAGCAGGTCAATGGGCTTCTCGCAACAAGTTTCCGAGCGGTGGTTCGGTATATAGTCTGATCTGCTCTGAATAGCTATTTGTGCAAATCAATAACAATAGCGCGCCTTTTTTCACCAAACGAGCGATCCACGGGCTGACCCGCTTAAAATGCTACTGCACTAATGGTAATTGCGGCTTATACTTCACATCATCTGCATCACCTATAAAGCATAGTCGCAGACTAGAGGAATCGACAATGAAGCAACTACGAAAGAAATATGTATCCGCATTAATTCCAACTTTATGCGGTCTACTCATACTCGCTCTAAGCCCAACGCAAACACTAGGGGAAGAAGAGCAGATAGTCATCGAGGACCTGTCGCCAAGGCAGCTGCGCGCGCAGATTAAGAGAATTGAAACCGAATTCTACCGAGTATTTAATACCAATATTGACGATCAGAATCTCGCAGTCATCTGCTACAAACACACCCCTACCGGCTCAAACATCAGTGTAGATCTCTGCGAACCGCAGTTCCTGATCGACAAGCGCGGGGCTAACGTTAACGATCTGCGTTCTGGCAACGATGTACTGCTCTCGCCCACCGATCTACGGACTGCCCTGGCCTCCGAGTATGAAGCACTAACAGCCGCGATGACGGAACTCTCCGCCGAGAACGAATATTTCCGGGAGTTAAACGCCATTCTTGGTGCCTTGCGGGAAGAATTAGAAAGCAGATAGAACCGCCTTCGCCGAAAAGTGAGTCAGTCGCGGTGAACTATGCTGCAATAACAAAAAGGCCAGAGGGGTTACCCTCTGGCCTTTTTGTTGACTAGCTTAGGCTCGTCTCAGTTAGCGAGCTGAGTACTTAGTAAACGCGCCGCCCGCCTGCGCAAGAGAGTTTGGCCCTTCTGCCGCGAAGACATTGCCATCGGCATCGACTGCGATACCCTCACCTGCAGTGCCTTGGTACACGCGATCATCACGCTCAAAAGGCTGAATGAAAGCAACGATGCGGTCTTCATTTAGAGGCCCGATGCGCACACCGTTTCTCCAACCGACATGCCCGGTCGGGCTGGACTCGGAGTCAATCGCATAGACCATATCATCAGCTGTTATGAACAATCCGCTGATGCGGCCGTAGGTATATCGAGACTCGAGATAGTTGCCGTCCTGATCGAAAAGCTCCAGGCGATGATTGCCACGATCGGCAACCCACAGGCGCCCCTGGGAATCGAATTCCATCGCATGTGGTGTGCGGAACTCACCGTGGCGCACGCCGATGCTACCCCATTGCTTAATGAACCTGCCTTCGGGAGAAAACTTCATGATTCTGGCCGTATTGCCTGCCGCTCGGCCCTCTTCCATAGCCTGATTACTGGTCATGCCCTGGCCGTTGTGTCCGTCGGAGACATAGATGCTGCCATCGGGACCTACGATTACATCGTTAGGCTGATTGAATTGGTTCGGGCCACTGCCTGCCGAACCCGCCGTACCCAGACTCATTAGCAATTCGCCATCGGCGCTAAAATTATGCACCTGCTGGCCCTTGGTGCCATCGGCATTGGTTGCGAAGTCTGTTACCCAGACACTGCCGTCTGCTGCTGCGTGAATGCCGTGCGGTGTCATCATGACGCCGCCACCGAAGTTCGCCAATACCTCACCCGTATTGCGATCGAACTTGAAGATAGGGTCTACCGGATTGGTGTCGCAGTTGATTGGCGTGCCGCCACCGAATGTGCCTGCGCCACAGCGCTCGTAGGCCCAGATATGGCCGTCATTTGGATCAATATCGATGCCCGCGGTAGAACCCCAGTTCCTTCCAGCGGGGAGTTGCCCCCAGTTCTGAGTGACAACGGGAGCGGGATTAGGCAGCCCATCACCCGAAATATAGTTGCCTGTACCGACACAGCCGGTGAGCAGCGCAGATACGCAAGCGAACAGCGTAAATTTGGAAATTGGCGATGAAGAAAGTGAATTCATGAATGCTCCTTGAAGACATTTATTGTTAGGAAAGAGTTACAAGCTCAGAGAATAGAAGCTATCCCGCCCCAAGTCCACAGCTTGCAACTCTATGGCAGGGCATTAGTGCCATTTTATGGGCTTGGAAGAAAAATCCTCTATTTTTCTAGCATTTCCAGTTAGTAAGTACTAACAAAGCATGGCTCAGGAGGAGGCTTTTACGCACCCATTTGGTGCAAGAAGGCATTGAATGGGGTTGAATTCTGCGCCTGATCCGAACAAAACTCACCGAGAGCCTGCCCAAGAGCTTCCGAGAAAATATTTTTAGCTCTTATTTATCAATAACTTAGTTAGAAAATGCCCCTATTATGGGCAAGAAAGCGTTCAGCCAACCCAATCTTGGCGCACTTATTGAAAGGTAATTGATACGAATAATTCCAAATAGCGGCTTAGTCCAGAACATGACCCTACTCGTTTTCACAGACCTAGATGGCAGCCTCATGGAGCACGAGTCCTATTCGATCGAGGCGGCGAGACCAGCGCTGAATGAGCTAGCCGCCAGAAAGATTCCACTTATTCTAAATTCCAGCAAGAGCGCAGCAGAAATGACCGCAATTCAAGAGCAGCTGGAACTGCGCTACCCCTTCATCTGCGAGAACGGCGCAGCCCTGTTTCGCCCGAATGAGGAAACCATCGAATTCGCAACTCCTCGCGAGCTGTGGTTACAGCGCGTGCATGCACTGCGTGATCGGTTTAGCTATTCCTTCCAGGGCTTTGCAGACTGGACAGCTAGCGAAATATCAACGCTTACCGGATTGTCTAAAACACAGGCCGAACAAGCCAAAGACAGATGCTATAGCGAACCGATTCTGTGGCGGGATTCGGAGGCGTCGCTGCACAAATTTCATACCCAGTTAGAAGCGATGCAGCTGCGGCTGTTACAGGGTGGCCGGTTCCAGAGCATTCAGGGCATGTACGACAAGAGTGATGCTCTGCGCTGGATGGTCTCTAAAGAGACGGAACAAAACCCAGAGAGTGTGGTGCATACGATAGCCCTGGGCGATAGCCCGAATGATGCCGCCATGCTCAACGCATCCGACATAGCCGTAATAATTAAATCCGGCAAATCGAATCAGATTCTTTGCCCCGATGCCAGGCAGCTAATCCACACAAAGATTCCAGGCCCGGCAGGCTGGAACGAGGCCCTGCTGGAAATACTTTCACTGTATGACGCAGGTCAGCTTAAGAAGGCATGAAACACAGTAATGACACCGATTATTCCAATAACTAATCCAACCACTCATCCAACCACTCATACAAAGACGAGAAACTGACATGGGCGACTTTCATCAAAATGGACTCATCACAACGTTGCACAATCTTGGGCAGCGCCCTATCGAATGCATGGAGAAAGAACTCGAAACATTCAAGAAAGATCGCCCTATGGGCCTGGTATTACCCTCTCTGTTCTCCGAACTTCAGGGCCCGGCGCTGTCGAAGATCGTCGATGAACTTACCTCAGTACCCTATCTCAACGAGATCGTAATCGGATTGGATAGAGCCGATGAGAGCGAGTATCGACACGCATTGGATTATTTTTCACGTCTACCCCAGCATCACCGCGTGCTCTGGAATGACGGCCCCCGCCTCTTGGCAATCGACAAACAACTAAAAGACATCGGTTTGGCACCTACGCATCTGGGCAAGGGTAGAAATGTTTGGTATTGCTACGGTTATACCCTCGCATCCGGTAGATCCAAGGCAGTAGCGCTGCATGACTGTGACATTCTTACCTATGATCGCAGCCTATTGGCCAGACTGATCTACCCCGTCGCGAACCCCAATTTCAGCTATGTGTTTTGCAAGGGCTACTATGCCAGAGTCGCAGGAAACAGAATTGGCGGACGCGTAATGCGCCTGTTCGTCACACCGCTTATCCGCACACTGAAGAAGGTCAGTGAGCAGAACGAATTCCTCGACTACCTGGATAGTTTTCGTTATCCCTTAGCCGGCGAATTTTCACTTCGCTCCGACGTTATCAACGATCTGCGTATACCCAGCGACTGGGGGCTGGAAGTTGGCGTACTGTCCGAGATGAAACGCAACTATGCAAACAACCGCCTATGTCAGGCAGATATCGCCGACATCTACGATCACAAGCATCAGGAGCTTTCGGCCGACGATGCCGAGAAGGGCCTCTCGAAGATGACCATCGATATCGCCAAGGCCTTGTTTCGGAAACTCGCAACCAACGGCGATGTTTTCTCGACAGAGAAATTTAGAACCATCAAGGCAACCTACTACCGCATCGCCCTGGACTTTATCGACACCTATCACAACGATGCCATTATCAACGGGCTGGAATATGACAGGCACCAAGAAGAGCAATCCGTTGAGCTGTTTGCCAGCAATATCATGTCTGCGGGCGATCATTTCCTCGAGAATCCGATGGACAAACCCTTCATACCAAGTTGGAATCGAGTAATCAGCGCGATTCCAGATATCCTGGAGCAGATTAAAGAAGCGGTAGAGTTAGATAACGAAGAATTCGCCCGCTAGAGACTGCAGCCAGATGGAAGAGCAAGAAGCACAGCAGAAGGAATTGAGCAGGCGCGTTGGTGACCATCTTCGCTTCATCTATCCAGGTCATGACAACGACGAACTGGCCGAGCAACTAATCGCCGAGATGAGCCTGGGCAGAAACCTTCAGCTTGTCGATCAGCATCATAATAATTGGGATGAGACTGACAGCATCCTCATCACCTATGGCAATAGCGTCATGAAAGAAGGTGAGCTGCCGCTGCATACACTGCATAGATTTCTAAACAGACATCTAGCCGAAACAATCAAGGCGATACACATACTGCCGTTCTTTCCGTTCAGCTCCGACGACGGCTTCTCGGTCATGGACTACCTGGCGGTAAACCCCTCACTCGGTGATTGGGAAGACATCGAAGCCATAGGCAAAGACTATAGCCTGATGTCTGATCTGGTAATCAATCACATGTCCAGCCGCAGCAGATGGTTCGACAATTTCAAGAAGCGCATAGACCCCGGCAAAGACTATTTTGCCGAAGGCAATCCGGAAGATGACTACAGCCAGGTAGTCAGGCCGAGAAACTCCCCACTATTGACCGCCATCGAAACCGACGATGGTGAACGCCATGTCTGGTGTACTTTTAGTTCAGATCAGATCGACCTGAATTTCAGAAACCCAAAAGTTCTGCTGGAATTCGTGAAGATAATACGCAAGTACCTGAATCATGGCGTCGCGATATTCCGCCTCGACGCGGTGGCCTTTCTCTGGAAGGAACCGGGCACCCCCTGTATCCACCTGCAACAGACTCACGAAATTATTAAACTGCTGCGGACACTGATCGAGCATTACTTCCCCGAAGTTATTTTGATATGCGAATGTAATGTACCCAACCGAGAGAACCTTACCTATTTCGGAAATGCGAACGAGGCACACATAATCTATAACTTTTCGCTGCCACCGCTGCTTCTCTATACGCTGCTTAGCGGACACTGCAGACACCTTAAAACCTGGATGATGAGCATGCCTCCCGCTCAATCGGGAACGAGCTACCTAAACTTCATCGCATCACACGATGGCATAGGCCTGCGCCCTCTGGACGGACTGTTAGAGGAGAGCGAGAGAGACCAACTGGTCGACACTATCAAGAACTTTGGCGGCAGGGTGACCTACAGGAAGGCGCGTGAAGGTTTTGATAAGCCCTATGAGTTAAACGTGGCCCTTTTCGACGCATTGAAAGGAACGATAGAATCTGGCGAGGACGAGTGGGCCTATCAGCGTTTCATCTGTGCCCATGCGATTATGCTGGGGCTAGAGGGCATACCGGGTATTTATATTCAGAGTCTCTTTGGCTCCAGAAATGACCACCGCCGTTTCGAGCATACCGGGCGCAACCGTTCCATTAATAGGCATATCTGGCAGGAGGCCGATCTTGAAGCCGAGCTCGCCGACACGAACTCACTCCATGGCAAGGTGTTTGCTCAGATGACTCGTCTGCTCAAGATTCGCAAAGCCCAGCCCGCATTCCACCCCAACGCGACACAGTTCACCCTGCACCTGGGCGAAAAGATATTTGCCTTCTGGCGCCAGAGCATAGACCGCAGCCAGAGTATCTTCAGCTTGAGCAATATTAACAGCGATAGCCAAACCTTAAACCTTGCAGACATCAACCTGATTAGCACCGATGAATGGCTAGACCTAATTGGCGAGACCAGCATTTCCGATCTGGGCGGTCAGTTGATTTTGCGCCCCTATCAGACCCTCTGGATTACCAACTCTATTCACTAGAGACACGCCATCGCATGGCAATCGAATTACTCACTGCAATCGGCAAAGTTTCTCTATAGAATTCATGGTTCGGCGCGTTATTAGCTGGTGAATGCCAAGCCAATTAATCCCAAGGCTACTCATGCTTGAAGAAACTAAAGAAGAACCATCGCTAATCCACGAATTCCTCAAGCTCGAGGCGGCCGGCGGCATACTTCTTATCATTGCCGCTCTCTCAGCTCTGGTTCTGGCAAACACACCCCTGGCGCGCTACTACGACCTGCTTCTCTCTACCCCCGTTGCGGTGCAGATCGGCGCACTCGAGATCGCCAAGCCATTGCTGCTATGGATCAACGACGGACTGATGGCGATCTTTTTCTTTCTGGTCGGTCTGGAGCTCAAGCGAGAACTGATCGAAGGCGAGCTATCGAAGGTAGAGAATATCATCATGCCTGCGGTTGGAGCCGTAGGCGGAATAGCCGTGCCTGGCTTGATTTACGCCTGGTTTAACAGCGGCGACAGCCTCGCGATGCAGGGATGGGCGATTCCGACAGCGACCGACATAGCCTTCGCCCTGGGCATTCTGTCACTACTGGGGTCCAGAGTTCCCGTCAGCGTCAAGATCTTTCTCACCTCACTAGCAATCTTCGATGACATCGCCGCCATCGTAATCATCGCCATTTTCTATACCGAAAATATCTCAACGCTTGCCTTCCTGTTCGTCCTGGTGTGCCTACCTCTGCTTTTTTACTTAAACCTACGCGGCACCGACTCGAAGTTCCCCTTCATATTTATCGGCATACTGATGTGGGTTGCGATGTTGAAGTCCGGGGTTCATGCCACCCTAGCCGGCATCATCCTCGCGCTGTTCATCCCACTGAAGCGAGACGCGACAGGCTATTCCATGCTTAAGAGCATGGAACATGATCTGCACGGAACTGTCGCCTACTTCGTACTACCGGTATTTGCCTTTGCCAATGCAGGACTAAGTCTGGCGAATGTGGGGGCCGAAGAAGTTCTCCACCCGGTGCCCCTAGGCATCGCGCTAGGCCTATTCTTCGGAAAACAGATAGGAATCTTTGGGGTGTGCTGGATAGCTATCCGCCTTGGCCTAACTAAACTGCCAGAGGGCATGACCTATGGGTCATTGTTTGGAACTGCCGCACTATGCGGCATTGGCTTCACCATGAGCCTATTCATTGGCTCGTTGGCGTTCGAGGCCTCTGGCGTTGACCGGATATTCGATGAACGCCTGGGCATTATCATGGGGTCGCTAGCCTCCGGGATCGTCGGCTATCTGGTGTTGCGCGCCTGCTATAAAAATTCAGACCCGACTGATTAAGCCTAACAAAGCTACTCACTCTGCAGCTGTAGCCAGGCCTTCATCATATTTGTCACCTTCTCCGGCTTGTCATGATGAGGCCAATGCCCTGCCCCTGGAATAGTAACCAGCGTCCAGTCCTGATCCAATTCATCCCAGGTATCATTGAGCGAATCGGCCAACAGGGCTGTGTCGTCAAGCCCATGAAACTGTAAGACGGGCATCTTAATTCTATCCAGCTCTACGAACGCCCCCGAGGTATAAGGCTCTCTAGGAAAGTTGGCGCGATAGTAGTTCATCATTGCATCGGCACTGGAATTCTCGAAGGCCTCCAGATAAATTGGATGCAGTGTTGCATCACCTCTGGATAGAGAAGTAGCCAACCTTTGTGCACTGATATTCTCATGAGATGTGGGGCTTTGAAAATTTCGTGCATATTGCGAATTTCGATGCTGCTGATCAAATTTGGCGAGCTCCCGTGCCAGATTTTTTACATGAGGCAAGTTGATAATAATGAGATGTGAAGTTAGATCCGGTCTTGCCGCGGCAAAGCTCCATGCTATTCCTCCACCCCAATCGTGACCGATGATTACGGCACTCTCGTGACCCTCAGCCTCTATGACAGCCGCCACGTCGTTGATCAATAGCTCCATATCATAATTTTCGACACCCACCGGCTGATCGCTCTTGTTGTAACCGCGAGTATCCATTGCCGCTACAGTAAAATCCGAGGCAAGGCCCTCCATCTGATGACGCCAGGAATACCAGAAGTCTGGAAAGCCATGGATAAATACGGCCAAGGGGCCGGAGCCAGCCTTGGCATAGTGAATCTTTACACCGTCGCTATCGGCAAATTTATGTTCGACGCTGTCGATAAATTCCGCGGCGACCAGTCCGCTTGCGAAAACCAAACTGCATGCCGCTAAAAGTATTCTGCTTATGTTTTTCATTGAAGGTATATGCTTCCTGGATAGATTAGTTTTACCGCAGTTGCTGCGCAGTGTTAGATTTGATCAGAGTTCTAAATTGGGTACCGAGAATCTCGAGTCTGGGTCCACGGCCTGACGCACAGAGAAGACGTTGCCATCGATATCGTGTGCATAGGCCTGCCAAAATTCTCCGAGCTTGGCAGGCTCGCTGACGAATTCGACCCCAAGTTCCTGCATGCGACTGTACTCAGCCTGGATATCTCCAACCTCAATAGAGAAGGAATACCCAAAATCGGTAAGACCGCGTTTGCCTATATATTCCTCGGTCAGAGGAACCCGATATTCCCACAGCTCGATAGTCTTCGAACGCTTATTCATCCTGAACCAAGAAGCCATCAACGACATCGCAGGTTCATCGGCAATCTCCATCATGCGCGGATGATCGACATAGTCACCCTTTCTATAGGGGGCAAATGCCATTATTTTTTCGTAGAAACCCGTAAGTCTTTCGATGTCGTGGGTAACGAGTGCGACCTGGGTCATCCAGGTGTTATAGCCTTCTTCCTTCCAGGCTGAATCGTAGGCGGAGCCTTCCAGAGGCCCGCCTCTATCTAGCTGCTCCAGCTCAAACATATTGCCTTCGGGGTCATAGGCATAGGCGTAAGTCACGCCATAGCCACCGAGGTCGATGGGCTCGCTGCCTGCGCTGAGAATGTCTGCACCTGCATCGCGAAATTTATAATAGGCTGAGTCATCGGACGGAGACTGAAAACAGGTGTGCGTCATGCCAGGGCCATAGGCCGGCATCTTGCTCGTCTCTTTCATAGCATTGTGAGAAAACTCAGTGAGCTCGAACAACATATTGGGCGCTTCAAGAATAGCCACTTCGTACTCTATGCCCGCATGACCAAACAATTTATCAGCCGCGGGGTTATTGCGAATCGTCTCTCGGCTTACCAGCTTAAAACCACTTACTCCCTGATAGAAGGGCAATACCGTATCCAGGTCTTTGACAGACAAGCCAATGTGATTAATCCCCAGTAAGGTGGTGGGCGAGTCGTAGATGGTAGAGTCTGGATCAATCTCAATAGCCATGCCGTGGGCAGAAAGCAACATCGCCGCGCTAGCTATGAGTGAGTTTCGATACTGAGATAATTGCTTAAGCATGAATAGTTCTCTTCAAATTTATAAAGTTAGCGCTCAAGATAAGCGGTGAGAGCGAGCACACCATAGACCGCCGACTGACCATACTAGTAGAACATTACCGAGAGTTGAAGAAACATTCAGCTGCAAAAAGCAATCAATCTGATTTGATAGCTAGCCAGAATAGACTATTTATACCGCAAGGTGTCACCTGGCTCCAAGACGGAGACTGCGCCCTCTGACGGCATCCATTTTAGTGATGTCCTATTCCTCCGGCAGCGCTGGAAATACCGCGAGCTAATTTACTCAAGGCCTTACCCGCACATATTTCTCAAAGCGCTGGCGACCTACTTGCCCGGCATAGATATTACCTTCGGCATCTGTCGCCAGAAATTCTATGCCACTGCCGTTTTGCACCTCATAGTCGGGTATGAAATCTGTAATCCAACTCGTCTTGGCATCGCCAATGCGAATGCCCCGCTGCCAGCCGGGATTCCATTGGTCTCCCGACATGCCATCGGCGACGTAGATCTTGTCCTGCCCGTCTATCCAGATACCGCTAGGCCTGCCGAACTGTGTCCATATCGAGAGAAGCTCGCCTTCGGAATCGAAGATCTGAATGCGATTATTACCACGGTCGGCCACGAACAGCCTGCCCTGTGAGTCCATCTTCAGGTCATGGGGGTCATTGAACCTGGCAACTTCGCGGCTCAGCGAATCTATGCCGCCACCCAGCTGCAATAATAATTCTCCCTGGGCAGAAAATTTAAGCACGCGATTGTTGCCACCGCGATGTCCATCGGCGATCCATATAGCGCCATCGTCAGCCACCTGCACAGCCGAAGGTCCGTTGAAATGCTTAGCGTCGTCACCGGCAACACCGGCCTCGCCCAAGCGCATCAACACCTCGCCGTCCTGATTGAGCTTCAACACCTGATGCCCCATGCCAAGGGCAAAGCCATCCCTACCCCGGGCATCACCCGCAGGCGCGCCTTCGGTAACCCATATATTGCCCTCGCTGTCGAGATCGAAGCCATGGGGCCAGGCGAACAGCCCGGCTCCAATACTCTTGACGACCCGCCCCTGACTATCCAGCTTGTGAATAGGCGGAAGATTTGAGCCAGCGCACTGATTCGTACTGCAGCGTTCTACGATCCACATATGCTCGCCATCGGGGTCCGGATGCACACCCGTCACAACACCCATTGTTCTTCCATCGGGGAGCTCACCCCAGTGATAGATGACCTGATAGGGATTGCCGGAGACAGCTTGGGCATGGGCATCGCTAGATCCCACGACTACCGATATCAAGCCAAATATGACGAGAAGGCTGGAATAAATACTGGAAAAAAATAAGGTAAGAAAAGGCATGGCGCTCCATAAGCTCCCTGTTGGGCTCCGCAGAATAAAATCAGACGGGGGCGAAGTGTTTTCTTCAATGTAGATCAGAATCGGCAGCAAGTCGATAGCGGTAGCTGCGATTCCATTAGGGAAAAATCGCCCTCAATCTACGAGCGAGGGTTAGCTATAGCGGACCAGAGGGTTCTGGAGTGCTCAATCTTGAGTGTTGAGAACCGACAGACCTCCTGGAGCTTGCCCATGAAAAATAGCACTTCGAATGTGATCGCCGGATCAATCAATTCATCTAAAGGTAATGGCTTGCCTCGCATAAACCAAAACCCTGTAGGAGCCTGCCCCTGCCTCCATGATTAATGGCATTCTGGCCAGAGCGGATTCGAAAGCACACCGATTCACTAAGCAGACATACTTTCTTGCCCATGGCCGGCGGTGTAGACTTATCGCTACCAGTACCTCCTTATAGTAATGCGCAAAATCTGAGGCCAACGAGCTAGAGAAATATGTCGAGCAAAGATTCCATGACAATTGAGGAGGGCCTATCGCTGGCCATGCAACATCAGGCCACGGGCCGTTTTGCCGAGGCCGAACGAATCTACCGGCAGATACTCGAGGTGGAGCCGAATAACCCAGCTGCCCTGCACCTGCTTGGCCTGTTAGCGCATATGTCAGGCCGCAGCGATATTGCTATAGAACTCATTAGCTCAGCAGTGACGAACGCGCCAGATTATTATGGCGCACACTGTAATCTGGGTAATGTGTTTCTTGATCTAGGGCAGTATGACGATGCCATCTTCAGCTACAAGCAGGCTATCGCAGCAAAACCCGACTATGCAGAAGCCTATACCAATCTTGGTATCGCTCTGCACAGGGCAGACAGAACGGACGAAGCAATAGACAGCTATCACAGTTCTCTTGCCATCGATCCTAATCTTTCCAATACGCACTGCAATCTTGGCAACGCCCATCTAAGCAAAAACGGGCTCGACGAAGCCATTGCGAGCTATCGAAAGGCGTTAGACATCAAGCCCGACTTTGCTGAGGTCCATTGCAATCTAGGGTCAGCGCTAAAAAATCAGGGAAATATCGACGAGGCTATACTTTCTTATCGAACCGCAATCGAGATAAAACCAGATTACCCCGATGCTCACAATAATCTGGGCACGGCCTATCAAACACTAGGGCAGCTTGCAGAAGCCGCCGCGTGCTACGGGAAGGCAGTGTCAATTAATCCGAATTATGCGAACGGGCACAGCAATCTGGGAAGCGCGCTATGGGGACTGCGCAGGCTCGAAGAGGCTGCCACTAGCTACCGCGCCGCCTTGGCGATCGAGCCTGAAATGGCAGAAGCTGCGGGCTCTCTTGGTTCCGTACTGCTTGCCATGGGCAAGACTAAAGAAGGTCTTGAAATGGAAGATAAAGGCTTTGGAGTCATTCACTTCGATACGGAAAAGGGCCTAACAATTAATCACGGAAACGCAGAATGAAGCGAATCGAAATAGACAAGCCAGGCGCAGACCCCCACTTCATCGGAAGCTGGACCTTAGAACATCTGGCTCTTTGCGATGAGCTAATTACTTTTTTCGAGACGCAGCAGGGAAATCACACCAAGGGACAGACCGCATCCGGATTAAACACCCAATCCAAAAACTCTACCGACCTTGCTATTCGGCCCAAAGATTTGCAATTACCAGACCATCAGCCGGTTCGAGACTACATAGAAGCACTGTTCGCCTGTCATAAAGACTACTTAGAACAGTGGCCATTCCTGAAAGACATTATCCCTACCGTCGACATCGGCTCATTCAATCTCCAGCGTTATGATCCAGGAGGGCACTTTTCAAAGGTTCACTCGGAACGGACAACGATAGATACCTCACATAGAATATTGGCCTGGATGACTTATCTAAACGACGTAAGCGATGGAGGCTCCACACAATTCGAACATCAAAATCTGGAAATTCAACCGCAGAAAGGAAAGACCCTAATCTGGCCAGCAGAGTGGACACATGCCCATAGAGGGAATGTTGTGAACTCCGGTGTTAAATACGTCATTACAGGCTGGATGCATTTTCCTCCTAACCTCTAATCTATTCTTCGGAGTCGATAATCTCTGCGTCTCAATTACTTCATCGACGCTCATAAAAAAGGCCCTATTTATCAGTAGGGCCTTTTTTTATGATTCCAGAAACTAACTGAGAAACTCTATACGAGAAAGTCTATTCGCTAAACGTTGACTCTATCTCTTGCAACATATCATTAATATAGCCATCCAACTTCTCCTCGTCTTGAGTACGCATATGCACAAACTGGCAGCGCAGGTAAGAGATATTGCTTTCAGCATCGTTCGTCATACCAATGAGCTGTGCTCCAGTTTGCAGAGCTTGCTCATTCGACAGGCTTATCTTACAGGCATCTAAAACCTCAGGATCGCTAAGCTCTTGCCCCAGGTTTTTGTTAACTTTAAATTTAGCACCGGAGGTCGAAATATCGACTACCGTTCCCTCTAGCAGCGCACCATTCACCAGATACAGCACTACAGGCACCTCCGTCACGGCCTCCAAATTAACACGGAGCGTCTTTCGCAGCTGGGTGCAAGCGATCTTATAGGGAAGGCCGAAATGGTGCAGAGATGAACTCTTCGCTAACGGGTCATGGCTAGGCATTTCGTTTACTAGGCTCTGAAATATAATCGACACGCCACCACTTTGCGCTCGAAACATTAGCGGAACGCTAGAGTCTAATTGTGCAATGAGTGGTTCATAGCTAACTGAGAATGTTCCTTCATTCGCGTTGATAGCCAATAGTTCTAGCGTCTGGCTAGTAATACGCTTTTTAACAGTGGTCACGCAGGAGAACGTCCATTTCTGAGAGATCGCCATCTTTAATACCTGGACGACTTCCTTTCTATGGGTGATATCACCGTCTGTGAGATTTACCGCATCCATTCACTTATTCCTTGTTATTAGCTCCAACCAATGCCGCTGAAAAGCAACCTGAAGCCCGAAAGCCTGCCATACTAAGAAAAAATGAGGCAAATGCCAATTCGATCTGTTCGCATATCTGACAATTAGTCAGATCTGCACTAGAATTCGCACATATAAACGGGCAGTTCTTGCTAGGCTACTACGATGGCTATGGTGAGGCGCTAATTTCCTACAATGAAAAAACACAAAGCCTAAGGGCCGGGGTACATTTCCCAATTGCAAACTAAACCCTTCAATAACAATATCGAAGCAAGTCCACGCTCTAGGTACAGATATACCTCACTATGAAATCTATCGCAGTTATAGGTGCAGGATTAGCGGGCAGTATTGTCGCCCATAGCCTGCAGACGTCAGCCAAGGTCACCGTGTTTGAGAAATCTGGCAGGGCCGGCGGGCGCATGTCTACGCGCCGAGTCGAGACATACAGTTTCAATCACGGCGCCCAGTTCTTCACGGCAAGAGACCCTCAATTCAAGGGCTTCCTGAAGCCTTATATTGACCAAGACATCGTTGCGCAGTGGAACCCCCGCATTACTACGCTAGACCCCCTCGACAAGCCTTTCAAGAGAATCTGGTACGAGCCACATTATGTTGGCACACCAGGCATGTCTGCGCTTGCCGGCTCCCTGGCAGAGAATCTCGATGTTCGTTATCGCTGCGAGATAGCGAGTCTGAAATCCATTGGCAAAAAATGGCAATTACAGGACACGGAACATAATGACTACGGGGAGTTCGACTGGGTAATCTCCGCTATCCCCTCTGCGCAGGCATTGAATATTCTCGGTTCAAAACTACAACAGCATGCAGAGATCGCCGATGTGGTTTTCTCTCCCTGTTTTAGTCTGATGCTTGGCCTAAAGAACAAGCCCGCTCTAGGTTTCGATGCAGCCGTAGTGAAGAATTCCTCAATTAGCTGGCTGGCCCAGACCCATTCTGAGCAGGCGAATAGTTATGGCCTGGTCATTCACAGCGACAATGCCTGGGCCAAAACGCATATCAATGACGAGAAGGAGCTGCTACAGGAACAACTATTCACTAGCGCACAGCAATTGCTCAATAATTCTCTGCAGGATGTGCAATATGCGGCTCTGCATAGATGGCTCTATGCGAAAGTGGAAACCTCTGCACAAGAGGACTATCTGATTGATAGGGGAAATAGATTGGCGGTCTGCGGAGAATGGTGTCGTGGCAACCGAGTCGAAGACGCCTTTCTAAGCGGATTCAAACTGGCTGAATTTCTCAAGACTCAACTCTAAAGCATCAAGTAAAGTACAATTCTTAACCGAGTTACTGCGGTAATTGCCAGTCGAAGCGATAGGAAACTTCTTCTACGCGCACAGGCTCGCCAACTACAATACGCGGATCAAATCTCAGGCGCTGCGTCGCTCGTATTGCCTCAGCATCGAATACGCCGAGAGGTTCGCTCTGGTCGATAACGATATCGGAAACCGCCCCGCTCTCGTTAACGGTGAACTTGAGCACGACGAAACCCTCTAAGCCTAGCTCCTGCGCAACCTCGGGATAGGCCGGGGTGATGAGCCGCAGCGGCAGCATCTCTCTGAACTGGATGATATCGGCAGGCGCATTCGGACTGGGCGGATCGAGTCCCTCTAATTGATAGCGAAACACATAGCGTATATCTTCAACCAGTTCGCCCCTGATATTTTGGAACGATAGACGTCGCGCCGCATTCGTGGCCGACAATTCGAAATAGCCCTCAGGCTGTTCCTGGATTGTGCGGATACTACTGTTGATCACCTCGCCGTCAGCGTTCACAGAAAAACCGAGCATCACCCAGCCCTCGACGCCAAGGTTTCTAGCCCGCAATGGATACAGTGGCTCCGGCGCTCGTCGCTCGAGCAATCCCCGGGTGAAGTTTGGTGGCGGCGTCACCTCAAAATTAGCAACGACAGAGGATGACTGAGAGATAGAGCCATCTGCGGCGCAGCCTGGCAAACCCAAAAACGAGAGGGCACAGAGAAATGCTCTAGCGCTGCGCGCAGTAGATAGTCTTTTATGTGAAATTATTTTTTTCATAAAATTTACCGTATTATCCGGCGAATACGTGATTCGAGATCACACACTAGAAGGTTGTTTTCATCTCCAATGCCAATTTCATACCACTGCCCGAACAGTATTTCTCGACTTCCTCTAACACACCGTCTGCAGTAGCGCCCACGTAACGTGTACGCGTTCTGCAAAACTCATTCTGATGTATATTGCTCGCCTCGAAACGAAACGTATAGCTCCTAAACGCCTGTTTCTCGATAAAGGCCGAGATTTCGGGCTGAAAGAAGCGCTCTTCCGTATCGAAGACATCGACTTGTTTCCTGCCGCTTCCGCCGTTTGAGTTCATCTCATAGCGAAAACCATAACTCATACCAAGGCTGGTAATATCATGCCGAAAACTCGATCTGGCGGTCCAACGACCGTTGTTGCGCATCCTGCGCTTAACCTTAAGAAAAGGGTCTAACACCTCCGAGTCGCGCAGGCTTAGCCCGGTAGTTAGGAGCGCATTAGGCAGCCCCAGGAAACTGAGCCTGGCACTAAGGTCCAGATTCACACCGTAGCGTTTGCCATCTCCGATGTTGCCGCGCGCCGACTGCAAGTTATCTGGACTTGTAGAGACATCGATGCGATCAATCACGTCTGTTATATCTCGGTAGTAGAACTGCGAATTAAGTACGCCTATATCGTTGGGCAGACGCAGCTCGAAGTTTAGTTCATAGCGCCACGACTGTTCCTGAGCAATGCCCGGGTTGCCGGCCTGCGTGTTCTGATCCACATCGGAGCCATCGACGGTCGCGCTGAAATCAGAAAAGCTCAGCTGCGAGACCTGCTTCTCGATACCCGCACGCAACTGCAGAGTTGGGGTAATATCGAAGCGGTAGTCAATCTTCGGTCGCAAGAATGCAAAATCGCGCTTATTGCTGACATCGCCTGTCTGTTCAATAGTGGAGGACTCATACACCAAGGAACTTTCTAGCGACATTCTTGGGTTCAACTGCCAATTGTGCGCAGCGAATAACTCCGAGCGCAGCTCCTCAACCGTGGATTTGCTATTGGAAATTGAAACAGGCACTAGGCCACCGACGTCTGGCGAGCGCTCTCCATCGATATCCAGACCCAGTCGTAAATCGCCATCACGAATTGTCTGCGACGCTTCGATACCGAGCTCTAATCCCTGTGCCTGATTTATATTGAAGGTGTAGGAAGTCCGTGCGATACGTTCACGGTCTCTACTCATGTTGGACAAAAATAGAATCTTATTCTCGGCATTTTCAGTCACGCTATAGCGTTCCTGCCCAAACAACTGATCGCGGTCATTCACGATAAACAGAAAACGGTATTTGCCGCCATTGCCTAGAGAGTATTCGTAGTCGCCCCCTATCTCCCAGTTATCTCTACTGCTGGGATTTTCCTCACGCTCAAACCTCGCCGTATCGGATACGACGTTATAAATCGTACGATTAATGTCAACTGGGGGCGACCGCGTCTCAAGCAGAGCGTTTAGCTGAATCACACTGTTCTCGAAGGTATAACCCAGATTCATACTGGCCTGATAGGAAGTCTGGTCACGCACCCAGTCTTCTCGTCTAGCCTCGACCAGAGTCCCGCCCGCGTCGAAGCCAAACTCTCGATTAATCCTTCCGTTGTAGCCAGATTCCGCTTGGGCGGCGAACAGATAGTTGAAGTCGCCTGCCTGACCGCTGTAGGAGATCTGCCCGCCCGGATCCAAAGTTCCATCACGCCAGTAATCCACATTAAGCTCTATCGAGGTGCTAGAGCGTGAAGGCAAATCCAGGAGTACGACGTTTACAATCTGCCCAGCACCACGCACATCTAGCTCTTCTGAGGTGCCACGTATAATTTCAATATAATCCACCTGGTCGGCAGATATGCGACTGAGCAGGCTCTCGCCGGTATTACCCTTGCCGGTAGTGCGCTGCCCATTGATGAGTATCTCTCCCCCACCCGAGCCGAGCCCGCGGCCGCCACCGCCACCGCCGCGCATTGCGAGGCCGATACCGGGTATACGGCTAATCATGTCGTTAGCAGATACCGGCAGGAAGTCTGCAAAATAGGCAGCGGGATAGACTATGGTTGAGTCATCGGTGGGATTTTCGATCAGGTCATTCTGCGCAGTCGCCGATGAGGCAAAGGCTATTAAGAGAGCGACTGCAGGAGCGAATAGAAAGTGGGATTTTAAGTTAGGCATTGTCATATCTAATCGGCCACATTCTACAGACTAGACAGTATTTAATCTGTGACTAAATGCAGCAAAGTGCTACAGGGCCGATAAACATGCGTATTTGAAAAGGTGATGCAGCAAACTGAGGCCAATCCCTAGCCTCAGTTTGATAAAGCGTTATCTAGTTATTTGTTCCTGATTGCTGTTCTTCCATCTCCAGGCGACGTGCCCCGGCGAGAATACCAGGCATCGCATAATTGCCCTCATGGCAGGCATATTCATACAGGCCATCGTCTGTTGCGTAGAAGCTTAGTTCTGCAGTCCAGGGCTGGCTGTAAATGTTGCTATCTTCAACCGTGAATTGATAGAAGATTTCATTCTCAGAATAGCGGCTGAAGCGCTCTATAACATGCCCTTCCTTGGTTATTGGAATCGAGCTCTGGCTCAATTGCAGCGGATTGATGTTTACCGTCTCGACCACCAGCTGGCCATCCTCATACCAGCCAACCGAGTCGCCGAACCATTGCTCAAGAATCAGCGGTCTTCTATTTGCCCGAGCTTCCTCTGCGGTATCGAAGATTGGAATGATGCGCGCATCATGCACCATCTCTACGAGAATCATTGCGTAGTCTTCGGTCTGTACGAATTGGTAAGTATTATTGTACAGGGCGGCCATCATGCCCGGCCCTGCCTTATTGCCGAAACCCAACAGGCAGCGCTCTGCATTCGGAATCGCTTCCGGCCCGCGAGCATCACCAAAGCCGGTTGCATAGCGAGAGCCAAAGTTGCGACGCTCGAAATCGTAGTTTGGCGTCTCGAGACGGGGAACGCGGCCAGTCGCCGGCTCGACTACATAAGAGCTGCGATATTCGCCCTTAACCAGGGCGAGGTTTGAGCCAGGGTCTACCCAGAAATTGTTATAGGCACGAGTGCCGAAGTCATCGCCAGCAGCTGCGGGCGTATCATTGACGCCGTCCCCTTCATCCAATCCACCCTGCAGGCCCGCGATCGGCGTGTTGGCGGCGATTATTTGCGCCTGCTCGGCAGACACAATTAGCGAATCCACACCACTGGGGCGAGTTAGTTTGGTTAGCGAGGCGTTGGTCCAGATACCCTGAAGATCAGGCCTTTCGGCATCTTGTGCCAGCGCTGGCATCGAGACCAGCAGAGCGATCAGCAAATAAGACCCATATTGCGCGGTTTTCTTGAGCAAGACTGTCATTTTTTGGCTCCTTTATTCTTGTCTTGGCAGTTTAGCGCAATTTACCGTTTTTAGCTTCTGCCTGTATTCCTCAGGCAGAGGTACTGAATTGCGCACTATTCGGTGACCTGGAAGGGTCGAATTCCTTGTTCTCGGCAACTTCTCTCAAGCGCTATGCCAATTGCTCCCTGCACGGTTACCACTGTGCCCGCTGCCGAAGAGGCCATTTATTTGTTTCCCTTGTTGCTATGTCTTCTTACTACCTGCTCTTACTACCTGTTATGGCCCACCTCGATGAGAAAATCACTGTGTTGCTTGCCAGAGCAGAGCCTACAGCAAGACTCCAATTCTCTTTTTCTAGACAATAAAAAGGCCGGCCATGCTCACTCTACAGTGAGCATGGCCGGCCGGGTTTCTATCTTCCCTTACAGGCTATCCGCTATGCCTTCCAGGGTTTCCGCAAGAGCGGCATAACGAGTACCCGACATGCCGGTATAGCCATCCGCCGCATCGGAGAAATCATCGGCTAAATTGTTCAGGTCGCGCGTCGTGCTGCGACGACTGCCATTACCACCATCGAGTAATGCCTCGGCACGGTCTAGCGCATCAACCAGTTCAGCGGCCTGCGCCGAATCTATAGTGTTCTCTCTGAGCAACTGGTCGAGATAGGCCCGTGCCACAACCGGCACCCTAGGCCACTCGACGATCTGCTGCGTCTGCGCATTAACGATGCCGTTTAGTTCGGGCAGCGAAGCCGCCGCGATCTCATTGGCGCTTAGATAATCGCTTGGCTGCAACGCTAACACATCGAGTCCACGAGAAATTTCAGTGCCGTAGATGTGGCCGTTATACCAGTACGTAGACCAGTAGCCTCCGGTAATTAACTCCTCGGCATCGATAGGGCCACGGTCGAAGAAGGCGATCTCAGTAGGGTTCATTGAATCGGTGAAATCCACAACCGACACGCCACCCTGGTACCAGGCTTGTACGAAAAGATCACGGCCAGGCACCGGTATCAGAGACCCATTGTGGGCAACACAGTTCTCTGTGTCTGTCTGCGGGGCCGACATCTTATAGTGACTGCGAAATTGCAGCTTGCCGTCGACGATGTCGTAGAACGCATCCGCGCCCCAGGTAAGAGGGTCCTGCGCCCTGCATCTAGGCCGGCCACCACCACCCCACTCATCGGTAAAGATCACCTTGTCACCGCGATTGTTGAAAGTAGCGGAATGCCAGTAGGCAAAGCCAGGATCGATAACCTGGTCGAGACGCTCGGGATTCGCAGGGTCGGAAATATCCATGAGTATGCCATTGCCCGAACAGGCGCCGGCTGCCAAACCGATGCCTGGAAACGTCGTGATGTCATGGCATTGGTTGGTCTGACTGGTAGTCTGTGTTCCCTCGCCGTGATCGCCACCATCCCACAGGCCCGCTAGCGTGCCCGAGTCAGTGTCCGCAAAAATAAACGGTCGGTTAACGATGCGCGCCGCGGCAGGGTTCTGCGCAGGAATTTCGATTACTTCTATGCGAAACAGCGCCGAATTTTCATCCTCGAAGGGAGAGTCATCGGAACAGCCTGCCAGCTCCTCGTCATCGCGCACACCACTCGTGCCCGACACGTAGACATAGATATTGCCCGAATTCGTATTCGGATCAGACACTACAGTATGTGTGTGCGAGCCGCGGCAAGTCTGTACGGCCGCAACCTGGGTTGGATTAGTGAAGTCACTGACATCGAATATGCGAATGCCCTTCACCCGCTCATCACTCACGGATTCCGGCACTCCTTGTAATCCACAATCCAGTCGGCCGCGAGTCTCCTGTACGGACATGATCAGAAGATTACCAACCAAAGACACATCACCCTGCCCACCCGGGCAGACAACCGATGAGATATGTCGTGGTGACTGTGCATCGCTTATGTCGTAGGCATTGAAGCCATGGTAGTTTCCGGCAACCATGTAGTCACCTGCAAAAAGCAGGTCGGTATTAGAGAAGCTAAGCAGGGCCGGGCGCGGATCGGAGTTTTCATCCTCCTCCTCGTCTTCAGTCGGCGTCTCCGGCGCATTGCCGTTCGCAGCTTCTGCCTCCTCTTCAATCTCTTGCAGACGCCGCGCCGATATGCCGGAGGGTCGATCCGGGTCGAAGAAGCCCGCCGGCTTAGGCAATGACGCGACTACCTCCATGTTCAATGAGGCCTCTCCGGCATCTCTGAAGCCAGCTGCCAGGCCAACCCGCGGGTCCGGATTAAAGCTCGCGAGCAAGGTATCCATGCGTTCAATTTCCGAGGTCTGATCGGAGGTTACATCGGAGGTAAATTCATACAGTAGTGGATCCTGCGCGGAACCGCGCTGGTCCAGTAGCATCTCGACCATCTCCAGAGCACCCTGATGGTGGTCGATCATAGACTCTAAATAGAGACGATCGAACTCGGGGCCGGATGCGGCGGCAAGCTCCTCCATCTGCTCATCGCTAAGCATACCCTTCATACGCTCGAAGCCCGGTTGATGATGAACATCGTCGGCCGGCACTTCGAGCCCCTGATCACGCAACCACCCCTGCATCATGGAAATTTCATCGTCTTGAGACAGAGTGATGCGTTCGGCTACCGCCAGAACTGTCGGGTTATTCGTCCGCTCTTCCGCCAGCGCTGACATCTCCTTAGCCTGCGCGTGATGCGGAATCATGCCTCGCAGAAACTGTATATCACCAAGTGAGTAGGAAAGGTCAGCGAGATTTGAGGCTTCTTCCGCCGTGATGACACGACTTGCCTGCCCTGGTGCCCCGGGTTGGATAATGGGCACCTGTGCTTGAGCTACTGAAGATAATCCAAACACCGTTGTTGCTGTCAGAATAGCCAGGCTTAACCGGGTCTTTTTCAGTCTCGGGCCTGGACTTAGTCTTGGGAAAGGCATGTGCAAAGCTCCCTAAGGTTTTATGATAATGGCTTATAGATAGATTGAAGAGTTAGAAGTATGCCTCAAATGGCAGGCAACACCAATACTTCGGGCCCGGTGTCGACATCAGATACCGGACTAGGCCAGGCATCCAATAAAAAACCCCATCCGACTATGCCGAATGGGGTTTCTATTTAACCTTACTGTTGAGTGTGTCTGGCTATAGCGCCATAAACTCAACATGAATTTCTAATTCGATTTCGTCGCCAACGCCGAAGCTGGTGAATCGATCCAGACCGTAGTCCGAACGCAAGAAACTAGTGCTAGCCGAGAAACCGAGTGTGTAGCTACGCGTAAGGAAATTACGGCCACCACCGTGAAAGTTTATTTCCAGATCAACCGGAGCCGTAACGCCTAATAGAGTCAAGTCACCGGCAAATACGAAAGTATCTTCATCGATAGATTCGACAAAAGACGTGGTTCTAAACACGGCCTGCGGAAACTGTTCGACATTAAACCAGGCATCACCACGAAGCTCTTCTGCGAATTCTTCGTTGTTGATATCAAGCCCAGCCGTGTTGATCACAACCTCCACTTGTGAAGCTTCGATGTTCTCCGGATCGAAATCCAGAGATGCATCGAAGTCATTGAAGCGACCAATAAACGTAGAAAAACCTAGATGATTAATTTTCCAAAGCAGCGTTGCATGGTCTGGATCCAGCGTATACGCCCCTCCTCTAAGCTCAGTTACATCGGTATTAAAATCAGGCGTCAGCAAACGATCGCATGAAACCAGGAATGCCGAACAAACCAGTAACAAAGAAAGACGACGGAAATTGGAAAATATTCTAGTAAACATTGTTATAGCCTATTTGTTAGATAACTAATTAAATTATTCTTGAACCGCGTAGACATCGACAGTAACGGTTACATCGTTTGGAACCTCGGAAGTATTTGCCCAGTAACCCTGACCAACACCGTAGTCTAGGCGCTGAATGACTACTTCACTTGTGAGGTTAAAACAAACTTGCCCATCACAGGTCTCGATATTGAGATCGAATGGAAAAGTAAGTGGATGAGTCTGGTCGCGAATCGTTAGCGTACCGTCGGCTTCGAAAGAAGTGACGCCAGTTAAACGGCATTTCTCTGCCTTAAACGTCGCAGTTGGCCAAGAGTCTACGTCGAACAACTCATAGTCGAGCAAGTAATCAAGAACTTCTGGTGAATCGACAGCAATATCTGCGATATTAATAGTTACGTTAAATTCGCAACTGGTAGGGCGCATCGGGTCAATATCAAAGGTAGCCTGAACATTTGTAAATCGACCTTCATAGGGGTCCGTTCCGTAGGCATATGTAAAGACCACCTCAGACATTCCCGGATCGATGACCCAGTTTGCTGCTTGCACAGGTAGACCGATTAAAAGCAAAGGTAGTGCTAGTGCTGCTCGATTTAATAAAGTTCGCATAGTCATAATAACTCCTGGTTCAAAAATTACGGTAAGGCTAGGGCAACTAGTTGAGCTGGCCCGCCGCTACCGCTTACAAACATGGCAATATATTGCTTGCCATCGACCTCGTAGGTCATGGGTTGCCCGGATTGTGTATTGGGCAGATCTATTTCGGCAACTATCTCGCCGGTTTGCTTATCGTATGCTCGGAAGATCGGGCTGGCGCCTGGGCCACCACCGCCTTCGCCAGCAAACAGCAAAGTCTTAGTTAGTACTAATCCCGCTCTCGTAGGCACGCCTGTTCGCGGAATGTCCACACCCTGCAGAGCCGGATGGTTCTTGATTCGATCCGGCGTGTCGGCATTAGCTACCTGAAACACGTGATCGCCACTGTTCATATCGATCGCAGTGATGCGGCCATATGGAGGCTTGATAACATCCAGGCCTTGCACTCGTGGCACTCGCACACCAAACGCCATCGAATAGGCAAGATCAGAATCGGGATCGTTACCTACTGACAGAATCGCCAGAGCCGTTCTGGAGGGAACGTAGATAATGCCTGTTTCTGGATCCAGCGCCGCTCCTTCCCAGTTAGCTCCACCGGTTGAAGAAGGCAGGCTGAGAACACCCTTAGTGCCATCTGCCGCGTCAACCAAAGACGGTGGCGTATAAAGATTTGGGCCAAATCGAAAATCCGAGACCGCTTCCATAGCCGCTGCGCGAAGCTCCGGCGTGAAATCAATTATATCGTCTTCCGAGACACCCTGACGATCGAAGGGAGCTGGTCGTGTAGGAAATGGCTGCGTTGGCGCATACCACTCGCCTGGCACTTCACCAGCAGGAACGGGCAATTCTTCAATTGGCCATACCGGCTCACCAGTAAGTCGATCAAAAGTGTAAACCCAGTTCTGTTTTGTTACCTGCATGACAATCTTGCGGCCATTTGGTAGGTCAGCAACGATAGGCGCGGCTGGATTATCCCAGTCCCAAATATCGTGGTGAATCAACTGGAAGTGCCACTGGCGTTCGCCGGTCTTGATATCCACCGCAACCAGAGCATTCGCAAAAAGATTGTCGCCTGGGCGATCACCACCGAAACGGTCGCCTGTGGCCGATTCTACTGGCAGGTATAGGTGGCCCATCTCCGGGTCGCCCGACATAGTCGCCCAAACACCGGCATTACCGGTGAATTCGACGCCGCCGTCCAGCCATGTCTCGAAGCCCACTTCGCCGCGCTCTGGAATGGTATGAAAAGTCCACAGATGCTCACCGGTGCGAGCATCGTATCCGCGCACGTCACCCTTAACATTGGACTTGGAGCGTGGACGCATGCCCACACGATGCGCCGGGCCAACTACAACCACGTCATTCATCACGAACGGAGGCATAGAAGAGCCGATATCGATGTCATCGTACCTGTCGTCTTCGGCGTTGCGCAGGCCCATGAAAAGGTCCACACGGCCATTGTCGCCAAAATCCGGATCTGGAATACCTGTCTTGGCATCTAGAGAAACCAGCAGAAAGCCAGGTGTGATAGTCAGGATGCGGTCTTCGCCGTTGCTGCGATAGTGCGATAGCCCGCGGCCTGCGCCCTTACGCGGGGCCTTGTCGAAGCGGTCGCCTTCTTGCGGGCGCCAGAGCCACAATAGTTGTCCGGTGGTAGCGTCAATAGCAGCGACGTTTCGGGTATTACCCATAGTCACATACAGCACACCATCGATCGCGATGGGTGTAGAAGGATTGTTGAATTCCGGCGAGGGCCCAATAGGCGCCGTTGCGAAAGTCCAGGCTACTTCCAGATCGTTGACGTTTTCTGCATTGATCTGATCCAGAGGAGAATAACGTTGTGCAAACTTATTGCCGTGATGATCCGGCCAATCGCCATCGGCGACCGTAGTACCAGACTGGCCCCATGCCGCTGAGGCAAAGGCTAGGGTGCCTATACTCAGGATAAATGATGAAATCAGACGGTTTTTTATTTTCATCTTGTTGGACTCTCCAGATAATAATTCTTTAATTCCAGCGCACCCGTCAATCGGTTCGGCCTAGCTGTCTGGCCTGCGAAGTAACACCAAATCAGTAGCAAATATGGGTGCATTAGTTGCCTGCAATATGCGGGATGAGAAGGATAAGCAATCTGTCCTCTACAAGCAAGTGCACGCCACTATTGTGCTTCGAAAACCATGATAAATATCAGATGCTTAACTGACTATGAATGGCCGGGTTTGTAATTCTTTGTAACTGCAAAAGCCAGAAACCTCCCTCTACCCACAAAAGCCCTCACGTAGCCGAATTTAGGGGCCTGAACGCACGTCAGAGCGCTCAAACCCAAACAACCGGCGACTATAGCTCAAGCGGACAGTAAGAGATTGATTTAAATCTATAGTTCTTCGACTATATCCTGTCTCGTTACTACGATAGACTCCGTAGGCTGGATCAGACGGCTCGACGAGGTGAGACGAGGTGAACAGCACCTCCGAGCAGGAGAATTCTAGATTGACCGTAATCACTGCCGTCCACTTCGGGCAGCAGCTGAACCGGGACTCACGGAGCACAGTTGGCAGACGAGCTTGCCTGCGAGTAGGCTCCGCTACTATATATCGACACGACCATATATCGATACGACATGATTCAATTTACTATTCGCCTGTCTTGTTCAGATGGGTTGAAGATGCTTAGAAACTAAAGAGGACTAAATTATGTTTCGCAATTTGTTAAAACTTGCTGGTACCGCCCTACTGGTAACTGCTGCAGCTAGCGTGAGTGCACAGGACGTCTATAAATCATCCAATCACGACTATCGCGTCGTAACTGTAGCTGAGGACCTGGTTCAACCTTGGTCTATGGCCTGGTTGCCCGGCGGCGATATGCTGATTACAGAAAAGCCAGGACGCCTGCGCATCGTGCGCGATGGAAATCTTCTTCCAGAAGCGATCCCTGGTGTCCCGGAAGTTTTCTATGAAGGCCAGGGTGGACTCTTTGATGTCCTGCCTCACCCCGATTTTAATGACAACCGCTGGGTCTATTTGACCTATTCCAAGAAGACCGCCGACAGTTCGGCAACAGCTATAGCCCGCGGACGCTTGGAAAATGATCGCCTAACAAACGTGGTAGAGATCTTCGAAGCACAGGCAACAGGTTTCGGGCACTATGGCGGCAAGATCGTCTTCGATGACGATGGCTATATGTTTCTGACACTTGGTGACCGCATGGCCCCTCCTGTTGGAGATGAAGCAACGCTGCGTGCACACCCGGCGCAAGATCGAAGCAATCACCAAGGTGTTGTTGTGCGCCTTAATGACGACGGAACCGTACCTAACGACAACCCCTTCGTTGGACAGTCCGACATACTTCCGGAGATTTGGAGCTACGGACATCGCAGCCCACAAGGTCTGGCGATACACCCTGAAACAGGTGATCTCTGGGAATCTGAACACGGCCCTCAAGGCGGTGACGAGATTAACCGAATCGAGCCCGGCAACAACTATGGCTGGCCTGTAGTTGGCCGCGGCGCGAACTACGGCGCATTCGGCAGACCAATCCATATTGGTATCAGCGAAGAAGGCATGGTTCAGCCTGCTCGTTTCTGGGTTCCTTCAATCGCAACGTCAGGCCTGATGGTCTACACCGGCGATAAGTTCCCAATGTGGTACGGCAACATCTTCTCCGGCTCTCTAGCTGGGGAACAACTGGCGCGTCTGCAGTTAGATGATGAATACCGCAGCGTTGTCGTTGAGGAAACTCTCGTCTATGACATAGGCCGCATCCGTGACGTACGCCAGGGAATGGATGGATACATCTATCTGGCAGTCTCCGATCGCAATGGCGAGCCAACATCAGTTGTGCGCTTAGAGCCAGCCGATTAGTTCAGTATCTAGAAGTTTGGTTTAGGAAGGGGCTCGATTGAGCCCCTTTTTTTATGGCTGGAATTGCACTCTCGATTTCCGACGATGAAAATCCCAAATCTATTCCTGACGCAATGACTGCGACGAAGTCTTAAGTTAGGTCTATAGTTGTTAGTTGCCCAGGAAAAGAGTCTGAACAATCCTTGAAGTCTCCAGGGTGTCACCGAAGGCGGGACCGGGGGAGTGAAACATCCAAGGCCTGAATAAAATGAGTCGATTGAACTTGTAGGGCACCACCAAAGTTTTTTCCCACAGCGAGTCATCAACCCCTTCGGTCTCCAGCAAATACTTAATACCCTCTCTATTGTTCCAACCACTCCTGGCAAGATCTGCCTCGTTTC
Organism: uncultured Pseudomonadales bacterium; assembly: GCA_943842505.1. GTDB lineage: Bacteria > Pseudomonadota > Gammaproteobacteria > Pseudomonadales > Pseudohongiellaceae > UBA9145. The sequence goes on along the minus strand of CALTDI010000003.1, from coordinate 78,187 downwards.
TGGGGACTTCTTCCAAGCCAGTACGCTTGTGCCTCCAGAAAACGGTGCCATCCACTTGAGGATGATCCTTGGAAAGATACACGACGCCTGCCCATTTCGTCGCGACGAAGCCATCGAAGTGAATATTCTGTTTGAATGAATCTCCGGGCCGGGTGAATCGGATCCTTCCATTACCATCGGTCGATGAATTGATTGAAGGCTCCTGGGTCAGGCTTTGGAATATCTCTCTTTGCTGCAGACCCAAGTAGGCCTTCGGGCTCGTTAATCCCGCATAATTACCCGCAGGCTTTTGATCTTTAACAGACTCCAATGCAACTTCAACTAACCCCTGGGGATTATCAAAGAAATTATCTATTACATAATAACGATTTAACAAAAAGGAACTCTCCTATCCCACTTACAAACTTCAATCCTTCAAACCTTCAAAGCTTCAGACCTTCAAACCTTCAAACCTTCAAGCGATTAAAGGACTACCCTATCCCTAGCGCAGATTCGGCAACCTTTCTCCACGCGCACGCAGTACTACTCAAGCGAAAAACCTAACAACGAATGATGAACACTTTACGACGGGTAATGGTTACTAAATCTTTTCATTTTGTGACAGACTATCACTGCGCAAATCGTTTCAGAAATTGGCGCAAATGTTATAGCGAATTACTCGAGTTAGCACGGCCATATTTTAATCGATATCAGACCACGGTGAACTGCCCCATCATGCCATTGTCTTCGTGCTCTAAAATATGGCAGTGATACATATAGGCGGTGTCGGGGTCGCTAAAATTTTCGAAGCGCATAATGAATCGAGCTGTTTGCCCAGGTCCCACTTTCAACGTGTCTTTAAAACCCATTTCATCTGCAGTTGGCACAACGCCGTCGCGATCCAAAATCTGAAACTGCCCGTGATGGATGTGAAAGGGGTGAACCATCATAGAGTCATTGTAGATCTCCCAGATTTCCGTGCTGCCCATTGCTACGACTTCATTGATCGCGCCCATATCCATAGGCCGGCCGTTAATTAGAAATTCACCCCCCATGCCACCCATCCCGCCGCGCCCGCGACCGCCGCCACCGCCACCGCGCATCATTCCCATGCCCATTGGCATGCCGAGCTCAAATTTGCGAGTGCGGGTCGCTTCTGACTCTAGTATGCGCTCTATAGAGGTAAGCTGGTCAGGCAAGTCGGCACTGCGCTGCAAGGTCGATTGAGGTTCGATAGCCAATATAGTGAATGACTCGGTGTTTGTTGGCTGCATATTCCTCATCATGCCGATGGTCGCGAATGGTGATGAGCCATCGATAGGCAGGGAGATCAGATCAACCGGATTGCCGTCGCTAAAATCCACTACGATCTCAGCACGCTCGGCAGGAGAAAGCATAATACTTCTCAGCATGGTGGGTTTTTCCAGAAAACCACCGTCACTTGCGATCAGGGAGAATTCACGCCCGTCAGCGAAGGCAAAGTTAAATGTTCTCGCGTTTGCCGCGTTTAGAAGTCTAAATCTCACCTTACTGGCAGCTGGAGCAAACAGGGGCGAGGTCGTACCATTTACCAGAATGCGATCGCCGAAGACCCCGGTCATGACATCGCGGTGCATTCCCACATAACGAAATGAGCCATCCTCGTTAAAGCGCCTATCCTGAACAATCAGGGGAATGTCATCGACACCGTAGGTGGACGGAATCTCCAGGCTTTCGCTTTCGTCGTCATCGAGAATTATCATGCCGGCCAGGCCGCGATAGACCTGCTCCCCGGTCTTGTTCAAGAGATGAGAGTGATACCAGAAGGTACCCGCCTTCTGCATAACCTGAAAAGAAGGCCGCCACGTCTCGCCCGGCGCAATAACCTGGGCTGGCCCACCGTCCGCCTTAGCGGGGACGTGTAATCCATGCCAGTGTATGGTGCTGGGCTCATTAAGGTTGTTTAGCACTGACATGGCGACATCGCTGCCGTTTCTGAGGCGAATCGTAGGGCCCAGAAAGCTGCCATTGATACCAATAGTCGGCGTGTTTAAGCCACCAAGAAACTGACGGCTACCAGCTTGTAACTGCAAGTCATAGCGTAGACTGCCTCCGCTTATCTCGCCGGTATGAAGCGGTGCTATACGTAGTTCATTGTGTACCCGACTCTGGGCAAAAACGGGCATGGGCAATAATGCATTGCTCGCGGCAAAACCCAAACTCTGAACCAAACGCCTGCGGGATAATTTCATGAATTTCCTTTCTACTTCTTCAGCGACTTAGTAATTGAATGGGCGAAAACTTTCGACTCAGAGCATTATATTCAATGCATGGGCCGGTCATGCTGACTTGGGTCAATAAAGCCAAACTTCAGGCGCCCAAGGATAGCTACGACCACTAATTTAGTAAAGGGTACCGATAGCTTTGCTCTCGGTCCGATTAAAAAATATACTAGCCCGGTAAAATTCAAGTTGCCTCAGTTTGTCCGCCGGGAATTTCTACACTCTCGACTAAGTGACAGACCACAATCCCAAAAGAAAAGGATTCTCGATGAATGAGCTTCAAGTAGCAAAGAACGCTATCACCCAGTGCAGAGTCGTAAAGTCACAGATCGATATCGACTCGACGCTAGCTAGTGGTGAGATACTCTTGAAGGTCGACAAGTTTGGATTCAGCGCGAACAATGTGACCTATGCCGCCGCCGGCGACCAGCTAGGCTACTGGCAGTTCTTTCCGGCCGCGGATAACGCCTCGGGGTCCTGGGGAATTATCCCGGTATGGGGCTTCGCCGATGTTGTGGCGAGCAATGCCGAAGGCGTCGAGGCCGGTGAACGGATCTTCGGATATTTTCCAACCAGCGACTTCCTGAAGATGCAGAACGTCAAGGTGCTGGATAATCGTTTAGTTGATGGCGCCGAGCACAGATCGAAGCTGCCGCCAGGCTACAACACCTACCGCAGAGTGGAGACAGAGGCCGATTACGAAAGAAGCATGGACGATTCGCGCATGCTACTTTGGCCGTTGTATATCACATCGTTTTGTCTGTGGGATAGCCTGCGGCACAATGACTGGTATGGTGCGCAGCAGGTACTAGTGATTAGCGCGTCCAGCAAGACCAGTATAGGACTGGCCTATGCGCTGGCTGCCGACGCCGATGCGCCTGCTTCTATAGGTCTCACCTCGAAGAAAAATCAGCAATGGGTAAAGAGTCTTGGCCTGTATGACAACGACCGTCAACTATGATGCGCTTGACGACATCGATGCCTCGCGACCTAGCGCTATCGTCGATATGTCCGGCAATTCGACATTATTGGCAGATATTCATACCCATCTCGGGGACAATCTACTGCACTGTCTGAACGTAGGCCTAACTCATTGGAGTGCGAGCGGAGGCGATACCGGCATTCCCGATCAGAAGAGAGAATTCTTCTTCGCCCCCAGCCATATCCAGATGAGATTAAAAGAATGGGGGGCTGAAGAGTTTGACAAGAAATCATCACAATTTATCTATGATGCTGCCAAGAAGAGTGCCGACTGGATGGCAATCGAGAAGCTGGGCGGAGTCGCAGAACTTGCCGAGATCTATACCGATGTCTGTGAAGGCAAGTTAACACCCGAGCGAGCCCTGGTTATAGAACTCTCCTAGCCTCGTATTCAGCAGATAAAGCTGCATCTCTTTAAACCGGATTCGTGAAGCCAAGCCATGTCTATGACCAAGACGTTCCCTGATTACCAACAGACAAACGGCTGGAATGCCTTGCTGTCCGCGCGTGAAGCTAGCCCCGCTTTACAGGGAGATCTGACAAGCGATGTCTTAATCATCGGTGCCGGCTGGACAGGCATAGCGGCCGCCAAGCGCTGGCAGAGCCTCTCCCCTGAGGCGAATATTGTCTTAATAGATGCCAGCGAAATTGGCGAGGGCAATCCCGGCCGTAACTCCGGGTTCTTGTTAGAGATAGCACTCGCGGAAGACGCCAACCCTGACCAGCTGGAGAAGATGAATGTCTGTAACCGGTTAACAGCAGCTACGATGGCGGACATTCTCGCCGAGATCGAAGACACCGGCTTGCCCGTCGATATAAGCAAGGCAGGGACCTATAGAGCTGCCGCCAGCGAGGCGGGCCTTAAGTCACTGAACAACTACCGCGCCTTTCTGAACACCGCCGGCCTGGAGTTTCAGAGCCTGGATCGGGCAGCACTCAACTCGAGAATCGGTTCCGAGTTCTATCAGGAGGGACTCTATTCGCCGAACTGTTATCTCGCCCAACCCGCCGCCGCAATCCGTGCGCTGGCTTCCAACCTACCGGATTCGGTGCGACTGTTTGAGAACACGCCCGCCACACGGCTGACGCAACGTGCAAATGGCTGGCAGGTGCAAACGCCCCAGGGAACTATAACTACCCACAAGCTCGTACTGGCCAACAACGCCTTTAGCAAGGAACTGGGTATTGCCAGATCGCGCCTGGTCGCCATGTATACCTATGCGGGTCTCACGCCCGTGCTCGAAAAATCTGTATTGGATGACCTGGGCAGCGAGTCGAACTGGGGCCTGCTTCCTACCCATCGACTTGGCAGCACCCTGCGACAGACTAAAGACGGGCGTTTAATGCTGCGCTCGATGCATGGCTACGAGAAAGAGTCTCCCAGGAGCGAGATAGAGGTCGGGCTGAAGATTCGTCTGCAGAAACGCTTCCCGCAGCTGCCGAGTTTCGAACTCGAACATTGCTGGGGAGGCGCGGTTGGCTTCACCTATAACGGCGGCGCTGTATGGGGTGAGTTTAAGCCGGGGCTCTTCGTATCGGCGGGGTGCAACGGTGGTGGCACGGTGAAGGGAACGCTGCTTGGGAAACTCCTCGCGGAAGCCGCGCACGGCCTTAAGGTGCCTGATGTCCCAGAATTATTCGGCCGTGCCAGCTGGATGCCGCCAGAGCCAATTCGCCGACTCGGCTTCAAACTAAGCTCCACTATTGAAAGCCATCAGGGGCGACACGAACTATAAGTAGCGACCAAGCTCGCGTATCTGACGGCAACACCAGCTATTGCATAACCGCCGGCTATGGGTCAAATTGCCTAGACGAACACCCAGAAAATAATAAAAAGGACTAAAACGTGGAAGCCACAGACTATATTGGCCCCCTGTCACTAGTGCCAGCAAGCGTCGCCATACTGCTCGCCTTCATAACTCGCAATACCGTCTTCTCGCTCGCCGTCGCCTGCCTCGCTGGCGTACTGGTCGCCGGAGAGGGCTTTCTGGGCTTCCCCAACCTGCTCGTTGGCGCCCTGGGCAATGAAGATTTCTCCTGGATTCTGTTACTGGAATTCTTCATTGGCATACTCATCGCCTTCTTCCAGCGCACCGGCGCAATTCTTAATTTTTCGCAGTTTATCGAGAACAGGCGCATGACCCGCAAGCGTGTCCAGCTTATCGCCTGGTTCATGGGTATGTTCGTCTATTTCAGCGACTACTTTAGCCCCTTGTTTGTAGGTTCTACCATGCGCGCCCTCTCCGACAGATTTAAAATCTCGCGCGAGAAACTAGCCTACATCTGCGACTCTACCTCCGCACCGGTTAGTATATTGGTTCCCATTACCGGCTGGGCCGTGCTTGTGGCTGGCCTTATCATCGGCATGGGCCCGATCGAAGATCCGGGCGATGCGATGATGGTATTCATCATCTCTATCCCCTTCAATATCTATTCGATATTAGCTGTAGTGATGGTTGGTCTGATCGCCAGCAATATTATTCCTGACTTCGGCCCGATGAAGGTCGCCGAGAAACGCGCGATGGAGGAAGGCAAGCTGGTACGCGATGGTGCCCAGCCTCTAATGGGTGATGAACTCACCAGCATCGAGCCGTTTCCTGGAATCAAAACAAGCCTTCTATGGAATTTTATATTCCCTGTGCTGTTGGTAATCGTATTCGCTATTGGCTCTGTCATCATCACGGCTAGCGCCAAGCCGATGGAGGCGTTCATGCTGGCCGCGTTCATGGCCGGCATCGTGATGCGTATTCAGGGCGTACCGCTTAATGAGATCACCACCACCGCCATGTCTGGCATAAAAGGCATCATGCCGGCGGTGGTTATTCTGGCCTTCGCCTATGCATTGAACGACCTCTCTGCCGCATTGAATACCGCCGACTATATAGTTGCGGCTACCGAGGGCTGGCTAACTCCCAGCCTGCTGCCTATGCTCGCCTTCCTCATTACCGGCTTCATCGCCTTCTCAACCGGCACGAGCTGGGGCACCTACGCGATCATGATTCCAATCGCCGTGCCTCTGGCCTTTAATTTTTCAGGGGATGAACTCAACACCATGGTCTACGCCACCCTCGCCGCGGTTGCCGGCGGCGGCGTGTTTGGAGATCATTGCTCCCCCCTGTCGGACACCTCGATACTGGCCTCTACCGGCGCGGCATCGGATCATATCGACCATATAAAAACCCAGCTACCCTACGCCGCGCTCATTGGCTTGATCAGCGTCGGACTGTATCTGGTTATAGGCTTTAGCTTCTGAGTTTGCCCTACGCTACCGCCAGGCGACGCAGGCGTGAGCGATGCCAAGCCTGTAGTCTTAAAAAGCACAGACTCAAGGCGAGACAAGATGCTCTGTTTTGACTACACTTTGGACGTCCTATTTCCAGCTAGAACAGACAAGAACAGAAAAAAGTAATGAGGCCTACTATGTCCAGAAACAAACTCGTAGCAATAGCTGCAACCTACGCACTTCTTACATTCAGCAGCGTCCTCAATGCCGTTGAATTAAAACTGTTGCGCTATGGGCCACTGGGCGAAGAAAAGCCTGGTCTGGTCGATGCCCAGGGCCGGATTCACGATCTATCGGCACATATTGCTGACATAGGCCCGGCCACTCTCTCCGACGCGGCATTGGAGGAGATCGCACAGATCCCCCTTAGTGAATTACCATTGGTACAAGGCAGTCCGCGAATCGGCGTGCCAGTCACGGGTACCGGCAAGATCGTCGCCATCGGATTCAACTACGTCAACCACGCGGCGGAAATGGCGGTAGAGCTGCCCACGGAGCCTCTGGTTTTCATGAAGGCCACTTCCGCCCTAACCGGCCCCTTCGACAACGTGATTCAACCGCGCAACGGCAATAAACTCGACTACGAATCAGAGTTAGTCATCGTCATTGGGCGCCGCGCGCAATACATCTCCGAAGATGAAGTCTTCGACTATATCGCTGGCTATACGGTGGGGCACGATGTGTCCGAGCGCGCCTTTCAGCGCGAGCGCGGCGGGCAATTCACCAAAGGTAAGAGTGCCGACACATTCGCGCCCGTTGGCCCCTATCTGGTGACACGGGACAATATCGACGATGTGCAGAATCTTTCCATATGGTCTGAGGTGAACGGTGAGATGCGCCAGCAAGGTAACACCACCGACATGGTCTTCGGCGTTAAGGAGATCATCAGCCACCTGAGTCAATTTATGACACTCTACCCAGGCGATCTAATCTTCACGGGAACACCCGCGGGTGTGGGTGATGGCATGGTGCCACCGAGCTATCTGCAGCCCGGCGATGTGGTGCGTGTTGGTGTCGAAGGCCTGGATTTTCAGCGGCAGACTATTGCGGCCCCGCGCTGAGACTCAGTTATTCCAAGCCAAATACGTACAGCGTCTGGCCACCGATAATGGCCACACGCTGATTACCATCCACCGAGAAGCCCATGGGATTTGTGCGCACGTGGGCTCCGGTGTTGAAGAACCACAGCGGGTCTCCATCTTCGCCATCCAGTGCGAAGAAATAGCCTTCGTTACTCGCCCCAAATACCAGCCCGCCGGCGGTGGCCATAACGCCTGACCAGGGTGGAGTCTGCAGCTCAAACTCCCACTGCTGCTCGCCACTCATTACATCCAGCGCCACGATGGCTCCCGATGCGTCGTCACCATCCAGTGGCTGCTCGCCACCGCCGAGAAAAGGCATGCCTACCTCGTATTCCACATCGGACTTAAAATAGATGGCGCCCATTCGTCTATTGGGCACGAAGAACTGTTCTGTCTGTGGGTTATAGGAGGGAGAAAACCAGTTCGTGGCTCCTTGCAGGCTAGGCCATACCAGATTGCCCTCCCGCGTTGGATCCGAATTCGGTATCACAATCGGCCGCCCGTTCTCGTCGATACCCTCGGCCCAGGTCTGAAATGAATACTCCTTGCCTAACAAGTATTCTCCGGTTTCGCGGTCTAGTAAATAGTAGAAGGCATTACGATTTGCCAACGCCAATAGCTTGCGCGGGCGCCCCTCAAATTCGCCATCGACCAAAACCGGAATCTGATTAGCATCCCAGTCATGGGTATCGTGTGGTGTGTATTGAAAGAACCACTTCATCTCACCGGTATCTGGATCTAGGGCCAACACCGCACAGGTATAGAGATTGTCGCCGGGGCGCAGGTCGCCGTTCCAGTCAGGCGCCGGGTTGCCCGTGGTCCAGTAGAGCAGATCGAGTTCAGGATCGTAGGAGCCAGTAAGCCAGGTTGAACCACCCCCGGTACGCCAGGCATCACCTTCCCAGGTTTCGCTGCCAGGCTCGCCAGGTGCGGGAACGGTATGGGTACGCCATAGTCTCTCGCCACTTTCGGAATCATAGGCATCGATGTAGCCGCGCACGCCTGCCTCGGCGCCGCTAACGCCAACGACAATCTTTCCATCCAGCGCCAGCGGCGCGAGAGTGAGAGAAAACCCAGACAAATTGTCGGCAACTTTACTTTCCCAGCGCACGGCCCCAGTGCGCGCATCGAGTGCGAACAGGCGAGCATCCAGAGTAGCCACATACACCTTGTCATCTAACAGGGCCACTCCGCGATTGATTCGCGGGAAACCTATATTCAATACATCGTTAGTGATGTCGGGTACGAAGTGCCAGAGCGTGCGACCCGTTCGTGCGTCCAATGCGGTTACGCTGCTTGGAGATTCTGTGAGGTACATGATGTCGTCAGCCACCAGCGGAGTCGTTTCCTGCAGTGCCGCGCCACTTATCCCCGTCGGCCTCATCTGATAGGCCCACATCACCTTAAGCTGGTCTACATTCACCGTATTGATTTGCGATAGAGGCGAAAACCGCTCTGATTTATAGCCGCCGGAATAGGAGAGCCAATCGGCGCCATTCTGCTCATCGGCGAGTAACGCCTCGAACGGCGTGTCTGCCAGAGCAGACTTGCTGACAAATGTTAGCGAGAGGCATAGCGCGAGTAGCGGGATAGATAATGGTTTCTGTAATTTCATTCTAATAGGCTCCATGCTTCATTTTAGGCTCATAAGATAAGACACAACATCATCGGTTTGCTGCGCATTCAACACCGAGTTATATCCCGGCATCAGCGAGTGGCCTGGCGCCTTCTCATAGCTGATCAAATCTGCTTTTTCGAAGGAGTAGAGTTTTCCAGACAGGTCGCGCATCTGCACGGTGAAGGCATCTTCGTTGACGCGCATTCCCTCATAGCTGCCGTATTCCGAGACTATACGAACAGTTAAAAATGCATTAAGGGAACCTCTGAATCGATCAACCTGACGTGGCTGATCTGCATCCGGCGCCATTACCGAACGACGCAAGTAAGCCGCATTGCGCCGCTGGCCTACATTGCTGAGTTCTGGCCCCACGCCGTTCCCTTCACCAAATAAAATATGACAGCTGGAACAGTTGCCAACAGACCTATAGATCTCAGCACCCGCTAGAGGGTCGCCCGGCATTTCCTCCGGCGGCAATTCGCCCAGGCTACGAACATAGGCAGCCACATCCGGCCCGTCCTGACCACGTAACTGCCGCGACCCGGGCATACCCGTGCCCGGAATGCCGCCCACTATCAATGAAACTAACGCCTCGTCATCAGGCGCGTGTACGAGATTGGGCCGCGTCAGACTTGGGCCTTCGCCTCCGCCACCGAGCATGCCGTGGCAGCGGGCGCAGAGGGTTTGAAACAATTGCTGACCGTTTTCCAGATCCTGTGCAAAAACTGCTGGAGAACAAGATATCGCCACTGCCCATAGAATCAAGGCGAAGGAGCGGAGCAGGTAGTTCTTGGCGAGCATAGTGAACCTTCCTATTCTTTTTATGGATTCATCTGCCTAAAAATACACTAGAACGGAAGCGTGAACCATGTTTATGAATGCAAGCGCTTGGCAGCGCAGAACTTTGCTTACGCTAGCCGCCAATCGAATGCCTGCCTCACGGCCGTGGCAAACTAAGCCCGTGCAAGAGAGATTGAGTCAGCTAGCAGCTGAGACTGTATAAGCGACTGCAAGATCAGCCCGAGAACTGAACCTGATTCTGAATTACAATAGTGACTGCATTGATAAAGACAATGCCCATGAGTCGGCGTATTCTCACTTCAGAGAGTATTCCAGGTAGACGCTATATACATAAGCCGCCCTAATTTCAGACCATGCTTTATTCGAACCTTAAGAGAGACACATGACAAGCAGCAAGCCCATCTATATTTCCTACGCAGGCCCCGCCCTACTAGAAACGCCAATGCTGAACAAAGGCTCGGCATTCTCAGAGAAGGAGCGACGCGCTTTTAATCTGATCGGCCTGTTACCACCGCGCTACGAGAATATTGAGGAGCAGGTGAAGCGGGCTTATATGCAGTATAAAAGTTTCGATGAGCCCATCAACAAACACATCTACCTGCGCGTAGTTCAGGATAATAACGAAACACTGTTCTATCGTTTACTGAACGAACACCTGGTAGAGATGCTCCCCATCATCTACACGCCTACGGTGGGCGAAGCCTGCGAACACTTTTCCGATATCTACCGTAGCGCACGCGGCATATTTGTCTCCTATGAAGAGCGCGAATTCATGCATGACATCCTGCGCAGTGTTACCAAAGACAAGGTCAAGGTCATCGTGGTCACCGACGGCGAACGCGTGTTGGGCCTGGGCGATCAGGGCATCGGCGGCATGGGCATCGCCATTGGCAAACTGTCTATCTATACATCCTGCGGCGGCATCAGCCCTGCCTATACACTGCCCGTGGCGCTGGATGTTGGAACCAACAACCAAACGCTTTTAGATGACCCCTATTACATGGGCATGCGCCATCCGCGCATCGGCAAGGAGGAATACAATGACTTCGTCGATCAATTTATCGATGCCGCTCAGGAGCGCTGGCCCGGCGTGCTGATCCAGTTTGAGGACTTCGCACAGCCCAATGCGATGCCGATCCTGCAGCGCCACCGCGAACGCGTGTGTTGTTTCAATGATGACATTCAAGGCACCGCCGCCGTAACTCTGGGCTCACTGCTCTCTGCCTGCCGTAAAAAAGGCGAGGCCCTTAGCGATCAGAAGATCGTATTCGTCGGGTCTGGGTCCGCCGGCTGCGGTATTGCTGAACTCATTATCAGCGCGATGCTTACTGAAGGCCTAAGCGATGCCGAGGCGAGGGCCAGAGTATTCATGGTTGACCGCTTCGGCTTGCTAACCGAAGGCATGCCAAACCTGCTCGACTTTCAGGAACTTCTTGTACAGCCTCAGTCGGCGCTAAGGGATTGGGATCTTGCCGAAGGCGGCGATTATCCTAGCCTGCTCGATGTCGTCGCCAATACCGAAGCCAGCATCTTGATTGGCGTTTCCGGCAAACCCGGCTTGTTCACCGAAGAGGTGATTCGCAAGATGCATGCAAGCTGCCCGCGCCCGATCATCCTGCCACTGAGCAATCCATCCCAGCATGTAGAAGCGCACCCGCGGGACGTCGTTGCCTGGACAGATGGCAAGGCTATAGTAGCGACCGGAAGTCCATTCGAGGCGGTGGAATACAATGGCGAAAAATACGAAATCTCTCAATGTAACAACAGTTATGTATTCCCTGGGGTGGGCCTAGGCATTATTGCCTGTAAGGCAAGACTGGTCAGCGACGAGATGTTGATGGTGGCGAGCACGACGCTGGCTGAGTTGTCACCCGGCCAGGAAGATCAATCCAGCTCGGTACTTCCGCCACTGACCTCGCTGCCGCAGATCAGTCGCAAGATCGCCTTCAAGGTTGCTAAGACCGCAATCGCACAGGAACTGGCACGGGACATGAGCGACGAGGAGCTGCTTGCCGCTATCGAAAGAAACTTCTGGGTCCCTGCCTATAGGGAATATCGCAGAATTGCGACTCGCGCCAGATAAGTCTGCCTAGCCCCAAAGAACTAGCAAGAGAGGTCCGGCAACAAAGGGTTCATCAGATTCGCTCTACTAGCTGATGAATCCCGGTCGACCTAAGAGTCGACCTACTTGAAGCTGGCCGGCAGAAAAGACACGGCGCTATTCATTCGATCACCAAGGGTTCTTTGTGACCTTTTTCCCGCAGCCAATTCGCCGACTTATAGACAGGCTCCCGAGAAATCAACCAGCGCTCCAGTTTATATTTACCCGGAAATTCGACTAACGCCAGGCCGATCAGGATCATCAACAGGCCTTGACCGGGAAGCACCAACATCGCGATTCCCAGGAGCACAATAATCAAACCGATAATATTCTTGACCAGAAAAGCCAAAACTTTGAGAGAGGGCGGAATCCCATCCGGGAGCAGTGAGCCACGCCTCGATGCCGAAAAATAATCCGCAGGAATCCTGATGATAAACCAGGGAATAAAAGCCAGGGTACCCAAAAAACTGATCACAGACACTATGCCAAGTATCAAGATCAGGCTCTCATTCTCCTGAAAAAACTCCAACATACGCAGACCTAAATCAGTAACTATAATGCGCTAACTGTATCATACTCACCTGTCTAAACAGGGAGATTGTTAGCCTATTGATGTTGTTCATTCAGCCTTATTACCCCATACTAATCAGCCTATGGCTCCTTCTAACTTTCCGACAGATGCCTTGAATTACCTCGCCCACAGGCGGGTCTCCTATTTTTTAAAATTGGTCCTGGCGCTAGGTACAGGCCTTCTGGTCCTGCAGGGTCGGTATCAGGCCGCTATCGAAGTGGCCATCATTCTGTGCATCACCTTCCTTCCCCTGCTTTTAGGTCAGCGCTTTCAGGTAAAGATTCCTCATGAGTTTGAATCCCTGGCGGTAGTGTTTGTGTACATGTCACTTTTCCTTGGCGAAGTGCAAGGCTACTACGCCCGGTTCTGGTGGTGGGATATTGTTCTGCACACCGGATCTGGTTTTCTTTTGGGAATTCTGGGCTTCCTCTTGGTCTATGTGCTTAACGAAAAAGAAGATATTGAGCTAGACCTGCATCCAAAGTTCATCGCCTTCTTTGCCTTTATATTTGCAATGGGCATGGGCGCAGTCTGGGAAATATTTGAATTTTCCATGGACCAGCTATTCGGCATGAACATGCAAAAGAGCGGAATTGTTGACACCATGTGGGATCTTATCGTCGACGGCGTCGGCGCATTAATTATCTCCATACTCGGCTGGGGGTTCTTAAAGACGAGGGAACGGGATTCCTTCCTGGAAAAATGGATAGACAGTTTTATTGAGAAGAACCCTCATCTGTTCCGATCGAACAGACGCTAAGCGCAAAGTAGGTTGTTAGTTAATCATTGCATATAGCGATCCGTCGCAATCCACAAACGCAAAAGGCACCTACAGCACATTTACCATCAGCCTACCTCAGCATCGATAGCAAAAGCCGCCAACTTTTGCGCCGGTTAGTAAAGCGAGAGACTTAGCTGCACCCGCCATTTACTGCTACTGGGCATTGCTACTGACCGCCTCTACAAGCTGTGTGATCTCAAGCTCAATCGCCACATGATCCACAAGTTGTGAAAAATGATCTGCTAGCGTCTCGCCACTGGCCAACCCCAGCAGAGTCGCCAACACGGCCCCGCGATGCACATTGTCGCCGCCCAGATTCGTGTTCGATATCAAACCGGCTTCCGGTGAGTCGCAATATTTGTAGGCGAGATAGAGAACGCTGGGCCAGGAGTCGGTGATGTAACAGGCCGATGAGAAAAGCTTGCCCACCACATCGTTGTCGCTATAAATCTTGCCGATCAACTCTGACAACTGCAAACTTATACTGCGCTTACTCCAGGCACTGATCAACTGCTGGGCAGATTCCGACTCATCGAGAAAGAGAAGATCGTCTAGCAGCCCCACATAGTCTCTGCATACTTTCGCCAGGTATTGGTCTGGGTGGGTGAGCTTCAGATGGCCCTGACAGATTTCCTGCACGGCATCCAACGACGTTCCGCGCAGTCGTTCTGAAAAAACAATGGGGGCAATACAGACAAGCCCTCCAATAGACGGCGTGTCATGGGTGACGGCGCCGCATTTATGGCGAGGCTTGCCTGCTTCAAGATTTGCAAAGAAGCCACGGTGATAAGACTCGGCATAGGTATCCGGGTGCATGGGCGGATCGGCGGTCAGTAGCTCGATATACGCATCGAGAAATGCCCCCTCGTCATAGCGCCCTGCGCTGTCGACTAACATTCTGGTAACGGCTCGAGCGCAGTGGGCATTCAATGTATTTTCACCGGCACGCATGCCCTGGTGATAGTGCTGATTCGGCTGATTCCAGAATTTGCGCTTACCAATTAGAATCACATCGCCGACAATTTGCTTGGTTGGACCCGCCGCTCCTCTCCACCCGCTTGACCCTTTTGATCCTCTCGCTCCGCGCCCTCCTTTACTGGTCGAATGCAATGACATGATAGAAGAAGGGTGAAAACCTGGCGCATCTTCGAAGTGTGCAATGCCACCGCGAAATTGCCTGTAGATATCCATAGGGTTGTAGTACCAGTGCACCGGCATGGCCAGCGAATCGGCCACATATAACATTTTTAATGCGGCGACAGCTCGGTTTCGAGCAAGGGCTAGATTTTTCATGAAAGGAGGCACTCAGAAGAATTTGTTCTGACACTTTGTCTACAAACCAAAGCCCCTAACAGGATTGTTACAGCAAAGCAGGTCAGCTCTAGTAACCTAAGCACTAGCGGACAGACTGCTGCGGCACAAGGCGCAGTTTATCCAGGTCATAACCCTCTTGCTCAATGATGCTGAGCAATCGCTCATAATCACCGTCAGCGATGACAGGCTGTCTGGCCATCAACCAGACATAGTCGCGCTTGGTTCTGCCAATAATTGTGAACTGATAATCTGGATCTATGTAGACGATTCTATACTCGGCCTTGATAGGCCAGACGAACTGCATTCCCCAAACCGCATTGCCAGAGTCTTCTCGTATAAAGGCCGTTGGATGATAGGTTTTTTGATCGCCTTCAAAACCGCCTTTATTAAAGGTGAACGTAGTGGCAACCCTTCCATTCACCGGTTCAGCATAACTTTCAACCGCATTGTAGGCATCTGTTTCAATGAAGGTAGGAATATTGGCTATGACAAACCAGTCACCCGCGAACCTGCTGAGATCGACTGATTCCGCCGTCCTAATAGGTGGTGGATTCGAGGCAGTCTGACAGCCACCGACCAGTATCATGCCGACCACCAGCAATGCTTTTTGGATTCCCATGTACAATCCTCTTTGAAAAATCTATCCGCCAAGTGCATAGGAAGAGCCCAATGTTCGCGGTAAATTAACTGGCTCGTATCGGAGGACTTTCCCTCCCTTTACAACAGACTCTAGCGCCAACCAGCGGTGATCGTCGGCGGCGTACCAGAGACTTATCGGTCCTGCTGCCAGGCTCAGTGAATATCTAATCGCCTGAATAGCTTGCCCCTTTATCGCCAGCACTTCCTCACCCTCTCTGACTACAGAAACCTTTTCATATTCACCGGTTTGGCTATTGAGGAGCTGATCCGCCCGCAGAAACTCAGGATTCCAATAGGCGAACGTCATAATGCAGGCCGGCAATTCATTATCCAAGGATCCGGATCGCATCCGAAACGTTTCTGCATCTGCTCTACCACGAACAATGAAATCTTTTCCATTTGCAGCTGTTTCTGCACTGATTGAAGCGAGGCAATTGTCTCGCCAAACTTCCGTGTTCTTATGTCTGTAGCTAAAGACATTAACGAAGAGTAGTTTTACATCGAAGCGGGCTTCCGTTGTAACTGTCTGCACACCATCGACCTCACTGACACTAAAGTCATGGTAGCCAATTCTCTTTTCATCGAGTAATACCTCAAACTCCCATCGAGCTTGATCCGCCAAATTAGCATTTGCGCTAGCGGCATAGAAAAGAAATAGCATTAGGTATAATTTTTTCATTTCGTTGTCTCTAGAATTCTATAACCTTAAAACCCGATTATTTGTGCCCCGTGAAAATCAGGCGCCCACTACGAGGCAAGGGCATGACGTATATGCCAAAGGGCAAAGCGTCTTGATCTCAGTTCTAAATTACGCACAGCAAGACGACACAGATCACTATTGCTGAACCTGTGCCTGGCGCCTCTGTAAGTAGAAATCTCTGAATAGCGCATAGCGATCTGTCGCCGTTGGGGACTGGGGAGTGTTCAGCAACGAGGCTCTCAAGGTCACGATCTGCAAGGCGAACAGGCTATTTCGTGTAGGCACGTGATCTATCGTTAGAGGAATCGACGCCACTGTATCCGCGTAACCTCCCGCAAAATCGCGCAGTGTCGTTGGGCCTCTGAACGGAAACACTATATAGGGCCCGGTTGGCATACCCCACAGACCCAGAGTTTGACCGAAGTCCTCGCTGTGTCTGGCCAAGCCCATGTTCTGGGCGACATCAAAAAAGCCAAGCAATCCGACAGTGCTATTGATCAAGAACCGCCCCGCATCGTTTAGAGCGAGAGCTGGCCGGCCCTGCAGCAGCTGATTGGCGGCAGTGTTGGGCTCCGCCAGATTGCTGAAAAAACGCTGTACCGCACGCTCACCAGAGTCGGGCATGACTGTCGCGTAACCCATCGCCAGAGGCTTAATCAGCACCTTGTCTGCCCCATTATTGAACGCCTGGAGCTGCCTGTTTACAGGCTCTAGCGGATCAGCCCCCATTGCGGCACACCCGGTGAAGACAACTGAGCAGAACAACATTGCAAGGGGTTTAACTAGGGTGTACATCTTCACTCACTTCCTTCTTCGGTTGTTATGACGCATTTTTTTCTCCCCTATATAGTCTCGTTTTAACTGTATGGATCAATCTACCCAATTATCTAGATCGCATTAGCTACCGAGGAAGGCCTACCGGACAGGACAAGAATTGAAAGGTCCAGAAAGACAGATCCAGTTTTTTAGATGCACTTTGTTACAAAAACCAGAGAAAACTCGGTGAGATTTACCTATATAATCTTGAGGTGAAACAACAAACCGGGCTGCAGAGTCTCGACAATCGACTCTATTCGAGATTGAATAGCATTCAACAACGACCCAGCTCGCACTAACGATAGAAGCAATAAACCAGCAAGACTAAAAGAAGACAAATTTGGGAGATTACATAATGAGCAATAATACCGATAAGCTGCAGGGACGACGCCGATTCCTAACAGGTGTTGGGCTGGCGGCAACTACTGCCACCCTCGCTTCTTCAGCTCAGGCTGCGAGCGGTGATAGCGCTCATCATGGCTTTGCCCCGGCTCGCCACGAACAAGATGCCTGGATGGATGCAAACTCCGCCAGTCACAGAGTCTTCATCGACTCCTCCAGCACATCGGGCGGCATTACCGCATTGAATTACGCCAACAATATATTTGTAGGCCACGCAGAAGGTTATGACGGAGCAGAATCAGACGTCTCAATTGTGGTCTGTTTCCGCCATGGCTCAACACCTCTGGGTTATAACGATGCCATGTGGGGCAACTATGGCGAGCAGTTCAGCCAGATGATGAACCTGATGGATCGCAGTACCGATCAAGCCTTTATGGTCAATCCCATGAATCTGAATCGATCCGACTACGGAAATCGAGGCAATACCATCGACTCATTGATCGCCAGGGGTGTCAGCTACGCAATTTGCCGTAAAGCGACACGCTCTTTCGCTACCAGACTAGCCCGGGCAACCGGCGGCGATGTTGAGGCGATCAATGCGGAGCTGCTAGCGAACAATGTATCCAATAGCCGCTTCGTTCCAGCTGGAGTTGTTACGGCAACGCGCAGTCAGGAATACGGATATAGCCTGTTGTATTCAGCTTAAGTCTGACTCCGCATAAAGACGGTCTATGCTGGTAGCGCCACTCGCGTAATCAGAAATTAGACGCTGAGAAGACTGAAAACAAAACGCCAGTGCCTAGGATTGGTCACTGGCGTTTTTTATTGGCTACTGATCGTCTTACAAGTTTCGATAGTACTCACGAATAGGCTCGAACGGGCCCAACTTATGCTGCTCGTGGGAAAAATTGTCGGCATAGGGTAGATAGGGGCTATCCACCGGCTTCCTTGTAAGGTCGGGATAATCAACTTCGAGGTTCGCTCGAACCGGGCGCTCATGGGAATTCATGTAGGCCGCCACGTCATAGGCCTCATCATCACTCAGATCGGGCTGACCCAGAGGCATTCGCGCCTTGATGAATCGAGCCGCAGTGAGTAGGCGCGTCATGCCCGCTCCGTTATTAAAACTATCTGGCCCCCATAGCGGCGGAAACAGATAGCCGTCGGCTAAATCCCCCGTCTGCTTCAAGCCTGCGCCATCTTCTCCGTGGCAGACCTGGCACCTTTCCTGAAATACTACCTCGCCAGCCTCAAGACTCGCCGCACGATTCGGCTCCTGAAAAGCCGGCGGCTCATCGGGGGATCGTTTGCTATCGCCCATCAATTGATATTGGCTCGCGAGCCCCTTGATATACATCTCCATGGAAACCATTTCGATACTATTACGATCCAGCTCCGTGCCATTCATGCTTCGTGTCATGCAACCGTTGATGCGGTCACGCAGGTCTCCCTCTACACCATCTCTGCCGGAAAACCTGGGATACTTGGTGTCCGCGAGCAGAAGGGAGAGAGTGCCCGGCTCCGTGCCCGTGTCGAGGTGACAGGATGCGCAGTCGAGATTGCTGCCAGAGAACCGCTTAGCTGGATCTTCATGACCCGGGCCCATCATGGCCGACGTTTCACGAATCAGACGCCTACCGAATTCGACACTGGGTTCGGCAAACACCTGCTCAGTGGAGACCTCGCCTGAATACATCGATAGCGCTAACACAATGACGGCTATGCCAAGTACCGCGCTGCTCGCCATCGCCGCGACCAGACTGAGGCCTTGCTGTTTTGATTCGACGCTGGGTTGAATCATTCGGTTTCACCACTGCTATTATTCATTCGATGTTCTGGTTCTGGTTTCGGTTCAACTTGACCGCTTTTTATCTCATGCAGATCTTCGCTGGAAGACTTCGCTCCTGCCCCCGTCTGCATATCATACATCGACAATTGACGAAGGAAAGCATATTTAGGCTGTTCAACGCGTTTGCGAAGCTGGGGCTTGAGCAGGTACTGCAAGGTAAACCAGCCTGCCATCAATAACGATGAGAATACTATCAAGTTACTAATCATCACCAATTCGCTCCTGATAGAGGGACCGTACATAGTGCGCTGCCGCTGTCATTTCCTGAGCGTTCAGCCGATCTCCCCAGGGGGCCATGGACGTTCCCGCGATACCCTCTCGCAGCGCGCGCAGGGCTGCCTCCTCGCTCAATCTTTCTCTGGTAAAATCTGTTGGCATAATGGGAATGGGCAGGTTCTGTGCGGCAAATCCATTACCGTCCCCAGCGTCGCCATGACATTCGGCGCAGTTAGCCTCGTAGACACTCTGCCCGGCATTTACTAGCGTGCCGGAACTGTCGGAGCCATCTACCAGGCTAAAACTGTCTACCACATTTGCCAGTGCCGCCAACTCTTCCAGGGAAAGGTCTCGCCAGGCCGGCATAGAGGCACCATAAACCCCATTCCAAAGAATCTCTGTCAGCAGATCACGACGATAAAGGTGTTCTGTGAAATTAACAGGTGGAGGGCTCAACAGCGTGGAAGCGGGCCCGTCACCCTCTCCGCTACTGCCATGGCAACCACTACAGTTATCGCGAAAAAGCTGCATGCCCAAAGCGCTATTGTCGGAGCCCTGGAGCTCCTCAAAGGGAAATACTGGAGCCGAACCCAGCGGCCGGGTTCGCCCAGGATGGGCATTCAAGACTTCGGCCGTCAAGGACATAAGCGCACGCTCATCATCGGTGAGAGCTCTCGCCCTCTCATCGCCTTCCGGCCATGCCAATTCACGCTCTCTGCCCAGGCTCTCTATATAGGCTAGAAGGTCCAAGGCTTCGCGGCCAGGCCTGTCGGCGGAGCCTTCGAACAGTTCCGGGTAGCCTGGCATGACAGACGCAGGCACGACTGTTCTAGGTGCATACAGGTGGGCGAGATGCCACTGATCGGTTCTGGTCCCAGACGCTCTCGCCAGATCCGGGCCGATGCGGCGCGTGCCCAGCATGTGTGGCGTATCCTGCCTCCCCTCCCAGGCCAGACTTGGCGCGCCGAAGCGTCGCAGATCAGACTCAGTGTAGCGAACCTGTTGGGTATGACAGTAGGCACAACCCTCGCGTGCGTAGATTACCCTGCCGCGCTCCTGTGCCGGCGATAGGGCAAGCGACGCGGTGGGAGCGAGTAACGCCGTCTCATCCTGCAGCGTCTGAAGGGGAATGACGCCCAGTATGGAAACTGAAAGCACGAAGAATCCGATACCACACACAAATGCCGCAACGTATGACATCCGCAGCGCCGGCGAAAAGCCGACTGAGCCTGTGGCACCCTTCTGCGTCGTATCCGATTGCTTCTCTTCATTGCCGCTGTTGGCTGCTTGATCGGTTGCAGACGCTGTTCGGCTGCTCAACAAGCCATAGAACAACAGACCGAAACCGAGTGTGATCGGTATTGCCGAGAGGCTTCGAACTGCCCAGTAAGGAGCCGATGCCCGCACCGAGTCGATCCAAGGCGTGGCATCCTGCCACAATGTTCCCTGTACAAAACCCGCCAGGGTAAGATCCAGCACCATGAGCCAGATACCAAACACCAGCAGGTAATAGGACCAATCGAGAATCTTCGCATCGAGACTAAAACCGGGAAGTCGCTGCCAGGCATGGATGATTCCAGCGATACCCGCGAAGGTAGCGAAGCCCA
This sequence comes from uncultured Pseudomonadales bacterium, assembly GCA_943842505.1. Classification (GTDB taxonomy): domain Bacteria; phylum Pseudomonadota; class Gammaproteobacteria; order Pseudomonadales; family Pseudohongiellaceae; genus UBA9145. Next base: position 57,246 of record CALTDI010000003.1, on the reverse strand, counting down.
GCATGGCGAGATGAGAATGGCCAATGATGAAATCGGTAAAATGCACCAAGCTGCTAAACGACATATCCGCCTGCATGGAGCCCTGCAGGCTAACAACGAGATAGAACACAACACCCATGGAAGCGAAACGCAGCGCAATATTCTTCGGAATGAGACCGAAGCCTCGCTGCGAGAGCATGAGATTAGACACAACGATGATGACAACCAGCCCCAACAGGAACGAGGCCACAATGGCGGTAAGCTGAGCAGCCATGGGTATAGCAGAGTATATATAGTGGTGAATGCCATTTAGCGGGTAGAGAAAGAACAGGCCCCAAAAGCCAAGCATGGACAGAAAATGGCTATAGATTGGCTTGCCGGTGCTGGCAGGCACCACGTAGTACAGGATAGCCAGCGCCATGGGTGTGACGAACAGGCCCACTGCATCGTGAATCCACAGACCGCTGAAGGCAGCTCCCGCAGCTCCCGGCACTAATTCCGGCACGATATTACCCATGGGAAACGATAACAGGGTAAAAACCAGCCCGCCGATGATGTACCAGCTGGACACATAGAGGTTCTCGAAGCCTTGTTTGAAGAACCCGGGTAGGAACTGCACCGCGGCCAGAATGAAGCCGGCGACGATGACGACATCAACGGGCAGAGGGAATTCGGCCCATTCCAGCGGCTGGCTGAAACCGCTGAGCACCAGAATCCAGCCCGGAATCATTACCGCAAAATTCCAGATCGCAAACAGGCACAGTCCCAGAGTACGACTGGTCACAGGCCTGCCACTGAGTACAGGCACCGCATGGTACATGAACGCCAGGAATGCGTTGCCTAGCCAGCCCAGCATAATCCCTTGGGTGTGGGCATAGCGCATCCGGCCCCATGAGGGAAAGGCACCCAGAGATTCTGGAAATACAAATTGCAGCGAAACCAGAATGCCAAAGCATACGGCGAGCAGAAGCGTTGCGAAAGCGGCCAGGGAATGCGCTCTAACCAGCAGGCTTTCTACTTGAGGATTAAACTCGGCGTGGGATTCCACAGAGGATTGCTTCGTATGACTATCGGTTGAGTGCATGTACGCGTCTTGTCGTTTGAACCGGAACAAAGCCTGCTAGGCGCTTCGAACCGACTACGGTGTTATTTCCAGTAATTACAGAACACTGAGATTACGACTCACGGCCTTTATCTATTCGTTTTGATAACGGCCTTGGTCAGATCTTCTCACTACTGCTCTGCTGCCGCTGTAAGTCTACTTCTATCTAGAGGGGGGAGCAAAATACTAAATCTTGCACGAATTGCTAAGCAATAGCCCCCAAGATCCCATGCTATGTGGAAAAATGCTGATCAAGATCAGTAGAATTCGAGTGTATTCTCGCCCCAATGCCATAAAATGGCCACTGGCAGAGTATCTGCGCGTTACACAGTGTTACACATTATTGCAGCGCTATTGCAGTGTTAACGTTTCACCCTGAAGAGTAACTAAGTAAACTAATAGACTTGAATTTATAAGATTAGCAATTTGCATAAGCCTACATGGCTTGCAGCTCTATTAGATAGAAAACGAATTGAATTAGTACAAATTAGCATAGAACGTAACCTTAGAACTTAACCAAAATAAGAGAGTTGGAGGAAGTAATGTCGAAACTAACTATTACACTGGGTCTACTAACAGCCGGACTATTGGCATCCAGTCAGGTCGCAGCACAATCTGATGCGGCAACTATCGCGAAAGCCGTATCCCCACTGCCACAGGACCTACGCGCCGATGCGACCGTGTACACCTATGATGACAACGGCAATCGTGTAACTCTCAAGGTTGGCTCAAACCACGTTGAGTGCCAGCCAACAGACGAGGAAGGCTTCACTCGCTGTGCCCCTGTTTCACAACGCGCTCGTCGCGACCTGCAAGCGAAATTGTCGGCCCAGGGTCTTGAAGGCGATGAATTGGAGATGGCCATGCAGAAGGCCGAAGACGAGGGCACTATTCCTGCGCGCAAGTTCGGCATGCTGAGCTATCGCCGATTTGATACACCAGATCGTATTCAATACCTGATGGTCGTGTCCCTGCCAAATGCATCTGCCGAAGAACTCGGCATGCCAGTCGGTCCACAGCGCGACAACTCGCTGGCCGGCATGGGTACTCCATGGATGATGCGCCCAGGTACTTCCGGTGCTCACCTGATGATTCCAATTAACGGTACCGAGTATTCCAATTCACCGCACTAGTTTGACCCTTGGAATGCCTTGAGACATTCAAGGGAATGATTAGCAAAGAGCCCACCCCCCGGTGGGCTTTTTTTTGCACTACCCTCGGCAAGCAGCTATGCGGCCTTTTCCTGTTAACCTCGTACAGTGGTGCTTTTCGCAAGCAATGTGTGTGATTTGACACTGTGCTAATATTCCACACACATCTCAAGCCATGCAAAGCAATGACTCAGACTACACAGATCCTCGATGCGAATGACCCAGACGCGCTGAAGAAGGCGTACGCGCTGCTCAAGAGCGGAGACATCGTAGCTTTTCCAACCGAGACAGTTTACGGCCTTGGGGCGAATGGTTTAGACCCAGCGGCTGTTGCCAAGATATTCAAGGCTAAAGGCAGGCCGGGGGACAACCCGTTAATTTTGCATGTAAGTTCTATCGAGCACGCTATACCGCTGTGGCAGACCACCGACGAGCGCATCGATCTAGCCATCTTGCTAGCTGAGCATTTCTGGCCAGGGCCACTAAGCCTGGTGCTCCCTGCAGCCCCGGATATACCCAAGGCAGTGACCGCAGGGCTAGACTCAGTCGCTGTCCGCGCGCCGGCAGGAACCGTTGCGCAAAAGCTACTAAAGATGTGTGACTTCCCCGTCGCCGCGCCTTCAGCAAATCTATCCGGCCGGCCCAGCCCCACTAGCGCCGCTCATGTAGCGAAGACCCTGGAGGGCAAAATAGCGGCGATACTCGATGGTGGCGCTACCCGTATAGGCATCGAGTCTACGGTGCTGGATCTAGGCAGCGAGCTGCCTCAAATATTGCGACCCGGCGACATCAGTGCCGAGGCGATTCAAGCGGTGATTGGCGAACTTGCGCTGGGTACTGCGGGTGCAGATGCCCCCTCCCCCGGCTTGCGCCATCGACACTACCAGCCCAAGGATATGCAGCTTAGCCTAGTAGATGAAGCCGCAATAGCCGCAGCTTGGCAGCAGAACATAGCGATACTGTGTTTCGAGGAAACAGCGAACTACTTAAGTGAGAATATGGGTGAGCGAGAGGCGCCTCTGCTGGTATTGCCCAAAGAAGCCAGAGCCTATTCGGCGAGACTCTACGGCGCCCTCTACGAGCTAGAGCAATCCGGGCCTGGCCAGTTGTTTGTTGAGTCTGTGCCGCAGACCTCTGAATGGGTAGCGGTACAGGACCGGCTGCTACGCGCATCCGCAACCTGACTGACCGCTTCGTTCGAAATAGCCGGTATTAAACGCCTGCACTGGCTTTTAGTTCTATTTCTCTTTCTATTCCTATTTCTATTCCTACTGCCACTGCCAAACACTGAGATAACACGGTAAGCCTGACCGTTCTTGGGTTCACTTTCGCCCTCTATTTAACTCTCTACTTAACTCTCTACTTAACTCTCTATTTAACTCTCTACTTAACTCTCTCTTGTCCCCTTCTTGCTGTTTCTGTTCATTGAGACTATGACGGCGCTGTCACGAATCTGTCACTGTCATATAACTGTAATATTCGTGCAATATACTGCGCCCATCGACTAATTTTATATAACTTTCTATCGGTGTTCAGTCTCAAAAGCCAACACTTTTGCTGAATAATTCTAGAATCGCAAAGACCTGAAGAGAACCACATGAATATAAAGAAAGCACTCATCAGAACTAATCAGATAGCGCTACTAACCGCTTCATTGGGAATAGCAGCCAGCAGCAATGCGGCAGATCAGGAGTTACTGGACATACTCCTAAGCAACGGCGCCATAGACCAGAGCCAGTACGATGCCCTGATGGAGAGAGAGACTCTCAACAGCACTGATATTCTGCCTGATACCAGCGCCGAGGTTGTATCCAGCCCTGCCGTTGCCGCTGAAGTTAGCAGGCAGATTGAAGAGAAATTTCCGGTCAAGGCAAGCCGTGTAAGCAGTGGCTTTCGTTTTGAGACAAGCGATGAAAAATTCCGTACCGATTTGCAGTGGCGAGCCCAAACACGTTACACGACTCCCTTCCGCTCAGACCCAAGGAAGCTATCCGCGTTCGGAGAAGATCAATCGAACTTCGAGGCGCGCCGGCTGCGCATGAAAATCGGAGGTCATGGCTTTCAACCTTGGCTCCAGTACTATTTCGAAGTCGATCTGCAACCTTCCCGAGACACAGACGACGGCGCGTCTAATGCAAGTGCCCGAGTGATCGATTGGCGTATCGATGTCGCCAAATGGGATTGGGGCGGAATACGGCTTGGCCAGTGGAAGGTCGATATGAACCGCGAGCGCGTCGACTCTTCAGGCCGCCAACAGTTCGTCGAACGTTCAATCGCCAACCGTGTGTTCACCATCGACAGACAGGTCGGTGTGCAGCTTAGAGGCCACCTGTTCCAGGACACGCCAGCTGACATGCGTTATTTCGCCGGCGTATTCAATGGCGAAGGCCGCGGCGTAAATAACACCGACGACAACATGATGTATATGGGTCGCCTGCAGTGGAACTTTCTGGGAAGAGACGTACCGTTTCGCCAGACCGACGTCGAATACACCGATCTACCCATGGGTAGCCTGGCAATCGCCGGTGCCACTAACAAGGGTAGCTGTACTCGATGGTCATCATCGGGCTGTGGCAATCTCGATGGTTTCGAATCTGCAGCCAACGCGGCTCCAGATCAATACGACATAAATCAGGTAGTGCAGGAATTTGCCTTCAAGTATCGAGGCTTTTCTGCTCAGCAGGAGCTACATAGAAAGCGAATCACCGACACTGTTAACAACACCAAGAGTGAGCTGACCGGTGGCTATGTTCAGGCGGGCTACTTCTTTCACAATATGTTCACGGCTGTACCCGAGCCTCTGGAGCTGGCTATACGCTATGCCTTCGTTGATGAGCCTAACGCGAGCGCTTTGCTATTCGAGAATGAGCGCGAAGAATTAACAATCGGTGCCAATTGGTTCTTCAGTGGCCACAACAACAAGATTACGGTGGACTTCTCTCACCTAAAGCTTGACGACGCACTTGTGAATATCGGCGAGTCTGAAAACCGTCTTCGCATGCAATGGGACGTGTCGTTCTAATCTACTCGTAAATTGAAGAGAACCAAAAAACCCCGCACTCAAACGAGCGCGGGGTTTTTTATAGTCGAAAATGAAGATTCGTTACGGCTGAGGCTCAAAGAAGCCTATTTAGGCTCGCTCTACATTCAGCCGTATCGAGAACTGCGCATTGCTAATGGTCATCCGTATTGTCAGGCTCAAAGAAACACCAGGCTACTGCCGGAAAACGAACCCGAAACGCGGCTTCCACCTTGTTGATGTCGGCAATCAACTTCATTGCGTCTTGCTGCTCTGTAAGTTCCGCCTTGATAGCCACCATCACATCTGCCCCCATATGCAGCGTGCGCAAATTGTAGATCTGCTTAATCGTAGCCTGCTGCTTAAGAAAATCTAACATGTCCGTATGCATGTCGGGCGAGACACCCTGCCCAATCAGAAGCGACTTTACTTCGACACTAATGAAAAATGCGACGGCAATAAGCAGCACCCCAATCCCTATACTGCCCAGGGCATCGTACATAGGATCGCCGGTGAGCCACGCCGCCAGCACGGCCAAAAACGCAAAGCACAAACCTAGCAACGCCGCCAGGTCTTCCCCGAAGATGACCAGCAGCTCTACTTCACGGGTGCTGCGAAACCATTGCCAGAGATTTTGCTCGGCTCTTACCTTATTGATCTCTCTGAGACAGCCGGCAAATGACAGGCCCTCGACGATGATGCCAAATAGAAGCACGCCTAGGGCCAGCATTGGATAAGATAGCGGTTCAGGCTCGTGCAGCTTGTGCCAGCCTTCATAGATAGAGAAGAGCCCGCCCATGCTGAATAACAGCAAGGCGACGATGAAGGACCAGAAATAGGTTTCCTTGCCATAGCCCAACGGAAAGCGATCCGAGGCTGGCTTCTTCGATCGCTTCATTCCCAGCAGAAGCAGCAGCTGATTTCCGCAGTCAGCCGTGGAATGCAAAGCCTCGGCCAACATAGACCCCGACCCGGTGATTACCGCCGCCACATATTTGGCTATTGCGATAGCACCGTTAGCAGAGAACGCATAATAAATAGCCTTGGTTGAATCGGCACCGTGAGACAATGCTGTTACCTCGATTTGATTACAATTACAGAAGCTACTCTATCGCAGTTAGGCAGTAGCTCCCACTCGATTAAGCCACTATTCAGGGAAAATACGCTATTAGTACTTTTCAGACTACACACAAGCTATTGGATTCTTAACTATGGTAGTCAGAAATAAGTTAATACTCATGTCGCCGCAGCCATCTTGGCAGCCCGTCTTATTCTCCGGGAATCCCTCAACGCAGGAGTAGTAGCCCACTACCCATTGGCTGACGCCGATAACCCCGGCATCTCCAGCTGGTGGGGGCTGCTTACCTTCCCCCTGCTTACTTGGATCGCGCTAATTATCGCTGAAAAGCGAAATGCCCAAACCGACAACGGAGAATTCGCTGGAGACACCTTAGTATTGCAAAAAAACTACCTCATTGGCGGACTGGCTTTTGGCTTGTTAATGGGGGTGCTATGGGAGTTTGGGCAGGGAGACATTTTGCAGTATTTAATTCTCCTGCCTTGGGTGATAGCACTTTTTCTGCGCATTAATCTACCTGAAACAACTTTGGGCTTCGTGCTGGGCATGGCTTATACCTTTGGCGGCCTGTTACCAGTCGCATTCGCGCTGGTAATACAGACAGTCGGGTTTTTTATCTATTTGCTGTTCAATAGAGGCGGAAGATGGCTCTATAAATACTCTCTTAGCTGGCAAAACGATAAACTAACGGCGTAAAGGTAGCAGCGATTTATTCTTAATCCCTGCCACCCAGTCTTAGCAGTAGGTTTTCTACCTCCCTCAAAACAACCCCTCTCAAAGACAGAAACCGTCGCAACCTACTCCTCTATTTGCTCGTAATATCGACCATGCAGCTCTCTTTTCACATGCTATAGATCCAATGTGTCGGTTTGTGCGTTTAAATGGATGATATAAATGGAATCAAAACATAATGATATTTCTAAACACCAAGGGCCTGAGCCGGACGAGGAAAGTCTTTGCCTTTACGGGCATGGGATTGCTAGTACTCGCCCTTCTGCTTTTTGCGAGCACGCTTCTGGGTATTTCCTCGCTAGACTCGTTCGCCGTTCTAGGTAATAGTGGAGTACGAACTCTTGCGGGTATAGCTGTAGCAGGCTGTATCCTCGCTGCCATTGGTTTTTTCGACGAGTAACTGGAGAAGCAACATGTTCAAACAATCAGATTTTTTTATACTTTTGGCCGTGGCAATTTCATTTGCCGTCTCAGGCTACCTTTGGTTTACAGGTCAGCGTGAAGAAGGGCTCTTCACAGCGGTATGGGTGCCCTCAATATTGTGTTTTGGGATCTACTTTAAACTTATGGCGATAAGAGGTTCCAAGTCATGAGCTCAATGACATTGTTTTATATTGCTATGGCGGTTTTTGGTCTCATGATCACCGGCCTTTTCCTGTCGGTTCGTGAATTCGTCCTAAACAGCAATGAACCTTCCCAGGTAAAAGGCTCAAAATCCGGCAACGAGTCAATACAGTAAGAAAAAGGGCCGCAGAAAAAACGGATAGTAGGGGTATATTTTTAACCTCTGCTACCCGTTGTTTGTCTTTCTGTTGTCTTTCTGTGTTGGTTCTAGATTGGTAAGCAGCGGTCAAGCAGTCTATTATTCCCTGCAGAAATCGACTCTCCATCGAATTGGACAGTCATTGACGCCCTATTTCAGACTCACTCAGTTATGTAGTTGCCAGCCATGGACTCCCATCAGCCAGAAACCAGATTAAATCCATTCAATCTAGCTGGGGTAGCGAGCAGCAGTCCAATAAATCTCATAGGTACCAGAACGGGCGCCACCGGCACGCTTGACGATCTGAAGACTAGCCCTCCGGTGCCAAAGGCCTGGTTAAACCCCTCACTTGTTAATACCGTCATAAATCGTCTAAAGGCACATCAGCATCTTCATTCACGGCTGGACCACACGCCATCATTCATGAGAATCTGTTCGATCCCAAACGTGACCGCTACAGGATAGTCTGGTCCAAAAACATGATCACCTCTGCCAGGGTGTCCAGGGTTCAGAGAAAAGCGGCTGAGCCGGAGCTTGTACTGCATCTAAGAGATGGGGAGGAAGAGCGCAGAGACGGCTTCCATGTCTGAAGCGCTGAATACATCTACGGGAACCGGCGAATCTGACACGGTATGCGGGCGACCGCGAGAACCCGTGGTGATAATTTATTCTATATTATCCGACGCGCTAGTCTCTTGAGCATGAGCAATAGCACCCATTCCAGACCCTGCTACCAGCACTGCTATCGCTAGCAAGTGCTTGGGATGTTTTTGAAAATTCATAAATTTACTCCTAGACCTTCATTACATGTTGTGGGCTTAGGAATGAAGGAGCAATTTTTATCCCACGCATTATTTCATCGTGAAATTTTCGTATTATTACTACATATCAGATAGTTATAGCAAGGAAGATGAGCTGGGCATCTATAGCATAGAGGCGCCTGATGCATCATATTGAGGATTTCTGAGCACCACTTTATGGCGCGCGCACGATAACAATGCCTTGTGCTGAGAATCAAAAAAGGGGTCGGAGGGATTTATTTTTGATCAATCAGCGCGCTGATTGATCAAAAATAAATCCCTCCGACCCCTTTGGTCACCCCTTTGCTCAGTGCGCAGTCGTACTTGCTGGCGCTGTTTCCCCTACTAAGAACACCTGCTCGATGTCTATGCGGTCGAAACTATATTGCGCATTGCAAAATTCACAGGTGACCGCGACCTCCCCCTCCTGTTCGATGATTTCAATCGCCTCGGCCTTACCCAGAGTAAGTAACATCCCGCCAGTGCGTTCCCGCGAACAACTGCAGAAAAATTCGACAGAGTGAGGGTCGAAAAGCAGCACCGTTTCCTGATGGAACAGTCGGTGCAAGAGATCCTCCAGAGCGATCTGCTGCAATTCCTCATCTGTGACCGTGGCAGCCAATAGCGATACGCGATCCCAGGCATCATCGTCTGTAGATTCTCCAGGCAACCTTTGAATCAGCATGCCGCTAACGTTTTTCTCGTCGCAGGCTAACCAGAAGCGAGTCGGCAACTGCTCGGATGTGGAGAAATAATGCTCCAGCGCTTCAGCCAGATTCGCCCCTTGCAGCGGTGCGATTCCCTGATGAGGTTCGGCACCCTCCGTCTTAATGGTAATAACAAGATAGTCGCTGCCGAAAATCTGCTGAAGATTCATTCCCTCTTCAATCTTGTCTTGCTGACGAGCAATTCCTCTAACTTTCTGCTCTGAATTGGCCTCAACAACCAACAATCCCAACGGCCCGCTGCCACGAACTTGAAGCGTAACGCTGCCTTCGATCTTAAGAGTGCCCACCAGCAGAACCACTGCAGCCAGCGCCTCACCTAACAGGGCTAACCCCCTGCCCTCTAGGCCTACTTGTTGCGCAATCGTCTGCCAGGATTCATCTAGTGACACATGTTGCCCACGTATAGGATGATTCTCAAATAGATAACGCTGACTCTGGTCGGGCTTCTTCATCGTGTTCCCGGGTGTAGAATTTTAGGTTGGTTTTGTGTATCCGCTTGGCTACCTAGGTAGCGTCGAATTGAGGACAGTATAGTAGTACTTTGGGCCTTGGAAATACATTTAGTATTGCCAAAATTGAGAAGTCTTTGGGCTATGCGCCCCACAGGGATCCTTGGCAGAAATTGACTTGAGGAAAGCCCCTCCTCTCCTTCTGTTGCTGCCTCAATTAATTCCTTTCTTCATAGAGTACCGGCGCTCCATCCATTGCGACAACGGGCTTGGATACCCTGCCACCCGAAAGCAAATCATAGATAGCCTGCTCTAGCCCCGCCCCCACCGGACCTCGATATTTCACCGTAAAAGTTTTAGGGTCAAAGAGAAGAACCTCTCCAACCGTTGTAACGTTCAATACTTTCGAGATCGACTGTGCGTTATCCATTAGCACGGGGATATCGACGCCATAGTCCAGGACTTCTTGCTGAACCGCATCACTATCGTTCAGGCCCATCGGGTTAATCATAAGAAACTCAAAGCCCTGCCTGTCAAATCGCGCCTTGAGTGCATTGTAGGCAGACATTGATCCGGCGACCGTTCTGTCGCCATTTGCCTGCACCAGCAGCACGATAGCAACATGGTCATCGTAAAAGCTCATTCTATGAGTGCCGCCATTTTGATCCGGTAGGGAAAAATCGCCAACGCTGTCCGCCGCATTGCAGGTCTGGGAAAGCAGCAGTGACAGCATACCGATTCTAAAGAAATTGGCAGGGCTCATTAGATTTTTCCTCGAAATAGGATATAGGGGACACAATAGGATATAGGGGACACTAACAACTTAACAACTTAATGACATATCTATTCACTCACACTGTTTCATTGCTAGCCTCCCAACTGTTCCAGCTGATAGGCGTAGAAATATGACGGACCCATTGCTAGCTAAAATGCGATGGCCCCAGTGACGCGACCAGAGTCTCCAGAAAAAGGTCTTCCATGCTCTGGACTATAGAGCATCGAATAGTCTATTTGCCCTTAGTGTTCCGGCGCCCGATTATTGTTCATCGAGAATCGATTTCATCGGTGCCAGATATTTTTCAAACCGCTTCCATGATTCCGAACTTCCCTGGTACATGGGAAGCTGCACTTGCGCCCAACTCATGGTTTCTACTTTCCTCTTGTTCTTATGAAAATCCAAACAGGCAGGATCCCAATCGAGCCCGCAATAACTTAGAAGCTTTCGCGTTTCCTCTTCCTGATTTGTGGTTAGTCGCTCGTAGTGAAGGTCGTATATCTTGCCCGGGAACGCGCTTCGCCAGAAATCCATCAGATCGGCATAGAGATTATAGAACTCAGCAACTTCTTCCTGGCTGCACGAGTATCCATTCGACGTACCTGCGAAAGGAGATTTGTAGATAGACCAGCAGGTAGCCATAGGGCTGCGCATCGTGTGGATTATTTTAGCATTGGGTAATGCCGACAGTATGAAGCCCAGCCATAGAAAGTTCACCGGCATCTTGTCAGTGACATAGCTTTTTGTTGTCAGTGCCTTGAGACCTTTAAGATAGTGATCCTGCAACCCAGCCAGATTGTCCTCCAACTCCATGTCCGCCCGATTACGGAAATGCGTCACGTATCCGAAACACCATTGCCCCATTAACTTGAGCTCACCGCCGCCATAGACACCGGCGTGTGATGCCAGAATTTGCTCAACCAGGGAAGTTCCGGAACGAGGCATGCCAACGATAAAGATTGGCTGATATTCGCTACTTACTTGCTGTGGCTCGATTGGCTGGGCGGAGAAGATCTGTCTAACCGTGGATATTGTAGTTCTGGCATCATCAATCGTGTCCGTCTTACCTTTTTTGTGCTGCTCGTTACCCTGGGAAAGCATGGCAAAGCACTTATCTATTTCATTCAGGTCGTCGTAAACCTTTGCCAGAGCGAAGCATAAGACTATTCCCTCCTGGCAAGCAGGATTAATGCTGTTATATAGCGCCTCCATTTCAACCAGCAACTCGTTGCGAGTAGTCCATCGCTCGGACTCTGCGAGGTTACTGAAATCTACAATAGACTGTTGCGTTGGAGTGAGTGGCATGTGAACTATTACTTAATCGAGCATAAGAAGAACAAAGAGTATGTCCGAAACCAGATATTGTCTAGCCTCATAGGGAGTGAGGCATCTATCGAGCCGGACCCCTCCGCTTCTTTCGAAAGATCACTGATACCAGCGCCTGAGAGCGCGCACTAAGTAGCCGATTCCGCAAAACAAGCACCGGGGCTTCCCCCCTTAGGCCTGACGCTTATAGTGGGCTAGGGAGAAATTGATCAAAAATAAATCCCTCCGACCCCTTTAATTGCCTTTAGTTGGCCTTTGGCTACTCAGTCGCGTACATGAAGCTGTACCCATACTCCTGAGCACGAGTAGCGGCCATAACTCCTGCAGGCACGAAGTGGCTGGAAGGGATGGCGTTGCTGACCAATTCCTCGTAAACCTCTTCAGTCGTTCTGCCGGCGGACCGCGCCAACATGCCAGCCATACCCCGTGTGGATAGGTCGCAGACGGCAAAGCGGACGCCTCGGCTACTCATCGCGTCGATCGTATTGGAACGATTGCCGTAAGTCCTTTCTACACTGAGAGGATTAATCGCAACGGGGTCGCCATTACTATTGCTTACACCGGTGCGCCCCACGAATAGCTCGCCGTACTTTTCCCACATAGCATCGTTGAAGCCATAAGGAGATGAGTCATGGCGAAAACAGACAATCAGACCGTAGTCTTCATCACTGCCACCGTATCCCTGCGCATGAGCCAACAGAATGTTAGACGCAAAATTCATTGCGGCAATGCCACCTGAACCGGTTGAAGAATCTACGAACGCACGGTGAACCCCGCCCATCTCATCCATCCAACTGTCTTCGGCATGGCGCGCCGGCGTGAACCCGGAATTACCATGGTGGGAATGGCCTGCCTCCTGCGCATTCGCTGCGGCCGCTGCACCTGCGGCGGCGACCAGGCCGACACCAGCAAGAAATTTTCGTCTATTGTGGGTTTGATCTGCACTCATAACTAATCGCTCCAGCTTGTTGTTCTAGTATGAAGGTAACTAGATACATTGTTCTCAATTACCTATTCAATTGAGCCACGGAATCATTAGCACCCTAATGAATTCCTCGACCCTACTGATTAACACTCAACGTCCTAACCACCGATCTTCACATAGCCTTGTCGGCCAAGCTCAATAAGCGTAGTCAGGGCCCAGTAGTCCACCTGAATTTCATCTAGCAGGTCATCTTCCTTAACGTTGCGCGATAGCACACCCTGACCGCAGAGATGGAATGTTACTCCCGCTGCATGTAGCTGCTTGATGAGGTCAATATTCGGATTATCCTTGCCATCGTGGCGAGCCTTAAATTCTTCATTTTTCAATCCGATCAGTCCGGAGCCCTGATGCATAACAATGGCGATCTTGCGATTCTCTTTAGGCACGCCCAGATTGGCAAGTGTATTCACATAGCGCGCAATCAACGGCAGCATAGGATAGGGGTCATCCAGGTCATCATCAAAAACAACCAGATCGAATAACACTTTGTATTCAGTATTCGGGTCAGGCGTCAGGTGTGCACCCGGATAGTCCCGGCTTGCGTTGTAACCGGAAATTGGCAGCTCGTCGGCGGCAAACACCGGATTTAGCAGGAAGATTGCGGGCAGTGAAATAAGCAGTAACTTTAATAGCTTCATTTTGTAACTCTCCTTTTGGATAACTTGGGACTAACTAATCGAGCGCAGAAGCCAAGGGGGTTTAAGCCTTCGATTCTACGCCTCATCAGTCGAGATCAGATCTAGACGAATTGTAACCGAAGCACTGGGTAAACGGCGAATAGAATGCATGGCGGAATTGGGACTGTCGGCTCCCGCTGACGAACGGGGCTTGTCGGCAACATTTTATCAATCAACAGGGCCGCGTATTCCAGCATCGGGCCAGCACCATAGCTTGAGCAAGAACCTCGAAGCATACTGCATGAAGGCAGCAAATTCTGCAGGTGACAGCCCACGCAGCGATCGAAAGGAACACGGGCCAGCAATGCCTGATAGCGTATTCCGTTAGGCTAGCAAGCTGCTAGTGCCCCTAGCGCATTACGCAGCCGCAATGCACTCGATCTCTACACGGGTATCTCCACCCAAGCTGATGCCGACGGCCGTGCGCGCCGGCTTGTTTTCCGGGAAGAACTCGGCATAAACCTCGTTCATAGCGCCCCACTCGGCCATGTCCACCAGAAAAACCGTGCACTTCACAACCCGATCCATCGACGAACCGAAGCGCTCGAGTGCGTCCTTGATGGCTTCCAGTGTGCGACGTGTTTCGGGCTGCACTCCCGACTCTCCGGGCCCTCCCGTTTTACCAGCTAGAAAGATCAATCCACCATGGCGGACACCCTCGGAATACGGCGCACGAGGGTTCGGATTCATGTATTCCGGCGCAGCGGACAGATAAGCTGTTTCAGCACCGGAGGCAATGCGCGCCTCGATTTGGCAGCCAAACAATAGGGTGGACAGGGCAATAGCAACGATGACTCTAAACATGATGTTCCTCCAAGGGTTATTTATAGAAGAGGATATGAATTATCTTCCAGCATGTCCATGGGCCAGCTAATATAAAAGAACGCAAGAATTTCTTCATGCAAACTCATAAACCAAGCATTCAGCAGGCCACATCCGGCTTAGCGAAGGAATTCTTCTCGTAGTAAAAGAACTCTAAAAACCGGCAGCACAGATGTCCGGCAAATAAATTGATCAAAAATAAATCCCTCCGACCCCTTTATCAGCGCCCCCTACTTTCTGTTGGGATCACGTCAAATGCTAACACTATCCGACTTTCTTCTTCTTCAAAGGGGACCGTGTAGTGATGTAGCGACGAGGGGAAAAAGCACAAATTACCCGTCTGTACGTCGAGGGAAGTTTCTTGGCTATTCTCAACACCCACCACAGGCTCCTGATCACTCAAGCGCAAAACAAGGTTTCCACTATCTACCTCAGATTTTGGGGGCACGTTAATATATACACTGCCAGTTATCCAGCCTGTATCGTGAATATGAGCAGTTAGATTGCCACCGCTTTGCATGCAGACAAGCCAGCCACCAAGCGTATAGGAAGCTGGCCAATTCTTAATGAAGCCTTCTTCGCTGTCTTTAAACCGAATCCGGTATCTTTCAATTTCTGCATGAATGATACTTTCAATTTTAGTTTTAGACACTCTCCCCAGAGTAAAAAAGTTACCTGCTGTTTGGATTCCGTTAGATAGATGTACTTGAGCCTGATGCGAGACTGAGCTGTCAGATAAAATATCTCTTGCAGTCTTAACGAAAATATTTTCGAAATCATACTGCTCGTTCAAATCAATCTTTACAATATACTTTAATGGATCGCTGCAAAATGGGTTGGGTTTTTTAATTCCGTACTTAATCTCTGAGCAATAACTCAACGAGCCAATGACAGCATTGATCTCACCTTGATTAATCAAAGAATCTAACTTTTCATTAAAAATAGTTTCTTCATTCTGATGATATGCACATTGAATTGCATAGAATTGACTTTGATGTATGTCAACCATCTCAAATTGTGCCGCGGCGTCATCGTATCGCTTACCTTCAAATAACAGGGTTCCCAGATTGTAACGAGCTTCGCCGTAGCCCGGCTGCAATGCTATCGCATGCCGGTAGTTTTCTTCAGCCTCTTCAAATCTGCCTAGAATTTTTAACGCAACGCCTAAGTTGCTATAGGCTAAGGCAAGGTCAGGTTCCAATGCTATCGCTTGTCGATAGCTCACCTCAGCATCCTCTAATCTGCCCATTTCTCGCAGCGTACTACCTAAGCTGTTATGGACCCTAGCAAGGTTGGGGTTCAATGCTAGCGCTTGCCTGTAGCTAGCTTCGGCTTCTTCTAATCTACCAAGTTCTCGCAACACTATGCCTAAGTCGCTATAGCCTAGGGCAAAGCCAGGCTCCAATGCGATAACTTGTCGGCAGCTCGTTTCTGCCTCTTCCAGTCTACCCAGCTGCCGCAGCGTGCCAGCTAAGTTGCTATGGGCGTCAGTAAAGTTAGATTGCAATGCCACTGCTTGCCGATAGCTCAGCGCAGCCTCTTCTAGTCTGCCTAGCTCGTGCAGTGTGACACCCAGATTATAATGGGCGCCGGCAAAGTCCGGATTCAATTCTATTGCTTGATTGCAGCTCGCTAAAGCCTCTTCAAATCTACCCGCTTCTCGCAGCATATTATTCAAGTTGCTGCGAGACTCTAAATCTTGCGGCGATAACTGAACGACCTTTTGCATGGCGTTAATAGCATCGGATTTCCTTCCTGTTTGGCTGAATATCGCAGCGAGAACTTTCCAGCTAAATTGATGCTCAGGAAATTTTTGGGTTAGAGAGAATGCTGACGCCTCTGCGGCTGCATATTGCCCTTTTTGAAAGAACTCTAACAGGCTGTTAAGTTGTTGCTGAGACGGCCTGACACTACTAGTGTTGTTGCTCATTCACGCCTGCCCTCTCGCACCCTATGCAACTCGTCTGAAATTTACTGCGACCTCGGCAAATTGAGATCGATTTTTCCTCGACGCTCTAAACATAGTCTACAAGTTATCGAGAATGACTAAAAGCCGAATTATTAAGACCTGAGCCAGAGACACGTCGACAGATGCCATGTAATAACAAAACATCCTGCGTAGCCGATTGAGGTTTGTTATTCGATGCCTGATGCTTAGTGCAAGGTAGATCTGTGCAGCCATCTCGAACGCAGCATTAGAGTTCTTCTTTAGCCCCAGCCTCGCCGATTTTAGAATTCAAGCCTAGCTTGATGTGGTTCGAACGAAGCGCAAAGATATCTCTTTGAAAACGTTTCCTCTCACCCTTGGCGAGCCTGTACTGACACTAACACCCCATGCTTGCCTGATCAAACGCGTAGCATTCAAGACCGCAAAGCCCTCTACAGGGGTTAGGGAGTCCGGCTAAGCCAGAGTCCGAAACACCATCATTTCGGTCACTTTTAGTTCTTCCAGTGACACAAAAAAAGATTCGTTCTGCTAATAGCAAAGGATATTCTCTTAGTCAGCGCCTGATAGAATGCGCAGCATTGAAGGTCCCGAAGCGGTCCGCAGGGAATCGTGAAGTAAAGAAGGGCCTATATGAATGCCTGCGCCAGTGATTCGAACGAACACAAAACATGTACAGGCTGCTCAATAGCGAGGGTTTATCCATCTCAAATTACAATGACGGTCTAATAGCGCATGCTTATTGCAGGTGGAGATCAAATTGATCAAAAATAAATCCCTATGCCCTCGTTAATAGCGTTGCTACACTCCTCAACAATACCCGCCGAATTTACAGGTTCCGCCTACGGTCCATGAAATGGGTGGCGTGAAAGATTGGGCAGTAAGGGTAAATGTCACACCATCAAGCACAGTATCGTCATCTTTCCAGGTTAGAATTACCTCCCCATCATGCACGTGAATTCCATGAGTATTAGCATCTCTGGCCTGAAAATCCTGAACACCTAGGGTGCCTTCATTAATATCAGTGAAGGCGCTATACCGACCGGCATTGGCCGCTACGACCACCGCGTTTTGATAAAGCCCCGCGGCGATCTCGGCTTCCGTGAATCTTGCTGCCTGGGTATATAGCGCATAGGCTGGAATCGCAACACTAGCCAATACGCCGATAATAGCCGTAACGATCAGCAATTCGATTAAGGTAAAGCCTCGCTGGAGTTTTTTTACAATCATTATCCTTGACCCTGACCTTCCATCACAACTCGGTGCGAATCACTGGTGACATACAGCTCAACTAACCCAAACTGACGAGGGTTAGGGTGCGACACAGTAATCTTGCTCCCTTGGCGTAAAATGATATTGGGAATATTTGTGCCAGGGCAACTCATTGTGCTGTCGGGTATCTCTCCCTCCGATAACCTAATGCCAATAGCCTGGAATACCTGGCGACATTCCTCTAGCTGTATGACGGCTTGCTCCTGTGCAAGTTGCACATCTGACTTTCTTAGATCTGGATACGCATACAGGCCAATGGATACAAAAAGCATCAACAAGGCTAGACCTACACCGCCCTTGATATATAGACCGTCTTTATTTCTCGCCTTCTGTCTGTCTTCTTCTTCAGTAATTCGGGTCGTGGTGGTCTGTGCCATTTCCACAGTCCGTGATTCCTCATTACGTATGCGCGATTTCCGCAAGGCATTAGCCTCAGCGAGCGGAGCGCACATATCGCAGTCCTCCCCCGAATCTAGGAACTTGGTGCAGATGCCACAAAGGCTTGCCCTGCAGCTTTTGCAAGTTGCCGCTACGGGAGCATTAGGATGGTTTACACAGCCCAAAATTTGTCCTAGCTTGGTTTAGAATTAGTAGACGACTAGCAATTTAGAGCTAAGTTATGAAGGTTTTCGGGTAAAGGTTTTAAATTAATTGGTAAATTAATCGGAGACACCCATAATATAGTAAATTAGGCGCCCAACTGTGCAATTTCGATACGCTCAATGTCACAGTATCGTTTGCCCTTAACTGTCCAGTAGGAAACCGCAGGTTGAGTAATATTCAGTTCGCTAGCTATTTCTCGTGCGGTGAATCCCAGCTTATCGACCGCCCAGTAACATATTAGTGCCTTTGCCGTTGTCTTTGTCTTTGTCTTTGAAAGAGCATTGCTGCGAGCCTCTTTCTTTAGATCGTCTTTCTCGATAGCCGATAGAGTACAAACCTCACTAATCAGTTTACTCATGTCCCAGCCAGCTCGCTCTAGCCGACCCCGATAGTCAAGCTGCAACTCATCCTGAGCCAGCGCATTTTCTATAAACCCAGATCCCCCTAGTATTCGCTCATCGCCTATACACGTAATATGTTCTTTCCGGAGCCGTGATACCGCCTCCCATCCCCCGTAGCTTCGTACCAGCCCGCCTCCAGAGAGGCTATTCGTGGTATCACCTATATCTGTTTTACCAATAAAATCTCTATAGCCTATGCGGCCCTTTCGGCGAGTGGCACCAAATAGGCTTAGCACTTCGTCAATTTCATGCCAAGGCCGACTGTGCCTGCCCAGAATTCCCGCATGGCCTGTCCAACGATAGCGATCAAGCGCACCGAAGTCTTCGAGCATTCCTGCTCTCACCGGATTAAGATGGATATAACGAATTAATGCCAGAAGGTAAGATTCAATCTCGCATAATATTGATTGGAACCGGTTTTGAAAGACGTACCCGGCCCGTCGATATCTTCTATTGAAGTAACCAGCGTAACCACTCAATACCGGAGCCATCAGCTTGGAAAGTGGTTTGGTGTCGACTCTAATCAGCAGGTGATAGTGGTTGGACATCATCGCCCAGGCAAGGCATTGCGCCCCAGAGCGAGAAAGATTCTCCCCCAGCCGAGCCAGAAATTCTTCCTTGTCCTCAGCGTGCTTAAAAATATACCGCCGCTCCAATCCGCGACCAATAACGTGATAGCACCCTCCCGGTATGTGTAGACGCCCTTTCCTTGGCATAACTACACTATAGTTCCACCTCTAGAAAACGCCAAACTAAGACAAATTTATTATTTTATGAGTGTCCCCTTCTTTCTTCTTTCCTTCTTTACTCGCTTATATAAGGTCAAGACTAAATTAATTGTAAAAGGTCTTAAGCAATGCCTATTCAGGCGCGATCAGCGGATGATGTTAATAGGGTAGACTGAGCACCGATAGAAGCTGAGCATTTTACTTGTTCACTCGATTGAGTTTCATATAGGGTATTACAGCGGTATACTCAAGCTATAGGCAGGAATAGCTCAACGTCAGCAAACCGTCGCAAAATAGGCGAGCCCCAAAATTGCAATCCCAATCAGAGATTCTTGAAAGTGAAGCCAATACTGTAGAGCGCTTGCCTGTTTATGTTTTTCTGCTGTCGCTGCTTTTTGCCATTTACTACACTCTCAACATCCTTCCTTTTCACCTAGATGATGCTTACATCACCCACCGTTACGCGCAAAATTTAGTGGCGGGTTTCGGTTTTGTTTTCAATCCTCAGGGTGAAGTGGTTGAAGGATTTTCCTCACCCCTATGATTACTTTTTTTAGCTGGTTCTGGAAAAATATTTGGCTCTCAGTATATCCTCGTCACTTCTGTTCTTACCGGATTAACGGCATATTTCCTTACTGTATGGCGGATAGCAGTTTTTGCCTTGAACAATAATGATAACCGTTGGGCTCTGAGTTCAGGTGTGCTGGCAGTCCTCTTGCCGAGCTATATTTTTTACGCTTCAACTGGCATGGAGCAAATGCTCTACATTCTTTTGATAGTACTTTGCACCGAAGCCTTTTACCGGCCGACCAAGACCGAACTTCGGCCACAGTTTTATTTGGCTCTACTATTTTCTGCCGCGGCCTGGCTACGACCCGAAACTCCATTCATCATGGTCATAGGTGCAATCCAATGCTGGCTGATCGAAAAGAACATTCTTTTGGCTATCAAACGTTTCTCTCCCATGGCTTGTTACTTCACACTTGGATACTTGTCGTTGCTGATAATTCGCTGGGTGCTGTTCAATGATGTCTTACCTAACACCTACTATGCTAAAGAGCCAATCATCAGCAGTGGGATTAGCTATATATATTATGCTCTGATTGAACAGTATTTTTTCTCCGCGCTACTGTTTCTGGCATCTTTGGGCGCCTTCTTTGGAACAGCCTTTCACCGACAGATGCTGATCTCAGGGTTGCTGTGGTTGATTCCCCCTGTTATTGAAGGAGGAGATTGGATGTTATCGCTAAGATTCTTAATGCCCAGCATGACTTTCTTTTTATTGGCATCTTCCGGGATAAGCGCAATTGCAGTAAAAAAAAGTGGAGCGGTAGTCATCTTCTGCATCGGGGTGTTTTCTGTGATTTCTCATTTCGAGAACATCTATCTTGGAAAAATTGCTTCCGACTCAATCTATACAACAAACTTTGAGCAAGCTTATCGTATTAATTTCGTGAAGCGCATTGATGCCGAGAGTGTCGGTCTAGTGGATATAGGACTGATGGGCTATCTGACAGACGTTAAAATTTTTGATATTGCAGGCCTGACTGACAGTGTTATAGCGAGGAGCGCAGGATCTCTTCTCAGCAAGGAGTTTGATTTGGATTACCTGTTCAAACGTCAACCTGACATCGTATTTCTTAGAGCGTTCGAGATCCTGAATAACGGCAACAGCGTCAAATTCAATATGGCCGAAGTAGAGCGCCGCATAATGGTGAGCGAAAGATTTCACACCGAGTACGAACTACTATTAGTTACCGCACCCTCATACGAAACGAAATTTTTTCAGGCAGTTCTCATTTTTAATCACAAAGATTTTCCAATTGACCAAATAATTATGGACAGTCTGTCAGTTGAAGAAGTCGGCAACCTGCCAATGCTCTATTTCAAACAATAAGTTTCATGAAATACAGGAAACTTTAGCGCAATAACCAACTCTGACTCCTATCGGCTTCATCCAATTACTCGCGCGTGACCGAGTCCTATCCTATCAATACGGTTTCACTACAATTTTATGCATTAAGCTTAGGCGTCCTTAGGTCGACGGCACAATTTTTTCGAGGCATCATACTACGTCAAATAGCAAATGGAGTTTAACTTGATCAAAAATAAACCCCTCCGACCCCTTTTATTCGAGCCTATGACTGAGGCCCGAGGATGGTGGCGCTTTGGCAGCTTTTTGGGAGTCTGGTTAGGCCGCTGGGTATATGAATAATACGGCAATCACGAGAGCATCTAGTATCCCGTCATCTTGCTGGTCGCGACTGCTGTCGTTCTGCACTGGCCAATCAAGAAAGAGGATTATTACAGACAACACGCGACTGCCAGAACCACTTAACTCGTTAGTTCACAAATTGTCGTTCAACTGAAATCACTTCAGGCAGAAGCCTTGAAGCAGAGGATTAGGTGCGGCAAACTGATTCCCGGAAGTTACCGCTAACCCGCGGCTACAAAACTACGTAGCTACTGAGGCATAGATGGCTTTACTAGTGCTGAATTCACCGACTGACCGCCGTTACCTCATTGCAAGGGCGATACTCATGCTAGCAACGCTTTGGCTAACTGCATGCAGCAGCGTTGTCGAAGTGCCCTCGAGCAATTACGGCAGCCGCGTCAAATATCTGGTGCTGCATGCAACCTCTGAGGATTTCGCGGAGTCATTGCGCTTGCTGACTCAACCCACCGCCAATCCGGTCAGCTCACATTACCTCGTCCCTGATCCTGGCGATCCAAGCTATACACGCAGCAGTCTGCGTGTGCATCGACTGGTGCCGGAACTGGAAAGAGCCTGGCATGCGGGAGTCAGCTATTGGGCAGAGGAAACCAGCTTGAATGACCGCTCTATCGGCATCGAGATCGTGAACGAGTTCAAGTGTCGCAGCACAAGTTATACCGACAATGAGTCTGCGCCTGAAGATATCAGCTGCGACTTTCCCTCCTACGACGATGAACAAATTACGTTGGTCATCGAACTCGCCTCAGACATCCTGACACGTTACCCAAGTATCAATCCAATTGATGTGGTTGGTCATTCCGACATTGCCATTCTCAGGAAATCTGATCCTGGACCGGAGTTCCCCTGGAAACGACTGTATGAAGCCGGTATAGGCGCCTGGTATGAGGAAGACGTTAAAGAAGACTATGAGCAGCGCTTTGCGCAGCGCCTGCCGAATATCACAACGATCCAGGACGCGCTCAATCGTTTGGGCTACTACGTCGAAGCCACAGGCCAGCTTGATAACGCGACTCGCTCTGTCATGCGCGCCATGCAGTTGCACTACAGGCCCGACAACTACGCCGGTGAGATTGATGCCGAATCTGTCGCCATTATCTGGGCGCTACTGGAGAAATACCGGCCGCGGGAACTGGTAGCGCTCTTGATAGCTAAGCAATGAGCGTACTGAACGCGTATTAAATCAAAGGGGTCAGAGCAGTTTGATTTCAGAATTTCGAGTGGTAGTTTACGGATCAAATTACTCTGACCCCTTTGATCCCCCTGTGAATTCAGGTTCCAGGACTGCTATGCAACCGGGCAATATGTAACCCCGGTTACATGACTCTCTGTTAAGTATATTTTTGCTTTTTGGGCTTCTTCACCTTCACGACTTTGGAAATCGTTGCTTGCCAGTTGGCTGCATTGATCGGGATATCTGCGCCCCGGCAACTCAAGCCAAGTGTGGCATGCCAACCCAGGCACCGTAATTGCCCTTCGAGGGCCAGTCCTGACTTATCAGAAATTCACTTTCCGCTCCTAAAGGGCAATCGCCGCCGTCTAAAGTATCTATCGCCGATTAAGTCGATTCTCGAAGAGCCCTAGCCTATCCCGACTGCCCTATGCCTCGTAGGAAGTGGTAGCACCAACCACTGTTCTTACGATCTGAATGTCTTTTATGCTCTCGGGATCCACTGTATGAGGATCCTTCGCCAGCATGACATAGTCGGCCAACTTGCCTCGCGTAATAGAACCCTTAATATGCTCCTCCTTTGAGGCCCAGGCACCGTTGTAGGTACTAACAGCGATTGCTTCAGCAACGCTTATGCGCTGATTTGCACCCCAAGTCTTTCCATCCCAACCCTTTCGAGTGACCATGCCTTGAATCCCCATTAACGGCGCAAACGGGCCCGGGCTAAAGTCAGATCCAGAGGCAGCTACAATTCCCGCATCCAGCATGGTTCGAAATGCCATCGAACGCTTCATCAGATCTTCGCCGTAGTAGATGAATTTATCAGGGTTGTAGTAAGCGTAGGTAGTGAACATTGCAGGGACACAGCCCAAGGCTTGCATACGCCTAACCAGGTCATCATTGATCAGAGTACAGTGAGTTATCTTAGGCCTTGCGTTAGCTACGGGATATAAAGACTGAGCACGCTCTACGGCCGTTAGAAAACTATCTATAGCAACATCACCGTTCGCATGAACATTGACCTGTATGCCTGCGCGATGCACTCGCTCAACCCAGGCATTCAATACCTCCTGCGATTCGGTGACGTTTCCTCTGTATGGCGGTGAGACATTCGGATAGTCGACACTCATTGCCATAGTTCTTTCCGAGAATGAACCATCTACCGTGTGTTCCGATGTGGCGCCGAATTTAATCCACTCATCGCCAAACCCTGTCTTAATGCCAGATTCGATCATCGTTTCCAACACTGTGCCGGTTGCCTCATAGCTCACTCGATGCATTAAATCGCCTCGAGCTCTTACATCTTGCAGTGCGGCTAAGTCGCCACCCTCGTGATGTACGCTAGTCAAGCCGTAACGAGCAAACTGCTTCGATATGTGCGCAAGACCATCTCTAGATCTTATCCCCAGCTCCTGCTCACTGAACGATGCACGCGAGCCAATACTTCGAATGGGATATCGCGCCCTATCGGTTACTCGACCACTAAGCTGACCCTCCCGATCTTTATCAAAAGTGCCTCCCATTGGGTTTGGCGTGTCGCGGTTTACTCCAGCCATTTCAAAGGCTTTACTGTTGTAGTAAGAGGTATGGCCACCACGGTGCTGCACCAGAACTGGGTGATCCAGTGAGACTTGGTCCAGATCCCGCCGCGTGAGTTCACGGCCATCGGTCAGCTTCGTATCATCGAAAAAATAACCTTCAACCCAAGTACCCGGCGGCAGTGTCTGTGCCTTCGCGCGCAATTTATCGATAATGCTTTCGATCGATACAAACTCTACCTCGAATGGATTGCCAACTAATACCTCGTAGAGCAAAGTTTCACCCCGGGCATGCACATGACAATCAATGAAACCTGGCAGAACAGTCGAACCGTCGGCATCTATAATTTCAGTAGTGGGGCCAGCCAGTGCGCGTATCTCTGCGTTGCTACCAACGGCGCTGAATTTGTCTGCAGAAATAGCGAAGGCTTCGGCTCGAGGCAGGTTTGTATCGACCGTATACACATTCGCATTGACGATAATCTGATCGGGCGCCTGTGAATTCGATGCCAATTGCTGCGAGTTCTGCGCAATCGCTCTGGAGGCGACCATGGGCCCGACTAGGAGGCCTCCGAGCCCAGCACCGGTCAAGCTCATGAAATTTCGTCTACTGCGGTTGGGATTGCTCATATTTGACACCTCGACTTGTTGTTCGCTATGGGTGCATTCTGATTGCGTGCAATCTACTACAATGAATGATCTCAATACATCTTACGAATGAATGCCCAGCGATTCAATACAAAACACTGCAGCGGGCGCTGGAGGTCCCCCAGTCGAGCTAGAAAATCTTCTTTGTCGCCAGCCAGGGGCTTGAAGGTGAAGATATTCAATGGAGGTTTAGAAAGCCGAGGATGAAGGTCGCATCGCAACACGAGTATCCGGCTCAATGGCCTACAGACGCTCCGATACTCCAGAGGGTATTCAATACCCGTTCGTAGTATCTGTGCCAAATTCCACTACCGTTCAATTAGGTTAGCCAGATTACGAATCACTATGACCTCGGTCACTTGTCAGCCTTTCCAGTGACCCAAAAAAAATCCCCGCACTGAAACCAGTAACGGGGATTCTCTTAATATAATGCCTGACAATGACCTACTCTCACATGGGGAAACCCCACACTACCATCGGCGCTAAGCGGTTTCACTTCTGAGTTCGAGATGGGATCAGGTGGTTCACGCTCGCTAATGTCGTCAGGCAATTCTGGCTGCTGAATTGGGGTCAGAGTAAAATAACCATCACGGCTATCGATCCTGATCTAGCAATCAGAGTTATTTTACTCTGACCCCAATCCTGCAATGTCTTAACAATTCGGTGAATGAAGTTTCTCTGTATCTAAACCCGTCATACAAACACTCTGTACTTCGAAGTCTATTAGTTGCTTTTCTATATAACCATTCTTTCTAGTTGTCGGGGGACAGAGCTAAAGATCTGTCCCCGTTCTTCTATCATCTTAAGTTTCTAAGAATGCATGATTATATGGTCAAGCCTCACGTGCAATTAGTACTGGTTAGCTCAATGCATCGCTGCACTTACACACCCAGCCTATCAACGTCCTCGTCTTGAACGGCACTTTAGTAGGGTTAAACCCTAAGGGAAATCTCGTCTTGAAGGGGGCTTCCCGCTTAGATGCTTTCAGCGGTTATCCTGTCCGAACGTAGCTACCGGGCAATGCCATTGGCATGACAACCCGAACACCAGAGGTTCGTTCACTCCGGTCCTCTCGTACTAGGAGCAACTCTTCTCAAATTTCCTGCGCCCACGGCAGATAGGGACCGAACTGTCTCACGACGTTCTAAACCCAGCTCGCGTACCACTTTAAATGGCGAACAGCCATACCCTTGGGACCGGCTTCAGCCCCAGGATGTGATGAGCCGACATCGAGGTGCCAAACACCGCCGTCGATGTGAACTCTTGGGCGGTATCAGCCTGTTATCCCCGGAGTACCTTTTATCCGTTGAGCGATGGCCCTTCCATTCAGAACCACCGGATCACTATGACCTACTTTCGTACCTGCTCGAGTTGTCACTCTCGCAGTCAAGCACCCTTATGCCATTACACTAAACGAGCGATTTCCGACCGCTCTTAGGGTACCTTCGTGCTCCTCCGTTACTCTTTAGGAGGAGACCGCCCCAGTCAAACTACCCACCACACAATGTCCTCACTCCCGTTTCAGGAGCTAAGTTAGAACCTCAATATTATCAGGGTGGTATTTCAAGGTTGACTCCACGCGCTCTAGCGAGCACGCTTCAAAGTCTCCCACCTATCCTACACAAATAAGATCAAAGTCCACTGTGAAGCTATAGTAAAGGTTCACGGGGTCTTTCCGTCTAGCCGCGGGTACACTGCATCTTAACAGCGATTTCAATTTCACTGAGTCTTGGGTGGAGACAGCGTGGCCATCATTACGCCATTCGTGCAGGTCGGAACTTACCCGACAAGGAATTTCGCTACCTTAGGACCGTTATAGTTACGGCCGCCGTTTACCGGGGCTTCGATCAAGAGCTTCTCCGAAGATAACCCCATCAATTAACCTTCCGGCACCGGGCAGGCGTCACACCCTATACTTCCTCTCACGAGTTTGCAGAGTGCTATGTTTTTAATAAACAGTTGCAGCCACCTGGTCACTTCGACTCCCCTCAGCTTAGAAAGTAAATTTCATCACCAGAGGGAGCGTACCTTCTCCCGAAGTTACGGTACCATTTTGCCTAGTTCCTTCACCCAAGTTCTCTCAAGCGCCTTGGTATTCTCTACCTGATCACCTGTGTCGGTTTACAGTACGGTCAATTCTTACCTGAAGCTTAGAAGATTTTCCTGGAAGTATGGCATCAGCTACTTCTCCCGAAATTTTACTTAAGGGATCGTTATCACGTCTCAGATTAACGAGGGACCGGATTTACCTAATCCCCCTACCTACACGCTTGAACACGGACAACCAACGCCGTGCTAGCCTAGCCTTCTCCGTCTCTCCA
>CALTDI010000003.1:0-25000 GCA_943842505.1 uncultured Pseudomonadales bacterium | reverse complement strand
CCAAAGACCTGATTCTGGTGCATGCGACGGGTTAGGTCGATGCCTCCAGTTATGTTTCCCCACTGATCGCTGCCACCGATCTGCACGGTGCAGTCGTAGCGCTTGTTCAGCTCGGCGAAGTCGTAGGACTGCAGGATCATATAGCTGAACTCGGTAAAGGAGATGCCCTCACCTTCCCGCTCCAGCCGCTGCTTGACCGATTCCTTCTGGATCATCGCGTTCACCGCGAAATGCTTGCCCACGTCGCGCAGGAAGCTCAGAACGTCGTAGTCCTGGGTCCAATCCAGGTTATTAACCAGCAGCGCGGAATTCTCTCCACAGTCGAAATCGAGAAACTGGCTGAGCTGCGGCTTCAGCTGCTCTACCCAGTCAGAGATGATATCTGTGGAATTGAGCTTGCGCTCAGAGTCTTTAAAACTAGGGTCGCCTATCATGCCCGTAGCACCGCCAACCAGGGCTATAGGCTTGTGTCCTGCCATCTGAAAGCGTTTTAGGGCCAGAAGAGGCACCATGCTGCCGATATGAAGGCTTGAGGCCGTCGGGTCGAACCCGCAGTACACCACGCGGCTGCCTTCGGCCAGGTGCGCCGTGAGCTCATCGCCACCGGCGAGTTGAACCACCATATTCCGGCTCTGAAGATCGGAGATTATGTCTTTTTCGGAACTGCTGTCAGGACTTTTACCGGAACTATTCATATTTCTAGGAGTCTTCACTATGTCACAAAACTAATTAAATTAGCGATTTAGCCGACCCAAGCAGGAGAAACCGCGTTTTGTTTATGCTAAAAAGGCGGCGATTTTACACTAGAACTGCCCGGTTGTGCGGCAATAGGGGCAAAAACGGCTAGGAAATCTCTGGCGACTTGCTTTAAACTCGCGCTCTCCGGCGTCATAGGAACTTTTGCAGTAGTTTACACTATGGAACTTATTGAATTAATTAAGCAATTTGCCCGCAGGCAGTATCTCGTGGTGTCTCACTACCCGCGAGAGCACCTCTATATAGCTGGCGCATTAGGCGGTCTGTTCCTGATTCTGCTGGCCCTGCCCATGGGCGCCGAAGACGATGCCGTGGACGGCAGGACCGAGATAGCGCTGGAAATAGACCTAAACCGGTCTGCTGCCGCTTCCGATCAGGCACCACAGGTAGCGATAGAGCCGGCGGACGAACTGGCCCTGTCCGACTTCGTCATCACGCCGGAAGAAAAAGAAGCCACTCCCGTGCTGGAAGACGTGACAGTGTGGCAAAACATCGAAGTAAAGAGCGGTGACAATCTATCCGCAATCTTCAGCAAGGTAGGCCTGTCGGATCAGGACCTGTTCCGCGTCCTTAATAGTAGCGATGAGGCGAAGGTGCTGAATCGAGTCTACCCTGGCTACAAGCTGGACTTCTTAATCCCCGATGATGGCGAGCTCGAACAACTTCGACTATTAAAGTCGCCACTGGAAGGCTATCTATTTACGCTCAACAACAATAACTACGATGTTGAGTCGATAGTAAATTTTCCACAGCTCAAACCCGCCTTCAAGGTAGGCACCATCGCAGACAGCCTTTTCATGGCTGGCCAGCGCGAACAGATTCCTGCGGTGACGATTATGGAGATGGCGAACATCTTCGGCGGCGTTATCGACTTTATTCTCGACCCGCGAACTGGCGATGACTTCAGCATCCTCTACGAAGAGAAATTCCTGGACGACGAATTCATCGGACACGGCGACATACTCGCAACGCAATACACGAATCAGGGTAAGACGTTTACCGCTGTTCGCTATATAGATGAAGAAGGCGAGGTCGGTTACTACAACGCCGATGGCGAAAGTATGCGCAAGGCATTCCTGCGCAGCCCTCTCGATGTGTTTCGTATTAGCTCCAACTTCAACCCTAACCGTCGTCACCCGATTCTGAATACGATACGCGCGCACAAGGGAACAGACTATGCTGCGCCGCGCGGCACACCGATTCGCGCAACCAGCGATGGACAGGTTACGCGCGCCTCCCGTTACGGCTCGTTCGGCAATCTGGTCATCATTAAACATGCCGGCGGCTTCGAGACGAAGTATGCCCATCTCTCCAAATACGGAAACGGCATCAAGAAAGGCAGGCGCGTAAGACAGGGCGACATCATCGGCTACGTCGGCTCAACCGGCGGCGCAACCGGGCCACATCTACACTATGAATTTCTGATGAGCGGCGTGCACCAGAATCCGCGCACCATTATCGACAAACTTCCCAAGGCCGAATCTATCGAGCCAGCTAAGATGGATCGCTTCAACACACAGACAGCCAGCCTATTACAGCGCTTTTCAGAAATGAATAGCACGCGCTTGATCACAATGAATCAGCCCAGCGCTGACTGATAGCTAGGAACCTCTTGGCCAATTCCGACTACTATATTGGGCTTATCTCAGGCACCAGCGTCGACGGTGTCGATTGCGCACTGGTGCAGTTTGAAGGAAACCAGCCCAAACTCATTGCCAGCCACTGCGAGGCAATAGATCCCGATCTACGCGAAACTATTCTGCAGCTTTGCAGCGGCAAGAACATAGACCTCGAACTGCTAGGCACTACCGATATCGCTATAGGTCAGTTGTTCGCAAAGGGCGTAACGACATTGCTCGCTAAAGAAACTATTGAAAAATCCTCAATCCTCGCCATTGGCAGCCATGGCCAGACTGTCTTTCATCATCCAGTAGGCGACACGCGCTTCTCACTGCAGATAGGCGACCCAAATAGCATTGCGCAGAGAACCGGCATCACCACCGTTGCGGATTTCCGCAGACGGGATATGGCAGCCGGTGGCGAAGGCGCCCCTCTCGCGCCTCTGCTGCACCGCAATTGTTTTCATTCGGCGAGCAGCGATCGAGTCGTGCTTAACGTGGGTGGCATCGCGAACATTACCGTACTGAACAAAGATGGCAGCTGCCTAGCATTCGATACCGGGCCTGCCAACGTGTTGATGGATTATTGGATAGGTAAGCATCAACAGAAAAACTACGACAAGAATGGCGATTGGGCGGCAAGCGGCACAGTAATCCCGGCCCTGCTTAAACTGCTTCTGAACGAACCCTATTTCGCAAAGGCTACACCGAAGAGCACGGGGCGCGAACTGTTCAACGGCCCCTGGCTGGAGGAGAAGCTGCACAGCCTGGGCATGGAACTCGTCATCGCCGATGTGCAGGCAACCTTGCTGCGCTTCACTATCGACAGCATCGCCGAGGAGATCCGCAAGACAGCCACACCCACAGAGGTCTATGTCTGCGGCGGCGGTGCACATAACAATGCTTTTATGGCAGGTTTGCAGGCGCGACTGCGTGACTGCAACGTGGTCTCCACCGCAGAGCTAGGCATAGACCCTGACTGGGTTGAGGCGATCGCCTTTGCCTGGATGGCAAAGCAGACCATCGAAGGCCGCACCATCGACAGCAGTCCGTTCACTGGAGCGAAGCAAGCTACCATTCTTGGCGGGATCTACAAAGCCTGACAGCTAGCCTCCATTCGATGGAAGCACAGACAGACATTCACAGCGGGAAACTACTAGTGGAGTGAGAAGGCGTCTCTTAGATAGAGAACGAGGAACCGCAGCCACAGGTAGTGGTGGCCATAGGATTGTTCACAATGAAGCGTGAGCCTTCCAGTCCTTCGACGTAGTCGATCTTGGAACCCACGAGATATTGATAGCTAAGAGGGTCGATCAGAAGGCTGGCGCCTTTGTTCTCGATGATAGTGTCGTCTTCGTTGACCTCTTCATCGAAGGAAAAGCCATACTGAAAACCAGAGCAGCCACCGCCGGTTACGAAAACCCGCAACTTCAGCTTGTCATTGCCCTCTTCGGAAATCAGGGTGTGCACCTTGTCCGCCGCATTATCGGTGAAGGACATGATGATAGGCTCTTGTGTTTGTACTGCTGACATTTTGTCTCTCAGTTGATCGAAAGCTAATTACTGCTTAGCGCTACCCACCGCAAAGTGGATCAGATGGAAAGCCCACCTTTATTGAGCTTAGGGCTGATTATCGCAATAACCAAGTAATTTAGTCAATTATTACCCGACTTATCTAGACCCGCTCTCCCACGTCGTAACGCGCGGCGACTAGCTGCTCTGAATCACCGAACTATCGAAGGGTAGCTTCTTCTTTTCGGCCGCCAGGCGCTTGTTCTCGTTCTGACTTGTGCTGATATGCATCAGATTGCCATTTACCTCTGACCCCATCACCATCTCGATCAGATTATAGTAAACACTGCCAACCACGACCGCCTTTGCCGCAAGCTCGAGATGATTGGAGGAGCGCAGGTCGCCCTGCACCAGGCCGTTCACGATGGCGGAGGGCACACAGACCTCGCCCTCTACCGAGCCCTTCTCGGCGATACGGATAAGCGCCTGTGATTCATCATCGGCATAGATATTACCTTTTACTCTACCCTCGATGATTAGCTCGCCAGTGAAATGGATGTCACCGACGATCTCCGTGGATCTGGAAATCAGCGTATGCGCTGGACCTGTAGATGTCTTCTCTAGTGTTGCCTTCTTGAACATAGCCCCTGTCTCCTTTCGATTCCGTGCTGCCGAACCGGCTAAATAATGTATTCCGATCGCTCAGCGCTCGACGACCCAACTGAAATTCTGATTGATACTCTTCTCTATCGGTTCGTCCGAAACCGCCGCGATCTGCAGGCGTTCGGGCACGAAGTTATCCGGCAGCACCAGCTCTCCCTCGATATTCTGAAAATATTTAAATCGTAGTCGAATATCGAGCTGATCCTGTTCTGCAGAAAGATCGCGAAGTGCCAAGATCTGTTGCTCCTCTCCCTGCGAGCCTACCAGGTTCACATTCACATGACCGGTTAGGAAGGTATCGCCATCTGCATCTTGCTGACGCAGGACCAGCTTGTAGCGAAAACGATTTGACTGACGGGTCGCATCTATATCGAGCTGACTAATTATCAAGCCCGTGTCTTCGGTTTCTTCAGATACAACCTGTCGGTAGTAGACGACGTCTTGCTCTAGTTGCGCCACCCTGTCTCGCAAGCCACGAATGGTTCCCTGCACCTCTTCGGTCGCGCGCTGATCCATCACGCTGGATCTATCCAGTATCGCAACCTGCCGGCGCAGTTCTGCATTCTCTGCCTCGGCGGCGGTCAGCTGCCCACTCAGTTCCTGCTGCGTTGCCTGTTCGCTCTGCTGAGAGCGTTGCGTGTTCGCATAGCCATAGATAAAACCACCCACCGCACTGCCGCCTACGCCTAGTGCAAGCAGGGTAACAAGCAAGAGACGGCGGCCGGGCCTATGCGGCACAACCACCATCTTTTCTTGCTTACTGCCTTTAACTACATTTGGCATCCAGACTTCTCCAATACAACTTCGCTTGCTCCTGCCCTGCTCATATAGAGACTAGGGCAGCAAGGCGATATTTTGCAATCCTGTGGTCTCATCCAGGCCGAACATGATGTTCATGTTCTGAATGGCCTGCCCGGCAGCGCCTTTCACCAGGTTGTCCTCTGCCGACAGAACCACGATCGTATTCGTGTCCTCAGAATAGGCTACTGATATCTGACATTTGTTCGAGCCCTTCACATTTCTGGTCGCTGGCACTTCACCCTGGGGCAGCACATCGACGAAGGGTTCATCCGCATAACGGCGCTCATAGACTTCCTGCAACTGCTCTACCGAGACCTCGATGCCAGACTTCACCGGCGCGTATAGCGTCGCCAGAATCCCTCTGATCATGGGTGTTAAATGGGGAATGAAGGTAAGTCTAATCTCACTCTCGCTATAGCGATTCAAACTCTCGCAGATTTCCGGATGATGACGATGGCCGGAGATCGCATAGGCCTTTATGGATTCTGTAGCCTCACACAATAAGAAGTCTTCAACCGCCTTCCTGCCAGCTCCGCTGACACCGGACTTGGCATCGGCGATTAATCTGTCTGTTTCAACCAGGGAATTCTCTAACAGGGGCAAGAAGCCCAGTTGAATCGCCGTTGGATAACAGCCGGGCACGGCAATCAGCTGCGCCCCTTTGATCTTCTCTCTATTTACTTCCGGCAATCCGTAGACAGCGGTTGCCACGAGTTCCGGGCAGACGTGCTTGGTTTTATACCATTGCTCCCAAAGCGGAATATCCTGAATGCGAAAATCGGCTGACAGATCGATGACCCTGACGCCCTTCGCCAGCAAGTCAGCCACCGTATTCATGGCGACGGCATGGGGGGTCGCGTAGAAGACCACATCACATTCACCGAGCAGGTCCGAATCGGGCCCGGAGAACAGCAGGTCTACATGGCCGCGCAGGTTTGGAAAATGACTGTGTACAGCCACGCCCGCAAGCTCGCGCGAGGTCACAACTGAAATCTCCACGTCACTGCGCAGGGCGAGCAGTCTGAGCAGCTCGACGCCGGTGTAGCCAGTAGCTCCAATTATTCCAACTTTAATCAAAATAGACTCCATCGATGGTGTCGGTTTTCAAAATAGACAGCGGGGTGGATCAGATGCAGCACTTTTGCTTACGCAAAGTTGCGATCCAGCTGATCTGAAATGCCGGACGGAGTATCTTACACTTCAATGCCTAGAATGCAATATCTGGGAGCATTTCATTACGTAAAATCAACAGCTTAGGGACGATCCCTGCTATCATCAAGACATCAACTTTCAGCTGTGATAGCTTCTCTTGCAAGCGTTTAGGAGTGCAGTATGCTTTGGGTCAAAGCCTTTCATATTATCGGGGTAGTTTGCTGGTTTGCCGGGATTTTTTATCTCCCGCGGCTGTTCGTCTATCACGCCATGAGTGAAGATCAGATCAGCAAGGATCGCTTCGAGATCATGGAGAGAAAGTTGTTCTGGGCCATCATGACGCCTTCGGCGGTGTTCGCTGTCGTTCTGGGCGCCTGGCTGCTGATCGCCAACCACGGCTATTTTCTGGCCTGGTGGTGGATGAAGGCGAAGCTGGGCCTGGTCGCCCTGCTGATCGGCTATCACTATTACTGCTGGTGGTATATGAAGGCGCTGCGCAAAGATGCGCAGTTTCGCAGCCACAAGTTCTTTCGCGTCTACAACGAACTGCCCGTGTTGCTGCTAGTGGCGATAGTAATCCTGATCGTGGTCAAACCCACCCTGTAACGCGTCCTTGCTGGCGAGACGAAACGACAGCGGCAACTGCCAATAGTTGCTATTGACCGATTCAATGCGCAAAATAGCGCCTCGCTTATCGAGGCCGCTGCAGACTTATTGGCTGTAATGCACAGCGCGCCTGGCCATGCCGATGTAGCAAAACTGACACAACAGAAGACTGCGTGGTTTTAAGCGTGGTAGTGAGCAATTCATAGAAAGTGGTAAACAGAAGGTTCCGGTAACATGAGCAATGACAATTCCAGGTATCTCTTTGAGCTGGCAGTAAAACATATCCCCGGCGGTGTAAATTCTCCTGTTAGAGCCTTCAAGGGCGTAGGCGGGAATCCCCTATTCTTCAAGGCCGGCCAGGACGCCTACCTGATCGATGCCGACAACAATCGCTATGTCGACTATGTTGGCGGGTTTGGCCCTCTGATCCTGGGGCACTGCCACGAGGGAGTCACCGAGGCACTGCGCAATCAATTACAGCAGGGCCTCGCCTTTGGCGCGTCTACAGAGGCTGAGGTACAGATCGCGGATAAGATCTGCGAGCTGATGCCCTCCATCGAAAAGGTACGACTGGTAACCTCCGGCACCGAAGCCACCATGAGCGCAATTCGATTAGCGCGCGGCTACACCGGTCGAGACCGTATCGTTAAATTCGAAGGCTGCTATCACGGCCATGTCGATGGCCTTCTGGTCAAGGCTGGCTCCGGGGCGCTGACCCTTGGCGAACCCGATTCACTGGGCGTGCCTAAGGCCTATACCGACCTCACCCATGTGCTCCCCTATAACGACAGCGCAGCACTTGAGAGTTTCTTCGCCGAGAATGGCGACGAAATCGCCTGCGTAATAGTCGAGCCCGTTGCCGGCAACATGAATTGTGTGCCGCCCGCACCGGGTTTTCTTCAGGCACTGCGCGAGCACTGCAGCAAGCATGGCGCGGTACTCATCTTCGACGAAGTCATGACAGGCTTTCGAGTCGCCTTAGGTGGCGCCCAGTCTATTTACGCTATTGAGCCTGACCTGACGACCATCGGCAAGGTAATAGGCGGCGGGCTTCCTATAGGCGCGTTTGGTGGCAAGCAAGAGATCATGGATATGATCGCACCGCTGGGCGGTGTCTATCAGGCTGGCACCCTGGCCGGCAGTCCGCTTGCCGTTGCAGCGGGCCTGGCGACACTTAATCTAATTTCCGAACCCGGCTTTCACGAGCAACTCACCCAGCGTACCGCCTCGCTAATGAGTGGCCTGCAGGAACGCGCCGATCAAGCGGGCATCCCCTTTACGACCAACCAGGTCGGTGCGATGTTCGGCTGTTTCTTCACCGAAGAAAAAGAGGTGACTCAGTTCTCCCAGGTAATGAGCTGTAATGTCGAACGTTTCAAGCATTACTTCCATACGATGCTGGATAATGGCGTCTACCTGGCGCCTTCTGCCTTCGAGGCCGGATTCGTATCCAGCGCCCATGGCGAGAAGGAAATTCAACTCACATTGGACGCCGCAGAGAAAGCCTTCGCTGCGCTTCCCAGATAAGAAATAACAAAGAAGCAATTCAACGAGGATTACAGAGTGAAATTTGATGTATACGGAGTAGGCAACGCCCTGGTCGATAAAGAGTTCGAAGTCGACGAAAGCTTCTTTCAAGAGCATGACATAGAGAAGGGTCTGATGACTCTGGTGAGTCAGGAGCAGCAGCAACAGTTACTGGATCTGCTGACGGACAAATACGGCATCAAGAAGCGCGCCGGTGGTGGCTCTGCAGCAAACACCCTGTATGCACTAAGTCAGTTTGGTGGCAATGCCTTCCTAAGCTGCAAGGTAGCGAACGACGAGACCGGTGACTTCTATATCAACCAGCTGGGCGATCAGAGCATAGAGACGAACAACGAGAGCATGCGCGAAGACGGCACCACTGGCCGCTGCATCGTCATGATAAGCCCCGATGCAGAACGCACCATGCATACCTTCCTCGGCGTATCGGAGACAGTATCCGGGCACGAGATCGATTTCGACGCGGTCAAAGAATCCGAGTATGTCTACATAGAAGGTTATCTAGTCACCTCTCCCAGCGCCAAAGACGCCGTGGTAGAGCTGAAGAAGTTCGCGGAGTTGAATAGCATTAAGACCGCCATGACATTCTCCGACCCGGCGATGGTGGAGTATTTTCTCGACAACGTGAATGATGTTCTGGGCACCGGCGTCGATCTGCTCTTCTGCAACGAGCAGGAAGCCAAGCTGTGGGCTGGGACCGACGACTTCGATGCGGCCTGCGAGAAGATGAAGAGCAAGGCGAAGCAGTTCGCGATAACACGCGGCGCCGACGGCGCACTTCTTTACGACGGCAAGGACTATATCAACGTCGCGGCGCACTCGGTGAAGGCAGTAGACACTAACGGTGCCGGCGATATGTTTGCGGGTGCGTTTATGTACGCGTTGACCCAGGGAAAGGATTTTGCAACGGCGGGTAAGCTAGCGAGCCTGGCATCGGCTACCGTAGTCTCAAGCTTTGGGCCCAGACTCGAAGCCGACCAACACCACAAAATACTTACTGAAGCACTGGGCTAGATACACAGCTTGTGATGAAACTAAAAACGCCGCGAACCGAATATCGGTTCGCGGCGTTTTCTTTGCTTGTAAAGTTCTACTGCAGACTTGATCTTTAAGATCGCAACTCGTCAATAAAGCTCTTTACTCCGCCGAACCAGGACGAAGTCTTCGGTGACTGCCTTGTTCTCTAACTTCTAACGAGGGCTGAACACAGCATAAGCTTGTTGTGTAATCTTCGGCTTAAGATCGCAGCTCATCAATGAAGCTCTTTACTCCGTCGAACCAGGACGACGTCTTCGGTGACTGCCTTGATCTCTAACTTCTAACGAGGGCTGAACACAGCATAAGCTTGGAGTGTAGTCTTCGGCTTAAGATCGCAGCTCGTCAATAAAGCTCTTCACTCCGTCAAACCACGACGACGTCTTCGGTGACTGCCGTTTGCCTTCGCCTTCTTGAATGCCGCGGAACTCTTCGAGAATTTCTTTCTGGCGCTTGGTTAGATGCACAGGCGTCTCGACAACTACGCGGCACAACAGGTCGCCGGTGCTGCCACCGCGAATAGGCTTAACACCCTTATCGCGCAGACGGAAGAGTTTGCCCGTCTGCGTCTCTACTGGAATCTTCAATTTAACGCGACCGTCCAGAGTCGGCACTTCCAACTCGCCACCCAGGGCTGCATCGACAAAGTTGATCGGAATCTCGCAGTGCAGATCGCGCCCTTCTCTAACGAATATCTTGTGCGGACGAATCGATACCTCTACGTAGAGATCACCAGAGGGACCTCCGTGTGTTCCAGCCTGCCCCTCACCGGTCAGACGTATGCGGTCACCCACATCGACTCCGGCCGGCACCTTCACCGACAGCGTCTTGGTCTCTTCTACATTGCCGCGGCCATGACAGGTGTTGCAGGGATCTTTAATCTGTTTGCCGGCACCCTGACAGCGCGGACAGGTCTGCTGCACAGAGAAGAAACCCTGCTGCATGCGTACCTGACCGTGACCCGCACAGGTCGTACAGTCGATAGGCTCGCTGCCCTTCTTGGAACCACTTCCACTACAGGTGTCACAGGTAACGGTAGTAGGTATTCGAATCTTGACCGACGTGCCCTTCACCGCCTCTTCGAGGCTTAGCTCCAGGTTATAACGCAGGTCGGCACCCTGACGCACATGGCTGCGCCCACCACCGCGACCGCCGCCGCCAAAGATGTCACCAAATATATCGCCGAAGATGTCACCGAAATCGGCAGAGCCATGACTGGTCTGCCCTTCTACACCGGCATGACCATATTGATCATAGCGTGCGCGCTTCTCCTTGTCGGAGAGTACCTCGAAGGCTTCGTTCGCCTCCTTGAAAATCTCGACAGCCTCTTCGTTGTCCGGATTCTTGTCTGGGTGATTCTTCATAGCCACGCGGCGATAAGCCTTCTTGATATCGGCTGCCGCTGCGTCTCTCGAAACGCCCAGTACTTCGTAGTAATCCTTCTTTGACATCGTATTCGCTCTTTTAGCTTGCTGTCTTTTACTGCAATGGATAAACGCAAAAAAAACTAAGCCATCGGAATGACTTAGTTTTTACTTGCGCATCGGACTGTCGCTTCGTTTCGGAGTTTGCCCCGAATCTAGCGCCATCAGCCGACTACTTTTCCTCTTCCTTCTCTTCTTCCTGAACTTCTTCGAACTCGGCGTCGACGGCGTCAGAATTCTCGGCGCTGCCGCCTTCTTCTGCTGCACCTGCACCCGCTGCAGTCTCAGCGGCCTGTGCTTCGGCATACATCTTCTGCGCCAGGTTTCCTGAAGCATCGGTCAGAGCCTTGGTCTTGGCTTCCATCGCCGCTACGTCATCGCCCTTAACTGCTTCTTCCAGTTCGGTGATGGCAGTATTGATCGCGTCCTTCTCTTCGTCGGTCGCCTTGTCGCCAGCTTCTTCCAGAGTTTTCTTGGTTGCGTGAATCATGCCATCGGCTGTATTTCTCGCAGTAATCAGTTCTTCGAACTTCTTGTCCTCGGCAGAATTTGCCTCGGCGTCTTTGACCATCTTTTCGATCTCTTCGTCAGACAGCCCGCTCGATGCCTTGATCACGATAGACTGTTCCTTGCCTGTCGCCTTGTCTTTCGCCGACACGTTCAGAATACCGTTCGCGTCCAGGTCGAAGGCTACTTCGATCTGTGGCATGCCACGTGGCGAAGGAGGAATATCACTCAGGTCAAAACGACCCAGAGATTTATTCTGAGCAGCCTGCTTACGCTCACCCTGTACGACGTGAATCGTAACCGCCGTCTGATTGTCATCCGCGGTTGAAAACACCTGTGTCTTCTTCGTTGGAATCGTTGTGTTCTTGTCGATAAGCATACTGGCAACACCGCCCATGGTTTCGATACCCAGGGACAGAGGTGTAACGTCTAACAGCAACACGTCGTTCACATCACCAGAGAGTACGCCCGCCTGAATCGCCGCGCCTACTGCAACCGCTTCGTCAGGGTTCACGTCGTGACGCGGCTCCTTGCCGAAGAATTCGGTAACCTTCTTCTGTACCAGTGGCATACGAGTCTGACCACCCACGAGAATCACATCGTCGATAGCGGACACTTCAAGATCGGCGTCTGCCAATGCCATCTTAAGTGGCCCCAGAGTTCTCTCAACGAGTTCTTCGACCAGCGATTCAAATTTTGCTCTAGTCAGTTTTTGCACAAGGTGTTTTGGACCCGATGCATCGGCCGTAATATAAGGCAGATTAACTTCGGTAGACTGCGCCGAAGACAACTCGATCTTCGCCTTCTCTGCCGCTTCTTTAAGACGCTGCAGTGCTAGCGGATCGTTGTGTAGATCCATGCCTGATTCTTTCTTGAATTCATCTGCAAGATAGTCGATCAGACGCAGGTCGAAATCTTCACCACCAAGGAATGTATCGCCGTTGGTCGAGAGCACTTCGAAAGTGTGCTCGCCATCTGTCTCGGCAATCTCGATGATAGAGATATCGAAGGTACCACCACCGAGGTCATACACAGCGATAGTGGAGTCACCGGCTTTCTTGTCCATGCCGTAGGCGAGTGCAGCGGCCGTTGGCTCGTTGATTATGCGCTTAACGTCGAGACCGGCAATCTTGCCCGCGTCTTTGGTCGCCTGACGCTGAGAATCGTTGAAGTAGGCAGGCACGGTAACAACCGCTTCCGTGACCGGTTGGCCCAGAAAGTCTTCCGCCGTCTTCTTCATCTTCATCAGCACCTGTGCTGCGATCTGAGGAGGAGACATCTTCTCGCCATTTACCTCAACCCAGGCATCGCCATTATCGGCTTCGATAATCTTGTAAGGCACCATCTTGATGTCTTTCTGTACGACGTCGTCTTTAAACTGACGACCTATCAAACGCTTGATAGCGAACAGCGTGTTATGCGGGTTCGTTACCGCCTGACGCTTCGCCGGCTGACCAACAAGCGTCTCACCGTCACTCGCATAAGCGATGATGGAAGGCGTGGTGCGATCACCCTCGGCGTTTTCAATTACCTTGGCTTCGCCACCATCCAGCACTGCTACGCAGGAGTTGGTGGTGCCCAAGTCGATACCAATTATCTTTCCCATTGTTCAGATCTCCGATCTCTCTAGTGTCCTGAATCAAGCTCAATTGCGGCGTTGATCCGACGTATAGTTTACTGAAGTGAGCTTCAATATTGGCCCGATCCAGCGTAATTCAAGGACCAAACCGCTAATTCCCTTATTTTCTTGTGGCCTTACCCAGCCACTACTATTGCCGCGCCCCCGGCCTGCCCCTCAGGCCCATGGTGCGGCTATATGCCTTATTTCGAGACCATGACCATGGCAGGACGAATGACGCGCCCGTGCAGGGTATAACCCTTCTGCATAACGGCGATTACCGTGTTCGGCTCGCATTCGGCGTTCTCTTGAATGGACATGGCCTGATGCAGCTGCGGATCGAACGGTTCGCCCAAAGGGTCAACCGCCTCTATGTTGAATTTGGTAAAGCAATCCAGAAAACTCTTGAGGGTTAGATTCACCCCCTCGTAGATCGCCTTCACCGTCTCATCTTCGTTGTTGCTGGCGACTTCCAGACGAGCGCTCCAGGTTATCAACCACCGCCAACAGCTCGATGCTGAACTTCTCCTGGCCGTATTTATGCGCCTTCTCTACGTCCTGCTCGGCGCGGCGACGCACGTTCTGCATCTCGGCCTGCACGCGCAGCAGGTCATCTTTCGCGCGCTGGGCGGCCTCTTCACACTCGGCTAGCTTCGCCGCGGCCTGCTCAAGCGGGTCCTGCTCGGCATTGTTCTCATCCGCCGATTCGTTCGTTGTCTCTTCTAATTCGTCGGCATTAGCCTGATCGGAAGGGTCTTGATCTTGATCTGGAGTCTGCGTGCTCATGACTTCCCCTGCTTAAAATTTGTTAGGCAATTGCTGGTAGTTGTTAGGGGCTGAAACTCAGCCGATGACCGCTATATGGGGTCTGCGGGAGCGTATTCAAGCAATTTCAGCAAATTCCGGGAAAATTCCCCGAGCCCCTGGCGGCTGTGGTTTACGCTCGGCAAACCCGGCCCGCACAGCCCGCGTAAATAATCGCATTAGTGCTGCATAAACCCGGTTCAATCCCCTATACTTTGCCCCTATGCTGCAGCAATTATCCATTCAGAATTACGCCACCGTCGACAAGTTGGAGATCGAGTTCAAGGCCGGTATGTCGGTGATAACCGGCGAGACCGGCGCGGGCAAATCCATCATGCTGGGCGCCCTTGGCCTGACCCTGGGCGATCGTGCCGACAAGGGCATAGTACGCAGCGGCGCGCGCAAGACTGACATCTGCGCCGAATTCGATATTGCTAACATCAAGGCCGCTCAGCAGTGGCTGGATGACAACGACCTGGAGACAGACCCCGATTCCACAAGCTGCCTGCTGCGCCGCATAGTTAATAGCGATGGCCGCTCCAAGGGCTATATCAACGGCTCG
The DNA here is from genome assembly GCA_943842505.1 of uncultured Pseudomonadales bacterium. Lineage (GTDB taxonomy): Bacteria > Pseudomonadota > Gammaproteobacteria > Pseudomonadales > Pseudohongiellaceae > UBA9145. Next base: position 10,396 of record CALTDI010000003.1, on the reverse strand, counting down.
CCGGTAACCATGGCCTCCTTAAAGGCGCTGGGCGAAATGCTGCTGGATATCCACAGCCAACACGAACACCAATCCTTGCTGCATCGCGGCACGCACCAGCGACTCCTCGATGATTTCTGCGTAGCACCAAAAGTACTCGCCCAGATGCAGGATATCTGGAAGCAATGGCAGAAGAATGCACAACAGATCAACCAGCTTAGCAACCGCTCTCAGGAAGACTCCGCGCAGACACAGTTACTGTCCTATCAGCTTAATGAACTAAACGAGCTAGGCATCGCCAGCGACGAAGTGCCCAAGCTGGAGGCCGAATTCAAATCGCTGAATCACGCAGACGAGACCGTGGCATCGGTACAAACCGCCCTCACGCTATGTGGCGACGACGAAGAGCAGAATGCCAAGACGGCGATGCATCAGGCGCTGACGGCGCTGCGGGACCTGCCCGAGAAGAACGACCGGGTGAACAATATTATTGGCCTGTTAGAGAACGCCAGCATTCAACTGGACGAGGCCGTGTCCGACCTGCGCGCCTTCGCCGACGAGTTCGAGGCGAACCCGGAGCGACTGGATCAGGTCAACACGCGACTGGGCGTGTTGCACGCAATCGCGCGCAAGCACAAAGTAAAACCCGATGGCCTCACTGAGGTTATTGCCGACCTGCGCCAGCAGCTCGATCTGATCGAGAACAGCGACGCCGAGCTAGAGAAGCTGGAGGCCGCCGGCGCGCAGCTGCGTCAGGACTATATAAAAGTGGCAAAGGACGTCAGCAAGCAGCGCAAAAAAGGCAGCGGCAAACTGGCCACGCAGGTCAACGAACAGCTGAAGCAGCTGGGCATGCCCCACGCCAGCCTCGAGGTGCAGCTGCTAGCGAGCGATAAAGACAAGCTGGCTCTCGGCGGGCTGGAAACCATAGAGTTTCTGGTAAGCACCAATCCCGGTCAGCCGGCCAAGCCGCTCATCAAGATTGCCTCCGGCGGCGAACTGTCGAGAATCAGCCTCGCGATTCAGGTAATCACGGCGCAGACATCCCATGTGCCAAGCCTCGTATTCGACGAGGTGGATGTGGGTATCGGTGGCGGTGTTGCCAAGGTGGTAGGTCAGTTACTTAGACAGCTGGCGGAGCGCACGCAGATTCTGTGTGTGACCCATCAGGCTCCCGTGGCGGGCCAGGGCCATAATCATTTCTTCGTTAGCAAGTTCACCAAGGCCGGATCGACACTCACACAGATTGCCGAGCTTAGTGATAGCGAAAAAGTGAGAGAGGTTGCCCGCATGTTGGGCGGCGAAGAACTCAGCGACGAATCACTCGCCCATGCCGAGAAGATGGTGGCGACTAGCTAGTAAAGACTAGGCCTGTGCCTGACAGTCTCTGCAGATGCCATACAGATACATGCTGTGATCGGTGATCTCAAAGCCGTACTTCTTGGCGATCTTCTCCTGCTGCTCTTCGATAACTTCGTCGTAAAACTCTTCGACGCTGCCGCAGGCCTGACAGACGATGTGATCGTGATGGTCCACCGTGGTGAGCTCGAACACGGAACTGCCGCCCTCGAAGTGATGACGCATCACCAATCCCGCGGCCTCGAATTGCGTGAGCACCCTATAGACCGTGGCCAGGCCCACATCTTCGTCGGCCTCGATCAGCGCCTTATAGACATCTTCCGCACTTAGATGCTTGGTGGCGGAACTTTCCATAATCTGCAGAATCTTAACTCTGGGCAGGGTAACTTTAAGGCCTGCTTTGCGAAGTTCCTGGTTCTCTGTAGCCATAGTCCGCTCTCAATTATAGGGATTAATGCCTGAAGACTGCAAACAGTGGCTTGTTTGACTGCCTCAGGTAGTAGGGTATTATGCCCTCTGCCCAAGACAGAGGAAAGGAGCCGCCCTCGATTTCGCAGGATTTCGAATCGAAGGGGTGCCTTGTAAGGCAGCAAGTTTGAAACTACTATGTCCCTAGAAAATACTAGGGTTAATGCAAATCGGGTCAATATCAGCTTTATGAAACACCTAATACGAAACAGCGTTCTTCTTGCTCTGATGTCTGTCCTGCTTGCCTGCGGCAACATTGGCAACATGGACTTCCCGGGTGTTTACAAGATTTCTATACCCCAGGGAAACATCATCACTCAGCAGATGATCGATCAGCTGCGCCCGGGCATGACCAAGCGACAGGTGATATTTGTTATGGGCTCGCCACTGGTTCGCGATCCCTTCCATCAGGATCGCTGGGACTACGTGTACAACTTTCAGCCCGGTGGCGGCATACGCGGCCAGGAACGCGTGTCGGTGTTCTTCGTCGATGACGCTCTGGTCAACTTCACTGGTGATTTTACCCCAACCGCTGAAGCCGACACTCAGGCCAGCACCAACTAGTTAGAAGTCCTGTCTAGAATCCCTAGCTAGAACTCCAAACGCAGACCTACCTCCAACGACCGGCCCGGTGCCGGCGCCAGATCCTTCAGCAGCGAAACATGGTGACGAATCTCTTCGTCCAACAGATTGTTCGCCTTCACAAAGAACAAGACCTCGGAACTGTCGAAGGGCAGATGATAGTCTGCGTAGTAATTTAATAGTCGGTAGCCATCGGTGCGCGACTCATTGAATGCCGTATCGGATTGATGCTGAATCTCGGTCCAACGCAGCTTGGTCTGCCAATTCACGTGTGAGTGTCTCAGCTCGAAGCCAACACTAAGCGGTGGAATACGCGGCACGTTGCCCTGGCTATCGAATTCGGCGCGCACATAGTCGCCGAAGAGCGTGAGCTCGGTGAGATGATCGCCGCTGCGTCGCAGTGGGAAGTTGGCCTGCGCCTCCATGCCGTAGAACAGCGCATCTCTCTGTTGGTAGCGGGAGATTTCAACCTCGTCCCGAAACACACCCGTGTCTGCCAGAAAAATATAGTCACTGATGTCGTTGTAGTAGAGATTAAGCTCGGCAGTCACCTCGCCCATATGTTTGAGATAGCCAAACTCGAAGTTAGTGGACTTCTCCACCTCGGCATCGGGCATGCCCACCTCCAATCTCTGGGTGGCCGCGTGCTCGATCAACATGTCGCTTGGCAGTTCGCCGCAGGCTGTGTCGATATTGGAAAACAGCTCCTCTACCGATGCCGAACGCTGCGAGTGGGCTATCGAGAACAACAGATTCGACTGCTCAGAGAAATGCCAGATCGCCGAGCTTGAGCCGCTGAAGCTGGTGTTCTCCGATTCACAGGCCCCGCGATTCTGACTAAGACTCTGCCGCTCACCGCGCAGACCGAACTCGTAGGTAAAGTCGCCGCTATCGATGCTGTGCAGGGTAAACAGCGCCAGTGAATCGATATCGGTAGAGGGTATGAACGCCTCCTCGCCTATGGCCGAGAAATCCCGGTGCGAGAAATGCACGCCGAGCACGCCTTCGCGCCTATCGGTTCCCCCGAGATGCAACACGAAGCGGCCCTCGGTGCCGTCCTGCTCGAACAGTGTGCCGATCTCGCCGCTGGGCTCTACTTCCGCATGCTGGTAGTCCACCGTACTCATGCGCCCGTGCAACTCTTCGAACCAGCCGCCTAGAGGCAGCTCCATTTCGATATCGGCCCTGTCCTGTTCCATAACGATACGCACGCCGTCTTGTTCGCCATACTCGTCATGATCTTCTTCGCCTTCATGCTCTTCGTCGTGTTCTTCTTCATGCTCACCCTCATGGCCGTGATCGTGGCCGGGAATGCCGTATTCGTTCTCCAGGCGATTCAGCGAGAAGCCGATGTAGCCCTCGTCGAATATCCACGACGCACCCGCGGTTTGCACGCTCGCGCGGGTATTGGAGTTGGCGATTCGCCCCCGGCCCTCAAACAATTCTTCCAGTTCCTCGCCGTCCGTCACGTCGATGCTTCTGGAGTTAATGGCGAAACCGGGGATCTCCACATCGTTGCTCTCGCGATAGACACCGTCCAGGTGCCAGGCGATGTTGCCCGCGCCACCCTCCAGCCGACCCACGCTCACCTGCTGATCGGAGACGCTGTTGTTGCGCGTCTCCACGATGCCGGTTATCGCAGGCGGCATGCTTCTGGGGATGCGGTTGTCGATTACGTTCACCACGCCGCCTATCGCGCCGTTACCGTAGAGCAGCGTCGCCGGCCCACGTATAACCTCGATGCGTTCCGCCAACGCAGGCTCAAGAGAGTTCGCGTGGTCGGCACTGATCGCCGAGGCATCGATATTACCGATGCCGCCCTGCAGCACCTGCACACGATTACCACCCTGACCACGAATCACCGGCGAGCCGACACCTGCGCCGAATGAGGCAACCGTCACGCCCACCTGATCTTGCAGCGTCTCGCCCAAGGTAGCGGCGACTTTTTCGCGCAGCTCTTCGCCGCTTAGGATATTTACCGGCAGCGCGGTATCCGCGCGCGACCTGTGCAGGGTTGAGGTAACGATCAGTTCTTCTATCGCCCCGTCGCTATGTTCTAGCTCTGGATCTAACCCCAGGTCTTGAGCGGCAAGCTCGGTTGAAACTAATAGTGGCAGTAAGGCACAGACAGCAGTGCCGGGTTTCTTAAAATTGAGTTTCATTTCTTGTCTCACACAAAACAACGGTGGAATGTAACGACCGGACAGGGGCAACAAAAATACCTTGTTGACTGCCTGTGTTAGCCGGTAGATGGCCGAATCGGTTTATGTGTAAGAGGGAGGGGCGCGCGCGGTGGCGCTTAAAACATCTAAAGATATTTGATTCTGAATCAGAATCGAGAATTGCTGACCCGTAGCGGGCGCGATTAACTGTGGCGCTTCCGCGACAGCTATATTATCCAGCGAACCTATCTTGAGACAGATCTCGCAATCGAACTGCGCCTGCAAATCGGCATCGTGACTGTGGCCATGCTCCACCGCTTGCGCGAATAGCAGAAACACACTTAGCACTGCCATAAAAGGCAGGGTACGCAGCGCCGTCATCCTGCTGCGAATGCCGCGCACTGTTTCTGTGCTTGTCGGTGTAGTTAACCGCATGGTTGTCTGCTTTATGATTCTAGTCTGGCGAAAAGACAACGCCATAAATTTTCTGACAGTCCTTTTAACTCAAAAATCCCTTCCACTGCAAGCCCGATTCAAATTTTTCGCTGCAAACTAGTCGGCCTGGTAGTTCGTAATTCTCTGCGCCATCGCCTGCAGCGCATCGACGCCGACGATATCCTGCGCCAACAGATACAGATCCTGCCGCGGTATCTTCGGCAGCGCCTTGGTAAGGGTGGCCATATGCGCCTCTTCCTGTGCGCGACGTTCCTCGAGGAAATCGCCCTCGCCCTTCGGTGAGCGCTTATTCACTACCAGGCAGTCGACGCTAATCTTCGCCTTCTTCAGCTGCTGCTGCAGCTCTATGGTCTCCAACACCGGCAGGCGTTCTGCCGCCAGAACAATCACGAAGGAGGTCTGGTTCTTATCGGACAGCTTGTCGCGCAGGGTAGTGAAGCGCAGCCGACGTCGATTCAACAGGCTGCGAATACCCGACTCGCGCATCTTGTCGTCGTCTTCCGGGTCGTTGCCGAACACCTTGTCTTCCATGCTGGAGTCGCGGCCCATGTCGCGCACAATCTCGGCGAACTTATCTGCCTTCTCGCGGCGCTGAATCAGGCCTTCCGTCCAGGCGGACATCATCTCTGGCAACACCATGAGTCTGGCCGTGTGCCCAGAGGGTGCCGTGTCGAACACTATAAGGTCATAGTCTTTCGTGCCCTGCTCTACCACCTCGGCGATGCGCTCGAGGATCGCCGCCTCTTGCATGCCCGGCGCGTCCTTGGACAACGCCATGTGCTTGTCGACTTCGCTGCGCAGATTAATCGGCATCAGCCGGTGCAGGGAGTTGGTGATCTCCTCCATGTGCAGCTTAACGGTCTCGGCCGGGTCTAGCTCCAGACCATCCAGGCCAGCGGCGAGGCGAACCGGCTTCGAGCCGATCTTTCTGTTAAACAGATGCCCGAGGTTATGGGCAGGGTCTGTTGAGACCAGCAATACCTTTGCGCCATCGTTGGCGCGAGCTAATGCGGTGGCGGCAGAGATCGTCGTCTTGCCGACGCCACCCTTGCCTCCGAAGAACAGAATTTTCTTTGAGCGAGCGAGTTCTAACAGCAATGTACGTGATCCAAAGGTGAGCGTTCCATGCCCATGCGCACATGCCAGTCATGAAAACGGTCGTAGACGATGGGAAGCAGCTCCATAGTATAGAAGGCTGCAGGATTGGGTATGCCCAGACTCTCGGCGAACACCAGCAACATGAACAGGTCTTCCTCGTCACGCTGAGCGCGGGCGAAGGAACGTCTATAGGACGTTACATAGTATTCATGCAAGCCCGCCTCGATGCGCTTGAGCAGGCTCTCTTTCTTCTCTTCTTCAGACATGATTCACGCCAGCATTTGCACTAGTTGTACTAAGTGTAGGTAATAATTCCATTATGCGCCAAGGACAGTGGCTTTAGAAGACAAGAGCTGAACCTTGTTAAGAAATTTCCACTTACTAGCGTTTTTCATCAGAACCTAGTCTAAAAATTTTCACTTACTAGCGTATTTCACTTGCTTGCAAGTCCTTTGCATAAGCAACGCGTAGAATAGACTACTTACTATTATCGCTATTCACCCCATCCAAGCGCGCCCCTTCCCAAAGACTTGTACCGATTGAATCTCTCGATCCAGTTAACCCTTATTGGTCTACCAACTAAGCAAGATTAGTCTTCACTACTATTTCCTCTTGATCGGTCGCGAAGTCTTCGCCCGATCCAAGCGTGCGCCTTCGGGTCAATCAGCAGCGGCCGGGAAATCTCCACCAGAACACGGTCCAAAAATATCACCCGCTGAGCGTATTTGACCTGCCTGAAAGTCCCTTACAAACGCATCGCGTAGAATAAATTACTTCTTCTTAGGCTTAGCCGTCTTCGCCCGATCCAAGCGCGCCGCCTTCGGGTCGATCAGTAGCGGCCGGTAGATCTCGACCAGAACACGGTCCAAAAATTTCACCCGCTGAGCGTATTTGACCTGCCTGAAAGTCCCTTACAAACGCATCGCGTAGAATAAATTACTTCTTCTTAGGCTTAGCCGTCTTCGCCCTATCCAAGCGCGCCGCCTTGGGGTCGATCAGTAGCGGCCGGTAGATCTCGACCCGATCACCTGCACTCATCACATACTCGGCAGGCAATGGCCTGCCCTTGCCATCCAGCGGCCGCGAGAAGATGCCCATGGGGTCGTTATCGATATCTATCTCTGAGAATTCTGCGGCGATATTCGAGCGCTGCACGGCCTCATAGGCAGTCGTCCCCTCGGGCACCACCAGCGGCACGATGAGTTGCCGCGCCGGCGTCGCATAGGCGACCTCTACCGTAATCATGGCGGCCTGATCGTCGTCACTTGCTTGCCTGTCATCCATTGCCATAGACCTCATGGGCGCGCTGCACGATGGCATCCACCTGATGGTTCGCCGAGCTACTGAACAGCTTCTCCATCGCGAAATCCATCAGCCCCGATGTAAATTCGAACTCCATCTCCAGCGCCACCTTGCAGGCGCTGTCGGTCAGGGCGGTAAATGTCCACTGCGAGCTAAAGCTCTTGAAGGGCCCTTCCACCAAGTTCATCTCGATACGCTGCGGCCTGAACAGCTGATTGCGGGTGGTGAATTGCTGGCTGATGCCCGCCTTGGACAGACACAGCTCGACCAACCAATTCGGTGCTGGACTGGCTAATAACCCTAGCCGACACACAGCCGGGCATAAACTCGGGGTAGTGTTCGATGGCGTTCACCAAATCAAACATCTGCTGGTCAGAATATTCGACCAGGGCGCTTCGATGGATCGAAGTCATGAGCTAAAAACCCTAATTAGAAACCCCAATGCAGTCAGTGGCGCTACAGATAGATCTGATACACGGTGCTGAGGAAAACGACCAAGAGCACCACAGGGATAATAGTACCCAGGGAGAAGTTGATGTACTTCTGTAAGAGCGAGCCTTCGTAGTTCGGGTCGCCCCTGGACAGCTCCTCCGACAGACCGCTCATCTTCCATCTATACGAACAGAAGATACAGACCGTAAAGCCCACCAGCGGCAAGATAGTCTCGTAGAACACATCCGACACCAGATCGAAGAAGGACTTGCTCACCCCGCCATAGCTGGTGAAGTTGGTAAAGAAGTCCACCATGCCAAGCGACATAGTCGCCGGTATCGCGAAGGCAAGCAGCAGGCCGGCCTGCAATAGCACCGCCTTCTTGCGACTGAATTTCCACTCATCGATCCAGCAGGAGATCGGTATCTCGATGATAGACACCAGAGACGTCAGCGCGGCGAAGAACACCAGGGTGAAGAATATCATCGCCACGATGCTGGCACCGGTGTAGCCCACCGCAACCTGCATCGACAGAAATATCTTGGGCAAGAAACTGAAGATCAGGCCCACACTACTGGTTGAGAGATCGTCGGTATTGGTGTTCGGGTCGAAGGCGAAGATGGCAGGCAGAATCAGCAGGCCGGCGAAGAAGGCGATGCTGGTATCGGCGATGGCAACCATGCGTGTCGACTGCGGAATATTGTCCTCGCGGCCAAAATAGGAGCCGTAGGTAATCAGAATGCCCATGCCTAGGGAGAGCGAGAAGAAGGCCTGACTCAGCGCACCATTAACAACTGTTAGGCTTACCTTGCTGAAATCCGGCACCAGGTAATACTTGATACCGGCTACGGCACCGTCCAGTGTCAGAACGAATATCGTAAGCAGAATAAGCATGACCGCCAGCGTAGGCATTAGTACTCTGGCGAGGCGTTCGATACCCCCCTTCACGCCACCGAGCAAGACAAAAAACACGATCCCAAGCAGCAGAGCCAGATAGCCAAACAGCGAGGGCTGGGACACCAATTCACCGAATGTGGCCTCCTCCGCCAGTGCGCCCAGACCACCGGTGGCGATCTCTTTTAGGTACACCACCAGCCACACAGTAATCACCGTATAGAACACGGCGATCATAAAAGGCGTGAGAATGCCCAGCATGCCCACCAGGTGCCACTTCTTATCCCCGCCCGATAGCTCGGAGAAGGCCCCCACCGGGTTGCGCTGGGTCTTGCGCCCCATGGATATCTCGGCCAGCATGACCGGGTAACAGATAAAGGCGATAAAGAAGAGATAGATGATAAGAAAGGCGGCACCGCCGTTCTTGGATGCCATAACCGGGAATGCCACGAGGTTGCCAAGGCCCACCGCGGAGCCGGCGGCGGCGAGAACAAATCCCAGTCTTGAGCTAAATTGCCCTCTAACGTCTGACATCAAAAACCCCTTTTAGCTCAAGCTATTAGCATTATTATCGGCGAGTAAATCATTCTTGTTGGGGGATTCTAACAGTGCCGCCATAGCAGCACAACGCGCGCCAAATGGCGCTTTGCGAAGTATTTGCGCCTAAGATCACGGAAAACGCTATAATCGCGCCCCATGGCAAAATCCAAGACAACAAGAGTCAAGAGCAAGACGGTAGATACCACTATCATCGCCAATAAAAGGGCGCGCCACGACTACTACATAGAGGACACTTTCGAGGCCGGCGTAGCACTGCTGGGCTGGGAGGTGAAATCCCTGCGCATGAAGAAAGTGCAGCTAACCGACAGCTATGTGCTGCTAAAAGACGGCGAGGCCTTCCTGTTAGGCTGCCATGTCACGCCGCTGAACACCGCCAACACCCATGTCATAGCCGACCCGGACAGAACCAAGAAGCTGCTGCTTAAGACCAAAGAACTGGCCAAGCTAATCGCTGCCGTTCAACAGAAGGGACACACCTGTGTCGCCACCAAGATGTATTGGAAGGGGCATCTGGTCAAAGTGCAGATAGCCCTGGCCAAGGGTAAGCAAGACCACGACAAGCGCGCCGCAAAGAAAGACCAGGAATGGGCCGTAGACAAGCAGCGCATCGTGCGCCACGCGCATCGCTAACATCCTTCTTCTCGCACCTTCTTCTCGTACCTTCCTCTCCCATCCTCCTCTCGCACCTTTCTCTCGTATCCTCCTCTCGCACCTTCCTCTCGCACCCTTAAAAACTAGATTCCCGCTCACTAATAATTCGGCATTTTTATAGCTTCGTCAAAGTGACTTGCAAAACTAGAGTTACTCAGCTAGTTTTACGCTCATGAAGAAACTCCCTCAATCAACCGCACTGCGTTCTAGCTGCCCGATAGCGACTGCCCTCGATATCTTAGGTGATAAATGGACACTTCTACTCATAAGAGACATCGGTCTTTTCGGTAGGCACAGATACAAGGATTTTCAAGAATCGAAAGAAAATATGCCAAGCAATATTCTTGCGACCAGGTTGGCGCGCATGGTGAAGTGTGGATTGCTTGAGAAACGCACCTACCAAAACAATCCACCACGCTATGATTACCACCTCACCAGCCGTAGTGAGGAAC
>CALTDI010000002.1:162500-184552 GCA_943842505.1 uncultured Pseudomonadales bacterium | reverse complement strand
GATGTTGTAAGCCTGCTGAATCGCTACTTCAATGCCATGGGAAACATTATTACCAAGTATGGCGGCACCATCGACAAGTTGATGGGCGACTCGATCCTAGTGGTTTTTGGCTTCCCCGAAGAGCGAGAGTCCGACGTCGAGAACGCCATAGCCTGCGCCGTCGAGATGCAAATGGCCATGAGCGAACTTAACGATGTGAACAGATCTCTTAACATGCCAGACCTGTTCGTTGGAATAGCTCTAAATACAGGCTCTGTAGTCGTTGGTGATCTCGGCTCTGATCACTACCATGAGTACACAATCATTGGTGACGAGGTGAACCTAACCTCTAGAATCGAAGCTCACTGTCTGCGTGGACAGATACTCATCAGCGAAAATACCTACGAACTAAGCAAAGATTTCGTAGAGGTCGGGTGGCCGAACAGAGTCGAAGTCAAGGGCGCGCGCGATGCGGTAGATCTTTACGAGGTGTTTGCAACCGATCGACCAAAAAAGATGGAAGTCCCACGCAGAGAAGGACGAAAGAGCCCACGCGTCAAAGTTGGCATGGCCGTTGTTTTTCAGAACCTTTCTGGAAAAATCGTACTCGATGAAAAATATCATGGCGACGTAATCGATATCAGTTATCACGGCCTGCTTGTTGAAACACCCATCAAGATCAACAAATCTTCAGAGATAAAGATGGCGTTGTCGCTCGAGCTCTTCAGCGCTAGAACGACAGACGTCTATGCGCGCATCATCAACACCGAACAGATTGGAGACAAGTATCGCAGTAGCATGGAGTTCACCTCTATCGGAAGCGAGGGCCTGAGTGCCATCAAACAATACGTCGACAAAATGGTAGCCACAAGCTAGCTTGAGTGGCGATAGCGTCCGCCCCGCTGCCGAATTTTCTCTCATTGAAGCTCTAGGCGATTGTCAGGGTCTGGCCTAAATATCAGATACTCTATTTCTCCGTCCATTTCACTCCACCAGTGCGCCGTATGCCCTGGAATAATAATGACGTCTCCCGGCACAACTCGCCGGCTTACACCGCCTTCGATCGATTTCGCCCGCAGCCAACTCGGATTTCCTTCATAAGGCTCCACTAAGGTGCCGCCAGTTACTAAAGTAGCAGCGCCCTTCAACATATAGTAGATCTCGGTTGTATTCACTAGGTGCACATTGACGTCCCCGGCAACTCCAGCCGGCCTGTACACACCGTATACGCCTAGCCGCATATCGCCTGTCGTTTCTACGACACGAATGGGGTTGTCGCTGACCCGATCTCGTGGCAGCGCATCAATAAACGCTCGAACTTGCTCGCCGCTTATGTCTGTCGCAATCTGAGGAGTAGCAGGCGGTGGCGTCTGCGCGAACACAAACGAGCTCATGAGCACGAATAAGGGGGCTATAATTCTAATCTTCATTCTATTTTCTCCGATTTTGCGGGCCATAAGCCCTGGTCAATTCTCAAGCTAAAATAAGCATGCTCGAGCCAGAAACACCTACAATTTGTAACACATGTACGAGCTGGCTTCTCCTATAATTTGGCTACAAAGTAGCAATATCGAGTGGTCTCTACGACTCTAATTTACAGTCAAATAAGCTAGAAAGTCGGGCAAAAGTCTGTAGACTAATTCAAAGCACTCGTTCCCTAGAAGAACAGGCAGTATCAGCCTTTTCAACGCAAACAACACTACGATGAGGTTCCGACTTGGACATACCAGCTAATAGCCCAGCACTAGCGTCTGCCTCGTTTCAGTATAATCGTGGCAGCATCGTAATGAGCGGGCTACTAGCTCTCGCTATGTATGCCTATCTCAGCAGCAACTACGGCTGGCGACAGGGTGCGCTGTTCATAGTGGGCCTGGCCGCTGGAATAATCCTCTATCACGCCGCCTTTGGCTTCACTGCCGCCTGGCGCGAAGTAATCAACACTGGCCGTGGAGCAGGCTTGCGCGCACAGATGATTATGCTCGGAGTCACCGTGCTGATCTTTACGCCGCTTATTGCCCAGGGGGAACTCTGGGGCACCGGCCTGAGAGGAAGTGTTGCACCCATAAACCTGGCAGTTATCTGCGGGGCCTTTATGTTTGGCATAGGCATGCAATTAGGAGGCGGCTGCGCGTCCGGCACCCTATTCACAGCGGGTGGTGGCAATGTGCGCATGCTGGTCACCCTCGCCGCTTTCATTGCCGGCTCTGTCTTGGGCACTTGGCAATGGGAGATGTGGCAGGGTGCACCCGGAGTGGCCCCCTTCTCGCTTGCTGCGCACTATGGTACGGCCTGGGCAATCATTATTAGCCTGACACTGTTCGGTGCCATTTGGTATGCGAGCACTAGATACGAACATAGGCGCCATGGCGGCGTGAAGAATGACCGGGATGTAGACCGTGCCTACTCACTCTTAAGCGGCCCCTGGACACTACTAGCCGGAGCGCTAGCTCTCGCCGCGGTGAATGTCTCCACACTACTATTGGCAGGCCGGCCATGGGGAGTTACTTCAGCTTTCGCCTTATGGGGCGGCAAGATCGCCGTATTCCTAGGCATAGATATTGGTGGCTGGGCCTATTGGCAAAGACCTGGACTTAGCAATGCGCTAGAGCAAAGCGTACTTACAGATATTACATCCGTTATGAATATTGGCATTATGTTGGGCGCACTTCTCGCCGCCGGCCTTGCAGGAAAATTTTCACCCAGTTTTCGTATTCCACTAAAATCCGTTTTCGCGGCGATTATCGGCGGGATATTGCTTGGCTACGGCGCTCGCATCGCATACGGCTGTAACATAGGAGCCTATTTTGGCGGCATAGGCTCGACCAGCCTGCACGGTTGGCTCTGGTTTTTAGCTGCCTTCATAGGCAGCTCTCTGGGCACCAAGCTACGCCCCGTCTTCGGCTTAAAGTGACACATCGACGAGCTACCCAAGGTTTATCTTATTAATTTTCTAATCTAAGGAGAAAAACGCAATATGAAGTTCATTTCACGAAGTCTAGTTTCCACGGTAATTTTAGTTAGTCTGAGCTCTCAGCTCTCTGCGCAAGAATTTATAGCGGGCGAGCCTATAGGATCTGTTAATGAGGAAGGTGTTCGCGTTCCCATGTCTAGCAATGTAAAGGTCTATGGAAGCTTCCATTTCTCGGAGAGTTGCACATTCGATCCTAACAAGAACCTTGTGCTGGCTATGAACAATGCAACCCGAGGCGATGGAACTGAGAACGATGGCTTCGTCTCTCTTATAAATCCCGACGGCAGCGTGCACACACCAAAATGGATTGGCGCAACGCGTGATGGACTGGAACTACACCACCCTCTAGGAAGCGCTATCAGCAATGGCGTGCTATATACCGTCGATGTTGGTTACGTCCGCTCTTATGACTTAGCCTCTGGACAACCACTGAACGCAGTCGCGATACCAGGCTCGACAATTCTCAACGGTATCGCCGTTGCGGACGACGGAACCATCTATGCATCTAATACCCGATCGCCAGAAAGAATCTACAAGGTTACAGCGAGCGGCGAAGTCTCAACCTTTGCGGACGGCGCTCCGCTTGCCGCTCCTAACGGTGTGGCTATAGATAGAGAAGGGAATATAGTCGTTGTCAACGTGGGTGACAACGCTGTTATCACGTTTAACCCCGATGGCGAGGTTATCCGCACCGAGCATGCAGTAGAGGGCGGCAACGATGGCATTGTTGTAACAGAAGACGGCACCAAATATGTGAGCAGTGTGCGCTTCGGCAGTGTTTCTCGTATTCGTCCGGGCCAAGAAGCCCAGATAATAGCTTCCGGCATACCTAGCGCCGCTTCCATGTGTTATGACTCAGTCCAGAACCAACTAGTCATTCCACTAAATGGCAACTACGCTCTGGCGTTCATCAAGCTATAGGTTTAGAACAGCGCAGTCCCATCCTGGCTTGTGCAATTGAAAGTCAGGATGGGCTTTTCTAAAGGGCAGCTAACTACAACCCCTCTAGAATAATTAGTTAATGCTCTATCAGTAATAGCAGCCGTATTCCATTCTCGACATCGCTTAGAAAGAATGGTTTCTGCAATACCTCAAGTGATAGCGAGCTTAGCAATATAGAAACCCATATTAAGCTTGAGCCTTCCCTACCTTGATCAAATTTGAGCGCAGCAAAGCATAGAGCTCATCTACTGCCCGTGCGTTGGACAAATGCTGCTCATAGTAAGCTCTGCCTAGCTGAGCATACTTTTCTCTTAGATCGCTAGAGTCAACCAGCTCAATGATCTTACTTGCCAGTTCTTGCCCCGAATTAGTGGGAAGGCTCAAAAACGGTAACTGAGCCTCTCTTACTACACCATCCTCAACCCGTGAGCTAATAAGAGCTTTACCGCTAGCCATTGCCATATAGGCCTTATACGGCAAAACGCGATACGTCTTACCACTGTCGCCAAAAACCCCCAGACATATATCTGCATTCCCAACTTTCTCAGATACTTCCTCAATAGAATGCCATGATCTGAGCCATTCGATATTTGCCTCAGCGCAGGCCAACTGCGCCTCAACCTCCGGCGCCGTCTGACCATCGCCTAGTAGCTGAATCTTTATATCCGCTCTATCGCTCAATCGAATGGCAGCGTCGACTACTACATCTACACCTTGTAATGGCACAAAACTACCAACGAAAAGCACGACCTTCGACCCACGCACCGGCGAACTCACCGGCTTAAAAATAGCCTCATTGATGCACAGGTTTAGAGCTTGATACTTAGTCTTTTCCCCTCCGAAAAGCTCAAATAGGTAATTCGCGTTCACAAGTGTGTCCGCCAATACCACATCCGCATCTCTTAGTGAACGCTTCTCCAACCAGCGCAGAAGCTTTGCCAGCAGTCCCCCTTCTGCAATTACCTTCCGATCTATAACCACTGTATCGTAAATTGAAATAAAACAATCGATCACCAGGAGGGGTCTATTTCTCTTACTTCCAAAGAACGAATAACACAACAAGACGAGCAACGAAGGATAAGGGATATAGATCACGTCACATACGGACAAGGATTTTTTGTTTATACGTCTTACAGACTTAAGTGCCAGAAAAAACATTTTTAGCAAAGCAAATAGTTTTGATTTTAGCCCGTTTTCTGGCATATAGATTCGTGTTGAAACCTCATTCCCACCCTCGCAGTATACAACATCGAATCTCTCATCTTTCCGCACTGCGGATATAAGATTCTTAGTATTTGGATAATTATCGGAGATTTGATAATTCCCTATAAATGCAATCTTTAGAGTCTGCATTTAGGTCGGCACTTTATTAAAAAAACCAGCCCCGACTATCTTTACTAGGCAATAAAATAACACCTCTGCAATCAATAAAAGAAGTCGTGGGGCAAGACAAATAGTAACCAACATAGGATCATCCACCAACTGAGCAATTGCCAGATACAAAACCGACTCTCGAACTCCAAGTCCCGCTGGAGAAAAGATAACCAGAAACCCCGACAAGGTCGCCGCCATTACAATAAAGGAAAAATCGACACTTAAGAGATTTTGCTCAGGCAAATACGCCTTAAAGGTAAAGTAATAGCCAAGCACATAGATCAAAAGCCCTAAGGCATGTAGCAACGCCAATACAACAAGTTGATCAACTCTAAATTCAGTTGCTCTACCCCCTAAACTTACTTCAGAGTTATATCTGTAGAATACTATTCTATAGAAAAAAGGGGTAACTAAGCAGCAGGCGAGTATCAGCCCTACTGCGGGAGCAAGCAAATCAAGAAAGGCGGCACTTCCAATTATATTCTGATAAAGACTTATGAACGGGTAAAGAAAGCAGATCAATATCGCACTTACAGTCACACTTAAAACCGTTTCCACTAGAATCGAACTAAATACCCTCAATTTTGAATGGCCATATCTCGCAAGGACAAAAACTCTACTCCCTGCGTGCCAAATGCCACCAGGAATATATTTAGTAAGAGTCGAAAAAGCGAACAATGGCGCTGTTTTACTAACAGATTCTTGCACGTCAAAAAGCAGTAAACTTCTATGCCACGCGCTATAGGTAATCAACGTGTGCAGAAAGAAAAAGAATGCCGGTAATAGGAAGAGGATGGGGGATACCTGAGACAAACCTTCTATGACGTCAATAAAAGTGACGTTTGCATATCGGAATAGCCAGGAGAAAACGAACACAACAACGAGCAGCTTAATAACTGCCATGAATAATTTATTCATTTCCATTCACATCTACAGAACCGTCACTAGGAAGTTCACATACATGAATGTATTGAAACGTGAAGAAGGGTCTGAATGGCCACCAATCCAAGAATTTCCCAGGAAGATTTGTCCAAGACCATGGCTCAACAATTCGAACATTTCGCTTTTCCAACACAACTTCTAGCCCAGCCTCGCGAATCAAATCCAATATATTCCGGCGGGCAAAAAAGTGGAGGTGGGTCTTATCGAATATCCCCCTGTCATTGCTTGGCCATACACCCTTGATATAAAGATGGTAAAATGTGGACCAGTGCCTAACATTTGGCAAGCAGATGACTACCTGCCCCTTTTCGTTCAACAGAGAAAGCGCATTAGCCAAGACCAATCCCGGGGATTTTAGATGTTCCAGAACATCTGCAAAAATAATCACATCAAAAGTCTTGTCTTGAATTGAGCTAATCCACTCTGGCGCATCCAGGTCTGCAGCCCAACACCCATCTAATATTTCTTCAGCCTGAGCCAACAAAAGCGGATCACCTTCAATTCCATAGACCGCTACGGCGGGTGTCTTTTCTTTTAGCTGGGCACCTATACCTCCCTCTCCACAGCCCACATCAAGGACACTGACAATATTCGGATGAGAAATGGCAGCAACAATGTCCGGCCTATAACCGGAATATCCCCTCTTAGACATACGCATTTAAAGTCCTAGCTTAATTCACATACCTTCTACTATTGAAGTATATAGTGGCAGCCCTGAAATAGTAGCCTGAATCTCACACTCTTCAATGCCAGAATATAAGCTTATACCCAAGGCGCGCCCAAAAAATACCGTTAGTGCCTCCAACTAATGGCGCAGCATTCAATTGTGTGCGAGTTATTTGGCTGATTACTGATGTTAAGCCCAAGCACACCCTGATGCTGCATCTATTCTTCGGACCTACTTGCGGCATAGGTACAGCGAGCCCCTGTGTTCGTATCAGACAGTCTTGAGTTCTTGCCAATATTAATTCGGAGAAAGATTGGCTCTAAAGCTCTGCGTAGAAAACGATAATGTGATGTTTTATTCGGACTTAACAATCAGCGAGTCTTCATTATTGATAAGCGGCAGGGTCACAATCTTACTCGGTGCCCTGTCGCTAACCGCGCCATGGTGCCGGAAAATGAACTCCCACAGTTGGAACTTGCAGAGGATAAATTCTAAGCGACTGCCTTTATCCACCGCTACTTCTAGGACGCTGGCACCGTCATTAGATTACGAATTTTCGATTGGCGTCTTTCGACCAAAAGGAGGAGTGAATACACCAAGATGGAGTTGTTAAAGGCAAATAGAGTGACTTAGGTGATCATTAAGGCAGCGATAACAATCTAGAGGCTGGCCCTATTCTGGGAATAGCGTTTTCTCAGATCTCGCTGAACAGCTATTTTCTGCGCCTGACTAAAAGCTGGAATGTCGAAACGAGAGTCTGAATTAATGGCTGACTAACCGTTTGGTCTAGCTTAAGCTTACCTAACACAGCCCAAGAGTAATACAACTACCACCTGCCACCCATCGAATTGGCGGGATTATATTCTGCGCAGTTAGGGTGTAGTTGGCAACCGACAGCGCCGAGTCATCTTTCTTCCAGGTAACCTTAATTTCGCCGCTATGAACATGGATTCCGTGGTTATCTTCATCTCTTTTCTGACTATCCGGGATCCCATTCTCACCCTCCTCGATGTCGTCAATCGAAGTCAGACGATTTGCTTCAGCTGCTACGATTATCGAATTCTGATACACGCTAAAGGCTAATAGAGCCTCAGTAAATGCCGCGCGATTACGATAGTGTGTGTAAGCTGGCAGAGCGACGCTGGCCAAAATCCCCAGTATAGCCACCACGATCATCAATTCTATCAGAGTAAATCCCGCCTCTTTCTTTCTATTTTTATCTCTAATCATCCTTCCACCACCACGTCATGAGAGTCACTGCTGACATACATGGCAGTTACACCATAGTCATCTGGATTAGGGAGCAACACTCGCACGGTATCTCCTCGCCGCTCAACAATATTCGGCGAATACGTATCCAAGCAGCGCAGCTCCGGATCGATAGGCTCACCGTCTTCCAGAAGATAGCCGATCTCTTCAAATACCAACCGGCATTGTTCCAATTTTTGCGATGCCTCGAAGGCTGCCGCAGCCTCCGCATCGAACTGGAATAACATAGGAAACGCATAAAGTAGCAGGGAAACGAAAATCATTGAGGAACCACCTCCGAAGCCAAGCCAGAGGACTAGGCCATCCTTGCGCTTTTCGCCCCCCCCCCGCGTTGAGCCTCTTTTCCCTCGGCATGTCTGCTGAGGACAAGATCAATCTCGGTCTTATTAAGCTTGCTCGACTGCGCTGCTACGAAATCTTCAGTCTCTACAGCGGAGACGCATTTCTCGCAGAAGGCGCCAGCATCGAGGAAGTTGGCGCACATGCCGCACATCTCGATTTCACAGCGAGTACACTTCTCTACAGTCGGGGCGTTTGGATGGTTGTAACAGCTCAAGCGTAAATTCTCTAGAATATGTGCAGTGGGAGTTTAACAAAACAATAGACGAGCTGCTGATATTTTAACAGAATTGTGACCAAAATCATGGATTACCTTGTGTCGATACGTCATGACAATAGCCTAGAAATCAGAACCAATAGAAACAACCGATGGGGAATTTACGGGACGCAGAAAAGATGGCCCTTGGTAAAACAGTTAGTCTGATTATTTCGCTCTGGCGCCGGCGGCCAGCAGATGACCGACTACCGCTTCATAGCGTCGAGTCTTGGCGTAATCTAAGGCGCTAAGACCATCGGCATTCTCAAGATTCGGATCCACACCGGCAGCTAATGCGATCTTAACCGACTCAAGTACCAGAGACTCTCTGCTTTCACCTGTTTGTCCCGCGCGCCTTTGCGGGGTCCCCCAACTCATTCTCAGCCTAGGGTGGCCAAGGCCAACAGCTGCCATCAAAAGGGATATCTCTCCCTCATTCTTAATGAAGTTCTCACCAAGGCGTTCTGCTGGGAACCGCACATTATTAACGGTATTCGCATTCGCTCCAGCAGCCAACAATGCCTGCATGATCTTGGGTTCTGAGAATCTCGCAGCCAACCACAGCGGAGTCGCACCAAGCAACGAATCGTGGAAATTATAGTCAGTGGACTGTCGACGTGCCGGAGTAGGCTTTTCAAGTAAGGCTTCGACATTGACTCCATGTCTCAACAGCACTTCAACCGCCTTAAGATTTCCCCGCAATACGGCGGCATGCAATGCCGTGTGGCCAGCTACTGCAGATTCTGCGTCGGCACCCTTACTAAGCAGAAGATCTAATAGTTCCGCGTTACCCCCATGAATTGACATAATCGCCGGGCTATTCCCGAAGGCCGAAACCTGATTCACATCGGCGCCTGCCTCTACTAAAATCTCTGCCGTGCGCAGGTCACCCGATCTCGCTGCGAATATCAAAGGGGTATTCCCGCCCTGATCCACCCAAAATTTATAGGCGGGGTTACTGTCTTGAATCTTCTCCGATTTAACGTATTGGGTACGAACCTGAGAGCGTGCCTCGATGTCGGCCCCGTATTCAATCAGCGCCGCCACGGCATCTGCATGCCCGTTGTTAGCCGCCCACATAAGAGCCGTCTGTCCGCGAGTGACGGCGGGGTTAGGGTCAGCGCCAGCAGCGAGCAAGGAGCGCACAACATCACCATTACCCGTCTTGGCGGCCGTCATAAGAACGGTTTCACCAGAATGCAACACGATATTAGGGTCGGCTCCCGCCTCTAGAAGGAGATTTACTATAGTGGCATTACCATTTTGAGCGGCAAGCCATAGCGGCGTCACACCTAGATCTGTAGTGGCATTTACCTGCGCGCTGGATTCTAGCAACTGCTGCGCGGCACCCAAGTTTTCGTGGTAACTGGCCCAATGCAGAGCCGAGGTGCCATCCCCGTAGACAGCATTAACCTGCATACCATCGGACAATAATGTACTTAGATATTCCCAGTCACCATCTTTCGCCGCCTGAACGACTGCCGGCATGCCTTCAGCAAACACAGTGCTCACGATTAAAAATTGAAGCGCAGCCACGAAAGCGCAGCTTAGCAATTTTTTTGGCCGGGGAAATATCATGTGACATCCTGTACGGAAAAACAGCTTGTTAAAAAATAGGCAATGGATCTTTGCTGCCACCCAGCTTCTCGATGGGAAATTTGAATCGATCCATTAGCGTTAGATGTAAATCGGCCATGGTAGGTTGATGGGTATATTGAATGTGTTCGCCACCATAGATCCAGCCAGCGCCGCCGCCAACAAGCAGAATAGGAAGATTATTACCCGCATGCACGGTGCTATTAGAAAGACCGGCGCCGTACAGGATAGTCATATTATCCAATAGGGTTCCGTCGCCTTCAGGAATCGCCGCCAGTTTGTCCAGGTAGTTTGAGAATAACGTGGTGTGATAGGTATTGATTCTGGACATCTTCTCAACAAGCTGAACATTGTTATTGTGGTGAGAAAGTGGATGATGCGCGTCCGGCACATCGATCTGCGGATACGGTCTGGCGCTCTGCTCCTTACTCATCATAAATGTTATGACACGCGTCAGGTCTGTCTGCAGCGCCAACACCTGAAGGTCCTGCATGATCTCCATGTGATCTTCGAATATCGGTGGCACCCCGGCGGGCTGATCGAGATCGGGCAGATCCAGATCGATCTGCTCTTCGGCTTTCTGAATACGTCGCTCTATATTTCGAACCGACTCGGTGTAACTGCCTACTAAGTGTCTATCCTCGGCGCCCAGACTGGACTCCAATGAAGATAACTTATCCAGTACTGCATCCAGAATACTGCTCTGCTGCCGCAAACGTACTTCTCTAGCATCTCGCGATGTACTACCACTATCGCCAAACAGGCGTTCAAAGACAGCGCGGGGATTATGCTCGGTGGGCAGAGGTTCGGTTGGGCTGCGCCAGGAGAGTGTATGGGTATACACACAGCTAAGGTTGGCAGTGCAGGCACCGGCGAGAGCGGGCGCATCCATGGACAGCTCGAGCGACGAGAGCTGTGTTTCTTTGCCAAGCTGTCTGGCTAATAGCTGGTCAACCGACACATCGGCTCGAATATCGACTTCGTTGCGGCCACCCCGGGTAACCCCGGTCAGAAAGGAGCCGCCAGCACCGGCATGGGCGATATTCCAGTTCGCATCGAGCCCGGAAAGCACCAACATCTTCTCTTTATAGGCAGCCAGCGGCTTGAGGATTGGAGTTAATTCAAAATCGCGCCCAACCGTGCTCGGCAACCAATAGTCCATGGCCATGCCGTTGGGTACGTAGACTGTCTGAAAGCGATGTATCGGTGCCGCAGACCCCTGAGCAAACGCTGGCGTCATAGCATCGAGCATGGGCAGCGCCAGAGCCGCTCCGGCCCCACGCAGCAAGGCTCTTCTGGATAGTGCCTTACCCGTGCTGATATGAACTGTCTTAGCCTTGTCTTTCATCGGTTTGCTGCCTCTATTAGAGATGCATCAGTACCCAAATGTATCACGAGAATCACTGAAGAATCAGTATGATCCAGTGCCCTATTCAATTCGTTCTATTCGCCAACTGCCCCGAGTTGGCATCCCCTGCGCTGCTTTGAGCCGTTTGCAGGGCTGCGCCACTGCTGGTAAAGGCCTTGCTAGTTACGATCCCCATGACTAACGAGGACCAGCTGTAATCATCCTCGGCAGCCTTGCGCACTATGTCTCTAATAGTCGGCTGGTCGTAGTATTCAACGCGTCGCCCCAGAGCGTAAGTCATCAGCTTCTCAACCAGTGTATGACTAAACTGCTCTGGCCTGGTGGTCATCCAATCGCGCAGGTCTGCAAACCCTGCAAACTCGACACCACCGGGATAGTTACCCTCGGGGTCTACAGGATTGCCTATCTCGTCAAAATCGCGCCAGGCCCCTATTACATCGAAATTCTCCAGAGCAAAGCCCAGAGGATCGATCACCGTGTGACAGGTTGAACAAACCGGATCCTGTCTATGCCGGGCGAGTCGTTCGCGTATAGAGGCCGGGATCTCTCCAGGTGAGGCATCGGGCAGAATGGGAACATTCGGTGGTGGCGGCGGTGGCGGAGTGCCGAGCAGATTGTCCAGCAACCACTTACCCCGCAATACCGGTGATGTTCTACCTGGATAGGAAGTAACTGATAGCAGCGAGCCATGGGCCATAAGACCGCCACGTTGGGATTTATCTGGAAACTCGGCCTTTCTAAATCGACTGCCGTAGATCCCCTCGATCCCATAGTGCCTGGCTAGTCGCTCATTAAGAAAGCTGTAGTTCGCATCCAGCAATTCCATCACACTGGCATCTTTCTTTAGCGTCTCCGCGATAAAAAGCTGCGTCTCTATCTCGAAGCCTTCGATCAGGCTCATGTCATATTCTGGGAAGATGACGGTGTTGATCTGCACCTCGTCCAGCCTTCTCAGATTCAACCACTGTGCCGCGAAGTCTTCGACAAGAGTAGTAACACCCCTATCATCCGCCAGCATGCGCCGAACTTGTTGCTGAAAGATAGCGGGGTTTGATAGCTGATTCTGTTCTGCGAGCTCTAGTAATATCTCATCGGGACCACTACTCCAGAGAAAGAAGGAAAGTCTTGAGGCTAGCTCGAGATCGCTAATCGCGAACACTTCGCCCGCCGCCAACTGCTGCGGATGGTCATAGCTACGTATAAGAAAGTCCGGATCACTTAACATGAATTCCAGGGCGAACTGAATGCCCGCCTCGAAGCTGGCCCCCTGCTCTCGGCCACGATTAAAGAAGCCCAACAGCAAATCCGTATCCTCAGAGTCTAGTGGACGTCTATAGGCTTGGCGCCCCATTCGAGTCAGTATTTCCGTAGCGCATGCCGCTTCTTCGGATTGCTGCCGCGGCGTACAGGAAAAGATTAGCCTACGGCTGGGCGAATCTATCGCCGTTACCGAAGTAGAGGTGTTATAAGGCCCACCTATTTCTATTGCATGTACCTTCTGATAATCCAAATAGACTTCGCTATTGGCATTGAGACGACCACCCTGAACCGGCTGCGGAATCTCCTCTCGCTCTACCTGCTGTCGCACATAAGACGCAGTCACGTGATGCGGGCCAGCAGTAACCGGCACACGCACTTCCAGCCCTGCTGCTTCTTCCGTCAGTATGTAGGTTTCCCAATCGATGCTGCCTGGCTCGCCCGTTCCAGTGAAGCTGAGTGGCGCTGGAGTACCTGGGGCATCGCCGCCAATGCTGAACCGTTGCAGCAAGCGCCCATCTAGACGAATCTCTAGCTCTTGTTCCCAGCCTAGGCCCTTCACATAGTCCTGATAGTTACGCTGCAGTTGCACCTTAATCTGGTACTCACCACTTGCCGGAAAGTAATGCGAGGCAGCCGCACCACCGCGAGACCCGAAGGGCATATCTTCGTTCTGCCGCCAATCCTGATTCAGATACAGGGGAATTTCATAAGTAGTGATGCTGGGATTGGCAGGCAAGCCGGTGGCGAGCCTGGTCAGCTGCCGCGCAACCGACATATACCGCTCCATATGTGCGGTAGAGAACGGCAGCGATTCGGCGATGTTATCGAAGCTGCCATCGGCGGTTGGATCGCCAGGCAAGAGATCCATCACATCCACACTCAGCCCAAGCAGATCGTTTACCGAGTTATTGTATTCATAGCGGTTCATCCTGTGCAGCGGCGTCACCCGACCAGGATTAGGTGCTGTCGCCCAGGCACGATCCAGCTCGCTCTCCAGCCAAGTGGTCATTATCTCGTAGGTTTCAAACGGCGGCCGCGGCATGTTCGAAGGCGGCATCATATGGGCGCGAAGCTTCTTAACCATCTTCTCCATGATTTCGGCGTGTTGCGTGGTATCAGCGAAGTCCAAGCCTTGCAGGGAGAGACCGGCGGTTGCCAGGCTGTCGTTGTGACAGGCCAGGCAGTATTGATTGGTCAGCTGGGACATGTCGGCCGCAGTAAAATTCTGCGTGTTAGAGGATGCGCCGTTTGCTGATTGAAAACTCTGGAATAGAAGTCCGACACCGACTAGGGCTAGCAGACAGAGAGACTTCAGCCATGAAATGGAAATCGGCATCATGCACAACCCGGAGGCTGAACCCTAAAAGACTGGTATTCTGGAACTTCTCTATTCATAGGCACTCTAGAGACATTATTATTCTAATCGGTTAGCTCCCTGCAGAATCAGAGATGCCAAGAAATCAAGAATACAACCTGTTCACTACCAAATACTAGTGTGAAAATCAGTCCTTTTAGAAAATCTGGTGCGCTTATGGCATAAAGGGACATCAAAACCCGTGAATACCTGCTCTGGCCCTTTTAACTATGACCAGGCTTCTTTTTCAAGGCGAACAACCCTGCCAGATCAGCAGCTTGCTTGTCACATCCATTCTTCGCTTCCAAAGAACTATTGCCCCTAAACAGGAGCGATCGTCAATCAGGCGGCGTCCTATCTCGTCTTAGCAGAAACGGCAGAGGGACCGGAGATACAACTGCACAGACGGCAGTGTATAAATTGATCAAAAATAAATCCCTCCGACCCCGTTTAGTACTCTTACCCGATAAACTCTAGCCCTGTCGTGGCCAAACCGACCAGGCCTATATTTGTAGCATTCAAGTCGGTCTCTGCCACAGCAATACTTAAACTAACAGCTGAAAAAGTACCATCATCAATCTGGCCGGCGTATAGCGTTCTCTGAGCATCTGATGGCTGGACACCCGCCACATTAAGAAAGAGCATATCGATAACGGATCCACTAGTATAATTCGGACCCAGAACCGCATCCAAAGCTGCCCCCATCAGACCTTCTTGAGTAGAACCCTCGAGAGCCTTAAGCCCAATTCCCACAAACTCCTTGTTGGCAACGGCGTCTTTCCCCGCTAGCACCCCTAAAAGCTTGGCGATAAAACCGGCATCAGAATCCAGATCAAAAGCGAGCCTTACGTCGCTAAAATGCAGCCGCTCAATGGCGGTTAAACTATCGTTCCCGTCACCACCTTGCACCGTCAACGTGCCTGCATCATTGCTAATTGTATAGCTAGACTTGTCGCCATTAAATACTGCCGCATCAATGCCAGCACCACCCACCAGTGTGTCATTACCAGCACCGCCGCGCAGGACATTGTTGGCATCGTTACCGGTTATAGAGTCATCAGAAGCAGTACCGATAGCATTTTCTATTATCGCTTTTAGGCCAATGGATACAGAGTTCTTCGCTAGTGACTCGTCCCAAGCACGGCCGACTGAACTAAAAGAGCCAGGGCTCAAGTCCAGAACAGCACCCAGAGTAATCTGCGATAGGTCGATGGTGTCCGTACCACCGGCATCATCAATCATAGTCAGATTTAGGCCTGAGGCATCTGTATAAGTATAGGTGTTATCACCGATCGCGACGTCCTTCTTCCCATACAAGTGTTCTAATGCACCAAGGTCAAGAATACCAAACCAGTCGCGCTCCTGTTCTTGAGGTGCTGCTGTGTAGGACATGACCGTGTACCATACATGGTCCTCAGTTGCGGAAAGATAGGGGGTAACCTCCGCTGCACCGGTATCGTCACCAGCGTTATAGTTGCCAGGATGTTTGAGGCCGATGGCATGACCTATTTCATGCACAAGGGTAGACCAAATAAACGTACCTGGAACAATATTCGTTAAGTTTGTTGCATCAGCATTGTTTATATAAACGTCACCAGATTCTTCGCTGCCACTTCCGGGGCCTGTCGCGAACCCGCTAGACACTGTGCCTTGATTATTATTAGAGAAGCGCATTTGACCGTAAGCAGTAGCACTGTCAGCAACCTCACTAAAAGTGATATTAAATTCACTCCCTATTCGATCGAGAATCGTCCTGACAGCTACTTTTTGCTCTTCATTAAACGGACTAAATCCCTGATTCTCCGGATCGTTAGCATCGGCGTAAGCTGGTAACTCCGCGGGAAAACTGAATGTAACGGCAACAGCCGTGCCAGCCGCCGATTCTATATTCCAACGGTTATCAGGACCCTGTAACAGGCTATCGATTTGATTAATTCCAGTGATACTAGGCATTGAATAATTCTTTTTTATTTTCGCGAATAGGCCCAATTAGACCGCCCTCGAGTATAAATTTATAAAACCCCGAATACCAGAAGGTTATTCAATGCGATATAAAAGTACCGTCAGGACTATCACTTAATCCGCAGGCCCCTTTAGCCATGGAGATTCAGCGACTCACAATAGTAACTTGTTTGCTTCGGCTCATTGCCAAACCCAGGGACTCATCAACCTCAGGGATAAGTAATCCCTATTATTTTCTAGTACAATATTTCTATGGAAGATTCACAAGACCCAAGCTTTTTGCATTCCCTGATCTGCTTCGGTGGGGTCATGATAATCGTGATTGCCGGCATGCTGTTACTCGACATCAATCTGCACAGTCTTTTGGTCATTGCCGTAATATGGGTTGCCAGTCATTCAGCACGACTAGGATACGACTTCAACACGATAAAATTTGCAATGATTGCGGGTATCCAGAAAGGCCTTGGCGCGATCTTCATCTTTTTCCTGATAGGCATACTCGTCGCCGCACTCATTGAGAGCGGAACTATTGGCGGGCTCATTTACTACGGTTTGGACTTACTTCACCCAACTTTCTTTCTCCCGGCCGGCCTAGTGCTGTGCAGTTTAATGTCACTAGCGACCGGCACAGCTTGGGGTACAATCGCCACGATTGGCGTCGTTCTTATGGGGCTAGGCGGAGCCTTGGGCATTCCGCTGCCTTTAGTAGCTGGAATGGTAGTATCAGGCGCTAGCTTTGGTGACAAAATGTCCCCTGTCTCAGACACTACAAACCTGGCTGCGATGAGCGCCGGCACAGATCTCTATACTCATATTAAATCAATGCTATATACGACTGTGCCCACTTATATAATCAGCCTCATTCTATTTGGAGCCCTAGGCCTGTATTACAGCGGCCAGGTTCTCACTGCAGAAGCACTGGCTGTATTTAAGAGCAATCTAGGCACTGAATTTGCTATAGGCCCACTTACACTCCTACCTTTGCTGGTTCTACTTACACTTAGCCTTAGAAGAACCCCCGCCGAAATCAGTATGCTAGCCAGCGTTGGCACAGCGATAGTGCTAGCCGTTATATTTCAAGACAGGACTATTACAGAAATCTTAAATAGTTTGCACGCAGGTTATATATCCTCTACTGGCAATGATCAACTTGACAACCTCCTCAGTCGCGGCGGTATAACAAGCATGATGTGGACGATGTCACTGGCACTAATCGCACTCTCACTAGGCGGCATTCTAGACCGCGGTGGCTTTGTAAGGGTTTTACTTAGCGGGATATTGAAACGCATCAAGCGCTCTGCCAGCCTTATGGCGACCACAATTGGCGCCGGCATATTCTCTAACATGAGCATGGGCGAAGGTTATCTCTCGATTATATTTGGCGGACAAATATTCAAGGAAGCTTATGAAGAAGACGGACTTGAAAATCACATGCTGTCTCGGTGCCTTGAAGAAGGCGCCACTTTAAGCACCTCTCTCATCCCATGGACGACTTCTGGCGCCTTTATTACCGGCGTGCTCGCCATGTCACCGTTGGAATATGGCCCTTGGGCGTTTTTTAACTACATCAACCCTATGCTATCTATAGGCCTCGCCTACCTTGGGTTCGGAATATTCCGAAAGAGTGAGCGGAACAATTAACATCCTCTGCGCAAACCTTTTAGCAACGAAGAGATAAATGAGGGAGCAGCAAATTCCCTTAATCTAGTAGCATCTCTATTTCCCCCAGCAAATTGATCAAAAATAAATCCCTCCGACCCCTTTCAAGACCGCGAAGCGGCCCCAAAGGGGTGAGGAATCTGGCTTAGCCAGATTACGAATCACTATGACCTGGCCCACAGGAGCCCATTCAGCACTCCGATACTCTATGCATGCCTGATTGAACGCGCAGCGTTCAAGACCGCGAAGCGGCCCCAAAGGGGTGAGGGTTTCGCGCCCACGCGAAACACGAATCACTATGACCTCGGTCACTTGTCAGCCTTTCCAGTGACCCAAAAAAAATCCCCGCACTGAAACCAGTAACGGGGATTCTCTTAATATAATGCCTGACAATGACCTACTCTCACATGGGGAAACCCCACACTACCATCGGCGCTAAGCGGTTTCACTTCTGAGTTCGAGATGGGATCAGGTGGTTCACGCTCGCTAATGTCGTCAGGCAATTCTGGCTGCTGAATTGGGGTCAGAGTAAAATAACCATCACGGCTATCGATCCTGATCTAGCAATCAGAGTTATTTTACTCTGACCCCAATCCTGCAATGTCTTAACAATTCGGTGAATGAAGTTTCTCTGTATCTAAACCCGTCATACAAACACTCTGTACTTCGAAGTCTATTAGTTGCTTTTCTATATAACCATTCTTTCTAGTTGTCGGGGGACAGAGCTAAAGATCTGTCCCCGTTCTTCTATCATCTTAAGTTTCTAAGAATGCATGATTATATGGTCAAGCCTCACGTGCAATTAGTACTGGTTAGCTCAATGCATCGCTGCACTTACACACCCAGCCTATCAACGTCCTCGTCTTGAACGGCACTTTAGTAGGGTTAAACCCTAAGGGAAATCTCGTCTTGAAGGGGGCTTCCCGCTTAGATGCTTTCAGCGGTTATCCTGTCCGAACGTAGCTACCGGGCAATGCCATTGGCATGACAACCCGAACACCAGAGGTTCGTTCACTCCGGTCCTCTCGTACTAGGAGCAACTCTTCTCAAATTTCCTGCGCCCACGGCAGATAGGGACCGAACTGTCTCACGACGTTCTAAACCCAGCTCGCGTACCACTTTAAATGGCGAACAGCCATACCCTTGGGACCGGCTTCAGCCCCAGGATGTGATGAGCCGACATCGAGGTGCCAAACACCGCCGTCGATGTGAACTCTTGGGCGGTATCAGCCTGTTATCCCCGGAGTACCTTTTATCCGTTGAGCGATGGCCCTTCCATTCAGAACCACCGGATCACTATGACCTACTTTCGTACCTGCTCGAGTTGTCACTCTCGCAGTCAAGCACCCTTATGCCATTACACTAAACGAGCGATTTCCGACCGCTCTTAGGGTACCTTCGTGCTCCTCCGTTACTCTTTAGGAGGAGACCGCCCCAGTCAAACTACCCACCACACAATGTCCTCACTCCCGTTTCAGGAGCTAAGTTAGAACCTCAATATTATCAGGGTGGTATTTCAAGGTTGACTCCACGCGCTCTAGCGAGCACGCTTCAAAGTCTCCCACCTATCCTACACAAATAAGATCAAAGTCCACTGTGAAGCTATAGTAAAGGTTCACGGGGTCTTTCCGTCTAGCCGCGGGTACACTGCATCTTAACAGCGATTTCAATTTCACTGAGTCTTGGGTGGAGACAGCGTGGCCATCATTACGCCATTCGTGCAGGTCGGAACTTACCCGACAAGGAATTTCGCTACCTTAGGACCGTTATAGTTACGGCCGCCGTTTACCGGGGCTTCGATCAAGAGCTTCTCCGAAGATAACCCCATCAATTAACCTTCCGGCACCGGGCAGGCGTCACACCCTATACTTCCTCTCACGAGTTTGCAGAGTGCTATGTTTTTAATAAACAGTTGCAGCCACCTGGTCACTTCGACTCCCCTCAGCTTAGAAAGTAAATTTCATCACCAGAGGGAGCGTACCTTCTCCCGAAGTTACGGTACCATTTTGCCTAGTTCCTTCACCCAAGTTCTCTCAAGCGCCTTGGTATTCTCTACCTGATCACCTGTGTCGGTTTACAGTACGGTCAATTCTTACCTGAAGCTTAGAAGATTTTCCTGGAAGTATGGCATCAGCTACTTCTCCCGAAATTTTACTTAAGGGATCGTTATCACGTCTCAGATTAACGAGGGACCGGATTTACCTAATCCCCCTACCTACACGCTTGAACACGGACAACCAACGCCGTGCTAGCCTAGCCTTCTCCGTCTCTCCATCGCAGTAAGAATCGGTATCGGAATTTTAACCGATTTCCCATCGACTACGGCTTTCGCCCTCGCCTTAGGGGCCGACTCACCCTGTCCCGATTAACGTTGGACAGGAAACCTTGATCTTTCGGCGGGGAGGTTTTTCACCCCCCTTATCGTTACTCATGTCAGCATTCGCACTTCTGATACCTCCAGCAAACCTTACGATTCACCTTCAACGGCTTACAGAACGCTCCTCTACCACACGTGCACTTCCTTAAAAACACTCATCTAAAAAGGGGTCAGACCCCACTTTAAAAAGGTCTGGCATATTCCCAATGTCACTGGCTTCGATCAAAGAGGGGTCTGACCCCGTTTTGTCACCACTAGCAACACTACTTTTCTCAACAATGCTTTTAAGTGAAGTGCACGCATCCACAGCTTCGGTTATCAGTTTGAGCCCCGGTATATCTTCCGCGCAGGCCGACTCGACTAGTGAGCTATTACGCTTTCTTTAAAGGATGGCTGCTTCTAAGCCAACCTCCTAGCTGTCTGAGCCTTCCCACATCGTTTCCCACTTAACTGATATTAGGGACCTTAGCTGGTGGTCTGGGTTGTTTCCCTTTCGACGACGGACGTTAGCACCCGCCGTCTGTCTCCCATGATTGAACTCACTGGTATTCAGAGTTTGCATCGGGTTGGTAAGTCGGGATGACCCCCTAGCCGACACAGTGCTTTACCCCCAGTGGTTATTCATGAGGCTCTACCTAAATAGATTTCGAGGAGAACCAGCTATCTCCGAGCTTGATTAGCCTTTCACTCCGAGCCACAGCTCATCCCCCCATTTTTCAACATAGGTGGGTTCGGTCCTCCAGTTGCCTGTTACGGCAACCTTCAACCTGGCCATGGCTAGATCGCTCGGTTTCGGGTCTATTACTAGCAACTAAGACGCCCTATTAAGACTCGGTTTCCCTACGGCTCCCCTAAACGGTTAACCTTGCTACTAACAATAACTCGCTGACCCATTATACAAAAGGTACGCAGTCACCCTCCGAAGAAGGCTCCTACTGCTTGTACGTACGCGGTTTCAGGATCTATTTCACTCCCCTCACCGGGGTTCTTTTCGCCTTTCCCTCACGGTACTAGTTCACTATCGGTCAATTAGGAGTATTTAGCCTTGGAGGATGGTCCCCCCATGTTCAGTCAAAATTTCACGTGTTCCGACCTACTCGATTTCACTACAAATGGCCTTTCGCATACGGGGCTATCACCCTCTATCGCCGCACTTTCCAGAGCGTTCTGCTAAACCATAAGTAACTTAAGGGCTAATCCCATTTCGCTCGCCGCTACTTTGGGAATCTCGGTTGATTTCTTTTCCTGCGGGTACTTAGATGTTTCAGTTCTCCGCGTTCGCCTCACTTACCTATGTATTCAGTAAGTGATACCCAATAAATTGGGTGGGTTTCCCCATTCGGACACCTCCGGATCAAAGCATGTTTGACTGCTCCCCGAAGCTTTTCGTAGTCTACAACGTCCTTCATCGCCTCTAATTGCCAAGGCATCCACCACGTACGCTTAATTGCTTGACCATATAATCATGAACTCTAAACGGCCAATCTGTTCGGGGTCAGAGTAAAATTACTCTCACTTCCGTACAAATCTTTTGAGTGAACCCAGAGTAATTTTACTCTGACCCCATTCAGTGCCTGAATCAACGTTCCGTTTTGTATGCCGGAACCACAATCACACGGAAAATTACTGCAACTAATAACGACTTCATTCGTACAGATACTTGCGCTTGTATAACTTGTTTTAAGATACAGCATACACATTTTTGGGCAGTGCCTTCTTGCGACTAATCTTCAGCA
>CALTDI010000002.1:0-160000 GCA_943842505.1 uncultured Pseudomonadales bacterium | reverse complement strand
CCCCATAGAACACCGCTGGACCTATATCCAGGCGTAGTATCCATAATAGGTGCACGACCCCCAGAACAGCAGCCACATAGACCAGCTTGTGCAAGCGCTTCCAGTTCTTGCCAAGCTTGCGCACCATGACACGCGGCGAGGTTAGCCCTAAGGCCAGCAGAATAAGATAGGCGCTAAAGCCAACCGTTATATAGGGCCGCTCGAAGATTTCCTCCGCCATAGCAACCCAGCGGAACTCGAGCAAGAACACAAGCCAGACCGCTAGATGCAACGTGGCGTAGAAAAGAGCGAATAGACCCAACATACGCCGATGGCGGGTAAACTCCACCTGAGCCGTGATACGCCGCAGAGGTGTCATGGCAAGGGCAATGATCAGAAAGCGAAGAGTCCACTCACCGGTTTCCAGAGAGAGCTCCTGCACCGGGTCGGGACCGAGGTTGTTCTGGAAAATCCTCAGCAGCAGAATCGCGAATGGCACTAGGGCCAAAACGAAAACCAGAGGCTTAATCAGCTTTCGCATTGGCTACTGTAGGCATTCAAAGATTGGGACATTAATTGCAACACTTAGTAGTAGCGCGACAGATCCATGCCTTCGTACATCGATGCCACCTGCTCGCCATATCCATTGAAGGGCCTTGTCGCTATACGCGACCGGCTAAACAATGTTTGTGGCAATCTACGCTCGGTATCCTGTCTCCAGCGCGGATGGTGAACATCGGGATTTACATTCGCATAGAAGCCGTACTCCTGCGACTGCAGGTCTACCCAAGTCGTGTTTGGCATCGTCTCTCTGAAATTAATTTTCACGATCGCCTTGATGCTCTTGAAGCCGTACTTCCACGGAACTATTAGACGCAGAGGCGCACCATTCTGTGGTGGCAGATAATCGCCATAGACGCCAACGGCCATTAGCGTTAGCGGGTTCATTGCCTCATCCATACGCAGGCCTTCTCTGTAAGGCCAATCGACAATAGAAAAACGCGAACGAATACCTGGCATAGTCTCAGCATCGACGAGGGTTTCAAATTCTACAAACTTGGCCTTGGATGTAGGCTCAAAACGTTTAATCAAATCCGCCAGAGGAAAACCAACCCAAGGAATAACCATTGACCAGGCCTCAACACAGCGCAGCCGATAGATGCGCTCCTCCAAGTCATGAGGCTTCAGGATATCTTCCAGATTATATGTGCCAGGTTTCGCAACCTCACCGGTAATCTCCACTGACCATGGGTCGGCCTTATAGGAACCGGAATTTGAGGAAGGATCACCCTTGTTCATTCCGAATTCATAGAAGTTATTATATTGAGTCACATCCTCATAGGGAGTGAGAGCCTCACCCGTGTAGAAAGGCTCTGAATCGGGCGCTGGTTTAATATCAGCAAACTTGTCTGCCCACCAGGCTGCCGGTGGCGTTCGCTGCATGGTAACCGGAGCCCTGGCCTTGAGGCTATCGCCGGTCTGCGCATTAGCAAGTGATGGCATGGCGCTCGCCGCTGCCGCTCCTAACAAAAACTTGCTACCGTCACCGATAAACTGCCTTCGATTCCTATAAACACTTTCCGGAGTAATCTCTGAAGGTTTTATGTCAGATGGTTTCTTAATTAGCATGATATTGTTCCTGAAAATAGTAAATTTAGTTCCCACTTCATAACAAACTAGACAGGATCAAGCCTGACTTTCTTTCGCTGTTTGTTCTAACTATTTAGATATAGCTTAACTATCGTCCTTTGAATTCAAATCTTTCTGTACTTTTGCTTTGCCTGGTTTCGCTTTTTCAGACTTCGGCGGTTCAGGTTTCGGTTTGGCTACCCGCGCCTTGCGCACACTGGCAGTCTTTTTACTTGTAGCGACCTTAGCCTCTGCTGGTTTTGTGAACTGCTTCCTGTATGCCCAGATGATAGGACCCGACAGCGCATAAGCGATAGCCATCGCCAACAAGCACTTCATGCGGGTTCTGCGCAACCACTACCAACATGATCACTACGAGCACGAACACGATATAGGGCACGGTCCCCTTGAACTGCAGCTCCTTGAAACTGACGTACTTGTAGTTGGAGATCATGAGAAAACCGATAAAAACCGTTAAAACCGCCGCCCAAGGAAGCGACCATTGGCGTTATTTCCAGGCCATACTTGTAGCCCACCCACGGCAGGAAGGTGACCACGGCAGCAGCTAAAGGACTCTGCAGACCGACAAAGAAACGCTTGTCGACCGTACCCAGTTGCACATTAAAACGGGCGAGTCGCAGCGCGGCACAAGACATATAGATAAAACTGGCGGCCCACCCCACTCTGCCCAACGGCTCAAAGGCCCAGCTGAACATGATAAGAGATGGCGCCACACCGAAGGAGACCATGTCGGACAAACTATCGAATTGAGCCCCGAAGGCGCTCTGCGTATTCGTCAGCCGGGCAATCCTGCCGTCCAGCCCATCCAATACGCCGGCTATTAGAATAGCCCAGCCAGCCTCATTGAAATCGCCAGACATGCCAGCTATCACGGCATAGAAGCCGGAAAACAACGCACCCAGAGTCAGCATATTCGGGAGTAAGTAGATTCCACGTCGACGCACCTTACGGCCATCTTCGGAAACGATCTCCTCATGCTCATCGATAGGCAGTAGGCCCTCGGCCGCTTGGTCTTGCTCTTCTTCGCTCATGCTATCCCGCTGATCTATCAGTATTTACGACAACTTTGTGATTATACAGGCCTATTTGCGCGCCTGCGGGACTAATTCCGGTCAAAAGATAACATTTTACGCAAGATTGCGGATGCTATATGATCGCGCCTCACTGAAATTAAGTCTTCAGCTCGCTTAAACAGCATCACATAACAGTACATTTAACTAATACGATGAACAGATCGGAGTGGATTCATGAATTACTTTAATACCTTGCCCCTGCGCCTGCAGTTAGACCAACTGGGCAAATGCCGTTTTATGGACCGTGGCGAGTTTAGCGATGGCGTGAACAAGCTAAATGGCAAAAAGGTAGTTATCGTGGGTTGCGGCGCCCAGGGCCTTAATCAGGGCCTGAACATGCGCGATAGCGGCTTGGATGTTTCCTTCACCTTGCGAGCCGCCGCCATAACCGAAAAGCGTGATTCCTGGAAGAATGCCACTGAAAACGGGTTCACCGTTGGCACCTACGAAGAACTAATCCCCAGCGCCGATCTGGTGCTAAACCTAACGCCGGACAAGCAGCACAGCCCGGTAGTCAGCCAGGTGATGCCTCTCATGAAGGAAGGCGCCTGCCTAGCTTACTCCCACGGTTTCAACATCGTCGAGGAAGGCATGCAGATTCGAGACGACCTTACCGTCGTGATGGTTGCACCTAAGTGCCCAGGTACGGAAGTACGTGAAGAATACAAGCGCGGCTTTGGTGTTCCCACATTGATCGCTGTGCACGCCGAGAATGATCCGAATGGTGAGGGCATGGATATCGCCAAGGCCTATGCGGCGGCAACCGGCGGACATCGCGCAGGCGTACTCGAATCCTCATTCATCGCGGAAGTGAAATCCGACCTGATGGGCGAACAGACTATCCTCTGCGGCATGTTGCAGACCGGATCTATCGTCTGCTACGAAAAAATGATCGAGAAAGGTATCGACCCCGCCTACGCATCGAAGCTAATGCAACACGGCTGGGAAGTAGTCGCCGAAGGTCTGAAGCATGGCGGCATTACGAACATGATGGATCGTCTGTCTAACCCAGCAAAACTGGTAGCGAATTCTCTAGCGGAAGAACTTAAAACCATTATGGCCCCGCTCTACCAAAAACACATGGACGACATCATCACTGGAAACTTTTCCACCGGCATGATGGAAGACTGGGCTAATGACGACGCGAAGCTCTTGGGATGGCGCGAAGCGACAACAGAATCCGAAGTTCGAAAAGTCGGTAGCTGGAGACATGGATATTCCTGAACAGGAATACTATGACAATGGCATCCTCATGGTGGCGATGGTTAAGGCCGGTGTAGAACTTGCTTTTGAAACAATGACCGCGAGCGGCATTATCGAAGAGTCTGCCTATTACGAATCACTTCACGAAGTACCCCTAATAGCCAACCTAATCGGTCGCAAGAAATTATACGAGATGAATAAGGTGATTTCTGACACAGCCGAATACGGTTGCTACTTGTTCTCCCACGCCTGCGTTCCCCTGCTGGAAGACTTCATGAAGAGCGTCGACACCGACGTCATCGGCAAGGGTCTACAGACTGCGGACATGAGCGTTGATAATGCTGAACTGATCAGCGTTAACGATGCAATTCGCTCTCACCCCATCGAGGTTGTTGGCAAGCAACTACGTAAATATATGACAGCAATGAAGAAACTGGTCTAGGACCACTATTGCCTTGAGCTGGAGAAAAACCAGACACAAAAAAAAGGGCCTCGGCCCTTTTTTTGTGTCTGCAATAAACCCCATTAAACAAACCTAGAGAGTCAGTACCTTCTCGCCTCTGGAAATTCCTGAGACTCCCGTCCTAGCCACCTCCAACACAATACTTTCACCAAGCGCTGTAATAAACGCATCGAGCTTATCGCTTGTACCTGTCAGCTGTATGCTAAATACACTGTTTGTTAAATCTACTACCTGTCCACGAAATATCTCCGTGGTTCGAGTTACCTCGGCACGTTGAGCACCGGCAGCCTTAACCTTTATTAGCATGAGTTCCCTCTCGATATGAGCACCTTCGGTGAGATCGACCAGCTTGACCACATCCACCAGCTTATTCAGATGCTTGGTAATCTGCTCGATCCTTCTCTCATCACCGGTCGTTGTCAGCGTGAGCCGCGAGAGCGATTGATCTTCGGTAGGCGCAACAGTTAAAGAATCGATGTTGTAATTACGCTGTGAAAACAAACCAACGACTCTCGAGAGAGCGCCTGGTTCGTTTTCCATCAGAACTGAAATTATACGTCTCATTAGGTTCGCTCCGATTTGCTCAATATCATATCTTTCATTGCGCCGCCCTTGATGGCCATCGGATACACGTGCTCCTCCGGATCTACCAAGACATCTACAAATACCAATCTATCTTTCAGAGCAAATGCCTCTTCAAGTTTTGCATTCAACTCAGATTTGTTTTCAATCCTGATACCGACATGACCGTAAGATTCCGCCAGCTTGATAAAATCAGGCAATGATTCGGCATAGGTACTGTGCGAATGTCTGCCACCGTACTGCATATCCTGCCACTGTTTAACCATGCCCAGAGCACGATTGTTAAGACAGATTATCTTTATCGGCAATTGATATTGCATACAGGTAGCAAGCTCCTGCAGGTTCATCTGAAAGCTGCCCTCTCCGGTTACACAAACGGAAATAGCATCAGGAAACGCAAACTGAATTCCCATAGCCGCCGGGAAGCCAAAGCCCATAGTTCCGAGACCTCCGGAATTAATCCAGCGGCGCGGCTTGTCGAAGCCGTAGTATTGAGCCGCAAACATTTGGTGCTGACCCACGTCTGAGGAGACGTAGGCATCGCCCTTGGTTATTGCATACACCGCCTGAATGACTTCCTGTGGCTTGATCGTGATGCCGTCTTCAGAAGGCGTGACACCGAGACTATCCTTCTCCCGCCATTGCGCGATCTGATCCCACCAAACTTTTAAGGATTTCTCATCAACCTTCTGCTTCGATGCCTTTACTTGTGCCAGCATCTCTTCCAGGACCGAGATTACGGAACCCACGATAGGAACGTCCGCGGAAACAGTCTTCGAAATAGAGGCTGGATCGATATCTACGTGCAGTATAGTTGCATCGGGACAGAATTTCGTTACATCTGAGTTCGTTACACGATCGTCAAAACGTACGCCTATAGCCAGCAGGGCGTCGCAATAATGCATCGACATATTCGCCTCGTAGGTTCCGTGCATACCCAACATACCAACGAACTGCTTATCCGACGCCGGATAGGCGCCAAGGCCCATCAGTGTGTTTGTAATAGGAAAGCCCAACTCGCGCGTTAGCTCGGTCAGCAATTCCGCGCCTTCACCCTGAATAACCCCACCACCGGCATAGATCATCGGGCGCTTTGCAGCCATCAATACATCTACAGCCTTCTTGATCTGGCCCGAGTGCCCCTTTGCAGGTACTGCATAGGAGCGCATTTTGATATCGGCCGGATAGGCGTAGTCGAACTTAACTTTCGGATCGGTTACGTCTTTAGGTATATCGATAACAACGGGGCCAGGTCGCCCAGTTGTGGCAATATGAAAAGCCTTCTTGACGATAAGCGGAATGTCGGCAGCATTCTGCACCATGAAGCTGTGCTTTACGACGGGGCGAGAAACACCCACCATATCTGTCTCCTGAAACCCGTCGGAACCGATCAGACGGCTCTCAACCTGCCCGGAGATAACCACCATAGGAATCGAATCCATATAGGCTGTCGCTATACCCGTAATCGCATTCGTCGCACCAGGGCCTGAGGTCACTAGCACCACACCCGGCTTGCCTGTGCCACGCGCATAGCCGTCGGCAGCATGGGTAGCCGCCTGCTCGTGTCTAACTAATATGTGTTCGATCTTGTCTTGATTAAAGATCGCATCGTAGATGTGCAATACGGCTCCACCCGGGTAGCCGAATATGATATCTACGCCTTCATCGTGCAGAGCACGTATGAGCGCCTCACCACCTGATAATTGATCCACTTTTCTTTGCCTCTAAAACGTAATTCGTCGTAATCCTGCCAAACAAAGACAGGAAAAAAATGTAATAGCACAACTGGCCAAAGGGCCCGCTGTGTCTCGAATATTATTATGGTTTTGTATTAACAATCCGCATGACGCAGGAAAACCTGTCGATTCTTGCTTCTTGTCGGCCCCGTGCGCGATAACGTGATAGGGGCTCATAGGTGGAGGTTTTCTGACACCTAGCTGGCAATCTGCCGATGTGCCGGTTGCGGCGTTTGCAGATTACTGCAGAAAGACTAGCGGTTGGCCGAATCTCTCTACTGGAACAAAGCGGGATTTTGCCATTAATCCAAGGAAAGTCAAGCTCTTATGCAGACGGCAGCAAGGTATCTAGCGGCCTAGCTGCGCCTGATAAGGAGTAAATAGCGGCTGTAGCTTATGCTACAGCCGCACTATCGGCAGGGCTGGATTCGCCCTTGGAGAAGACCAACTCCCCCTCCGCATTCAGGTCTATGGCGATTACATCGCCACCGACGAAGCTTCCCTGCAGCATCTGCTGTGCAAGCGGATTCTCGATACGGTTCTGAATGGTACGTTTCAAGGGTCGCGCTCCGTAGACAGGGTCGTAACCAAGCTCTGCAATCTTGTCGAGCACAGCCTCCGTAACGGTTAGACCTAGATCGTTGTCGTGAAGACGTCGAT
The DNA here is from genome assembly GCA_943842505.1 of uncultured Pseudomonadales bacterium. GTDB lineage: Bacteria > Pseudomonadota > Gammaproteobacteria > Pseudomonadales > Pseudohongiellaceae > UBA9145. Next base: position 152,654 of record CALTDI010000002.1, on the reverse strand, counting down.
TCAGCAATTCGATCTGTATGTCCGCGATTCCACGAATCTGTGCTTTCAGTAAAGGATGGAACACCACGGTCTCATCGATTCGATTGACGAACTCGGGAGAGAAGTGTTTTACCACCCGCTCCATAACCGCCGCCTTTACCGACTCATAAACCTCTTTATCTATAGTTCCCTCTGTAGCGCCATCGGCCATCATATCCTGAATTCGGTCAGAGCCAAGATTAGATGTCATGACGATGACCGTATTTCTAAAATCTACAGTCCTGCCGTGACCATCAGTTAGGCGTCCGTCATCTAATACCTGAAGCAATATATTAAACACATCGGTATGCGCCTTCTCGACTTCGTCTAACAGCAACACCGAATAGGGTCTTCTGCGCACCGCCTCGGTGAGATAGCCGCCCTCTTCATAACCGACATAACCCGGAGGCGCGCCGATTAGTCGCGCAACTGAATGCTGCTCCATAAATTCGGACATGTCGATACGCACCATCGCCTCTTCCGTATCGAACAGGAATTCAGCCAGCGCCTTACACAGCTCGGTCTTACCTACACCCGTAGGCCCGAGAAACAGGAAGGAACCGTTCGGTCGATTCGGGTCTGACAATCCAGACCTGGATCTGCGTACCGCATTGGCAACCGCTTCAATCGCCTCATTCTGACCAATAACTCGCTTGTGCAAGGCATCCTCCATCTCTAGCAAACGAAGTTTGTCACCCTGCAACATCTTGCTAACCGGGATGCCGGTTGCTCGAGATACCACGTCGGCAATCTCTTCTTCGGTCACACGATTACGCAGCAGCTGCTTCTCGCTCGTCTCGGCTTCCGCCGCTTCCTCGAGTTTTTTCTCTAGACCTGGGATTACGCCGTATTGAATCTCCGACATGCGCGCAAGATCACCCGCCCGTTGAGCGAGCTCCATATCGTTGCGCGCCTTCTCTAGGTTACTCTTGATTGTTTGTGAATCATGCAGCGATGCCTTCTCGGACTTCCAGATATCTTCCAGATCGGAAAATTCCTTCTCCAATTCTGCGATATCTTCTTCCAACTTCTCTTTGCGCTTTTTGGAAGCAGGATCCTCATCCTTCTTCAACGCTTCACGCTCCATCTTCAATTGAATGAGTCTTCTCTCAAGAGTATCCATCTCTTCTGGCTTGGAATCGATCTCCATGCGGATCATACTTGCCGCCTCATCGATCAGATCGATAGCCTTGTCAGGTAATTGTCGATCGGGGATATAGCGTTGCGAGAGTTTGGCCGCCGCGATGATTGCCCCGTCCGAGATATCTACACCGTGGTGAACCTCATATCTTTCTTTTAAGCCACGCAGGATAGCAATCGTATCTTCTTCGCTAGGCTCCTCTACTAGCACCTTTTGAAAGCGACGTTCCAGTGCTGCGTCTTTCTCTATGTGCTGTCTATACTCGTCGAGAGTCGTCGCTCCAACGCAGTGTAGTTCTCCGCGAGCCAGAGCGGGCTTTAGCATATTGCCAGCATCCATGGCTCCTTCGCCCTTGCCTGCACCAACCATTGTATGTAGCTCATCGATAAATAAAATTACCGAGCCACCGAGTTTGGAAAGTTCATTCAGAACGCCCTTGAGACGCTCTTCAAATTCTCCCCTGAATTTTGCACCGGCTATCAATGCACCCATGTCCAGAGACAGCACCTTCTTGTCTTTCAATCCCTCTGGCACTTCGCCGTTTACGATGCGCTGAGCGAGCCCCTCGAGGATCGCAGTTTTACCTACGCCAGGCTCACCGATAAGAACCGGGTTGTTCTTTGTGCGGCGCTGCAGTACTTGTATGGTGCGCCTGATTTCTGCATCTCGACCAATAACCGGATCCAGCTCGCCTTTTTCGGCGCGCTCGGTTAAATCGACACAATATTTTCCCAAAGCCTGCCAGGAATCTTCGGCCCCAGCATCGTCGACACTCGCTCCGCCCCGTAAGTTCGCGATGGCATTTTCCAGAGCCTGCGCAGAAACTCCATAGGAATTGAGCAGCTTGCCCACAGCACTTGAGTCTTTCATGGCAACAAGCAATATAGTCTCGCTGGACACGAAAGAATCACCTTTCTGCTGGGCAATCTTATCGGCCTGATTCAGCATCTTTGCCAAATCACTGGACACGGAAATCTCACCGGAACTGTCCGTCAGCTTCGGCAAGTCTTCGACCAAATTCTGTAGCTTGGTACGCAGATCGGTCACATCAAAACCCGTCTGCGAGAGCAGAGGGCGCACAGAGCCTCCCTTCTGATCTATCAAAGCTAGAAGCAGATGTGAGGGCTCGATAAAATTATTGTCGGCGCCCACAGCCATAGATTGCGCGTCGGCCAGGGCCGACTGCAGCTTGCTAGTTAATTTATCGATTCGCATAATGATTCCATATTTGGCCTACCGAGGCAGGCTCAACTAATATTGTATTCTCTAGGTTAGATAATTGGGTCGCCGTGCAGAAATTCAACGGCTGGAAAGAAGTTTTTTAGAAGGCTCTATTTACCCGGCAGGACCTGATATAGCTGGCTGTGGAGCCAGCCCAGATGATAACTAGAAACTGGGGTTTAAGAATTGGAACTAGCCTTCAATATATATAGCATTGAGCATACGACCGGTCACTCCATCGCGTCTATAGGAGAAGAATCGATCCTCATCACAATAGGTACAATGTGTGCCGCCGCTAATATTGCCATGGCTAATGCCGAGACTCGATAGCTTAATCCGCGCAATGCCATAGAGATCCGCCATGTATTTCCCATGAGATTTAGCGGGAGAAAAACAACGCTCCAACTCATATTGGGTCGACTCTGAAGCTTCGGCGGCAAGAAAACACTCTCTCACCTCTGCCCCAACCTCAAAATGACAGGATGCTATAGCCGGCCCCAACCAGACGACCAAGTCCTTGCCTGAACTTTTCATGGCAGAAATAGTATTTTCAATGATACCTGACGCCAACCCCTTCCAACCGGCATGAGTCATCGCAATTTCAGAGCCGTCTATTGCCGCCACGAAAATGGGCAAACAGTCAGCAGTTTGCACGCAGCAGATCAGGTTCTTTTCTCTCGTTAACAAGCCATCGGCTGTGAGCGCTGAGCCCGTCTCGACAACCTCAAGCACATCTGTACCGTGCACTTGATCCAACCACTGCCAGCGTAAATTTGGAGGAAGTTCGCGTTGTAATATTGCTCGGTTCGCATCTACATGAGCTGGGTCGTCGCCAACATGGGTTCCGACATTAAAGGAGGCATAGGGCGCAGCGCTAATACCGCCTTTTCTTGTGGTAGACAATGCCACTACCGTACTTGGCGCATTCCAATCAGCGAAGATTAGCTGATCCTCTATCATGCACCGTCCTTTCGAAGCTGCTCAATAAGCTCAACCATGTCTGCGGGAGTGCTTGCCTGCCAACTCATGCGCTCGCCACTTTCAGGATGGTCCAATTCTAGCTTTCTAGCATGCAGGGCCTGGCGCTTGAATCCACGCAGGCAGTCGGCCATCTCTTTCGAGCAAGCTGACGGCAATTGAAAGCGCCCTCCATATAACTGATCGCCTACGAGGGCGTGATTCAGATATGCCATGTGCACACGAATCTGATGCGTCCGCCCGGTCTCCAAATTCACCTGCACATGGGTATGACCACGAAATCGCTCTATTACGCGGTAGTGAGTCACGGCCTCTTGCCCCATCTCCACTACGGCTCTTTTCTTACGGTTTACCGGGTGCCTGCCAAGCTCTTTATCAACGGTGCCGCCACCTGTGAGCACGCCCTGAACCACCGCTTCATACTCTCTACTTACGGATCGCCTCTGCAGCTGATCAACCAGATTCGCATGCGCTATTAGACTCTTGGCAACAACCATGAGACCCGTAGTGTCCTTATCGAGTCGATGCACTATTCCTGCCCGAGGCAGCTCTTTCTGACTCGGACAGTGGTAAAGAAGACCGTTGAGAAGTGTCCCCTGCTGGTGTCCTGCGGCCGGGTGCACCACTACATCGGTTGCCTTGTTAATAACCAGCAGGTGCTCATCCTCATACACGATACTCAGCGGCATCTCCTGGGCTACCCAGGTTTCTGCGCTCTCCAATTGTGCTTCTACGATCAGGCAATCCCCTTCCTCTAACTTGTCCCGGGGCCGCAATTGCTTGTCGTTCACCAGCAAGGCGCCTTCTTTAATCCAGCTTTGAAGGCGCGCACGTGAATATTCAGGAAACAATTTGGCCGCAATCTGGTCTAAGCGATTGCCGGACAACTCTTCGGGGACTTCTGCTTTAAGTGATATATGACTTGCCATGCGCCATGATACTTGATTACGCCGCTGTACACAGCACAGTCCGCGTTCCCCGTGATGATGAGACATAGCAATGGTTGGGATTGAGACCGGTGCTGTGGTTAAATAGCGTTTTTTACGGCTAGCTGCAGAGCCTCTAGAATACATACTTACATCGAAAAACAGGAAAGACCGTGCGCGTTATAGCTATAAAACTACCTCTTACCCTCTTGATCTGTCTTTTCCTGGCAGGATGTGGCTGGTTCAGCAGTGAGGAAAGAGATGAATTCGCAGGTCTGACAACCGAAGAACAATTCTACCGCCGCGCACTGGAACAACTTAATTCCTCAAACTTTGTGGGTTCGATCGCCACCTATCAGGCATTGGAGTCGCGCTTTCCCTTTGGCCGCTTCGCCGCCCAGGCCCAGATCGAAATTGTTTATGCCTATTACCGAAATGGGGACGCTGAAGCCTCCAGAGCTGCAGCCGATCGCTTCATTCGACTGCACCCCGACAATGAAAATATAGACTATGCCTATTATATGAAGGGCTTGTCCTCGTTTGCTGATGACCGCGGATTGATCAATCGATTTCTGCCTGTAGATCCAACCAAACGAGACCCAGGTCGCGCCCGGGAGTCTTTTTCAGATTTCTCCCAGCTACTCGCCCTATACCCCGACAGCCCCTATGCCGGAGATGCCAGGGCGCGCATGGTATTCCTGCGCAACAATCTCGCAGGCTATGAGGTACACGTAGCAAACTACTATCTGGATCGTCGCGCCTACATTGCAGCCCTGCGGCGCGGTCAGTATGTAGTCGAAAACTTTCAAGGCACGCCGGCGGTAGCTGATGGCGTAGCAATCATGGTTGAGTGTTACCTGCGACTTGGCCTGAACGATCTCGCGGATACCTCGCTGGCGCTGTTAAGAGAAAACTATCCCGATCATGCCTCTATCGACGGTAATGGCGAGTTTGTCATTCGCACCGAAATAACTAATCCTTCGCTGCTTTACACTGTCTCTTTCGGTCTGGTAGGCGACAACCGGATAGAACCTCCCCTAGCTCCAACCACCAGACCACAGAATTCTGGCAGTCAGCAGATCATTAATACTCAGGTGCAACCCGGGCAAGAACGCCGCTCATGGCTCAGCATACTCAGCCTCGGCATTTTCAACTAGACAAGCAAATTTGCCCGGCCCTGCTATTTGACGCAGACCGCTATTCCAAGAAATATTCAGATTTCCACACTTTTACGTAAACCGATTCCCCACTTCTGCGTTTCTATATAGAGAGAATGGATAATATTGGGTATTTCAGCCGATATACAGCAGTAGAGCGCCAAAACTCAGCGAACTAAAAACTATAAATAGGGCGGTTTCTGGAGGGTTAGTTCTGAACAGCTCGGCATTATTGGACAAGTTCCTGCAAGGCGTGCAGTCCCGCGCCTTTCGCATTGCTCAGATCGCGACGGGCAGTGCCGAGGATGCATTGGATTTGGTGCAGGATGCTATGTTCAAGCTGGTGGAAAAATACTCGGAGCGCCCTGAGCAGGAGTGGACGCCCCTGTTCTATCGCATTCTAAATAGCCGGATCAATGACTGGCATAGACGCAATACTGTCAGAAATAGACATAGGAGCTGGCTGAGCACCGCTGAGGAGGAGGGAGAGGACCCTATACAGACCGTTCCCGACCCCCGCGGCCGCTCGCCGGATGAAGAAACAGTAACCCATGAGAGCATGGATCAATTGCAGATTGCCCTTGAGGGCTTGCCCGCGCGGCAACAGCAGGCATTCCTGCTGCGTGCTTGGGAAGGCCTGGACGTTAGACAGACCGCCGCCGCTATGGAATGCGCCGAGGGCAGCGTGAAGACTCATTACTCACGCGCCATTCACTCTCTACGAGCTCAACTAGGTGAACACTGGCCATGAATAAGGCAGACGACGCAGTATTGCTGCAGAAAATTTGCCGGCATTTAGATGCTAGCATTGCGCATCTACCCTTCTTTGTTGAGCAACAGCTCAGCCACGCTAGGCAATCGGCGCTCAAGCAGCAATCTCACAGCGCCACAGCGGGACAGGACGCTGCAGGCCTCGCACAGTCTGTCAGCAGGGAGATGAATGACAATAGCGTCCCTCCAGAGATAGAGGCGCGCCTAGACCAGATACGAAACAGTGCCGTTGCGCGGTTTGAGCAACTGCAGCAGACGCAAAAAGCGCTAAAGACAGAGACTGTTGGGCTTTCATTGCGCACCTGGTTTAAATCCCTACTCGCTGCATTCAATTTTTCAGCATCAGCGGGTATGCTAGCTACAGCCTGCATTCTGATCACAGCGATTTCCCTATTCTATGTGAACTCCAGACCCACAGGCACGCTAACACTGGAAGAAGAGATTGGCCTTGTAGCCACAGCCGAAGACATTGAACTCTATGAAAATTTGGAATTTTATCTTTGGCTGGCAGAAAACGAGTCACTCACGCTGTGATATTGGAAGAACTAGAGCGGGACTAAGACTCCAATCCTATTCAGGGCTAGCTCTCTTCCTTACATGCATAAGCGGATTGTTCTCGAATGCCTATGCAGCAGAGGATGAGCCTGGCGAAGTAACACCGGATCTGGAATTTTTAGAATTTCTTGGCCAATTTGAAACAGATGCTGGAGAGTGGGTGGATCCCAACAGCTTATTAACCGAGGAGTTTACTGAATTGTTGGATGCATCGACCGCCACTGATTCAGCAAACGATTCGGCCGACACCAACAATGCGACAGACACTAACTGATGATTAAGCAAACCCTACCAAGCAGCATGCTCCTTCTCGTGATTTTTTTCGCGCAGGTCGGTCTTGCTCAGGATAAAACTCCCTGGACAGATCTATCACTAGAAGAAAGACAAATACTGCAGCAACTCGAACCGCAGTGGGAAAATCTTAGTGTTGAGAGACAGCAACGCCTGCGGCGTGGGGCGAATCGTTTTCAACAGATGCAACCACAGCAGCGCGAGCAAGCCAAGAATCAACAGCAACGATTTCAGAGTCTTTCGCAGCAGCAACAGCAAGTAATTAACCAGCGCTTCCAACGATTCAACAGCCTTAGCCGACCACAGCAACGTCGGCTAAGAAACGTGCAAAGACGCTTCCAGAATATGCCCCAAGCTGAACGGGAAAGACTTCGCGAACAATTTGAGCAGCAGCTACAGCGACAGCGAAATGCTCGGCCAGAGCAGAACGACGGCGCCCGCAGCACTACCCCAGAGCAGCGCATTCGCCGAGTGATCCGGCAGAATCGGAACGTGCTGCGACCCAATAGAGCGCAAACACCGCAGCGCCCGAATGCCACCACGCCAATCAGGTAGCACCCTAGAGCTAGTCGCCTATAGGCCAGGCATTAGTGATGGGATAGCGCCGATCTCGACCAAAGCCCCTCTGAGTAAGCCGCACGCCTACGGGGCTCTGCCGCCTCTTGTACTCGTTCAAATCCACGAGCCGAAGTACGCGCCTTACGACCTGCTCATCGAAACCATGAGCAATAATGGATGTAGCGCTCTGATCCTGCTCCACGTAAAGCTCCAGTATCCGATCGAGTACGTCGTAGGGCGGCAAGCTATCCTGATCTACCTGATCCGGAGCAAGTTCCGCCGATGGAGGCCTATCGATTACACGTTGCGGAATCACTTCGTCTGGAGTTTGGGAATACTCAGAATTTCGGTAAGTAGCCAAACTGTAAACCATTGTCTTAGACACATCTTTCAATACGTCGAAGCCACCCGCCATATCCCCGTAGAGAGTCGAATAACCAACCGCGATCTCGCTCTTGTTGCCAGTGGTTAAAACCAGCAAACCCTTCTTATTTGAAATCGCCATCAGCAACACACCCCTGCATCTGGCCTGGATATTTTGCTCACTAACATCCGCCTCGGAGCCGGCAAATTGCTCCTCAAGCGCTTCTATGAAAGCTGAATAGACCCCCTCGATCGATATAGACTGATAGTTGACGCCGATTTTGTTAGCTTGCTCCGCTGCGACATCGAGACTCAACTGAGATGTATAGGCGAAAGGCATCATCACCGCCTGAACGCGTTCACTGCCCAATGCATCCACAGCTATTGCAAGAGTAAGCGCAGAATCGATGCCCCCGGACAAACCTAAAACCACCCCCTTGAATCCATTCTTATTCACATAGTCGCGAACCCCCAAAACCAGGCTATGGTAGACTTGAGATTCCAGAGATAAGTGAGCCGCGAGATGCTGCATCGGTATCGTACATGGCGCTCCGCTTTCGGCAGACTCATGTACGACCACCGGCAGCAAGGTTTCAATATAGCTGGGGGCTAGACAGTGGCACTCTCCCGTAGCGGATACCGCCATAGACCCACCATCGAAAACGAGTTCGTCCTGCCCCCCCACCATGTTTACATAAAGAATTGGAAAGCCGCCTTCCGTGCTTCTCGCTCGAAGCAGCTCCTGCCGATCGCTCAATTTATTCATATGAAAAGGAGACGCGTTGATATTGATCATCAACTGGGCTCCAGCCGCCCTAGCCTGTAACACAGGCTCGTGCTCCCACATATCCTCACAGATTGTAAACGCTACCTTCTGCCCGCCAATTTCCACTACACAGGCTTCGCTACCCTTTTCGAAATAGCGCTGCTCATCGAATACCTGATAGTTTGGTAGATGCTGCTTGCGGTAATTCGCGAGACTCTCTCCATAGCCAATTACCGCCAAAGAATTGTATAGCTTGCCGCCCTCTCGCTCTGGATAGCCTATGACCAGATGCGCGGGCAGTTTTTCATCCCGAATCCGCTGTAGCGCCTTTTCAATTCGAATAGATAAACTGGCGCGCAACAGCAAATCCTCAGGCGGATAGCCAGTCAATGCCAACTCTGGAAAGGCAACCAAATCTGCCGAATACTCCTGGATCGCTTGCTTCGCTTTCTCAATTATCAGCGACGTATTAGAATCAATATCACCGACTAAGAAATTGAGCTGAGCCATCACCACGTTCATTTGCCGCCCCATACCCATCTCTTTACTGCTATCCTTAAATTCATATTCAGACATACCCTGAAAAACCACGGCCAATAAGCTTCACTGCGCAAACTTATTGGTATAATCATCGCCTACAGACCAATTGTAACGGAAACCATGAACGAAAGAACCGCACAATATCCCGGCCAGATATACAACGTTTCGGTGGTATACAATATTTACCGTATTGTCCTCCCCTTGGTGCTTCTGGTTTCCTCTTTAGGACAGAGTAGCACTCTGCTCGGAGCCCTCGACCCCACTCTTTTCGTTCAAGTATGTACGGTCTACGCAATCTTTGGCGTAATCGTTACCTTCTTCCTGCCTCTTGGAACAGTTATCGTTAAGAGCGAACACATCCTCACCGGCAGCCTCATCATCGATATTTTTGCCATCACCCTGCTCACTTATAGCAGTGGCGGCATGATCAGCGGTCTCGGCCTACTATTAATCGTAACGATCGCATCCGGCAGCATTCTGATTCGAGGAAGAATAAGCACATTTTTGGCGGCCGTCGCCGCCCTCTCGCTTATCTATAGCGAATTATATCTCACTCTTTCCATAGATAACCCTTCTAACCAATTCATCCAGACAGGGATTCTGGGTGCAATATTATTTACAACATCTCTGTATATCCAGACATTAACGAACCGAATCTATAAGGCCGCTGTTCTTGCCGAAAAGCAAGCCAGCGACATTATAGAACTGGAAAAACTAAACAATGAAATAATTCAACGGATGCGAACGGGTGTAGTAGTAGCAAACCCCCAAGACCGAATCGTAAGCATGAACAGCGCTGCACGAAGTATTCTATTGCCAGCTCTCAAGCCAGATGAAGATCAAGAAGAGCACCCCTATAAGCTCCCCCCTGCCCTGTCCGAGCAACTTAATCTCTGGAAGATTAATTCTAAGAGACAGCCACAACCAATCATCATTCCTAATTCAACAAGGCAGGTTCAATTGAATTTTGCATTTTTGACTCCAGAGTCGGATTCTGACGTGCTCGTATTTCTAGAAGACAATCTACAGATAGTACAGCGGGTCAGGCAGATGAAGCTCGCATCTTTAGGTAAGCTAACCGCCAGCATAGCCCACGAAGTGCGCAATCCTCTGGGGGCTATTAGTCATGCAAGCCAACTACTTCGCGAGTCAATAACTGTCAACGAAGACGATAAGAGAATGATCGAAATCATACTCGATCACTGCAATAGAGTTAATCTAATCATCGAAGATGTACTGGATGCCTCGCGACATGACGACACCACAGCGAATGTCATCGATCTAGAGGCATGGATAACTGGGTTCATAAATAACTACAAGTCGACTCATGAGCTATGCGCTGACATACAGCTGCAGATGGTTACGTCGGACGTGAAAGTAAAGGTAATAGAAGGCCAACTTGAACAGGTTCTCAACAATCTTTTTGATAATGGCCTTCGCTACAGTTTCAAAAATACGGGCGATGCGACACTTCTTATCCAGATCGGCATGGAGAACAACGATGGCGACGAACAACCCTTCATTCACATAATCGATGATGGTCCCGGCATAGGCGAAGAGGATGAGAGCCGCCTATTTGAACCTTTTCATACTACAGAATCTAGCGGCACTGGCCTGGGTCTTTATATATCCAAAGAACTGTGCGAAGCTAATCAATCACAACTGGTGTACGGCAGAACTCCCTCAGGCAAAAGTAGCTTCAGCATCTTTTTCGGCAATCCAGACAGAGTGATGTCCTAAGATGCACCCTATTGAATCTTCTATGGCGATAAGACCATGACAAATAGAATTCTGATCGTCGATGATGAGCCGGATATACGCGAGCTCCTTGAAATCACCCTCGGTAGAATGTCGCTAACAACTAGCAGTGCAGAGGACTTGGCGTCTGCACGGCACCTGCTGTCGACCGAGAGTTTTAATTTATGCCTCACCGACATGCGCCTTCCAGATGGCGATGGCATCGAACTGGTGGAATACATACAGAAAGAATACAACCAGATGCCCGTTGCGGTTATCACAGCGCACGGTACTACCGAGGCCGCCATCAAAGCCCTCAAGAGTGGTGCATTCGACTTCGTTTCGAAGCCGGTTGATCTGCAAAAACTCAGGGACATGGTTAATTCAGCCTTACGCCTCTCCCAAGAACAGCTCGACGACGCCTCATTGAAGGGAATAGCAAGTCCCCGAATCGGGCCCTCTATAACCGGCCAGTCGGCTCGCATAGTAGAGTTAAGAGAACAGATCGGAAAATTGGCTCGCAGCCAAGCCCCTATTTATATCAGCGGTGAATCTGGCAGCGGAAAGGAGCTGGCGGCACGGGCGATACATCAGCACAGCTCTCGCAGCAAGGAACCTTTTATCGCGGTCAACTGTGGAGCAATCCCGCGAGAGCTTGTCGAAAGCGAACTCTTTGGCCATATCAAAGGAAGTTTTACTGGCGCTGACACCAACAAACAAGGCTTGTTTCAAGCAGCTCACGGAGGAACTCTATTTCTTGATGAGATCGCCGACCTACCCCTGCACACGCAGGTTAAACTACTAAGAGTTATTCAAGAGAAGTCTATAAGACCTGTCGGCTCACAGGCCGAACAAGCTGTGGACGTCAGAATCTTAAGCGCTACACACAAGAACCTGACTAAAGAAGTTGAACTAGGGCATCTACGTCAAGACTTGTATTTCAGACTCAACGTAATTGAGCTTTCCGTCCCCAGCCTGCGGGATCGAAAAGACGATATCTCCCAGCTTTGCCTGAGCATTCTCAACAAAATAGCCAAAGAAAATTCCGACGAGGTTTGTCAGCTTAGCAATGAGGCCTTAGAAGCCCTGCTCAAGTACCGGTTTCCGGGCAACGTAAGGGAATTAGAAAATATCCTGCAGCGAGCCGCTACGCTTTGTGAAGCAAATACTATTCAAGCATCAAATCTTGAATTTATCAGGGCACCGAGCGCCGTAGCAACTACCAACACAAGCCCCGAAACAGGCAGCACTGAGGCTGAAGACAGTGTTGTAATTGGAGAAGATTTTTCACTCGAGAAGCACTTGGAATCCATCGAAATCGAAGCTATCGAGAAAGCGCTTGAGGAAACTCGATGGAACAAAACCGCAGCCGCCAAGAAGCTAGGCATGACTTTCAGGTCTCTGCGCTATAGATTGAAAAAACTTGGCCTAGACTAACCTTCAACCCTGAATTTCTCCGCGCTTTACAGCGCCTAAAAAGATCAAGCCACGCTCGATATAGATAGTTGCAGATAGCTTCTATCATCTCCATTTCTGCCGCACTGCCCACTATTGTGAACTACACTTAATCTATCTAGAAAACTCGGCGTCACAGGACGGTGCTTCGGTGAAAGGATATCTGGGTCTGGCACTGCTCGAATTACTCTTGTGCATGGTTCTGCTCGCAGCACTATTAGCTATTTCGCTCCCAAACTTCGAAAAGCAGCTCGCCTCTGTTTCTGGAGAAGTAACGCTTCGCAAACTGGCCAAAGCGATCCAATTAGGAAAGTCTTCAGCCATAGCAGATGCGACAACAGTTACGCTATGCCGATCTGCAGATGCTCTCACCTGCGGTGGCAGCTGGCAGGAGGGAATCATAATCTTCACCGACTACAATAGTGACCGAGTGATAAATAACGACGATAGGCTTGTGCGACACATCACCTTTCCCAATAGCGCAGGCCACATCAAATTTCGAGCATTCCAGAACAAGCAATACCTGCAACTCACCAGGCTAGGAAGTACACGTTATCAGAATGGAAATTTTACCTACTGCCCGAACTTTGGCGATAGAAGCTTAGCGAGACAGCTAATAATAAACAGACCAGCTCGCCGCATCGCAATCTAGACCGTCATTGCTAGGACAAATTCCCACATTGATACCGCGCTTAATCGCTTCACTACGCGCCAAGTTAAGCGTAGTCATGAATAGCTTAGCTTGCGAATTAGTCACATTACTCTCAATAGTGTCCTGAAAATTGGGCAGAGCCACAGCCAACAGAATGCTCAGAATAGCCAGTGATACCAGCAGCTCGATCAGAGAGTAACCCTTGTTTTGATTACATTTTTTCAATTTGATGGAATCCGTATAGCATGAAATTTCCGTTTCAAAGCAAATCTTCTTCACAGGCGCTACCAAGAACCTCTGAGAACCCTTCAATTCAGGGCTACAATCCCGAATTCTCGGGCCAAATAACGCATTTGTACAAGTAGTTTGTCGGTTAAGCCGGCTACAATTGAATAGCTATCGGTAGTTCTATCAAGCCTAACCGTATAGAATCCTCTGCGAAAGACTGTGATTTGGCTAAAAGAACTAATAATTTCAGACACTTAATTGATTATACTGTGACAGAATTCACATCATACTGGCCCCTAGGACACAGAAGAGTAACGCCTTCAGCCCACATGGAGCGCGCCTATGCGAAGGTACAATGCACATTGTACCTTTTTTGAGCCCCAATCACTTAGACTCTGCTGTTTGAGCCGCGCTAGGAATTATCTTGGAAATTACCCTTAGCTCAGTCCTTTTGCTTGGCATTACCGGATTCTTTGCGGGCGGCATTAATACTGTTGCTGGCGGCGGGTCGAACCTCGCTCTACCGGCGCTGATGGTGTTAGGCCTACCTGCGGATATTGCCAACGCCACTAACCGCGTCGCTGTTACCATGCAGTGCTTAGTCGGCCTGGCAGGATATGACAAGCACGAAACCCTGGACCGACCGGCCGTTATTCCAATCCTCATCCCAACCGTAATTGGCGGCACGGGCGGCGCTATTGCGGCAGCACTGATACCCAATCTTTTCTTGAAGCCAATACTGCTAGGTACGATTTTGCTGATGGCGCTGGTCATTTTACTCAAGCCCACGGTTATCGCGCCCCCTCCCGACACACAGAATATCTCCCCTAGTGAAAGCCGAGGCGCCTGGTGGGGGCTGTTCGCCGCTGGAGTCTATGGTGGCTTCGTTCAGGCGGGGGTTGGGTTCATTCTTCTAGCCGCTCTAGCAGGTGGACTTCGCTATGACTTGCTTCGCGCAAACGCACTGAAGACAGCCTGCGCACTGGCATTTACGAGTGTCGCACTGGTGATATTCATAGCGTTCGATCAGGTCTGGTGGATCCCTGGCCTGATTCTCGCCACCGGATCAATGGCCGGCGCTCATCTCGCTGTAAAAGTCGCCGTTCGCGCCTCGCAGGAAAGCATCAAGTGGTTTCTCTTTCTAATGACGCTCTGTGCAGTCATCGCTGGACTCGTGTTCTAGCTGCCTTGCCTGGTCGAAACGAAGCGCATCGTGATTTTTGCACCACCTAAGTTACTCGAGCCAACCTCTATGGTGCCCCCATAACTCCCGACAATATCAGTGACAACCGCCAGCCCAATTCCCTGCCCCTGCACTAGAGTATCGGCTCTGGCTCCGCGTTGCAGCACATACTCCTGTTTCTCAATACTAATACCAGGGCCGTTATCCTCGATGACAATTTGTAAGCCAGAGGAGTCATGGTTTTCAACACTCGCCCGAATACTGACCTCGCCTCTGCCATACTTGAACGCATTATCCAGAACATTGCCAAGCACCTCCAGCAGATCACGCTCGTCTCCATAGAACACAGCGTCCTCGTCCAATAATTTGACTAACGACACTGACTTGTCTCTATACACCTTGGCCAGGGCATCAAGAACTTTCTCCGCTACGGGCTTTACCTGCACCTGTCTGGCTAGCGAAGAACGGTTATTGGTTTGCACCGCCCGTTGCAACTGATAACTAACTATTTGATTCATTCGAGCAAGCTGCTCATCTACCGCATCGAGCTGCTCCTTATCGTCGGCCTTACTACTAGAGAGCGTCTGCATAGTGCCCGCGATCACCGCCAGCGGCGTTTTCAGGCTGTGCGCAAGATCTCCGAGCGTAGTTCGATATCTCGCCTGTTGTTTTCGTTCTGTCTCAATTAACACATTGAGATTATTCGTTACGCGCTGCAACTCCTGGGGATAATTTCCGGCGAGTTGATTTTTCTCTCCAGACTCAATCTGCTTGAGATCTCTGGCCATCCTATGCAATGGCGACAAGCCCCAACGCATCAGGAAAAACTGAATCAACAGCAGCAGCAGTGCCACGCCGCCCAACCACGACCACAGACTCGTTCTGAAGTTAGATATTTCTGAATAGTACGGAGCGGCATCTTCGATTACAGTAAAACTGTACTCGCTAATACCATCCTCCCAGAGAATGCCGTAGCTCAGCACGAAGTACTCGTCTCCTTCTGCGCTTAGTGTTTTTGAAGACTGTGTCTCACCGACTTGAACCGGCTGACGCAGTACTTGGGGATCGGCTAGAGAAAAGGCAAGCGCCGAGTCACTGCGCCATAACTCACCAAGGCTAGGCCGACTGATGAACCCATAGAGACCCGAATTGAGCTGGCTAAACTTTGGCTCACGCAAGTCTTCCAAGAAATAAAACTCGCCATCAGACACCTCCGCCGCTCCCAGCAGAAGATAGATCTGTACCTGCAAGCGCTCGGCCGCACCCGCTTCAACACTATTTCTAAACGCTCGATCCAATACCACACCGGTAAGACCTAAAAACACAAACAAAAGAATGCTAAACGAGATGACGAGTCGCGTCTGTATAGAATAATTTGATGATTCTTCAGAAGTGGTCATACAGTAGTGACCATACTAACTCGAATTGCCTGACTATGATTCTTCAAGGCTAAATCGATAGCCCTGACCGCGAACCGTTTCGATGGGCTTAAGGGTCTGATCTGGATCCAACTTTTGTCTGAGGCGACGAACGAAGACTTCAAGGACATTGCTATCACGGTCGTAATCTTGCGCGTACAGGTGCTCTGTCAATTCAGTCTTCGAGATCACCTGCCCCGGATGCAGCATCAAATACTCAAGCATCTTGTATTCGTAAGCAGTTAGGTCGACAGCTTCTTCATCTACCAACAAGCGCTTCGCAGTAATATCGAGACTAAGCTGACCGAATTCGAGCTTTGGTTTGGCAAAGCCTGCCGCGCGTCTTAGCAACGCATTTAGCCTGGCTAGGATTTCTTCCAGCTGGAAGGGTTTAACGACATAGTCGTCAGCCCCGGCATCGAGGCCGGCAACCTTGTCTTGCCAGTCACCGCGCGCGGTAAGTATCAGGATTGGATATTCCTTGCCTGCCGCACGAACCTGCTGAATGAGGGAGATACCATCAATTTCTGGCAAACCCAGATCGATGATGGCAGCGTCGAAGTCGTATTCGGTCGCATAGTACAGACCAGACTTACCGTCTTCGGCCACATCAACCACATAACCTTGTTTGGCAAGCCCCTGCTGCAATTGCTCACGCAACAAACTTTCATCTTCAACTACGAGTAATCGCATCCTGAACCACCTCAATATCTACCTAGAGAGCGATCAGAGAGTTGTTCAGAGGCTCCCTAATTCTCTCGCGATCGGCTTAGCCGCCACCGCTTATTCTGCCCGTTATGACATTCACGAAAACAGTAAATAGCTTGCCTTCGTTCTCCATACGAATCTGATAACGCTGGTTATCACCTTCTCCGATCAGGCTAATTCGTAGAACATTGCCAGCGAAACGCTGCCTGGCGATCTCCACCGCCTGCCTTTCCGTTACGCGCGGTCTGGCCTGAGTGGCGTTTCCAGCATTATCGCTACGGTTAATGTCAATCTGTGCCGGTTGAACGGGAATATTCTGGGCATGCGCTAGCTCGACCACCCCAAAGAGTAATACGACTAGCAAACTTAGTATCGATGTCTTGCTCAAAATATTCCTCGTTATCCGAGAACCCCATAATCAGATTCAACAATCGGCCTGGCTATAAAACCGGTTGAATGCTCACCCTGACTCGAATCTCTTTGCCTGGGTCTGTATTGGTTCTTACGGAATACTCCTGCCCGTTATAAAGATAGGTAACCTGATAGCCTGCCAGCCTCTCTTCTTCATGCTGCTGATATACGGTCTCACAGCGCTGCACTGTCTGATATTCACGGCTACTCGGTCGTTCGTTGCGACGCATAATATCACGTCCTATTGAGTGTCCCAACATAGCGCCAAGAACCGCGCCAACACGCTGGTTCGACTTATTATGCCCTACAGCGTTGCCGATCGCTCCACCCAGGATTGTACTCACCAGCACCGGTGTATTTGAGCGATTTCCATTACCATGACGATCTATCGCGGTTTCCTCTTCCCAACACTGCTCCTGGGGGCTTGAAATCTCGACAAGCTCATAGATCGCGCGCGATTCAATTACCGGCGCAGTGGCGTAAGTGGTTTCCGCGAATACCTGAGTGGATAGCAATCCCAATGCTGCCAATGTGCCTAATAGTCTAGTGTTCATGTCCTATCCTCACTGATCAAAGCCTCATTTATCGTCTGGCACAAGATGTTTAAGTCACACCTTAATACCAGCCTAGGTTGCTAATCTAGCAAGTAGAAGCTGAATTGAAGCTGAAGCGAACATAGGGGTTTGCGGGTATTCTGGAGTACTCATGGGCTATTTTATTTGTCGCAGCAGTAGTGTATTTTATCGCTAGACTTTCTTGAGAGGCTCTAGCTTATGAGACGCCCGGAGGAGAGAAGGTCCACAAAGGTCAGGACGGCTCGCAAGCTGCCTTTGCCCGGTCATATTTTTAGCTGTCCCATAGAGGAGCCCGCAACCCACAGCAGTCTTTCACCAGCCAGCGTATTAACTATAAAACCAATAAGAGTATGAACATGTTCAAAAAGCCATTTATTATTTCAGCTATTGTCACACTTCTAGCCTGCATTCCGCTCTACCTTCTTAGCTCGCAGGAATATTCATTAACCACTGCCAATTTGCCCCTATTCGCGCTTTCTCTATTCGTTATTCTATTAATAAGCAGCTTCTGGGCCGCCCAAGCTTCTGCTTCCAGCGGATTTGACTACGATGAAAATGAACCGCATTCGCCTAGAGAGCAAGGCAGTGTGAAGTGGTTTAACGCAAGCAAGGGGTTCGGTTTTATTACTCGCGACAGCGGCGATGACGTATTCGTTCACTTCCGTTCAATTCGAGGCGAGGGACACCGCGTTTTACACGATGGGCAGCGTGTGGAGTTTGAAGTTAGCGAAGGCGATAAGGGCTTGCAGGCTGACGATGTCGCAGTGGCGGGCTAGCGACTAGTAAAACCCTCTCAGTAGTGAGGGGGTTTTTCATTTTGATCTGACTCACCTCCCTCACCGGGCACTCTCTCGATCGCTTCTTGTAATTGCTCCTTTACCGCAGACATCTGCCTGAGCAATTCATCGAGTTGACGCTGTTGCCTAATAACAACTTCGTTTAACGCTGACAACAGATCCTCTTGATAACTAAATTTAGTTTCCAATTCGACTAGCTTTTCTTCCATTTTCCCCGCCTCTGAACTACCGCCCCTATAAAAAATTTCACCAACATTCCCAATGATTACGCTACCGGTTGCAGCTGCGCCCGATTCTGTTAATACTACGCTCTATCGTGTTGAGTTTTACAGCTAATTCAACCTAGACCCTATAAGCCACTCTTGCAGGAACCTCAATAATGGAAAAAGCCCCGATCAACTGGACGAATATGCTGTTATTCAGCCTAACGCCGGCATTCGCCATAGTCCTGGTACCCCTCTACGGGTATTTTTATGGCTACGACCTTTACGAATGGGCCGTTTTCATACTTCTCATGGGCTTTTGCGGCATATCCATTACCGCCGGCTATCACCGCCTCTGGTCCCACAAAGCCTACAAGGCACATCCAATTGTTCGCTCAATCTTCGCATTGGGAGGCGCCTGCGCACTTCAAAACGACATCTTAACCTGGGCGTCGGCACACCGGCGCCACCATCAATGTGTTGATAACAATGAACGGGACCCATACTCTGCAAGCCGAGGGTTTTGGTTTTCTCATATAGGCTGGATTCTGCGGAATTATAAGAGCGGTCAGGATGACTTTTCGAATGCCAAGGATCTCATGAATGACCCAATCGTCATGTGGCAGAGAAAGTACTATCTAAGCTTACTTCTGTTTATGAATATTGGCCTGCCCGCATTCCTTGGGTTTATACACGGAGATATTCTCGCTGGAATATTGCTAGGCGGATTACTGCGCCTGGTTTTAAGCCAGCATGTTACCTACCTGATAAATTCCATAGCACATATGTGGGGGCGACAGCCGTATAGCGAGAATAGCTCTGCGAGAGACAACACATTGCTAGCATTCTTTACCTATGGTGAGGGCTATCATAATTATCATCACACATTTCAATGGGACTACAGAAATGGTATTCGGTGGTGGCATTTCGATCCAACGAAATGGATCATAAGCCTGCTTGCACTGATTGGTCTGACCCACGATCTAAAGCGCTGTAATACAGCACAGATCGAGAAGGCTAGACTGGAACTTCAATACCGTAAAGCGACAGAGAAATGCGAACGCTTCGACATTTCTGAAACCTGGAGACTTCGCCTGGAGTCAGAATACGAACAGTTCCTGCACACCCTGCAACTATGGACCGAACACAGGCAGGCCTGGTACGAGGCTAGAGGCAAGCAGCTACAGGAAAGCCTCCATTCATTGGATCAACTCCAGCTCAAGCATGGCTACCGTGAGATGCAATTTCGACTAAAGACTCAGAAACGGCGCTGGCAGCATCTGCTACGCAGCCTCGCAGAGCCCCATCCACAGCTTACATAATTATTACGATCGACCGTGTAAACGGAAGTATCCGGAGCGCGTTCTACTCTACTCAGTTAAGCCACTTGGCTTGCAATTAAGCACGAGGCCCATGATCCAGCCCTCATGCGCCTATCGTAATTATCGAGATTCTGGCAGAATTGAGACAAAGCGGTCTTCAAGTTTTAGAATGGCAACTAACTCACGAGATAGGGAACAACATGAAATTTAAGCAGAAATCACAGATATTAGCTTTTTTAGCAATTAGCGCAGTGAGCACGCTCGCCTCAGCTGTAGAAGAAGGTGATACCGCACCAATTTTCGACCTACCTTCGATCTACAGCGATCAGCCCGCAATTAGTACAGCCAGCCTTGAGGGAAAGACTGTTTATGTCGACTTCTGGGCCTCCTGGTGTGCTCCCTGCCTCACCTCGCTGCCTTTGTATAATGATATGTATCATAAATACAAGGATCAGGGCTTGGAGATAGTCGCCATCAACGTAGACAACCCAATCGAAGATGGCTTGGACTTCCTGGAAGATACGCCGCTAGACTTCTTAATTCCGGCAGACCCAGAGGGTGATGCGGCCGAGCTGTTTGAGGTGATAGGCATGCCGACTTCCTACCTGATTCAGCCTGATGGCACAGTAACCTTGGTCCATATGGGCTTTCGATCTGGCGATATCGACATGATAGAGGAAGCCATTCAGGCCTCGCTGTCTGGCAACTAGTCAGCTGAGGCCGCATAGCGGGAGGTAGTTTCCATGAAACAACTGCGTACGGCTCTACTAATGCTAACTTGCAGCATTATTCTTATCTCCTGCGCTGACGTGCGAGCATGGGAGCGCGGCTATCTCGCCAGGGACGAAATGACCTGGGATCCAGACCCTCTGGAGAGCGCTCTAAATGACCATATCTTCTTCAGTAAAGAAGCCTCCTCTGGCGGCAACAGCGCAGCCGGTGGCGGCTGCGGCTGCAACTAGCGCAATTGTGAAGAATAGCGCCTCTGCCAATATCATCGCCCTGTCCAGCACCGCACTGGCGCTGCCTGGAATAGCCCTGGCAGATGCGCCTCCTACACAAAGCACAGTCTCTTATAAGTTATCCAACTATCAGGAAGACGACCTCTCGCGCTCCGAGGTGCCCTCTGGCGAGCTGAATCGCTACGACATCGACGTACACCAGTTTCAACTGGTCGCTCCTATGGGGCGCAATATGTCTGTGCACGTTGATGCCAATTATGAATCCTTGAGCGGCGCATCGCCCTGGTTCACCACTCTTGGCCTTGATGGAAAACCGGTGGTGAACCTAAGCGGCGCTAGCGGCATCAGCGATAACCGCTCGGAACTCAGCGTAGGAACTCGTTACTATCTGGACAACGGCAGCTTCGCAGGCAACATCGGTTATTCTGAAGAAAACGACTACAGGGCTGTCTATTTCGGCCTCAACGGCGAGAGACACTATAACAATGACCTAACTACGCTTGCCGGGGGCTTCAGTTACTCATCGGACGACATCTTTCCCACAGACGCCGCCCTCTTCAACCGAGTCCGTGACGAAGACAAACAAAGCAGCTCTGTTTTTGTGTCTCTCACGCAAATCATTAATCAGGTATCCAGCTTTCAATCCGCCCTGAGCTTTACCGAACAATCGGGATTTCTAAGCGATCCCTACAAACTAAGAGACGTACGCCCCGAAGACAAGACACAAATAGCCTGGAGCAATTCCTATAGAAGGTTTTTTGTAGCGGCGAATGCTGCACTGCATGTTAACTACCGTTTCTACCATGATGATTTTGGCATTAGCTCTCACACCAGCGACGTTTCCTGGCACCAAAATTTAGGACGCCAATTTCAAATTGTTCCCCAGTTGCGTTACTACAGCCAATCTGCCGCAGATTTCTTCACTAACGTCGACGATTTCCTGAATCCTCTAAGCGAGTATCAGTCTAGCGATTACCGACTCTCCGCGTTCGGTGCTGTTAGCGGTGGCTTCAGCCTGATTGCAGACATGGGCTCTTGGAAGGCAACACTCACCGCGGAACGCTATTTAGCTAACGATAAGTATTCCGCCTATGCTGTTTCACAGCCAAGTACAGCTCTTGTTAAATACAATCGACTCTCTCTTGGCGTTGATTTTAGCTTCTAAGCAACTGCGCCGTTTTTACGCAGCCACTCTCCTCTAACAAACTAATTCGCTTCACCATTCGGCTATGCACCTTTCTTTAAAAAGCTCCTCTTTCAAGGCCATGGGAAGTTTCTGCGAGATCCAACTCTTTGCAGAATCGCGCATCGACGCGAAGAAAATATTGAGCCAATTGACTGAGGAAGTTGCTCGCCTGGAAAAGAAATATTCTCGCTTCAGAAGCGATAGTTTTCTAACGGAGATAAACCGATCGGCAGGTCTGAAACGCGGCATTGATATAGATAATGAAACACAATCACTGCTCGATCATGCAAAGAACTGCTATGAGACCAGCGAAGGCCTATTCGATGTTACCGCAGCCGCTCTAAGCCAAATCTGGGATTTCAAGAATGCACAGATACCGACTCAAGCGCAGATAGATGCGGCTCAAACAACGCTGGGTTTTCACAAGATCTCCTGGGCAGATTCACGCCTGCGCCTCCCCCCAGACATGCAGATAGATTTTGGTGGGATCGTAAAAGAATATGCGGCGGATTCAGTTGCCCGTTTGGCTCGCAATCTAGGCGTTAATCACGGCCTGGTAAACCTCGGCGGCGATTTCAGTGTTATCGGAGCGCAGCCGGACAACAGGCCATGGAGCACAGGCATCATCGCCCCCGATAGCGAACAGGGCATCATGGCCAAGATAGATCTTTTACAGGGTGGGCTCGCGAGCAGCGGCGACTACGAGCGTTTCTTCGTGCATGAAGGCAAGCGCTACAGCCATATACTGAACCCCATTACAGGCTGGCCCTGCGCAGGGCTAAGAGCCGTGAGTGTTGCTGCTAACCTGTGCACGGTAGCAGGGTCTGTTGCGACCATGGCCATGCTCAAAGATGAGAGCGTCGCGAAACAATGGTTGCTGGATTCCGGGCTGCCTCATGTCTATATGGACAGTAGAGAAACTGTTGGCGGGACGGGAATGAATGCAACTAGCTAGATAAGGCGTAAGGCCGGCTCATCTAACAGATAGAGCTGCTCTCTTAGCTCGAGTATGTGCTCCGCCCAATAGCGCTCGGTATTGAACCAGGGAAAGCTCATCGGAAAAGCTGGATCCTCCCAGCGACGCGCAAGCCAGGCGCTATAGTGCATGAGACGCAAGGTGCGCAAAGACTCTACCAATTCAAGCTCCGACGCCCTAAAATCGTAGAACTCGTTATAGCCCTCGACTAGTTCCAGCAACTGCGCCTGTCGCTGATTACGATCACCTGACAACATCATCCAGAGATCCTGAATGCCCGGACCCATCACCGTGTCGTCAAAATCTACAAAATTTGGCGTCTCGTCTTTCCACAATACATTTCCGGGATGACAGTCCCCGTGTATGCGTAATTTGCGCAACTCACCATGGGCCGAAAACCGTTGCTGAATTTTATCGATCAAATCTTGAGATAGGGATTCATAGGCAGGTCGCAAGTCTTTGGGCAAGAAATTATTTTCCAGCAAGAACTGTCTGCTGTGCACTGCCAAACGCTCCACCGTAAGCTCAACTCGATGCTCAAAATCATGCAGTGCCCCAACGGCATGTATGCGGCCGACAAAACGCCCCATCACTAGCAGATTATCCAAGTTGTCTAATTCGGGAGGGCGTCCTAGGAACTGTTCGAAAACTGAAAACTGGAAATTTTTGTATTGTACAAGCGTGCCCGCGCTGCCGAACGCTATGGGCGGTACCACTGGGATTTCCAGCTCCACAAGCTCAAGCGTATAGCTATGCTCTTCGAGTATCTGCGCAGTGGTCCAACGCTCGGGCCTGTAAAACTTTACGATTATTGAGGGCTTGTCGACTAAACCTACCTGATAGACCCTGTTCTCATAGCTATTGAGGGGAAATATTCGCGCGTCGGTCTCAAAGCCGAGGCTCTCCACGGCTTCCAATACGGCGACTGGAGACAAATCAGCATAGGGATGGCTAGAAGACTCCATCTATTGGGAAACCGCTGGGGGGTATTTCAGGCGAGCCGCACAGCTCGGGTGTAGGCCAGTTAACATCAAGAATCTTTTCGATCGGCCTTGCCACCCACAATTGGAACCGGAAAAGGAGAGACATTATCACCACTGGAAATCTTGCTGACGCCGGTCTTCTCGACTTCATCGATTCGAATTATTGCCTGAATGGGAATAAAGCTTCTCTTAACTCCAGCAAATTCTGATTTAAGCTTCTCTTCTGAAGGATCTACCACTAATTGCGATCTTTCATCGAACACATAATCCTCTATCTCGATAAAGCCATACAGGTCGCTCTGATAAACCTGTTTTACAAAGACTTCATATACCTTGCCCTTGTTGAGGAAGGTTATCTTGTAGATTTCTGAGGAATTTCCCATTGATATCAATCTCTTATCCTAAAACTGCATAGTATTCGCTGGGCTGCAGCACTGCTTGTTCGGTGCTTGCTTTGCAGCGGGTATGAACGTGTAGAGCTAATATCAGGCTGCAACCGTGAATTTCAAGTCATTATGCGTCAATTCGTGGTTAAGTACTGCTGATTTTTGCTGTTATAATTCGCCCCCTTTTGAAAATAGCCCTCTACACGGAATTACTGTGAAACCTGAACAGAACAGCATCGAGCAGGAAATAGCAAAAAGCTCTCCAAGCCAGACCAAAAAAGTCTTCATCAAGACCCATGGCTGCCAGATGAACGAGTACGATTCCGATCGCATGCTCGACCTGCTCAAAGAATCACAGCATGCAGAACTTGTCGATGACCCCGCAGATGCTGACCTATTACTGCTTAATACCTGCTCTATTCGCGAGAAGGCACAGGAGAAAGTGTTTCACCAATTGGGCCGCTGGCGCAGCCTGAAGGAAGCCAAGCCCGGCATGAAGATCGCCGTCGGTGGCTGCGTGGCAAGTCAGGAAGGCGCCGCTATTGGCAAACGAGCCCCGTATGTCGACGTGGTCTTTGGACCCCAGACCCTGCACAAGCTGCCTGAAATGCTCGATGCCAGCGGCAATGGCAAACCTGTCGTAGACATCAGCTTTCCTGAGATTGAAAAGTTCGACCACCTTCCGCAACCTGACGCGAGCTCCTGCCAGGCATTTCTAACCATCATGGAAGGCTGCAGCAAGTACTGTAGCTTCTGTGTAGTGCCCTACACCAGAGGTGAAGAGGTTAGCCGACCACTAGATGATGTCTTAGCGGAAGCGGTACATCTTGCCGATCAGGGCGTGCGCGAGATCAATCTTCTGGGACAGAATGTAAATGCCTATAGGGGCCTAAGCCACGAGGGCGAGATTGTCGACCTGGCTACGCTTATTCAGTATATCTCCAGTATCGAAGGCATAGACCGCATTCGCTTCACCACGTCGCACCCTATCGAATTCTCGAGTTCCCTGATCAATGTCTACTCCCAGATTCCCGAGCTGGTCGATCATCTGCATCTTCCCGTTCAGAGTGGTTCTGACCGAATTCTGGCGGCCATGAAACGCGGCCATACGGCACTGGAGTACAAATCCATAATTAGAAAGATTCGGGCTATCAGGCCAAACATCAGCCTCTCTTCCGATTTCATCGTGGGATTTCCAGGGGAGTCGAACGCAGATTTCGAAGACACCATGAAGCTTATTATCGAAATAGGCTTTGATACGTCGTTCAGCTTCATCTATAGCGCCAGACCCGGCACTCCGGCAGCCGATCTAGTCGACCTCGTCCCTGCACAGGAGAAGAAACACCGGCTAGCCACACTGCAATCTCAGATAGTCAGTCATGCCAATGCGATCAGTGCCGCCATGGTAGGGACGGATCAGCGCATCCTGGTAACTGGCAAGTCTAAAAAACATGCCGGTGACCTGCAGGGGCGTACCGAAAACAACAGAGTAGTAAATTTCAAGAGTGACGATCATTCACTGATCGGCAACTTCGTCAGCTGCCGAATCTCTGACGCACTACCAAACTCTCTACTCGGCAGCATTTAGCCGCTTGAGATAGATCGAGTGCTTGCTATACTGAATCCATACAACTTGCTACTAAGAGGTCTTTTTCTAACTGCATGACAAATCACACCCTCAGTTTGACCCTGATACCAGACAATGCGCAGCGCCTCTCCAATCTTTGTGGGCGCCTGAATGAACACATACATCAAATAGAAAGTTTTCTTACGCTCACTATTCAACAGCGCGGCAATGTGTTCCAGCTATCGGGAAGCGAATCGGCGATTGCCGACGGCGGCCACATTCTTGAGTCTCTTTATCAGGACACTGCCCACGGCAACTTATTGAACCCAAGCATGGTTCATCTAGCGCTGCAGGAAACCATGCCCTCAGAAGCCAGCGACAGCGATGGCGAAGTAGAGCAACTGTTTATAAAGACTCCGAAATCCTCGGTTAAGCCAAGGGGCAAACACCAATGTGAATACGTGCGCAGCATTCACCAGCATGATATCAATTTTGGTATAGGGCCTGCCGGCACCGGCAAGACTTACCTCGCCGTCGCCTGTGCGGTCGAAGCGCTTCTCAAAGAGGAAGTTAACCGAGTATTGCTGGTCAGGCCCGCCGTGGAAGCGGGTGAAAAGCTTGGCTTCCTCCCCGGCGATCTGGCGCAAAAAATCGACCCCTACCTACGCCCTCTGTATGATGCACTCTATGAAATGCTCGGTTTCGAAAAGGTAGCCAGACTCATAGAAAAGAACATAATCGAAGTCGCTCCGCTAGCCTATATGCGCGGAAGAACGCTAAACAACTCCTTCATCATTTTGGATGAGAGCCAGAACACTACGACTTCACAAATGAAGATGTTCCTCACACGTATTGGCTTTGGCTCTACCGCGGTGATAACAGGCGATGTTACTCAGATAGATTTACCAAAGGGAACCCGTTCCGGTTTAATCCATGTAAGTAAGGTTTTAGCTGGAATCAATGAAATAGGATTTACTTACTTCGAAGCAAAAGACGTAGTGCGTCATCGCCTGGTGCAGAAAATCGTCGAAGCCTACGACGAGTTCGATCGCAGCTCTGTTTCCACGCTTAACAGCAAGGATTCCGCACAAGATCAATGAACCTGACAGTTGATATCAGCAATGACTGCGGGCAGCACTGGGTGCCAAGCCAGCAACAATGCGAGCAGTGGCTCAATTGCGGCCTCCAGACTGCAGGCCATGACGAGCAATGCAGTATCAGCGTTAGCTTCGTAGACTCCGCCGCCTCACAGGCGCTCAATAATGATTACCGGGGCAAAGATACGCCGACCAACGTTCTGTCCTTCCCTGCCGACTTTCCTGTCCAGCTACGCGATCAAGTAGAGACTTTCCCACTGGGCGATATCGTTATATGTGCAGCTATTGTCGAGCTGGAAGCCAAGGCACAGAGCAAGGAACTCTTGGCGCACTGGATGCACCTGACCGTTCACGGCTTACTCCATCTACTGGGCTATCAGCACGACGACGATACGAATGCGGCAGAAATGGAAAAGCTAGAAATTAATACACTGGAAAGGCTTGGAATCTCCAACCCTTATTTGTTAGTGTGATCACCAAGCGACAGCACAGGTTGCTGGTTTCATTGGCAATCCTAAACCTGCCCAACTCAGAGAAAGAGAACGTAGAGAATGACTGACGACCAATCTAGCATCGATCCTCGACCCAAGTCCTGGATCGATAAAATTGCGCAAGTCTTTTCCGACGAGCCTACTGACACAAAAAGCCTTCTCGAATTAATTCGAAATGCAGAACAGGATCAAGTGCTCGATGCCGATGCGCTCAGCATCATCGAGGGCGCACTTCAGGTCTCCAGCATGCAGGTGCGCGACATCATGATCCCAAGATCACAGGTGGTCACGGTTCCTGCAGATCTCGCTGCAAATGACATCATAGAGCTCATCACCAAGGCCTCTCACTCCAGATTTCCGGTTATCGGTGACAATGTAGACAATGTCATTGGCATCCTACTGGCCAAGGACCTGTTGCCATTGGCACTCAATACCGCAGCCGACAAATTCAAGATTAAAGATGTAATCCGACCAGCTACCTTCGTGCCTGAGAGCAAGCGTCTCAACGTCTTACTTAGAGAGTTTCGTGAGACCCGCCAACATATGGCAATCGTAATCGACGAATACGGTAGCGTCTGCGGTGCAGTCACGATTGAAGACGTGTTAGAGCAAATTGTTGGCGAGATAGAAGACGAATACGATGTAGACGACGACAGCTACATCAAGAAGTTCGATGAACAGAACCATATCGTCAAGGCCCTGACTCCAGTAGACGAATTCAACGAATACTTCTCCACAGACTTTAGTGACCAGGAATTTACTACGGTGGGAGGGCTGGTACTGCAACAGTTTGGACATATTCCCGAGCGCGGCGAGACAATCAGAATAGGCCCATTTTTAATCACAATCTTGAATGCCGATAGCCGCCAGATAAAACTAATCAAGGTCACCTCGACCGCAATATCAGACCAAGGATAAGCAATTCTATAGAGTTTTTTAGCCCTCTCCACTACCTGTTAGCAGCGGTCTGCGGTATGCTTGCAGACCTCGCGACACCTTAAATAAATCTAGTTAATTCACATAGTTAGAGATCTGATGAGCAGCATCGACCCACAATATCCCCCGCAGGCAGTTGAAGCCGAAGCACAATCCTATTGGCAAGAACACGAAAGCTTTAAAGTAAGCGAAGATTACTCTCGCGAGAAGTTTTATTGCCTCTCAATGTTTCCCTATCCTAGCGGTCACCTGCACATGGGTCATGTGCGCAACTATTCCATTGGCGACGCCATCTCCCGCTACCAACGCATGCTCGGGAAGAACGTACTGCAGCCCATGGGCTGGGACGCTTTCGGACTGCCCGCTGAAAATGCCGCCATCCAGAATGAAGTGCCACCGGCGAAGTGGACCTATGGCAATATCGACTACATGCGCGAGCAGCTGCAGAGACTGGGCTATGCCTACGATTGGAGCAGAGAAATCGCTACCTGCCACCCCGACTATTACCGTTGGGAGCAATGGTTCTTTACCCGCCTTTTTGCAAAGGGGCTAGTCTATAAGAAATCATCGGAGGTCAATTGGGATCCGGTGGATCAGACCGTTCTTGCCAATGAGCAGGTAGTCGACGGTCGCGGCTGGCGCTCTGGCGCCCTCGTCGAGCGTCGCGAGATTCCGCAGTGGTTCATCAAAATAACCGACTTTGCACAGGAGCTCCTGGATGACCTGGATGGCATGGATGGCTGGCCAGAAAAAGTCCGCACCATGCAGGCGAACTGGATTGGGCGCTCGGAAGGTGTCGAGCTAAATTTTGAAGTCGCCGGCGAGAATGACGCCGACCTGAAGCAGCTGAGTGTCTATACGACTAGACCAGATACGCTGATGGGCGTTACCTATGTCGCACTCGCCGTCCAGCACCCGCTGGCAAGTAAGGCCGCACTGTCCGACCCTAACGTCGCGAAGTATATAGAACAGCAGAGCAATACCAAAGTAGCCGAAGCAGATATGGCTACTATGGAGAAGACCGGTATAGATACAGGTCTAAAGGCGATCCACCCCATAAGCGGTGAAACACTGCCTATCTATCTCGCTAATTTTGTACTGATGAGCTATGGCTCGGGCGCGGTGATGTCCGTACCTGCCCACGACCAGAGAGACTGGGAGTTCGCTAAAAAATACCAGCTGCCTATCAAACAGGTCGTTCAGCCTGACAGCCCTGACGAGAGCTGTGACTTGGAAAAAGAAGCCTTCGTCGCCAAAGGAAAGCTCATCAACTCTGGCGACTTTGATGGACTCGATTTTATCGATGCCTTCACGGCGATCGAGAAGCACCTGCGCGAGCGTGACCAGGGTCAGAAGAAGATCAATTTCCGCCTGCGTGACTGGGGCGTTTCCAGACAACGCTACTGGGGCGCACCGATTCCCATAATAAATTGTGACAACTGCGGCTCTGTTGCAGTACCCGATGAAGACCTGCCCGTGGTGCTGCCTATCGACGTAGAAATCGATGCTAGCGGCTCCCCTCTAGGCAAGCTCAAGGATTTTTATGAGATCGACTGCCCCAAGTGCAACGCCAAGGCAAAACGTGAGACCGACACCTTTGACACCTTCATGGAGTCTTCATGGTATTACGCACGCTATGCCTCGCGAGACCAAACCAATAGCATGCTGGACGAGAGAGCTGACTACTGGCTTCCTGTAGATCAATACATTGGTGGTATCGAACACGCGATACTGCATTTGCTCTATGCTCGCTTCTTTCACAAACTCATGCGCAATGAAGGCCTGGTAAGCTCGGACGAGCCGTTCACCCACCTGCTTACTCAGGGGATGGTTCTAAAAGACGGTAGCAAGATGTCCAAGTCGAAGGGCAATACCGTCGACCCTCTATCACTGATTGAGAAGTACGGAGCAGATACGGTTCGCATGTTTACCATGTTTGCATCGCCTCCGGACCAGTCACTGGAATGGTCCGATAGTGGAGTTGAAGGAAGTTATCGGTTCCTGAAGAGACTCTGGAAGATCGTCGCCAAACATGAAGCCATCGCGTTGCTAGACTTCGGCTCGATAGAGCTTAGCGACGACCAGGCTCAACTGCGCCGAAAAACCCATCAGACTCTGGAGAAAGTTAGCGATGACTATGGCCGGCGGCACACTTTCAACACGGCAATAGCCGCCACCATGGAACTATTGAATGCCGTTACCCGTTTTGCCGATACCCACGAAGACACTAACGACCGACTGGTCATACAGGAGGCGTTAGAGACAGCCATTTTGATGCTCGCCCCAATAGTGCCACATTTCTGCCATGCCCTGTGGATACACTTAGGCCATGATGAAGCAGTAATGAATGCCTCATGGCCCCAAGTAGATCGATCGGCGCTCACTGAAACTTCGATAACTGTGGTGCTTCAGGTCAATGGCAAGCTGCGCGACACGGTAGAAGTGGCGAAGGACATCAGCAAGGACGAACTCGAAAAACTGGCTCTGGACAATGAAGCGGTAAAACGTTTTACCGCAGATGGCACCATCAGAAAAGTTATTGTCGTCCCTGGCCGCCTGGTCAATATCGTCGTCAACTGAACAACGGGAAAGCCATGACATTTTTGAGATCTCTCAGTCTGTTCACTCTACTCCTGAGCGTCAGCAGTTGCGGGTTCAACCTACGTGGAAGCGATACCCTCTCAGCCAACTTCAGCAGTCTTCAATTCTTTAGTGAGCAGCCCAATAGTGAGCTAACTCGCCTACTGCTCCGCAGTCTCGAGGGCGCCGATGTTAATCTTATCCCTGTGACTATAGACACGGCGGATAGCGAGACGCCTATGCTGGGAATTGCCAGTGAGCGGCTTATATCCAGACCTGTCACTATCAATCCCCGGGCTAGAGCCGCTCAGATAGAGTTGCGGCTCTCGATCGATATAGGTCTCACCTTGGGTGAACGGGTACTCATAGCCCCAGAGACTTTATTCGTTGAGCGCACCTACTTTCAAGATGTCGAGAATATCAGTGGCAATCAGGAAGAAGCTGAGATCATCTCCACGGAGATGCGCCGCGAGTTAATCAATCAAATGATGAGACGACTGGCCGCGACCGCCCCCCTATAGATATTCAAGCCTAAATGAAAATCAAACCAGAACAGCTTTCTCGAACTCTCAACAATGACGAACTGCCATTGTACTGGTTGACTGGCGATGAACCCCTGCTCATGCAGGAGGCCGCCGACGCGATTCGCAAACACTACAAAGAGAAAGGTTTCGCAGAGAGAGAAGTGTTCAATGTCGACAAGAGTTTCGACTGGAGCCACTTTTCACAATCCACCGGCAACCTCTCCCTATTCTCTGACAAAAAATTCATCGAGTTACGACTCTCAACAGCCAAGTTAGATGATCCCGGCAAGAAAGCGCTTCAGCAATATCTAAGCAATCTAAATCCTGACTTCGTCATCTTGATTAGTGGGCCGAAGCTGGATGCTCAAACACTGAAGACCAAATGGTTCACCGAGATCGAAAGGCATGGTGCCGTTGTACAAATCTGGCCAATCAATAGAGAAAATTTGGCCCCCTGGCTGGTACAGAGGCTGTTAAGAGATGGTATTCGGGCGGACACCGAGGCCGTACACCTTCTTGTCGACAAAGTTGAGGGAAACCTGCTCGCGGCCATGCAGGAAATTGAGAAACTAAAACTGCTGGCAGGAGAATCGAGCAACGGGACTATTCATCTGGATGCGAAAACGGTACTGCAGGTGGTAGCCGATAGCTCGCGCTACAGCGTCTATCAGTTGGTTGATTCAGCTCTGCTCGGCGACATTGCTCGCACCCAGAAGATGCTAGCAGGCCTGAAGAACGAAGGGCTCTTCCCGCTGATCATTCTCTCCGCAATCTTCCGTGAGTTAAGATCGCTTCTACCCATGTTGGAGAAGAAGCAGCAGGGCCAGGGTGTAAACGCAATCATGCAATCCGCGCGAGTATGGTCTAATCGCAAACAGCCTGTTTCCGCCGCATTGGCGAGACTAGACACACAAACCGTCTGGGAACTCCTGGATCATAGCCGCATTATAGACCAAAGCATCAAGGGAATGTCCCAGGCAAACACCTGGGACGAGCTCAGCCAGCTGCTCCTAAGATTGAGTGGCGTTCAACTTCTTGCTGCCCAAAAAATTGCAGCAAAGTAAACTTTCTTAGTTTAATCCCCTACGCTCTAACAAGGGAGCTATCTCGGCATCACGCCCTCGAAAGTTTCGAAATAAGGCCATCGCATCCTCACTCCCGCCTCGCGAAAGCAATGTCTCTCTAAAATGGTCGCCATTTTCTCGTAGCAGGCCGCCGTTGCCTTTAAACCATTCAACGGTGTCTGCGTCTAGAACCTCACTCCAGATATAAGAGTAGTAGCCCGCAGAATAGCCGCCCATAATATGTGAGAAATACGTACTCCTATATCTTGGCGGCACCGCCTCTAAAGCAATACCCGCGCTCTCCAGCGCCCGATGCTCAAAATCGACCATCTCATCCGCCGAGGGAATTTCCTCAGGCGAGAGTTGGTGTAGCGCCTGATCTAAAATGGATGCGGCGAGATATTCCGTAGTAGCGAATCCCTGGTTGAACTTTTCTGTAGCCAGCACCTTGTCTAGCAATACTCGTGGCATCTGCTCGCCAGTTTCGAAGTGAATCGCATAATTCTCTAAGACCTCGGGCCAAGTAGCCCACATTTCGTTCACCTGCGAAGGATACTCCACGAAATCTCTTGGCACTCGAGTCCCTGAAAAGTAAGGATATTCAACGTCTGAAAACATCCCATGCAAGGCATGACCGAACTCGTGAAACATCGTGGTCACTTCATCAAAAGTAAGAAGTGTCGGATCACCGGACTGAGGCTCTGTTATATTCAGATGATTAGCTACGATGGGGATTGTGTCCATCATGGCATTCTGAGAGATGTACGAGTTCATCCAGGCGCCCCCCCGCTTCGTTGGTCGCGCGTAGGGATCCATCAAGAACAGCGCTAGAGTCTGACCACCTATATCAAAGACTTCAAACACACGCACATCTTCTTGATAAACCGGCAGGTCAAATCGCTCCTCGAAAGTAATGCCGAAGAGTTTCTCTGCAGCAAAAAATACTCCTCGCTGCAGGACATTATCGATCTCAAAATAGGGCTGCAACTGACCCTCATCAAATTGATATCTCGCGGTACGCAGTCTCTCCGTATAGAACGGCCAATCCCAGGCTCTAAGCTCAAAATCCAGCCCATCATCTTCTATCATCTGTTGTAGGTCAGCGGCCTCCACCTGAGCATTTGCCACAGCCGGTGGCGCGAGTTCAACCAAACGCTGATTCACGGCTTCAACCGTACCCGCTGTCGCATCCTCCAGAACGAATGCTGCATGGTTGGAATAACCTAAAAGCTGCGCTCTTTCGGCACGAAGGCGCAACACGTCGGATAGAATCTGTCTATTGTCATAGGTTCCGCCTCGACTGCCGCGAGATAAAGACGTTGTATGAATCCGCTCTCGAAGCGCCCTATTCTGTAAACTCGAAAGGCTAGGTTGGCCACTGGTATTTAACAAAGGAATGACGAACTTACCCGATAGACTGCGTGATTCTGCTTCGATTTCTGCCGCTGCTATAAGTGCTTCGTTCATCCCCGTGAGTTCTTCGCGCGAATCAACTACTATCGCTAGATCGTTTACCTCACTTAGCACATTTTGTCTGTACTGGGTCTGCAACACAGCTACTTGGCTGTTTAGGCTTCTCATCTGCTCTTGCTGATCAGATGTAAGCCCCGCACCCGCTCTCACATAGTCGACATCGTATTGCTCCAACAATCGCAAGGACTGAGCATCCAATTGCAGCTGCTCACGCCGCTCGTGGAGAAAGCTTATGCGCTCATAGAGAGCAGGATTGAGAAGTATCTTGTCGTTGTGAGCAGCTAAGCGCGGAGCCAGTTCTTGCTCCAATTCACGAATTGCGTCGTTCGTATGAGCGCCAGCAAGACTATAAAACACTCTCGATACTCTACTCAACAGTTGGCCACTTACCTCCATGGGTAAGATAGTATTCTCAAAGGTAGGCTCATTTGCTTGATTTACGATCGCATCGAGTTCCTCCAGCTGCTCGGCCATGCCTTGCTCAAAGGCAGGCAGATAGTGGCTATTTTCTATCAGATCGAAAGGCGGGTAGTTTAGGTAGAGCTGACTTTCCTGAAAAAAAGGATTGATAGCAGACTGATCGGTATTGGCCATGGATTGATTGTTCGAGCTGTCCAAATCTGCAACGGGGGAACTATCCCCCGTATCTGAGCAGGCAGTTAGTACTGACAGAGTAATCATTAGCGTAAAACATGTCCCAAAGCTCGATTGCGTAACCATACATACTCCCTCTGATTTCGGGGTAATTGAATTAATAGAGTTAAAACCTCACCTAGATCTAAATTTCAGCCAACATTTGTCGAAATTTGCCCATAACAGCCTGATCTTACCCCAATCAGCTGCTGGGTTATCATATAATATTTCGCAAATGTGCGCGTAGATGCGCAGAGAGATATAGAGTGAATTTTTTGACTTACCAGCCCAAGACTCTCAAATCGATTCACACTTCGATGACCGGCCTCCTCCTTACAGTCGCACTGTTGCTGCTGCACTGCACTGACGCCCGGGCTGCCGAGCTGAATATTACGCAGAATCAACTACCGGTAAATCTGGGCCCTTACCTCGACATCTTTGAAGACCCGGAACGCACGCTCACTATTGAGCAGATGACATCTAAATCGATTCAATGGCAACGCTCCACGCAATCCATACCTACGATGGGCCTGAGCAAATCTGCACACTGGTTCAGCATAGTGATTAGCGGCGAGAATATGATGGACGAGGACTTGGTGCTTTCGCTGGACACCCCTACCTTAGACCGAATTGAGTTTTATTTTGTTAACGGTGACGAGGTAGTTCGTACCTCGGTGGCGGGCGATACGATTCCTCTGTCGCAGCTAGACTATCCCTACCGAATACCGGTGATTCCTTTCGAGATAGCCGCGCAGGGCCAGTACACCAAGATCATCTTTCGCGCCACATCGTCTGTTGGCGTGGAGATACCGCTGACGCTTACTACCGTTTCGCTGCTAGCAGAAAGCCAGCAATCGGTACTGGTTTTTGACGGCGCACTACTGCTGATGTTCCTGTTCTGTTTCGGTATCTCATTGGTCCTTTTTGTCTATACACGAGACCCTCTATTCCTCGGCGTAACCTTGTTCTTTGGCGTCGGCTCCGTATTCCTGCTTACCCAGACCGGCCTCGGCAGAATTTGGTTCTGGCCCGAGAGCATAGACGCCAATACCCGTATCTCTTTGGTGTCCGCAACAGCATTAGTTGCTAGCCTCTGTCTGATTGGCCGAGCGCTACAATTCGAGAATAGATATCGGGACTCGGCAAACATAGTGCTACGATTTCTCACCTACGCGATGATCCCTCTAGGCCTGTACTACATAATAATCCCCTTCGATCAGATTAATAGCGACAACGTAGTACCTGTTTTGGTTATAGCTCTACTAGTCGCGTTTACGGTATTGATTATGGCTTCAATTACTGCCGTGCAGGGCTCAAAAGCCGCCATCTATCTCGTAGCCTCCTGGTTACTGATTATTCTCGCCTACAGCTCGCTGTTGGTTTACAAATTTGAGCTGCTGGAAAGATTCGCCTCTTCCTCTATCGTAGGCCAGGCCCTGGTGATCGCGGCTGGAGTATTCCTTCTAATGTCCATGGCTGAATTTGTTCGCTCGAAGAGTGATGAACTCGTCGAGGCTCGCATGGACACCAAGGCCAAGGCGGACTTCCTGAAGAATGTATCCAGAGAATTCTTAACCGCCCGTACATCTCATCCTTGCAAACTCGAAGCGATTAATGGCCGCACAGTCGGACAAACTGGACGAGCCTACAAAAAGACATATGACAACCGTCATACAACAGAGCGATCGCTTACACAATCTAATAAACGATTTGCTGGAGATGGCCGAACTGGAATCCGATAGCTTCGAGCCAGAATTCGAATTGGTTGAGATGACAAATTTTCTTGGCGAAATCAAAAAGTTGATGTCGCCATCTGTCATGGAAAAAGGATTAGAACTAAGGTCAGAATTCGCGTCCGCAAACCTGTTAGTGCAGACAGACAAATCACGCCTGCAGCACATTCTGATAAACATCATAACTAATGCAATTAAATACACAGAGACCGGCAGCATACTCCTCGCCTACAAGGCCGTATATTTTCAGCGCAGGCTAGGCATTGAGATTTCGATCGAGGACACCGGTCGCGGCATGAGCGAAGAGTTTCAAAAAGTGCTGTTTCGAGAGTTCTCGCGCGAGGAAAGCAATTCGGAGAAAGATCAGCAGGGAACGGGATTGGGCATGGTCATAGTGAAGCGCATGATAGAAAAGTTAGGTGGAGAGATTACTTTTGAGTCGCAGCGCGATGCAGGCAGCCGATTCATTATTCGATTACCGCTACGTTTTTTAAAGAAATGAGATTCTGACCCTGGCGCCCCGCCTAGTCAGTCTCCTTCTCCAATTGATAGACCGCATCACTCACATCTTCCATCTTCAGCTCAAAGCTTTTCAACGCATCTGCCAAACCCTGATTGTAGTAATACCCACCCACTTCCTTCGAGAAAAAATCTAGCAGAAATTCCGCATCGAAGCTGCCTAGTTCCTGATGCAGCTCGTCTTGAAAATATTTTTGAATTTTCGCTACTACATCAACCTTAACGCTACTATCGAGCTCGATATCCGCCAACTCAGGCTCCCAGCTGCTGCGCTAGATCGTTGAAGTCCTCCGCCGTATAGTCGAACTCACCATCCGGATTTCTGTTCACCGGCCGCCCAGGGCCGCGCTCTAGTGGGCGAATGACATAGGCCGTCCTCAAGCCTGTACGAGCTGCCGCACGCAGATCGCCCGGATGCGCTGCCACCATCATTACCTGCTCTGGCTTCAAGCTGAGCAAATCAGCAGCCTTGAGATAGGCCTCGGGATCAGGCTTATAGTGCCCGGACAGTTCTGCAGAGAGAATCGCATCCCAGGGCAATCCACCGTTCTTCGCCATATGCGTCAGCAGAGAAACATTGCCATTGGAGAGTGTTGTAATCACATACTTGCTCTTTAGCTTATTCAAGCCCGAGACTGTATCAGGCCAGGGAGAGAGGCGATGCCATGCCTCATTGAAATGTACCAGTTCGGCCTCACTCATGCCGGTAAGACCGTATTCTTTAACCAGGTCATCGAGAATCATACGGTGAAGGTCGTCTATCTTGGTCCAGGGCATCTGGCCAGAACGAACCTTATTCATGGCGGGGCCGTAGCCTGCGCGCCAACTCAGCGTAAATGCTGCCCAGTCGACATCGTAGCCCTTCTTTGCTGCTAGCAATTGACCTTCCCGAATAATGGAGCCATACCAATCGACGACCGTTCCGAACACATCAAAGGTCAGCGCTTTCACATTATTCGCTACAGAGCCATCCGCCGCCTGCGAGGCTAGAGGCAACAGACCAACGCCCGCTCCCAGCGGAAGCACAGATAGCGTGCGCAGGAATTGTCGTCTGCTAGGTGTATCTAATGTAAGCGAACGTATCGATTTTGCGGGGACATTCGTCATGACAGTTCTCCAAGCAGGGCGAAGCCTGCAGCTCTTTTTTAGACTACGTTAGCATACTGGATGTTCTAAAAGAAACTCTACTGGAAATACACCGCGAGGATCGCGATGGGGCAAATGAACTTAACGTAAAAGGGCCAGATCTTCCAGAAGAGCCCATGTTCAGCCTCTGGGCTGCCGTGACGAATCTCATCAAGGATCTCGTTCCGACGCCAGATCCAGGCCGCGAAAACACAGATGAACAGACTTAACAGTGGCTGACTTCTCTCCGTGGTGAAGTTCACCACCCAATCGAAGAGAGGATCGAAATTAAAAACGATAAGCAGAGAAGTAAACGTGATGATAATACCGATAATGATTGCCGCCTTCGGCCTGGGCATACCTCTATTCTCGACACTATAAGCTACCGGCACTTCAAGCATGGAAATCGACGAGGTGAGTGACGCTATTGTCATCAATGAGAAGAACGCTAGCGCTACTAGAATACCGATTGCACCCATGTTGTTAAAAAGCGCCGGTAGAACCGAAACGATCAAACCAGGCCCCGCTATCAGGCCACCCGTATCATCGAAGATTTCCACCCCGCTGGCCAACGCCACATACATCGCTGGCAATATAAGCAATCCCGCAAGTACCGCAATACCAACATCTAACAAAGCCACCAGAGCGCCTACCACGGGAAGATTCTCATCCTTGCTAATGTAGGATCCATACACCAGCATAGTACCGACGCCAAGAGAGAGGGAGAAGAAAGCTTGCCCCATGGCATTGATCAACAACTGTGGATCGGTAACTCGTGAAAAATCCGGCACTAGATAGGCACGCAAACCATCCATAGCACCTTCAAGGGTGAACACATAAAGAATCAGGAGTACCAGTATCCCGATTAGCGATGGCATCAGCCGGGTGGCCCATTTCTCTATGCCATCCTTTACTCCAGCGGTAATGATGAGAACAGTGAATACCATGAAAATAACGACGAAGATCGCATTTCGAAGCTCCGTATCGGTAGTCAGCCACTCGGAGAATCCTGTCAGGCCTAAAATTCTGGCAAGAGGGTCTAAAAAGAAAGCCATCATCCAGCCACTGACTATGGCGTAGAAGCTAAGTATCAGGCTGACCGTCACAATACCAACGAGACCGATACCCATGGCAAGAATCTGACTCTTCCTGCCGGTGGAAATGCTGTTGAGCGCGGCCACAGCATTGGAACGCGTATGTCTGCCGATAATGAGCTCAGCCATCAAAGCCGGGTAGCCTAGGGCAAAGGCAAGAATAAGATAGGTAAACAGAAATGCGGCACCGCCATTGGAGGCAGTATTAGTGGGAAAACCCCAGATATTACCGAGGCCAACTGCAGAACCTGACGCGGCCATGAGAAAGCCGAACCTGGATGAAAACTCTCCGCGCGCCGCTGCCACTATTTCCCTTGCCTCTTCAAATTACTGGTCAAACGATTCCAGTGTAAAGGTACCCGTAGCAAGATCAGTAAGAACAAAAACCACGTTGTTAACTATGCTCACCGTGCCATTTAAATTTACTTCCAGCGAGGGAATTCTGAGGCGCCCGTCAATGGTGGAATATTCGGCTATGCCATCGAAGCTCTCTTTGCGCGGAATGACACTCTCTGCGTTTGCGCGAATTACCATATTTGGCGAGGAACTCACTGCGTTAAAATTCATGCTGATAAGATCGGCGCCCGAATCGATACTCACCGAGGTTATTAACAGCCCTGTCGCCGATTCGAGCACATGGGGTGCTGAGCTAAAGCGCTGCATGACCTCAGCACTAATATAGAGGAAGTCTTCTGGATTGATATATTCAGGGGTGATGTAGGGAGCCTCAGAGGCTTTCAGCCCTAGGGAGATAAAAGGCAGGGCATCGATAGCGTCCACCGTAATCATGCCATCACCCAATACGACGCCAAAGACTGTGAACCCGCCATTACTGCTATCCAGTGACGCACTATTGTCCACCAAATTCACAAACCACTGATTTGTGGCGCTGTCTGGATCACCATCGACTTTTGCCATTGCTACCGTGCCGCGTGTGTTGGACACACTGAATTCATTCTGAATCGGAGCATCGGAAGGCACATCGATAGGACCTTCGAACAGACGAAAACGGTATCCGCCGCCCTGCACCACAAAATTATCGACGGCGCGATGGATATAGGTGCCGTTATAGTCGTTACGATTGACGTAATTCAGGAAATTCTGGACCGTGATTGGTGTCACGTCATCTAGCAATTCTATGGAATAATCGCCGATACTGGTACTAATACGAACTATAGTTCCAGCCATAGCGGACGGGGCGGGAACGAGGATGAAACACAGAACAAGTCGAATTGAGGCATAGCTGAGGTTTCTGCCAAGGCTGCGCCAACTAACTACGGACATGAATACTCCTAAAACTACAATATTGCCTTTGTAATACCTATCTGACCGAGGGAGCATAGGTTAAGTTCCGACAAGATTCAACTCTCATTCAGACGTTGCTTTTGGTCA
Source organism: uncultured Pseudomonadales bacterium (assembly GCA_943842505.1). Taxonomy (GTDB): domain Bacteria; phylum Pseudomonadota; class Gammaproteobacteria; order Pseudomonadales; family Pseudohongiellaceae; genus UBA9145. Next base: position 111,959 of record CALTDI010000002.1, on the reverse strand, counting down.
GGCACCTCGCTTCCAAAGCAGCGGGGGAAACGTCCGGAAGAGCCCACCTCAGCACCAATTTCCGGCGCCCTAAGTCGTCTCTCAGAGAATTTCCACTGGCGAGCAATAGCCGAAATGTGATCTAATACGCGACTTTTCACGCACATCTAACAATGCCAATACGCAGCAATAATTCAATTGCCCTCAATTTCGGATTCGATGCAAAGTTTTTGCCTAATCGTTCAGTAAAATCAACAGGTCTGCTCAGCTAGTGCCAAATCATCAAAATTCACTCCCCGGCTTCGATATTCCTAATCAGAACTCCTTCCCAGACAACGAAGAAACATCGCAATCGCTTTCTCAACACACAGTAGGCATTGGCATTGATTACGGCACCAGCAATAGCGCGGCTGCGATCTTCGATGGCAGCAAGGTGCATCTCGTTCAACTAGAACAGCTTTCGGCTATCATGCCGTCGGCCACTTATATAGATAGAGACTTCCAGATCAGCACCGGCCAGGCTGCGATCAACAACTACATCCAGAGCAATACAGGTCGGAAAGTCGAGCTTAGCGCCGAGATTCTGGGCGAAGCCAGAACCACCACCGGCCAAACCGGCGATAGGGGCCTGCCTGAAGAAGCCAATACCCAGACTCTATACGGCCAGTCTTTTGTAGACGGCGGTCAACAGGGACGCCTCTTTAGAGGCATTAAACGACTGTTAGGCAGTGCCGATGCTCCACGTCTTATGGTTTTCGATAGAGCCTTTCGATTAGTAGCTCTAATTACTCCACTGCTGCTAAGGATCAGAAAGAGCATAGACTTATTGGTCTCTAGGCAGTTCGCCGACCCTGTCCCAACTAACCATGCCTGTATTGGCCACCCTGTGAATTTCGAGGGCAGCGCCGACAATCGAAATCATGCGGCTCTCGACATGCTGTCCGAAGCCTATGGCTACGCAGAGTTTGTCCAGCAATCCTATTACCCCGAACCCATAGCAGCTGCCCTGAGCTACCTGCACACAAATCAGGAACAGCCCGCACATTCACAAATTCTCTTGGCTGTGGACTTCGGTGGCGGCACACTCGACCTCTGCTTGATTCGGCGTGAGCAATCCAACTTCGAAGTCGTGGCCACACATGGAATAGGATTGGGTGGCGACCATATCGATCAGGTGTTATTCAAGAAATTGTTATTTCCCCTTCTAGGCAAGGGTGAACGCTGGAAGCGCGCCGGAGAAGATCGCGAAATAGAAACCTTGTTTCCATTTGAGGAATATGAGGACCTGCTTCTGAATTGGGCCATCAGCTACATGCTCAATCAGAACAAGTTTACGACGCCGCTTATGCAGAGAATTAATGAAAAGGACGAGGCTTCAATAAAATTCCAGCGCCTTTACGATATGATCAAGAGCAACTACAGCTATCTGGTATTCCAGTGCATCAAGGACTTAAAGGCCGAACTTTCCGACAAAGATGTCGCAAAGCTGGACATACCCGAACTGGATATCGAATTTGACGTGAGCCGCGATCAGTTCGAAGTCATGATTGCCGATTTACTCGATCGTTTCAGTGAGTCGATATCTGATCTGTTGGATAGCGTGGATTTACAAAGTAACGATATAGACCTGGTCATAAGAACTGGCGGGTCTTCGCTCATACCGGCCGTTAAGCGAATACTAGAGGCCCGGTTCCCAGGCAAGGTCATAGAGCACGACCCTTTCACCAGCGTTGCTGCAGGCCTAGCCATAGCAGACTATCAAGGGCTGGGACAAAAGAAGGAAGATGCCTAGCGACGCAGCTGCGCAAAAAGAGATTCGACTGGTCTTAGAGTTCGACGCGCAGTGACTCGATAGAGTCTGAGAACGACATGGAGAGAATCTGGCCCTCTTTTTCAACATTCACCAGGTTAACCTGATCCGGCCACACATCTCGAAGCGCCAAATTCACAACACTTAGCGCTTTCACATCATCTAGCTGCTCGGTCTCCTGATAGACCCAGAGAAACTGGCCATCTATTTCTGCGCCCACATAGTTCAGGCTCAGCTCAATACTCTTCCCGAGGGAGTCCTCTGCGGCAACCGCAAAACGATTAATTACGTAATTACTGAACAGCTCCCGCGATACATCTGATTCCATTAGGTTCTGCGACTCACCAAACACTACGCCCGCAGCATGCTCCGCATCGTGAATGAAAAACCTGTGCATGATTTCAATATTGTCCGTGTTCTCATTGAACAAGATACGAGTGACCGCCATTTTCTGCTGATGGGCAGCGCTGTACCCTGATAGCAGACCAAAGAGGCTAAATAGAAGGCCAAGAGCAAGCGCTCTTGGCCTTTCTCGCAAAGACAGTAGGCTCTGCTTAGTCTTCAGGCTCATCATCGTCATCAGTCTTAAGCTCTGTCTTAATATCTTGCATGATATCGCGACCGATCAGGCTACCACCGCCTTCAGATTTAAAACTTTCTATGCGTGAAGGAATGATTCGGCGCGGATAGTAGTTATTCTCAATATCGGCGTCGGCAGTTTCCTGCATGGGGTCGATAACAATACTGAGCAATTCCTTCTCGCTCACCATGAGCTTCTTAACCTGGCGCGCATTTCTTCGCCATACCTCGGCTGGCAGACGCACCTCTTCCTTGCTCCCATCGGCATATTCCATTTCCAGAATTACCGGCATTACCAAACCACCTGCATTGGAGAGCTCGAAGATATAGTAGTTCAGGTCTTGCGAGACTGCGCGCTCGAGAACAGCACGCTCCCAGTCTTCCAAGCCTTCCAGAAAACTGTTGTAGCTATTGCGCTCCTTGTTAGTGACCGTGAATTGATCGTTGTCGTCATAGAAGTCACGAACATCTGCATTACGCTCAACCCAGGTCAACCTGCCTTCCTCACGATTTCTCTCGATGTAGACGGAGGGCGGCAAGGCTTTCTCAATCTCACGCTGGCGAGAATAATCGATATCTGGATTCTCCGTATCCATGCGCATCTGGTAGACACGGTCGAGGGAGATATCCACATGGTCGGTCGTGTAGAACCAGCCACGCCAGAACCAGTCCAGATCTATACCAGACGCCTCTTCCATAGTACGAAAGAAGTCTGCCGGCGTGGGTCGCTTGAACTCCCATTGACGCGAGTACTCTTTGAATGCGAAATCGAAAAGCTCACGCCCCATAATTGTTTCGCGCAGAATATTGATAGCAGTAGCAGGCTTCGAATAGGCGTTGGGCCCCAAGCGCAGCACGCTGTCAGACTGCGTCATGATAGGAACCTGATTCTGTGAAACCATATAATCGACGATATACCTTGGCTCAACACCCCAGGGTATCTCTGCATCCCACTCGCGCCCTGCAACCGAATCAAGATAGCTGTTAATCCCTTCATCCATCCAGGTCCATTGACGCTCGTCAGAGTTAACTATCATGGGGAAATAGAAGTGTCCCACCTCGTGAATCACTACTCCTATCAGGAAACGTTTTTCCGCCAGAGAATAAGTACGACTACCATCGTCCTGCAGCGTGGTTCGCGGGCCATTAAATGTGATCATCGGATATTCCATACCACCGACAAAACCAGCATTCAATGAAATGGCCGTAGGATAGGGAAAATCGAACGAGAAGCGGCTGTACACTTCCAGTGTATGAATGACAACTTCAGTAGACAAATCTGACCACAGAGTGCCGCCTTCCTTAGGGTAGTAGGACATCGCCATTACCAGCTCTTGCTCGGCACCTTCCTGACGATACCCCTTGGCATCCCAAATAAATTTTCTTGAAGAGCCCCAGGCGAAGTCACGAACGTTTTTAGCAGTGAAGCGCCATGTCTTCGTGTCGCTCACCCCTTCGCTCTCGTTCTCTAGGGCTTCTTCGGGCGTAACGATGAACACGGGGCGTGCGGCCGTCTCCGCTTCCTGCAGACGATCGCGCTGAACCCGGGTTAACACCTGGTTAGCATTCTGCAGCTCGCCAGTAGCCGCCACGATGTGATCTGAAGGAACGGTCAGTGAAACTTCGTAGTCACCAAACTCCAGAGTGAACTCACCTGAGCCTAGAAATTCCTTGTTGGTCCAACCCTCGTAGTCGGTATAGGCAACCAGGCGAGGGAACCATTGGGAGATTGCGAACAGATAATTACCGTCCTCATTCTCGTCATCCGGAAAATACTCGTAGCCACCACGAGGCCGAAGCACATCGCCATTGACGATGTGATAGGCATAGTCGATTTCGAATTCAATGTCTTGACCCGAGCTTAGAGGACGCGCCAGATCTATGCGCATTAGAGTGCCGACAATCGTATGGGGCAGGTCATTGCCCGAACTGTCGCGGACGGAGTTTATTTCGTAGCCATGGTCCACGTCTTCCATGTATTGGATACTGCGTAGCTGGCCCAGGCTTAGGCGGGCAGGCGAATCCGAGTCAGGGCTACTCCCATTAAAGGTAGAGCTCATGTTGCCCATGGAGTCATTGCGAAAACGGTTCTGATCTAGCTGCAACCAGAGATAACCCAAGGTGTCTGGAGAGTTGTTCTGATAGCTAATGGTTTCGGTTCCGGAGATTCGCTGCGACTCTTCATCCAAAGCGACATCGATCGCGTAATCGACTTCCTGCTGCCAATACTGATGGCCCGGCTGGCCGGAGGCGTTTCTATAAACATTCGGAGTCGGTAAGACTTCGTCCAGCTGACGAAACTTGTCTTGAAACGATCCTTTCGTCTGTTGAATGCCTTGTGCGAAAACTAAGGAATTACTGAGTAATGCGGTAATCGCAGCTGCTAGCAAGACGATTCTCTTCATATCGACCGATCTCCTGAAATTATGCTTGTCCTAGGCCAGCCCCAGGTAGGTATATGCCAACTGGGCTTGTGCCAGACAATGGCTGCGAATAATACCGCGTTTTGCAGAAATTGTGGCCATCCATTTAATATCCAGCCCTGTTCTAAGGTAAACTAAATCCCATGGACCTCATTCTGGCAGCCATCCCGTTTTTCTTTCTGCTGATTTTCATCGAGTTAGCCTATGGGATCGTGCGCGGCAAAAACACCTACAGGCTCAACGACAGCATTAACAACATCTCTATGGGCAGTCTAAGCCGCCTCCAAGGCCTTGTTATTCTTGGCTTTTCCGGAACAGTCTACGAAATTATTGTCGCCAGATATCAACTCGCACAGCTGCCGGACCAAGCACTCTGGGTTTGGATCAGTTGTTTCCTGCTGTATGACTTTGCCTACTATTGGAAGCATCGTCTGGGTCATGAAGTTGCCTTATTCTGGGGCTCCCATGTCGCACATCACCAGAGCGAAGACTTCAACCTAAGCACAGCGCTGCGTCAAACCAGCATCGATTTCTATGGCTTCCTGTTCTACCTGCCTTTTTTCTTTACGGGTTTTCCAGCGGAAGTTCTATTTACCGTCGTGAGTCTGAATCTAATCTATCAGTTCTGGGTTCATACCGAGCATGTCCCCAAGCTCGGTCCCTTTGAATGGATATTCGTTTCGCCTTCGAATCATAGAGTTCATCATGGCCGCAACAAGGTCTATGTAGACAAAAACTACGGCGGCGTCTTCATTCTTTGGGACAGGATTTTTGGGAGCTTTCAGGAGGAGCTGGCAGAAGAGCCCGTTGCCTTTGGCTTACGCAAACCGTTGAATAGCTGGAACCCCGTGTGGGCAAATGTACACGTTTACTGGCGCCTCATCCTGGACTTCTACGCCATGCCCGGGGCACTCAATAAGCTGAAACTACTATTCAAGCCGCCTGGATGGCGCGCCGACACACAGCAGAGTCATTGCAAACTCGAGGGCAAGTCGGCCGACCTTACTCAGAAATTCGACCCAGAAATCTCACGCTTCAGCCTGATCTATACGGCGATCCAGTTTACGCTCACCGTCGCGCTAAGCCTTGCGGTCTTGCTCAGCGCGGGGTCTCTCAATTACTTGCTGCTAAGCGCCGTCGTAACTTATCTTTTCTTCTCGTTCTTTGTACATGGGACTTCCCTAGAGGGAAGGGAGTTTGCCCTGACATTGGAAATAGTCAGGTTGGTATTTCTAATGCCCTTTCTGCTGTTGCTTGATCTAGGCCCGCTAATGACGGCGCTGCTGATTGGCAATTCGGCGCTAGCGCTACCCCTGCTTCTTATCGCAGGCTCGAAGCGCACTCAAAATCTTGCAATGAACTAGATCGGATTGAGAGGAAACTCAAGGAGCAGCTCTCCGGTTTCCGGGTCGCGCAACTCAAATTGGGCTTGAGTCGCTTTGCTCAGTGCATCGGTAAAATTAGACCCGTTGTCGAGATTACTGATAATGAAAGCAACGCGCGTGGTAATGCTGCTGGCCGGGGGTATCTGCAGGGGAATAAACTCATAGCCATCAGATTCACTCAACATGCCCTGCACCGTAGACTCGACGCTCAGGCTTGAACCCGGGATACGGGTTCTCACCGCTCTAAACAAGGCCGCCTCACCGTTGGCGTCCGTCATTCTCATGAACACATTAACCTGCTTGGTAAACAGCTCAAGATTGCTAACCCGCAGAGCTGGCGTATAGATCGGGTAGCTAAAGCCCACCTCGATAATTCCATTACTTGAGCTATCGGTAATCATTTCACTAGTTACCTGCTCTGCACTAATTCCCACTCCTGCTTGCTGGGGCAGTAGAACAAAATAGTAGACCAGAACCGGCACAATAGCTGGCATGCAGACAGCGGCGGCATAGGTGCCGGGCTTGCCTGAAAACAGGGGATTGAAGGGGTAGGCCGCGATGAGCGCCGCAACGATGACTAGCGACAGGAGCGCGGCGCGAACAAACAGGGGCTCACTGCCAATTCGAGCAGGATTCTGCGCAATAAACACGACAGTTGCTACAGCGACGAGAAGCGCTGCAATGCAGATAATTATTTTTCTTATGTTGGTATTCATGACTGCCTAAGAACAATACTGAACGGCGCTGGCGAATCTAAATTTGCTCGCCATGAGCCTGTTTATCCGCATGATAAGAAGATCTTACCAAGGGTCCACTGGCCACATGTTTAAAACCTAGGCTCTCACCATAGACGCGCAGCTCTTCGAATTCATCGGGATGGACGAAGCGCTCTACCTTAAGATGATCTCTAGATGGCTGCAGGTACTGACCGAGAGTCACCATGTCAATGTTGTGCTCATAAAGATCGACCATGACTTGTTTCACTTCATCCAGAGTCTCGCCCAGCCCTAGCATCAAGCCCGACTTCGTTGTCACCTCTGGCTTCAGCGCTTTATATCTCTTAAGCAGTTCTAGCGACCAGGCATAATCTGCTCCCGGCCTGGCCTGTTTATATAACCTGGGTACGGTTTCAAGATTATGATTGAATACGTCGGGCGGACTGTCTTTGAGGATCTCCAGCGCAATATCCATCCTGCCGCGAAAATCAGGCACTAGCACCTCAACCTTGATTTCGGGGTTTAATCTGCGCGTCTCGCTTATGCAATTCGCAAAATGGCGCGCCCCACTGTCTTTCAGATCATCACGGTCTACCGAGGTGATCACCACATAACTCAGACCCATCTCACTGATGGCTGCGGCGAGTTCTGTAGGTTCATTCTCATACAGAGGCTTGGGTTTGCCATGGGCCACATCGCAAAATGGGCAACGCCGAGTGCAGATGTCTCCCATAATCATAAATGTCGCGGTACCGTTACTAAAACATTCCCCAAGATTTGGACAGGATGCTTCTTCACAGACCGATGCCAGTTTGTGCTCTCTTAGCTTCTGCTTAATATGGTTTATTTTAGATGAGGCAGGGATCTTTACACGAATCCAATCTGGCTTACTGAGAAGCTCAGTGGTGGGGATCACCTTCACCGGAATGCGACGAACTTTGTCAGCGCCTCGAAGCTTCTCTCCTTCAACTAAAACGTTTCTTCGCTCTCTGTCAGCCATGTAGATTAATTCTCACTCAATCGGATTCGTTATATTCGAGATAGCCTAGCGCATCTAATAATTTGTTGCTGAGCACCTTGCTCACCCTCTGCATTAACATCCCAGTATCAGGCACATGGTCGGCAACCTGTGTAACCGCCAGGTTTTCAAAACCGCAGGGGTTAATACGCGAAAATGGCTCCAAGTCCATCTGCACATTGAGGCTAAGTCCGTGATAGCTCCAGCCTCTGCGTATGCGCAAACCCAAGGCAGCTATTTTAGCATCATTAACATAGACACCGGGAGCCTTCGCTTTGCCACTCGCCGCTATACCAAATTCCTGCAAAGTCTGGATGATCGCCAACTCAATAAGGTCAACGAGATCGCGCACGCCCATATTACGGCGCCTGACATTCAGTAACAGGTAAACAACCAGCTGGCCTGGGCCATGATAGGTTACCTGACCACCTCGATCTATTTGAACCACGGGAATGGGAGCCGGATTTAAGACATGCTCAGCCTTTCCTGCCTGGCCCTGAGTAAAAACCGGCTTGTGACTCAGCAACCAGACTTCGTCAGCGCGATCCTCAGCAGCCTGCTCCACCAGATAACGCATGGACTTCCAGATTGGCTGATATTCCTGCAAGCCCAGCCTGCGCACGACTAAGGGTGGCTGCGCCTGATCCTCGCCCGACTTGGTTTCGGCTTTGAAGTGCTTATAATCAGCGAGCAGCACCCTATAGGACCATCTTCACACTTTCGATGGTTTTGAGGTCATTGAAGATGTTTTGTAACTGATCTACGCCTGTGGCGGCGATCGTTATTCTTACGGAGACATACGTGCTTTTCTTACTGGGCTGTAATTCTATGAGATCTTCGGAGATCTTGCCGGTGTGTTTCTCAACTGTCGTAACAACTTCCTTATGAAATTCGATACTCGCCACACCAATTATTTTAATCGGGTATAGGCAAGGGAACTCTATCTTTGGCGCTTCTTGCTCCTCAGGTCCATCTGGCTCTTTTGGCATATAACTAACCCGAGAACATATTGCTGAATAGCAAGGTAATCCAGTCGACGAAACGTTTGAGTATACCGCCCTGCTCAACCGCCTGCATGGAGACCACATCGCCCTGATAGAGTATGTTATTGTCCAGCACTACCCGCACCTCCCCCATGATCTGCCTATCGCTCAGCGGTGCTCGAATAATCTCATCGACGTCTACCGTCGCCGTCATCGACTCAGCCTGCCCTCGGGGGATAGTAATATAGACCTCATCTTCGATACCAAGATCTACCGCGTTCAACGCGCCGGAGTAAACCGGCACATTAGTTAGCACCTGATTGGAGTCATACAGCTTATGAGTCTCGTAGTAACGGAATCCGTAAGTCAGCAATTTTTGTGTCTCTATCGCTCGCGCTTCTTCACTCGCGGTTCCCATGACAACAGAAATAAGACGCATCCCGTCACGCTCGGCAGAGGCTACCAGACAGTAACCGGCGGCATCGGTCCACCCTGTTTTCATGCCATCGACATTGCGGTCGCGAAACAGCAAGGTATTCCGATTCGATTGGCGAATATCGTTGTAGGTAAACTCGCGCTCCGCATACATCGGATAGAACTCAGCATGTCGAGTGATCGTAGCCTGAGCCAGGGTCGCCAGATCTCGCGCGGACATCGTGTTGTAGTAGAGCTCGGTGTCCAGGCCACTGGCATTCATGAAAAATGTTTGCGATAGACCCAAAACTTCGGCGTACTGATTCATCATGTCGGCAAAGGCTTCTTCACTACCGGCAATATGCTCCGCCATGGCTACGCTGGCATCGTTGCCAGACTGGATTATGATGCCGCGCAGCAAGTCTTCTACCTCAACCTGAGTATCCACACCAACGAACATCTTGGACCCTTCCATGCGCCAAGCTTTCTCACTGATATGCACCTCATCGGAGAGCGCAAGATTGCCACTTAGAATTTCTTCCGTTACTACGTAGGCGGTCATTATTTTGGTAAGGCTGGCCGGGGGAAGCGCTTCATCTGCATTCTCTTCAATAAGAACTTGGCCGGTCTTTGCATCCAGGAGAATATAGCTAGTGGCAGCGATCTCCGGAGGCCTTGGAATTATAGCGGGGGCCGCAAAACTGAAATTGCTGGCAAGTATGAAGACCACTAAGAGTAGCGAGAGCGCTCTCGATCGTGGCGGATTATTCTTAGATGATGTTGCAATAGAAAAAGATGACATAAAAAATCCGTCTCGATTTAAAGTGTGTTGAGTTGAGAAATGACGAATCAATTGATGAAACTGGTCGCGGCTGTAACCTGGATATAGCGTAAGCTTTATGGCTATTCAGTTACAGTGTACGGACTTCCCAGGTTAGCAGCAACAACACTTTGGCTAACTCGTCGGATTTGACCAGGATCAGAAATTGGGCCGACTCTAACTCGATGTAGAACTTTGTTATTCGATGTATTCACGGTACGAATAAACACGGGCAAACTGGTAATTTCTTCCACTTGATTTGAGACTTCTTGCGCCGCACTTAGTTCCGAAAATGCCCCTACCTGTAGATATTTGCTTGCGGCAGAACTTAACTGCAGTGTATCGCTTGCGTTAGAGCTAGCGACGCTTGCTCCGCGGTCACGAGAAATTCCACTTGCTACTACCGACTCTAGTTGGACCCGGGCAGTTCCCCTATCCGCATAGCCAAGCTTTAATGCCGCCGCGTAAGAGAGGTCGACGATTCTGTCTCCGTGAAAAGGACCTCTGTCATTCACCCTGACTATAATGCTTCTATTATTATCAAGGTTTGTCACGCGCAAGAAGCTGGGAATCGGCAAAGACTTGTGTGCGGCAGATACTTGATACATATCGAATACCTCACCATTGGACGTCCTGTGTCCGTGAAACTTTTCGCCATACCACGAGGCTACGCCTCTCTCAGAATAACCCTCTTCGGTGGGCAGAACACGGTAGCTCTTACCCAGCACCGAATACGGACTGCGATTGCCCGCCATTGTGCGGTTGAGAGGTTCTGGCACTACATCCGGAATTGCCGAGAGATCGACGTTTCGTGTCGGTGCCCGATCCTGCTGTATGCTGTAACGGCCCTTATTTGGCGATTCAGGAGCCGGCGCAGGCGCCGAGCTGCAGGCCCATAAGGCCAACAAAACCGGAGTGACTATCGAAACCTTTAGTAAATTCGCATTCATTTGTAATTCCGTATGGGTGTAATCGCTAAATTGTCGGAATAGCAGTCCTGCCAAAATAGCCTGAAAAATCAGGGACACCTGAAGAATAGCGTCCGATCTGACAATTCATTTAACCACTTCAGCGGATCTGAGCCGCTGAGTAGCCTATAAATAGCCTTCAAATCCCATTTTACCTGCGCAGAAATAATTTAAACCCAATTATATCAGAGGCTTAGATGGATTTGCTGCGACCATGAGTCTGAATCGACATTAATAGACCAAACCCGATAAAAAGCGTGACCACCGACGTGCCCCCTCGACTCATTAACGGCAGTGGCAGCCCGATCACAGGCAGCAGGCCCGAGACCATCGCCATATTAACGAACACATAGAAGAAGAAGGTAAGCGTGATGCTACCCGCAAGCAAACGACTAAACATGTCGTTTGCAGCGTAGGCGATGTAACTGCCTCGGATGAGCACGAACAAGTACATCAAAATCAGAAACAGTATACCCAGTAGGCCAAACTCCTCCGCCAACACCGCGAGAATGAAGTCGGTATTACTCTCAGGAATAAAGTCCAGATGGGACTGCGCGCCCTCACCGTAGCCCTTGCCATAGATACCGCCCGAGCCTATAGCTATCTGCGATTGAATAATATTATAGCCGGCACCGGTAGGGTCTCTATAGGGATCCCAAAACGTCAGTATCCTGTTCTTCTGGTGCTCCTGAGCAAGGAAGATGTACCACGCCGGAGACGCCAGAAGCAGCGCTATAAACCCTGCGATAACAATACGCCAGCGTATGCCTGCAAGTAATATCACAAAGATTCCAGACATAGTGACCATGATCGCCGTGCCGGTATCGTTCTGAACTATAATCAAACCCGCCGGAACCAATATCATCACGGCAGACCAAAACAGATGCTTGAACCTCGGTGGCAGCGGCCGACTCGCGAGATACCAAGCCATCAGCATGGGCACTACAAATTTCATTAGCTCCGAGGGCTGAAAACTAGGCAGACCGGGTAAGTCCAGCCAACTCTTCGCTCCGTTTGCCTCGACCCCAGCTACTAATACCAGAGCCAGCAGGCCAAGACCCGCAGCATAAAGCGTAGGCGCCCACTGTCGGAAGAAGTGCACATTGAATTGCGCGACGATAAACATGACTACCAGGCCGACGACCATCGTTAGCGCCTGTCTTTGCACTACGGGGACATCGCCACCGCTTGCACTGAACAAGACTAAAAGGCCGAATCCGCAGAGCAGGGAAATTCCGACTAGAAGCGGAGGATCGGTATGGATGGTTCGCCAGATAGATTTATGGTATCTGGTCTTGGAATCGAGGCCATCGGACTGTCGTATGAAGTCTTGACTATTCATCGACCAGTGAAAGCAGTTCATCGCCGCCAGAATTCAGGGCTGCGAAGTCAATTTGAAGAATATCCAGTAGGTAGGCATCTGTAACTGCCTTCGCGATGGGGCCCGCCACACTACTGCCGTGCTCACCATTCTCTACGAATACGGCTATAGCGATCTGTGGCTTAATACTTGGGTTTTCTGCAGGCGCATAGGATATGAACAAGGCATGATCCTTGTTTAGGTCTGACACATTGATGTCTTCACTTTGCATAATTTCCTGACTTATACCAACCACCTGCGCAGAGCCCGATTTACCCGCCATCTTATAAGGCATCTCTCTGTCGGCCATAGCTATGGCTTCATAGGCTGTTCCGTATTCACGAAACACGTCGTTATATGCACGGTGCACAACCATGGACATAGACTCTTCGATATAGCGCCAGTAGTCCGGATCATTCACTACGACATCGGCAACAGGGTCATTGATTACCGGCTCATAGGGCACGCCATCGACGGCTTTCAACATTCTCGGCTGAATCACCTTGCCTTTATTAGCCATAATCGAGGCAGCCGTCGCAAGCTGCAACGGTGTTGCCCACATATAACCCTGCCCTATAGACGAATTAATGGTGTCACCCGGATACCAGGGCTCGCCTCTGGTCGCTCGCTTCCAGTCACGGGATGGCAGTACGCCGGTTCTGGCATAATTTATATCGACTGCGAAATTCTGGCCGAAACCAAACTGCGACATAAAACCGTGCATGGTATCAATGCCCATGCGGTTGCCTAGATCGTAAAAGAATGTGTCACAGGATTGATAGATTGCCTTCTGCAGATCTGTGTGACCGTGGCCACCCCCAATCGCAGTTCTCAGAGTGTAGTCACCCCAGCGATAACTTACTCCGGGCAAACGGAAATAGCCCGGATCCTCAATAGTAAACTCATAGTCAACCAGCTCATGATGCAAGCCGCCCAACCCTAAAAACGGTTTAACAGTTGAGCCAGGTGGGTAGGGATTCGTCGACCTATCGAAGAGCGGTGTATTAATATTATCGGTAACCAGAACGCCATAGTTCTTGCTGCTTATTCCCGTCACGAAAAGGTTCGGGTCGAAGCCAGGCTTGCTGACCATCGCCAGGATGCCGCCGGTGTTCGGGTCGATGGCTACCACAGCACCGCGAAAATCACCGAGCGCCTCCTCGGCTGCAATTTGCAGCTGGCTGTCTAAATACAAAGATATATTTTTACCCGCGATAGGGTCGGTGCGATCAAGTCTACGCATGACCTGACCTCTATTGTTCTTCTCTACGATTTCATAACCCACGGTTCCGTGCAGCAAGTCTTCGTAGGTTCTTTCTACTCCGGTTTTGCCAATGTGGTTTGTACCACCATAATTCTCTCGCTCTTCATCGTCGAGAGAATCCAATTCGGCTCGATTGATTTCCGACACATAGCCAACCGAATGCGCGGTAAGATCGGCAAGGGGATACTGCCGAACAAACTGTGGCTCTATCGCCACACCCGGCAACTTATAACTATTAACCGCAACTCTGGATTTTTCCGCATCGCTAAGCACATAACGCAATGGAACCGAAGAAAATGGCACACGGTTTCTTCGAAGTCGATTGGCAAACTGCTCTCTCTCGTCATCGGAGAGGTCGATTAATGTATCCAGATAGTCGAGAGTTATCTCAAGATCTTCTACCTGCTCACGCACAATTGTTAAATTGAAAATCGGTTGATTGTCGGCAAGCAGCTTGCCTCTATTATCGAAGATCAATCCTCGCGCCGGTGGCACATACTGAGAATGGAGTCGATTACCATCAGATCTAGCGGAGAAATAGTCATACTGGGAGACCTGAAGATTGACTAACTTCATGATCAGCGCAGCAAACAGCAACAGGACAAATACGGCAGCCACGACAAGGCGGCGGCTGAACATCGCCCGCTCCGCTTCGTGATCTTTAAGCTGCCATTTTCCTGCCATAATTGGTTTACCTAGCTACGCGCAGTTTCATCTAGTTTCATCGGCTAAGGAGTTCCCCACTGAAGGTTTTGTCGCCCTTAGTTCTTCGACAGCGTACAGTTAAAATAGTTTTGTCCTACGCCAAATTCACCTGTATCTGAACAGTTTACCGCGTTTCACAGGTGTTTTTTAGTGATGCCCGTTAGAATTTCGCGCGTTTGGCGATCAGTGTTTTAGCTTCGATGGTAGGGATGTCCATTGATGATGCTAATAGCACGATAGAACTGCTCGGTAATCACTACGCGAACCAGAGGATGGGGAAAGGTCAATGCCGATAGTGACCAGCGCTCATTCGACCTGGCCAGGCATGATGCCCCCAGCCCATCGGGCCCACCGACAAGCAGGCTTAGGTTATCTCCCTCTTGTCGGAATTTTACTATTTTCTGCGCCAGACTCTCGGTGCTGAATGACTTGCCACCCACATCTAGCGCAACCACGTAGTCATTGGAGGGAATCGCCGCTAGCAGCGCATCGCTTTCCCTCTGTATACACTGGTCAATATTGCTGTTCTTATTGCGCTTCGCCATGGGTATCTCAATCAGCGAAAAATCCAAATCGCCCTGCATTCGCTTCTCATACTGTGCGATACCCTCTTGCACCCAGGCCGGCATCTTTGTGCCCACGCTAAGAACCCTTACCTTCACGCCGCAGGATCTTCCGGTTCCGGCCTCACTTGAGGCTTGGACTCAAAGTTCCAAAGTTCTTCAAGGTTATAAAGCACACGCACTGGAGCCAACATCAAATGCACGACCACGTTGCCAAGATCGACTAACACCCAATCTGCAGCGAGTTTACCTTCCACTCCCACCACTTCCTGCCCTGCGTCCTTAACAGATTTACTGACCGACTCTGCCAATGCTTTTAGGTGTGTACTCGAGGTGCCTGTCACGATGACCATATAGTCCGTGATCGACGTCAATCTCTCGACATTGATACAGCGAATCGACTGACCTTTTATATCATCCAATGCTTCTACAACCAATTCTGACAATTCTGAACTATTCAAACTGAAGTCTCACTTATGTTTACTAATCTTGATAGAGATTATTCTCATCTATATATTCAATAACCGCTGGGTCTAATTCAGCAGTCACATCCTCGCCTCGTGCTAGCTTTTTTCTAATCTGACTTGACGCCATATCGAATTCGAAGTTTGCACAGTAGACAAATCTGCCCTGCGAACTCGATAACATTTGCTCCGCTGTTTCGACCTTTCTCTCGCTACCTTGCACAGCGGCCAACGTGGAATCCGACAAGATCGCGCCGGGCCTCGCTAATATCAGCAAGTGACATAGCTCGAATATCTGTTGCCATTCATGCCACTGAGTCAGGCTATTAAATGAATCGACACCCAACACAAACACTATGGTCTCGTGCTGCCTCTTGAACTGAGTAAGCGTATCTACCGTGTAAGACACTCGATCTACCTGCAACTCGATAGTATCTATTTCTATTTGTGGATAGACTGCTGTTGCTATCTCGAGCATCGCCAGTCGGTGCTCTGCTCGAGTATCAGGCATGGCCTTATGATTAGGCCTATGACAGGGAACCATTTTTAGTCGGTGTGCGGACAAGAATTCCAGAGCATAATTCGCCGCACTCACATGCCCCTTGTGCACCGGGTCAAACATTCCTCCAAGCACTACTAACGGCGAACTCATTGTCGGATATGTCCGTCCCCCAACACGATATACTTTTGCGATGTAAGACCTTCCAATCCAACCGGCCCACGCGCATGCAGCTTGTCCGTTGAAATGCCTATCTCCGCACCTAAGCCATATTCAAACCCATCTGCGAATCGGGTAGAGGCATTAATCATCACCGAACTTGAGTCGACTTCGCGAAGAAATTGTTGCGCGCGAGTATAGTCCTCGGTCACGATCGATTCCGTATGTTGCGAGCTATAGGTGTTGATGTGATGGATTGCCTCATCCACATCGGCGACGATCTTAATCGACAAGATCGGCGCCAGATATTCTGTAGCCCAATCTTCCTCCGAAGCCGCATCGACTCCCGCAACCAATGCCCGCGTCTTCTCACAGCCACGCAGTTCTACCCCTTTCTGAAGCAATTGCGCGCACAGATCAGGCAGCACTTCGGGGGCTATTTTCTCGGCGACCAAGAGCGACTCCAACGTACAGCAGGTGCCATAGCGCTGTGTCTTCGCATTAATTACGATCGCCGTTGCTTTGTCGCAGTCGGCCTTGTCATCGATGTAGACATGGCAGTTGCCATCGAGATGCTTGATTACTGGCACTTTCGCATCCGCGCTAATTCTCGCAATCAGACCCTTACCGCCGCGAGGCACAATGACATCGACGAATTCGGGCATTGTAATCAGCAGGCCAACCGCATCTCGATCGGGTCTATCCAGGACCTGAACTACTTGATTACTCAAGCCTGCCGCTTCCAAGCCTGTCTTGATACAGGCCGCTATCGCTTGATTCGAATGTATTGCCTCGGAACCACCACGTAAAATAGTCGCGTTGCCGGATTTAAGGCAGAGACTGGCAGCCTCGCAGGTCACATTGGGCCTGGATTCATAGATGATACCTATTACGCCAAGGGGCACTCGCATCTTACCGACCCGGATACCACTGGGGCGATACTTGAGATCGGAGATGGCACCGACGGGGTCATCCAGAGCCGCCACTTGGCGCAGCCCCTCGATCATAGCGTCGATGCGCGCTGCGTTAAGCTCCAAGCGGTCGAGAAAGGCTGCATCCAGCCCCTTCTCTCTTCCTGCCCGCATGTCTTGTTCGTTCGCCTGCATAAGCGGCTCTCGACTGGAATCGATGGCCTCGGCGACGGCTAGAAGCGCTGCATTTTTCTGGGCTGTGCTGGCCTTCGCTATCTGGCGCGATGCTTCCCGCGCCTGGCGACCCAGCTTTAGCATGTAGTTTTCGATATCAGTCATTTTTGCTTACTTCAAAAAGGTATGTATTCAAATTAATGACCAGTAGAAGAAATTCATGGCCACTAGCGCGCAAAGCGGCTAATTATAACCCAAATAACGCTGCCGGGGGTTGAATGCATGGATATAGCGTAGACAGGCGGCAACTCCAGCTATTATGCTCTATAGCTCAGCTTAAGCTCACAGTGGGTAGTACCAATGGAATTGCTACAAGAATCGGAATCTAACGCATCTCAGCGCCAGGCAACAGTCCAACAGGCGCTGGTACCGGTTCTCGTGTTAATCAGCCTGCTTTCCTTCTCGGTCTACCTGTTCGGTGAAGATGCGAGCTATGGACCAAACCAGATAGCACTGTGCATAGGTGCCGCCGTCGCCTCAGCCATAGGCTGGAGAAACGGGCAGCACTGGCAGCAGATTGAAGAAAGCATCATCTCTGGCGTCACCATCGCGCTCAAGCCTATCCTCATCCTGTTTAGCGTCGGCCTGCTGATAGGTAGCTGGATCCTCTCCGGCACCGTGCCGACCATGATCTACTACAGCCTGCTCATGTTAGATCCATCAATCTTCTATGCTGCCAGCTGTCTCATCTGCGGCCTGATCGCACTGAGCATAGGCAGCTCATGGACAGTTGCAGGAACTGTAGGCATCGCCCTTATCGGTGCTGCCGCAGGCCTGGGTCTCTCAGTTGAGATTACCGCCGGTGCGATTATTTCCGGCGCCTACTTCGGAGACAAGATGTCTCCACTTTCCGAGACTACCAACTTGGCACCCGCTGTCGCTGGCACAGACCTATTTTCTCACATCGGCCATATGGTATGGACTACTATCCCCAGCATTGTCCTCGCACTAATCCTCTACGCCATAATAGGACTTAGCATCGATACCGAAGCCAGCGCGAGCGACCTCGCCGTGACCATGCAGCTCATCAATGACAACTTCACCATCAACCCATTTATGCTGCTACCGGTGGCCGCACTGCTTTTTATGGCACAGAAGAAACTACCACCGATTCCAACCATCCTGGCCGGCGCACTGATCGGTGTAGTCCTGGCATTAGTTTTTCAACAGAGCGCGGTACTAAGCCTGGCGGGCGACACTCCAAATATATTTCTCGGCTTGTTTAAAGGAACCTGGCAGACACTGTTTGATGGATTCTCTCTATCCAGCGGCAACGAAACCCTAGACGACCTGATGACGCGCGGCGGCATGAGCTCCATGCTGAACACGGTGTGGTTGATTCTCTGCGCCATGGTATTCGGTGCGGTGATGGACCATACCGGCCTGCTGCAATGCCTGGTGAACTACGCACTGTCCTTCGTACACAGCACGGGCAGCCTGATAGCTACGACCATCGTTACCTGTATCGGTGCCAACATCATCACCTCTGACCAGTACATATCGATCGTGCTGCCGGGGCGCATGTACAAACTGGAGTATCAGAATAGAAATTTAGACCCGAAGAATTTGTCTCGCACTCTGGAAGACGCAGGGACGATGACGTCACCGCTAATTCCTTGGAATACCTGTGGCGCCTATATGGCAGGCACTTTGGGCGTGGCAACTTTCTCTTACCTGCCCTACTGTTTCTTCAACCTGATTTGCCCGGTTGTTGCAGTGATCTATGGCTTCCTAAACTTTAAGATCGCACCGCTAGTTACCGAACTACCCTTAGCTAGTCAGCAAGCCTAGATATGATTCTGTAAACTCATCTCCCCGGGGTAGGGATTCATATACCAGGAGTTTGCGATGTACTCGTCCGGGTGTTTCCTGAAAAAGTGATTCAGCAGAGTTATGGGCACTATTAGCGGCAGCTGCCCTAGTCGATACTTTCTCACTGTCTCGGTCAGCTCCAACTTGTCATCCTTGTCTAACGGCTTCTTCAGATAGCCCTGTATGTGCTGCAATACATTGACGTGGTTGCCTCTGGTTGCCGGAATCTTTAGCGTACGCATCAACTTCACTATGTATTGCTCCGCCACCTCGTCGACATTGTCTTTGCGAGCGGCAGCAAGTAGCTGACCAAGCTCACGGTTGTAATTCTGATTGTGACTCATGATGATGAGTTTGTGCCTGGCATGAAAATCCAAAAGATCAGACAACTTCATCCCGTCCTCAACTAGTTGAAACCAGCGGCGCATCACGAAAACACGTTGAATGAAATTTTCACGCAGCACCGCATCTCCTAGCCGACCTTCCTCCTCGACAGGCAGGTACGGGAAATTTTGCATCATCTTCCCGGCATAGATACCCACACCTTCCCGAATCGGCATAACATCATCCCAAATCTTAACCCGCTCCATACCGCAGCTCGGAGAATCTTTCTTCAAAATATAACCGCAAAGGCTACTATGCCACTGCTTCTTATCATCAGCAGACTTCGCCAGCGCCTCAGTAAAATCCGGCTCGGAATTGTCCACAGGAATACAGCGAATTACATCTGAACCTTTTCGTGAGAGGCGAATCGGTTTGCGGGGAATACCAAGACCGATAGCCAACTCAGGGCAGAATGCCTGAAATTCAAAATACTGCCCCAGAGTCTTCGCTATATAGGAATTATTCTTATGCCCACCATCAAAACGGACTTTCTCGCCCAACAGACAACTGCTAATACCTATCGGTATCTTTGTATGGTGCTTGCCTGCAATCTCATCTGTCTCTTCAATTTCCATTTTTTCTCTCACCGCTTCGTCTGCAACCACGTTTCAAATTTCATTAAATCGACATCAAGACCGATTAGCTCTTGTTTCTGAGCCCTACTCAATTGTTTAACCTTGTACTCCAGTTTAAGCGCATCGGCTCTGTTGCCCACAACTATTTGAAAAACCAAGCGCAGTGGAGCCTTTCCACGCAGTGCTTTGGCGCCCTTATTCTTATTGTCCTTGTTTTCATGCTCCGCGAACCTGCGCTGAACATCCGTACTGATACCGGTATAGAGACTGCCATCGGCAGTTCGAACAAGATAGAGCCACCACAGCGGTGCTGCTTCTGTATTTTCACTCATGAGACATTATTGCTGCATCTGCCACAGTTCATTGTCTTCGCTGACCCGCCCTTCCTGCTGCAATTTAATCAAATGCGCCATCAGTGTCTTCTTTGCCCAGGGTATCAACTGCGGGGAAACATCGTCGTAAACCGCAACTACTAACTCATCCAGGCTACAAGCGCCTAAACTCTCGAGCCCGGCAAGCACCTTCTGCTCGCGCTTCAGCCTGTGAGCTATGAGCTTCTCAATTTCAGCATAGGGCTGAAACATCACATCACCATGAGCTGGAGCGAGTGCCTTGAGCGGAATCGTTAATAGACGCTCTAACGCCTCTAGATAGGCTGCCATATCCCCATCTGGAGGCAGAATAACCGGGGTCGTCCCCTGCAGCACATGATCGCCGGTAAATAACAGCTGCTCATCACGCAGCAGAAAGCAGATATGATTGGACACATGCCCCGGGGTAGTAATCAGCTGTATTTTGTACTCGCCACAATCGACAATATCCTCATCAGAAAACAGCCTGTCGGGAACGAAGGTCTTGTCGTGACCCGCCACATCGGGCGCTTTCAGCCCAATCAGTCTGGCACCGGTGACTTCGTGCAAGGCCAACGCACCCGGCGAGTGGTCAGCGTGAGTGTGGGTAATGAGTATATTCTCAAGGGTGGCATCGCCAATGGCTTCCAGAAAGCTCTGCAGCTGCGCCTCGTCACGCGGACCCGGGTCCACCAGAGAAAGCCTCTGCTTGCCTATGAGATAGCTATTTGTTCCCGGCCCCGTCATTGGCCCTGGATTACGCCCGAGCAAACGCCGCACAGGCACATATTCGGTTGCAATTGAAACAGCAACCCCGGCTTCCGACTCTTTCATTGGCAAAATTCCTTCTAATTATTTCACGTCTAGGCTTTTGGCCTTGATACCGCTCAAGCCATCATCAATTTATGGAATTCCGGCTGGAGTTTTGCACCATTTAGCGACATAATTGCCCGCTTTATTTTTCAGGATTCCGCAGTACAAAAAGCCTGTTTTATTGTCCAGCCGAATCGCCACAAATGATACACCCTCAACGTAAAAACCAACTAAATTCTATGCTTTTGGCGCTTTACTATCGGCGCGGCAAGAAATTACTGGTAAACGGCACAGCTCAGGAAACCCAATGTACAAAATCAAGACCTATAACGCGATCTCCGAGAAGGGGCTGGCACGATTTCCCGCTAGCAACTATCAAGTCGACCCAGACCTCACTGATGCCGATGCTATCCTTCTGCGCAGTCATAAATTAGATGTATCTGCTATCGATGACGGACTAAGAGCGGTTGCTCGAGCTGGCGCTGGCACCAATAATGTCCCGGTGGACGCCTGCACTGATGCCGGTGTTATCGTATTTAACACACCCGGCGCCAATGCCAATGCCGTTAAGGAACTGGTCTTATGCGGCCTGCTACTTGCCTCGCGCGGAATTATTCCCGGTATTGAATTTGCCAGCACACAGACAGAGATAATTGACGAGGGCGAATTGTCTAAGCTGATGGAGCAGGAGAAGAAGCGCTTTAAGGGCAGCGAAATATCTGGCAAAACGCTGGGTGTTATCGGCTTGGGCGCTATAGGCTCCCTCGTTGCCGAGATGGCTATCGATCTTGGCATGAAGGTACAGGGCTATGATCCAGCCCTATCGGTTGAAGCCGCCTGGCGTCTACCGAGCAAGGTTAAGCGCAAAGAGAATATTGCCGCCCTGGTAGCCAGCTCTGATTTCATCTCATTGCACCTGCCGGTGTTAGATTCAACACGCGGCCTCATCAACGCCGAAGTTTTCTCCGCTATGCGCAAAGGCGCTTGTCTGGTGAATTTTGCAAGAGATGAGATCGTCGACTCCAAGGCCCTGCTTGCCGCACTCGAGGAAGGCAAACTTGGAAAGTACGTCAGCGATTTCCCCCGCCCTGAATTGATGGGTAGAGATGATGTTATTTCCATGCCTCACATAGGCGCCAGCACGAATGAGGCCGAGGAAAACTGCGCAATCATGGCCGCTGACCAACTGATGGACTTCCTTGAAAACGGGAACATCAAGAACTCGGTAAATTTCCCGAATCTGTTCCTGGACCGAAGCTCGGATGCGGCCAGTTGCACTCGCCTGGCAATCTGCAATCGCAACGTTCCGAAGATGCTCGGTCAAATTCTATCGGTGTTGGCAGACCAGAATATCAACGTGCTGGACATGCTAAACAAGAGCCGTAACGATGTTGCCTACAATCTGATCGACCTCGAGTCGCAGCCCGCCGAGGATGCCCTGGCCGCAATTGCACAGATCGAAGACGTTATTAAAGTAACTCTTCTTTAGATTATCAACTAAAGCGTAGTACAGCTTATTACTTCACTAACACTACAACTGGAAATCAAACAATGACTCGAGTTTTCAATTTTGGCGCAGGACCGGCGATGCTTCCCACTGCTGTTATGGAGACCGCGCAGCGCGAATTCATGAACTACAACGATATGGGCGCCGGCATCATAGAGATCAGCCACCGCTCGAAGGAATTCGACGCCGTATTAAATCGCTGCGACGAACTACTCAAGGAGCTTGCCGGAATACCCGACAACTACAAGATCCTCTACGTACACGGCGGCGCCCAGATGCAGTTTTCCGCCGTCCCGTTAAACCTCCTCGGCCTGAGCCCGTCCAAGTCGGCGAGCTATATAGAAACAGGTACCTGGGGCGTCAAAGCCCGCAAGGAAGCAGCGCGCTATGGCAATGCAACGACAGCGGCAAGCAGCGCAGACAGCGGCTTCGATCGCATTCCCGAATTCGATTGCGCGAGCCTGCCAGCTGACACCGCCTATCTGCACATTACCAGCAACAACACACTCTATGGGACCCGCTGGCATAGCTTCCCGCAGACAGGTGACATCCCCCTCGTCGCCGACATGACCTCGGAGTTTTTGTCGCGCGAGATCGACATCAGCCAATTCGGAATCATCTTTGCAGGTCTGCAGAAGAATCTGGGCCCCGCCGGTCTTGCCTGTGTAATTGTGCGTGAAGACCTGCTTGGCCATGCGCTAAAAGAGACACCTGCACTGTTGGACTACAGCGTCTACGCAAAGAGCCATTCGCTCTCGAACACCAACAACACCTTCGCCATCTATATGATGGGGCTAGTGCTCGAGTGGGTCAAAGAACAGGGCGGCGTAGCAAAGCTAGAGGCGCAGAACAACGCCAAAGCAAAACTACTTTATGACGTAGTCGACGCCAGTGATTTCTATCTGGGCGTAGCCGACCCTGCGCACCGCTCGATAATGAATGTCACCTTCAATCTTGCCAAATCCGATCTACTCGATGCATTTGTCGAGCAAGCTCTCGAGGCGGGCCTGTATGCGCTCAAGGGTCACCGCGATGTAGGCGGCGCACGCGCGTCGATTTACAACGCGATGCCAATAGAGGGCTGTGTAGCTTTGGCAGAGTTCATGGTCGAGTTCGAGAAGAACAACGCCTAATTAGACAGCAAAAAACCAGTATAGAACCATCGAATACCACAGCAGGCCCTGTAGCATTTACTTAGGACAGGCCCTGCTGTAGTTTTGGCAAGACTTGCCAATTCAGAATTCGTCATGGACAGCTCCCGGAAAATTATTCACTGCGACTGCGATTGTTTCTATGCCTCGATAGAGATGCGGGACAACCCTGAGCTCGCAAATCTACCGATTGCCGTTGGCGGCTCACCGAACCGTCGCGGAGTAGTGGCAACGTGTAACTACGAGGCACGAAGATTTGGCATTCACTCCGCCATGGCAGCAGCGACAGCCAGAAAGCTCTGTCCCGATCTAATCATTATTCGCCCGGATATGGAGAAGTATCGCAAAGCCTCGCTGCTGATACACCAAGTCTTTCAGAACTATACCCAATTAATAGAGCCCCTCTCACTCGACGAAGCATTCCTCGACGTGAGTGAATGTAGCCAGTTTGAAGGTAGCGCCACGCGCATAGCCATGGCGATTCGTGCCGAGGTGCGAGACACAGTAGGCATAACAATCTCCGCTGGCATCGCGCCGAACAAGTTTCTCGCCAAGATTGCCAGCGATTGGGAGAAGCCGGATGGTCAATTTGTTATCCGCCCGGAGCAAGTCTCGAGCTTCGTAGCTAAACTTCCAGTTAAGAAATTACACGGCGTGGGCAAAGTCACCGCCGCTAGAATGAAACGCCTGGGGCTAGAGAATTGCAGCGATCTAAAACAGTTGGGCAAAGAAAAGCTCTGCGATTACTTCGGTAGTTTCGGCGAACGCCTGTACAATCTAAGCTTGGGTATCGATAACCGAGAAGTACAAACAGAGCGAGTCAGAAAATCGGTAAGCGTAGAAAACACCTACGCCAAGGACCTGCCCTCCCTCGAAAGCTGCCTTGACGCGCTTCCAGAGCTAGAACTGCAGCTCGCGAAGAGAATGGAAAACCTCAAGGGCAACTATCAGGTTCAGAAGCAGTTTGTAAAAATAAAGTTTCATGACTTTGTCGGCACCACCGTTGAAATGATTTCACCAGAAACTGACCCCGACAATTACAGAGCGCTATGCGAACAAGGTTTCGCGCGAGGAGACAGGCCAGTGAGATTACTCGGGATTGGCGTTCGATTAACACCCGCGGCAGATAGCAGCACCACTGAAGTCGAGAAAGATCAACTCAGTCTTGGTCTGGAATCTTGAGGCTATGAGCAGATACCGACCACCACAGCCACCCAAGGCGAAATACATCACCGCCGCCGGTGAGAAGATGCTGCGCGCAGAATTACATCAACTCTGGAAGGTCGAACGACCCGTGGTTACTCAGTCCGTATCAGACGCCGCTGCCTTGGGAGATCGCTCCGAGAACGCGGAGTATATCTACGGAAAGAAGCGCCTGCGCGAGATAGATAGCAGAGTACGCTACCTCAGCAAACGGCTGGAGGAGATGACGGTTGTATCCGGGCCACCTTCAAACCCAAACAAGATCTACTTTGGCGCCATCGTGACTCTGGAAGATCAGGATGGGAAAACTGTAAAGTACAAGATTGTGGGCCCCGATGAATTAGATCCGCAGAAGGGACATATCAGCATCGATGCGCCTCTAGGTCGCGCCTTGCTTAGCAAGGAAATTGATACCGAGGTCGAGATCGATTCACCACAGGGCCACCACAGCTATACAATTCTCGCGATCGAATATTAGGCAACTGCAGTGCTAGAGCATAGCTTATGAAGCACGTAACTATTATCGCAGCACCAAAAGCACTGGGATCGACCGTCACGATTCCGTTAGAGATGCTCAGTGCCGCCAATGACATCGCCAGAGCAAGAAGACAACTAGGCAAGCTCGTCACTATCGAACTCGCCTCAGCTCTAAACAACAGACAGGTGACTCTCAGCGGCGGACTGAATATCAGCTGTCAGAGAACACTAGAAAATATAAGCAAGAGCAACCTCATCTTTATACCTGGTATCTGGGGTAACCCTAGAACATCGCTTCCCAGACTAAAACCCATGCTTAAGTGGCTAAGAGAACAGAGTAGCTCTGGCAGCACGCTGTGCTCAATGGTGACAGGCAGTTTCATCTTGGCGGAGGCGGGCCTGCTAGATGGAAAACTTGCCACAACTCACTGGCGATTCTTCGATGAATTTGAACAACGCTACCCTGAGGTGAAATTAGAGCGCAAACGCTTTATTACCAATGATAAAAATATCTACTGCACCGGAAGCGTGAATGCTGTTCGCGATATTATGCTGCATTTTATAGAGAACCTGTATGGCGACTCCATCGCCAGAGAAATCGCACGGCATTTCACTCATGAGCTAAAACGCTCCTACGAATCGCTTCTATTGAACGAAGATCAGAAGCGCAGCCATCATGACGAAGTAATTATCAAAGTACAGGAATGGCTGGGGCAACATTATCAAGAGGAAATCGTCATCGCTGCCGTTGCGAAGCAATTCAGGCTAAGCGTGCGGTCGCTCAACCGACGCTTTAAATACGCCACCAACTCCTCTCCGCTACAGTACTTACGGAACCTAAGAATAGAACACGCCAAGGAATTACTAAAACAAAGTAACCTGGCGATATCAGAAGTCGCCGATATGGTCGGCTATCAGGACGCCAGCTACTTTACGAGCCTGTTCAAGAAAGTTACTACAGTAACCCCTATCGAGTACCGCAGCTTGGTCAGGAATAAGTTATTCCTCGCCGAAAAATCTGCTGAGGCCAAATAAAACGGGGAAGTCTCTAGCTAGAGACTTCCCCGTGTGTCGCATTCAAGCAACTATTCAGTTGAACTGTTCACTTAAACTATTTAGTTAAACTATTCATTCAAACAATTTAGTTGAACTATTCAGCCGAGCTGTCGTTGAATTTCTGCAGCTGTTCCGCGCTGGCCTCTGACTGATACTTAGCTTTCCAGTCAGAGTAAGGCATGCCATAAACTAATTCTCTCGCGGAGTCATAGTCTATATCCATCCCTCGCGTCTCGGCCTCTGCCATGTACCACTTTGACAAGCAGTTTCTACAAAAACTTGCTAGATTCATCAGGTCAATATTTTGCACATCCTTGTTATCATCCAAATGTTGCAACAATCTTCTAAATGTTGCGGCCTCAATTTCTTGCCTGCTTGCTTCATCCATGTATTTTCTACCGCCCTATGCCGCAGCCTCGCTATTGATATCTTCAAGGCTCTCTTCCATGCCCTCGTCTTCCAGACTATCGGCCTCGAGAATATCTGCTTCCATCGCCATAGGCTCTATTTCGTGCAAAGGAGTCGCTCGGTGCTTCTTATCAACAGATTTGAACTGGCGCTCGGCTACATTGAAGGCATCGCGAATTGCTACATATAAATCTTCGTGGGCATGATTGTCATGTTGATCTTGATTCACACGAACTTCTAATGTTGGCGTATGAATCTCTAAAGTGACTGAATACACTTTGCCCTTGTGGTGATTGTTGTGTGGAGAATCCAATACTACTCGACCATTGATAATTTGATCACAATAACGCTCCAGCTTGTCTATACGCTTTTGAACCGCGTCGCTGATGGCTTCAGTTTGATCGATATTGTGATAAACAACTTGGAATTCATTAGTCATAAAATACTATCTCCTGATTTCATTCAAAATGGCGAATTGCAAAACAACTATTTGACTTAGATATTACCTCCTCTTGTGAATGTGAAATTGTTCTTGATCAAATTTCAAGCGGCACGAATCAATCAGAGCCTTGAAGACCATGATCATCATAGGCGCGTATGAACCGCATTTGGATATTGGTGTCTGAAAGAGAGCAGAAATTTGAGTTTGAGTAAGGGAGCTAAATACAGAAGTATTCAGCTTATGCGTCAGAAAACGCACTAGATAATGCCCAGGGTGGTGATTCTCGAACATCCCCTCTCCTTAGTAGTTCGACTTCAAGACTACCCCTTTCGTCTGCATTTGTCTAAGGAAGTTGCTCACCTATATAGCACCAGTGCCATGGCTCGAAATCGATGCCATAGGGATTACCGCGAGGGTAGCTCAAGTGGAAATCATAGCTCGCCGCATTCTCAACAAGCCATTGATATGCTTCGGTATTTTCAAATTCTTCACTCAAGGCATCGCAGCCCAAGGTGCCCAGATCTAGCGCCCTACCGCTATGGTGCTCGCTGTAGCCGGGGGCGGCGTTCACACGCAGAATTTCTGCAATAGTCCGCCCCTGTTCTAGCTTCTTTGCGATCAAGTCGTGTTGATATTGGTAGCCACGAAAGGCCGAAATAAGGAACAGCGAGATTTCCTGCCCCAATGCTGCCTCACGCATACGCGACCAGGCCAGGAATGCCGCGGGCGTGAGTCGCTGCTCTCGCTGATAGAAATCCAATTCGGTGTTGACTAGCGTTGCGGGCTCTATGCATAGGGGAAGCTTGCAGCTTTCTGCATAGTCGCTAGGTATACCTAGCGCCTGGTGCAGACGCGCTAGGTTTATTTTTGCATCATCGGTATTAGTCATAAGAGACGAAACCTCGCCAGTCTGTCCGACAAGGTCTACTCCATAAGGCCAGAATAACGTTGCTTAGTATTTTCCAACTATCTCTGATAGCTAGTAAATACTGTCTCGATCCAGCGTTGCTCGTTGATAAACCCCTGCCCCCAAGAAGCATATTCATCGCCCAAGCCTGCTGCAACAGCCTCTTCGACACTCATCTGCTGCGATTTCATAACACGGATCGCAGTCGATGTGTCTTTGACCACATTGTAGAATGCTAGCAGATCCGCCTTGGTGCCCAGCGGCCCATGACCAGGAATAACAGCCGTATCATCGCCTATCCAGGATAGAGCCTTTTCCAGATTAACCAGATACCCCTGAACTGTGCCACCATTAGCGATATCTACAAACGGGAAACTCCCGTTAAAGAAGTGATCACCCATGTGAATCACGTTCGTGTCCTCAAACATGACGACGCTATCGGTATCCGTATGCCCCCTGGGCATGTGAATTAGCGTGATGTTCTCGCCATTGAAATGCACCGTGACATCGTCATCGAAAGTTACAACAGGCAACGCCGAACTTGGTGAATCGCCGGCTACCAGTCTACCCCTGACGTTCTCATGCGCGATGATGATACTCGCCACACCAAAGTCGGCATTGCCGCCGGTGTGGTCTCCGTGAAAATGCGTGTTGAGGAGAAACTTCGGCGTGTCGTAACCGAGCTGCGCAAGTGCAGCCTTAATCTTCGCAGCCAGAGGTGCGTACTGATCGTCGATGATCAGCAGACCGTCCGCGCCTGCCGAGACGCCAATGTTGCCACCGGAACCAATCAACATAGAGATATTGCCTCTGACAGGCACAGTCTCGATAGTTACATTGGCAAATCTATCATTCTGCGCCAGTGCTGAAGTTGCGGCACTCATGCCACCTGCCAATAAGATTGCAGTGACTAGTCTTTTAATACCCATGATTCCTCCAGAGGAAAACTGATGTGTTGATCCGAATCCGACCATGCTATGTGGGGTGCTGGCTTTATGCAAGCGGTTCAAATCTCGCAGCTTGCCGCGCCTCTTGAGCCCCAGGCCAGAGTTGACAGCGTTGCGAAGAAGTCGTTATGGCTAATATCTTACATTTACTGTCTATTCTAACCTAAAGTTTTCGGCAAATAGCCCACTATAGTCCTTGTAGCCCAATGGCGCAGATGACTCCCAGACAAGGAATGGACGATGGCAAGACTACCGGTAATAACAGGATTCGGCGGAATCAATGCTGCTGGCCGCAGCTCGGGTCATCATGGTTACAGGCGCCTGGTCATCGACGCCCTGCCTAAGAGCCAGACGCAGGCGACATACCACAATCTGGCAGCGCTTACCGGACAGCTCAAGAAGCAGGATGGGAAATGGCTGGACGGCAGCGGCAGCGAGATTCTACTGGATACCTACCTGTCTCAGCTCGCCCCCAACCTAAGACAGGGCTCACTCATTCGAGAACTGGAAAACAATTTATTTGACCCTAATCGTTTGCCTTACAATCGCAATGCCTCCCTAGGCTCCGCCTCCGATCAACCATTACAATTTGAAATGCGCAGCAAAGACTTACCCTCGCCACTACCCGCGGGATGGACGGTCAACGATGCCCAAACCGAGGGTCGCGTTAGCGTGAGCGCATCTGAAAACTTCGAGGTCATACTGCAGTGTACCCGCGAGACGGCCGTACATAGCGCGGGGCAACTACCCTCCGGTTTCGACCCGGCGCAACTGTACCCTGCACGAAACCATCCACGCGGCTTACAGCTAACCGTCTTCGCGGCATCCGATGCAATCAATTCCATGGGCATCGATTGGGAAGTTGTGAAACAGAATGTTGCCGCCGATCAAATCGCTGTCTATGCGGGCAGCGGCATGGGTCAACTCGACTACAATGGCTCTGGCGGCATGATGCAGGCCCGCCTCCTCGGCAAGAAAGTCTCCTCGAAACAACTCGCGCTCGGCTACGCTGAGATGCCAGCCGACTTTATCAATGCCTACCTACTCGGCAATCTGGGAACAACTGGCACCAACGTAGCGGCCTGTGCGACATTTCTCTACAACCTGCGCCAGGGTATTCGCGACATCCAATCCGGCACCCATAGAGTCGTACTGGTTGGCACAAGTGAAGCACCTCTGGTGCCGGAAATATTCGATGGTTTTGCGACCATGGGCGCGCTCGCCGACGATGCGTCTCTGCGTCAACTCGACAGACTCACAGATGAACAACGCCCCAATTTCCGCCGTGCCTGCAGACCATTTGGAAACAACGCAGGATTTACCCTGGCCGAGTCGGCACAGTGCATCGTTCTATTTGACGATGCATTGGCTATGGAGCTCGGGGCAAATATTTATGGCGGAATCAATGAGGTGTTTATCAATGCCGACGGGTTCAAGAAGTCTATTGCCAGTCCCGGGCTTGGCAACTATATCTCCATGGCGAAAGCAGCCGCTGCCACAAGAAACATTATCGGCCAGGAGGGCTTGGCCAAGCGCAGCTATGTGCAGGCCCACGGCACGGGAACCTTACAGAACCGGCAGACGGAATCTCATATCATCAATCACATAGCTGAAAGCTTCGGTATTCAGGACTGGCCTGTAGCTGCAGTGAAATCCTATCTAGGCCACTCTCTCGCCTCCTCTTCGGGGGACCAGATCGCCGCGAGCCTCGGTGTCTGGGCAGAGGGAATTATTCCCGGCATTCTTACAGTTGATGCGATAGCCGACGACGTTAGCCATAGTAACGTCGACTTTCTCTTGCAGCATAAAGACGTAGGCAAACAGTCTATGGACGCGGTAATCATAAATTCGAAAGGCTTCGGTGGAAATAACGCCAGCGCGTCGATGTTAGCCCCACACATCGTGGAAAAAATGTTAACGAAGCGGCATGGTGAGAAGGCAATAAGTAAATACAAGTCGCGCAACGAATCTGTCGCTCAGGCATCGTTAGAATATGACACATCGACTCAGGAAGGTGAGAATCGCACGATCTATAAGTTCGACCACAATGTGCTAGGCAGCGAATCAATCGACCTGGCCGATGGCAAGCTAGCGGTAACTGGCCTGGCACCCCAGATATCCCTGGAACTTGAGAATCCCTACAGCGATATGTGTGAATAAGAGGGTAAAAAAGAAGGCAGAAGTCGCATTAGGGACCCCTGCCTTCGTTATTTAGCTACGGTTGTTTAGAGGCAGCTATTTCACTTCAAGAGCATGCTCTTCGGCGATCTTCTTCTTCCAAAATGCAGGGCCGGTCTGGTGCACCGATGTACCATTCACATCTACGGCCACGGTAACTGGCATTTCCTCTACTTCAAACTCGTGGATAGCCTCCATACCAAGATCTTCGAAGGCTACTATGCGCGACTTGCGGATTGCCTTTGAAACCAGGTAAGCCGCACCGCCGACTGCCATAAGGTATACGGCCTTATGCTTCTTAATTGCGTCGATACCCACCTTGCCTCTCTCTGCCTTGCCTATCATGCCGATCAGACCGGTCTTCGCCAGCAGCTCCTCGGTAAACTTGTCCATGCGTGTGGCCGTGGTCGGGCCAGCGGGTCCAATGACTTCATCTCGAACAGCATCAACCGGGCCGACGTAGTAAATAAACTTGTTGGTGAAATCGACACCAGCAGGAAGCGGCTCCCCGTTTGCCAACATCCCAAGCAGGCGTTTATGCGCCGCATCACGTCCAGTGAGCATAGTGCCAGAGAGCAGTAGAGTTTCACCTGGCTCCCACTTCGCTATCTCCTCGGGGATGAGGGTATCCAGATTCACTTTACGCGCTCGCGGCCCTACATCCCAAACGATCTTGGGCCACTGATCCAGACTGGGTGGCACAAATTCCGCCACGCCGCTTCCATCCAGGGTGAAGTGTGCGTGCCGGGTCGCGGCACAATTTGGAATCATCGCCACCGGCAGCGAGGCCGCGTGGGTTGGATAATCCAAAATCTTCACATCCAACACCGTGGTCAATCCACCCAGGCCCTGCGCTCCAATACCGAGAGAATTTGCCCTATCCATGATCTCCAGGCGCAGCTCTTCGATACGGTTACTGGGCCCTCGCTCCCTCAACTCATGAATGTCGATAGGGTCCATCAAAGATTCTTTTGCGAGCACGGCGGCTTTCTCTGCGGTGCCGCCAATGCCTATTCCCAACATACCCGGTGGACACCAGCCTGCCCCCATCGTGGGCAGTGTCTTCACGACCCAATCCACTATGCTGTCACTAGGGTTCAACATCACTAACTTCGACTTGTTCTCAGAGCCGCCACCCTTGGCTGCCAGCTTCACTTCTAGCGTGTTACCGGGAACTATCTGCGTGTGGATAACCGCGGGCGTATTGTCCTTGGTATTTATTCTCGCACCCGCCGGATCGGACAGGATCGAAGCCCGCAGAACATTGTCAGGGTTCAGATAAGCGCGGCGCACGCCTTCGTTTACCATGTCTTCGAGAGCCATATCTCCTTGCCATTGAACATCCATGCCCACCTTGAGAAATACGGCAACTATGCCCGTATCTTGACAGATTGGCCGCTTGCCTTCGGCACATAGTCGAGAGTTGATGAGAATCTGTGCCATCGCGTCTTTCGCGGCTGGCGACTCCTCTCTCTCGTAGGCCTCATTGACCGCGGTAATGAAATCGAGCGGATGGTAATAGGAAATATACTGCAGCGCATCTGCAACACTTTGAATTAGATCTTCATTGCGAATTAGTGTCATGCCAAACTACACCTCAAATTATGAACTCTCAGCGCATTCTAACATCGAATAACATGCTAAGCGCCGGGTAACTTTTAATCTATCTCTTTTCTCTAGAACCTTCGGCGAGGGACTCGCTCGCCGGCAAACCCGCCTTCCTCGCAAAGGCCGCGCCAAGAGCGGCACCAGTCGCCGCCCATATTGCCGCTATTACTGCGCCTATGCCCGCCATCGCAGCCACACCCAGACCCACGCCGTCGGTGAGTAAAGCAAACGCCGAGCCCCAAATGGCATCTCCACCTCTGTAGATAGCGACGTCTACAACCGGCTTCGCCTTGAAGCGACTCTCTCTGGGCACCGCCGTGAACAACATCTCCCTTGCCGGTCGGGTAATACCGTAGTTGCCTGCCTGCCTGGCGACCTGCAGAGCCAGTAAAACAGTAAGCAGCGGCGCGAAGGCCAGCACCACCAAGGCCGCACACATAAATATCGGCACCAGGGCCAGGGTCACCGGCATGCCCCACTTCGTGGCCAGCCTCCCGGTAGCTAAAAACCCTAGCAAGAAAGTTAGGACATTAACGACCAGCGCTAACAAAGCCAGAATCTCGGTGCGCCGGTCCCTGTCGAAGTCCCTCAACAAATTAGTCTGCTCAAAATAGGCGAAGGAACTAATTGCCGTATAGAGAAGCAGGAAGAGCGCTATCGCGAGCAAGAATGGACTGCTGAGGAAAGACTTGAACCCCTGCAGTGGATTGCCGCCTATCTTGTAATGCCTTAGATCTACAGATTGACTCTCATTTCCAAGATCAGTTACCTTCAGGCGCTGTAGATAGACAACTATCAGCAGGGGAGGCAGCATCATCAATGACGCGGCGAGCATCAAAGCGTCCGCGCCGAGCAGATTCACCGCGATAGCCGCAACCAAGGGACCAACGATAGCTCCAGCACTGGCACCCATATAGATGAAGGCGAACAGCCTCTTGGACTGCTCCTTGGTAAACAAGTCCGCCATCAGACTCCAAAAAACAGAGACATGAAATAGACTAAATAGACTTAACCATAGATAGAAACTCTTATCCACTAGCCCCGGACTGGAAACTAGCTGCGATGCAAAGTAGAAGATGAGGAAGCTCGCCGCAAAGAAAGCGTAGACAAGAGGAACCAGATTTCTAAACTTAAAGTGAGATACCGCCATGCCATAGAGTGCAACAAATGCAAGGCTCAGAAAAAACTGGATATTCCACAGCACACTGATCTCGGTATTGCTCCAGTCACTTGCCATTGCGTCTCTTACGGGACGCAACATGTAGTAGGCTGCCATCAACAGAAAGACTAGAAGAAAGGACATGAATACGGCTCTTTGCTCAGAAGCCTCTATCAAGGTTATCGACTTGAGCAGTCTCGTATACGCACGTCTATGCACTACCATAGGCACCTATTAATCTATTATTCTATGATCCCGTGAAGAGTCCGGCCACAAGGCCAGCAGATTTTTTTATGCGATTTCCGAGAATATTAATACTCTACTTCGAATGTCATATCTACTAAAATGGGGGCTGAGAGAAAAAATTGAGCTAAAAAGGAAAACAATGAAAGAATCCGCGGATAAAAATATCAGATACAGTATCGATGGCAAGGTATTCATCATCGAGATTCACAGGCCGGAGAAAAAGAATGCGCTACTGCCCGGCATGTATGCCGCGCTAGCCGCTGGTCTTAGGCAGGCCAACGAAACAGCAGATGTGAATGTAATCCTGATACGCGGCGTTGACGATTGCTTTACCAGCGGCAACGACGTGAGCGGCTTCATTGCTAGCGCCACGCCTGCGGCCGAGCGCCCTTCCGTGGCCTTTATGAATGCACTGAATGAATCTGCGAAACCCATCGTCGCGGCCATTAGCGGTCTTGCCATCGGCATCGGCACTACCCTGCTTTTTCATTGCGATCTAATCTACGCCTCCGACAGCTGTTTCTTGCAACTGCCATTCAGTCGGCTCGGTCTCTGTCCGGAGGCCGGTTCCAGCTATTTGCTACCCAAGCAGATCGGCCATGTCCGTGCAGCCGAATTACTATTATTAGGCGAGAGATTTTCCGCCAACAAGGCGAAGGAGTACGGCATCATCAATGAAGTGCTACCGCAGGATCAGTACCTGGGGTTCGCCATGAATAAAGCTCAGGAACTCGCCGCGCTGCCTGCCGACTCTGTACAGACCAGCAAGTCGCTTATTAAACGCGGGCAACAAAGTGACGTGTCTGAGGTCATCGGTATAGAATTAGATGAGTTTGCCCGACTGCTAGAAACGCCAGATGCACAGGCGATAGTGCAGGCATTCCTTGATAAGAAGAAGAGCGCCTAGCTAGCCAGGAAGCGTTACAGAAGTATCGCGCAGGCATACAAAACGATAACGGCTAGAGATTCTCGATCAGATAGTCTCTGGCCGCGTTAATCTTCTGCGCAAGATAGTCACTACCCCCTCTGTCGGGATGCAACTTCTGCATTAGACCCCGGTGTGCTTTGATCACCTGTTGTTTATCGGCAGTTTCATCCAGGCCCAGTATCTCCAGCGCCAGCGTCTGGGTCATTGCTGACCCACTCTCTGAGGCTGAGCCCTCATGATGATGTTCCTGGGCGTGTTCTCTCCAATCCGGAAAGGAGCGATCGATATAGGCTTCTAAGACCTGCGCCGAATCGGCATCCTGCCTGATCTCTTCATACAGTTTTAGCAGATCTTGAAGCTGCAGGCTGGAAAGTTTCTGCTGCGCAAAGTTTCCACGCAACACGATGCCCTCCATGCTGCCATCGTCGTGTCGCAACTCCATATCGAAGTAGGCGGTACGGATGGTAGACACCTGCTCACCCTTAGGCTTTGCCGCCGAGGTGGCGCGCCCCTTGAACAGATGCCACATAGGAAGCAAACGCATTAGTGTGGGCAGCATCCTCAGCAAAAAAGTTGCGGCGATGCCGATTGGGGCAAGTATGAACTGCGCGGGCAGCCTGCCAATCGCGATCAATACGCCGACGACCAACAGACTTGCCACGACGAAGAATAAAGCTGTGTTCTGACGAGCAGACAACGAGTAGCGCTGACTTATCGATTTGACGAAGAAGTAAGCCATCAGTGGAAGTAATATCAGCAGTAATAATCGAAAGATCATACAAACCTATCTAAGCGAACGGACAACAACACAAACTGCCCCCTATTTCCGCAATTGCTTTTCTATCAGCTTCACACCACTCGATGCGCCAGCACTAAAATCCTGCAAAGCCTTAAGCCCACCCGCGGCATAGATGGCAACGGCCTTAAGTAGCTCCTTAAGCTGGTCAGCACTTGCGCTATCAAATTGGCAATAGGCTCCGCCTGAGAGACGGCTTAATTCAGTAAAGGCCGCCTTCGCCACAGGATCATGGCGCTCCTGAAACATGAACAAGGGCACATTGAGCAGCCCAAGCTTCCCTGCAAGTTGAGCCAGCACATCGATGTTTTCTTCCATCGCATCGCCTATATAGATAAGACCTTTGATCTTCCTACTCTGGTTTTCTTCGATGGTATGTTGCAAGAGTCTATGCAGCTGCGTGGCGCCAGCCTGACATTGAATTGTCGACATGATGCGCAAAATTTCATCGGGATTACTCTGCCAGTCACTACTAAAGAACTCACCAAAACCGCGGAAGTAACACAGCTGTACATTGAGCCCGCCTAGCGCCTGAGTACTCAGAAACATCTCATTCTGCAGCTGACTTGCAACATCCCAGGTCCCCTGCCTGCTCGCGGTGGCATCCAGGGAAAAGATGAGTCGCGCATCGCCTGCAGACTTCGGCAGTGACGCAACCTTGGATAGGAATTGCTGCACGTCGTTCTTGCTGGAAACGGGATGCTGATCTTGAGACCCATCTTTCACTTTAGTCTTAGACTGTTTGAATAACTCTTTCATGACACTAATAGCCCAAAGAAAATAGCTGTAACTGAATTCAATTCGTTATCGCGCGGCACTGTAAGAGATAGAGCTGACCCCCATGGAACGCCCACTCAATGTCTATATGCTCGCCGTAGACCGCCTCACATTCTAGCGCAAGACCATGCAAGCGTTCGAGTTCATTTGAGTTAAGGCAGAATGCAGCAACCTTGTCCTCTTCGACTTCGATCTCCATTGTCTCGCCCTCTGAACAGGCGACCAGTTCGATATCTTTGTCTCCGACCACCTGCTCAAGTAGATCTCCATTCACAGAGATCCTAAAACTGTCTGGCACGACCATACCGGCAACGACGGCCTCTCCAAGCCCCCAGCTCGCTTCTATGTATCGCTCGGTATCGCCAGTGAGTGGGTTCTTCGTAAACATGACACCCGCTACTTCACTTAGAATCTGCTGCTGCAAAACTACAGCTATCGCGGGCTCCCCGTCCACTCCCATTCTAGGCCTATAGCCAATCGCCTCCTCCGTGAAGGCTGAGCCATGGACTTGCTTTATCGCTCCAATCATCGTCGCTGCATCCATCACATTAAGCACGGATAGGTGCTGGCCTGCGAAACTTGCTGCGACCGAGTCCTCTCCTACCGCGCTAGAACGAACCGCTACCGCCGGCGCAAGCTCTGCGAACAGTGGCAATACGCTGGATATAGACTGCTCATCGCCATTTGCGATGGCATCGACCAAGTCGACTGCCAAGGCATAGCCGTTGGGCGCAGGCAGATCGGCGCGAAGCGCGGTTCCTAGGCTGACACACTTACCTCCAAATCGATCTTCTTCGATTGCATCTCTGAGAGGCACAGCCACACTCACCTGATCGCTCAAAGGATTTCGACCTCGCCCGTATCGCCGTTGACTCGAATCTTATCGCCGTCTTTTATGAGTTGGCTCGCATTCTTGGTGCCCACCACTCCAGGTATACCAAATTCACGACTCACGATAGCAGCATGACTAAGAATGCCACCTCTATCTGTGACCAGGGCGCCTATTATAGGTAGGACAACATTAAACCCCGCCGAGGTATTCTTCGTTACAAGAATGTCGCCCTTCTCCAGACGATCGAAATCTCGGGTGCTGATAATAACCTTGGCTGTTCCCTCGTAGACGCCAGGGCTAACTGCCAAACCACTAATTTTTTCAGTGACCTCTTTAGGCTCATCGAAGACATTACCCATCACCAGGCTAAAAGCGCGCATCGTAGGCTGTATCTTCAACGGTAGCCATTCAATAGGCGGCGGCTCGGCCGGTTCGTCCCCAAGAAACTCAGGAACTTCGTCGATGGCCTTACTCAACCTCCAATCCCGCCGCTCCTGCAACTGGGGTTCTGTAATCGAAGGCTCCCTATTTAACAAACTCAGCAACTCTTCATGGGTGGCATCGAGAGCCAATTCTTGGTTGGAGAGAATTTTGCCCTCATGCAACAGGCGACGCCCCGCTTCCAGTATGGCCGTGCGCGCGATTCCCGCGCCCCATATATCGTTATATATTCCTCGTTCATCGCGCATTCGATTCGCCATTCTTGCATCAGCCAAACCCAGATCGAATTCCGGCCGGTCTGCTTCTGGAATTTTCTCACGAATTTTTCGCTCCAAGTCCTGATCGAAATCCGATTCGGCGCGTGGATCCAGGGCATCATAAATTCTGGCAAGAATAATATTCGGTGATTCGTTGAGCGTTTTCTCCGAGATACAATAGCCACCGATCAACATATACCCCGCAACTGTAAGATATTCATCCAAGGCTGCACTAATACTGGCATGCTCTCGTAGCCGGGCAAGCGCTGCTTCTGGTGGCTGCCCTTCTAACTCCGCCTTAGTTAAGCCGGCTGCCGCTATTGTTGCGGCCACCTTCAGAAGCTGCTCACCGCCGATTCCCTTCGAGACCGGGGTCGAGCCTTTCAGTAGCGGTGCCACCTCGACAGCTGTCAAACCCGATGTGCGTGTCGCGACGTCCAAAAATCTGCCGATGGGCAAAATCGATCCTACGGAATACTTGTGATGACGATAGACCATCTCTTCAGCATTCTCGAAGCAAGCCTCAAGGTGTTCAATTAGCCCCAGCCTATCCATCTCCGAGAAATTGACTGACTGCAGCCTTGTATTACGGGCAATCGAATCCTTTTTTAACTCATCCCATTCTTCTAAATCCTGCAGCCATCTTCGCGACTCTACCGAACTGTGCGCAGCCTTAACCCGCGCCCTAAGTTTTGGATGAATCTTAAACATAAGCTGGAAGAGAAATTTAGGCGGAGGGCCTCCACCTGGCTTTCCGACTATCCCAACCTGCTGCATATAGATAAAGCCATGAACGAAACTAGGCTGCAGATGATCTAATAAGATTCCATACTTTTCCAAGCCCTCATGAAAGCCTCTCCGCAGTCCAGGCCAAGTTTGAGTACTGTAAAGAGTCATCGCACCACTGTTGTGGGTTGTGTCCAGAGCCCAAGTACCAGGACCCGGTGCTTCGAATTTTCTCTCCATCTTAATCTCCTTTCTTGTTATTCAGACACGCTTACTTATTATTAGGACTCGCTGTTTCGTAACTAAGCCTCGGTAGAAGCTACTTTATTATTTGAGATCGGCAATAGAAATGCCGCAAAAAAAAACAGTTATTAATGCGCCTGCATAATAGGGGATCACAGACATATGCTGTTCCAGAGTCGTTGTCGATTCTGAACTGAGCTGCAGGGATAATACAGAAATGCCGATCGCCCCGCCGAAGTAGCGCATCGTACTCAAGCCCCCCGCCGCCATGCCGGCTCGCTCCTTTTCGATAGCCAGCATGCCCGCCGCCTGCACTACGGGGCCAGACATCCCGATGGCGAAGCCCATTAATGCCATGGGCAGGATGATATCAATCGGCACCAAAGCTGCCGCAAGATCAGAGTAGAGATAGAGCCCAATCAAGTTCATGCTGGCAGCCAGCACAGCGGTATAGCGAATACCAATTAGTTTTCCGACCGCAGCAGACATCGGCCCGCCTAACATCATACATAGGGTCATTGCTGACAGCGCACTAGCTATTTCAATCTCTGCCACCTGTCGCATATCCACAAAGAAAATTGGCAATTGGAACAACAGTGCATACATGGTGAAATTACCAAGCGAAGTTGTGAAGCCCGCCGCTAAATAGGCCGGCCGCTTAAAGAAGCGAGGGTCAAAAACGGGCTCATCAACCCTTAGCTGTAGCCAGACAAAGCCACACAGGAGAATCAATCCCGGCACCAAAAAACGAAGATCGAGGGCGTCGCCAATAAATCCTAACTGTAGAGCGGCAATAGCAAACGCAAGCAGTAGCGTACTGCGCAAATCGAGGCGACCCTTGGACTTTTCAGTCTGCGGCTTCGATGTCGTCACAATAAGAGCGAGCGCGAGCAACGCCCACGGCACATTTATCAGGAATATGGCAGGCCAATCGAAGAATTGAGTCAGGGCGCCGCCCAAGAGCGGACCAACCGCCGCAGCCGCACCCATCGTCGCCCCGAAGATTCCGTAGGCAAATGGCAGCATAGATTCGGGTAGTTGTGTTCTCAACATGGCCGAAGCATTCGGCACGATCATGGCACTGGCAGCAGCCATCATCATTCTCGATACCAGCAACACTTCTATGCTGCGGATCAAATACGCCAATAACGACCCGAGCATAAACACGCTTAAGCCAATATAGAGCGCCTTCTGATAGCCGATGATATCGCCTAATTTACCAGCCGGGGCCTGGCCTATGACAGAGATGAGCAGATACCCGCCAACCAGTAGTTGCGTAGTGGTGCCGGGGTCCATCTCCATAAATTGAGCAATCTGCGGCATGGCCACAGCGATAGAGGTAGAACCTAGGGGAGCCAAGGCCGAGGCCAGCAGGACACCAGCTAGTAAGAGAAGTGTACGTTGTTCAGGCAAAGGCTGGTTTCCACATAGGGTCGCTGTATTAGAGTCGATAAAAGATTCTAAAGCTTCAACGGGCTAAGTAATAGTGCGGGGCTGAAAAGAACCAAAGACACAGCCCCAGCTGCAGCAAAATCAGCCTTGAGCCTAGTCGCAGCTTATCGAGCGAAGAAATCGAAGGTTTGGCTGGCCCGGCTGAATCTGTCGCTTAACATATTGTTTTATATAGAGTAATGATAGAGGAATAGTACAGAGATGCGCCTAAGCTAATATCCGGCCAAAGCCAACACTGTCTCTCAAGCACTTGCGAGGCGAGCCCGTGAGTGAGTATTCGGTCAAATTAATAGACTGCCAGTGTTTCCCAGAAGCGGCATATAAGTTCTGCGAGCGGCCAGGGGAGGACAGATGATAGGGGCGGTACCGGATTTGCCGGTTACGAAACTGGACAACGGTTCACTTCGGCGATATCTTTTATTCATCTTATCAAAGGCTTTTGATAAGCAAGGTTAAACTATTCACCACTACAACAAGATTAAACTCTCTCTACAACGGGCGAGGTTTATTAATCAGCTGAGAGCAGTCAGAGAATGCGCGATAGATATATAATAATAGACGATTTTTATGACAACCCAGATGAATTGGTAAAAGTCGCCTTAAGCTCAATGAATGAAGAAAATTCACCGACTGGAAATTACGCAGGCGTAATGACTACAGAGGCTTTTTTCGGTCCACAGCATAGTGAAATATTCAAGCAACTCACACAGGAACCCTCTATAGGCTCTTCGACAAACGCGAATGGCAGATTACGATTCACGAGAGCGAACGATTCATTCAAAATGCATATTCATTTTGATGTAGAAAACACAACCAGATGGGCAGGCGTCGTCTATCTGTCAAAGGAGCACCCTGTTACAGATGGAACCTCTTTCTGGAAGCATCGGAGAACTGGCTTGGAAGCGGCCCCCAATACTGTCGAAGGCTTCGCTGAACATGGATGGAGCTCTTTCACCGACTTCAGAAAATTCCTGGAGGAAGAAGGACTCGATGAATCCCTTTGGGAAAAGACGTTTACGGTACCCTACAAATACAACAGATTGGTTTTATTTAGGCCCTGGTTGCTGCATTCTCCCGGCCCCTCTTTCGGGGATACGCTGGAGTCTTGCCGCATAGTCCAAACATTGTTTCTGGGTAACTAGTAGTAATAAATTTCACTGCAGACCCAGCGCTTTCCCCACTCGGTTTCACGCCCAGCTAGGGCCAGGGTTTGGCCGAGTTTGGCCAGAGTTTGGCTGGTTTTTTAAAGGGTTTGAAGGCCTTACT
This sequence comes from uncultured Pseudomonadales bacterium, assembly GCA_943842505.1. GTDB lineage: Bacteria > Pseudomonadota > Gammaproteobacteria > Pseudomonadales > Pseudohongiellaceae > UBA9145. Next base: position 69,764 of record CALTDI010000002.1, on the reverse strand, counting down.
GGGCTCAGTAAAACCGTAAAGTGGTGCGGATGGGGAGACTTGAACTCCCACACCTTTCGATACTAGAACCTAAATCTAGCGCGTCTACCAATTCCGCCACATCCGCATCTATCAAAAAGCTTATTAGCCTTTGAAGCGCGCGTATTATACCTGAACGAGCGCTCTTGCCAAGATCAAAGATGACTGACTGTTAATTCACCAAATTCTGGCGTTATACTGACGGATCTCAATCTTTGACTATCTGACTGGCAGAACAGCCCCAACATCAGGAAATCCCCATGTCACACCTAGAAACTTCGATCAGCGATGGTATCGCTACACTAACAATGAATCGTCCAGAGGCCCGAAACGCACTCAGCATGGAGATGCGCACGCAACTCTGTGAGAGCCTGCACGATATCGAGCGCGATAATTCAGTGCGCTGCGTGGTTCTAACCGGTGCTGGAGATCATTTTATGGCCGGCGGCGACGTAAAGGGGATGGGAGAGTCAATCAAGAAGTCATCGGAGGAAATTGGCAAAGAATTCATGCTGCGCATACATGACCTTCATCCGATAATGTTTGCGATGCGTAGAATGCGCAAACCTATCATCGCCAGTTGCCGTGGCGCTGCCGCAGGCGCCGGTGTCAGCATGGCGCTAGCCTGCGACCTTGTTATCGCCTCCGAGGATGCCTTCTTCACGCTGGCCTATTGCAAGATAGGCACAAGCCCCGATGGTTCCTCTTCTTTTCATCTACCCCGCGCTGTTGGCATCAAGAAAGCGATGGAAATCGCACTGCTTGGCGATCGCTTCGATGCGACAAACCGCCAAAGACATAGGCATGATCAATTTCGTCGTCGACAATGATGAGCTGACCCGTGAAACCCACAAACTGGCTAGCAGGCTGGCAAGCGGCCCTACTCATGTCTATGGCAACACCAAAGCCCTTTTCTACCGGTCTCTGGAGAGTGAATTCGAATCTCAACTGCAGGCGGAGGCCGAATATTTTGCAGACTGTGCCTCTAGGGCGGACTTCAAGGAAGGCGTGACCGCATTTATAGAAAAACGCGAGCCAAATTTTACTGGGCAGTGAGGGCTGAATTTGTTACTGAACGCCAGCGGAGATCTGCAGCGCCTCCAGATTTTCTTGCAGGCGGAACAGACTTTCGTTGATCTGTAAGCGGTGGGCATTCACGGATTCCATGGACTCTTCCATATACTCCAATCGACCCACCAGACCCAGTACCGTGCTATCACCACTATTGAGCGCCTGCCGTATTGACGACAGATCGCCTCGCATCGCGTCCAGCTCCTGCACCGATACATTGAGACCGCTTATCGACTCCGTGAGTGTCGCCACATCGTTGTTCAGCGCGTTTATCTTGGTCTCTGCTGCCATGACAGCCTGGCTGCCTGCCGCTATCTGCTGACTATTCGCCGCCACGGTCTCATCCTGACCCTCATTTACCAGGCCCAGTTTCGCAATTTCGGACTGCACATCTTCTAGCGAACCGTTGATAACCCGGCGCGCAGCCCAGAGTTTGTCGATCTCGGAGAAGTTAAAATCCATTCTATCGATCATATTTAACATGGATTCTTCGTTAGAGTCTCCGGCCAGAGCCAGACGTCTCTCCAGATCGGCAATGCGCAGTTCAGCCTGCCCCATTTCATCCAGGTACATGCCATAGCCTGTATAGGCTGCATAGCCAGCACCCGCCATTACCAAGACTATGAGAGTCAGCATGATACGAACCGGCCAGGTACTCACCTTTACCTTCTCGGCATAGTAACCAGGGCGTACGATATCTTGCCCCTGAGAACGTTTATTGCTCCGATGGGTATCTACATCATCCCTATCCGGAACAATTGGAGGTATTTTGCCTATCTCGTGGTTATCTCTCATAGTCGCTCATTATCCTAGAAATTACCGACGCATTCCATCCCGCAATCACCTGATAGCTAAGTAATCTAGCCGATGGTAGACTGCGAATTGCTTACCCACAGAGCGTTTCGAGCCCCTGGCATCTGCCAGTAGCTGACTGGGGGTATAACAATAATTAAATTAACGAGCCTTGGAGCCCCGCTATGGAATTAGAAAACCTACTATCTTATCTGTTTCGCTGGATTCACTTTTTTGCCGGAGTGACCTGGATAGGCATTCTCTATTACTTCAATTTCGTGCAGACCGAGTTCTTCAAGGAAGCCGATGCCGCCACGAAATCTAACGCTATCTCTAAGCTAGTCCCCAGGGCCCTATGGTGGTTTCGTTACGGTGCGCTACTCACCTTCTTGTCAGGCTTAGCGCTAGCGGGCTTCTTGGGCGCCGCTGTAAACTTCTACATTATGATTGGCATGCTGATGGGCACGCTGATGTTCCTCAATGTTTGGCTAATCATTTGGCCGGCGCAACAGATTGTTATTGCCTCAACCGACGCCGTCATTGCGGGTGGTGAAGCCGATCCTGCGGCCGCTGGAGCCCTCGCGAAAGCCGGTCTAGCCTCACGAACAAATACGCTGTTCTCGCTGCCAATGTTATTCTTCATGGGCGCATCCGCCCATCTAAGCGGTGCAGGGCGCCTGCCAATGTCGATGGAAGATGGCGTCAGCAGCGTCGCTCAGATCCTCTGTCTCGTCATCATTATTGGCCTCGAGTTCAATGCAATAAAGGGCAAACAGGGTCCAATGACAAGCGTAGTGGGTGTCATACACTGCGGCATTGCTCTTACCGCCGTATTGCTGCTTGTTATGCAGCTCCTCTAACCGAGACAATAGAAAGATAAAACTCTGCACGCCCGAATGGCCGACCCGATTCGGTGCGTGCAGACTTCCAAATAGCATTCGATTTGGCTTCAAAAATTTCTCCCCAACTCTACTTCCATCACTTTCCTGCACTAGTTTTCTGCTAGAATAGCGGCTTCGTTGCACTGCAGGACACCCCGTCATTGCTGAACAAAACTCAGAGAGCGGGCGAGTCTTTGCCTTGCATTTGTAAATCAAGAATGGATTGAGAAAATTATGAATCTAGAATTACCTGAGCTTCCTTTTGCAAAAGAAGCGTTAGAACCACATATGTCTGCCAACACATTAGACTTTCATCACGGCAAACATCACAACGCTTATGTAGTAAAAGGCAATGAACTACTGGCCGCTGCGGGCACCACCGCTGACAGCCTGGAAGAGCTGGTAAAAGAAACTGCTAAAGCAGCCGGCGCGTTGTTCAACAATGTGGGACAACACTACAACCATAGCTTCTTCTGGAATAGCCTAAGCGCATCCGGTGGCGGTACTCCAACTGGAGACATTGCAGCCAAGATCGAGGAGGCCTTTGGCAGCTACGAGAACTTCAAGTCTGAATTCGTTGCAGGCGGCGTTGGCCAATTTGGCAGCGGCTGGGTCTGGTTAGTCAGCGATGGCGCCACGCTTAAGATCGCCAAATCTGCCAACGCAGAGACCCCGCTAACCGATGGCATGACCCCTATTCTCGTCTGTGACGTATGGGAACACGCCTACTACCTGGATTTCCAAAACCGACGACCAGACTTTCTAGGTTCTTTCCTGGACAACCTGGTCAACTGGGACTTCGCCAACGAAAACCTAGCGAACGCATAGCAAACAGTTATACCCGGAAAGCAAAAAGGCAGATCCTTCCGGTTCTGCCTTTTTTTATGGATAAAAGTTGTATTCCACCAGTCTTCAAACTCGATTACCCGAGCGAGGATTCAGCATTCCCGGCGAGGCACTTCATGTGGCCGAAGCGCAGTGTAGTGAATCCTACATAAGCATCGGAAGACCTCAAGCAACGAAGCCAGGGAGGCTCAAGACCGCCCCAACGGTCGGCTCAACATCACGCCGCCCATAATTAGCTAAATTGTTAATTTTAAATTAGTTATTCTAAAAATATAACAAAAATACCCCTCATTATCCCCCATATAGTCCGCGTCACACTTAATATTGCGCCCGCAGCCAAAATTCATAATGCTGGGGTTGGTAGCTCAAGACCATCTATAGCTGCCAAATTTCCCTACTTTACTGACCTGCACATTAATTACCGATGACGATGAACACCTGCCCATCCTTATCCCTTAAAGGTTTAATGATAGGCAGTTACACAGAATTTAGTACAGCCTCGATTTGACAATAACTCTCATTCTAGAGCGTCTAGGCATACGCAGATTCTTTCTGCTGTGCCCTAGATAGATTAGTTCAGAGTTTAGTGGTACGCGTGAAATGGGATAAATTTAATCCGCCCGCCCCCTCATACGGAACCGGTTGCCATATAGTCTGCGAGTTTAAAATGACAAAAAATATTAGCAAAGCTCTTGCCGTTAAGAGCAATTGGCCGACCGTGTGCAAGTCGGGCCCCTTCATAAAACAAGACATCACCCGGCTCCATTACCACCCTATGACTACGATAGTAATTATCGTCAAGTATCAGCGGCCAGTCTTCTCTGACTTCTTGACCAACATTGATAATTGCACTGATAATATGAGTATCAACGCGGTCCCGGTGTGGCGTCAAAATAGCCTTATCTTTGTATACTCTAATCCCATAAACAAAAGTAGGATCTAGCCGTTGCCCACACCATTTTTCCAGTAGTGGCTGCATTGTTTCATGAATTTCTGTACGAAGTTCCGGGCTTAAATCGATCAAAACACTGCTTTGCTTTCCCTTTTCCTTGGTGTAAACAAAGTCACCGGGGATAATTTCATCTTCGGTCAAATTTCCATTTTCCCGATAGAACTTCAATATTTTTGCAAATAGATCAGATGGTATCTTTGTTTTTTTAAAGCCAATTTTTGTGTAGTTTGGAACAAATTCATTGCGTTCTTTGATGAACATAGGCTGCTCTTGATTTGATGAGCTAGTAGAGCGAAACCATTTAGTAATAACCGCCTTGTAGCCCTCTTCAACCGGCATACCATGATGTATGCTATCGAAGTTTATCGAACCATCCGCGTTGAGACTGTTCCAAATAACCGCTGTGCCAGTTTTGGGTTCAAATTGGCTATCAATATTTACAAACTTTGTGTGGCCACCTTTTTTAGTATCATTAAGATAGATCATTACGGTGAATGTGCGCTGCCCCATTTCCGCCCCGTGTTCTTGCAGCTCATGTGCTTCAAAATAATCCGTGTGCGCTTTAAATTCTTCGCCGACTTCGTAGTATTGGCCTTGAATAGCCTCTGAGTAGGAACTGTGGATTCCCATAATTTTACAGATGCGGTCATCAACTTCTTTAACGAATGGATTTTGGAGCTGCGCCAGATCGCAGGTTCGGCTCGTTCGGTAAGAACTGTCCTTCTCATAGCTGGACAAACCTGAGGGCTTTAAGCTTGACCTTATAAGTTGAACAAATTGTGCGCACTCATCTTCGTCGAGAAAATCTCCTAAGGTATACAACTCAAGCCTATCGCTTTCGACCCTCTTTGCGTTTGGCAAGAACAACTGGTTTGTATTAATTAAGGCGCCATTGTCCTCGTCGCATCTAGCAAGTAGTCTTTTAGCATCTGTAAATGGATTTCTCAATTGGTCAAGTGGCACTGAAGGTTTGTAATTCATTTCGCGACAGATCGCGTGATAATCGTAGCCCTCGTCTAAAAGGATTTTAAAAATGCCATCCTTTTCTTGGCCGTTATCGACGTTGGTCTTTATCCAATTTTTCCAGGACTCGTCAAACGCTGTTTTCATTGCCTCTCCAAAAGTCAGTTACGCTGGACCTTGCGGTGTATTGTACCCCGTCGGCTCAAGCTGGGAAAACACACTGGGACAGCGTAAAAAGACCAAAAACGAGATAACTACTCTGGGGGGATTACATTAAGAGGAAGCCTCGCTCATGACAGTGGTGGGTAATATGCCATAGATGACCTGGCACAGAATACCGATGCGCACGTGGCATGAACCTTCCTTATAACAGTTTTATCTAGCGATATTTACGCTTTAAGCACTGAATGCGTCTGCTATTCGCAAGTATTAGCGAAGGTTGTATAAGCTGCGTGGGTCAGACCTTATTAACTATGACCTATACAGAAAGTCCCCAAAACTGTGCAAGTCCCGACATTTCAGCCTTGGCGGTTTAGCGCTTCAACTCAATGAGTCTAATCGCAAATGAAAGATGACATCCATCGCTAAAATTCACACAATAAAAAACCCCGGCTCATCTCTGAACCGGGGGCTCTCAATCATTAGTATCTTAAGTCAGATACTGAGGCTAATTGCCTTTCGGTGTTCACCTTTTCCTATTTGCTAATACTCTATATCTAAAAAATATTAGGCAAGTATGAAATCGGCAGCAACCATTGCGGCGGTACCCCTAAATGTACCTACCAATTGAATCTCACTGGCAGCAAGTAGGCTATCACCATTAGCATCACTCGCTGAATATACATATGTAGTGCCACCTTGACTAGCAACCAAGTAAGCCGAGTCACTCGCACCAGCGGTTGTAATCCCAGTATATGTATCAGCAGCAGCATCAGTTGTTAGCGCTTTTAATAACTCAGTACCATCAGTTGCTATTGATAGGTCACCAGAGTTAGCGCCAACAGCAGTAACAGCACCAGTAGTATTCAGTAAAATGACATCACTCGTAGCTGTAGAAGCTCCAGTAAGTGCGTAAGCACCACCACCAACACCTACGCCTCCGCCACCGCCACCGCCGCCACCGCCTCCGCCGCCGCCACCGCCTCCGCCTACGCCGCCACCGCCGCCTCCGCCTACCGCCGCCACCGCCGCCTCCGCCACGCCACCGCCGCCTCCGCCTCCGCCTCCGCCTCCGCCTCCGCCAACACCAGCAGCTGTTGTATCAGCTACAACATTAGCCGCACCAGCCGCCGTACCCGCAGTAGTAAGCGCCGCGCCCAGAGTAACTTTATCCGTTGCAGACACGAAGTTTGTTATCGTATCACGGTCAGCAACTGCAGCCACTGTAGTGAGAATGACAGTGTCAACTGAACCTGCACCAACGTCAATTGCATCGATACCAGCACCACCAGTAATGGTATCAGCTCCACTGTACCAGTAATGGTATCAGCTCACCTGTGCCAGTAACATTTATACCAGACGCCCATGTAACACCAGCGGAAGTTAGATCTATAGTTGTAGTAGCTGCACTTGTAATTGTAACTACAGCTCCTGCACCAATTGCTACAGATGACTTACCGTTTAATGCAATTAAGTCAGCAATATCCGTTGAGACATTAGTTGCTGTGATAGTCAACGCATCGGTTGCCGCGGCATTGGCAAGCGCCGTATTCACTGCAGCCGCCGTGCCAGCCGTAAGAGTTGCCGTAACGATACCGGATGTGACGTTGGCAACGCTATTTGCATCTGCTGCTGAAACAGTACCACCTATTGTCGCCGCTTCCGAGCCAGCTAAACCGGCTGTTGCACCAGCTGTTAAAACTGTTACGAAGTCAGCTGCTGTCGTTCCTGTCAGGGTAGCAATAGTATTACTGTCAACCAGGTTCACTGAGGTCTTCGCATCAAACGCTTTCAATACAGTGGCATCTACCGACGTATCGGTAATAGTAATTGTCAGCGCATCTGTTGCCGCGGCATTGGCAAGCGCCGTATTCACTGCAGCCGCTGCGCCAGCCGTAAGAGTCGCTGTAACGACACCGGTCGTATCACCCAAGATCGTATTAACAGTCGCATTTACACTTGTACCTGAAAGTGTTGACGTATAATTACTTGCTGTGTTGATACCTGCTGCCGCTACTACCGCATTTACTTCATCCGCTGTACCGTTAATTCCTGTTATTAAACTCGCATCGACCGTCGTTGAGTTATTCAGATCAATCGCAGTCAAATCAGCCGCTGCTGCGGTTCCAGCTGTAGGCTGCACAATGTAGCCAGCTGGTTTGGTGATACCTGCTGCGGCTTGAACTGACGCAATTTGAGCCGCTGTTCCTGTGATGGTTGTTGCAGCCGTGGCCGTTACTGTGCCCGAGGTTGCAGTGTCAATAGAGTTTAGGTTCGCCGCCGTGACCGAGCCGGTATCTGATACTGTCACGTCACCAGTCAACGTCGTGATGGCGTTACCTGTCAGAATCGCTGCCGTACTTATCAGTTTGCGCCCCGACGGGATGTTGATCACTGCTACATTGGCAGCGGTAATACCAGTGACGGCGGTGCCTGTACCTGGAGTAAAGGTGAAAGTGGTATCCGGCTTGGTAACGGTGATATCACCGGAGCCACCTGACATCGTCCACGTGGTACCCGCGCCGCCGTTCGACACCGAGAAGGTGGCAGAAGGCATAGTTATTGTATCGCCTGAAACTTCGACAGACGCAATGCCAGTCAGCGTCATGGAATCATTACTAGCTCCATCGCGCCATGTGAACAGCTTCGAGCCGGCATCGAAAAACCATTCGCCAGCTGCGTCAACGGCAGCCGCGCTGGCTTCAGCGCTAGAGTTAAGTGCAGTGACAGAACCCGACGGATCGATATTGATGACATCGCCCGCACCGGGGGTAAAGGTGGAGCCCGTGGTATAGGTGTTTACGAGTTTTACGCTGGCTGCACCACTGGTTGCTGTCAGGATGATTTCCATATCGGCGGCAGACGCGGCATCCGAAACGGTAACTGTTTCATTGCCCAAGCCGGTGATGGTTGTTGCCGTGTTGGCAGCATAAGCAGCCTTCACCTCAGCCGTGGTGCCGGTCACAGTAGTTACAGCGCCAGCGCCGACGGCAACAGTGGTTTTGCCATCGATGCCAGTTAAGTCAGAAGCTGCCGCAGAACCTGCAGATAGCGTGGTGGTGTATGCGTTGCCGGTGCCTGTGAGTGCATTCACTGCCGCTGCAGTGCCTGTGGTAATGGTTGCGGTAATAACTCCAGTGGTTGCTGCATCAATCACATTCACTTGCGCGACCGTTGGTGTACCAGAAACAGTTGCCGCATAAGTTCCAGACAACGTGAGGTTTGCTGAACCAATAGCCGTACCAAATTCACCGCCAGTTCCAGTTATCGTGGTGGCGGCGCTAGCATTGAGAGTAGCCGTGACCGCAGCATCCAGAGTATTAAGATTGCCTGCCGCAATCGTGACATCGGAAAGTGCAACAGAGCCAGCACCGTCAATGGTCTTAGAAGCAGTCACTGCCACGGCCGTCGCATCAGCGTAACTTGCCGATAGTACCTGTCCTGAAGCTAAAGTAATTTTCGTGGCTGTCCCTGAAAAATCAGGTTTTGTTGCAGCATCAACGCCTCCGCGTGTGAACGTCGCAACAGAAGCGCCAACAGTGCCGGCCCAGGCTATAGTGATGTTCCCAGTCGCCGTGCCACCGAACGTTACAGCGCCTGCTGTTTCAGTAACGGTAAAAGTCGTGGGTGTCGGCGTAGGTGTTGGTGTCGGCGTAGGCGTAGGTGTCGGCGTAGGCGTAGCATTCGATACACCGTTGCCGTCCACATCGCCAATGTTATTCTGAGCGCCAGTAAGGGAAGTGTCCAGGCTGCTACCACTGGTGCTGGTGACAACACTGGTAACATTGCCGCTTGTAGTTCCACTGGAGACGGCTTCTTCTGTATTCTTAGACACCAATTGAACAGCAGCAATACCAACGAGCGTGTTGACCACATCGCCGCTACCGCTACTAACTGCTGTATCGATTGCGGTAGTCAAATTGGTGATAATAGTCGAAATATTGTCCGCTACCGAATCAATTGCGGCTTGCTGCGAAACAGTGGCGCCAGCATGGGTAGCCGCGGACTTGACTAGGCTGGAAATAATTGTGTTGGAAGACAGGTTAATGGTCGATGCGGAAGAACTAGCAGCGGCAACTGAATCAGCCAGCGCTGCGTACGCGGATTTAATACCACTATCTGAAGTTGAAGAAGCACCCGCACCAGTCAGTGTGGCTGCGGTTTGCGAAACAATAGTATTGACCTGAGCAGCCGCCGCCTGAATCTTGAGAGCTAACGCTTTGTCTGCAGTTGTGGAAGCACTGCCAGTAGCAATCTTCAGCGGGTCGAGTTTTAGCAGGTTTGTTGAAGAATCCAGTCCCAGAGCTGTATTGACTGCTTTCTTGGCATCCGCCACAGAGACTCCCGAGGCTTTTGAGGCCTGGTCAATCAGGGTCGTTAGTGGATTGACAACGTCTGAGCCTGCTGGAGCGGTCAGCGTGCCGCTAAACGGCTTACCGGTAGAAATGTCGGTGCCACCGCTTGCAACGATCGGCCCGAAATAGATGACACTGCTCTCGCCACTCTTGAAAGTGAAATTACCCTTGGCATCGGTCGTGGTTTCCGGTTCACCCAGATCTTTGACACCATTTCCATTCAAATCCACAAACACAGTCGCCCCGGAGACGTAGCCATCAACCACCACTCCAGTTAGAGGCGCGTTGAAGCTCGCTTTAGCCGCATCGACCGATGCCTGCGAAAAATCAACGCTACCGGTTACTGCCTGCAGGATATCAAGGGTCCCGCCAGTGCCTTTCAGATCTATCGCGTAAGCTCTGGCTACTGCTACCTTATTCTGAAATTGTGCTGCCGCATTTCCCCACCTTAGATCTAAAACACTCGCCTCGCCTAATGCCTCGGCGGCCAAGGCAATGAGCTCTCCACGCGACGTGCCAGCATCGAGTAACTTAATAGACTCTGTGATCGCAAAGGCTTTATTGGTACCAGAAGCGGTATCACCCACTATGTTTTCGATGAAGGCTGCGGAAAAACCTGCGTTATCAGACAAACCCGGATACATTTCCGAGGTGAATACAGGATTATCCGCCAGCAGATTCGCCAGTGGGATTATGGAACCACCAGAGCTTTCAACTGAAGCGCTAAGTTCCGCGAGCATATCCGCATTGGGAGAGGCGTTAAACATAGCCTGGACTAGACGTAATATACTGGTTTGAGTATCGCTCATGGGCCAAGGATACCATAAATGTCTGTGGTTTCCTCAACTTTTGGCTAATGGCTAATAAGTGAATGTAAATTATTGAAATATATCACAATAACTGCTCACGAAGCCACCGTAGAATGTTCGTAAAAATAGCGTGATATTAGGTAATAGTAGCGTTAATTGTAGTAGCAGTCGAAATATCAATTGTGCCTATACCATTTCCTGTAAAAAAGCTTCCGCAGAAAGAGCGTCTGGCGTTGTATCACTTAATGTCGCTGCATAGTTAGTGGCTGCTGTAATTGTTCCAGCTCCGTCAGCGGCTGCATAAGCGGCAACTTCTGTTGCTGTTACTGTTGTTACCGCTGCCGCGTTAACTGCTACTGTTGTAGCGGCATTGATAAGCGCCAAGTCAGCCGCAGCTGAAATCGAAATTACGATCTACCAGTCTTTAAAATCGATCGTTGGGGCGAAGATTGAGCCTCCCTGGCGAGGCGTCTTAGGAATCCGAAGCGCAGTGGAGTTAATCCTGCATGAGCATCGGAAGAAATCCCCGAGCCCACCTACCCAAAACAAAAAAAAGACAGAACCAAAAAGCTCTGCCTTTTTTATAGATCGAAACTACGATCTACCAGTCTTTAAAATCGATCGTTGGGGCGAGGATTGAGCCTCCCTGGCGAGGCGTCTTAGGAATCCGAAGCGCAGTGTAGTGAATCCTGCATAGGCATCGGAAGAAATCCCCGATCCACCTACCCAAAACAAAAAAAAGACAGAACCAAAAAGCTCTGCCTTTTTTATAGATCGAAATAACGATCTACCAGTCTTTAAAATCGATCGTTGGGGCGAGGATTGAGCCTTCCTGGCGAGGCGTCTTAGGAATCCGAAGCGCAGTGTAGTGACCCTACATGAGCATCGGAAGAAATCCCCGAGCCCACCAACCCAAAACAAAAAAAAGACAGAACCAAAAAGCTCTGCCTTTTTATAGATCGAAATTACGATCTACCAGTCTTTAAAATCGATCGTTGGGGCGGTCGATTTTTACATCATGCCGGGCATTCCGCCCATCCCACCCATATCAGGCATACCACCACCCATACCGCCAGCACCACCACCTTCCTGTGGCAACTCAGTAACCATTGCCTCGGTAGTAATCATCAAGCCAGCTACAGAGCCCGCTGCCTGAATCGCTGTACGAGTAACTTTCGCAGGATCGAGAATTCCCATCTCAATCATGTCGCCATACTCACCAGTTGCAGCATTGAAGCCAAAGTTGCCTTTGCCTGCCTTAACTTTATCCAATACAACGGAGGCTTCCTCACCCGCGTTCGATACGATCTGACGAAGAGGTGAAGTCACAGCTTTCAGTAGCAAGCCGATACCCACGTTTTGATCTTCATTGTCGCCCTTAAGTCCCTCAACCTTCTGCAGAGCTCGAACCAGAGCAACACCGCCGCCAGGGACAACGCCCTCTTCCACGGCGGCACGAGTTGAATGCAACGCGTCTTCTACGCGAGCCTTCTTCTCTTTCATTTCCATTTCTGTGCTTGCGCCAACCTTGATTACCGCTACACCACCAGCCAATTTAGCGACACGCTCTTGCAGCTTCTCGCGATCATAATCGGAAGAAGTCTCTTCGATCTGGGCACGGACTTGAGAGACACGACCCTGAATCGCCTTGGCATCGCCAGCACCGTCGATGATTGTCGTGTTTTCCTTGCTGATCTGAACACGCTTGGCAGAACCAAGGTCGTCGATAGTAGCGCCTTCAAGACTGAGGCCTACTTCTTCAGAAATAACAGTACCACCGGTTAGGATAGCGATGTCTTCCAGCATGGATTTTCTGCGATCGCCAAAACCTGGAGCCTTAACGGCTGCAACTTTTACGATACCGCGCATATTGTTCACAACCAGAGTTGCCAGCGCTTCGCCTTCAACATCTTCTGCGATAACCAGCAGTGGACGTCCAGCCTTCGCTACACCTTCGAGAAGGCCTAGCATGTCACGAATATTTGAAATCTTCTTATCTACTAAAAGAATAAGTGGATTCTCAAGATCGGCACTCATGCTGTCTTGATTGTTGATGAAATAGGCTGACAGGTAACCGCGATCAAACTGCATACCTTCAACGACGTCTAGCTCGTTCTCGAGTCCAGAACCATCTTCAACGGTGATGACGCCTTCCTTACCAACCTTGTCCATTGCCTCGGCAATAATCTGACCAACCTGCTCATCAGAGTTTGCAGAGATTGTGCCTACCTGAGCAATCGCTTTAGAATCTGCGCAAGGCTTGGCGAGTTTACCTACCTGCTCCACAAGAGCGACAACTGCTTTATCGATGCCACGCTTTAGGTCCATTGGGTTCATACCCGCCGCTACAGACTTAAGGCCTTCGTTTAGAATAGATTGTGCAAGCACAGTGGCAGTAGTAGTTCCATCGCCGGCAACGTCAGAAGTCTGTGAAGCAACTTCCTTCACCATCTGCGCGCCCATGTTTTCGAACTTGTCTTCAAGTTCGATTTCTTTCGCAACGGAAACACCGTCTTTAGTTACAGTGGGAGCACCGAAGGACTTGTCCAGAACTACGTTTCGTCCTTTGGGCCCTAGTGTTACTTTCACTGCATCAGCAAGGACATTTACGCCCTTTAAAAGTTTTTGGCGAGCTGCATCACCGAATAGTACGTCTTTAGCCATGTTAAAAAATTCCTGTCTAGTCTATTTGATTGTAGGAAACGAAACGGGTTATCTACTACTTTTCGATAACGCCAAATATTTCGCTTTCATTCAAAATCAGCAGTTCTTCATCGCCAATTTTCACGGTATTACTGGAATACTTCCCAAAAACCACGGTATCGCCAACGTTTAAATCTACTGGCTGAGTTTCTCCGTTTTCCTGACGCTTGCCAGGACCAACTGCGATAACTTCACCCTGTGCTGGCTTTTCTGTAGCAGAACCTGGAAGCACAATGCCCCCCGCACTAGTTGTTTCTTCTTCCATGCGTTTAACGACAACGCGATCTTGTAAAGGCCGGATCTTCATTATTCATCTCTCCCAAATCAAACGATTTGATTAACAGAACTGAAAACAAGCACCTCAGCCCCGGTGGCTGACGCGATCATCCTCAAAGTACCAATCTGTAGCCTGGGCCTCTATTTTCAGGCGACCCACGCAAATTAGTTGATGACACATAAATGGGGATAGTCGTAGGAAATTCAATGCTTTCGAGGCATTTACTGCGGGTTTTTTCGCTACAATAGAGGCGGGAATCTTATCTTATTGTTTTTATTAGTCTTTTTCTTCGCCATCTGGCTGGGAATATCGCTCAGAATCCCCCAATGATCTCGACTCCTCGGAGTAGTCACCCTCGAAGACATTGGAACCGCCGCTTGGCCCCTGCTGGGCGCCGCCATGGCTGCGATAGCTAAAATGGGCTCCCGGGCCAGACCCGCCGCCCATAGCCTTAACCATGCCGGATCGAACCACAGACCGCGCAATAGGCCTGCGCAGCGGGCCGGTAAGGAAGACAAAGCCAATGGTATCGGTAATAAATCCGGGCGTTAGCAAGAGCGCACCTGCAGCTGCGAGCAACATACCCTCTACGATTTCCTGTGCAGGCAACTGCCCCGATTGCAGCCGTTGATTCGCACGGGTCAACGTTGCCAAGCCCTGTCGCTTGAGAATCTGTACGCCAATAACCGCGGTGGCCACCACCAGGCCTAGCGTCGATAGCGAGCCAATTCGATCGCTGACTTCAAATAGCAGCATCATCTCGGCTAATGGCACCAGGATAAAAAAGATGAAAAGAAAACGCACAGCGAACCTCGGTTAAATTTATAATGGCTCTACTCTACCACGATAGCGGATAAGCCAACTATTTGTAATGGAAGACTCAGCACTTAACAACAAAGAGAAAATCTGGCAAATCGTGTATCAAATACCGCGAGGCAAGGTCTCCAGCTACGGGCAAGTGGCAAGGCTAGCCGGCCTGCCCGGCTATGCGAGATACGTGGGGCATGTGATGAAGAACCTTCCCGAAGGCACGAAACTACCCTGGCATCGCGTAGCAAATTCCCAGGGAAAGCTTTCTTTCCCCCAAGAAAGCCGTGAATATCAAACGCAGAAGAAGCGCCTCGAAGCCGAGGGCGTTGTATTTGTGAACGGAAGGTTTTCGCTTAAGATGTTTGGCTGGGGTCAGGATGTAGTTTGAGCATCTTGCTCAATTCGGTAGGGTTCCATCAGTTTTCCCACCCACAACAGCAAGCAAAGGCCGGGGATAACCATGAGTGTCGTTAGCACAAAGAAGAAGGCCCAATCACCATTGAGAAAATCGACAAGCGCGCCACTTCCCGCTGCCAAGGTAGTTCTACCCAAGTTAGAAATAGAGACCATTAGTGCGTACTGTGTGCCGGTATAAGTACGGCTAGTAAAATAAGACACGAAAGAAACGAAGGCAACAGTCGAGAACGCCACGAAGAAATTATCGATCACCAGGGTCAGCATAAATAAGTTGATGTTCGGCCCGACTATCGCCAACAATGCGTATAATAGATTAGCAGCCGCCATCGCCACACCTGCAATGAATAGCCCTCTGATTACACCGAACCGCGTATTGACCATCGCCGCCACAATAGAGAAAGCAGCCGTTACCAGGCCGCCAAAAAATTTCTGATAGAAACTAATCTGATCTGTGGTGAACCCAACTTCAACATAGAAGACCAAAGACATACGGCCCACCATGGCTTCACCAAGCTTGAACACCAGAAGAAATAACAGAACGGAAAAGGCCAGACGGAACCCGCAGCGATCGAAGAATTCCTTGAAGGGCCCGACGAAATATTTCGTAAACCAGGCTTTAATAGTATGAGTAGATTTATCCCCGGCAGACCGCGGTATCAAATCTGCCTCTTCGATCACCGGCTCCGGGGATGCAATGACCAGGGCAATAATTAGCACGTATAATAATATCAGATAGCGATACACCGAAGGCCAATCCAGGCCTATGGTCTCGCCGCCCAAGGCTAATGCCAATGCTCCACCGACAAAGCCATAACCGGCCCACCATCCACTGGTTGCCATAGCCGCGGCATAGGGCATTTTGACGTCCATCTCATCTCGGGAGAAGATCGTAATACGATAGGCATCGACTGCGATATCCAGGGTAGCCCCGAAGGCAGCGATGGCTATGGCAAGTAAAGTTACGTAAAGCAGGTTCTCTCTAGGGTCACCCAGGCTGATCGCAAACAGAAGACAGGCTATAGCCAACTGACAGAGCAGTATCCAGGAACGCCGCTGACCAAAAAGGCGATACAGCACCGGCAGTTTTATGCGGTCGACAAACGGGGCCCACATCCAATTGATGGCGTAGACAGTTCCAATCGCACCGATAAAGCCTATGGTGGACCGAGAGAAACCCGTCTCCTGCAGCCATAGTGTTAAGACAGAGCCGGTGAGCACATAGGGAAAGCCACTACAGAAGCCAAACAACAATATGGTCAGATAACGCTTGTCTTTCAGCGCCCCGATAGATTCCATGAATGTAAGGTGTTGTGACAAATGAAAGCCTTAGTTAGCATCACTGCAGGGGATAGCCGAAACTATCCAGCGGTGAATTAGTCGCGAAAGTTCTCGTACTGTAATGGAACGCCGAAGCTACTCTCTTTGAGCAACGCGATTACCTGCTGGAGATCATCCCGTTTCTTGCCAGTCACGCGCAGTTTTTCACCTTGAATGGCAGTTTGAACTTTTAGTTTCGCTTCTTTTATCGCCTTAACTATCTTACGCGCTATCTCTGACTCGATACCCTGTTGCACCGCAACAATCATACTCGCCTTCTTGCCCACCAGCTGCACATCACCTTCTTTAAGGCTTTTAATATCGATACCACGCTTTACCATCTTGCCGCGTAACATTTCAAGCATCTGCTGAATCTGAAAATCCGATTCTGCGCTCACAGAAATATCTGAATCATTGGTCAACTCAAACGAGGCATCGATACCCTTAAAGTCGAAACGCGTGCCGACTTCTCGGTTTGACTGATCGAGAGCATTATTGACTTCATGCATATCAACTTCTGAAACTATATCGAACGAAGGCATCGCTTAATCAACTCCTGTCTATCCCGTGATAGAGCATCGCATTTTTGGAACCCGCTTTTAGTTAAGGCTGCGAGGATTTGAGCGCAGTTTATCATTAATAGTGAATGCAACACATTAAATGATAAGATCGACCAAGTCGGGAGAATGCTGAATTCTGCAGACATGCGCTCAATAACTACTCGCTAGACAAACTGATTACTGGATACTTCTTTTGATCTCTAACAAGCAGATACTACTGCTGACATCGTTACTTATTTTCTCTGCGGCAAGCATCCTGTTCTCTCTGCTTAGCGGTAGCGTCGATATCACCCTGGCAGAGATAGCCGGCAGTATTCTCTCAGCTGAGACAAACCTCAATTCACAAGTGCTCCATCAGATCCGCATCCCACGAACCCTGGCAGCATTCGTGACGGGCGGCTTGCTGGCGCTCTCCGGCGCGATAATGCAGGTCTTATTACGCAACCCACTCGCCGACCCCTATATCTTGGGTATTTCCGGTGGTGCCGCAGTTGGCGCCCTCTCGGCGATACTGCTAGGGGCGAGTGGATTCTGGCTATCTAACGCCGCCTTCGCCGGCGCACTATTCTCGATCTTTCTGGTCTTCGGCATCGCCAATAAGTTTGGCGATTGGTCGGTAACCAGACTACTGCTCACCGGTGTGGTCGTTTCCGCCGGATGGGGTGCGGTGATTAATATTCTACTTACCACAAGCTCCACCAATAACGTGCAGAGCATGCTTTTCTGGCTAATGGGAGACCTGAGCCAGAGTCGAGTCAACCTCGCTCACTACCTCTTGCTTATAGCCGGACTGGCAGGAGGCTTACTGCTGAGCCGATCGTTGAATGTCCTTATCCGGGGCCAGTTGCTCGCCGTGAGTCTGGGAGTCAACGTACAAGCACTGCGACTCCTGCTCTTCTTCTCAGCCTCTGTCTTTACTGCAACAGCGGTGACAATTGCCGGTTCCGTGGGCTTTGTCGGCCTCATAGTTCCCCATATGCTGCGCTTACTGGGGGCTAGAGACCATCGGTTTCTGATCCCTTCCTGCATACTGCTAGGAGGAAGTTTCCTAGTATTGGCAGACAGTCTGGCCAGGACCATAGTGGCTCCACAACAACTCCCCGTAGGAGTGGTGACAGCCGTCATCGGAGTGCCTGCCTTTATCTTAATCTTAAGATCCACCATCCGGAAATAGCATGGCTACCCTACACATTCAGTCTCTAACTCTAGAAGTGGCAAACAAAACTCTCTGCCGAGACCTGAACGTACAGATCCAACAGAACGAGAGCTGGTGTCTTCTTGGAAGAAACGGAGCCGGTAAAACCACCCTGCTGCATAGCCTCATCAAACAAAGAGTCATAGACGAGGGAAGTGTTCTTTTAGATGGGACAAATATTGCCGACCTGAAACAGAGAGAGCTCGCTCGAAAGATTGGCATCCTGTTTCAGCAGGGAATCGAGGCGCTACCGGCAACGGTATTCGAGACGGTCATCCTTGGCAGGCACCCTCACCTACAGTCATTGCTGCTAGATAACGAGAAGGATATAGAGATAGCCGAACAGGCTCTGGCCGTCTTCGAGCTAGACTCCTTGAAGGAGCGCCCCGTTGACTCTCTCTCTGGCGGCGAACTGCAGAGACTCGCCCTGGCCTTACTGCTAGCCCAGACACCAGAGATCTTCTTGCTGGATGAGCCCAGCAATCACCTTGACGTCGCTTTCCAGATAAAATTACTGACAGTGCTAACAGACAAAGTACGCGAGGCGTCGGCGAGCTTGATTATGGCTACCCATGATATCAACCTCGCCTCCAGGTTCTGTGACAATATAATTTTATTGTTGGAAGGAGGAGAAGCACTGGTTGGAAAATGCAGCGATGTGCTAACAGAGGAAAATTTGAGCAAGGCATACGGATGCCCAATCCAATCTGTACACAGTGGCGAGCATCGACTTTTCTATCCGGCCTAGCTACTAACTGCCTGGTTATTAACTGCCTGGCTACCAGATACTCTAAGCCCTAAAGCGCCAGATGTCTCACATCAGAAAGTAGCTTGCCCAGATAGGTAGCGAACAAGCCGCCATCGACACCATTGACAGCCTTATGGTCGTAGGACAGCGTGATTGGCAGGACCTTTCTGGGAACAAACTCTGCGCCTATATAGACCGGCTTAATGTCCGTTTTGCCCACGCCGAGAATGGCTACCTCCGGCGCATTGACGATAGGAATAAACCCGGTACCACCGATAGCACCCAAGCTGGAAATGGTGAAGCAGGCACCCTGCATCTCTTCCGGCTTCAGCTTTCTATTCTTAGCCTTATTGGACAGCTCGATAACCTCTTCCGCCAATTGCCAAATCGTCTTCTGATCAACATTTCTGATAACGGGAACAACAAGCCCCGCCTCAGTCGCAACCGCCATACCGATGTGCACGTACTTCTTCTGGATAACAAATTCACCGGAAGAGTGCACAGATACGTTGAATTGTGGATATTCCACCAACGCCCTAGCACAGGCTTTCAGCAAGAACGGCAGGAATGTTAGCTTCACACCTCGACGCTCTGCCTCACCCTTCAGATCGGCTCTGAACTCCTCGAGATCGGTTACATCGACTTCATTAAACTGGGCTACATGGGGAACCGAGTTCCAGTTACGCTGCATATTCACCGCGGTAAGCTTGTGTAGCTTACTGCGCGGAACTTGTTCTATATCACCAAACTGGCTGAAGTCGATATCCGGAACCGCAGAAATGGCCGCACCTTGAACCGCCGGCGCATTAATCTTGCTCTTAACAAATTTTTGTACATCTTCTTTGATAATTCTGGACTTCGCGCCGCTGCCCAAAACCTGCGTAAGATCGACGCCTAGCTCTCTGGCTAGCTTCCTAACTGCCGGGCCCGCATAAACCTTCTTATCCGATTTTTGTGCCGGCGTTGATGGGCTCTCAGAAGCTTGAGGGACAGGCTTAGCCTCAGGCGCCGGCTGTTGCGCTGCCGGCTTACTCTCGACCGCCTCCATAGCATCGGGTTTCGCAGGCTCCTGCGTCACCGCCGGTGCTTGCGCCATAATCTTTGCTATTGCAGAACCGGTTTTAACCTTATCCCCAACCGCGACTAACAGTGATTCTATAACACCCGCATAGGGTGCTGGCACATCCATCGCTGCCTTATCTGACTCGAGCGTAATCAATACATCATCGACTTCGACCGAATCCTTTTCCTTAATATGTATTTCGATTATCTCAACCTCATCATCGGTGCCCAGGTCTGGCACTTCGATGGATTGGATACTCGGACTTGCAGCAGTAGCCGCCTCTGGCTTGGTCGTCGCTGCGGGTGCCGGTTCATCGGCAACGGGCTCTTCGACTGGAGCGGGCTCTTCAGCAGGCGCAGATTCTGCCGGCTCTTCACTGGCGGTATCTTCTACTTCGAGGGAAAGCATTTCACTACCAGTACTTACCTGGTCACCCAGGTTTACCGAAATACTTTTTACGACTCCAGCCATAGGCGCAGGAATTTCCATGGCTGCCTTATCGCTTTCCAAAACCAAAAGCGAGTCGTTTTCCTCAACTGACTGCCCTACCGAGACTAGCAGCTCAATTACTTCTACTTCACTGGAGTCACCCAGATCTGGAACTTTTATATTCTCAATTGACACCGGCTACGGCTCCTGAATGTTATCAACAACTACTCTGATCCAATCACTGCGCGAGTGGGTTTGGTTTATCCTGATCTATCCCACTGCTCTTCATGTGGTCAGTTATCTGCTTCGCAGTAACCACGCCTATCTCTTTAAGCTCAGTCAACGCAGCTAGCACGATGAACTTGCAATCGACCTCAAAGAAGTGCCGAAGCTGCTCGCGGCTGTCACTGCGCCCAAATCCGTCGGTCCCCAATACCCTGAATGTATCTGGAACGAATTCACGAATCTGATCGGAATGCGCCTTCATATGATCGGTGGCGCAGACTATCGGCCCCGTCTGCTTTGCCAGCACTTCGGTCACATAAGGTATCTTCGCCTTCTTACCAGGCTGCAGCATATTCTCGCGCGACACGGCGAGCGCCTCTTTACGCAATTCATTGAAGCTAGTTACGCTCCACACATCAACCGAAACGCCGTAGTCTGACCGCAGTACTTGCGCCGCTTTTCTGACTTCACGCAGGATTGTGCCGCTACCTAGCAGACGCAACCTCTTATCCGATTTTGGTTTCGCTGTCTTATACGCTTTACTGCCAGCATCCTCTAGCAGGTACATGCCCTTAATAATGCCTTCTTCGGAATCCTTGGGTAGTTCAGGCTGCTGGTAGTTCTCATTCATAGTTGTAATGTAATAAAAGACCGATTCCATCTCTTTATACATTCTGCGCAAACCATCTTGCACGATAACGGCAAGCTCGTAGGCATAGGCTGGGTCATAGGAAACACAATTTGGAATGGTTGAGGCCAAGATGTGACTGTGCCCATCTTGATGCTGCAGGCCCTCACCATTTAGGGTCGTGCGACCGGCCGTGGCACCGATTAAAAATCCACGCGCCTGGGAGTCTCCAGCTGCCCAACACAGATCACCCACTCTCTGAAATCCAAACATTGAATAATAGATGTAAAACGGAATCAGAGGGTAGTTGCTGACGCTATAAGAGGTTGCTGCCGCAAGCCAGGCCGAGAAGGCGCCAGATTCGGTGATACCTTCTTCCAACATCTGACCTTCCTTGTCTTCGCGGTAATACATCACCTGATTGGAGTCTTCGGGGTCATATAACTGCCCGACGGAAGAATAGATACCCATCTGACGGAACATCCCTTCCATGCCGAAGGTTCGAGCTTCATCTGGCACGATAGGCACCACGCGCTTGCCTACCTGTTTGTCTCGGCTAAGTGCCGCCAACATACGTACGAACGCCATGGTCGTCGATAGCTCTCTGTCGCCGCTGCTCTTTGTCTGGTTCTCAAATGCTTCCATGCCCGGAATTTCCAGCGGTATGGTATCTACGCGCCGCTGTGGAACAGGCCCACCCAGCTCGCTGCGCATCTGCCGCATGTACGTCAGCTCCAGACTGTCTTCCGGTGGCCTGTAGTAGGGGACCGACTCGAGATCTTTGTCCTTTATTGGTATGCCAAACCGGTTTCTAAACTTCTTTAGGCCTTCAATATCGAGCTTCTTTACCGAGTGCGTATCGTTCTGCGCTTCTGCGGTATCACCGAAGGCATAGCCCTTAACTGTCTTGGCCAGAATAACCGTAGGCTTGCCATTATTTTGCACTGCCTCGGCATAGGCCGCATACACCTTATACGGATCGTGGCCACCGCGGTTGAGCGCCATGATGTCGTCATCTGAAAGATGTTCGACCATCTTCAAAAGTTCAGGGCTCTTACCGAAGAAATGCTCACGAGTGTAAGCTCCGCCGCGGCTAACGTAGTTTTGGTATTCGCCATCCACCACTTCGTCCATGCGCGCCTGAAGTATGCCGTCTTTATCGGCGTGAAGCAGTGGATCCCAGTGGCGACCCCAAACGACTTTAATTACGTTCCAGCCTGCCCCACGAAATACACCTTCCAACTCCTGAATGATCTTGCCGTTACCACGCACCGGGCCATCCAGTCGCTGCAGGTTGCAGTTAATAACGAAAATTAGATTGTCCAGCTTCTCTCGACCCGCCTTGCTAATCGCGCCCAATGACTCTGGCTCGTCAGTCTCGCCATCGCCGAGGAATGCCCAAATCTTTCGATTGCTGTTGTCTACTAACTTACGACTGGTGAGATACTTTAGAACATGCGCCTGATAAATAGCCTGTATCGGGCCTAGCCCCATGGATACTGTCGGGAACTGCCAATAATCTGGCATCAACCAGGGGTGGGGATAGGAGGAGAGGCCGTCTCCATTTACTTCCTGTCTAAATCTGTCCAGCTTGGCCTCATCCATACGTCCTTCCAAATAGGAACGCGCGTAAATACCCGGTGATGAATGCCCCTGAAAATAGATCAAATCGCCTTCGTTCTCCTCACTTGGACCGCGGAAGAAATAGTTAAACCCCACATCGTAGAGGGTGGCAGCGGAAGAGAAAGTCGATATATGACCGCCAATGCCAGGGTCACGTTCGTTAGCGCGCATCACCATGGCCAGCGCATTCCAGCGAATGATGCCGCGGATCTCTCTTTCCATGAACATATCGCCCGGCATGCGGTCTTCATTCATGGGAGATATTGTATTGCGGTAGGGCGTATTAACTGAGCCGGAGGACGTGACTACACCCTCTAAGCTTGCTTGATCTGAGAGGCGATTTAACAGGTATTGAGCTCTATCGATGCCCTCTTCATCTACTACCGAGTGAAAAGCATCAAGCCATTCTCTGGTTTCTTCCGGGTTTCCATCATTTTGCTGAGTCATGATCTATAAATTCCGCATCCATCAAGAGCCTAGAAGACTCGACTAGTTTGTGTAAATAAATTACAAAGCGGGGGTAATTCTACCCCAATTATGCGCGATTTTCTATTTTGGATTGCACTGACTTGTAGTATTACTACATAACGCATAGTGCTCACGTATTTTTGCCAAATTCTCTATTTTCCCTTACTTATTAAACGGTTGCGTAGAAAGAAGGCCGCAATAGAGCCTACCCTGCTTTCTAAGTAGTCGCCCAAAGGCGCAAAAACTACATTTACCAGAGACTTACTCAAGTAATTAATTTAGTAATCTAGTGTAGCCTGCCATTTACAAGCCAACAATTGTAATTAGAGCAAGCACGCTCAGCCAGATCGCCTGGCTACGCTCAAGCAATCCCAATATAGCCTGAATTTCCGCGGACTCTCTGTCCGGCACAGCCCCCGCTTCCTGCCCCTCATCCTCATCGGCAAGCGTGTTCAATACCATCCCCGAGATCGCACAGCCGGCATATCCATAGAGCAAATCTGCGTTATTCGTCTCTTTGCTAAACCCCCAGAATGATTCTCGAACATTTTCGAAGCACTGCACAAAATTTCCCGCCAGGGAAAAAGTTAGCGCTAAGAGCCTAAGCGGTATCCATTCCAATAGCTGAATGAGCAAACTGATTAGATCTACCTGCCTCTGCTGAGGTTGCTCTGGGTGGCTATCGCGCAACTGATAGGTGATATAAGAAAATAGAATGCCCAGCGCACCGGTGCACATGTACCAGAAGAACATGACGAACATCTTTTCGAAACTGCGATAGCTAAGCTGCTTGCTAAAATACTTACCGATCGCATCCCTGTCGTCTTCACCAGGCAGGCTCGATGCATTGAACTCTTTTTGCAGAAATTCGAGACACGATGCCATATCTGCGGTCTTCCACTTCTCGAGAAAGTCCTTCGCTAACTGTCCGGGCTGGGTTCGATCGAAAGCCACCAGCAAGACCAATATGTGCACGACCATGGTAACCAAGCCGAAGACACTGCCTTCGGTAACAAACAAAATTACGGCCAGAGATAGCAATGGAACGCCGTAGATAAGAGCGAACGCGGCGAGCCAGCCCAGTGGCATCTTCTCATCGAGGCCCGACGACCAACCCTCGACGCGCCCCCTGAAGCGGAAGAACCAGCCATCATCAAACCGATCGAGGTCTTTCAACCAGAGATAGTTAACCATCAAGCAAATCAGAATCACTAAAAATTTCATTCGAACCCTTTTCTCTTTATGTTTCGCGGTGCATACGCCGAATTGCTCCCCAATGGCTAACTCGTTAAGGATTGCCTATATCGACCCCAGTCGAAGTGAGGGCCGGGGTCGGTTTTCCTGCCAGGCGCAATATCGCTGTGCCCCACAATCTTATCGGCGCTCATCGCCGGGTATGCAGTAAGAAGCAGTTTAGTTACCTCTGCGAGGCTGAGGTACTGACTTTCGGTAAAAGGCTCGAAATCGGTACCTTCCATCTCGATGCCTATCGAATAGTCGTTGCAGTTGCCCCTGCCACAGAATTCCGACTCACCCGCATGCCAGGCTCGATTGCTGAAGGGCACGAACTGGGTAATAGCTCCCTCGCGATCGATCAAGAGATGAGCCGACACATGAAGGCCTGCTATCTCCTCATAGAAGGGATGAGAATTACAATCGAGTTCGTTACAGAAAAACTGCCGAATTGCGAGGCTGCCAAACTCGCCAGGGGGGAGACTGATATTGTGAATGACTAACAACTCAATATCGGTGTTATCGGGCCGCGCATTCTGATTTGGCGACTCTATTACATCGGCACCGACCAGGATGTCTTTGGTGATAGAGAGTTCCATGGCAACGGCCTAGCAAACAAGTAAGTTTAGTTGCGCGCGGTTTACTCAAGCAACAGACACCGCGCAGGCATCTGATATTACCACAGAATTCAGGCCTGTTTGACGGGGATATTATGGGCCTGTTTGAACAGCTGTAGTTCTAGGCCTTGCTTTCGAAGAGAGTAATGTTACTTGCCAGCGAATCCTTGGCGCTACGGCTTAGGCGAATCTCTCCTCGACAAATAGAGATGGCCAGACCCAAGCGACTGCGCGTCAGAGCGATACGCCTATCCGCTGTGCCGTGCATAGAGTTTGTAATAACGAATATATTGTTTCCAGACTCGCTTCTGGTAACAACACAATCGTGAGGCCTGCCCTTGATCCACATCTGCACAGCGCAACCGGAGTGCATGAGATCGACCGATGAAAGGCAATCCATCAACTGAGCCTGCTCTTCATTGTGAGCATAATCATCGTTAACCGGCTCGCCGCTAATAAGCTGCACAATCTCATTTAGATCATCAGCATTGAGTATGCTCTCGCCGGAGGGGCTTAGCGTTGCCTCAGGCTCAATAGAAATACCGAAGTCGACTTCGACACCATTGCTTTCAGGTTTTGCCCCAGGCAATCTTGCCGAAAAATATTCTTTAAGAGAACTGACGAACTGCTCCGCATCAGTTGTCGACATACGCAACAGGCGCAACCCCTGGCTTACCTTATCAATTAGCAGAGACTCGTCGAACGGTGTCGTCTGGACCTTACCTGCCGTGCAAGTCACCAGCATATGCAATACGTGCTCAGCCTCCTGCCACGCCAGACTCGATACACCCTTATTGAGGCCTATAAGCAGGAGCACCATGCGCCACTGCTCTTCTACCATTTGTATTACGAAGCCAGGTACGTCGCCGCTCAAGCGAACGCTCTGAACTATCTCTGCCACTGAAGATTCAACGGCCGAAGACTCGGGCCTAGGAGACTCAAAGCTGGTCGCAGCACTCAATTTTGTGTTTCTCTGCGCCGTACAGCTACTAGCGACTGGCATATGAAAGGAAGAGGATGAAGAGTGAAGCCTCTCGACAAACTGACTGTTATCGATGTTGTTTACAATGCTAATGATGTCTAGAAATAGCTTCTCCATTTTCATCAGAAAATGCTGCTCGAACAATTTCATGAAGACTAATCGAATTTCAAGATCGACGTTGATCTTGCCCTGAGCCGCCACGAAACCTGAAAGCACAGACGCTACGAGTGTATTTCCATTTACTAGCTGGCTTCTCTTCTTAGGCTCAATTGCACGGTTGAGGCTTTCAATCTGCTTCACATAAGGCAAATAATACTTACCCGCCTTTCGCGCCATGGCATCCATCGCCAGGCCAGTCTCCATACTTTCGAATATAACTTGTGATTCCGCCTGCTTCGAGTGTAGCGCAAGACTGTCGAATTGTTCGTGACGTTGCTCTAGCGAACTCGAAACCGCATCGAGAAACGTTTCCTCGAACAGGACTTGCTTAGCACGTATTTCCCGCATGGCTCCAAGGTAGTCGCTACCGCCAGCCAACTGCCCCTGCTTTCCAGCCCCAAAGATAAAATCGTCAACCTCATCGAAGAAGCAGCCACTCAACTGATTCATTTGTTTACGCAGACGCTGGCGCAGTGCCCACCCGGCCTTTTCAATCAACGCGGTATCCGCTGATTGTAGTTTCGTCGCTTGATTTACCATTGAGACTATAGACATGTTTTCAGGGCTAACTACTTAGTGTTATTACATTTTCTTTAATTTAGAAATTTCTTATATCACTGTAAAACCCCATAAAGCATGACAGTGTTCACAGACCTGAGAACTTTTAGATAACTGCTTACATTTCAGTTAATTAGTCAAAAAGAATTCTTCGCAAAGCATGACCGAGTTCACAACTTTCTATTCCTGCCGGGATAAGACATAATTTGGGAAATGTCCCCAGCTCCCTTAAACAATGGCAACCAACCTGGCAAACGCATTGGCCAGGGCATGCTCATCTTTAGTTTCGTACTCGCCCTTATCGGTCTGAGCTTCTTTTTTGAGGGCCAGCTACAGCGGCAGGCAAATCCAAACCAGAATCCTCTGATGATGGAGTTGAGCACGGGCATCAAGGAAGTAGTACTGCGTCAGAATCGACAAGGGCATTATGTGGCTAGTGGAACCATTAATAATGTGCCAGTTCTCTTTCTATTAGACACGGGCGCAACAGATGTGGCCATTCCTGAATCAATCGCCCTGGCAGCAGGCCTGCAACGTGGCAGCGCCTCACGCGCATCTACTGCGAATGGCGTAGTTACGGTTTACTCGACAAAAATTGATGAACTAATGCTGGGCAACATTGTCCTCGAGGGAGTTAACGCAAGCATTACTACAAGCATGGTTGGCGATACTATACTGCTTGGCATGAGCGCATTACGCCAAATAGAATTTAGCCAGCGAGGCGATGAACTGACGCTTCGACACTATCCGGAAAACTAAAACTTATGCCCTCTTCTCTTCCTACAGATATTTGTGATGTTGTCAGCCTGTGTCTAGAAGAAGATGTCGGCACTGGCGACATTACGGCGGAGCTTATTCCAGAAGATAAAATGCTTTCAGCGACCATAATCAGCAGGGAATCCGGCACCTTTTGCGGCCGCCCCTGGGCAGAAGAGGTATTTCGGCAAGTCGATAGCTCGGTGCTACTAGATTGGAGGATCGACGAAGGGGCCAAGCTTTGCCCCAATCAGGAAATCGTTGCAATACGCGGATCGGCAAGAAGCATCTTAACGGCGGAACGAACGGCGTTGAATTTTCTACAAACCCTTTCAGCCACCGCTACACAGAGCCATCACTACGCCTCCTTCGTAAAGCACACCGCGACTAAACTTTTAGATACTAGGAAAACCCTTCCTGCCCTGCGCAGCGCACAGAAATACGCGGTTAGAATTGGCGGCTGTTTCAATCACCGCATGGGCCTATATGACGCCTTCCTCATCAAGGAGAATCATATCCGGGCCTGCGGCAGCATTGTATCGGCGGTCTCCAAGGCAAAATCCTTGCAACCTGGCAAGCCCGTAGAAATTGAAGTACAAAATTTAGATGAATTACAACAGGCTATAACCGCGGGGGCCGACATCATCATGCTGGATAACTTCACAATCGAGGAAACGCGCGCTGCCGTCGAACTGAACGCCGGCACGGTAAAGCTAGAAGCATCGGGTGGGATAGAGGCTGATAGACTGGCAACTATCGCCGAAACTGGCGTAGACTATATTTCACTGGGCGCCCTGACCAAAAACTGTCAGGCCATCGATCTATCCTTACTCATACGGTGATAGCTCGCTCGAAGCTGGCCCAAACGATCTCTACTAGCAACAATGGAGAGAAGAAATGAAATTCAAGCCATTCAGCCTAGGCCTTATCAGCTTTGGCCTCTTGTTTGTTCCTGCTATAGCCTCCAGCCATGGCGGCAATCTCGACATAAACGGCGGGCACTACTACGGCCGCTCCTATCACTGCCACCTGAGCGGCTGCGAAATGCCCGATACCTTTGGCATTGGCCGAGCGCGC
The DNA here is from genome assembly GCA_943842505.1 of uncultured Pseudomonadales bacterium. Taxonomy (GTDB): domain Bacteria; phylum Pseudomonadota; class Gammaproteobacteria; order Pseudomonadales; family Pseudohongiellaceae; genus UBA9145. The sequence continues at coordinate 41,073 of CALTDI010000002.1, read as the reverse complement.
AGAGATAGTCTCATGACCAATCGTCGTGACAGAGAGAAGTTCTTCAATACAGACGATTGGGACTTTGAAGTGGACTATGACAACGATTGCCAATCGACCCGCCAGGAAATGCTAATCCTCACCAGTAGAACTGAAGTGCGCTATACGAACCCGCGCAACTGCGTCGTTCGCACCGGCGAATGGCTAGATGAATATACCGGCAAAACATTTAAGGTAGCCGTTCAGGTCGATATAGACCATGTTATCCCGCTCATGTACGCACATACCCATGGCGGCGATCGTTGGCCTGCACAAAAGAAACTCCAATTTGCAAACGACCCTCTTAACCTCATGCTGGTTGAGAAACGCGAGATCAAAAAGAAAAATGAGCGAGGCCCGGACCGCTACTTACCGCGCAAGGAATTTCAATGTGAATACGCGGGAATGTGGGATGCCATTGCGAATAATTATGATCTGGACATTGAATCCCGAGACAAGAATAGAATTAGGAAAATTCTAGAAGACTGTTCGGACTAGAGCCTGCCAATGCTGCAGCTGACATTTCACAGAAAAAATACAAAAAAAATGCCGAACTCAGTTCGGCATTTTTTTAGATTTCGAGAAACTACGGGCTCAAAACCTTAATTGAGTCCATTCCATTATCCGGGTCCAGTTTCTCATCGCCCACTGGAAAACCATTCTCAGACAGGATATACGCGATCACGTCGGTGTATTCGTCAAGCATCAAAGAGCCGGGGTTGTCGGCTGGCATTGTGCCCAAAACCGCCTCCCACAACCAAAGGACAGGCTGGTTATTATAAGACTTCAGAATATCTCGGTAGAAGCGCATATCATGACAGTTGCTGCAGCTATTGTCGTAAACCAATTTCCCGGCATCGACCTGTGCTGCTGTAAATACTCCGTCATTCACGGTCTTGTCCTGGGCCATACCTATCTGACTTAGAGAAAGGCCTAACAATGCCAATGCAATTTTTACCGAATTCTTCATCGTTTTATTCCTCAGCAGCAAATGAAACCTATGTTTCAAGCCTGCGTCTCCTTTTGGGTAAATACTTTTAAATTCCTACAAGTAGCAACTAAGGTAGTACTAACAAATCCCCTTGATTACTCTATTTCGAAAACCGCGTAAACATAAACCACATCTATCATTTTATCAAGTAGCCTAGCCACCCATGCACATCCCGCATCACCAAAAATAACTATAAAATCAGTAAGTTAATATCATAAATCTAGTATAAGCCGCGGAAAATGAACCCAGGCTTAACTGGCTATACACAGCACGGCAAAATGTTGAAGCACATCTCATTTCACAAGACACGACAGAACTGGTCAAGCCCAATGCGGCTCTTCAGCGCTGCAATCCTCGCTTGAGCGGATTTAGGCCAGGCGAGCCTTAATCTCGGTCACTATCTTTATACATGAGAGCTGTAACCTGCTCCGAAACCAAGCCTATCAAAAATACGATAATAGCTGTCATCAACAAGACCGCGCTCATATTGGTGAAGGTACCCTGAGAGGTGTAGGTATAGATGTAATTCATTATGCCCGCGCCAAAGAATACAGTAGCTACCGGCAAGAAAATTTTGAGTGGTGAATAGAGCGTCCCTACCTTAAAGATAATGAGCAGAAAGCGAATACCGTCCTTTAACAGGCTAATATGGCTCTCGCCCAAGCGCTGCTCAGTCTGAATTGGCAAGTAACCAACCGAATAGCCTGCCCGAAAGAACGCCATGGTACAGGTAGTAGGATAGGAGAAGCCATTGGGTAGCAGATACAAAAATTCCTTGAATTTCTCAGCTTTCACTGCCCGAAAACCGGAAGTTAGATCCAGAATCTTATGCCCGGTGATAGCTGATGCAAGCTTATTGTAAACACTGTTTGCTATCGCGCGAAATGAATCGGCCTGTGATAGCTTATCTCGTGCGCCAACTACCATGTCATAGCCGGTAGTGAGCTTCTCTAACAGGTTTGGAATATCTTCGGGCTTATGCTGTCCGTCTCCGTCCAGAAACACGATAACATCACCACTCGCCTTCTTCGCACCCGTCTTAATTGCCGCACCATTTCCCTTACTGTAAGGATGCGTAACGACTATTACACCATTACGTTCGCAGATCACCTCCGTGTCATCACTCGACCCATCATTGACCACGATACATTCCACGCCTGGCATGGCCGCTACTAACCGCGGCAAGAATGTTATCAGGTTCTCGGCCTCGTTCTTGGCAGGAATAACAATCGAAATACTTAATTCTGCTATTGACCTATTCACTGCGTTTCCTCAACTTTTGGCAATTTATAATTTTTTCGCTAACTCTTTTTATCATAACTGGTCGTCATTGCTGCGCGCCATACGATTCCTAATATCCACCTCAATTCTCGCTATTTCTAGTTCGAAAGATGGCAGAAAAGGTCCCAGTTGATCATTAGCAACCCTCGCTCGCTCCAGAAAAACCAATGCGTCGGCATTATTATCAGCCGAGGCTGCTAACATAGCCTGTCTAATCGGCACTTGAGGCAAGGCTTTAAGCTCGAATGATTTACTCAATTGAATCAATGCTGGATCTAACAGCCTGTAGTAAATAAACACATCTGAGAATAAAAAATGATACCCCGCTCGATTCAAATCATCTCGTATCAGGGGCTCGAGTGAAGCAAATAATGCAATCATTGTAGCTCTTTCTGGATATTGACACCTCCCCTCCATTAGGCCCTCAAGCAACTTTCGCAGATGAAAATTAATGTCACTGTGAAAATATTGAAGGCCACCATTGGCAGCAATTTGTTCCAGGCTGATAGGTGCTTCCATGTCATATTCACAGGCATGAGTCCACATATGCAACTGGAGAGTCACTTCTTTAGGATAAGATTTGTTGGCGGTTCGCAGCCTCTCCATTGCCTGCTCAGGCAATCCGCGCGGGGCAATATAATCGGCATAAGTAGTCTGTGCCCTGATCGAATCGGGCCCTATCTCCGCCCGCCAGTAAGCTCCCCTCATTACTCCACAACTGAGCTTGCTGCCAACACTGCAGGGGCATGACTAACAAAAACATGCCAGTTACTATTTTTGTAAATGTTTTAGCATACGCTGGAATAGCTCCTTGTAGTGCAGCATTCAAATACCAGACCACAGTGATCAATGGCCCGATCATTGGCAGATAATTTCTGTGCTCGAAATATAAATCCAGAGGAAGATAGGTAGATTCCAAAACATGCAATGCAAAGAACCAAGCAACCCCTAAGAACAGAATTGGCTGGTTCTTACGATTGACAATTGCAACACACACAATTGCGACCAAAAACAACAATGAGCCAACTGTACTTATTGGGGAGAACAGAGAAGTGGATACTTGAAAATCGTCATGAAACAACCCAGACCCTGACAGTGTAGGAACAAATATTTTTTGTATATAAATCGTCAGTACTCGCGCCTCTGACAATAATCTTTCAAGCATATTAAATTCGCGAGGCTCGAAATTTGCCAAGCTACTCGGAAAGCTCACTAACAAATACAGAGCAATGACGCTCAGAGGGAGGAGCACTCCAACACGAAACCAGATTTTGACTAGCCTATTGACCGGTTCCTGCCTAAAAACACTTAGTTCAAATACTACTATGAGCAACAGTAACAGTGCGCCGTTTTCTTTACTCAATACTCCCAACAAAGCAAATGGAAATAGGGCCGCGCAGAGTAAGAAGAAACCCCATGGATTTTTCTGAGGAATGAGCGACCGCCCCTTCAAATAACAGAGTAGAGCAGCCAGGGAAAAAAGCGTCATTAGCTGCGTCATTCTTTGTATAACGTAGAGAGTAGTAGTTGAATTCAAGGGATGCAGCAGCCATAAAGCGGTTAGCAACACTGCTAGTTGTGAGCTACGCTTACTCTCGATCCCCAGTATTTGAAACAGGGTCAACGTGAACCAACACAGAACCACACCATTGAGCGTATGTAGTAAAATATTAGTGTATTTGAGTGCCGCAACATTGGGCGGCCAGTCTCGCCCGTCTATTAGGAATGAGAGCATAGATACCGGGCGCCCAGTGGGGCCGGAGTTATTGCCGAGCACGAAGCTGAGAAAATTTTGAAGGTTATCTACGCCCCCATTATCCCCAAAGGGATTAAGTTGGCATAATCATCAAGAAGCAAGGGGCCTGATAGGCCCGGCCAATAGATGTAAATAGCAACTGCTAGCAACAACCCCAAACTTAGGCCAAATTGAAGCAAGAACCTGGCCTCAGCCTTGGCATCGGAGATCGAAAGAGAAAAAGAGATGGGGGCAGCCCCTCTGCATGCAAATAATGGAATCAGAAGCTAGTGTATGAGACGGAGCGGAGTATTGGCAACAACTCCTGTGAGTGAGACCGAATCGGCACATGCAGGGCACTCTAAGGACACCAAAAATGACAATTTTTGTCACTTTTGCCCCTAGTTGTCAGTTTCCGCCCTGTTACACTTGTCCGAAAAAGTCGGACAGAAGAATTTAATAGTCATATTTTTCAATAGGTTATAGATATTTCAGAAACTGGCACGATAAATGTAACGTTGTTGCCATCCGTTACAGAAACTGACGGAAAAATTTTACTTTTAATTTTTGTTTTACCACTGGAGAGATGAAGAATGAAGACAATTCAAAAAGGTTTTACACTAATCGAATTGATGATCGTTGTTGCGATTATCGGTATTCTGGCAGCCGTTGCACTTCCTGCCTATCAGAACTACTCTAACCGTGCTGCGTTCTCTGAACTGGTTCTAGCAGTGACACCTCTTAAGACAGCTGTCGAACTCGCTATTCAGACTCGCTCACCGACCGCTATTACGGATCTAAACAATGCTGCCTTAGGTATCCCAGCTGCTGTAGACGTTGCCCCAGGCACACACGGCCAAGCGGTCGCATCCGGCGCAATCACAATGACATGGCAGGATGATGGCACTCCTCTTGATGGCATTACTTACATACTAACAGCCCAAGGCATTACTCCTCCGGTACAGTGGGCTGAATCTGGCTCTTGCCTTACTAACGGCTTCTGCTAGAGATAGCTGACTAACTTAGTTAACTTAAGCCCCGCTTGAGTTTGAAGCAGCTGGCACCCAACATTCAGTGCGGTGCCAGCTCTTCCAGCTACCCAAAAGCCTTTCTCTGCGACTTCGAAGACATTCAGTCATGAATGTTCAATCTTGACTCTTCTTGAGAATTCCATATAACTTACGGAGAGTGTAGTACTAGACTCACCTCAGCTTGGATTTGCGGACATAGAAGGCAGGCCTCATGAACCCGACCAGACAAGCAGGCTTCACTCTTATAGAACTCATGATAGTTACAGCTATCATTGGGATTTTGGTTTCTGTGGCTCTCCCAGCTTATGATCTATATAGAAACCGTGCTAGGTTCTCGGAGGCAATTCTCGCTATTGGTGCCTACAGATCTGCCATAATAGTTCAGGCTCACTCTGACCGCTTTACGGACCTAGCTGAGGTTGATGCCGGCACAAATGGCATTCCGCCAGCTCAGCCTCAAGCGGCTTCCACGCATGGCATTGACGTAACCGATGGCGTAATCAGCATTACGTGGATGGCTGACGGAACTGACCTTGCCGGAACGACCTATACAATTTCTGCCCAAGGTGTTGTACGGCCGGTAATATGGGTAACAGGTGGAACTTGTGAAGTTGGCGGCTATTGCTAGAACCTGCCTCACTCTACTGGCGCTTCTATTAACGATTCAGGAGACTGTTCGTCGCTCTCGAAGAAACCGCTAATCGCACGCCTAGCTGCATCGAAGCACACAAAGCCGCCTGTCGCTGAGGATATGTACTTACTAAACAGACACGACTCATCGAGCTTAATTCGGATTTCATCCGGTGCATTCCTCCTTTCCACCCCTTCTCTTCTATAAATATCTGTAGCCTGACTATAGCTATTCGGCATGGCGCGGTAGTTTTCCGTCTGGATGTAAAGCGGATCTCCAATGAACTGACTGCGCATAAAGGCAATATTCGCGGCAATATCTGTTTCTGGCAGTTCGACATAAACAAGTTTGGGGTAGGCACCTGGGAATGAGTCTAAGATGGCTGGGTCTTTCTCAAAGCTGTCAAACTCTTTAGCCGCCACGCTATATAAAGTGTCGTAAGCTAGCACTAGAGCTATTGGACGCTCAGCATAGACCACCGACACTCCGGCTAGCATGCAGGATGCTTGAAAAACCACAATACAACTCAGATCGAATTATAACCCGGGTTTACCAGACTTAAACACGATCAACGTAAGCAAAGGCCCAGCCACGAGATGAACAGCAAGGACCAAACTCAAGCCAGACCAACCACCGTCAATACGGAACAATATGCCTGGATACCACAGCTGCATAACGATAGTCAGCAGAACAAGAAAAACCAACATACTTGCGGATAAATGGATGCCAGCTGCTTTCCATCTACTCATGGTAATGCTCTCCAAAATAGAAATTTATAAATAATTGAGGCTTTGTTAAGAGAGAAGGCTACAATCAAGAAATAAGTTTCTGTATCAATAGATACCCGAATTAAGCAGGGTTACTCTCGGTGGCTGCCAAATTAGACGGTCTCACACGACGATTAGTTTCACAAAAATTAATTAGCCAAGCAGATGCCATCAACGCCACTCAACTGGCAGCCAGGGATGGTATTCCGCTGGTTAGCTACCTCGTTGGCAACAAGCTGGTTGACCAACTATCAGTTGCTATCGCGGCATCCCATGAATTCCAACTTCCACTGTTAAACCTAAGCGCGCTTAATCTAACGCACTGCCCCGGAAATGTCATTGATACTCAGCTGTTGCAAAGGTATAGAGTATTGCCATTATCCATCGCGGACAAACACCTCAATCTAGCCATATCCGACCCAGGTAATAGCGCTGCGCTTAATGATCTATCATTTCATAGTGGCCTAAAAATTGAAATGGTAGTTGCCGAGGATGAAAAACTAGGCTCGGCGATCGATCAATACCTGCAGCGTATGAACCGCAATTACTCTAGCAGGGACTCTACACTAATTCTTAGCCAAGATGAGCTCACCATAGACTCTGCTGTGCGAAACGACAATGACGATGAGTTAAATGCCCTCGATGAGACTCCTCTCGTTCGCTTCATCAACAAATTACTCTTGGAAGCTATCGCCCTTCGAGCGTCAGACATTCACTTTGAGCCCTATGAATCAATCTACCGCGTCCGATTTCGCATAGATGGAATACTACAGGAGATGACTCACCCGCCGGTAAAACTCAGCGCACGTCTCGCTTCACGTATCAAAATAATGGCGCATCTGGATATCTCGGAAAGACGGGCTCCACAAGACGGTCGCATCCGGATTCGACTCACAAGTAAACGCACAATCGATGTCAGGGTAAACAGCTTGCCCACCCTCTGGGGAGAGAAGATTGTGCTGCGCCTTCTCGATCCTCTCCACACAAATTTTGATCCGAACTCGTTAGGCATGCTTACTGCCCAGAAAGAGCAATACCTCAACGCCCTGCAGAAACCCCAAGGCCTTATCCTCGTAACCGGACCTACAGGTAGTGGAAAGAGCCTGACACTCTATACGGGGCTAAACAGCCTGAACGAATCTTCAAAGAATATCTCCACTGTGGAAGATCCTGTGGAAATTACCCTAGAGGGAGTCAATCAGCTCGCGATAAATTCTAAAGCAGGCGTTTCCTTCCCCTGCGCACTACGAGCGATTCTAAGGCAGGATCCCGACATTATCATGCTCGGTGAAATTAGAGACCTGGAAACGGCCGAGATCGCCTTACGGGCAGCACAGACGGGACATCTAGTACTAACCACCCTACACACCTTAAGCGCCGCGGCCAGCCTCAATAGACTAAAGAGCATGGGCATTCCTATCTACAATCTCGCTAACACAGTCACTCTCATCATCGCCCAAAGGCTAGCGCGTAAGCTCTGTGATTATTGTAAAGAAAGTCTCGAAATATCCGAAAAAATACTTATAGAGCAGGGGTTTACTGGTGAATCACTAGAATCCAAAGCCTTCTATAGGGCTAAAGGCTGCAACCGCTGCAATGACGGCTATCAGGGAAGAATTGGAATATATGAAGTGGTTCCTATTTCTGAGAGGCTTTCTCGGATTATCATGTCTGGCGGAAACAGTACTAGGTTCAGCAAACACATGACGAAGCAGGGATTATTGAATCTACGCCAGTCCGCCCTGCTCAAAGTCGCTCAGGGACTGATCAGTCTAGAAGAGGCTAACAGACTGACTTAATACATAATTCTGCGCTGTCGTGGTATAGTCATCGCAATCTAACGAGCAGATTAATTGGCGAGGTGCCGTATGGCTACTGAAGCAGTACAAACCACCTACCTATGGCAAGGTACGGACAAGCAGGGCAACAAAACCAAAGGCGAAATTCAGGGCAGCAGCCAAGCACTCGTAAAGGCTCAACTACGCAAACAGGGCGTGAAGCCAACTAAAGTTAAACGCAAGGCGAAGGACCTGTTCGCGCCCAGGAAACAGAAAATTAAGCCTAGCGATATTGCCATTTTCACACGCCAGCTAGCTACAATGATGAAGTCGGGCATTCCATTGGTTCAGTCATTCGAAATTGTGGGTGAGAGCCTCGAAAACCCTTCGATGCGAGAACTGGTTGGCCAAATTCGAGACGACGTGGCTGCAGGTAATAATTTCGCAGATAGTATTCGTAAGCATCCACGTCATTTCGATGACCTGTTCTGCAACCTGGTTGATGCTGGCGAGCAATCGGGCGCCCTGGAAACCATGCTTGACCGCCTGGCAACCTACAAAGAAAAATCAGAAGCCTTGAAGGCGAAGATCAAGAAAGCGATGAACTACCCCATTGCGGTGGTCTGTGTTGCTCTTATTGTAACTGGCATCCTATTGGTTAAAGTTGTACCCCAGTTTGCCACAACATTCTCCAGCTTTGGCGCGGAGCTACCAGCCTTTACACAGTTTGTTCTGGGTCTTTCAGACCTGGCGATTGCGCATTGGTGGAAGGTGCTTATTGCTGTGGGCGTGGGCGGCTATGCATTCAAAGAAGCCAAACATCGATCGCAGGCCGTTGCCGATATGGTAGACAGAGTCTCTTTAAAGCTGCCCGTCGTTGGCCCAATATTGAACTCTTCCTGTTACGCCCGGTTTACTCGAACGCTCTCAACCACATTTTCAGCAGGCGTGCCGTTGGTGGATGCCCTGGAGTCCGTCGCCGGAGCCACTGGCAACATTGTGTATTCCTCTGCAACGCGAAAAATTAGAGATGATGTAACTACAGGGCAGCAGTTGAATTTCGCCATTAAAAATACAACTCTATTCCCTGTCATGATCACTCAAATGGTTGGCATCGGTGAGGAATCGGGCGCGTTGGATGGCATGCTAGATAAATGCGCAGTCTACTATGAAGCTGAAGTTGATAACGCGGTAGACGGCCTTACTGCGTTGATGGAGCCCATAATAATGGCTGTTTTGGGCGTATTAGTTGGCGGCCTGATGATTGCGATGTACCTGCCTATCTTCCAGCTCGGCGCGGTAATGTAGCCTCTACACCTTACATGGAGATATTTGACCTTCTTGCAGCAAGCCCCGGTTTTCTCCTAACAGTCTGTATAATATTAGGATTGTTAGTAGGGAGCTTTCTCAACGTGGTTGTCTATCGCCTCCCCATCATGTTGCAGCGCGACTGGCGCGCTCAGTGCTGTGACTATTTAGAAATTGAGAACACCACTCCAGACAGTAATGAATCCTCTGCCAAGTTCAAAGTATTCAACCTACAGAAACCCGACTCACATTGCCCATTGTGTAACCATAAAATAAGAGCCTGGGAGAACGTGCCCGTCTTAAGCTATCTGTTTCTTCGCGGGAAATGCTCTAACTGTAAAGCTAAGATTTCTATTCGCTATCCTACAGTAGAGTTCGTAAGCGGCGCCCTCTCCGGTCTGGTCGCGATCTACTTTGGTGCCACATGGTTAACTCTAGCCCTGCTCCTCCTAACCTGGTCATTAATCGCGCTCACGCTCATTGATTTCGATCACCAACTGCTTCCAGATAATATTACCTTGCCACTAATCTGGCTTGGCCTACTCGTTAACACACTCGATCTAGGATTCGGCGTCACACTGCGTGATGCTGTGATCGGAGCTATTGCCGGATATCTTGTGTTATGGGCTTTCTATTGGGCATTTAAACTCGCCACCGGTAAAGAAGGCATGGGCTATGGAGACTTCAAGTTACTATCCGCCTTGGGAGCATGGATGGGCTGGCAGAGCCTGCTCCCCACAATCATACTCTCCTCACTGGTAGGCGCCGTGATCGGTATCGGAATGATTGTACTCCAGGGCAGAGATAAATCTGCACCCATGCCTTTCGGGCCATTTCTAGCCGGCGCTGGATTTATCATGCTCATTTGGGGCCCCCAGCTTAGCGCATTCTATATGGGCAATATTGTTGGCTGATAATACATAGCTTCTTATCACTTCTTGGAAACAGCTCGAATGCACGCGGCAAGGAATTATATAGTCGGTCTTACCGGAGGCATCGGTAGTGGAAAATCCGCCGCAGCTGATATTTTTAGATCATTAGGCGTGCAGATTGTAAATGCGGACGAACTCTCTAGAGAAGTTGTAGAGGTGGGCCAGCCAGCACTAGAAGAAATTGCAGAACACTTCGGCAGGAATATTCTAAGCACCGACGGATCCCTCGATCGGGCAGCGCTACGAAAGATAGTTTTTTCAGATCACGAGGCTAAAACCTGGCTCGAAAATCTACTCCACCCGCTTATTGCCAAGCTACTTCAGGAACGACTGGCAGAAACCAGTTCGGCCTTTACTATTCTCGAATCGCCACTGCTTTTTGAGACTGGGCAATACAAATTCGTGGATAGAGTTTTGGTGATAGATGTGGATGAGCAGACGCAGCTATCCAGGGCAATGGCAAGAGACGGTAGCGATAAGGCTGTGATTCGATCTATTATCGCCTCTCAAATTAGCCGAGATGAAAGAATCCGACGCGCAGATGATGTGGTATCTAACGAAGGCAGCTTGAACCAGCTGAAGGAGCACATCGAGTCATTACATAACCACTATCGAGGAATCGCCACAGCATAATGAGCACAAAGATTAAGACTGTAGACTGCCCTAACTGCAAGAAAGCAGTAGCCTGGACAGAAGAAAATAGCTATCGACCCTTCTGTAGCAAACGCTGCAAGCTAATAGACTTTGGGGAGTGGGCCAGCGAGCGCAACAGCATACCTGGCCAGCCTGTTTATCCTGCTATCGAAGATGAGTACGATCAATAAGGCGGCGCAGACCCCTGAAGGTTTCCCTACAAAGGTGTGCCGGTGATCGCTGGCATAGGCATCCAATAAAACTTACTGTTCTCAGCGTGTAACTCGTTGCTGAGAAAGACGATGAGGTATTGGCCATCTAGCGAGAGACGAATCTTCTTAATTGACTCTCCCGGCAACAAGCCTAACTCAAAATCCTCCAAAATAAGATGGGTCACTACGTCGAAGAAGTAGAGCTTATCGTTATCCGTAGCGATCAAAATCGTTCCGGCTTTGTTAAAGGTCGCGCTCACCGGAGAGCTACCTAGGAACCATTCGCCGTCAGAGTTGAAATACTGATCTGGAGCCATATCAACAATACTAAAGTCCTGAGTGCTGCGATTGCCGCTCGGGCAGCTATAGGCGATTCTAGTGCCATCCGGCGAGGTTGTGAAGTCCGTGCAAGCACTACCCACGCCGATGTCGGTGCCCTCCACAAAGGTAAGAGCGTTGGTTGCAGGATCGAAATCGAAGGTCGCCAGATTTGATTCCGTGGCGAGAAACACATGATCAAGCACAGGGTCGTACTCGACTCTCACCGGATCTTGCAAGGGAATACTCTCGGTCAGGAAACCCGCAGAACCGTTAAACAATCCTAGCCATAATCCGCTGGAGGCAAAAGGCACTCCAGCACCCGGATCTTGTAAAATAGGATCATACATGAGAGCAAAGACATTACCATCTTCACCCAGCGCCAGGTCTCTCAGCGCCCATCTGTAATCATATCCAGCTATATTCTGCGTAACAAAATTGTAGGTGATCGCGCCGGTATTCAGATCTAGCTTATAGAGCCTCTTCGTCTCCGGGTGCACAGTCATATAGATAGCGCCGTTCGCCTCATCCACAGTGAACTGATCCGGCTTCTGACCAAACGGATACGTTCTTTCCGTTTCTCCAGATATCAGATTCCTCTCAACCACTCTATTGCGTAGCGAATCGCCAATTAGTACCCAGCCGTGACAGAGCGGCACGAAGTCTTGACTGGATTCAGTAAGCAGGCCACCGCCCAACGCCGAGATCGCCGCGTCGGAAGGCCCTGACTGAACCGCACCGATGCTAAGCGTTTCAAACAGCAGAGGATCTGATCCTTCTATATACTCCAACCTGAACGCAAGTTGCTCGTTGTTAAAATTAACACTGGGCACATCTAATATACCCGAGTTGACTGAGTAGCTAGACGCCCCAACAGCAACATCCGTTAACGGTGGCGGCGAGAACGCACTGCAGTTCAAAAGATCAATGCCCGATAGCGGCGGTGCAGGTGTACCAGCCCCCGTAACTGCAGCTTCGGTTAATTGAAAAATTAGCTCGTTCGCATCTACCATCTGCATCTGCAGGGCCACTTCGCCTATGCTAGGCACATCTACATTTTGAACCTCTAGAGTAAAGCCGTCGAACCGAGCGCCATCTTTCGCCACAGTTGGAGCCCCGCCCGGCGTGAACGAGAGAGAGTAATTTGAACGAAACTTCACACCGGTCCAAGCGGGAAGGCTGGTTGCCGATACTGATGTAGGCAGCACTCCACTTCTAATTCTAAAAGCTACGAACTGGCTGGTCTTCAGGGCTGAATTAACGGCTCCTGTTACGTCTATATCGATCTGAGTAAGGCCTATCGCATCGACTTCTGCAATTGCCGCAACAAAACCCAATGAGTAGTCGGTATATTCAACCACACCATCATCTGAATACATGAAAATCTCTAAAGGGGCGGCGTCATTCTAAGCGAAGACTTCCTCTATAGGCAAACTCAATGTCGCCTGACTTACGCTAACGGTAGAACTGAAGTCAAAAACAGCCACAGCTGCATCGATAAAATCTTTGCCGGTAACCGCCCAGCCACCGGTACTAACATAAGAAGCGTCTGTCGCAGAACCGATCAGTGGAGGTGCCTCAACGTTCGGTACTTGGCCTTCCAGGGTTTCCTCAGTCGGCGCCTGAACCTCGGGGTTCTTTTCAACCAACACACCCTCAGCGACCAGTATGGCTGTATCCGCATAGACCACATTCATTGCCAACAGCAACGATGCTACTAAATGAGCCAATACCTTCTTCTGAGACATAGTAATTCCTGATGTTTCTGTGGAGCCCGGCAATTCTGGACTCGGTTATGTTAGCGCAAGATTGTCTAAACTAATTCCGTATTTTCAACAAGTTAGCGGAAATCTCAGTGACCCACGTCACATAACCATCCGTAATACCGACATCCACGCTTCTTGGCTTCCCACATTGCTGTATCTGCCTAGTTCTCGAATACTTTATCAAAAAAGCCCTATTTACTCATCAATTTCAACTCGGCTAATTCTATTTATATCAGTAGCTTGCCACCTGTAGTGAAGATTCTTCTTATATTGTGCAGCATCGCCCCTCCCAAGACTTCACAGCCTGCAGCTAAGGCTGCATAGTGCAGGCTATGCCCCGCGCACCTAATCCTAGATGCTTCCTTCTGAGAGCCACTTAGTCAGGCCTCATAACAGCAGCTCATAGACCGGGATATTTACCTGACATGCCAGTTCGGGAAATTCAGGGCTTCTGCATGTTTAAGTTCGTCTTGCCTGCAGCAGGCTGCGCTAAACAGCAGATCGATTCTCCCTGCACGCACATCAATAGGCAGCGATTGTCTGGCGGGCAGGGTGTATCACCTGCAAATCAAACAACTCTTTCGGGGCTAATTCTTTAGCAGTATTGGAATACACAAGCTTTACACCCCTCTCCAGACAATGCTCGCCAACACAATGAAACAACTCGAGATAGGCAGAAGCATCCAGCCCCTACTGACGCAACTAGATTAATTTCAACCAAGCGCTTAGCTGATGGCTTGGATGAGGACAGGCAACACTCTGGGCGTCGAGGTGATTACGCTTCCTCGAGGAGCTGCAACGCTCGAATAATAGCAGCGTTAGCTCGTGGAAAGTCATCTGCGCGCAAGGCAGATTGTGCCCGCCACTCTATCGGCTGCCCCTCTCTCCCTCTAGGCACTCCAGAAAAACTTTGTACAATACACACATCCAACAGTACCGACTTATCCCTATAGTCATGACTTATCTGGATCAAAGGAGTGCAGCTGTGAACACAGATTCCCAACTCCTCCTCGAACTCTCTACTCAGCGCCTGCTCTACCGACTCTCCCGGCTCTATCTTACCGCCGGGAAATTCCCAGAGCCCACCCTGATGAGCTTCTTCAGCTCGCAGCGCAATTAACACCTGGCCTTGACCATTGCGAAGGACTCCGACAGCAACATGAACAGGATCCATTTGATTCAAGGCAGGGCTCTCATTGATTCATTGATTGTCTAAGATCTTACTGTGCAGTAATTACGATGATACGGTTACAGCCTAGAGGAACAGCGACTAGCTACGGTAGTCGGCATTTATTCGCACATATTCACTGGACAGATCGGACGTCCACACTTTTTCCTTAGCCTGCCCACGGGCGAGATTAATACTGACCGAGATTTCATCCCTGTCCATCTCGGTCTGCCCCGCACTTTCCCTGTATCCTTCATCTACAGCGCCGTTGGAGACTAATAAGGTATCTCCCAGCGCCACTGTTACTTTCTCAAGATTCAGGTCTTTAACCCCTGCCCGGCCAATTGCAGCCAAGATACGACCCCAGTTTGGATCGGAGGCGAAGAATGCAGTCTTAACCAGCGGCGATTCTGCTACCGTATAGGCCACTGACAGACATTCCTGCTCGGATGCGCCCCCGGTAACCTCGATGGTTATAAACTTAGTTGCACCCTCAGCATCACGAATTAGGTCTGTGGCCAGCTGCTCAAAAATGCTATTTAGCTCACTCTGGAACTCTTTGGCGGCCTCGCTCTGCAAGTCTTTGATCTCAAGAGAACCCTTACCTGTTGCGACCAACATGCAACAGTCATTAGTCGACGTATCCCCATCTACCGTTATTCTATTGAACGAGTTCTTAACTGCTCTGCCTAGAATCTCATCGAGAAGGCTCTTAGCTATTCGAGCATCGGTGAATACGTAGGCGAGCATAGTAGCCATGTTAGGACGGATCATTCCCGAGCCCTTCGCAAAGCCGCTTAGCTTTACCTTAGCGCCCTCGATATCAAGGCTGGCAGAAGATAGTTTTGGCCGGGTGTCGGTAGTCATAATTCCACTAGCCGCCAAAAGCCAACCGTCCTCGGCTAAGGCAGCACTCAACGCTGGCAGGGAGTTTAGGATTTTCTCATAGGGCAGTTGCTCACCTATAACACCTGTAGAGAAGGGCAAAATCTGTTGTGCTGATGTATCTGTTAGCTCAGCCAGAGCATCACAGCATGCCATGGCTGCAGCCTCACCCTTGGAGCCTGTGCCCGCATTTGCATTGCCGGTGTTAATTAGAAAATAGCGGCTTGCAACAGCCTCAACATGTTTTTTCGCAATTCGAACTGGCGCAGCGCAGAATGCATTCTGAGTAAAGACACCAGCCGTGGTAGAACCTTCAGCAATTTCGACCAGAACCAAGTCGAGTCGTTTGGCATAGCGAATATGGCTCTCGACTGCCCCTAGCCGAATTCCTTCGACTGCAGCTATTCTGTCTTCTCTATCTGGGCCGACGGCCATCTTTTTATCCCTTCTATCCTGCGCCTATCCTGCGCCTATCCTGTCATTGCGTTGCTAACACCCATAGGGCGGGGCGCTAACCAATCTTGCCGTGACAGACTTTATACTTCTTGCCTGAGCCACAGGGGCAGGGATCGTTTCGCCCTACCTTCGCCACTTCTCGAACAAAGGGAGCGACCTTCTCGCCTTCCGCCTGACCTTGTCCGGCTGCAGGCGCTTCCGCCGGCGCCTGATCCGCGAGTGCAGACACAGCCTGGTGCTGAAAGTTTACTCGCTCCCTGGCGCGTTCCTGCTCTCGCTGTCGCTCGATAGCATCAACCTCATCTTCCTGACGAATCTTAACGTGGCTCAATACCTTCACAACTTCCTGCTGCAAATTCGTCATCAAATCCTGAAACAGTGCAAAGGCTTCCCGCTTGTATTCCTGTCTAGGGTTCTTGCCGCCGTAGCTGCGCAAGAAAATACCCTGACGTAAATGATCCATGGTTGCCAGATGATCTTTCCACAGACCATCAAGGATCTGCAGAGTGATTTGCTTCTCGAAAGTGCGCATCTTATCGCCAACCGCCGCACACTTGTCCGCATAATCCGCTGTCAGTATCTCATCGATCTTCAGCTTCAATTGCTCTTCATAGAGCTGATCATCCTCATCAAGCCATTGCTGGATATTCTGCGCTGTGGCGAATTCGGTATCGATCGCCTGTTGCAGCCCTTCTACATCCCACTGCTCGGGAACACTCTGTGGTGGTATGTAATCATCGACAATCTGCCCAACCACCTCAGTGCGCATTTCTTCTATTAGCTCGGAGATGTCATCGCTGGCCATGAGTTCATTGCGCTGTCGATAGATAATCGTGCGCTGATCGTTGGCCACATTGTCATATTCCAGCAACTGCTTGCGAATATCGAAGTTCCTGCCTTCGACTTTTCGCTGCGCCTTCTCGATCTGTTTTGTCACCATGCTATGCTCTATGGCTTCGCCTCTTTCCATACCCAGGCGGCGCATAAAATTCTTCACACCATCGGTAGCAAATATGCGCAACAAATTGTCTTCCATAGACAGATAGAACCTGGAATAACCAGGGTCACCCTGTCTTCCGGAACGGCCACGTAACTGATTGTCGATACGTCTGGATTCGTGACGCTCGGTACCGACGATATGCAATCCACCAGCTGCAATTACTTGATCATGACGCAACTGCCAGTCGGCCTTTATCTTCGCAATCTGCTCCTCTGTAGGATTCTCCAATTCGGCAACCTCTGATTCCCATTTGCCTCCGAGCACGATATCCGTACCACGACCGGCCATATTCGTGGCGATCGTCACCACGCCAGGCCTGCCTGCTTCGGCGATTATCTGCGCCTCGCGCTCGTGGAATTTTGCATTAAGCACTTCGTGCTTAATGTTTTCTTTATTCAAGAAATTCGACAAAGTTTCTGACGTGTCGATTGAGGCAGTACCTACCAGAACGGGGGCGCCTTTGGCGCTCATCTCGGTGATGTCACGCACGATCGCCTCAAGCTTCTCATCCATGGAGAGATAGATGAGATCGTTCGCATCTACACGGATCATTGGCATATTAGTAGGAATCACCACCACATCGAGCCCATAGATCTGAGAAAATTCAAATGCCTCGGTGTCCGCTGTGCCAGTCATCCCGGACAGGTTATTGTATAGACGAAAGTAGTTTTGAAACGTAGTCGAAGCCAGAGTCTGGCTCTCGCTCTGAATCTCCAAACCTTCTTTCGCTTCCAGTGCCTGGTGCAGACCTTCAGACAGGCGTCGACCTTCCATCGTTCTACCCGTATGTTCGTCAATCAAAACAATGTGCTTGTTCTGTACTATGTATTCTATATCCTTCTTAAATAGATGATGCGCCTTTAATGCTGCATGGATATGATGGAGCAGGGACAGATTCGTGGCAGAGTAAAGAGAGTCGCCTTCTTCGAGAAGTTTCTTTGAGATTAAGATTTCTTCAACAAATTCGTGACCCGATTCGGTAAGTTCTACCGAGCGATTCTTCTCGTCTACCGTGAAGTGGCCAGACTCTTCAGGCACAAAGCTCTTATCCATCATCTCCATCTTGGACTTCTCAGCTTTAATACCTTTCTCTAGCTTAGGCACGAGCTGATTTATCGCTGTATAGAGTTTCGAGCTGTCTTCCGCCGCACCGGAGATAATCAGTGGAGTTCGCGCTTCATCTATTAGAATCGAATCCACCTCATCGACAATGGCAAAATTAAGCTCTCTTTGCATCTTGTCATCGAGACGAAACGCCATATTGTCACGAAGATAGTCGAAACCGAATTCATTGTTCGTGCCATAAGTTATAGAACAATTGTAGGCCGCTTTCTTTAGCTCCGGTGATTGACCCGAACCGATAATCCCGACACTAAGACCAAGAAATTCATAGAGGGGGCGCATCCAGTTCGCATCGCGCTCCGCCAGGTATTCGTTAACCGTAACCAGAGTGAACGCCTTTTCCCGTCAATCCGTTTAGATAGGCTGGCAGGGTAGCCATTAGCGTCTTACCCTCACCCGTTCTCATCTCGGAGATACTGCCCTCATGTAGCACAATTCCGCCGATCATCTGCACGTCAAAATGGCGCATCTGTAAAGTACGCTTGCCAGCTTCGCGAACGACCGCGAAAGCTTCAGGCAACAGTGCTTCCATCGACTCGCCAGAATCGAAACGCTGCTTGAATTCTTCTGTTTTAGCTTTTAACTCATCGTCAGAAAGCGCCTCTAAAGAAGGCTCGAGTCCATTGATACGATCAACAACCTTCTGCAACTTCTTTATCTTACGCGAGTTACTGCTGCCAAATATTTTGTTAAATATGCTCATAGTGTTCTGTCAATTAGTATAGATTGAGTACGCTAGCCCCCAACAACCCTAGCGCTCCAAGCGCGCAGGCTCTGCAGGCCAATTAGATTGGCTTTCGAAAAGGCGGTGATTATCTAGCTGTGCGGTGTATATAGGCGGCAGGGTCGACGACTCTACCGTTCTTGTAGACCTCAAAATGAACATGAGGCCCTGTAGATCGGCCAGTTGAACCAACTAGCGCGATATTCTGTCCCTTCATTACGATATCGCCAACATCCACAAACAACTTCTCGGAGTGGGCGTAGCGTGTGGTGAAACCATTACCGTGATTCACTTCGACCATTAGGCCGTAGCCCGAGCGCGGGCCAGACCAGGTTACTACGCCAGCCGCCACGGTATTGATATCGGCGCCTGATTTTCCAGTGGTGAAGTCGATTCCACCATGGAACGCAAGACGGCCAGTGATCGGGTCTAGACGCTGCCCGAAACGAGATGCTATCCAGCCTTTATCAACGGGCCGACCGGCAATGAAGACATCAGACTGAATCTTACGATCGGTCATCAAGCCTTCTAAAATTTCTAACTGCTGCTGACGATCTTCGAGCTGGCGCTCCAGTTGGTATACCGCATCCATGAAGCCAGCGGCGGAATAAGACTCACCAACACCCGTTGCCGGGCCACCTAGGGTAATCGGATCGCTGAAGTCGAACTCACCGTTGTCGAGTTTGGCTATAGTCGTAATGCGTTCGCCCACTGCGTCCAGACGCACTAATCGCGCCTGTAACATAGCCAAGCGAATAGTAAGGGCCTCGATCTGTTGCTCAGACTCTTGTTTTATCTCGGAAATTTGTTCAGTCTGGATTCGAATCTGGCGCTCCCAGTTCTGCGCAGACTCTTCACTAAAGACGCCTTTGTTGCCAGAGACAGCGAGCTCATAGCCGAAATAGCCCAGAGCAACGGGTGCTCCAAGCAGGCACAGGGACAGGAGGCCTTTCAGCCAGCCTTTAAGGACTATAGTTTTAGTGTGACCATGACGCTGGTCGACTAGAATTACTTTCATTGTTTAAGCGAAATTCTCAGCAAGCCTATTGGTACAAGGGGGCTAATCAAGAAACTTCAACGCCCAACTATTATTTATTCCTGATTAATTATTATTAAAATCAGATAGTTAGAATAGCACGCCAGACTTAGGCTGCCAACACTGGTTTCATGTAGGAAATAGGCACATTAGTCTCTTTATCGAAACTGACTATTTCCCAAGCATCTTCATTAACTTCAAGCATTCTTAATAAAGCATTATTCAAAGCATGTCCAGATTTATATCCCTTGAACTCGCCTATGAGGCTGTTGCCTAGAAGGTATAAATCTCCAATAGAATCAAGAATCTTGTGCTTTACAAACTCATCTTCATAACGCAAACCATCTTCGTTTAACACCTTATAGTCACCCACGGCGATGGCGTTATCCATGCTCGCGCCAAGAGCTAGATTTCTATTACGTAGCTCTTCAAACTCGTGCATAAAACCGAAGGTTCTCGCTCGAGAGACTTCTTTAACGAAAGAGGTGCTTGAGAAATCGATAGTCGCACTCTTCGTATGCTTCTTATATACCGGGTGATCGTAGTGCAAGGTGTAGCTGACCTTGAAGCCATCGAATGGCTCGAGGCTCACGGCTTTGTCGCCATGTTCCAGTCGCAGTGGTTTCTTGATTTTGATGAAGCGCTTTAGTTCTGACTGCTCTTCAATGCCGGCTGATTGGATAAGGAAAACGAAGGGGCCTGCACTGCCATCCATGATCGGCACTTCTGGCGCACTTACATCGATAAAAGCATTGTCTATGCCCAGCCCTGAAAGAGCAGACATCAAGTGCTCGATAGTAGATATTCTGACGTCATCCTTCACTAAACAGGTGGAGAGCGTAGTGTCTCCGACGTTTGAAGCCCTAGCTGCAATCTGAACGGGGGTATCCAAGTCGACACGGGTAAAGATGATGCCGCTGTTTACCGGGGCGGGCCTGAGGGTCAGGTAAACTTTTTCGCCGGTATGCAAGCCAACGCCCGTGGCTCGAATTACGTTCTTCAGGGTCCTTTGTCTCAGCATAGGTCTTCGCTTCGCGTGGTATTAGTCGCAATAAACATGAAATTCGATCAAGCAATAGTTATGCGGTGTCATGCTACATTGCGATTCTGGGCACTTAAGCCGTAACTTAAAATACAAACCCGCCTCTCTACTGACTGGTAATACCAGACCCGAAATGGCCAAGTTTTAGCTCACAATGACGACCTTTAACAAAACTGTAGCATGGTAGCAAAATTCAGGGAATAACCCAATAAGGGAAAACCATGAAAGGAGCCTGCCACAGACCCTAGGAAGCTGTTCTAAAACCCTCCATATTGGGGAATATCGTGTAGGAATCCTACCGCGATATCCCGCAACAACTAGTCCGCCTGCTTCCTTAAAAAGGCTGGGATATCGAGATAGTCCATATCGGTATCTGAGCCAACTACCGCGGCGGCCGCTGCAGCCGCGCGCCCCGAACCCTGGCGGTTACGCATTACCGCAGGCCTGTCTAACTGGCGGTAGTCCGTAGTGGCTTCTCTGTTCGTGTTGTCCACAACTTTAGTGGGTCGCGCATGCAGATCGCCCAAACCAGTTGCCACAACTGTAACTCGCATCTCGTCCTTTAGACTAGGATCGATCACGGTACCCACAACCACAGTGGCATCATCCGATGCAAACTCCTCAATGGTGTCACCAACTTCTGAAAATTCACCAAGAGACAAATTCTCGCCGGCGGTAATATTAACCAGAATACCACGCGCACCCTGCAAGTTCACATCTTCCAAGAGTGGGCTACGAATCGCTGCCTCTGCCGCCTCTCGTGCTCGGTCGGCACCGACTGCCGCTCCGGTGCCCATCATGGCCATGCCCATCTCAGACATCACCGTTTTCACATCGGCGAAATCGACGTTGATCATACCTGGATTCATGATTAGATCTGCAATACCCTTTACCGCACCTAAAAGCACATCGTTTGCTGCTTTGAACGCGTCGAGCAAAGAGGCTTCCTTACCCAACACATCGAGCAGCTTCTCATTAGGAATAGTAATTAGTGAGTCGACCTGCTCAGTCAGCAGACGAATGCCCTCTTCGGCGACCTTTGAGCGCTTCTTTCCTTCGAAGGGAAAAGGTCGAGTAACTATCGCTACCGTCAGAATGCCCATTTCCCTGGCGACTTCAGCGACGATAGGTGCGGCGCCAGTTCCTGTACCACCACCCATGCCGGCGGTAATGAACACCATGTCGGCACCAGACAGGATCTCGGCGATCTCGTCTCTGTCTTCCAGCGCTGCCTGTCTGCCGATTTCGGGATCAGCACCCGCACCAAGGCCCTTGGTGATATTGCTACCCATCTGCAATATAGTCTTGGCCTTCAGGTTATTTAACGCCTGAGCATCAGTGTTTGCACAAATGAACTCCACGCCTTCTACCTGGTTATTAATCATATGGTGTACAGCGTTTCCGCCGCCACCGCCAACACCGACAACTTTGATTTCAGCGCTCTGCGCAACGTTCTCGACTAATTCAAACATATAGCCCCCTCATTAATGATTCTTTTACTGTATTGGTTATTGACTGTTTAGATTAAAATTAAAAATTTCCCTGGAACCAGTTTTTTACCCTGTCCACGATTTGAATCTGCGGCTCGCGCTTCGGTTCTATACCACCTCGTTCTTGATACTGCTTCAAGCCATACAGCAATAACCCAACTCCAGTAGAATAGATCGGGTTTCTTACGATATCGGCTAAACCGTTAACATTGTGAGGCGCACCTATACGAACAGGCGCATGAAATATTTCTTCCGCCAAATCTATGACGCCTTCCATTTTACTAGTGCCACCAGTTAGTACTATGCCCGCGGCGAGAAGATTTTCGAATCCACTTCGCTGCAACTCAGCCTGCACCAGGGTAAACAATTCGTCGTAACGCGGCTCGACAACTTCGGCCAACGCCTGTCTTGAAAGTTCCCGTGGGGCTCGATCTCCGACACTGGGAACTTTTAAGGTCTCATCCGCACTCGCTAGCTGAGTGAGCGCACAGGCATATTTGATCTTTATCTCTTCAGCATTTTCTGTAGGCGTTCGCAGCGCCATGGCGATGTCATTGGTTACCTGATCACCAGCGATTGGAATTACGCCCGTATGACGAATGGCTCCCTCGGTAAAGATCGCGATATCCGTCGTACCCCCACCGATATCAACAAGACAAACACCGAGCTCCTTCTCATCTTCAGTAAGAACGCTATAGGCTGACGCCAACTGCTCCAAAATAATCTCATCTGTCTCCAAGCCGCAGCGACGAATACACTTCTCAATATTCTGCACGGCGTTTATCGCACAGGTAACGAGATGGACTTTGGCCTCGAGACGAACACCCGACATGCCCAGGGGTTCTTTAACGCCTTCTTGCGAATCAATAATGTATTCTTGCGGAAGAATATGAAGAACTTTTTGATCTGCAGGAATCGCTACGGCTTGCGCGGCATCGATCACTCTTTCGATATCCGCCCGCATAACTTCACCGTCTCGAATCGCTACGATTCCATGAGAATTCATGCTTCGGATATGACTACCCGCGATGCCGGCATAGACTGAATGTATCTGACAACCAGCCATGAGTTCGGCTTCCTCGATCGCGCGCTGAATAGATTCGACAGTTGATTCGATATTGACCACAGTCCCCTTCTTAAGACCGCGCGAGCGATGGCTGCCAATACCAACGATGTCCAGACCGCCGTCAGAATTAATATCCCCGACTATTGCTACGACCTTGGAAGTGCCGATATCTAGCCCGACAATCATATTATCGCTTGCTGATTCATTCATTGCTCGAATTCTCCAGGCAAGTGTCGGTGAAAGAAATGTGCATTGTTTGGTGGAACTGACTCACAGAATTGCCACTCCAGTAAAATCTGACTCAATATCTTTAACCGCTATGCCGTTTCCGTATCTCAAATCAATTGAGAGAAATTTAGAAGACCGCTCTGAAGGCTGACTCTGGTAAAAATCCACGAAGCGTTGCGTCTTCTCGAATACGTCTTCCCTGCCAGCAGCAACTTTCATATTTTCGTTGAGTACATACTCCCAGCTACCGCGCTTGCTCAGGCTTAAACCAGACAGCCGCAGACCCGCTGGAAACAAGACTTGATTGAGTTTTTGGTACTGAAGCATGACTGTCTCTTGACTCTCTTCCGGCCCCGTTAGCAGAGGGAGTGAACTCAACTCACTAACTCGATTTGGCTGAAATATTTCGCCGTACTGATTTAATAACTGCTGATCACCCCAACGGGCTATAGCTACCTGCTCGGTAAGGAGTAGAGATAAAGTGTCCGGCCAAATCCGTTTAACCGATGCCTGCAAGACCCAGGGATGAAGTTCTAGCTGCTGTTTTGCCTGCCCAACATTGAAATCGAAGAAACCATTTCCCATAAACGGAGCTAAGACAGTACTCACCTCGGCCTCGCTGATTCTCTGCCACTGATTTTCGATTCTAACCTTGCTAACCGGTCGGTTCAGGAAGCCAGAAATAGTTGCCTTGTTCTGATCTACCAGCAAAGCGGCACAGACTACCAGGCCAGACAACATAATCAGTACTCGCCTGCCAGAAGACTTAGGTTTGAGCGGCTGGTTCCCCGACAGAGAATTGCGGCGCGTAGAATGAATGCCGCTTCCAGTCCTAATTGCTCTACTTACAGTTGCCATTGTTTAGCTCGCAGCCTGATTTAGCTCTAACACGGTTAATAATAGTTCGTCGAAACTCGTTCCCGATTTCTTTGCTGCTATTGGCACAAAACTATGATCGGTCATGCCAGGAATCGTATTTACTTCCAGAAGATAAAAAGCACCGTCTTGATCTTGCATAACATCCACTCTGGCCAAACCCTTGCAGTCAAGACTTGTATACGCAGCACTTACCAGTTCGTTAAGTTCCTGCCGCTGGTCATCACTTAGTGGAGCAGGACAAATTATCTCGGTGTCCTCATCGATGTACTTCGCATCAAAATCGAAGAACTCCCTCTTTGTGCTCAGCTGAACTGCCGGAAGCAGATGCTCATCTATCACACCTACTGAAAACTCTTTGCCGACAACACACTTCTCTGCCATTACCTCTGAATCAAATTTACTCGCCAGCTCAAATTGCTGCTGCAGACCGGCTGCGTCTTTCACAATTGCTATGCCGAGGCTTGAACCACCATTTACTGGCTTTACCACGACGACCTCAAACTTATCGATTACCAGCTGCCAATCAGTTTCCGCGCTTAGCATTTCAAAATCGGCAGTGTTCAAACCCAATCGCTGCCAAATCAACTTGCTTTTCACCTTGTCCATGGCAAGCGCCGACGCCAGCACACCACTCCCGGTGTAGGGAATCTTGAGCAGCTCAAGAAACCCCTGCATTGTTCCGTCTTCCCCACCCTGCCCATGCAGCATGTTAAAAACCAAATCTGGCTTTAGATTTTGCAGGTCTGCGACAACGCTATCGCCTACATCCAGAACACTGGCATTTATGCCCAATCTCAGCAGCCCCTGATAGACAGCCTCACCGCTTAACAGGGATATTTCACGCTCTGGTGACGTCCCGCCTTTCAGCACCAGAACGTGCCCACAACTTGCGCTAATATTCTCTTTATTTATCGTTCTCATTTCTCAATTTCTTGACCGTTAAATGCAAAAAATCTTCTATAAAAATCAATTAATTAAGCCTTAAATCCGGTTTTGGCCAATTGTTTGGCTAAAGAACCCACACTTCCGGCTCCCTGCGTCAAAATGATGTCTCCGGGGAGGATTAGCTCGCTCAATATTCCATGCACCTCAGACTCTTTTTTGACGTACACAGGATCGACTTTTCCGCGTAATCTGATACTACGACAGAGGCTTCGAGAGTCCGCGCTGGCGATTTTCTTCTCCCCTGCCGAATACACCTCAAGCAGAAGTAGAACGTCAGCCTCCCCCAGCACCTCCACAAAGTCCTCATACAAGTCCTTGGTGCGGCTATAGCGATGGGGCTGGTAGACCATAACGAGTCGATTGTCAGGCCAGCCTTCACGCAGAGCACGCAGCGTCGCGGCGACCTCGGTTGGGTGGTGGCCATAGTCATCGATAAGCATGACCGTTCCCCCGCCAACCTCGAATTCTCCCTGCACATCGAAGCGGCGACCTACTCCTGAGAATTTCTTAATGCCATTTTGGATATCCTCTGAGCGAACCCCCTCATCGGTTGCTATTGCCACCGCCGCAGTTGCATTTAATGCATTATGACGACCGGGCATGTTGAGAGAGATCTTCACCGTGTCTTTCGCTTCCTTTCTGACGATCTCAAATTCGGTAATGTGCTGCTGCTGTGTCAGATTCGTTATTCTAAAGTCCGCATCTTCGGCAAAGCCATAAGTGATTTTTGGCCTGGATATTCGTGGCAATATTTCACGCACGACCGGGTCGTCGATACACAGTACGGCCAAGCCATAAAACGGGAGATTGTGTAGAAAATCGACGAAGTATTTCTTCAGATTCTCGAAATCCCCCCCATAGGTACTCATGTGATCCGCTTCTATGTTGGTGACCACCGCCACCATTGGCTGCAGATGCATAAAGGAAGCATCGCTCTCGTCAGCCTCAGCCACTAGGTATCTGCTTTCCCCCAGCCGCGCGTTAGTGCCCGCACTATTCAGCAAGCCTCCGATAACAAAAGTTGGATCGAAGCCAGCTTCTGCCAATACCGAGGCAACGATGCTTGTTGTCGTCGTCTTGCCATGGGTGCCAGCAATCGCGATGGAGTGGCGATAGCGCATCAACTCCGCCAACATCTCAGCCCTCGCGATCAGCGGCTTCGAGTCTTTGATTGCCTTCTTTATTTCCGGATTTCGCTCATCGATGGCACTCGAATAAACCACAACGTCGGCATTCTCTACATTTTTCGCATCGTGGCCGAAAAAGATTTCCGCCCCCATCGATGCTAGCCGCACAGTATTCCGCGACTCCTTGAGATCAGACCCGCTGATTTTATAACCCTGGTTGAGCAACACCTCGGCCACGCCGCACATGCCAGCGCCACCTATGCCAACGAAATGCAGCTTATTGATGCGCCGCATCTCAGGGATAACATGTCGATTAGCCGCACTATGCATGAGCTAGCTCCATACAACGTGACGCGATTAGCTCGTCGGCGTCACAGATCGATATTGACCTGGCTGTATCGCTCATCTGCTGCAACTTACTGCGATTCGTATCGAGATCGAGCAGCAATGTACTGAGCGCGGCCAGGGTTAAGTCTTTTTGCTCCAATAGAAATGCGGCACCCGCGTTTACTAACCAATTCGCGTTGTGCTTCTGCTGCTGGTCACTATGGTGAGGATAAGGAACCAATATCGAAGGCAAACCAACCGCGGCAATCTCACTTACTGTACTCGCGCCGGACCGGCAAATAACCAGATCGGCCCAACCATAGGCTTCAGCCATATTACTAATAAAGGGCACCACCTCTATTCCCTCAGTCGCGCTCAAACCCTTATCTTTATAGAGCGCCTGAGTTAGATCCAGGGTTCGCTCACCTGTCTGATGAAGTACGCAGGGACGGTTCTGCCCAGGCCAGTGCGCCAACAATTCCGGCACTACCTCGTTGATCGCGAGCGCACCCTGACTTCCCCCCAGAACCAGTAGTTGCAGCGGCCTCGATGATTTTTCAAACAGTCGCGACCGCTCTGCGAGCGCCGCAATCTCGCTGCGCAATGGGTTCCCCGTGTAGAGCACTTTATCGCTGCTGGGAAATGTATTCGGAAAAGCCTCAAACACCAGATTGGCGATCTTTGAGAGTAATTTGTTGGTGAAACCCGGCACGGCATTCTGCTCATGAATTACCAGTTTTCTGCCTGTAATCTTTGCTGCGAGGCCGCCCGGTCCGGAAACGAAACCACCCATACCCAATACGCAATCAGGATTCACACTGGACAACACACGCATAGATTGAATGAGCGCCTGCACTAGCATGAACGGCGCAAACAAGAGGCGAACAACTCCCTTGCCTTTAAGGCCTTTCGCAGAGACGGCATGAATCTTAATGCCGGTTCCCTCAAGCAGTTGATTCTCCATACCCTGATGCGTTCCCATCCATTCGGTACGCACATTGTGCTCGCGTAATTTCTGGGCAATCGATAACGCGGGAAATACATGCCCCCCGGTGCCGGCAGCCATGATCAGTACCGTCATGTCTTCCCTGGGCATAGTCATCTATGCCCCACCCTCATCGTCGATGTTGTTATCGGTTTCATATTGAATGCGAACCAATAGCCCTATCATGAAGAAACTCATAATGAGACTCGCGCCACCATAACTAAGAAACGGAAGCGTTAAGCCCTTCACAGGAAGCAGGCTTATGCTGGCCCCTACGTTGATCATCGTCTGACCAGAGAAAAGCAGGCCAAGGCCATAGGCGAAAAATGCGGCAAATAGACGATTTTCTTGCTGCGCTTTCTGCCCAATAGCAAATGCTTTATAGATGAGAACCGAAAAGAGAAGAATCACCGTAGCCACGCCTATCAGACCCAACTCTTCGCCGATAATGGCAAGCACGAAGTCATTGTGCGCCTCGGGAAGAAAATAAAGTTTCTGTATGCTGTTTCCCAACCCAATACCGAACCATTCTCCACGACCAAAGGCAACCTGAGCCATGGCCTGTTGGTAACCGCCATTCGTGACATTCTCTACGGCCCAGGGGTCAAGAAACGAGTTGATTCTATCAATGACATAGGGCTTCATAACCGCCAGCAGAGCGATTCCACCCAGGCACAGAGCCAGCATCAAGAGAATGCGATGCAGCTTCGCTCCCGCCAGGAATATCATACACAGCGCAGTGAGCGTAAGGATCACCATCGTTCCATGGTCCGGCTGAAAATGAAGAAGGACCACTGCCGCTCCGACCACAAGCAGGGGTTTGTAGAAACCGGACCACTTCTCTCTAACCTCATCCAGCTGCCTCTCCATAAACGCAGCGAGATAGACGACGATAAATACCTTTGCCAATTCCGAAGGCTGCAGGTCGAATACAACGAGATCTATTCTTCTGGTGCTGCCCTTAACCGATTCGCCAACACCTGGAACGAGCACCAATAACAGCAGCAGAAAAGAGCCCATCAGCAAATTCCAGCTCTGCGCACGCCAGGTTGCGATCGGAATCTGTAAGGTGATCGCCAGAACGAATACACCGATAACAGCAAATATGAGCTGACGCTTAAGAAAGAAAAACGGATCAGAGTATTGACTGTTGGCGATCTCCACCGAGGCGGAAGTCATCATTAGCAGCCCAAGAAATAACAACAGAAACGTGCACAGCAAGATACTGTTCAACGGTCGCGGCTGAATCGAATCGACTAGATTATTCTTGGGCATTATTGCCCTGGCCATGCTCATTGCAAGGTCTCCACAGATTCTATAAATGAGAACCCTCGGTGCTGAAAATTTTCAAACATGTCAAAGCTGGCACAGGCTGGTGAAAGCAGAACCGCATCGCCATCACTTGCCTGCTGCAGGGCGATCTCTACGGCATTGTCCATATCGCCTGCGAAGTAAGTCTGAAAATCGGCATTAAAATATCCCGCCATTTCCGCCGCATCCTGACCTATTAACACAATTGCCTTTCCCCATTTGTTCATCGCCGGCACCAACGCAGAAAAGTCGGCTCCCTTCCCCTGGCCACCGGCGATCAAGACTATATGTCCCGAAATATGCTCGCCCAACCCCTCAACGGCAGCCACTGTTGCGCCTACGTTGGTCCCTTTCGAATCATTATAGAACTCGACACCATTAACGTTCGTCACCCACTGACACCTGTGTGGCAGACCGGCAAACTCTCTGATTGCTTTTCTAATTGATTCCATATCAACATCTACTGCCATAGCCAGTGCAACCGCAGCTAGCACATTCGAAATATTGTGCTGCCCAAAAACCTTCAACTCACTTACAGAGACAATCTTTTCAAATTGGTAAGCGAGATATCTATCACCACCTTCCTCTAACACACCGAGGCCGTTTACCCCGGGACGCCCAAACCCAAACTCCCAGACTGTCGCGTCTGTTGCTACCGGCGGATGACTGTCTTTGTCATCGCGATTGACCACTATCTGCTTGCTGCCAGCGAAAATTTTCTGCTTGGCTTGATGGTAGTCTTCTATGCCCTCATACCTATCCATATGATCCGCACTAAGATTTAGAATAGTGGCCACTTCGGCACCTAACTCTTCTGTTGTCTCCAGCTGAAAACTAGACAATTCCAACACGTACAAATCCTTAGCAGTCTCGCTTAGCAAGTCCAGAGCCGGCTTAAAGTTCTTACCGTCCAGATTCCCACCAAGTCCAAATTTCCTTCCCGAGCTTCTAAGTATCTCGGCTAGCATTGCCACTACCGTGCTCTTGCCATTTGAGCCTGTAACCGCAATGATCGGCGCGCTTACTTGCTTCGCAAAAATATCGATGTCACCGGTAATTGAAATACCCGCATCAATTGCGGCACTTATAGCCGCACCACGTATGCTCACACCAGGACTAACGACAAGTTGCTTCGCAGACAACAAGGTCTCCACTCTAAACTCGCCCAACTCACATTCGACATCCGGAAATAACTCATTTAGAACTACCAATCCTGGCGGCTGTTCTCGGCTATCGACTACCTTGATTTTTTCA
Organism: uncultured Pseudomonadales bacterium; assembly: GCA_943842505.1. Taxonomy (GTDB): domain Bacteria; phylum Pseudomonadota; class Gammaproteobacteria; order Pseudomonadales; family Pseudohongiellaceae; genus UBA9145. The sequence goes on along the minus strand of CALTDI010000002.1, from coordinate 10,627 downwards.
CCTAAAGAAGTGAAATACCTCACGCAGGAAAGACCGGTATCACCGAGCCCAACAATAATGGTAAGGCGGTCGTCGTTGTCAGTCGCCATCCAGTCTTATTCCAAATATTTATTTAGCGTAGCTTCAAGGTAGCTAAGCCAAACAGCACTAACATGACAGTAATAATCCAAAATCGAACAATAACTCTCGGTTCTGGCCAACCCTTCAACTCAAAGTGATGATGTAGCGGTGCCATCCGAAAAATTCGCTTTCCGGTCAACTTAAAAGAAGTTACCTGAATAATTACCGACGCTGTCTCGGCTACAAAGATGCCACCCATAATAAACAGAACAATCTCATGCCTTGAGATAATCGCCATAACAGCTAGAGCAGCACCGAGCGCAAGCGCTCCTACGTCGCCCATGAAAATCTGTGCGGGGTAGGTGTTAAACCAAAGAAACCCCAGACCGGAACCCAGCAGAGCTCCTGCAAAGATAACTACCTCCCCAGACCCAACAACGTAAGGGATATTCAGGTAGGCTGAGAATTCCACGTGACCGGCCAAATAGGCAATAACTCCCAGAGCACCGCCAACCATCACAGTGGGCAGTATCGCGAGGCCATCGAGACCATCGGTTAGGTTTACTGCATTACTGAAGCCTACGATGATGAAACAACTTAGGGCGATATAGATAATGCCAGTATTGATAGATACATCTTTGAAGAACGGCACTATATAACTGGTCTCAACAGGACTAAACGCCGTGTAATACAGAGCAATTGCGGCAACCAGGCCAATAGAGGTCTGCCAGAAAAGTTTCCAGCGCGCCGATAAACCGGCTGTATTCTGCCGGAAGACTTTTCGATAATCATCTACCCAACCAATCGCACCAAATAGCACGGTGACCAGAAGAACCACCCAGACATAGTGGTTAGCAAGGTCGGCCCACAACAGTGTGCTTAGAGCGATACTAACGAGTATTAGCGCTCCACCCATTGTCGGCGTGCCAGCCTTGCTAAGATGCGACTGTGGACCATCGTCGCGCACCACTTGTCCGATCTGATGGTAGTTCAATCGCCGAATCATGGTCGGACCGATAAGCAGCGAAATTCCAAGCGCCGTCAAAATACTAAAGATGCCGCGCACCGTAATGTATTGAAGAACGGAAAAACTATTATCGAACTGGATTAAGTAGTCTGATAGCCAAACTAACATTCTGTTTCTCCGTCAATTTTCAGAGCGGTGACAACTTCATTCATTTTGGCCCCGCGCGACCCTTTAATTAGCATCGTCAGACTCGGGTTCGAAATAGCAATTAGCGCCGCAATAAGCGCTTCTTTGTCTTCGAAATGCCTACCCTTGGCTGCGCAAGCATCGACCGCCAATTTAGACTTTTCGCCTACAGCCCAAACTTCGTCGATAGTAGATTCTGACGCATACTGCCCCACACTACTGTGTGCAGAATCGGTATCATCGCCCAGCTCTTTCATGTCGCCCATCACCAGAATCTTCTGCCCTTTCAGACCCGATAAAACATCGATAGCCGCAAAGAAAGATCCGGGGCTTGCGTTATAACTATCATCGATTAGATTACTTCCATTCAACCCAGACAATCGCGACAATCTTCCTGCTACCGGATGCAAGTTCGCCAGTCCCCGAACCACATTCTGCAGAGTAGCACCGGCTTCCATTGCCGCGGCCGTGGCAGCTACGACATTAAATACATTATGTTTGCCCATAAAATGAGTAGTAAGAGTCTGCTCTCCACGCGGTGTATGCAGCGTGAACTGACTAGCCCCGTCCTCATGCTCTACAAGTGACGATGCGAAGTACTGCGAATCTCCCGTTGCATTACTCAGGCTGAATCTTACAATCTTTTTATCCGCCGCTCGCTGCGCCCAATCCCCCACATAGCTGTCGTCTGCATTGAGCAACATGATGCCCGCGCTCTTTAGGCCATCGATAATTTCACCCTTGGCGGCAACGATGCCCTGTAGCGAACCAAAGCCTTCGATATGCGCAGGGCTTGCATTAGTTATTAGCGCAATGTCGGGCTCCGTAGCCGTCACACTAAATGCAATTTCCCCGGCTTTGTTCGCCCCCATCTCGATGACCACATAGCGATGCTTCTCTTCTATCTGCAACAGGGTAAGTGGCACACCGATGGTATTGTTCAGGTTAGCTTGTGTGGCAAGGGTTTCGGCTGCGTCACTCAGAATCGCTCCCAGCATTTCCTTTACCGTGGTCTTGCCCTGACTTCCTGTTAGCGCAACCACTTTTGCATCACTGCGCCGACGATTCAGGTTTGCGATCTTGCCGAGAGCCACATGGGTATCCGCTACTCTTAACACAGGCAGTAAGGACTGAACTTCCCTTGAAACTATGGCAGCAATAGCACCCGAACTTGCCGCCGCTTCGGTGAAACTGTTTCCGTCGAAATTATCTCCTACCAGAGCGAGGTATAGGTCACCCTTCTCAATGGATCGAGTATCGGTGGAAATCTTTGAAAACATCACGTCTTCACCCAGTAATTCACCTTTCAATTCTTGCGCCAACTTCGATAGAGCCATATCACCAATCAATTTTCAGGCCCCGCTACTTGTTTTCTCTAGCTTGTAGTGCCAGACGAACTTGATTCGCATCACTAAAAATCAATCGACTTCCACCTACATCTTGGTAAGTTTCATGCCCTTTTCCAGCCACGAGAACCACATCCCCTGGCTTCGCATTGCCTATCGCATAGGCTATCGCTTTTTCTCTATCTCTAAGCACCACGGCCTGTTCGGGTGATCTCATGCCGCTTTGGATATGCTCGACAATTTTATCGCCCTCTTCGTTCCGAGGATTGTCGTCTGCGATAATGACCTTATCTGCGAACGCCTCGGCTATTTCCCCCATTATGGGTCGCTTGCCTTTGTCTCTATTTCCGCCGCAACCAAATACGCACCAGATGTTGCCGCTGAAGTGATCTCTCAAGCCTTTTAATGCACTGCGCAAACCGTCGGGCGTATGGGCGTAGTCTACTACCGCCGTTATTTCAGCCGTGTCGCCAACTATTTCCATGCGACCATCGACGGGGCTTAGCCCGGAAACCAATTCACAAAGCTGCTCAATATCGAGTTCTTTTTTCTTCGGCAAATAGCTAACAAGCACACTAATCACCGCGAGCAAATTGCTCACATTAAAATAGCCGAATAGTTTTCCTTTTATGACTCCCGCACCGATTGGCGTAACTACCCGCGCCTGGAATCCCTGCCGAGTTAAAGTCAAAGATTCCGCATAAACCGTCGCCGCTGAGTTTTTAATACTGTAGGTGCACATCTCTACACTGGGCGCTATGGCATTTATAACCGACAAGGCATAAGGATCGTCCAGATTAATAATCGCTCTACTGAGGCCTTCGCTAGTAAATAGTTTCTTCTTATTATTACCGTAGGCTTCCATGCTCTCGTGATAATCGAGGTGATCACGGGTAAGATTGGTGAAGATAGCCGTATCAAACTTTACCGCCTTTACTCTCTTCTGATGCAAGCCAACGGAGGAAACTTCCATGACTACCGGATCGATACCGCCTTGAACCATTTCTGCGAGAGCCATTTGCGTAAAGACAGGGTCGGGTGTCGTTAGCTGGGTTTCCTGAAGTTTTCCATAGACTCCATACCCCAGAGTGCCAATTGTCCCGCAACTGAATCCCGAAAGCGCAAGAGCCTGGGCAATGAACTGACTACAACTAGTCTTACCGTTAGTGCCAGTTATACCAATTACGCTTAATCGACGACTGGGATGCCCGTAGAATCTTGCAGCAATTTCGCTTAATTTGGCTGACAGATTGTCGACTGCAATTACCGCTACCCCGTCAATAATTTGCGTGCCCTGCCACTGACCACCGGTTTCCGCCAACACAGCGGTAACACCGGCTTTTATTGCCTCACCTATGAACTCTCTCGCATCATGGTTGCGGCCAAAACAGGCCAGAAAGAGATCACCCTTGCGCAGCATTCGACTATCCAACTGAATGCCAGTGACAACGACATTGACAGCCTGATGAGCTGGGTCAGGACACAGTAGCCAGACCGCTAAGCAGCTCAAGCAGCGCACCATTGAAATTAAGTTGTTCAGCCGTATTCATCTTAGAGTGAACTCAACTCCTTAGATTGCTCTTCAGGTAGATTATCCGGAGCGATATTCAAAATTCGCATCGCGCCCGAGGCAACTCTGGAAAAAACTGGAGCCGCCACCTGCCCACCATAATGCTCATCACCTTTTGGCTCATAGACGATAACCACGATGACAAGCTTCGGATCGCTTGCGGGTGCCACTCCTACAAAAAGTGAGTTATGCACGTTCTCTTCGTAACCAAATTCGCCCACCACATGGACTGTGCCTGTCTTTCCGGCTACTTTATAAAAAGGCACTCTGGCGTCTCTGGCAGATCCGCCGCGAGCTGGATCGACCACAGTTTCAAGCATGGCCAAGACCTGATTACTGATTGCCTTATCGATAACCTGTTCTCTTGGAAGAGCCTGCAAACCGGCTTCATCGAGTTTCAATAAGGAGACGGGTTTGCGTATGCCGTCATCGGCTATAACCGAGTAGGCCTGTGCCAATTGCAGAGCAGTGGTTGAGAGCCCATACCCGAATGAAAAAGTTGCCGTCTCGATACGACTCCAACGACGATGATTTGGCAACACGCCACCCTGCTCGCCTGGAAAACCTGTTCCTGAAACCTGTCCCATACCTACACGTTCGAGAACATTTCGAATGGCTTCGGCACCGATGTCGAAGGCGATCTTCGATGCGCCAATATTGCTAGACTTGGTAATAACTCTGGTGAGATCTAAGGTGCCATAATTCAGTATGTCTTGAACCTCTTTGCCCTCAACCATCATCCAACCAGGACCTGTCTCTATTACGGTGTCAGGCACATAGGAACCCGACTCTAGAGCTGCGGTGACAGTGAAGGCCTTAATCGGAGAACCGGGTTCAAACACATCAGTAATCGCGCGATTTCTCAATACGCTAAAATCTGTTAGGTTCCCTCGGTTATGCGGATTGTAGGAAGGCTGATTAGCCATCGCCAATACCTCGCCTGTGTCTACGTCTAGCACCACGATAGATGCAGACTTAGCCCGGCGGGTAATAAACTCTTCTTTCAGTTCTTTATAGGCCAGGCTCTGCAGCCGAAAGTCGATACTCAGCTCAAGGTTTTTCCCCGGCTGCGCCGTTTGTATAGTATTCAACTCTTCGATTATGTGACCGCGCCTGTCCTTAATAACCTGTCGCCTACCAGGCACGCCCTGTAGCCATTCATCGTAAGTTAACTCCAAGCCTTCCTGTCCTACATCATCAACGTTGCTGAAACCAACGAGGTGAGCTGCGACTTCGCCCTGAGGATAGAATCTTTGATATTCCTGCTGATCGTAAACACCGTCTATGTCCAGAGCCAACACTCTTTCTGCTTCTGCTGGTGCCAGGCGTCTCTTCACGTAGAGGAATTCGCGTCTTGCGTTTCGCACGATAGCTTCCTGCAGCGAAGTAACATCTAACTGCAACTCCATTGCAAGACGCTGAATCTGGGAAGGCTTATTTCCAATCTCTTGAGGGTTTACCCAGATCGACTTGACCGGAGAACTCACGGCGAGGGGTTCGCCATTACGGTCAGTAATAACGCCTCGATTAGCTACCAAGGGCACTGTTCTTATAGTTCTTGCATCGCCCTGACTCTGGAGAAAGTCGCGTTCAATAATATGCAGCGCGCTTACTTTCCAACCAATAGCGACAACACATAGAAACATCACAAATAGCACTAGGTACAATCGCCATTGCTGAGTAAAAGAAGCTATTTTAGCGTTGCTCATGATCCACCATCACAATGTTGGCAATATCCGGCACTTCCATTTGCAATTGCTCAAAGGCCTTCTGCTCTATTCGGCCCTCGACCCCGAAGGTACTCTGTTCTATCAGGAGCTGGCCCCACTGAACTTCCAAATTATTTGCCTGATCTCTTAGCACTTGCAGCTCATTAAAGGCGAAGCGATTCTCATGCGTAGTAGAGACCACTGAAAGCCCCGCACCAAGCACTAGCGCCAAGACTGCAAACAGCACAATGCTGGAACGATTTCGAATGCCCGCCCATTGCAAAATAGAAAGCTCTTTCGCTTTCGGCTTGCTTGCTGCTCTGGTTTCCTTTGCACTCATATTTATTGCCGCTAGAATCGTTAATCTAATGAGCGGTTTTCTCAGCCACTCGCATCACTGCACTTCTGGCTCTCGGGTTTTGCTCTACTTCACCTGCACTCGATTTGATTCTTTTTCCTATGGGCCTCAGCTTGGGATCTAGCATGTCCTGGGAGATCGGCAGGCCTCTCGGAAAATTATCTCCCTTCGCCTGTGTCGCGATAAATTTCTTTACCATTCGATCTTCTAAGGAGTGAAAACTAATAACAACGATCCTTCCTCCTAACTTCAGCACCTTCAGCGCTTGCTCCAGCCCTCTTTCCAATTCCCCTAACTCATCGTTAATGAATATGCGGATTCCTTGAAACGCTCTGGTTGCCGGATGCTTATCCCGCTCCCATGCCGGATTCGCTTCTTTTATAATTTCTGCCAGTTCGCCAGTGGTAGTGATGCGTTTCTCTGCCCGCTCTAGAATGACCCGCCTGGCCATGCGTCTCGAATGTCGCTCTTCGCCATACTGATAGAGCACATCCGCTATCTCGTGTTCTTGAGCACTGTTAATCCACTGCTCGGCGCTCTGCCCTATCGTTGGATCCATGCGCATATCTAGGGGCCCGTCCCGCAGAAAACTAAACCCCCTGCTCGCGTTATCGAGCTGCGGCGAAGAAACACCTAGATCGAATAAGATACCGTCGATCTCGCCGCCCACACCTAGCGCACTTACCTGCGACTCAATCTCCCCGAAGGGTGCATGCATGATTTCTATGCGCGCATCCTTCTCTTGCATTCGGTTTGCTACTTCTATCGCATCAGGGTCTTTATCGAAAACGATAAGCCGACCCTCTGGTCCTAACCGCTCTAGGATTGACCGGCTATGCCCGCCTCTCCCGAATGTTGTGTCAACATAAATTCCATCTTCGCGAATCGAAAGAGCATCGATAGCTTCCTGCATCAATACCGTTTCGTGCGCTGACTCGGCGGTCATGGCTTCAACCTAGAGCGCCAAGGAGCGTAATTTATCCGGCAGCTCTCCCTCGGTAGTCGATTCTGTTAACCACTGATCTCGCTGCTGATTCCAGTTATCCTGGCTCCAGATCTCTAATTTTTTGCCCTGCCCGATAAGGCACACATGCTTTTCTAGCTGTGCGTACTGACGTAACTCTTGGGGAAGTAGGATGCGACCACTGCCGTCTAGCTCTAGATCATTAGCATGACCGATGAGCAGGTGCTTGACGCGCTGAGACATTGGATCAAAACTGGAAAGGGCTTCAATTTGACGCTCAATAACCTCCCACTCGGAGAGAGAATAGAGCAAAAGACATCGATGGTTTGTGTCGATAGTAACTACCAGATGCCCTGAGCAATGACTTAATAGCTGCTCACGGTAGCGCGCAGGCATTGCCATGCGACCTTTCACATCGAGATTGATAGTATTTATGCCGCGAAACACGTGTTGTCCCCATTTTTAGTGGAAGTTGTATATCGGGATTGAATCCTTCAATTCCCACAATTCAACAACTTTTTCCACTTTTCGCCACAAAGCAACACTATAGAGCCACAATTGCGCCAGCGCAAGCCTTATTTGTCTGATATCTATGGGTAAAGTGCGGCAACTTGTCGCTAAAAGCGGGGAAATGCGGTCAAAGTGAAGACATCAGAAAATCGCATTCTCAGGGAATACAATTCAATAGCAGTCGTAGTTAAAGTAAATTATTAAGATTTATCGACAATTTATGCCGAAGTGGGGAATTAAAAGCGAGCCAGCCTATAAGCCGGGTTCTGTCGAGGACAATTATTCATCTGCAATCTGCGTCGCCACAGATCTCTAGCGGCCTACCCGAATCCAATGCGAGCAGCATCTTTGGATTCCTATTTGGCCTTGCTCCGAGTGGGGTTTACCTTGCCACGAACTGTTACCAGCCGCGCGGTGCGCTCTTACCGCACCATTTCACCCTTACCTCAATGCTCGAAAGCGTTGCGGCGGTATACTTTCTGTTGCACTTGCCGTGGGTTTACACCCCCCAGGCGTTACCTGGCACCCTGCTCTGCGGAGCCCGGACTTTCCTCTGTCGATTTCCTCGTAAATCGATAGTCGAAAAACGAAGAGCTAAAGACAGCAATTGCCCGGCTGACTCGAGGCGAAGACTAAAGGAGAACGCCATCAGTTACAATCACTATTCGAGCAGGTCAGAGGCTGTTTAGCGCTCATCGCCAGCGAATTCTTTCAAGGCCGCTTCATACAGTCGGTTTTTTCGTGCGCCGCTTATCTGACTTGCAAGGCTTACCGCCTTCTTCATCGACACCTCTTGCTTTAAGAGTCGCACTATATCCATAGCCTGCTCATGCTTTCGCTTTTCCTCCAACTGAGCATCGCTGCCGGAAACGATGACAACAAATTCGCCCTTCTGCTGATTCGCGTCTGCGCCTAACCATTCGACGCAGGCACTTGCGGCACCGAGAAAATGTGACTCAAAGCGTTTGGTTAGCTCCCGCGCGATGAAGATCAGGCGCTCCGAACCGAAGACCACACTCATATCCGTAACGCTGTCCACAATCCTGTGGGTAGACTCATAGAACACCATGGTGCGCTGCTCGCTCGCTAGCAGTGATAGTTTTTTCTGCCGGGCTTGCGCCTTGTTTGGCAAAAACCCCTCAAAGGTAAATCGATCTGTAGCAAGCCCGGAAACACTTAGCGCCGTTATCAGAGCACTTGCGCCGGGGATGGGAATGACAGAGAGGTTTCTCTCCCTGGCCAGCCTAACCAATTTATAACCGGGATCTGAAATAAGCGGCGTGCCCGCGTCCGAGATCAAGGCTACTGAACGCCCGGCTTCGAGCTTGTCGAGAATGCGCTGAATAGCGATGTCCGCAGAAAAATCATGGTGTGAAACTACGGGAGTTTGAACCTGTATACTCTGCAGTAGTCTTTGACTATGACGAGTATCTTCCGCCGCTATAAGATCGACATCATTCAGTATCTCTGCCGCACGCTTGGAAATATCATCCAAATTTCCTATTGGCGTGGCTACTATATAGAGCGTTCCAGGATCACTCATCAGGCAAGGTTCTCAATCTATTAATCTCATCGGCGAGCCCAAAAGGGTTAACTACATCAGCTAATAAATTGCTGTACCTAGTTAACTGTATTAGTCTCTAAAAACAAGCGCACAACTTAACAGACATAATCCCTGATACAAAGATGAAATTATCCACTATGCGCAAAGCACCCTTACTCCTTCCCCTGCTGTTTGCCCTCTTACAGGCATGCGGCTCAACTACGACCGTGCCAGAACAATCGGCACCAAGCTTCGATCCGCAAGATGCCTCCATCGGCGAACTTGTTCGCGCGGCGAACGCAACCGACGGACTGGAATCTGCCCAGCTGCGAATACTCGCACTGGAAGCGATGATCGCCAGTGGAGATAACGAAGGAGCTACGCGGCAATGGACTCTTCTCAATAATCTTGAAGACTATCCTGAAACTTTACAGCTGCGCGCCGCCTTGTTAGAAGCGCAGCTGGCCTTGCGCAACGGCCAGACCGCGAAGGCGGTAAGCCTGCTGACAGAGACTGCTGACACTAGCTTTGAGGATCGGCCGGAGTTACTAAGCGAGTACCTACTGGTTTTGGGTCAAGCTTATCAAGACGACGGCCAGTATGAACTAGCTCTCACTTCCTACCTGAGGCTGGGCGAGACCGGCACAGCAAATGCGGGAGTGTCGCTGAATGTCCACAATGAAATTTGGGACGCTATCACCAGATTCTCGCCTGCCCAGCTCGATAACTTTGCAAGTACGGCTAACAGTTACCAGTCACGGGGCTGGGTTGAACTCGCGCGCATAGTTAGCTCTGAGCAATACAGCATCCGCTCTCAGCTCGATGCAATTCGTCAGTGGCAAAGAATATGGAGCCAGCACCCAGCATCGCAGCAACTTCCCCAGCGTTTGACAAAGTTAGAGCTAAGCTGGCAACAGCGGCCAAAGCACATAGCTCTTATACTTCCTCTGCAAGACAGCGCGGGCAAGGCGATACAGGAAGGCTTTTTAAGCGCGTACTATGCCGCCTTAGACATCTCCCGCGACGTACCGAAGATTTCGGTTTTCGACAGCAGCAACCTGAGCAACGTTTATCCCATATACGATGCCGCTGTTGCCAGCGGTGCCGAACTCATCATCGGGCCGCTCTACAAGCAACTAGTCAACCAGCTCCAACAACTGGATGAGCTGCCGGTTCCAACCCTCGCTTTAAATTACTCAGATGACAGCATCAACCTTTCAAACAACCTAACCCAATTTGGACTGGCGCCAGAGGATGAGATTGAGCAAGCCGCCAACTTAGCCTGGCAGGCCGGTTACAAGAATGCCGCGATAATCACACCCCAATCCTCTGACTACCGGCGCCTGCAGCAGGCCTTCGCCAACAGCTGGGCCAGCAAAGGTGGAAACCTCGTTTCTCAGTCCACATTCGGTGG
>CALTDI010000001.1 GCA_943842505.1 uncultured Pseudomonadales bacterium | reverse complement strand
GGACTTGGGAGCTGCATAAGCCGTTGACTTTGGCTTAATGAGAAAGCTAGGGGACACTGACAACTTATCAATTTAACGCTGTCCTGCTTATGTTGTCAGCGTCCCCAATATTTTTTCAGAATTTGATCAGGCTGTGACTGCTTAGAGCTTAGCGCAGTTGTAGACTTCGGTAGCTAATGGGCTCCTGGTATCTCCAGCCTCTGCTGCACCAAACAAGGTAGACCTTCCCATCTTGCCGGAGGTAGGGTCAATGAACTATGAGTTTGGAGCCGAGCGAATCTACACAGCTAACCTTTCCGCTTGAGGCTTCCGAGCAATCTAAGGGCCATTCCTCTTCCGACATTCTATAGCTGGAATATTTGCCGCCTAATCTAAGTAGCATAGGTGTAGGCTCTACATCCATTTGCCTCCAGGCGCCGTTCTCCCATACAAGCTGTGTTCCCGCCACTTGCTGACATTTCCAAATTTGTTTCTCTTGGGCGATGGCCAGAGGTGATAGGAGTAGCAGCATTAGTGATGTTAGCTGCTTCATTGACAGTGACGCTCCCGATTGATCTCTCTGCCTTGATTCAAGACAGGCAGAGGCAACACATTAAGAGCACAATTAAGGGGCACTGACAACTTAACAACTGTAAAGCGCCGATGAATCGAAAAAATGAACATTCAAATGGCACTAAGTTGATAAGTTGTCAGTGTCCCCTAATACCTTATTCGTCGGCAGCCACAGTACCATTGGTTCCAAGTGCTGTGCCGTCGCCATTCATGCCCATAGACTCGTAGCGACGCCAGCCGGCTAAGATGCCTACCAGGCCATGGTTGCCCTCGTGGCAGGCATACTCATAAACAGGGTCTGGGGAGGAGTGCAGCGGGAACTTGGCGGACCAGGGCTGATCCCATGACTGGGGATCTTCTACGGTGAAGTCATACTCCAGCGTATGCCGCATTGACGCGCGTTATGTGTTCGGTAACAACGGCCTGATCGGAAATGCCTTCTTCGTTGTAGTCGTGATAGAAGTCCTTGGTCTGGATAACCAGTGTATCGCCCTCCCAGTGTGCTACGGAATTGCCTTCCCATAATAGCTGCTTCGTCTCACGTTCGTCAGCAATAGGGATGATGCGAGCGGAATGCACCATCTCATTCAGGATCATAACGCTATCCTTTGTTTGAACGATCTGCAAATTATTGTTGTAGCCGCCTGGAACGATTGGCGGGCCGGCAACAAAACCGGTTAGGCATCTATCGACCGTGGTGCGGCCTTCGGGCCCGGCACTCTCGAATAGCATCTGGTTTCTGGCCTCGCGGCGCAGACGTCCGGCTTCATTCAATGGGGGGCGACGGCCGTTGGGCGGATCATAGATAAGCGATGTGCGGTAGTCACCCAGGGCATTGGTTCCTCTTTCATACCAGAAGTTATTGTAGGAAATAACACCGGGTGGATAGCCTGCGCCGCCTACCGAGTCGATGATCAAGTCACGATTTTGGCGTCTTAGTTCAAATTTCTCCCATTCCGCTACTTCTTCAGCGGTCAGGGTCGCTTTGTCTGCGAGTTCCGGCGGACGATTCAATGGTGTCAGTGTTCTGAACGTGTAGGTACCCTGAAGATCGGGCTGGCCATATTCTGTGCGGGGTATGCTGCCGTCTTGCGCCAGCAGGGCGGGGGCAAACAGCAGTGCACCTAAGCCCAGGTAGCATGCTCTAAGGATGTGTTTCATCGTCTTGTTCTCCAGATCTGAGTCGGAATAACGGTTCAATCTCGGTAGGAATAAATCAAATTAACGCTTAGCAGGCGAATGGTCAACAGTATCCCCAGGCATAGTGCCCTAATGCCCTTTTTCTGACCGGGATTCCTTGCTATTGTTGCGCCTTCGATTTTTCCAGAGAGAAGGGTTTTAGTTTCATGGTTAACATATTGTTTATCGAGCACGACGGTAGTGAGTATCCAGTAGAAGTAGCAACCGGCGCTTCGGTAATGCAGGCGGCAGTTAGCAATGGCGTGCCTGGTATCGATGCGGACTGTGGCGGCTCCTGTTCCTGCGCCACCTGTCATGTGTATATAAAGGAAGAATGGTTGGCAAAGGTCGGTGAGGTAAATCCTACCGAAGAAGCGATGCTTAGCCTGAGTACCGACCGCAAAGAAAACTCGCGTCTGTCCTGTCAGATTCAGGTGACTGAGGAGCTTGATGGCTTGGTTGTTACAACGCCGGAGTTCCAGTTCTAAGACAAACTGATAGCAGATTAAGCGCTGAAGTAATGTCCTATGGGGGGACGGCCGTATGAGCGAAGCAGTAAGCGGGCAGCCGCAAAAGAAGAGTAAGTGGAGCCTGGTAGGTAAGGATCCCTATGCCATGCCTATAGAGCAGATAGACCTCTCCCACCCCGGCATCTGGCAAGCCAATGAATACCTGCCGTTCATGGAGCGGCTGCGTAAGGAAGAGCCGGTGCATTATTGTCCCGAGTCGGCGGTAGGTCCTTACTGGTCGGTAATGAAGTACGCGGACATTATGCAGGTCGATACCTCGCCGCAGATCTATTCCTCCGAGCCCACGATCGGTATTGTCGATACCTTCCAGGAATATTCACTTCCCGCTTTCATATCGATGGACCCCCCTAAGCATGATGAACAGCGCCGTGTCGTTCAGGGTGTTGTCGCTCCCGCTAATCTTAAAAATCTCGAAGGGCTGATCCGCCAGCGCGTCTGCACTATTTTGGAAGGCTTACCGGTAGGAGAGGAATTTGATTGGGTGGAGCGGGTGTCAATCGAGCTCACCACACAGATGCTCGCTACGCTGTTTGATTTTCCATTCGAAGATCGCAGTAAGCTCACTTACTGGTCCGATGCGGCGACTGCCATTCCAGGCGGCGGCGTGGTTAGTGATCATCAGGAGCGATGGCAGGCTATTCAGGATTGTCTCGCCTATTTTACGCGCCTGTGGAACGAGCGCGTGGGCCAGGAGCCGGGCAACGACCTGATTTCGATGCTGGCTCATGGCGAGGCGACGCGCAATATGCCCCAGGAAGAGTATCTGGGTAATGTACTTCTGCTAATCGTAGGAGGCAACGATACCACGCGCAATTCGATCTCAGGTGGTGTGTTGGCGTTGAACGAAAACCCGGCCGAATATGACAAGTTGCGCGCAGATCATAGTCTTATCCGTAATATGGTGTCGGAGATAATTCGCTGGCAGACTCCCCTGGCCTATATGCGCCGAACCGCTCTGATGGATACCGAACTTGGTGGAAAGCACATCAAGAAAGGCGACAAGGTCGTCATGTGGTACGCCTCCGGCAATAGAGACGAAGACTCCATAGAGCGAGCGAACGAGTTTTTGATCGATAGGCCCAATGCCCGCCAACATCTTTCATTCGGGTTTGGTCTGCACCGTTGTATGGGTAACCGGCTCGCAGAGATGCAGCTGACTATAGTGTGGGAAGAGATCATGAAACGCTTCCACAAGATAGAGGTCGTGGGGGAGCCCGAGCGAGTTTACTCTAGCTTCGTTAAGGGCTATACCAAGTTGCCTGTAGTGCTGCATGGTTTGAAGTAGTCACCTGAAACGGCAGGCAGTCTCGATTGTCGCTGCTCAGAATTAGGCTTCGATAGGCAGGCGCAACTCTTCGGCTTGCTCCGATGTGGATGGACTGCAGGCGGCCAGAGTCAGGCAAAAGCCCATACTCGAGACCGCTAGCATTGCTCTCTTTGTGGATATCAGCATAGTCATATTTCTAGCCTCATTTTGGTGGTTTATAAGATTAGTGTGTGCCTGCTAGCCGTTGGTTTCAATCAGATGTGAGGCTGCTCTTGATGTAGATCAACAGCGGCAGACACTTAGAATAGAGGATAGGCGGCAGGATTAGAAAAGGGCTAGGGAAGGGCTGGGGAAGGGCTAGAAAAGGCTTACTTACCGAAAATATTTTCCTTGCTGGTGCGAACAAAACGGCTATTACCCTCTCGGCGTGTGAAGCCTACACTGTCGAAATACTCGAGTAATTCTATACAAAGATTGCGACCTATCTCTGAGGCGTCGCGAAACTGGATAACTGAAAATCCCTCATCAGTATCTTTATCTTCTTCGGTCGCGGCTAGTTGTTCGGTAAAGCCTGCGAGGGTCATTATGGTCTCGGGCAGGTAGTAGCGATTCTCGGCGACCTTGATCAGGGTTCCAGCCTTGGCCGATTCACGAAGAATTCGCTCCAGCGACATCAGAGGAATATTGGTCATCTCAACCAGCTCCCGCGTACGCGGGGGTATAAAGCCCGCCTGCAACAGTATCGGTCTGACCTGCGCAAGAAAGGCTTCTTCCTCTGCGCTGAGAGAGGTTTTGTGAGTGGGCAGATGCAGCAGTGTGCCGGTGCGTTTGATCTCGCCGGAGTCCAGCAGTGTCTGCAGGATACCGTGAAACAATAGATGGGAGCTGGCGAAGTCTACACCACGGCTTAGGGCGGGCTCACTAAGGCCTTGTTGACTGGTTTGCTTCTCATGAAAATTCTTAAGAAAGCCCAGGATCTCCTTGCAATACTCACGATGGTATTTCTCATGGAGTAATAGAGGCAGGGTGAGTTTTTCCAGGCTTAGTGCGCTGTAGTTGATACTCTCTGTTTGCAGTTGCTCACAGAGTTTGTCGATTTGCGCCTCGCGAATATTTCGATTCGTTGCAAATTCCTGCAGTTTGACTCCGTCTGCCTCTGTCTGCAGAAGCAGCTTCAGTGTGGTGAGCGAGTCATTCTGCATTGCACTTAATTGAGCGAGTCGTAATTCGCTGCTGCGCCTGCGTCTCGGTACGAATATATCGACTACACTGCCACCGCCCAGAGTGTGTTGTGAGGCAGGGTCGCGCACGATGAATCTGTCGCCGTGGTGGGCGATCATGGTTGCATTGCATTTAATATGATAGAAACTCTCGCCCAGATGACGAATATTGACTATGTGGTGAGAGGCGCCTATGTGCAGATGGTATTGCGCACTGCTGTGCAGTTTGAAATTGCTATCGATGAAGTTCAGTGCCACGTCCATACGGTTAATCGGATGGAAGAGTTTCTCATCGACTAGCCAGTCGCCACGGCTGACTAGTTTATGATCCAGACTCATATTCAAGGCGGCGCGTTGACCCGCATGAATTTCGCTTAGCTCGGCCTTGTCCAGCCTCGCACCGCGCAATTTGCTTAGTTCTCCCGTGTCCGTATGCCTGAGGTTTGCTCCAGTCTTGGTGGAGCCTGCGCGAACGCTACCTGTGACTACGGTGCCGATTCCCTTGGCTACGAAACTTCGATCGATTAGGTAGCGAAAATACTGTGAGTCATCTGCGGCCGTCTTAACTCCGCTGTCGTTGCTGAACTGACTCTCCAGGTACTTGCTGAGGTCGTCGATGCCGCTGCCGGTTTCGTTGGATAGCGGGAAGATGGGGGCGTTCTTCAGGCTGGTGCCAGTCTTGAGCTGCTCTATTTCTTCGACAACGCTGCGAACACGCTCGGGGTCGCAGCGATCGGTCTTTGTGAGGGCGATCGCGCCTCGTGATACGGCTAGCAGGTCTAGTATGGCCAGATGCTCGCGGGTTTGCGGCATGATGCCATCGTCTGCGGCGATGACTAGCAGGGCGCCGTCTACCGCACCAACTCCAGCTAGCATATTGTTAATGAAGTCGATATGACCTGGCACGTCGACGAAGCCCAGGGTGTTCTGAAATTCCTCGCCGTCGATCACGCTGCTGAAATGGTGATACGCATAGCCTGGGACTATGGTGAGGCCACGTTTCTTCTCTTCCGCGAGGGTGTCTGTATCGATGCCGGTGATGTTCGCCACCAATGAGGTCTTACCATGATCGACATGGCCGGCGGTGGCGAAGATGAGTGAGCGAGTGTTGTTCTGGGAAGCTTCAGACATTAATGGTTTCTACTACGGAATGCAGCTTGACCTGCCACGAGTGATTAAAGCGGTGAGTATAGGTCAGTCACGCCCGACTGTCAGGGGCAAGCTGTCTCGAAGCGGCGTCAGCTCGCGCCGCTTCGATTAAATCGGATGATGAAATAGATCATGGTGGCGAAGATGAGCGCTGCCAGGATGAAGCCTGCATTGATTACACCCGTCGACATATTTACGATGCCATAACCTACCGACCCGGTGAGAAGTGCATAATAAAAGAAAGGCATTAATGTCTTGCGAATCACTGCGCCTTCCTTGCCTATTAACCCAACTACGGCAGACGCGGCCACCACGTTGTGCACGCAGATTATATTACCCGAGGCTCCGCCAACGGCTTGCAGAGCAACTATCCAGGTTGGGTCAGCCATGATGCGTTCACCCACGCCAAACTGAAACAGGGAAAACATCATATTGCTGACGGTGTTGCTGCCGGCGACGAAGGCACCCAGGCCACCGATGAAGGTAGAGAAGAAAGGCCAGGCCGAGCCTGTAAGATTCGCGACGCCTTCGGCGAGGACCAACGGCATCTGTTCGTAACCTGCGGCGCCACCACTGGAATTGATGAATACCTGAACCATGGGCACGGTAAACACCAAAGCCATCGATGCAGGTACCAGGGTCTTGAAGGATTTTCCCAGAGCAATCTTGTATTCGGATACCTTTAGGCTGTGCAGAGCTAGAGTGATGAGCGAGACGATTATGAATATCGTACCGGGCGACCAGAACGGTTGGAATGAGGCGGTGATGTCGCTACCGAAAATTTCACGCCACGACCAGGTTGTTAGAATGCCGGGCCCGCGTAATACAGGCTCAAGGTTAAAATAGGGCAGACGTGTAATAACCAGCAGGCCGGCTACGAATAGATAGGGTGACCAGGCGCGCACGATGTTCATCACAGGAGTGGCTTCATCTTCGGCATCCAGTTGCATACTCCCGGTCCATTCTTCGTCCCAGTTTTCCTTGTCGTCGAAGTCCCAGATTTCGTCTTCCTTGGGCAGCAGGAATCCGGCTTTTGCCGCGCTGACGACGACGGCCAGGCCAACGAGCCCGCCGATTAGAGAAGGAAACTCTGGCCGAAAATAGGTAGCAACCAATAGATAGGGGATAGTCATGGCGAAGGCGGCAAACAGGGCAAACTTCCACACCTGAAAGCCTTCGGCGAACGATTTATTCTTACCGAAGAATCGCGTCATTACGCCTACCACTAACAGTGGGATAAAGGTGCCGGCTATGGCGTGAAGCAGGGCGATTTTGGTAGCGATAAAGGCGAGGAAACCATCCCACTCGGCATAGCCAAGCTGTGCTGCATAGGCCGCCATCTCCGGGTCGGCCGAGAGTCCGGTGTTAACGCCAACCATAATCGGTGTGCCCATTGCACCGAAGGACACGGGGGTGCTCTGAATTATCATGCCGGCAACCACCGCCGCCATGGCAGGAAAGCCCAGGCCAACCATAAGCGGAACTGCTACCGCGGCCGGTGTGCCGAACCCAGCGGACCCTTCAATGAAGGAGCCGAATAACCAGGCGATGATTATTACCTGAATGCGGCGATCCGGTGTGATGTCTGAGAAGCCCCGGCGAATAGCCCGTATAGCACCGCTCTGTTGTAGGGTGTTCAGCAGCAAGATAGCACCGAAGATAATATAGATGAGAGTACCTGCTACCCAGAGCCCGTTTGCACTGGCAGCCAAGACTTTATTAGCAGGGACCTGCCACACGAAGAAGGCCAGTGCTGCGGCTACCACGTAAGCGATAGGCATCGCACGGCTTGCAGGCCAGCGCAGCAGCACCAGGAAAACAGCGACAGAGATTATAGGTAGAAGCGATAGTAGGGCGAGTATTCCAGTGCTCATGCTTTATTCTTCTTTTTTGTAGTGAGCGATGCTTGGCAGCTTAGCAGAAAATTTAGAAACTGAGAAACCCATTCGATTCGGGCCATATGGCACAGGGACAAGCGCGCTGATAAGTGGAATAATGGGGTTCGCAGCCCATTGTCACGGGTGACAAATTCATCACTAGAAGGAAGCAGACTATGGAGATTTCAACGATTGTGGTTTTGGTTGTTATTGCCGCTCTATTTTTCTATGTCATTGGTATTTATAACCAGTTGGTCAGTCTCAAGAATCGATACCAG
The DNA here is from genome assembly GCA_943842505.1 of uncultured Pseudomonadales bacterium. Lineage (GTDB taxonomy): Bacteria > Pseudomonadota > Gammaproteobacteria > Pseudomonadales > Pseudohongiellaceae > UBA9145. Next base: position 131,264 of record CALTDI010000001.1, on the reverse strand, counting down.
AATGCGTTCGCGCAGATCGAGGTGCAGCTGAAGCGTCGCTATGACTTGATTCCTAACCTGGTTGAAACGGCGAAGAGCTATATGGAGCACGAGAAGGGCACGCTGGAGGCGGTCATCAGTGCGCGTAACGCTGCCGCCAATGGCCTGGCCGCCGCTGCCGCCGATCCTGGTAACGCTGCCGCTATGCAAGAATTAGTGGGGCAGGAAGGTGCGTTGACTGGCGCTTTGGGTCGGTTCAATGTGGTCATGGAGGCGTACCCAGATCTCAAGGCGAACCAGAACATGATGCAGCTCAGTGAGGAGCTCACCACAACTGAAAACAAGGTCGCTTTTTCAAGGCAGGCTTTTAACGATCAGGTGATGGCTTACAACACCTACAAGCAGTCCTTTCCGCCGGTGGCGGTGGCAGGGGTTTTTGGCCACGGTAGCGACGCAAGTCTGCTCGAGTTCGCAGACAGCGAAGCGATCCAAGAAGCGCCGAAAGTTTCTTTTTGATTTCGAGTCGAGGACGCTCGGTTTCGCGCACGGTAGAGATTGAAGCTACTACATGCATAGACGGCGCCGGATAAGATGAATTTTTTCGAATCCCAGGACACGGCTAAGCGCAATACAGGGAAATTAATTTTCCTGTTTGTGCTCGCCGTGCTTTCACTGATTATCGTCACGAATCTATTGGTGATGGCCATCTTCAGTTTTTCTGGAACTGGCATGACCAGCATGGCGGCCACGACTCGTTTTCAGTTTGATCCCATGCTGTTTCTTATTATCGGTGCCGTCGTCACTTCGGTAGTAGTGCTTGGTAGTCTCTATAAGATTAGCTCTCTCTCCGGCGGTGGGGCCCGAATCGCGGAGATGATGAATGGACGCCTGTTGGTCTCCGGCAGTCAGGACCCGGCCGAACGCCGCGTCCTGAACATAGTCGAAGAGATGGCGATTGCCTCGGGTACGCCGGTGCCACCGGTCTATCTGATGGAAGAGGACGGCATCAATGCCTTCGCCGCAGGCTATTCTCCCAGCGATGCCATCGTCGCGGTTACCAGAGGCAGCATCGACACGCTGAGCCGCGATCAACTGCAGGGAGTTATTGCGCACGAATTCAGTCATATCTTGCACGGCGATATGCGCATTAATATTAGGCTGATCGGTGTGCTCCACGGCATCATGATTCTTGGAATTATTGGCTACCATCTGCTTAGGGGTAGTGCCTATAGTCGTCGCTCGAAGAATTCTGGTGGAATTGTCTTTCTCGGGCTGGGTCTGGTCGTAGTGGGCTTCGTGGGTACGTTCTTCGGCAACCTGATCAAGGCGGCAGTCAGCAGGCAGCGGGAGTATCTCGCCGATGCCTCCGCCGTGCAATTTACCCGTAACCCCGATGGTATTGGGCAGGCCCTGATGCAGATCGCGCGGCACCAGAATCACTCCTATCTGCAGAACCCTAACAGTGCAGAGATCAGCCACGCCCTGTTCGAGGAAGGGCAGGTCTCGGCGCTAAGTCGTCTCTATGCCACCCATCCTCCGCTGGAGGAGCGTATACGGGCTATTCTTCCTCGCTGGAATGGTGACTATGAGCAGAGCGATTGGGATAGAGCGGCGTTAGCTGCAGACGGAAAAAAGGCAGCACAATCCCCGCAGGATCAACGGGCGAAAGCGACGGCCATACTAACTGGTGCTACGGGGGTGCTTCTGGCGGATGCGCTGGTTAATCAGGTGGGCAACCCTGAGGGTAAACATCTTGCCTATGCCGATGAGCTGCTGAAGCATATGCCGCCACTGTATCTGGATGCGGCGCGAGAGCCTTCCGGTGCGCGTGCTGTCGTCTACTCTCTGGTGCTTAGCGATACTGAATCCGATCGCGCCGAGCAGTTGAGCATCCTGCAGAACGAGGCGGATGTTGGGGTCTATGATGAACTGCAGCACTTGCTGCTTAGTGATCAGGTGGTGGAGGCCGAACAACGCTTGCCGCTAGTCACTATTGCCTTGTCTAGTCTGCGTCAGCTTTCCCAGAACCAGTACCGGCTATTTAAATCCAATTTCAAGAAATTGATCGAGAGTGACAAGAAGATTAATTTTTTGGAATGGTCTCTGCAGAAAATCGTTGTGCATCATCTGGATGCCGTGTTCGAGAAAAAAGACGCGCCGTATTTTGGTACAAAAACGCTAAAAAGTAGTGCCCACTCGATTGCCGTATTGCTTTCGATTCTCGCCCATTCTACCAAGCAGGAAGGCATCTCCCTCGATGACGCCTTTCATGCCGGTGCGGATAAGCTGGGTCTCTCCCTGAATTTAGTTGCCGTGAAAGATATCGATTTTGACATTCTCAATGGCGCTCTGGATGCTCTCGCCGAACTGAAGCCGCTGAAGAAGCCGGCCTTACTTAAAGCCTGTGTCAGCTGTATCACAGCCGATGGGAATATTCAGGCGATAGAGACAGAATTGCTGCGAGCCATTGCCGCGACCATCGATTGTCCGGTGCCGCCTCTTCTCGCTGACTAGATCACCCTGTATCGGTCTGGCCATTGTTAAGATAGCCTTAGATCAGGCAGTCAATTCCATCGAGTACGATGTGCAGGCTCAGTCCTATCCCCAGCGCTCGTGTCTTTGGGTGAATCAGAAGCATCAGGTAGAACACTATAGGTAGGGTTGTGTGCAGAGGATGAAAGCCTATGCTGCAACGCTCCGCATCATAGATAGGGTCGGCGAGCAGATGATCGACGTCGATCAATAGCCCGGCCAGCATCAGCCCATAGTTCTTTAGCCAGGCCTTTCGATACAGGCCGGCGGCAACGGGAAGGGGTAAAAAGATGTGTAGAATTATGTGTAAGATGGCCGGCTTGCTCTGGGCTGCAGATACTACGGATTTGGATTTTAGTAGATATCGCGAACCTTATAAGCGACATTTGAATGGCTAGTGTAGCAGTTTTCGCAATCTCTCTTATGCTCTTGTTCTTATAATTGTCAGAAATACTTCGTCTACTCGTTTCGCGTTTTGGCGGGTTTTCAGAAATGTGTTTGTAACATCCTCTATAGAGTCGCGACTTTCTTGTCGACAGCTAGGCCGGTAGAGTATTGTTATCCTCTAGACAGTGATTGAAGCCTCCGGAATCTAGCATGACAGATATAACAGACTCATCTTCCCTCATTTTGACGCATCGCATTGCTGAAGAATCCGATATCGAGGCGATTAGGCAATTGATGCAGGCATCGATCGCCGAGAACATGAAGGCATTTCTGTCGGCCAGCGAGATCGAGGCGGCTAAGGAAACGATGGGGGTAGACAAGACCCTTATCGAAGATGGGACGTATTTTCTGATCGAGACAATCTGCGAGGGGAAATCAGTTCTGGTGGGTTGCGGAGGTTGGGGCAAACGTAAGACCCTGTATGGCGGCGACCATACCGTAGGTCGCGACGACAGTCTTAGTGATCCCGATGCCGATGCGGCACGCATACGTGCCATGTACACCCATCCAGATTGGACGCGCCGGGGGATCGGGACATTCCTGCTGAATCTTGGCGAGGATGCAGCGCGTCAGGCGGGGTTTAAGACTATTGAACTGGGGTCAACCGTGCCAGGGGAGCCTTTGTACCTGACGCGTGGTTATGTCGAGGTCGAGCGCAGGGTAGAGTGGGCAGCGAATGGCTCTGAAAGTACCATCATCAAGATGGTCAAGCCTCTAGTCTAGCTAGTCATTGTTCCAGTCATTAACAATCTGCGCGGCTCTGAAAACGCCGTCGGCCGATTGTAAAACCTTCAATCGCATTCGCGCTGAAAGATTGGGCGTGGTATCCAGAAAGCGTCTGACTATTTCCGCAGCTGCTACTGAGTTGTGTCCCTCTAGCGTCGAGCCCAGCCAGCGGCCGGGAAAGAAAATATCGCCGGTCTGCTGAATCTCTTCGATCATATTCAACGCCGGATAGATCAGGTCGATGGATTCTGCGGCACGCAGCGGATGGTGAATATTACTTAGGCCGGCAATAACCCAGGCCTCGCGGTCGCGATTCGCCTCGTCTCTAAGTGACTCGAAAAAGCTATTGCGCAGGGAAGGGTTGACGGAGAGTGAATCCCTTACAAATCGAAACCGCGCGAGCCTGTCCGGGTTCTCTATGCGCCCCTCCTGCTGGGAAAGCAATGCTTCGGCATCGGCGATGCCTTTTATGGCAAGGCTGCTCGCTAGCGTAATCTGATCAAGTTCGGAAAGAGGTAGCTCAGTTACTTCCTCGTCGCCACGCCACAGTCGCTCGAGCCTGGCCAAGCCTTCGCTGCTAAGCGTCAGGTTGCGATAGGCAGAGTAGAAAGACGCGCGACCAGAACGGGAGCGCTCGCTTGTCACTTGCGACCAGAGAGTGTTCTCCAGCGCAGTGCTCCAATCCCTGCGTTCAGTTTCGCTGAGGTAGTTCCAGAAGACGCTGCTGGTATAGGAGAGGATTCTCGACACGACTAATTCGTCTTGCTCGCTGGCAAGAGAGTTAATCGCTGTTTGCAGAAAAACCTCAGGGGCGAGACGGCCTTCCAATAGTTGATCCCATAGACTTACCCAGGTTGCGCCACGAAGCAGGGCTGTTTCCAGTCGGTCTATGTTGGCGAGTAAATAGGCTTGGCTGTCGGCGTCGAGGATGAAGCCGCCGTATTCCACACCGCTTCCATTGGGCAATACGAAGCGCGCGTTTCCATGGCCTGCCAGACGCTGCGGTTTGGAGCCTAGCTCGATGGTGATCGCTTCATTGGATTCGATAGAGCCTACACGCAGCTGGAGAGTCTGTGGCCAGGTTCGTCCTCTGAGCGCAGGGTCGCGCTGTGTTATCACTATATCCATGCCTTCTCTATCGATGCTAATGGAAGGTCTGTTCGCTTCCTCTACCCATACCTCGCTCCAGGCGGCGAGGTCTTGCTCGGAGCGTTTGTCGAGAATGGCGATTAGATCAGGCCAGGTCGCGTTGCCATAGGCATAGGTCGACAGGTATTCACGCATGCCGTCGCGAAAGGACTCGGCTCCGACACGGTTCTCCAGATGCTGCATGACGATAGGTGCCTTCTGGTAGATGATCGCGCCGTAGAGGGTTCCCGCGAAGCGCAGGTTTTCCAGAGGCTGTCGAATCGGATTGGAACCCTCTGTGCGGTCCACCGAATACGCTGTAGGATGATGGGCGGTTAGAAAGCGCAGCTCATGATCTACATCGGGGAAAGAGGGATTTACTATCTTCGCGGCCATGAAGTTGGCGAATACTTCCTTGGTCCAGACATCGTCGAACCAATTCATCGTTACCAGGTCACCGAACCACATATGGGCCGTCTCGTGAGCTATGAGAGACGCGCGTCCCAGCATCTGGTTCTGAGTTGCGGTCTCATCCAGTAATACGCTCGCCTGGCGGTAGAGGATTCCGCCGGGGTGTTCCATGCCGCCGTATTGAAAGGAGGGAATGAGAACGAAATCGAATTTCTGAAACGGGTAGTCGATCTGCGTATAGTCCTCCAGCCATTCTACGGAGGCCGCGTGGAGTCGAAAGACTTCCTCTGAATTGCGCGCCACCTTGGCGGCGTCGGTCTCGCGGTGATACATGTTGAAGGTGCGGCCGTCGATCACTGCGGTTTCCCTCTCGAACATGCCTGCGGCGACGGCAAAAAGATAGCTGGGCATGGGCAGCGTTTCATCGAAGCCATAGTGTGTGCGACCACTTTCGGTGCTGCTGCTGGACTGCGGCCCGTTGGCGACTACCTGCCATTGTTCCGGCACGGTCACCTCCCACGTTACCCGGCCTTTTAAATTAGGTTGATCGAATAGGGGGAGAGAGAAGTGGGCGCGGTCGGGAACAAATAGCGCGTACATAAAATCTTCGCGTCGATTGAGCGCTTCATCGCCGACATCGAATTCCAGGTCTACAGTATTCTCACCCGGTCTCAGCGACTGCGCAGGGATGACGATATGATCGTTCACCGGCTGCCAGGTTGAGCTCGCGCCGTTAACGCTCACGCTATGGACTCGCTGCTCGGGTTGCAGGAAGTCGATAACCAGGGGCTGAGCGCTGTCGTCATTCCAGTTCAGGCTGATGCGAGACCCTCCGGTAATTGTCTCTGTGCGAGAGGCAGGGATATCCAGCGCAAAGTGATAGCGCAGATTGGAGATCGTCTCACTACGATGCTCGGCAAGTTCCCAGGGGATGCCTTGGTCGGTGGCAAGTTTGCCACTGCTGCAGCTGTTGAGAATTGAGATCGCTATTACCAGGAGGAATGGTTTCATAAACCGTATTAGCTACTGCCAGGAGATCGTCTAAGTCGAAGGGACTTCAATCTCTCTTGTGCGGCGCTGCCTAGCGAGCCAGCGTAGAAAGCGGCGGATCGCCAAGGCTAGACCCGTCCACACCATAAGGATTGCCGCAAAGGATGCCAGACCAGCTATGGTCTGTCCTGTAATGCCTAAGGCTTCTCCAGTGTGTAAGAATCTAACCCATCGTCGCGCCTGACGTCCAGCGGTCTGACTGGTAAAGGGTGCCCAGGTGACGACTTCGCCTGAGCTGACATCGAGGGTGAGGGCATGACGCTTGTGTGGCTGCCCGCCATCACCTTCGTCGATGGTTATCGTCGCTGCGGTGGCGGTGGTATCCCCAATGGGCAGAGATAGGGTGCGCCAGTCATCGCTATAGGTTTTTGCTGTGTCTACTAGCGCGGAGTAGGGAATGCGGTCGGCTACAACTGCGTTGCCTGTCTCCTCGCTAGCACTGCTTCGGGCAGGGGGTTCTTCGCCCGCGAGTCGGTAAACGAGATTATTTGCCCAGGAGTAGTTGAATACCGTCGCGGTCGAAATGATGACGACCAGTGGAATGGCGGCCCAAAACCCGAACACATGGTGCCAGTTAAAGTCCCTGGCCTGTGTATTGCTGTTCTCTCGATTGAATAGGATGCGCGAGCGTAGCGTAGCCCAGGCGAATATCTTGGGTAGCCAGAGATAGATGCCGCTGAGTACCAGAAACAGGAACATCAGATTCGCCGCGCCGGTTACGACCCGAGCCGAGCTGCGATTGTCGCCGGTCATATTGAACCAGCGGTGCCAGCCGCGCACGGTGGCGAAGAATGCGCTGAGTGAATCCGAATGGGCAGGGTAGGCCTGACCGGTATAAGGGTTGAGGTACTGCGTCTGGCTCCCGCCCTGTCTAAGCACAGCTGGGGCAGTCGGGTCTGAGCTGATCAGTAGAGTGCTGGGTTCGAATCCCTGCAGTTCTCGACTTGCCGCGATCAATTCATCGGCGCTCATCATCTCCTGGCCGGGCTCTGCTGCGCTGTAGTAGCTGCGGTCCTCCCACACTTGTACCTGGCGCTCATAGGTAAGGACTACGCCGGTTACGGACATCATCAACACCACTATGCCGGCACTGACGCCGCAGGCAAGATGAAGCCAGAAGACTGTTTTTCTAAACATGAGAAGACCGCTAATAATTAATACAAATACGAATCATTCTCATTCTACTAGCAATCCGGCTGTCATGTCACCTTTTTCTGCGATGACTGGTAGTTTGCACATAAGGTGTCGCTTCTGTGAATTTATTACAGGCAGCAGTGGTGAGAACAGTAGCTAGGCGGCGTCCAATGGCCGAGCTGGGGAGGCCTGCGTGCAACTCGGGTTCTCCTGCATAGTGTGTGAGTTGCAGGCAATTACTAAAAGCAGATTTTTACTCGAGAGAAAGGGAAGGCTCAAGCACTAGTTGGTTCTTTGCCTTCCCTCTTTGACTCTCTTCTTAACTATCTTTCTAACTATCCTTGTTGGCGATCCTTTTTAGCGATCGTTCATAGCGGTTCTTCTTAGTCGTCCTTCTTTAATTCCTTCTTCCTAAAAGTACCACATAAGCCGGGCATAGAAATTGCGGCCCAGTCCAGGCATCCGACTGCGCATAGCGATGTCTGGGTTGAAGGCTCTATTGTAGGCGGCCAGATGATCGAGGTAGTCTTCATCCAATACGTTCTCAACCCCCAGGCGTAACTCGGTATCCGTGTCGAAGCTGACCATGGCAGACATGTTCAGGATACTATAGCCATCCGTCGCCTGTTCTATATTGGTTGCAGAGATACGGTCCTGTTCTGCGTAGGTAATGCTCTCGAGGGTGCCGGTCCAGCTATTGGCTCTATAGTCTAGCGATACCAATATATTGTCCGGCGAGACGCGATAGAGGTTGTCGCTAATGTCGTCTCTCTCGCCGCGAACCATACTCGCGACAGCGCGCAGAGTAAGGCGGTCGCTTAGCGCGTAATCGGCATCTACATCAAACCCATAGAACGTCGCCTCAGTGTTGGTGAACTGCAAGGGGTTCGGCAGTCCCATTCCCATGTTCGCCATCATCATGGAAAACTGATTCACCGTCATGTTGGTGCTGGGCGTGCCCTGAATATAGTCCGATACTTCCTTATAGAAGAATCTCGGGTATACATTGAAATCGCCAGCCTCCCAGTCGAAGCCAAGTTCAAGTTCGTGTGCAACCTCAGGGTCCAGATCTGGCGTGCCAACATAGGTCTTGCCGTCAGCCAGTCCGCCTGTCGCCTCCATAGGAATCCACAGATAACGTTCCTGATAGGAGGCAGAGCGAGTCTTACGCGCAGCGCCCACATACCAGGTGACATCGTTATCCGTATAAATACTGAAACGGGCAAACCAGTCGACATTATTATCAACTTGCGACAAGTCCTGGCCATTGAAATTAGCCGCTAGCATGCCGGCCATGTTGTTCATCATGACAGGCATGCCCATCGCCATGTTCATCGGGTTGAGATTGGCTGATACCTGGCCCGCATCCGCGCTAACTCTGTTGTAGCGTGCGCCGAAGTCGAAACCGATAGAATCGCTGAGTGAAATGCTGCGCTCGGCAAAGACACCTAACACGTCCCGTGTGGTGGCATTGAAATTGTCGATATAGAAAGGGCCGGCATTGGGGTTGCTGATAACGGCATCATGTTCTGTGAAGTGACCATCGATACCATATTGCCAGGAGCCGTTGGCAACAAATTGCTCCAGCTTTAATGCGAAGCCCAAGTTATCACTGACAGCATAGGTCTGGCGGAAGCGCATATTGTCATTGGTCATCGATGCAGTCTGTGGTGGCCGGCGCAGATGAAAATTACTCATCCAGTGCGCGTTATCGCTGCCGAATAGCTCGGCTGTGACGCGATAGTTATTTCCATCGAAGCTGTAACGCGAGCGAAACAGGTCGCTGTCGATGGAGAGAATGTCCATGGGCAGTGAGGGTGTGCCGGCATCGCCAGTGTTGTTGCGAGCAAGATCGATACTAAACTCATGATCGCCGCTACGGTAGCTGTAGCCGAGATCGAATCTCTCCCGCTCGTATTCTGAAGGGGTGATAGTGCCGCCAGGAAATTCAAGATCATCGGCGCTCTCGTTCATTACGAACGCTCTGAAAATGCTGTTGCGGTTCGCCAGAGAGAAGAAGCCGCTGGCCACGAAGCCTTCATTGATAGACTGGGCGCCAAAATAGGTGCGGCCATCGAAGCTGAAGTCACTGGAGTTGGTGAATTCTCCGGCGTAGGTTTTTGCTTCCACATAGCCGCCTATGGTCTCCTGTCCGGCGCTTACTGGTGTAATGCCACGATTGATAGTGAGCGACTGCAGTAAGGCAATTGGAGCATAGGAGAGTGGGGCATCCATGGAGTTAGGGCCGGCGCCACTGACCTGTGCGCCATCGACGGATACACGAATGCGGTCACCAAACATGCCGCGATATTGCGCGATGCCGGTAAGCTCACCATTCTTGTTGATGTTGGCGCCAGGCATTTTCCTGAGCATCTGCGCCGTATCCGACGGCGCTACCAGCGTGTCATCGGTTACGACTGTATGTGTGTCGCGCACACCGATAACTACTATTTCTTGAACGTTGCGGGTGTCTTGCGCGAAGGCGACGATTGGCAGACTTGCTAGTACAAGTGGTAAAAATTTTGATTGCATGTTTCTTCTCCCAAAGATATGAGCGCATCGTACAGTCATTGTTATGCCTATATAAGGCTGCGGCCTGCGACACGATGTCGCAGATAGAGCCAAAGATGACGCTAGGTTAAGGAAAGTTGATGTGCATCAATTTAATTGTGGGAGTTTGCTGAGGTGCTTCCAGAAAATCGTGTCTGTTTATCTTTGGAATGAGAGTCATTCGCAGGCAAGTTTATTCTCTAGCTAAGTATGACTAATCGCCTTCGTTGATTATTCTGTTTGCTACAGGCGCTAGTTGAATATGGCTTTTCTGAGTGGCGCGATCATAGAGATTATTCAGGAAAAGGATAGCCTGCGCATCAAAGATACTGGCGAGGGCATAAGCTCGGAAGATCTGCCCAATGTCTATAATCGAAATTTCACAACCAAATCCAGTGGTGCCGGCATGGGCTTGAGCCTGGTTAAGAAACTCTGCGAAAGAGTCGGTTGGGCTATATCGATCGAGAGTGAGGTGGGTGAGGGCACTACCGTAGACATCTTTTTTAATTAATTGGCTCCAAATACCCTCATTGTCTATCGGCGCAGTGCTGAGTGTGCATTTCGCTCAGCCTCTAGCCCCTAATTCAATCCCCAAGCCGGCGGATTTACCGCAAGAACTTCTTCGATTCCTATGATCTATCTTCTGGCATAGGGCGTATAGTCTAGTTAATCAATAAATCATGCACTGCGAATCGGTACCAATCATCGTTTTAGCGTCTGCTGGCTGGCACCAGCTCTCGAGATCTAGCTACAGGGTCCATAGCTGCCCCGGGGAAACCAAGTGAATTTTATTACGCGACATCCTGTGTTGTTGGTGATGCTGGCAGGGGCTTCGGTTCTTTCCTACTTCGTCTATGCCAAGGTGGCTGAAGAGCCCCAAGGTGGGTTCAATCGCTTTGGTGGGGGCGGGGCGCCTCTGGTGGAGGTAGTGCCTGTTACTTTGAAGGTGATTGCCGATGAGGTTGAGTCCGTTGGCACGACTGTAGCGAACGAGTCGGTAGACCTGACCGCTTCGGTCTCGGAAATCGTTAGCAAGGTCGGCTTTCAAGATGGTGACTTTGTAGAGCAGGGGCGAATACTTGTTGAGTTAACCAATACCTCCGAGGCCTCGCGGCTAGCCGAGGCCCAGGCTAATGTGGACGACGCCAAGCGGCAGATGTCACGCCTGCAGAATCTTTCTAACAGCAATCTCGTCGCCGACAACGAGTTCGATCAGGCGCGTACCAATCTTGAGACTGCCAATGCTCGGCTAGAGGGTGTTCTCGTCGATATGGATGACAGACTGGTGCGTGCACCTTTCTCCGGTTTTCTCGGCTTTCGCAACGTCAGCGAAGGCACTCTGCTCACGCCGGGTATGGTTATCACCACTCTGGATGATGTCTCGGTTATAAAACTGGACTTCACCATCCCGGAGGTCTATCTCGCCGAAGTTGGTGTGGGACAAGAAATTACTGCCAGGAGCATCGTCTACAAAGATCAGCAGTTCAATGGGGTGATCAACGTCGTCGGATCGAGAATAGATCCGGTCACTCGCGGTGTTTCGATACGGGCGCAGATCGATAATCCTGATCTGCGACTGCGACCGGGCATGCTGATGACAGTCGCCCTCGCGCTGAACGAAGAAAGAGTATTAGTAGTGCCCGAGCGTTCTGTTATAGCCAGTCAGGGGCAACAGTTTGTTTATACCGTAGGGGCAGAGAATCGCGTATCGCGTGTTTCTGTTGGTTTGGGTCGTCGCCGTGATGGACTGGTCGAAATCACCGAGGGTCTGCAGGTCGGTGATCAGGTGATTAGTGAAGGCGTGATTAGGGTTCGTCCTGGTCTTACCGTCCGCACTGGCAGCGAAGAGCCGGCCCAATCAGGCAGGCCTCAGTTTCCCCGTGGCGCAGGCGATGCAGCGACAGGCGGCGCATAGCCGAAGAGGATACAGCGATGATTCTTTCTGATATTTCAGTTAAGCGACCGGTCTTTGCGACCGTATTGAGCTTGATGCTGGTTGCCTTTGGCATCATGTCATTTACTCAGCTTCCGCTGCGTGAATACCCAGACACCAGCCCGCCAGTGGTCTCGATCAGCACCAGCTATCCGGGAGCCTCGGCGGAGATTATCGAGACGCAGATTACCGAGTTGATCGAAGATCAGATCAACGGCATAGACGGGGTTGATGCCATCAATTCCTCAAGCGTCGATGGCAGCTCCAGAATTTCAGTCGAGTTTGCTGTGGGTACCGATATCGAAGTCGCTGCCAATGACATCAGAGACAAGATTTCACGGGTTGTCCGTAGCCTGCCAGAAGAGGTCGATCCACCTCAGATCGCGAAGGCAGATAGTGATGCCAGGCCGATTCAGTATTTCAACCTAGTCAGCAGCCAGCTGTCCTACCTGGAATTAAACGACTATGCGAATCGCTATATAGTCGACCAGTTTGCAGTACTGGATGGCGTCTCTAACGTGAGTGTAAGCGGCAACGGCGGGTTTGCCATGCGCGTGTGGCTGGATCGCGTCGCTCTTGCCGCGCGTGGCCTTACAGTTATCGATGTGGCAAATGCACTGCGCCGCGAAAACATAGAATTGCCAGCCGGTCGTATAGATTCCACCAATATGGAATTCTCGGTTCGCGTCGAGCGCATATTTCAGAGTGCAGACGATTTCTCCCGTCTCGTTATTGCTCGCGGTCAGGACAATTACCTGGTTACTCTCGGTGAGGTGGCCAGGGTTGAGTTGGGTTCTGCCAACGAACGCTCCATCTACAGGGGCAATGGTGTCGAGGCGGTAGGTATAGGCATCGTTAAGCAGTCGACGGCAAACAGTTTATCTGTGTTACGTGGCACCGAAGCCTTAGCGGACCGCATACGGCCAACGCTGCCGGATCATATGGATCTGGTTGTCTCCTCTAGCGACGCCGAATTTATCGAGAATGCTATCTCGTCTGTGTACTCGACCATTTTTATGACGATGGGACTGGTTAGTCTTGTGATCTATATGTTTCTGGGCTCCATACGGGTCATGCTGATTCCCGTTATTACTATTCCAGTGTGCCTGATCTCAGCCTTTATCGTGATCTCAGGCTTCGGTCTCTCGATTAATCTAATTACGCTACTGGGTTTGGTGCTCTGTGTAGGTTTGATTGTCGATGATTCCATCGTGGTTCTGGAGAATATTCAGCGACGAGTAGAGAACGGCGAGCCTCCACTGCTGGCGGCCTACAACGGGTCTCGTCAGGTGGCCTTCGCCGTTATCGCAACGACTGCCGTGCTGGTTGCCGTATTCGTTCCGGTAGTGTTCCTGGAAGGCAATCTGGGTATCTTGTTCTACGAGTTGGCGGTCACTATCTGCGGCGCCGTAATCATCTCCAGCGTGTTGGCCCTGTCGTTGACTCCAATGATGAGCTCTAAGCTGCTTACAACCCATGCCCATGAGAGTTGGTTGACCCACCATGTCGATGTGTTCTTCCGCTGGTTGCAGCGGGGCTATCACGATGCATTGACGGTTTGTCTGCGCTTTAGCTGGATGGTTGTCGCCTCTCTGCTCTTTGTCATGATAGCCATCTATTTTTTGTTTCAGCAACTGCCTTCGGCATTCGCTCCGAGTGAAGATCAGGGCGTTATCTTTGCCAGTATTCAGGGGCCAGAAGGCGCTAACCTCAATTACATGGAGCAACAGGTCACCTCGATTCAAGATCAGGTGATGCCGTATATTGATGCGGGCGAGGTTCAGAATATTGTCACCATGACCCCAGGCTGGGGCGGTGGCGGCGGTGTCAACAGCGGTATGACGATTATCTCTCTGCCTTCCTGGGAAGAGCGGGAGAAGAATACGGCGAGCGTCATGCGCGAGCTGACCGGCAAATGGAATGAGATTCCCGGCATCAGAGCATTCATGTTCATGCGTTCGGGTCTCGGTCGTGGCGGCGGTGGCCAGCCAGTACAATTTGTTATCGGCGGTCGCAGCTATGACGAGCTGGTGCAGTGGCGCGATCTATTGCTAGAGCGATCGCAGGAGAGTGGCATGTTCACGCGCCTCGATTCGGATTTCAACGAAACCAAGCCTAGCCTTACAGTGACGGTAGACAAGATACGCGCCGCCGATTTAGGCGTCAGTATTCAGTCTATTGGCAGTACTCTGCAGGCGATGATGAGCGAGAGTCGGGTGACGACTTTCGCCGATCAGGGCGAAGAGTACGATGTGATCGTTCAGGCTGAAGACGCACAGCGCGCCTCGCCGGATGACTTGACTAATATTTATGTGCGCTCGGATACAAGCGGTCAGCTGATCCCGCTTGCGAATGTGATACAGGTTGAGAACTCATCGGGTCCAACTGCGTTGAATCGCTACAACCGAATCCGATCTATTACTATATCCGGCGGTCTGGCGGCGGGGGTCGGTCTGGACGAGGGGCTGAGTTTTCTCGAGGGCGTGGTTGCGCAAGAGCTGCCCGAATATGCACAGGTAGCCTACAAGGGTGAGTCGCTCGATCTGAAGAGTTCTGAAGGCGGCCTGACTACGGTATTTCTGCTCGCGCTGCTGGTCGTGTTTCTGGTATTGGCCGCGCAGTTCGAAAGCTTTATTCATCCCTTGATTATAATGACGACGGTTCCGCTGGCGGTGCTCGGTGCCTTGATCGGACTGCTATTGACCGACAATTCGTTGAACATCTACTCCAACATCGGGTTGGTGATTCTGGTAGGTATTGCCAGCAAGAACGGGATTCTTATTGTTGAATTTGCCAATCAGTTGCGGGACGAAGGCAAGGAATTTGCTGAGGCATTGATCGAAGCCTGTGATTTGCGTCTGCGCCCTGTTTTGATGACCGCTCTGTCCACCCTGGTGGGAGCGATACCGCTGATTATGGCAACAGGTGCTGGCTCGGAGAGTCGAATCTTACTCGGTACGGTAATCTTCTCTGGCGTACTGATGACGACCATTACGACGCTGTTTGTGGTGCCGGTTGTCTACAACCTGCTTGCCAGGAAGACTGGCTCGCCTGAGGCGGTTTCCCGTGCGCTGGAGTCCCTGCAGAATCAGGAAGAGGGGCGTGTGGCGGCGGAGAGTAGTTAGCACAAAGAATTTATAGCAGACCCAATCCATGTCGAAAATTTCATTGATCTGGATTGGGTACTTCTCAATTAAACGCTCACGGCGCCGTTTAGAACTGATACAAATCAAATAAAGAGTAACCGATCTCATCACGCTCTCCTTAGTCACAGCAACTATGAGGTGTTTCATGAGTCAGCCCATCTGTGGCAGTAAGAAAGTAACGGTGGTGTTTGCGAGTTGTCTCACAGCCAAGGGCCTGAGGCAGTAGGGCTTTGCCACTACCGGCCTGAGAACCAGTGATCAACTACCTCCTACGCTCACGCTTATCTATTTCTTTGGAAACTCTGGCTCGGCGATTCGGCACTATCTAGGTCCTAGATCTTGGTGTGAATTACACAACCTTCTTCGATAAGTCACTCTCCAGCCAGGCTAGAACCGAGCTGGGTGCCAACGGTCTTGATTTGGGCGATTCTTACGGCTTGGCCTATCGTGCGGGTGTGGATTGGAATATTAGTGAGAACTGGTTGCTGAACGCTTCCACCTGGAAGATCAATATTGATACCGATGCGAGCTTTAATTCAGCGCTGGGCAAGGTCAAGGTAAGTGCGGATGTGAACCCTTGGGTGTATAGGATCTCGTTGGGTTATCGCTTCTAACGCTTTTCCGGCCGTTCAATAGCAGAATGAAGGAAGCGCCTGAGGCGACCGTTCGTCGATCTCCTCAGGCGCTGTATTCTCAAGCGATACTTGCTATTGGTTTAAGCCTGGCAGGCCATAACTTAGCTCATGGTCTGTTCGAGTAATACTCGTTTCAATCTCTTCTAGCAGTTCACTAACTTGGGCGGTTAGCGCCGCACCATCCTCTGGATTCATCGAGCTAAACGGTCCCGGGCCATCCAATGCCGCCATATTGGCTAGCGGAGTCAAGGCAAAGTATTCGAATTGTCTGCCTCCTTGTACAGTCTGAAAGACCGATGTGCCCTTCTGACCCGATGCTACCAGTGCAGGTCGTATCATTGATTTCCACATGGCCTCGAATTGCTGTGCCTTTCCTGCTTTCACCTGAAAGCGAACTACCGTGGTGTAGTCGGCGTTAGGCGCAGGCTCCATGTTCATGTCGGGGCGGGTAGTAATTACGAAACTTCTTCTGGAAGTCACTGCCGAGTTCCATGCCTCGCGTAGCATCTGCGCCTCTACAGAATCGCCATCTAGTGGTGTCCCTCCATCGAGGGATGCGTAATTGGGTATCGGTGAAGCCACAGACATTTGAAAGCTTTGGCCCAGAACCGTGGAAGTTGTTACTCGATAGGCGAGTCCACCCGCTCTGCTGCGTGGCATGAAGTTGTCGCGATGAATCGCACGAAACCGTTCTATCTCGTTGGGCTTAATCACAAGTTGGTTTACTTGAATTAATTGTCGCTCAGCCTGTTGAGCGAGAACCTGACTAGAAAAGCTGCCTACAAGTGCCAGTGCCGCGAAAGCGGCTATATATATCTTCTTCATTGTATTACTCCATTATTATTGAACAATTGTTTATTATTCAAAGCGAATACAACCCAGATTACATTGTTAGAAAAAACAAAATGGATACGCTCCAATAGACTCAAAGCTCCAGTTTGCACTTCAAGAACTTGTTAGGGAGAAGGATAGGGCTATCGTTGCGTTAATTATATGGTTTGGTGGAACCATATAATTAACTACTAAGCTAGCCTACGTTTAACGACTCTGCAGAGATTCGCTAGCAACAGCCACGGCGCGAAACCCCTACTGACGCTATTGCAAGTAGGCTGGCCGTATTCTGTAACGTTCGGAAAAATCTAATAGATCTTCAGTTTTGCAGAAAAACCACATCAAAAACGGGAGAAGAAGGGTGTTTAATTTAGCGAAAATTCTGCAGCCATTGATGGTTTTGGGTGGATCGAAGCGCAGAATTCGTACTTTAATCGCCGGCTGAAAATAGCTCTAGGCCTGTTTGATATCTCTTAGAATGAGATCGAGGCTTCTCTTATAGAGTGATTGCACATCCTTACCGCTGGTATAGGCAACAAGCGGGTCGCCATAGAAACACGAAGCTAGATGCATAAGAGTCTGCATGTGGTCTGCCGCAGGATTTAGTTCGTGTAGGTGCTGCAGTAGTATCTCGTTGCCACTTCGAATTGGCACCGCGTATAGATCAACGAGGTTGGGATAGCGCAGATAGCGTTCGGCAGCCTCAACATCGACTGTGGCTGTTTCATTCGAGAATGATGCGAGGTGGCTTATAAGCGTCACCATAATCTGCGGATGTTCGTGTATCTGCTGTGCAGTTGTGTCGAAGATGCGCCGAATCGCAGCCTCACCCTCTAGGGGTTCCTGCAGTTGCAGGGCCATCTGGTCTAGTGACCAAAGCGCCATGAAATACTTCAGTAGATCATCCTTGGTTTGAAAATAGTTAAAAAAAGTCATCTCGGTTATCTGGACTCTCTCCGCTATGTCTTTGATTTTCATTTCTTTGAAACTGGTATCGGCGATGAGATCCAGCATCGCCTGCAGGATCCCCAGCTTGGTTCTGGCTTTATTAAGGGCGCGTTTGCCGAATTCCCCCATGGATGCTCCTGACACTCTGTTTATCGGGGCAATCATAGGCCAATTCAGCCGATATGTTAAGAATAAATTTAGTCAGCTAAAAGATCTTGACAAGTAGCGAGTAATGAGGAAAAATACTTTAGCTGACTAAAAAAATAAATCGATTAGTTTCAGATAGAAGGGATGGGGAGAGAGCAATGTCCGTACAAATGTATCGGTATCCGGTTAGATTCTATGTATTAAGCGCGTTAATCCCGTGGGCATTTTGGGCCGTTGCTGCCTACTTTAGTCGTCTCGACAACAGTTCGGACTATGGCCTGGCGATTAGTAGCTTTGGCTTGCTTGGTCTTTGTGGGCCGATATTCGTTGCAGCTTTCTTCTTCCTAAAAGACAGAGACCTTCTCGAGGACCTGAAGGGTCGCATCTTCAACTTTCAAGAAACGAAGAAGATCTATATTGTTATCACTCTACTGATAATGCCAGCTAGTATTTTGCTGGCCATGGCAATCTCGCTACTGTTTGGCTATTCGGCGGATCAATTCACTCTGGCGGAGCAGCTCTCCTTTAGTTCGGGTTTCTTTCCGGCTTGGTTTTTCCTGCTGCTCGCTCCCGCACTGGAGGAGCTGGCATGGCATAGCTATGGTACCGACTGCTTAAGGCAACGCTTCAACCTCTTTAACACGTCGATAATATTCTCCTTCTTTTGGGTTATCTGGCATGTTCCCTTGGCTTTCATCGAAGGCTACTACCACAATAATTTGGTACTCGAGGGCTTGATCTATAATCTCAATTTCACGATCAGTCTGTTTGTTCTGGTCTT
Source organism: uncultured Pseudomonadales bacterium (assembly GCA_943842505.1). Taxonomy (GTDB): domain Bacteria; phylum Pseudomonadota; class Gammaproteobacteria; order Pseudomonadales; family Pseudohongiellaceae; genus UBA9145. The sequence continues at coordinate 112,886 of CALTDI010000001.1, read as the reverse complement.
CTTAATGAACTGGCTCTACTACAAGACCGGACGCAATGTGTTAGTGCCCATTATTATTCATATGGCGGCTAACACCTTCAATGAAATTTTCTCGACACATCCGGATAGCAAGGTCATTCAGACTGGCTTGCTACTAATTATCTGCATGGTGGTTGTGTATAAAGAGAGGGACTTGTTCTTTAAGCGTGAAAGCTTCGCTACGTAAAAGTAGCGAGACTCGTGAATGACTTCTAGTCAGCTCGCTCGTAGTAGTCTTTGCGGAACTGGGTCAAAGCGAATTCTACTTCCTGGCTTTCAGTGCCCATATGCAGCAGTGCGGCACGAGCGAGTTCTGCGCTAGCCTCCAGAGTTTCTGAAACGGTGAAATACGCACCGAGTTCGCTCAGTTCACGACTCTTGGCGAGATCATGGGCGCGAGCGAAGACTGCAGTATCCGGGAATGCTGAATGAAGCGTGGAGACGACGCGTTCGGCGGCTTCGAGGTCATCGATTGAAACCACAACAAAGGGTGCGTTTGCCGCCCCTACGGTTCGCAGAACCTCAGCGCGCTGCGCGTCCCCGAAATAGACCGATTTACCTTCGGCGCGTTCGCGCTTAACCACAGCGGAATTCTGGTCTATCGCCACATAGGGTATTTCCAGTAGATTCAATATGTGTGCGACTCTATGTCCCATTCTACCGAACCCCGCTAGGATCACTGGTCTGGCCTCTAGCGTAGCAGCGTCGATGTCGAGCATTCCGGAGGCGCTAGTGCGACGCGAATCAATAAATATTCGGTAGGCCATCTTCTCCAGAATTGGCGTTAGTAGCATGCTTAGCATGACGACGATCAGAAGCTGCTGAAATAGTGTCTCATCCAAAAGGCTCAGGCTGCTAGCCAGGGTAAACAAGACCAGCGCGAATTCTCCACTTTGCGCCAGCAGCAGGGCGACGGATAGAGACGTCTTATTGTTGATGCCAAATACGCGGGACAGCCCCCAGATTGTCATCGCTTTCACAAGTATCAGTGCGACGACAGCTAGCAGCAGTGAAACTGGATTGGCAAAGAACAGCTCCAAGTTTAGAGTCATACCCATGGCCATGAAGAACAAGCCTAATAACAGCCCGCGGAAGGGTTGAATCTCTCCGATTATCTGATGGCGAAAGGATGAATCGGCGATTAGAAGGCCTGCGATAAATGCTCCCATGGCCAGGGACAGGCCGACACTCTCCATTATCTGCGCCGTGCCCAGTACTAAGAGCAGAGCCGATGCCGTGAAAATTTCTGGGGAGCCAGACCGTGAAAGAATGTGAAGCAGGGGGTTTAGTACATAGCGAGCGGCGACTACCACGAGTGTAAGAATTGCTAGGGTTTCGACGGCGGCGAAGAAGATATCCTCGCCCACGGTCAACTCGGGCGCGACCATCAATGAGACTAATGCCAGCAGCGGAACAACTGCTAGGTCTTGCAGCAGTAGTATGGAAACCGAGGGTTTCCCATAATCGGAAGAGAGTAGTTTTCTTTCCGTCAGCAGTTGCAGAACAAACGCCGTAGAGGAGAGGGATAAAGCCAGTCCAATCAGCAGGGAAATATTCCATGAGGAATCTAAAAAATAATGAACCAGAACGGTGATCAGGCCGCCGGTTACTAAGACCTGCAGCGAGCCTAGCCCCAATACCAGTTTTTTCATGTTCCAGAGTCGGGAGGGATTGATCTCTATTCCGATCACGAACAGCAGCAGCACTACACCAAACTCGGCTAAATGGTTAATCTCATCGCTGCTCTCGATGTAGCCTAATCCCGAAGGGCCGATTGCTATTCCGGCAACCAAGAACCCTGGTATCACGCCCAGTTTTAGGTACTGGAACAAGGGTACCGCGACAACAGCCGCCGATAGCAAAATTATAATGTCGATCAAATAGCTGGTATGCACTGAGAACTTCCCGTCTGATGTCGCGCTCATTCTATAGAACGGGCGACACTTGATCCAGCGACGCGCCGATGGCTTGTGTCTATCAACTTTTTGTCTTGGCATCGAATCGAGACAGACAAGGCCAAGTGCTGGGGTTCGAAACTATCCTGAATAATCAGCAGGAGTGACAAAAAAATGAAGGTCACGAGAAGTTCACCGGCATTCCTATTAGGTTTTTAGTAGGAAGTGCGCGGGATTGGATTCACTGTCTTTGGAGAGTTCATGCGATCTATTGGGCTAATGCGACACAGTGATAGGTCAAGACAAGCTTGGGTAATAAAGATGCCGTGGGGTAAGGGTTCACCTCGGCGGCATCTTTTCTATAGATGGAGCCAGTGCAATTATGCAGTGCTGCCTAATTGCGCTGACGCTTCCTCGGAACATGGCTAGATGCCTTTAGGTTCCATAATCGCTTGATACAGCAGGCGACGAGAGATGCCGCGCACATCAGGCGTTAGCGCGCCAGCCGCTTGAATCATGCCAACGAAGACTATGTCCTCAACCGGGTCTATCCAGAACCAGGTGCCGGCGGCACCACCCCAGTAGTACTCGCCTGTGGAATAACTTTCCGCCTCGACTGGATCCTGAATCACAGCGAAATCAAGTCCAAATGCAGTGCCCTGTTGATCCAGGCCCGATGTTTCCATGGCTTTCGGTGTTTGATCCCTGTGCATCAGATCGACTGTTAGGGGAGCGAGTATGCGCACACCATCGAGCTCGCCACCGTTGAGCATCATTTGACTGAAGCGAATATAGTCAGTGGCTGTCGATACGAGACCGGCGCCTCCTGCCTCAAAAGCAGGGGCAGTTGTGTAGTCGGAATCGGGAAACATTTCGCCAGCAGTTAATTCGCCTTCGGGGCTGTAACCGTACATCTGTGCGAAGCGGCCTAGTTTCTCCTGTGGCACATGGAAGCTGGTGTCTATCATGCCCAGTGGCTCGAAAATTCTTTCTTCGAGAAATTCACTGAACTTCTGACCGGAAAGCACTTCGACTAGATAGCCCTGCACGTCGACAGACACCGAGTACTCCCATTTCGATCCGGGCTGACTCTTTAGGGGAATCTGTCCTAGCTTTCTCACGAAGTCCTGGCCGGTTTCGTTCGGCTCTAGAATGCCAGCGGCAGCGGCGGCGCCTATGCCAGCGGCCAAATACGCATCGTCAACTGGCGACTTGTCGAATATGCCGTAGGAAAGGCCACCGGTATGGCTCATCAACTCGCGTATGGTCATCTTGTGATTCGCGGCTTCGGTGATCATGCTGCCATCGTCATTGGTTCCGGTGTAGACAGTTAAGTCCTTCATTTCAGGAATGTACTTCTCTACCGGATCGGAGAGTTTAAATTTTCCTTCTTCATATAGCGCCATGAGTGCAACGCCAGTTATTGGCTTGGTCATGGAATAGATGCGGAACAGGGCATCATTGGTCATGGCTGCCTGAGCATCTATGTCTCTATAACCGACAGACTCGAAATGCATGACCTTGTTGTCGCGGGCAGCCATAGTGACGGCACCTGCAAGCAGGCCCTGATCCACCAGGTCTTGCATAGCCTCGGTAACGCGGTTGAGGCGCTGCGAGTCCATGCCTACGCTTTCGGGGGCTACCATTTCCAGAGCTCGAGCCGGCTCCGGACTTGCTAGGCCGGCAACGGTATTGTTGCTACTTGCTGGAGGATTGCATCCAGCAAGTATGCCCACTAGTAGGAGTAGGAGTGTGTGCCTGGAGAGATTCGACACAAGACGCGGGTTGCTATTCATAAGAGTTTCCTGTTTTTAGTAATCTATAAGGCTGATTATAGGGAAATTTTGCCGAGAAAGATTCCGCTAACTAGGGAAATAATCAGGTTTCGTGGAGCGAAGGGATAGTGTCATCGGTGTAGATACAAATGTTACTTTCTATTCCTTATGCCTAAAAAAGCTTTGTGCGCCAACCTGTTCTGCTCGAACTGCCGGCTCTTCTTGAGCGCATTCTGGAGTGTAGTACGGACCGTTTATCTGCCAGCCAGTCTTCTCTGCCCACGGCAGTATCTAGCCCCTTATTCCTTCTTCGATTTTCCTCGGCCTTGCGGTATTCGAAAAATTCGCTGTAGGAACGGATTTCCGCATCCAGCTCCTGCACGATGATCTCTACATAGATCGCGTCATCTAGGAAGCCGACTCCGGGTAGGTGGTCAGGAATAATGTCATCGGGATCACAGAAATAAGCCAGAGCACTTAGAACTGCTTTGCGCTCGCTTTCGTTTAATTCCCATTCTTTGTCACTCACCATGTTTATCAATATTTCAAGTTTCATCAGTCTTTCTTCGATGAAAGTAGGCAGGTCTACGGCTCTGGCCTGTTCGACCATCTGCCTGGCGGCGTCCTCAACTTGCTTGGCGTTCTCGTCGTTCTCAAGGGCATCCTTGGCTCTGCTAACAATATCTTCGAATCGCTTCAAATCGTCATTGCTAAGGGTAAAGGTAATATCGATGGACATGCGCGGCTTTCCTGTAGTTCTGAAATAATACTAATGTACCTGGCTAGGGGCTCTAGTATGGCCTAATAATTAGAACACTTTCAATCCTCTGGCTTTAGGGAAGCAGAGGCGATTGTAATTTCTTTGTTGTAGGGGCCGTTAGCTAAGCGTAAATGATGTGATCAGGGCTCTGAAAGTAAGCATAGACTTGCACCTATATAGTCCTTAGTCTGCCTAGACACTCTATGAGGCAAGATAGTTATGAAGTCTATAAATTCTTATATCAGAGCCTTTAGTATTAGTGCTTGCCTGGTGTTTCTGCTTTCCTGCTCGGAGCAAAATGGCTCTCCCGATGACTTTGCTGCTGCTACCGTATGGATTATCAAAGACGCTCTCGTCTACGATGGGTTGGGCAACGACCCGGTTACTGCAGATGTGCGCGTAGACAATGGCATCATTTCCGGTATCGGTGACTTCACTGCGCAATCGAATGACAAAGTGTGGCAGGCGAATGGTCTGGCACTGTCACCTGGATTTATAGACCCCCATAGTCATCACGACACAAAATTGATGCAGCAGCTCGCGCCGAAAAGCGCGCTAGCTCAGGGCATCACAACAATCGTCAGCGGGCTCGATGGCGGTGCCTCTTCATTTGGTGCGCCGTTTGTTTCCATCGAACATAATTTTCAGTTATTTCAAGAAAACCCGGCGGCAATAAATCTCGCCTATTTCGCACCCCACGATACTTATCGTGAGATCGTAATGGAGGATGATTTCAAGCGTGCGGCAAACGAGGAAGAGTTGGAGAGCATGAGGCAGATGCTGCGTCGCGATCTTGAGGCCGGCGCTTTAGGCTTATCGACAGGGTTGGAATATGAGCCATCGCTGTATTCGCTTACGGAGGAAGTCATAGAGCTAGCTAAAGTCGCGGCGAGTTATGGTGGCAAGTACTCGAGTCATATCAGAAGTGAAGATGTCAAAGTTACCGAGGCGATCGACGAGGTGCTCACCATAGCGCGGGGGGCGAATATCTCCGCGAATATCAGTCATATCAAGCTGGCTATGTATGCGCTACACGGCGATGCCGAAAGTGTCCTGGAAAAACTCGATAGGGCACGTAGCGAAGGGCTCGATATTACCGCGGATATCTATCCCTATGATGGTTGGAAGGCACCCATGGCGATTCTGATGCCGGAGCGCGATTACGGAGATAGGGCAGCAGCGGAATATGCCCTAAGTTCTATCGCGGCGGCATCCAGTATTACGATATCGGACTATGAGGGACAGCCTTCCTATGCTGGAAAAACCCTAGAAGGTCTTGCGGCCGAGAAAGAGATGGACCCGATAGACCCGATGATGCGGCTTCTACAGCGCGCGGAACGAGACGATCTCAACGAGCGTGTCATCGGTCGCAATATTTGCCAGGCCGATATCGAGACATTTATGCAGTGGCCTTTTACTGCGATCACCACCGACGGTGGCATCGACGACAGTCATCCACGGGGGCAGGGCACATTCTCCCGTGTGTTGGCTACTTATGTGCGGGACAAGCAGGTTCTTACCCTTAGCGAAGCTATTCGAAAGATGACCAGTCTGCCAGCGCATAATCTGGGTATCGCCGATAGGGGCATACTGCAGCAGGGCTTTGCAGCCGACCTTGTGCTGTTTGATCCAGCCTCAATTCAAGACCACGCCACTTTCGATGATTCGCTGCAATACTCCACGGGAATCGATGCGGTGTGGGTGAACGGAGAGCTAGTCTGGGACAAAGGCGATGTGACTGATGCACGTCCGGGGCAGCTTATTCGTCGTCAAAATACTCCGGGCGACTAGCTCCCATTCGATTTACAAAATCAAGGTCAGAAGAAGATGAAGGCTCAACAGCTTAAGCTCTCCAGTCTCGTTCTATACATCGCGTTTCAGTTTCTTGGCTTGGGCACGGCAAGTGCTCAGGTTGCTGATAACGCCGAGGGTTATCCGCAGGCTGTCTTAAACTATGTAGAGAGCTGGAGTGAAAGCCAGCCAGCCCAGGAGCTACGGCCCAGCACCTTTATAGAAATAGACCAACTGGCATTCTATGCAAACATACGGCTTATTAAGACGCAGATTTTGGACGATTCAACTCGCCTGATGGTGGTAATAAAGTCTGATGTCTACGGCCATGGTCTGGAGCTACTCGCGAAGGTTGCCGAGATGGCGGGTGCCGATTATTTCGGCATCACCGAAAACAGCTCTCTGCTGATAATGCAAAGATTGGAGTTAAATACTCCGATTGCGCGCCTGCGCCTGGCAAGCAACGATGAGCTTGTGGCGGTGCACTCAGATCGAGAATTGTACGGCGACGTCGAAGAGATGGTCGGAAACCTGCAGATGGTTGAGCTTCTCTCAAGGCTTGGAGAACAGACAGGGCAAAGAATAAAAGTTCATTTGAATCTGAATACGGGAGGGATGTCCAGAAACGGATTTGATATGAGCGTTCTAGAAATTCGGGAGCAGATGCTTTCTCTGATAACGCTGCCGAATATCGAAGTTGCTGGCATCATGACCCACTTCCCAAACGCTGATGCCGAAGACATCAGTGGTACCCGTCTGGCTTTTGAGAAATTTAAAGAACAAGCGGATTGGATAATCGAGAATGGTAATTTGAACCGAGATGCCATTCTGCTGCATGTGGCAAATACCTCCACAAGCCTGCGTTTGCCAGAGGCACATCTGGATATGGTGCGAATCGGTTCCCTGGCTTTTGGCGAGAAACTCGAAGACGAGGCGCCGGGGTCACTCCAACAGTTGATGTCGGTGTATTCCCGGGTAGGTCAGATCAATTACTACCCCAGGGGTAGCCCCGTGGGCTATGGCAGCAGCTATATACTGCAGCGGGACAGCTATCTGGCCAATATTCCAATAGGGAAGGTCAATGGACTTCCCAGGGATCTAGTAGAGGTATTAATTGGCGGAGACAGATATCCGATGGTGGGAAGTATGTCGATGAACACAACCATGATCGACATAATCGATGGATGGGAAGAAATAGCATCCGGAGATCAGGTCGTTATTTTTGGACGACAAGCACAAGATGAGATTCGGGTAGAAGAGCATTGGAGATCATCTATCTCTGACGTCCATAGCTTTATGGGGCAGTTGAATCAAGGGGCGAGATACTCCAAGGCATTGTTGGACTAAAGGGGTCGGAGGGATTTATTTTTGATCAATTTGGCAGCAAATTGATCAAAAATAAATCCCTCCGACCCCTTTACGCTCAAGCTTTAATCGATAATTGCCTGCTGCACGGCATTTTCGAAATCTTCCTGCGCCGCCCTATAGGGTTGCTGAAGCATAATTACTGCCGTTAACTCTTCTTCCGGGTCGGTGTAGGAGCGAGTGCCGAAGGCGCCGCCCCAGCCGAAGGCGCCGGGACTGCGTCTTGTGTTGGAGACTATGGGATCTTCTGCAACAGCTACGGTATAACCAAAGCCCTGCCCCCTGAGATTCCGTCCTATTCCCTTGTAGAGGTCGCCCGACTGATTGCTGGCCATCATGCGAACGGTGCGCGGGCTTAATAGACGATTGCCGAATAGCTCGCCGCCGTTAGCCAGCATCTGTTCGAAGCGCAGATAATCTTCGGCGGTGCTGTTGAGTCCGTAGGAGCCGGAGAAGTAGGTGGTATCGGGGACATCGAAGAAGCGCGACATGTCACGATCAACGATTACAACTCGGCGGTCCTGGTATTCAGCAGGCACATTCCACCAGGTGTTGTTCATGCCCAACGGCTCGAAAATGCGCTGTTGCGTAAACTGAGGGAAGGGCATGCCGGATTCAATCTCGATGATGCGAGCGATTACATCCAATGCTGTGGCAGGACTGTATTGCCAGCGAGTACCGGGCTGGAAATCAAGCACGTAATCACCAAACTTGGGGACAGTGTTAGCCAGCGTTGCTCCCGGGCTGCGATCGGCTGGCGCGGAGATGGCGCTACCTAAGCCGCTACTAGCCAGGCCTGAGGTATGGGTCAATATGTCATGGACGGTGATTTGTCGGTGTGCTGGTACCAGTCGATGCTCGGGGAGGTCTTCAGGATCCACGCGCAGCGGGCTGATGTTCTCATCGAAGGGTGCGGCGAGCACAGCGACCTGCATATCCTCGAATTCTGGAATCCACTTAGATACCGGATCGGTAGGACGTATCAAGCCTTCTTCTATCATCATCATGGCGGCGACGCCCAGCACCGGTTTGGTGGAGCTCATCATGATAAAGAGGCTGTCATCGGTCATGGGGCGTTTATTTGGAACGTCCATCACGCCATGGGTCTGAAAATGCACAAGCTTTCCGTGCCTGGCTACGGCGGTTACCGCACCTTGGATGTTGCCCGCATCTATATGCCGCTGCATGGCTTGATTGATGCGCTCGAGGCGCTCGCCGGACATGCCAACTTCTTCTGCACTAGACGCCCACGGGATATCTTGGGCAGATGACAAACCAACGGTCAATGCCGCGAATAGGGAAACAATGGCAAGAGAAAGATTTTTCAGGGTTTTTTTATCCATGGGCTGCTCGCTTAGCTAATGTGTTTACAGTTCACTTTCAACCCGGAGATTACCTTAATCTACGGCAAAATGGGACTAAAGGGGTCGGAGGGATTTATTTTTGATCAATCCACTGGCTAGATTGATCAAAAATAAATCCCTCCGACCCCTTTTTCTCGGTTAGCTCCTTACGTATCTGTTGAACCAATCAATGGTGCGTTGCCAGGCCTCAGTCGCGGCGGCATCATTGTAGCGTTCGGGAGTGGCGTCGTTGAAGAAGCCATGTACTGCGTTAGGGTAGATGTGGCCTTCATGGGTAACGTTTGCGGCGATCATCGCTGCTTCGTATTCCGGCCATGCCTCAACCAGACGCGTATCGAGCTCCCCATGTTGTACTAGGATTGCAGCCTTGATACTTGCTGCATCGGTAGCCGACACACCTCCGCCATAGAAGGGAACTGCAGCGGCAAGATCCTCTCCTAGTCTCACCGCTAGTCGGTTTGAGACACTGCCGCCGTAGCAAAATCCAGTCACGCCAATCTTGCCCGTGCAGTCTGAGCGATTTTTTAACCAGAGTGCGCTGGCTACGATGTCTTCGAATTTTTTGTCGTTATCTACCTGACGAAAGAGTTGCCCGCCCTGATAGTCATCTCCCGGATAGCCACCAACAGAGGAGAGCACGTCAGGGGCGAAAGCCATGAAGTTAGATAGAGCAAAGCGTCGGGCGACATCTTCGGTGTGGGGATTTAGACCGCGATTCTCATGCACTACGATTATGCCTGGAAGCTGCGACGGCGTTTCACTGCGACTGTCGGCGCTATAGGGTCGTACCAGATAACCTCTTATGTAGCCGTTGCCATCTGGTGAGGGCAGGGTCTCATAACTGGCCGTTATTCGTTCATCATCGCGAGACACCTGTTGCCCTAGCGCGTAATTGGGCATCAGAGCTTCCACTATGGCACTGGCACCGAGACCGGCCACCGCAAATTTCTTAACACGGTTTAAGAACGCCCGACGACCGATTTCGCCGTGAATGTATTGGTTGTAAATTTCAATCGCTTCAACTGGAACAGTGCGTTTTTCTTTGGATGACATAGTGGCTCTCCCGTGTTGGTTTAGACTGGAACCATACCATTAAGATTCTGTTGTAGAAAAGAAGAAGAGAAGGTAAAAAACGCAGGCTTACCATCGATTTCACGAATGTGCTATGCGGCGTGCTAAGGGGTTTTTGAAGTTGCTCGCTTGGAAATACTGAGTTTTATTCTGGCTCAGCTGCTTATTCTATTTTTTCCAGATGGATTCACAAAGCTAGCATCTAGGGCATGGAAAAGGAGACAGGAAAATAGCTAGTCGCTTTGGCGCATCACTATTTGGTCGCTGTCTCCCATGGATGGGATACTAGTCTTCTCGAGTTACGAGTTTTTGTAAACGCCAGTTAATTAATTCTCCAACCCAGATCTCATCTTCCGATGGACAGGCTATGGCATGTATCCAACCAAACTCGCCAAGATTACGACCGGGCTGTCCATAGACGCCCAAGACTTCACCCTGCAGCGAAACCTTGTAGACGCGGCTGGGATAGAGATCACCAATGAACAATACTGGATTAGGCCCAGGTGTCATGCAAAGAGCATCGGGCGCGCCTGGTGATTGCGAGCCAGTAGTGCCGTGTGGATTTTCCCTGCCATAGGTAATTTTACCGCGGGAGGTATCGACAGGTACGTCAACGGTAAATTCACGAATGTAATTGCCTTCTTGGTCAAATACCTGAATGCGTCGATTGCCGCGGTCGGCCACGTAAATCTCGTCCGCTGGAGAGACGGCTATTCCGTGTGGCGTGTCGAATTGACCCGGTCCGTCACCAAGTTCGCCCCAGCTTAGAACCCACTCGCCTCTGGCATTGACCTTGCCTACACGAGAATTGATGTAACCATCGGAGAAATAGGAATTACCCTCTGAGTCCCAGGCCACATCCGTGGGTTGGTTAAAGACATTGTCGCGATGAACGGGTATGGGCCAGCGCGGGTTATTGTTTTCGGGGATATCAACATCGAGACCCATGCGTTGAAATCGCCTCGCCATCACCGTCTCATAGTCCGGTGGTAGCTGAATATGCGATGCCTCTGCCTTGCGTCCGAATACCCAGTCGACATGACCTTCGGGGCGAATTCGCAGAATCATATTAGATCCCTTGTCCACTACCCAGATATTGTCCTGAGGGTCAATGCGCACGGCATGCGCATAAGACCAGGCGTTTAGGTTTTTACCAATCTCACGTACAAAATTGCCCTGTGCGTCGAACTCCAACAACTGAGCGGCAGTTTCCATGTAAGCGGGGCCCTTTGCACTGCCGCCGCGAGAGAAGACAAATACATGGCCATGAGAATTGACCGCCACGCCGGCGATTTCACCGAAGTGAATATCCGCTGGCAGTTTTAACGGGTCAGGGACTGATTCAAATGGAAGTTCAGGAACATCCTGCTGAGCATGGGCAAGTGTCATAATGCAGCCGAGCAATATGGTCACGAAGATTTTGAATTTCATTGTGATTACCTCTTGGGTTGGACTTTTTATTGTTATTCCCAGTGGTCGGTCTGAAAGTGGAACTTTGCAGATTGCCTGCGTGACAGGCCAGAAGGGACCGCTCTCGACGCTAACAGTCAAACCCTAGGCAGTCAATTAAGTAAGGGGTCGGAGGGATTTAACTCCCTTTTTCTAGGTGGCGGGTTCGCGAGTGATAAATAGTACTGGAACAAGTAGTAGCAATAGGGGAAGAGAAAATACCATCACACCGCTCCAGCCAATACTGGCTAATAGAACGCCGGCGCTGAGTGAGCCAACCGCTTGTAGGCCAAAGACCAAAAAGTCATTAACTGCTTGCACCTTGAAGCGCTCTGAATTGCGGTAGCTTTGGGTTAACAGGGTTGTGCCGCCCAGAAAAAGGAAGTTCCAACCAACGCCAAGAAATACCAGTGTCCCCCAGTAGTTGATAAAATCTGGTTGACCCCAGCCAATAGCAACACAGACTAACATCAGGGCGAACCCTGCCTGGATAATTCGCTTCACTCCCAGCCAAGAGATCAGAAAACCACTGAAGAACGATGGGACATACATGGCAAGTATGTGGCTCTGGATCACCCGGGTTGTGTCATCTAATGAATGCAGATCTAACTCGTGCATACTTAGTGGAGTAGCGGTCATTATCAGGCTCATGACGCTATATCCGACAGCAGCAGATGCAATTGCCAGGATTAGGGTGGGTTGTCTGAAGATCTGCCCTAGAGACCTGTCAGCACTAGCTTGTTCGTGTGTCTCCATTGCTGTGTTGCGATAGAACACGAGTAAGATTAGTAAGGACACGCTCAGCATTGCAGCCATGCCTAGAAACGAACCTACGTAATCGGGAAGCCCTTCAATGACACTGAAGCGTCGTCCCACTTCCGGTCCTAGCAATGCGGCAACTATGCCCGCTAACATTAAGAATGACAGACATTTGGGTATCTGATGTTTTGGCACCGACTCCGCAACGGCGAAACGAAACTGCTGCAGGAAGGCTATATAGTTACCAATGAAGAAAGAGGCGATGCAGAAGAGCGCAAAAGATTGTTGATAGATACCCCAGGCGGCAAAGAGTGCGGCAAAGATGGCGAGCGCGGTACCTCCAAGAAATCCAGCTTTTCTACCGACTTTTGACATCAGATAGGACGCGGGAATTGTCGCAGAAGCTATTCCTATAATTTGAATTGCTATTGGGAGTGTCGCCCAGTCGAGTGAGGGTGCTATCTGCGCCCCAACAATACCGCCCAGCAGGACAAGAATCGGTGCTGCGGTTTGACCGAAGCATTGCGCGAAGGTCAGAACGATTAGTGTTCTGTAATTTTCCAATTTCACTCAGGGGCTCCCGCTCCAGTATGGCCTGACACGAGAGATCGATGCCCGCTGCACAATTCTAACCCATAAAAGATAAAGGGGTCGGAGGGATTTAAAATTAATCCCTCCGACCCCTTTAATTCGTCAGGCTCTTAACTGGTATTGGAAAATCTCGCTAATTAGGCTACTGTTGACCAGTCTTTCGTTATTCGTGATTGCCTGCCTGACAAGAGCAATGACAGATTCGGTAGACGGTAATGGCTAATCTCTGTCATTACTCGGGATTGGATTGTGCGCCAGTACCTGCACAGGAGAATTATCATGCGCTTTCTGAACACCTTGGCGCTTAGCCTGAGCCTTGCTTCCCCATTGGCCTTTGGCCAGCTCACTCCGGAGCGAATCTCTGTCGAAACGATGCCCAGCCCGGGAGCCAACTGGTTTGTCGCCAAATCTGGTGGCGGTGCCCGTATTTTCGATGCCCAGTCCGGCGAGATGCTGGGCCAGTTGTCGCTTTCCGATTGGACCCCCGCCGTGACCATGTGGAATCCGCGCGAGGAGTTCTATGCGGCGGAATCCTACTTCAGCCGCGGCGTGCATGGCGAACGCACTGATATGGTGACGATTTACGATTTCGAGAACCTCAGTCCCGTTGCCGAGGTCATCATTCCCAATCATATGGCGCGTCTGGGCGTGCGTCGACATCTGGCCATGTTGAACAGCGGTCGTCATCTGGTTGTACACAACATTAATCCGGGCCACTCGGTGTCTATCGTGGACGTACAGGATCGTGTTTTTGTCTATGAACTAATGACGCCTGGCTGCGCCGTGAATATGGCCGTGGCGGAGAATGACTTTCTGCAAATCTGTGGCGATGGCACGCTGCAACTTATCCAGTTGGATCTAAGCGGCTTCGAACAGAACCGGGCGCGCAGCGATGTGTTCTTCAGCGTGCAGGATGACGCCGTTTTCGACCGCACTGCCAGTACCGCTGACGGATGGCTGCTGGTGACCCACTCTGGTGAGTTGTTCGAGGTAAGTGTGTCAGGAACCGACATCGACATCGGTGAGGGCTGGCGCATCCCGACCGACGGCGCAGAAGGTTGGCGTCCGGGTGGGCGCGGTGAATTCCTGTCTGTACATCATGATACTGGCCTGCTGTATATCGCGATGCATGAAGGTGGTATCGACACGCATCATGATCGAGGCACAGAGATCTGGGTGATTGATCTTAATACTCAGCGTCTGCTCAAGCGTCTCGAGATGGAAGAGCCTATCGGCACTTTACTAGTAACTCAGGAAGCGAATCCAAAATTAATCGTTGGCTCCTTTGGCGACCTTGGCACACTTGTCTTCGATGCGCTGACCTTCAAGCATGAACGTGCGATTCAGGCGCCTGGCGCGCAAATGTTCGAGGACTTCTAAGCGATGCTAGATCCGCTTCTGTTTCAGCTTATCGCCGTGTCATTCTGCCTGCTGTTGGTTGCCGCAGGATTGCACAAGCTTGCTGACCGATTACGTTTTCAGGGCATTCTTACAGCCTACCAGGTATTGCCAGCTTTTCTGCTTGCTCCACTGAGCCTACTCATTCCCCTGCTTGAAATAGTGCTGGGGCTGAGCTGGGCCATAGGTTGGCAAACAGGTCTGGTGTCGATGGCTACAGCTTCCCTGTTTGCTGTCTATGGGACAGCTATGAGTGTCAACCTGATGCGAGGTCGCAGCTATATCGATTGTGGTTGTGGCCTGTCATCGGCAAAGGCGCATAGCAAAGACAATGGCGTGCAACAGTTGTCTGTATGGCTGGTATCTCGCAACATCTTATTGATTGGTTTTGCTCTCGCAGCCGGGGCAAGTATGAACGCAAGAAGCTTTGCCGTGTTGGATTACTTTTCCCTGATAGCGGCAACGCTGGCACTGGTATTTATCTATGGGGCCTTCCATCAGTTGTTGGTGAACCACAATGCGATCGATTCCTGGCGCAAACCGTTGTTAGCGGAGTCGTCTGCAGGGGAAGATCATGACTGAAGCCTTAATCGTGTCTAATATCATCCTGTGGGTCGTCGTAATCGCCTTGGCCCTGCTGGTTCTGGCACTGGCCAGACAGGTAGGGATTCTGCATGAAAGGGTGTCGCCGGCAGGAGCGTTGCAGCCTACATCCGGGCCCAAAGTCGGTGAGTTGACGACCAGGCTGGATCTGAGAACCCTGGCAGGTTCGCAGGTTGTTATTGGGGGTGAAGACAGTTCAACCCTCGCTACTTTTATCCTGTTTATTTCTCCTACCTGCCCGGTGTGTAAGTCCCTGGTGCCTACCGCGAAGTCATTAATCCTTTCGGAGAAGCCGCGTATGCAACTTATGTTTGCCAGCGATGGTGCTGACACGGACAAGGAGCTGGCACAACATAAGTCCTATGTCACAGACCTGAATATTTCCGATTACCCCTACATCATCTCGCAGCAGCTTGGAATGACCTATGAAGTCAGCAAGCTGCCGTTTGCGGTTCTAATTGGCAGCGATGGCATTCTCAAGAGCAAGGGACTGGTGAATACCCGCGAACACATGGAAAGCCTGATTGAAGCTATGGACTCCGGTGTTTCGACCCTGCAGGAATTTGTCGGACTAGCAACGGCAGAACAGGGTGATGCTGAAGAGAATATTGTTAAGAAATTTGAGCCTTCAACGGTGGAACAATCGTCATGAATATTGAACGAATGGTAGAAAGTGGCTACTACTGGATCGATGACAAGGCCCGGAGAACAAGCCTGGCGTTGGCGCGCAAACTGTCGCGTCGTCATTTCTTATCGAAGATCGGAATGATGCTTGCGGGCGCCGCGGCCTTTCCCTTATTGCCGGTGTCTCGATCTTTTGCCCAGAGTTCCATACAGGAGATAGGCGATCCGCAATCCTGCGAGTACTGGCGCTACTGTGCCATGAGTGGTTCCATCTGCGCCTGTTGCGGGGGTTCGGCAACTTCCTGCCCGCCGGGCACGCAACCGTCACCGATCTCCTGGGTAGGTACCTGCCTCAATCCCGTGGATGGGCGCAATTATCTCATGTCCTATAATGACTGTTGCGGCAAGTCCAGCTGTGGGCGTTGCGGCTGTCACCGTACCGAGCGGGACAAGCCGGTTTATTACAACGGTACCAGCAGTACGGTCTATTGGTGTTTCGGTGTGGAAGACACCAGCTACAATTGCACGGTTTCGCTAGTATTAGGCTATTCGGACGAATAGATGGCTTGTGAGAAGATGAGCCACAATAAGCTTTTCGCAGGGGTGTTATTTAAAAGAGGGGCGATTCCGCTGGCACTGTCCTTACTGATGATAGTCCTACCCGGCGCCGCGCACAGCGCCACAGCCAGAATCAACTATCTGCTGCATTGCAGTGGTTGCCATCTTCCCGGAGGGCAGGGCAACCCACCGAATGTGCCAACCCTGCATCAGGAGTTGGGCCGCATGATGGGCGTAGCTGCAATGCGAACCTATCTTGTACGTGTGCCAGGCTCGGCCTATTCTTCGCTCAGCGACGAAGAGTTGGCTGCCGTGGCTAACTGGATTCTGGAAGAGTTTAATGCCGAGACACTGCCTGCCGATTTCGTTCCTCTCAGTACTACCGAAGTGACCCGTGCGCGGCAGGAGTCATTGTCGGACCCTCTGCGCTATCGCATCGAACACTGGCAAGACTACGAGCCATAGAACGTGCGGTTAGCTGTGGGCTAGATTGAAGACAAAGGAAGATGCAGAAAGGGGTAGTAGGGATCTAGCATAAATCCCTACTACCCTTTTTTCTTTTCGCTCTGAATTGCTTACCGTGTCGGTGTTCTGCGCGTAAATTTGCGCACGTTGCGCTCGGCCACCTCGGCCGCATAGACGTTTCCGAATTCGTCTGCCGTAGCACCCTCGGCATGACTGGTCGTGCCGGTTGGGTTCATGTTTACATCTTCAATCAGTATGTCGACAAAGCCATCTGTGACGTCGCCAATATAGATGCCGCGTTTCCAGCCCGGGTTTCTCAAGTCACCGGTATTCGATTCGGAATCGGCTGCGTAAAGCACATCGTTGTTATCGATGTAGACATCGCTTGGTCGTCCGAACTGGGTCCAGGTGGAGAGATGATTTCCTTGCTGGTCAAAAATCTGTATACGGCTGTTGGCGCGATCGGCAACGAATAGTCGCCCTTGCGAGTCCATGGCCAAGGCATGAGGCACTCGAAACTCTCCCGCTTCAGCGCCTACGGAGCCCCACTCCAGTAGGTATTCGCCACTGCTATTGAATTTGACTATGCGGTTGTCCGTGGAAGGGTTGTGCCCATCGGCCACAAAAATATCGCCATTCGGTGCTACCAGCACATCGTTCGGTGCATTGAAGAAATAATGTCCGCTACCACTGACACCGGCAATTCCAAGGCTCATTAATAATTCACCTTCCGGTGAAAATTTGTGAACCTGGTTACCCTTTTTATTATCGCCCGATGTTGCTGCATCGGTTACCCAGAGATTGCTGTCATGATCAACGAACATTCCATGGGGCCAGACAAAAAGGCCGGCGCCAAAGCTTCTGATAACTTCACCTTCCTGGTTTAGCAGGAAAATCGGGTCGACGTCGAGGCGATCCTCGCAACTCCCCGGGCCTCGATTTCCTCCGCAGCGGTCTGCCACCCAGATCATCCCGTTGCCGGCATAATGAATTGCACTCGCAGCTCCCCACTCACGATCTTCAGGCAAATTGCCGAACACGCCTTCGTCTCGCAAGTAGTCGCTAGTTTGAGCGGTTGCCTGATAAGCAAATCCCAGCAGGGCTAGGAGAAGTGCAATGCCTAAGGTGATTCTATTCTTCATGGCGTATTCTCTGGATTAGATTACAAATGGATTAGGGGCTTTTAGGTAAACTTCACTCGCTTCATTGTGATTAATGCTGGCTGCAAATTCACGCTGCATTACTGATCATTACTCAAATAGCGTATGGCCTTAGACCGAGTGTAGTCAATTTACAGTTATTGCTATGCTATGGATTATCTAGCCATAATGTCTGATATATAGATAGCACAATTCTGTAAGTGGATGAAGCCATCGTATAAGGGAAGCCTATGATTAGGAAAATTGGTCTCGGATTCGTGGCGCTCATCGTGCTTTTGGTACTCGTTGTGCTTTTTGCGCTGTTGGTATCGAGGCCGGAAACCCCGCCAGAAGGCTCCAATAGTTTTCCTTGGTTGCAGGCAGGCCCTTGCAGTATTGGGCAGTCTGAACGAGTGTGGGTGGATGACTCACGTCCAACGAATGCCAACAGGGACTTTCCGGGTGCAGCCGAGCGCACATTAGCAACTACGATCTGGTACCCGGAGGATTTCGAAGGGCCCTATCCGTTGATAATCCACTCCCATGGTTTTCTTTCATCGCGCAGCGAAGTTCGTTATCTGCTCGAACATTTGGTGAGCTATGGTTATGTGGTTGTCGCTGCAGACTTCCCCTTAACTAGCGGTAGTGCCCCAGGCGGGCCAAATATCAATGACGTTTCCAATCAGCCGGGTGATGTGTCTTTTCTTATCGATTCGACCCTGGCCTTGGCTGGAGCAGGCAAGCCCTTCGCAGGAGAGATTGATTCGCAGCGTATCGGCATTATGGGCGTGTCATTAGGCGGCTTCTCTACCTCTTTGACTACCTATCACCCGCGCTTACGGGAGCCGCGGGTCAAGGCTGCGATTTCTATTGCCGGTCCGTCTGCTAACCTCAGCAAGCGATTCTACGAGCAGAGTCAGGTCGACATTCCTTTCCTCATGATTGCTGGTACCGCTGACCGCCTTATCGACCATGCTTCGAATGCGGCGGTCATTCCAGATAGGGTGCCGGGCAGTGCGCTGCTGACCATAGAGGGGGGTAACCATATAGGCTTTGTTGGAATTTCCGAGCCCGCTTTTCGCTTCGTCCGTAATGCGGATTCTCTGGCGTGCTGGTCAGTGCAATCGAATGTAGATCAAGAAGAGGGAGAGGTGTTTACCGATCTGTTTTCGGTGGAAGACGGGATAATACTCGATGCCGACGCGCCTCAACGTTGTCAGCAAGACCCATTAGAAGCAGGGCATCCGGGCCGTCAGCATATGATTACAAAAGTTGGCGTGCTCAGTTTTTTTGAATCGAATTTTGCGGCTACTGCGCAGCGTAGAGCTGAAGCGAAGGAGTTGTTACAAACACATCTTGCGCAGGATTTTCTTGAGGCTCGATATCGTGAGGCAGTGGTTCATTCAAATTAAGTATTAAAGAGCATCTTTATGGGTAGCATATTGACGTTTCATAAGTAAATTTGAAAGTTAGAGTTGCCCGGGAATGGTCAATATGAGAAAAAGGGGTAGTGGGGATTAATTTTAAATCCCTAGTACCCCTTTAGTTAATCTGCGTCTTATCCTTTTTATCTCTTTTGTTCATGCTCATACCGTCAATGCGAGCACGGCAAGAGAGTAAAACGAAAACAATACTGACCAAAGTTTAAAGTTTGCCGGTATTGTGATTACCAGCAGCATCAGCACAATTCCAATAGTGGGGACTGCTATCGATGGTAAAATTGCATTGTTGTACATGACTATATTTACATAGGGCCCTACCAGAAAATACAACAGCATGGATAGAGCCGAGAGGCGGCCTAGTTGCTGGCTTTCCTTTAGCATATCAACCGTACCTTCTTCGGGTGCGGTTAGCGCCATCTCGGCGGCACCATAGATACAGGAAGAGCCAAATACAAGAATAATAAAATCAGGAAAGGTCCATTGCTCGATGGTGCGCAACCCCCAGCCAACCCACCAGAGCTGCAAAATATAGAGCATGATGCTGCCCGTCCAGATTGCAGAGGACCAGTGGAAAATGACACGACTATGGGCGCGTGTAATCATCGCCGCCGTGTGCAACAGTCGCGTGATCGCCAGGCCGAGAATGATTGATACGGCGATAAAGATGTATTCGTGTTGAGTCATATTATTTTTTCATTAGGGCCGCTAGAGCCAGCGCCGCGGTAGTGCATTCATACCCTAATGCCCCATAGCTGTATGAGGTTACAGAGTCTGCTGTAATTAATACGGAAACTAGCCGTGCCAGGGCAAGGGTGCCAATGGCAATAAGCAGCAGCGTTAACCCTGAACGGTAGAACTCGGGCTTTGCTAGTGCCAAAGCGCAGAATAGGCCCAGCCCTGTTTGCAGTCCGCCGTACATCGCGCCAATTTCGGCAAAAGCGTCACCGTTGCTGATCACCAGGCCCGCAAAACCTGCGGGTATGGCTGGAGACACGAGACTGACAAGTCCATACCCTATGAATACAAGTGCCGAAACGCCCAGTAATGTTTTGCCTAGTAGCATAGTGACCCACCTTCTTTTTCTAAGTCATTTAGTGTGCCATGTAACAATGCATCGAGCAATGCGAGGGGGTGTAGTAACAATAAAAGGGGTCATGAAAGGGGTCGGAGGGATTTAAAATAAATCCCTCCGACCCCTTTCTTCCGTATTACCTAATCGAAATTGTGGCACTAGGGATAAAGCCAATACGGTGGGCGATTACCAGCAGCCGCTGGCCTTCGTTTATAGATAAGGGATTCTGATAAATCTGCCACGCGGCCCCGAGCTCTTCGCCGTCATTCAATATTTGATAGCCGATACTGGCCCCCTCGGTCTCACTGCGAAGTGTTATAGCGCCATCATTTTCGGCCTTGCTTGCGATTGGGCTTAAGGTCGTCGGTTGAACTGAGTTTGGCCACATGCTGTTGATCAGGTCGACTTCGGGCATCAAGCCTTTATCGTTGATATAGTTCATCCAGCTGTCTAATTCATTTCTGAGTTCGGCCAGTTTTTCTGCGTAAGAAATATCCCCCGCAAGGTTATTTAATTCATAGGGGTCATTTTCAACATCGAATAGTTCTTCCTCTTCTTTCGATGTTCTGAACCACTGTGCCTGGGTCTCGTTTAGTTCGCCAGCATCGCGCATGCGCAGTAGCTCTTGCATGACGGGCATCTGCTCTCTGTAAGTAAGTGGCAGATAGTAGGGCTTCTCGGGATTAAAGTTTCGAAGATACTTGAATCGTTTGTCGCGAACCGCTCGGATGGTGTCGTACTCGGAATCAAAGCGATCGGCGGCGGCATGCACATAGTCTCGATTCCCAGAATTCGCATACTCTCCCAGAAAGGCTCTGCCATCGACATAGCTTGGTGGCTCGATTCCGGCAAGAGAGAGAATCGTCGACTTGAAATCGACGAAGCTTATAAGTTGATCATCAATTTCACCTGCCTTGAACTGATCGGGAAATCGTATTATTAGGGGTAAATGAATTCCAGAGTCATACAGTAATCTTTTTTGTCGGGGCAGTGGCCCGCCATGATCGCTGTACCAGAAGATGATGGTGCTATCCAACAAGCCATCTTCTTCCAGCTGATTCAGTATTTCACCGACCTGTCGGTCCATGGCGACAATATTGGAATAGACTCGCCGTATATCTTTGCGGCCAATTTCCGAATCTGGCAAATAGGGAGGAACTGGAACTTCCAGGTTATCATCCACCAGTAATGGGTTGTCTGCCTGAGCCCAAACTTGTGATTCGTGAGTAATGCCAAAGTTGAACACAGAAAAGAACGGTTGCCCCTCGGCTCTGTTACGCCAATGTGCCGATCTGCTACTGTCATCCCATGCGGTGACTGTCTTGCGAAATTGATAATCTTCCTTGGCGTTATTGCTGGCGTAGTAACCGGCCTCGCGAAAATACTGGCTGTGCATCTTTACATAGGCAGGTGGCACCGCTTCATAAGGCACTATGCCCTCGACACCGAAGTCAGCAATATTTGTTGTGCGCATATGCTGTGCGCCAATTCGATTCTGATACATGCCTGTTGCAATCGCAGCGCGGCTTGGCGCGCAGACTCCAGAGCTTGAATAGACTTGTGTGTAACGGATGCCCTCGTTTGCCAGGCGCGTCAAATTTGGTGTTGCAACCGTATTGTCACCGAATGGAGGAATAATGGCGCTGAGGTCTTCAGCAACCAGCCAAAGGATGTTAGGTTTTTGTGGGAGTTTGGGGCCGCCAGCCTGCTCGGGCTTGGCCGTTTCCTCGTTGCTGCATTGACTGATAGCTAAAACCAATGCAAGCAGGCCAATAAAATTTCTGACTTTTTGACGACTGTTCAGTAGGAATCCAGATTCCGATGTTTGCATTTATCTGTGGTTCCGAAAGATAAAAAGATAAATAGTATGTAATTAATTGCTAGCCGGCCCGTATGCCAAAAGAATTTACACCGGCGCCAGTATAGCTGCCCTAGTTCTTTACCGTTCTGAATCCAATATGACTTGTCCCCAGCCCGGTATCTTGTGCTTCGCGTGCCGCAGGCCTGAATCGTAGGCAATAGTTTTCTGCGCACAGATAAGACCCGCCCTTGATTACTTTTTCCGGAACAGCAGAGGAGGCGGAGTTAATACTTTGCTCCAGAGTGGGGCCTGTTGGATTGTTTGAGTCATCCTGATTATGTGTCGGGTAGTACCAGTTTGAGGTCCATTCCCACACATTGCCGATCAAGTCGTAAGCGCCATAGTCATTGGCGCCGAAGCAACCCACTGGAGCAAGCCCCTGATGGCCATCTTCGGCGTTATTGTTCATTGGGAAATTGCCTTGCCAGGTATTCGCCTGATGCTGCCCATGGGGAGCTAGCTCATTGCCGCCCCAGGGGAATACCGCGTTGCTTTTGCCGCGAGCGGCCAGCTCAAATTGTGCCTCGGTTGGAAGCGAGCGACCTGCCCAATTCGCATAGGCTTGTGCGTCTTCGTATGCCACGTGGACTACCGGGTAGAGATCTTTGCCCCTAATGCTGCTGCCCGGCCCATCGGGGTGTCGCCAATCGGTGCCGGGCACCCAAGACCACCAGTTTGTCGCAGCTTGGCCCGGCTCCGGAGGGGTGAATAGAACCGAGCCTGGCTTGAGGAAATCTTCTGGCACATCGGCTGGCCAGTCGGCGGGATTGGGAATGCGCTCCGCCACCGTCACGTAGTGGGTTGCATCCACAAAGGTAGCGAATTGGGCATTGCTTACTTCATGAGCGTCTATCCAGAAACCTCGCACGGAAACCTTGTGAGCAGGGCCTTCTTCTGGGTAGTGGGAGTTATCTCCCATAATAAATTCTGCCTCATTCACCCAAACCTGACCGGCTGGCTCATTCAGACACGAGTCGTCTGAAGCTGCTTGAGCAAAGCTTTTCTGTGCAGCAGTGAGTGCCAGTAGCAGGGCGGCGGTGACCGGAAGAATATTCATGTTGAAGCCGGGTATTCCTAAATTATAAAAAAGGGAGTGTAAAAGCCTGAGAAAGTATCGCATAGGTATTGTCCTTTAGAATACTGACTGGTTGCGATGGTCGCCAAACTTGGGCCGAACCACATTCTTTAATGGAATGCTCATGCCACCGGTAGTTTCTAGCCAGTCATAGACTTCGCTGGCAAATCCAGCAATGCGTTCTTGATGTTCTGGGGCATCGATCAGGTTTTGCATCTCACTAGGGTCGGCCTGAAGATCATAGAATTCATTGGTGTCCCACACGCCATGATAACGAATATATTTGTAGCGCTCGGTACGTATGCCAAACATTGTCGGTGTCTGGGGGAAATCCATCTCCCAGTAGTATTCATAGAATATTCTATCGCGCCAGGGAATCTCTTCGCGACTGAATAGAGGAATAAACGAAGCCCCCTGCATATGCGATGGCATGCGAAGATCAGCTGCTTCCAAAATAGTTGGCGCAATGTCGATGTTCTGCACCAGTGATTCGATGGTAGCGCCGCCTTGCAGCCGTGAAGGCCACCTAACTAATAGAGGGACTTTAGCGGATTCTTCGTAGAAGTGACGCTTGTCGATTAATCCATGTTCGCCAAAAGAGAAGCCATTGTCTCCCATATAAATAACCAGGGTGTCTTCTGCCAGGCCGTTGGCGTCAAGATAGTCCAGCACTGCACCCACGCTATCATCTATGCCCATGAGGGTTTCGGTGTAGCGCTGAAAAAATTCTTCGAAGTCGATGTCGCCGTGGTACATGTAGTCGACGCCGTGCCAGGACTCACGCTGTTGCTTTACCCAGTCGGGAATACGGCGTTCTCCGTAGTAGTCGCGACCACGCAGAGGCTCACTGTCCGAACTGGCTGTTGGTAGTTCAGGAGTTCCATAATTCGGCGTGTCGAAACTTGGGGGGTAGACTATTGCCTCTTCTTGATAAAAGCCCTGATGGCGCTCGGCAGGTTGAAACTGGGAGTGCACAGCCTTGTGCGACAGGTACATGAAGAACGGTTGCTCCTCATCGCGCTCATCTAGCCAGTCGACGGCATGTTCGGTCAAGACATCGGTGATATAGGTAGTCTCACTATAGGTCGTGCGCTCGCCATTGATATTTAGTGTCGGTCCGTAATAGACACCCTGTCCCCGAAAACTCTCCCAGTGATCGAATCCAGGTTGTGGCTCGTCGCTGTGATTGCCCATATGCCACTTGCCGAAGTAGCTGGTCTGATAGCCCGCTTCTTGCAGATACTGAGGGAAGAAGGTGAGGTTTCCAGGGTCGGGAGCGGCATTATCTATAACCGTGTGGGTATGGGAATACAGCCCCGTGAGGATCGATGCTCGAGACGGTGAACATAGCGAGGTAGTGACATAGGTATTGGGGAAATAGGCTCCTTCACTGGCCAGCCGGTCGAGATTCGGCGTTTCCAGCCACGGCACTTTGCCAGTAAAACCCATAAAATCGAAGCGATGATCGTCGGAGAGAATATAGATGATATTCTTGGGGCTGGTATTAGCCAGTGTTTCCAGGCGAAGAGGGTCCTTTTCACTACTGCAGCTAACAAGCAATGTAGATAGCAGGCAGATGGCTGGAATCATGTGGTTCTGCATAGTAGCGTCCTTTGGCTTTACGTTATCACGGGTTCGGAATTACGACTTGTGCCAATTATTTTTCGTCGATCTAGCTTGTAGGATAACTAATTTTGCCGCAGATGGAACTGTTAAAGCCCAATATAGCGCGTTAAATGGGTGAGGCTAGCGAGCTAAAGTTATGAAATCAGAGTGTGCTAAGTAGTGTGCTAAGAATACGCTCAACAGGTCCGCTCTAAGCTATAGTATTCTTCATTCTGTCCCATTGCTTATCTTCTTTTGCTTCCAAATATTTTTGTTTGCTTTTCCTGCATATGAGAAACTTAGCCCCACTTTCTTTAGTAACAAAACAGGCCTCAAATTATGTTTCGATACTGCTTCGCTTTAATATTGATGCTGTTTACGCATCTAGCTCTATCTGCCGAGAATCCGGACGTCCGCGAGTTGATGACCGCAGAAGAGTTTGCCGCTTCTGGTTTTGGGCGGCTTTCCGCTGATGAAATAGCGGCTATTAACCGTTGGCTAGTGCGTTATACAGCGCAAGATGCCGAAGTGATGATTGATGACAGTCCTGCAGTGAGAGAGCTCAGCAACGCCAATATTAGGAGCAGGATTGACGGAGAATTCAGCGGTTGGAATGGCCCGACACAATTCCATCTCAAAAATGGCCAGATTTGGGAAACCAGAAGCACCAGGCGCTATAGTTACTCTGCTGTCGACCCTGAAGTTGAAATCACTACGAACTGGATGGGTATATCCAGAATGCAGATAGTAGATACGGGCCGGGCTATAAGAGTTAGACGCGTACAGTAAGGCTTGTGCTGGCGCAATTAGTGGTTCGAATTTTGATTAAATCAAAATTCTCACCCTACGGGCGGCGTTCCGCCGCCTGCGCTGCTGCCGCAGCTTTGACTCTAAATTCGGCTAAGCCGAATTCCTCGGCCCTTCGGACTCGCGCTTTGCGCACTCTGCGGAGCTTCGCTCCTTTCGGGCCACCGACACGAGGATTTTTAGTAGACCGCGTGACCTATTCTTTATACGAATCAGAGAGATAAGTACGAGATCAGAGTGTGTTACGAAGTGTGCTAGAAATACAGTGATTGAGCGTGCTCAAAACTACTGAATTTTCACTCTGATCCATAGTTATCAATCAACCGTGATCTCTTTCGAATTTGCTGGCAAGGAGATCATCATGCCGTCTTCGGTAATGAGAGCACCGTCTGGTAAGCCGCCGTTGAATGCCGCAATTGCCATGGCATTTCTTGGGGCAGGTACAAGGTGATATAGAGCGAGTTGCCCAATCGCCGCCTCGGCTGTCAGGCGTGCTAAATCTGCAGTGGTTGCATGATAATCCTGAATATCGTGGAGTACGGTTGCAAGTCGGGTATTGCCAGCGCCGCGTGACATAGCTTCCGCACCTTGCACTAGTTGCAAAGCCATCGCGTCATGTAGCACAACATCGGCGCCATCAGATATTTCCACAATTTTGTCGGTAACTAAGCTATCGCCACTGATGACCACGGAGCGACCGCCGTAATCCAATCGATAACCAAAGGCTGGTTCAATCGGTGGATGAGAAACTTTGAATGCAGTGATCCGCAATCCATCTTCATCCACGATTACGCCTTCTCCTATTGTGCGAGACTGCAGTATGCCTAGTTCGGGGTTAAGTAGCTCTGCACCGTGATGAGCCACGCGGTAGCCACGGTCCAATTCGTAAGTGATATTAAGACCTTCAACAATGCGATCGACACCTTCTGGTCCAATAATTTGTAATGGAGCTGGCCTGCTTGCTACCCATGAGTTGAGATTGAAATCGCCGATATCGGATATATGATCAGAATGATAATGGGTTAACAGAATGCCGCGCATTTTTTCTAAAGGAGTGCCGGATAGCTGTGCTGTAGCCGCAGAACCAGACCCTGCATCCACAATATAAAGATGATCGGGTGTTTCTACCGCCACGCAAGCCTGCGCGCGACCTGGCGCTGGCAATGGAGAGGAAGTGCCGCACAGAGTTATCTTTAGCCCGTCAAAAATAGTGGTTGAGGAGGGAGCGGGCTGTGCTCCGACAATTGCTGAATAGAGTATCAGTCCAATAATGCCTGTTCTGCTGATTGTCTTGGTCATAATAATATTTAAGTCTCTCCTTGGTTGTAGGGACGCTGATAGATTCATCGTGTAGGAGCATATAGGGGACACCGACAACTTAACAACTTAAGATTGTGAGTGGTGCGCGCCATAGCCTTAGGGACAGAGTAAGAATAAAGAAAGCAATTTTGGAAAGCTCCCATTTATTCCTGAAAGAAATCCGTTAGAATGCATTATCTATTTAGAATATTACCGCTACGCTCGAAGGGTCTAATCTGTGAACAAGCTCTATAACTTTGCCGAAAGCCGCTATTTCTGGCTGACCGGTGTTCTCTACCTGGTGCTGATGGAAGGTATCGCGCTGTTTTACCAGTATGGTCCTGGAATGTGGTACCCATGTGCGCTGTGTGTACAGGTGCGGGCCTGGGTAATGGGCTCCATCATCTTCGCTCTGTTGGGACTGGTCATGGTCAAAAGCATCTGGTGGCGCTGGATGGCACTGAACCTCACCATCGTCATGCTGGCCGGGGCGCTCTACACCAGCTACTACGCCTATGGCGTCGAGCTGGGCACGGTTGTTTCCAGTTGCACCATGGGTGCCGGATTCCCGGAGTTCATGCCGCTGGATCGGTGGATTCCCCTCTTATTTGAGGCTCAGGGAATATGTGGCTTGTCCCCAGACATGCCGTTAGGTTTCACTATGGTGGAATCCCTGTTGATCACCCTGTCGGCGCCACTGCTGGTGTTGATAGCAGTATGGATAATGCATGTTCGCAAGATGATTTCCAACGAAATCTGAGAGGCAAAACTTTACGTCTTTAGCCTGGAAGTTAAAGGGGACAGATTTATTTTCGAGTTAAGCTTGAGAAATCGCAAAATCTACACTAGAACATAAATTAGTAAACTTTATATTCTGGAGGTCTCCCATGCCACGGACGGCGAGAATTATTCTTCCCAACACACCGCATCATATTGTCCAACGTGGACACAATCGGAAAGCTGTCTTCATCGAATCGGTTGATTATCAATACTATCTTGATTCGCTCGTTAAGTTTAAACATGAATTTGGTGTAAAAGTTTATTGTTTTTGCTTGATGACTAATCATATTCATTTGATTGTTGAGCCAGCCGAAGACGCTTTTTCGGTCAGCGAATTGATGAAGAGGCTTGCGGCTCGGCAGACGAGATATGCTAACAAATTGGAGAATCGGACAGGTTCACTATGGGAGGGGAGATACAAGATTAGCCCAATCCAAAGAGATGAGTATCTCCTCCAATGCTGTCGATATGTGGAGCTCAATCCGGTTAAGGCAAGAATGGTAGTAGACCCAGCACAATATCGGTGGTCGAGTTATCAGGCTCGGACAGGGATAGAGGAACTGGGCTGGCTCGATCTCGATGAGGCTTACTTGGCGCTAAGCGATGACTCACATAAACGACAGGTTAGATATCAAAAATTCGTGAGCATCGGTGAAGGAGACGAAAAAACACTAATTCGCAACGCAG
The DNA here is from genome assembly GCA_943842505.1 of uncultured Pseudomonadales bacterium. GTDB lineage: Bacteria > Pseudomonadota > Gammaproteobacteria > Pseudomonadales > Pseudohongiellaceae > UBA9145. The sequence goes on along the minus strand of CALTDI010000001.1, from coordinate 84,633 downwards.
TAACTAGAAATCAGTTAACAGGAAGCTCCGCTTTCATCGACGAAATTGAAAATAGAATTGGGCTAAGAATCGAGAACCGTGGTAGAGGTCGTCCTGTACAAAAGGGAAAATAAATCTGTCCCCTTTATCTGCAAGTTCTGCGTACTGGCAAATTTTAATCCTTGTTGCGCATCACGGAATATTGTACTATTCTCAAATTAAATGAGTAACTAATAGTTCTGGCAGGGATGTTGTTGATGATCAAGACTTTTAAGCACAAAGGCTTAGAGAGATTCTTCATCAAAGGCAGTACCTCCGGCATTCAAGTGAAACATGCCCGCAAAATAGCTGATCAACTTGCTTTTTTACACGCTGCACAAACAATCGACGATATTGATAAGCCTGGCTACAAATTGCACGGGCTTAAAGGAAAGTTAAAAGATCATTGGGCGATTAGTGTTTCTGGCAATTGGCGGATAGTTTTTATTTTCAAAGACGGAGATGCATACATTGTTAATTACGAGGATTACCACTAATGACTTTACAGCAACATAATCCACCGCATCCAGGTGCCTTGATTCAAAGGACATATATTGAGCCATTTAATGAGGTCACGGGTAATAAAGTTGCTGATCGCCTCGGTGTTGCACGTAGCACTTTTAATCGGTTGCTAAATGGCGTTTCTGATGTGTCGCCTGAAATGGCAGTTAGGCTTTCAGGCGTGCTAGGTGGGTCAGCTGAAAGCTGGTTAATGCTTCAAGATAGCTATGATTTATGGAAAGCTCGCCAATCAATTGACGTTAAAAATCTTGAGCTAATAGACTTTAACAAAGTGGCCTGAACGGAACCTTGAAAAGATGGTGCCCAGGGACGGAATCGAACCACCGACACGAGGATTTTCAGTTCTCTGCTCCACCAAAGTGAAGCAGAGGTCAGACACTTAGCTATTGCGTAGCTTCGCCTGCGCCGCGGCCAATCTTGCAATGGGTACGCGTGGTGGAGAACAGCTCGCGTAGTTCAAGCCCACGCGGTGGCAGAAATCGATCGAGGTTGGGTCGCCTGCGTGCTCGCCGCAGATACCTAGCTTGAGATCCGGCTTGGTGGAGCGGCCGCGCTCTACAGCGAATTCCATGAGTTTGCCTACGCCGCGTTGGTCGATGCTGGCGAACGGGTTTTTGTTGTAGATTTCTTTCCTTTGGTATTCGTCATAGAACAGACCCATGTCGTCGCGGCTCAGGCCGAGGGCGGTTTGGGTCAGGTCGTTGGTACCGAAGCTGAAGAAGTCGGCTTCTTTGGCGATCTCATCGGCGGTGATGGCAGCACGGGGTACTTCGATCATGGTGCCTACCAGGTAGCTGAAGCGCACTTTACGTTTCTTCATTACTTCCTTGGCTACTCGGTGCACGATGGCGAGCTGGTCTGCCAGTTCTTCACGAAAGCCCACCAGAGGAATCATGATCTCTGGTTTCACCTTGATCTTCTTCTTGCCTTTAAGTACCTGAGCAGTCGCCTCGAAGATAGCGCGGCTCTGCATCTCGGTGATTTCAGGGTAGATGATGCCTAGGCGGCAGCCACGGCAACCTAGCATCGGATTTTCTTCGTGAAGAGACTTGATGCGATCGATGACGAAGTCCAGCGGCACGTCTAATCTCTCTGCCAGCTGGCGTCTTACGACATCATCGTGTGGCAGGAATTCGTGTAGTGGTGGATCCAGCAGGCGAATAGTCACCGGGCGGCCGTTCATGGCCTTAAAGATGCCCACAAAATCTTTCTTCTGAAAAGGCAGTAGCTTTTTCAGCGCAGAGCGGCGCTGCACTTCGTCAGCGGCGAGAATCATCTGGCGCATATAGTCGATGCGGTCGCCGTCGAAGAACATGTGCTCAGTTCGGCATAGGCCAATGCCTTCTGCGCCGAAGGCTACTGCCTGGCTGGCCATGTTTGGTGTGTCGGCATTGGTTCGAATGTTCAGGCTGCGGTGCTTGTCAGCCCACTTCATGACTGTCTGGAACAGCTCGTAGGTGTAGCTCTTGTTTGGCTTCAGCTTGCCTTCCAGAACGCGCTTCACCTCGGAATCGGTACTCTCGATCATGCCCTTGTAGATGGCGCCGGTGGTGCCATCGATAGAGATGTAATCCCCCTCATTGAGCACAGTCTTGCCCGCTGTCAGGGTTTTCTTCTCGTAGTTAATTTTGATATCGCTAGCGCCACAGACACAGACCTTGCCTAATTGTCGGGCGACGAGAGCGGCATGGGAGGAGACACCGCCGCGTGAGGTGAGAATGCCCTGTGAATGCAGCATGCCCTTGAGATCGTCAGGGGAGGTCTCTGTGCGGCAAAGCACAACCTTCTTGCCTTCGCGGGTTGCCTTCTCGGCTTGCGCCGCTGTGAATGCGATACGTCCAGTGGCTCCGCCGGGGCCAGCAGGCAGGCCAGTGGCAATGACGGTCGCGGCCTTCAAGGCCTTGGGATCGAACACAGGCACGAGCAGGGAGTCGATCGATTCGGCAGGAATCTTCAGTAGCGCCGTCTCAACATTCATCAGACGTTCCTTCTGCATCTCTACCGCGATTCGCACGGCGGCCAGCCCGGTGCGCTTGCCGTTTCGGGTCTGCAGGATAAACAGCTTCTTCTTCTCGATGGTGAACTCGAAGTCCTGCATATCTTTAAAGTGTTTTTCCAGCTTGGCGCGAACCTTCTCCAGGTCTTTAAAGCTCTTGGGCATTTCTTTCGCCAGCATGCTGATGGCGTTCGGCGTGCGAACACCCGCTACCACATCTTCGCCCTGGGCATTGATCAGGTATTCACCATAGAACAGCTTCTCGCCGTTGGCGGGGTCGCGGGTGAAGGCGACACCCGTGGCGCTGTCGTTGCCGGCATTACCGAATACCATGGCCTGTACATTGACGGCGGTGCCCCATTCGGCGGGAATGTCATATTCCTGACGGTAGAGGATGGCGCGATCGTTTCTCCAAGAGCCGAACACGGCGCTGATAGCGCCCCAGAGTTGCTGCATGACATCCTGTGGGAATGCGCTGCGGGTGCGCTTGCGGATCAGTGCCTTGTATCGGGTCACCAGAGTCTGCAGGTTCGCTGTGCTCAGTTCGCTATCGGACTCAATATGCAGGGAGTGTTTGAGTTTCTCGAGGATGATATGGAAGGGGTCTTCCTCTTCCTCGGTGCGGGCGGTAACGCCCATCACTACGCCGCCGTACATCTGGATGAAGCGGCGATAGCAATCCCATGCAAATTGCGGGTTGTTTGATACGTCAGCCAGGCCTTGGACCGTATCGTCATTCAGGCCAAGGTTGAGGATGGTATCCATCATGCCGGGCATGGAATCTCTGGCCCCGGAGCGCACAGAGACCAGTAGTGGGTTCTTGCGGCCACCAAACTTCTTGCCCAGCTGCTTCTCGACGCTTCTGACCGAGCTTTCCACCGATTGGCGCAGGGCCGTAGGATAGCGCTGCTGGTGATCGTAGTAATAGGTGCAGACTTCGGTGCTGATAGTGAAGCCTGGAGGTACTGGCAGGCCTATGGACGCCATCTCCGCAAGATTAGCGCCCTTGCCGCCTAGCAGCTCGCGCATAGTCGTATTGCCGTCTGTCTTCTTACCGAATTCGTAGACGAATTTCTTGCTCTTGGGCGATTTTTTGCTCTTATTGGGTTTTTTGATCTGGGGTCTGCTCATATCGCGAAAAATACCTTAATAAATCTACACCATTTTGTTCTCAACCCCACAGGGGAGAGATGTTCGCCGTGGCAGCCCATGGAAACTGTCAGGAAGACCTAACCAATGCGGCTTTCAGCGAAAGCCAGCTGCTCGATTTTCGCACAGAAAGGACGACAAAATGCCGCCCTGTTCGGGTAGGTGAGGATAATGCACTTGCACGTCAAAATCCAGCGCTGGCGCGATTAGTGTGAGCATCTCTAAATGCAAGTTAGAAGGGTTATCTCCCTTAACATAAGGCATACAATCGGGTGCTACAAAGCAGAGTCGCAGCTGTATATGACAGTGTTTTTTTTAAGCGAATTCAGAGTTAGATTGCTTCAACGATCGCACATAACTTTGCTTTGTAGAAAAGTTCCGAGCTCTTTGGCGTCGTTGAAATAGTTCGTTCAAGTACTTGGGGGCATTCAAGACAATGCTCCAGCGAGTTGCAAAGCTAACGCGAATGGTATTGTGTGTCTTTTCACGAGCCATAACAAAAGGCTCGCCTTCATAGATGCAGGTGGGGTTTGCCATGCTCATAAACCTTTCCATACACTTGTTGTTCGAGTTCTGCATCAACACTACAAACCGCTTTCGGCTCATGAAAATATCTTTAATAAGATGTGCCCAAACTTTGAGCTGCATAGAAGGGCTTTTAAGGGCTGGCCCTATCCATAGTCCATTGACTTCCATCATCTCAAATTCATCATTTTTAAAGAATTTACTATTTCTCTTTGTTTCATCTGGAACGAAAAGTAAACTTCGAAACCCTGGTTTAGTAACCAACATGTAACAGGCTGACAATTTTCCGCGAAGGAAGATTCCTACAATTTTGCTGTTAGTAGCGTAGCTTAGTGGTAGTCTGACACCTAAATTCGATTCGATTTTTTCGAGCACTGCTTCAGTATCTTTTTGATTCGTTATTGTTTTAAATTTCAACTTTTCCATGACTTTATCCTCGGTATGAACATGTTTGTTTCTTTGCAGTAAGATTCATACTCGCGTGCCATCTCGCTGCTCAGTATTGCTTTTTCTTCGCTCTTCGCTGAGTGCCAATAAAACGCTACTAAGTAAATGAGTGTAATCCACAAAACAGGTGAATTGAATAGGAATGTACCGGTTGTCCATATTAGAGTATAGGAAACGTAAAATGGGTGTCGCATAATACGGTATGGTCCAGAACTAATTATTTTTCCTGAGAAACCACCAAAGGCAAAATTTAGTTCTTTTGCAGTATTTATCCCCCACAAAAATAGTAATAGTCCCGTCATGTAGACTGTACAGGCAAGGATAATCGTCCATGGATTTTCGCCTTGTGTATGTTCAAATATGTAATAAAAAGTATATCCAATATGAATAAGAACTATCGGGTCGTAGAGTAATGCGCTAAACCTAGCTTTTCCGGGCTTCACTTTAAAGAACGAAAGCCTGGCCAAAATTAGGGCTAGGATCACTATTGTGTAGGTGAATGCGAGAAGTGCGGTGGCGGTATTCATTTAGATTTCGCTAAAGATTGCATAAAAGAAGCCGTAATCCAGAGTGCGGATTTAGAAAAGCATTGATCTTCTACACTGCCACTAATCATCTGGCAACCTAAACGTCCAATTCAATGCGCTTGGCGCTGACCAAGCTCTTAGTCACATAGTCAATGAATTGTGAATTCAAAATATATGAGCAAATCAGTTCTTTCAAATCAAAAATACTCTCAATATTGTAGCGAGCATGCCGTGGAGTTCAAAAATGAGCTTCGGCGTGAAGCGAATTTTGCATTAGGGTGGCCGGCGAGAACGGCTGCCCTGCTTATGGTTGTCTCGACCATAATAACTTATTTTGATTCGCAAAGTAGGGGTAATCCAAATGCAGTCTACACGTTATTCGCATATTCACTTTCAATATTAATCGTTCTACTATACCCCTTTTTGACAGCAATATTCTCTCAACTAGAAAAGTATAGTGTCCAGTTTTTAGATTTACTCTGCCTTTCTGGCGTGTTTGGGTTTGCCTTAACGTTGTTGATTATTTTCGATGGAGTGTTATCTCCAGAAAGCTTTCAAAGTATATTTTTACTACTACAAGGTCAGGTTACATTTGTGCTGGCGATAGCATCTGCTTTTGCTTTTCATAGGAATTACTATGTGACCCTTCTTAGGAACTTTTTCTTTGCGTGTTTAGCAGGGTTTCTCTTGTTTCTTATAAGTGAGCAGTTTTTTGTACTTAATAGGCTTCCGCTTGTTGAAGGCTACTCGATTGGAACTCTGCTGAATTGGGTTTTTTATGAAAGTGTGCGAACACGATTTTATTTAAAGTCCACAGATGCAGATACTAGGCAGCATCTCTATAACCAGCTATCCAAACTGGTTTACCCCCATCAGCTAGAACGCATTAAGTTGGGTGATGAGCTGGAGAACACGATGCCACTGAAAGAAGGCAAGGCCATAGTAAACGTGTTCGATGTGCAGAAATCGGGTGAGATTCGCCATGAGAAGACGCAAGATTTCTTTATGGGTATTTTTCAGTCTTTTCTTCAGGTGTGTATGAAGGGGTATGAGCATAATCCCCTCAGGTCTCGTGCCTTTCGCTTAAAAGAAACCGGGGATGGTTTTATTAGTTCGGTCGGCTATCCTTTCCTTCCCATCGATTCAAGTTCGCTGGCCGATAGTGCGGTCTCCACGGCGCTGACCATGTTCGAGGCATTCAATCTGGAGGTGCGAAAATTTAATTACTCCAGGCCCATCAAGGGTGCAATGGGGCTGGCCTACAATTCGGTACAGGGTACGTTCCAGAGTGGTGGTATTCGGTCCTATGACTTGTTTGGTGATTCACTGATACAGGCTGCCAAATACGAAGAGCTGCGGAAGCAGCCAGCTTTTTGGAAGATTTTTAGTGACCATGCCTGGTCGCTGGGGTTAAAAGATTTTAATATCTTGATCGTGCAGGAGTTTGTCTACAATTCCCTCAGCGCATCTTACCGAGAATTATTTACAGAGATCGATCTGTCGGATGAGGCTTTGATCGAAAAAGACTTCCAGATGATGTATGACAATGAGGCCAAGTACATCTATTTTCACGTGCTGCCGTAGACGGCTTTTCTGTTATTCAGTTTCGTTATTTACCGTGATCGCGGGTATGCCCGCAGAATCTACCTCCGCCCTAATCTGTATGGGGCGGCAACAAACCTGACAGTCCTCGATGTATTCTTGCTCGGGAATCGAGCAATCCACAATTAGCTGGATGGCCTCGCCGCAATAGGGGCAGTAGGTCTCTATGTTCTCCTGAAGATACACCTTACAACACCTCTGTAATAAGCGGCTTGTCAGCGAAGAACGCCTCCAGATTATCGATTACCAGCTGGCCCATGGCTCTTCTGGTTTCAACGGTAGCGCTGCCAATGTGGGGTAGTAGTACTACGTTATCCATCGCTAGCAGTGCTTCGGGGACGTTAGGTTCGTCGGCATAGACATCCAGGCCGGCCGCGTGAATTTGCCGCTGCTGTAAGGCCAGCACGAGTGCGTCTTCGTCGACGCTGGAGCCGCGCCCAACATTAATGAAAGTTCCAGTAGGCCCTAACTCCCTCAGTACCTGCGCATCGATGGCATGTTTGGTGTCTTCGCCACCGGGCAACATGCACAGCAGAATATCCGACGCTGCTGCCAATTCGGTGATACTCCCATGGTAGGTGAATGGCACGTCTTTGGGGTTTCGGTTGTGGTAAGCAATCTTCAGTCCGAACGTTTCTGCGCGCTTGGCTATTTCTTCGCCGATTCTGCCGAAGCCCGCAATGCCCAGGGTCTTGTTCCGAATGCTTTGGCCAAAGGCTAAGGGGCCTGCCTGCCATTTTTTAGAGCGCACGAAGTTGTCAGCAATCACCAGGTTGCGCGTACAGGCCAAGATCAGGGCTATAGCTATATCTGCCACTGAGTCATTGAGCACATCGGGTGTGTTAGTCACACGAACGTGCATTTCCTGGGTTTTGTCAAAGTCGATCGCGTCAACCCCAACTCCGAAACAAGATATTAATTGTAGAGAGTTCAGTTGGTAGATTGCCTCATCACAAACCCAGGATGCGGTGGCTACAGCCTTACATTTTCCCTGAAGGCTCGAGATCAAATCGAGTTTTTCTTTGTCTGCCAGCTTCCAAAGGTGGTGCGCCGTGAACTTCTTATCCAGTAAGTCAACGGTCTCGGGATGGAAGTAGTTTGTAACTAAAACGTGTTGATGCTTGGACATTTTTTATAGGTTCATATTGGCGCAAAGGGTTGGTAGCTCAGCTGGGTTGGAGAAATGGCCATTCTAATGCCTAGCTTCGTTTTCCTTAGCTAAGAATATATTTGAGACTCTTTTTTGAAAATTGGTTCAATCACAGTATTGCCCTCATAATAAAATTAACTCTAATAGCCTGAAGTTCAGTTTAATATTGGCTTGTAGACTATGGCAAGATATACATCTAATGCATGACAGAGAGTGGGTTGCGATTGCGCTTGACGCAAAATTTCCGTAGATTGATAGCGCCGTTTCTCGCGTAGTCTAATCTGAATGTGCAGTAAAACCATGAATTCGAGCGTAAATCTACTCAAAAATCTTCCCGCAATAGATAAATTATTGCAGTCGAAAAATTTATCAGCACAAATCGACAAATTCGGCCAGAAAAGTGTAAAGGATGAAGGTAGACGTCAGATTGCTGACCTGCGCGAGGCCATACTTGCCAGCGATGATGGGTCTATAGCTTGGCTATCGGCTCCCGATTTTTTTGATGAGTTCTGTGGGAAGATATCCGCGGCCGTTCAGGCACAATATTCCAGCTCCCTGATACCGGTGTTCAATCTGACGGGCACGGTGATACACACCAACCTCGGTCGCGCCAGCCTTCCAGCCGAGGCGGTGGAGGCTATGGTGACGGCCGCGACGAATGCGACCAATCTGGAATACGATCTACACACGGGAAAGCGCGGCGATCGAGATTCGCATCTGGAGCAGGCGATCTGTGAGATGACGGGAGCCCAGGCGGCGACAGTGGTTAATAACAATGCCGCCGCCGTGCTACTGGTCTTGAACACGCTGGCTTTGCATAAGGAAGTCATCATCTCTCGCGGCGAGCTGGTGGAGATAGGCGGTGCCTTTCGCATACCCGATGTTATGGCCAGCGCTAGCTGCAAGCTGCGCGAAGTGGGTACGACTAACCGAACACACCTGAAGGACTATGCACAGGCGATAAATGACGATACTGGCCTCTTGATGAAGGTGCATACCAGCAACTATGAGATTAGAGGTTTCACCAATTCCGTTGCCGAATCGGATCTGAGCGAGTTGGCCAGGGAGAGGGATATTCCCTTTGTTTCGGATCTCGGTAGTGGCTCATTGGTTGACTTGCGGCAGTTTAATCTACCCCATGAGCCGACGGTGAAGGACACCATCGACATGGGTGCGGACTTGATTACCTTCAGCGGCGATAAGCTGCTGGGGGGGCCGCAGGCGGGTATTATCGTTGGCAGGCGCGATCTGATTGAGCGCGTGAAGAGCAATCCTCTCAAGCGTGCGCTGCGGGTAGACAAGATCACCATGGCTGCATTATTGGCCGTGATCAATATCTATAAAGATCCACAGCGACTCGATTCCCGGCTGCCCATGCTAGCCGATCTCGCGCGGCCGCTAGCGGAGATAGAGGAAGTTGCGACAGCGGTGCTAGGCCCGGTAGCTGAGCGCCTTAAGGGCAGGGCGACGGTGTCTGTGCAGGACTGTAAGAGTCAGATTGGCAGTGGTGCATTACCCTTGGACCTGATGTCCAGTCGCGCGCTCTGTCTAACCCCCATTGCCGAGAAGGGCAAGACCGACGAGGCGCTGCAACGGCTGTCTCTGGGGTTTCGTTCACTGCCAAAGCCGGTGGTAGGGCGCGTGTCGGACGGCCAGCTATTTTTCGACCTGCGTTGTCTGCGTAATATCGATGAGTTTCTGCAGCAGCTTCCCCAGCTGGCAGACTAGTAGCAGGCAGACTAGAAGCGTGCGGACTTTTTCAGTCGCCCTTGCCAAACAATTTACAGTGATTACTGGCTGACAGGCTTTTGGCTAGGTATGATTCTATGCCTATTCAGCGGTATATCTTCGTTGGTAGTAACTCAACCGTAATTTAAGGAACAACACGTGTTTAGTCACGTAATGCTCGGTGCAGATGACACCGAAAAATCGAAGGCATTCTACGATGCCATATTGGGTGCGCTAGGCTATGAGCCTGGTGTTATTGATGATAAGGGCCGCCTGTTCTGGATGACGAAGACCGGTATTTTCTCTATCAGCAAGCCCATAGATGGCGAGCCTGCATGCGCCGGTAATGGCAGCACTCTGGGTTTCAGTGCCGCTACCACGGATGCAGCAGACGCCTGGCATGCAGCCGGTTTAGCAAATGGCGGGACAGACTGCGAGGATCCACCCGGGGCGAGAGAAGGAACAACCGGTTCGTTGTATCTTGCTTACTTGCGCGATCCCTCCGGTAATAAAATCTGTGCTCTGCACAGAATAAGTTAGGCAGACAATTTAAAAGAGATATTGCAGCATGGAAATGGAAGAATTCAGCGCGTGGGTCGATGCCTACATTGAAGTTCACGACAGCGACAGCGCTAGTGACGAGCATCATCCTTGTTATTGGGCGATCGAAAAGTTCGCGGATATGGAAATGGACTTCCCGGATCTGAACTGGGCGGCCATGCTGCAGATCATCTCTACCACAACTTCCGATAGTGTCATTCAGAGTCTTGCAGAAGGGCCCCTGGAAGAGTTGGTAGAACTTCACGGAGTCGAATACATCGATAAGATCGAGAAGGAGGCGCAGAGTAATTTAAACTTTCGCCTACTGCTGCGTGAGCTTATCGAAACTACCGACAAGACTATCTGGAATCGAATATTGCGAGCCAGGTCGGACGACTAAGTTGCAGGCTTAACGCAGATGTGATTGCTAGTCGTTGTTGGCCCTTGTTGAAACGATAGGGCACTGTGCCTTTGCAGAGGAAAGGATAAGCGATGATTTATAATAATATTCTCGAAACTATAGGTAATACACCCGTTGTTAAGCTGCAGCGATTGGCGCCGGCCAATCAGCATGTTTATGCCAAATTGGAAGCTTTCAATCCGCTAGCCTCGGTGAAGGACAGGCTGGCTATCGCGGTCATTGATGACGCAGAGAAAAGGGGAGCGCTGAAGCCAGGACAAACGGTCATCGAGGCGACTTCCGGTAATACTGGCATCGCTTTGGCGATGGTATGCGCGGCAAAGGGTTACCCCTTCGTCGCTACGATGGTGGAGACATTCTCTATCGAGCGCCGCAAGATAATGAAGGCGCTTGGCGCGAAAGTGATCCTCACGCCGGCCGCTGAACGTGGCTCTGGCATGGTGAAGCGAGCGGAGGAATTGGCGAAGGAACACGGTTGGTTTCTAGCCAGCCAATTTGAGAATCCTGCGAATCCGGCCTATCACCGTAATACTACTGGCCCGGAAATTCTAAGTGACTTTGCCGGTAGAGACCTCGATTATTTCGTATCGGGTTGGGGTACCGGCGGCACTATAACGGGTACTTCGCAGATGCTTAAACTGGCGCGTCCGGATATTTCAGTAATTGCTGTCGAGCCCGAGAATGCGGCACTTCTGTCTGGGGCTCAATGGCAGCCACACAAGATTCAGGGTTGGACGCCGGATTTCATACCGGGGGTGTTGGATAAGTCTGTAGTGGATGAACTGGTTCTGGTGTCGGATGAGGAGTCTATTGAAACTGCGCAGCAACTGGCCTCACAGGAGGGGATATTTTGTGGAATCTCTGCCGGCGGCACCATGGCGGCGGCGTTGAAATTCGCTAAATCAGCCCCGGAGGGAAAGACATCTGTGGTGATGCTGCCTGATACCGGCGAGCGGTATTTGTCTTCGCCACTGTTTGCCGATATTTCCGAGGCCTCCGATGACGAGTGGCTGGCGGCACAGTAAAGTGGAAATATAAAAATAAAAGGAGTCAGAGTGCCTTGATAGCCCTAACGAATCAGGGCCAATTCACTCTGGTTTTTCTTGTGCAGGATCAATCTGGCTAATGACTATATGTGTGAACATGAAGCTAGTACGTTTGTAATCTTCAGAGGATTTGAAAATGAGAACCGCATCGAAACATTGCTGCTATTTACTTGCTTCACTCTTATTGGTGGCTTGCGAGACTTCCGTCGAGGCTCCTTACAACCCACTCGTCGATTATGAGCAATTAGACCCGGCAACGATTTTTGCAACACCAGAGCCCCAGCTATCCAGCAGTTACACTACCGAGCAGCTGAGTCGCGGCAGGTACATGGTGGGCCTATTAGGTTGCGGTAGCTGTCATACCGATGGTGCCCTAGTCGGTGATCCAAATTCCGCACGGCTACTGGCAGGCTTCAGCACTGGCATTGCCTATACCAGCCCGTTTCTCGATGACGACCCGGGTGTCGTCTTTCCGGCAAATATAACCCCCGATATGGAGACTGGCCTGGGCAGTTGGACGATGGAGAGGCTAGTGTAGATGATCAGAGTTGGCACCGTCGATCATAGCGCCAGAAGCCTGCCGGTTATGCCATGGCCGGCGTATGCGAGCATCACCCGCGAAGATGCTCTGTCTATAGCTGCCTACCTGAAAAGCCTCGCCCCAGTGCGCCATCAGGTGCCGCGCAATGTGTCGCCTGGGCAAAGAACGGACGCGCCGTTCGTGCATTTTGGTGTTTACCAGGCTATTCGTTGAGGCTCCGCTTGTAGCTCTCTGAATCGGCTAGATCTTTAGGCGGCGGATTCGTGCTCTATGTTCCAGCCAGGGAAAACGAGCACGGCTGGATGGCAGTGAAGCGCTCTGGCTAAAACTTTTGCTCGCTCTACACCGAGTTGCATTCTACCGTTTTCTATAGCGGATATAGTTGACTGAGGAATTCCGCTCTTCTTGGCAAGCTCATTTTGGCTGAACTCCTGTAGCTCTCGAAGAATCTTAACTGACTCGCCAGGAGAAACTTCAATAGAACGTTTTGCCAATGTGTAATCATTCATTTTATCTCCTCCCATAATCATGGGGCGTTATGCTCTCTACTTGTACTAGAACTCTCTCTTTTTCTGCTTTATAGATAACTCGATATTGTGTGTTCAGCCTAGATGATCGATAGCCTTTCCATTTTCCTGATAAGGATTCATCGTCAAATCCCTTGATTGCTCTTAGGCCCTGTGGGCCAGAAATACTAACGATGTCTTTCCATTTTTCGTATTTTTTTAGAACATCTATTGGCGCTTTGGAAAGGCTCCTAGATACTCTTTTGTGTTCGTAGATTACCCACATACTAAAAATAGTATACATACCAAATATGGTATGTCAATTTCACCTGTAGAAAAACGTTTAAATTACCAGCCCATGAAGTAATGGGCGTGTTTCTGTGTATCCTGTGAAGCAAGGCTTGACCCTTCCTCCGCGTATGCCCTACAGTGGCGCCACCTGCGTCAGGTGCCAATTGTGGAAGTGATTCTGCATTGGGTAAACGGGAAGTTCGGTTCGAATCCGACACTGCCCCCGCAACGGTGAGTTTGTTCAAGCGTAAGTTGCTTCGAACAAGTGAGTCCGATACCGGCCTGAAACAGACTATGTCATCGCTATGCGGTGACGATAACGATGCAGCGGAGGGCTCATCGGTAGTCGGTTTCTTGCCTAGGCATACTGCCCGCTACTTCTTGTCTCTCCCTCATGAAATTTTATTTTCATCGAGGAACTATTAATGAAACTACTAAGAAACTCATCCCTTGTGGTGGGCGTTTGTTTGAGCACGTCTCTAGCTCAAGCACAGACATCGCGCGGCACAGGCCCAGAAGAAATTATAGTGGCGGCTAATCGGGTGGAGCAGAGCATAGGCACTGTCTTGGCCGCCACTACCGTCATAGACAAGGATAGTATCAGGCGCTCTTCTGCGCAAAATCTTGCCGAATTACTAGCCGGCGTTCCGGGCATGCAGTTCTCGCCAGCGGGTGGACTGGGCGCACAGACTAGTCTGTTTCTGCGCGGAACCGAATCTGACCATACCCTGATCTTGGTCGATGGGGTGCAGATGACTACCAGTACCGGGCCTGCGGGTCGTCTGGAATTTATCCCTCTGGATCAGATAGAGCGTGTCGAGATTGTGCGTGGACCACGCTCTAGTGTCTATGGCTCTGAGGCCATAGGCGGTGTGCTGAACATCATTACCAAGCCGCAGGTCGGTGAGGACTTCAATGGCTCATTAAAGATGATGGCGGGAACGCAAAACAGCAGCGATGCCAACCTGGGCCTACAGGGTCGGGTGGGGAATACAGCCTTGTCGTTGAATGCGTCCAGGCAGCAGACCGATGGTATCGATTTTAGTGAACGTGGCAGTGCAGATGACGATGGTTATGAGAACGATTCATATTCCCTATCCCTGGCACATCAGTTCGGTGAGCGCTTCAGCCTTTCCTCTTCCTATTCCAGCTTCGATGCGCGATCTGACTACGATGATGGTGTGGTAAATACCGATAGCCAGCAATTCAGTATGACACTGAAGGCGGCGCTATCGGATAACTGGGACTCTAGCCTGATCATGGAGCGGTTCGAGGAAGACAATGCTGATGCGGGTTCTTTCGGACTAACCAACAGCGCTAGCGAGAACAGAAGGCTTAGCTGGCAGAACAATTACAGCTTCGATGCGGGAAACCTGCTGTCCTTTGGCGTCGATCGTCAGGAGCAGGAACTGCGTTACGCAACCTTCGGTGCGCTGCAGACCGATACCTCGCGTGACAACGATGGCGTGTACGGCGTGTATATTCACGAAGGCGCTGCACTGGATTTTACGCTTTCGCTGCGCAATGACGACAACGAACGTTTCGGTAATCACAGCACCGGCAGTGTCGCAATCGGTCGTGATCTTACGGATTCGGTTCGTGCCTGGGTGAGTTATGGCACGGCCTTCAAGGCGCCGAATTTGATCGATCTGTATGTGGATTTTCCAGCCTTCTTCTTCTTCGCTAATCCGGATCTCAATCCAGAGACTGCTGAAAGCATTGAGCTTGGCCTGCAGGCTTCGGCCCTGGGTGCGAGCTGGCAGCTGAATATCTTTCGTAATGACATCGATGACCTGATTGCCACCGATGCCAGCTTTACCTCTCTGGCGAATATTCAACAGGCGCGCATCGATGGCCTGGAAGCAACGGTTAGCACCACCCTCTCGGGATGGGGGCTGGATGCAGCATTCACCCTGTTAGACCACGAGAATCGCAGCACCGGTGTAGGCCTGCTGCGGCGGCCAGAGCAGACGCTATCGATTAATCTGGCCCGCGACTTTGGGGTGCTCGATCTGACCCTGAATCTGCTAGCGCAGGGCGAGCATCTGGATATCGATCCGGTCAGCTTCGGCAACTCGAAAGTGGGTGGCTTCGGCGTGCTCAATGTCATTGCCGGCTACCAGTTGAGCGAGGACTTCGAGCTGAGACTGCGTATTGGTAATCTGCTGGATAAGGACTATCAGGTCGTGGATGGCTTCAACACACAGGACCGCACAGCGCAGCTTTCGCTGAACTATCAGTTCTAGGTCATCAGTTCTAAGTCATCAGCTCTAGGCTATCGATTCTAGACATGCGAGCCCGTGCTCATGCTGCATAGCCGCATTTTTAGGGCTATACTGGTGCTCAACTTTACTTAAACAGTTACCGAGCTGAGTACTAATGAGCCAGAGCCTGTTTATTCGAGCAAATCAATTGCTATTGACAATGGTCTTGGGCGGTCCTTCCTTTTCCATGTCAGTCTATGCACAGCCCTCTAGCTCTGAGCCCGGGTCGGGCTCAGAGCTAGAGGGTGTGATCTCGCAGAAAGAGCAGAACGAAGCCCAGGGGCTGGCAATGACGCCAGAGCTGCTTCTGCAGCAGCTTGAGCAGAATGAGATTGCGCTCTATGCCTTGTTCAATACGCTAAATAGCTCGAACGACTTAGATATAGACTGCAAACCTGAGGTCGATGGGCCCCTTGGCAGTTCCCGGCATGCTTGTGAGCCGGCATTTTGGGAAAGATACCGGCAGGAAGTCGCCGACGAGATGGTGCAGGGAACCGCGAAAACAGGTCTGTTTGCTCGTATTCGCGATGCCTTTATCTCGCCGGAGGAGCTTACAGAGAGAGCGGTTCGGGAGAAGGCTGCAGGGTCGATCGAGTTGCTTCAGCAGGAAATGATAGCGCTAGCCAGCGAACACGAGTCATTATCCATGCAGTTGCAGGCAATTGGTGAGCTGCAGCTTGCGTACCTTGACGCGGTTGCGGTGGCCAGAGAAAGAACTGTTTATCTGATGCGGCAGAATGATCCGATCGCCAATGCCGGTATTCGACAGATTGATACAGGTGGGTCTTCTTGGCCGCGCCTGTCGGCACCACCCCCGGGCTATTCTCAGCCAACTATCCATTTCAAACCGCAGGGCCCACTGACACGATAGTTGCACCTAGAAAAAATTAGACATGATGGCGTGAAGCCAATTAAAAATAAGGGAGTTAGCTATGTTAAGAATAATTAGAAATACAGTCGCTGCAATATTTTTGGTGGTTTTGACCGCCTGTGCCACAGGCGGCGGCAATCCCTTCGTAGGCACCTGGGACACCATGGCCACGAGCCCGCTGGGGGATCAGGCTTCGGTTTGGACTATCGCCGATGATGGTACTGGTGTAATGGCCAGCGAAATGGGCGATCAGATTGTGGATGGCATCGTCGTAGAAGGCAACGAAGTTAGCTTCACTCTTGAGGTTGATGCGGGTGGGCAGTTTCTGCGATTGAGCTTTAGCGGTGTCATAGAGGGCGATTCCCTGAATGGCGCATTTGCCAGCGATTTTGGTGACTTTGCCGTGACCGGTACCCGGCAGTAGTCGAAGCATCACAATTGAAACATGGGCGCAGGCTGGTTGTTCATCCTGGTTCTGCCCCTTTTTATATCATTCAATGAGGTCGTCACCGGCCTTCCATACCCAGTAGGGTGAAACTATCAAATGCCCTCTGCCGACATCAGCTCCTTAATACCCATCGCACTGGCCCTGAGCCTCTCGCTTTATACCCGCAATGTGATCGTAGGCTTATTCACCGGTGTGTTCGTCGGCGTGTTGATGCTGAACGGACCGAACCCGTTAGCGGGAGCGGGGATCATGGTGAAGGAACATCTGATACCGGAACTTACCGATAGCTATAACGCTGGCGTATTGATCTTGCTGGCGTTCATCGGCGGCTTCGTGGCTCTGGTGGAGCACAGCGGTGGCGGTACAGCCTTCGCCGCGTCGATTAATCGCTGGGTGAAGTCGAAGCTGCAGGCACAGATTGCGGCCTGGTTCGGTGGCATTGCGATATTCTTCTCCGACCTCGGTACGCCCCTGATAGTTGGCCCGGTGTTCAGGCCGTTAATGGACAGGCTGAAAATCTCCAGACAGAAGCTGGCGTTTATCATCGACTCCACCTCGTCACCGGTTGCCATTCTGGTGCCTTTCATCGGTTGGGGCGTGTACATAATGAGTCTTATCTATCAGGAATATGCTGCGCTCGGTATCGATGAGAGTGAGTTTACTGCCTTCGTGCGCACGATTCCCTTTCAGTTCTATGCCTGGCTGGCAGTGATGATGGTGCCGCTGCTCACCCTGCTGCGCTTCGACTTTGGCGCGATGGCGATGGCCGAGCATGCTGCGGAGCAGGGGAGAATCGAGTCGGCGACGGCTGCCGCCGAGGTAGTGGAAGGAGAAGGGGATAAAGAAGAGGAAAAGGATAAAGAAAAAGAAAAGACAGAGGCCCAGTATCAGGCGTTCACGCATCCGAATGCCAGGCCCGTACTGGTGTGGGCGCCCTTGTTGGTGCTGGCGGCAGTGCTCGGAATAATGCTGGTGCCCCTGGGCTTTCCCTTCGCGCAGGTATCTGGCACAGATTTCAGGGCAGGCCTTTCTACGGCCTATCTGGCCGCGGCAACTCTCTTGATTGTGCTCATGGCCATGCTCAAGGTGCGTGAAGTTCTGAGCAGTGTCGAGGTCTATCTCAAGGGTATGACGGGGATGACGCTCGTTGCCGTCACCTTGCTTCTCGCCTGGGCCTTGAGCGACATAGGCAGAATGTTAGGTGCTGCGGAGTATATCGCTGCAGTTGCACAGGCGGGCTTACCCTATTGGTTATTGCCTGCGGTTGTCTTCATATTATCCGCGATCATCTCATTCGCGACGGGCTCGTCCTGGGGTACCTTCGCTATCATGTTGCCTCTGGTAATTCCCACGGCAGTGGCTATCGACGCACCACTGCATGTCTGCATAGGCGCCGTGTTGTCTGGCGGCCTGTTTGGTGATCACAGCTCGCCGATTTCCGAAACGACAATACTCTCGTCGACGGGCGCGAGCTGCCCGCAGATAGATCATTTCAGAACACAGCTGCCCTATGCGCTATTCAATGGTGCAATCAGTCTAGGGTCTTTCGTCGTAGCGGGTATTACCGGCTCAGCTCTGGTGATTCTGCTTGCGGTTGCTGTGCAGCTTGCAGGACTGTTGATGATTAGACGCACACTGAGTTCTAATGGCCAATTTGCACCCGTTTAGAATCGTGGAGTAGACTGGCTTGAACTCAAGCGAATACGAGGCAAGGCCATGAAGTCTTTTCGATGCACGTTACTACTGTTTGCGCTGCTCTCGGGTCAGGTCTATGGGCAGGTCGCCGGTGCGCCATTAGCGCCGAAGGATGGCGCTGTCGATATGTCCCTGGCCGAGCTAGAAGCTGCGGCGGCACATCTGAAGGGGGCAGGTATCGCGACCAAGCGCATGCTCGAAGGCGGAATCTTTAGTGTCAATGTCAGGCATATTCAAGGTGCCGAGACGGCGCTGCAACACGGGCGCATCAGCGAGGTCTGGGTAATACGCGAGGGATCGGGTATCGTCGCTACCGGTGGTGAGCTGATAGATCAGGAGGCCGGCTCCAGCCCGGGTGAATACAGGGGAAGCGGGATTCGCGGTGGCCACGAACGCTTGATTAAGGCTGGGGATGTTGTCTTCGTCCCGCCGGGCGTGCCCCACGGTATCAAGCAAACCGATTCTATAGTGTATTTGAATATTCGATTCGAACTGCGCGACGAGGACTAGGAACATCAGCAACTATGTATTGTTCTAAGCGACAACTTTGGTCTCTACTGATTCTGGCTTCGACTGTGCTAAGCGGCCCTGTGCTATCTGCCGCTGAGATAGACGAAGCGGCGGTTCTTGCAGCGATGAGTAAGGAAGGCAGGCTAGAGGCAGATATCGCCAGAGACAGTCGTAGCAGACCCGAGGTTGTGATTCCCCTGTTGCATTTAGAACCCGGCGCCAAGATCGTCGATATTTTCGGTAGCGGTGGTTACTACAGTGAGTTGCTTGCCAGCGTCGTTGGTAGCGAGGGTGAGGCCTGGTTGCACAACAATGACGGTTTCGAGGCCTGGGGCATAAATGGTCTTACAGACCGCTTCGATAGCAGAGATCCGGGAAACATCCTGCGCCATACCCGCAGCGGCATCAATCTCGATCTGGGGACGGAGACATTGGATGGGGCCATCATAGTGATGGCCTTACATGACATCTATGTAATTCCGAAACGGTATAACGGCGAAAAATATGTGCCCGTAGGCAGGCCCGCGAACGCGAACTATTTTCTGGATCAGATCTATCAGGCTTTAAAGCCGGGCTCTCGCTTTGTTGTTGTTGAGCATGCGGGCGATGCAGCTATGGATAGCGAGGAAGTGTTCGACCTGCATCGAATGGTGGAGTCTTTAGCGCGCAGCGAAGTTGAGAGTGTCGGATTTCGGTTCGCAGAGAGTAGTGATGCGCTCCGCAACCCTAACGACGATCGTTCGATGATCGTCTTCGACTCCGATATAAAAGGGAAGACAGACCGCTTTGTCCTTAGTTTTGAAAAGCCACAGAATAACTAATTTAGACTTTAATGAATGGGATCATTATGTTGCATCTACTTATGAAAAAAAATCTGCCACTTTTTTTGGTTTCACTTATGACGCTTATCTGTGCGAGTACAGTTCTCGCTCAGGGCACGAGCACAGACACCGGAGTGTCGCAATCGGTGCGCGATATGATTCTGCGCAGTCAGGCGGGGACGCAATTTGAGCAGACAGCGCGTGTGCAGATGGATGTGCAATATGGCGAATTCTTGCAGAGCCTGGCGACGCAGCCCATCAAGCGCAATCAGGTTGAAGCGGTAATGGTAGAGGTGTTAAGCGAGCGCGCGGAGCTGAGCCAGAGAGTCGCGCAGAGTCAGGCAAGCACCCAAGAGCTGCTGGCGATTAGTGGCTATGAGTATATTCGCTCGCGTCTGCAACCTTTGCTGTCTGCAGCCGAGCTGGGTGTAATAGACGCGCAGCAGAACGGGCCAACCGATGCGCAGTTGAAGAACGGTTATGCCGATGAGCTGTCGCGTACTACCGGCAGCCTGACGGAAACTGACAAGGATCTCGTTCTCGATACCATCGTAAAGCACATTCGCATGGCTCAGGATGATGCCGGCAGCATGAATGCGGTTAGCGTGGATGAGCTGATTCAGAAACAGAGTGCGTCATTCATGCACGCGAGAATGGAGATGGATACGCTATTCGACGCGGTGAAGCTGGAGCAGGTCGATCAATTTATGGGTCGTCTGCACAATAACCTCTACAGAAACCGCAGCATGTCGGATTCCAACTAGCTGGCAGCTGCGCTATTTAGTTCTCTCTATTTATCTCTAGTTCTTGCCATTTCTCTCAATGGCTTTCCAAGCTTTGTTCTAATAAGCAGTGATACAAATGCTGTGCGACTGCGATCCCAATGTCTATATTCCACATCTTTTCTGCATATGAAGATCTGGATATGAAGAACTTTCCTGTACATAAACACATGGATTCCTGTGCCCATACAATGATTGCCTAGCGCCTGTTACCTTGGTTTCGTCGTAAGATATCAAGCGATATAGCTCGACTACGTGTTGATCCCATGTAATAACAACTGAGCAGATAACGTTTTTAGACCGAACAGCCAAAAACTAGAATAACTAAATAAGGAGTTCGAAATGCCTCGACGCCGACTAAAGACGTTTGTAGTGGCTGCAGCAATGATTGGATTTGCCTCTCCTCTTATCAATGCCGTGGTATCCGTATATCCCACCGGAACGACGATCTATCAACCCGATAAAACCTGGAGTGGCTTTACGCTGCTCGATACCGCAGACGGCGATGGGGCTGTCCTGATCGACATGAATGGAAATATAGTGCGGCGCTGGCCCGAGCTTGCAGGCATGGGCCCTTTTCGCATGTTCCCCGATGGCTATGTGATGGGTGGCAGCGAATTCCGTGCTCCCTATCAGGAGTCTATCGCCTTGATTGAGTATAACTGGGAAGGCGAAGAAGTGTGGCGCTTCGATCGTCTCGACATGTTGGCGGCTGCAACAAGTGATGATGAAGCGGAGCAAGACGATGATGCCTCTGCGGTCTGGGCAGCGCGGCAGCATCATGACTGGCAGCGCACGGGTAATCCTGTTGGCTATTATTCGCCGGAATTAATCCCTCAGTCATCCAGCGGCAACACCTTGATTGTCGGTCACAAGAATCTAGTAAACCTTGCCGTGTCTGACAAGCGACTGGAAGACGATTACCTGTATGAGGTCTCCTGGGATGGCGAGGTGCTGTGGGAGTGGCTGGCCAGCGATCATATAGACGAGATGGGTTTTTCTGAAGACGCGCGCAATGCTATCTACAGATCGGTAGCTTTTAACGATGCCCGACAGAGTGCTGACTGGGTGCATGTTAATTCGGCGAACTATCTAGGTCCCAACCCGTGGTATGACGCCGGCGATGAGCGGTTTCATCCCGATCACATAATGATCAGCAGCAGAACGGCTAACATCATCGCCATCATTGCACGCGATGGCAGCATCGTTTGGCGAATGGGACCTGACTATACCGATTCGGACGCCGCTAGCTGAATTGGGCCAGATAATTGGTCAGCATAATCCGCATCTTATTCCCCAGGGACTTCCTGGCGCTGGCAATTTGCTGGTCTTCGATAATGGCGGAATAGGGGGGTACGGAAATGCCAACCCTGCAGCTCCTAGTGGTACCAATTCGATGACGCGAGACAGTTCCCGTGTACTGGAAATTAACCCCATAACGTTTGAAGTTATCTGGGAGTACTCGCTGAGCGGAACGGAACGGTTTCAGTTCTACAGTTGGTATGTAAGTAATGCGCAGCGTCTTCCTAACGGTAATACTATGATCAATGAAGGCATGAATGGTCGAATCTTTGAACTTACCGAAGAGAAGGAGTTAGTGTGGGAATACGTGAGCCCATTCTTCACCGACGATGATACCCCCAGCCATCGAGTCTACAGAGCGTACCGTTATCCCTATGCGTGGATACCGCAATTGAATGTGCCCAGAGAGAGGGCGGTAATCCCGCCGGCGCTGGGTGAATTTCGGATACCTGCTCAGCCCTAGGCCCTTACAAAACCCTCTATTCGCTACTATGGCGGACAGGGGGAATGAGGTTTACGTCGAATCGGTGTCGACTTGTGAGAAGCCGCGCCGATCGATCTGTAGTTTTTTGTTACATGGCCCGCCTCACCCGCCGCTTATTCGGCCTTAACTTACTAATATAGATAGCTTTTTCTGAGAGCCCTCTTTTCGATCATGATTCTGGCTGAGACATTATGTCGCATCGCCTTCAGCCATCTTATAAAATAGCCTGCTTATTATAGAGCTCGTCCCATCGATGCCTTGGGATCTACTGGAGAAAACTATGCGAAACCTTTCGCTGCTATCACGATTCGCCTTCACTGGACTGTGCGCCGCCATGTTACTGCGCCCTACTATTGTCCTGGCTGATAGCCCTGTGTTGAATCAGCTTTTCCCTGAGTTGGTAAATCTGTTGTATGCCCACGACGTGCTGCATGCCCGTGCATTCGAGGAAATAGAGGCTACCAATGAATCCTCTGCGGCGGCGATCGGTAAGCGATTATTAGTAGAGCAATTGGAAGAGTTGTCCGAGGCATCGGCCTCTCACTATCATTCGGCGGGTGACCACCTTGCCATGCTGGGGCCGCACCGCGTATTCGAAAGCCGAGCGGTGCCTGGTATTATCGTTACCATTAATCGTGAGCAGACCGCTGAGCAGGCAGCAGCGGCACTTGCCGAAAGCGGCACATTGCCCCCGGTTGCTATCGAGACTCTGAAGCGTGGGCGCGAATTTGTTGAAGAGCTCTTAGAGATCTATCTGGACGATGGCTATGATGACAAGAAGGTAGCCGTAGATGCGGCCGTGCAACGCTATCTAAGTGACGACGAGCATTCGGTGGCCTCACTGCCCAAATCCGATGAGCTGCTGTCTGACCATCCCTATGCCTATTCTTATCGTGTTGGCTTTCCCCAGCTCAGTGGCCTCACCTGGGCATCACAGTGGTTGAAGATAGCGACACTGGAAATAGTGGCGACGGCTCCGGATCAGGAGGCGAAGATTCGCGAAGTTTCTAACGTATTGCTGTACTACAAAGAGAAGACAACGCGCCTTCATGGCAGCCTGGTGTCCTTGCCTTCCGATATTCCTACCATTCCTGTAATTGCGCCGAACTTCTATACCTTCCATCCCGAGGCTTCGGCCATCGTGGATAATATAGAGGCGCTAAAGGTTGTTATTGGGGATGCCCTGGCTTATCCAGACCTAATGGCACGCTCGGAGATAATAGAGTCGATGGTTGCGGACTATACAAACAAGACTGATTACCTGTTTGATCACAGAGATTATCTGATCTCTGTGCTACGGGGTGGCATCTATAATGCCGGTGGCCCAGCTAGAGGCGGAATGCAGAGACCCGATCGAAATTATTCTCGAGAGCGTCAGGAAAACCCACACATCAGCAAGTTTCCAATGCCTCAGTAAGTTTGAGCATATTGATTCGCGTGTAATGAGCAAAGGATAGTGATGGCAATTGATAGAGTAGTAAAACTTACCTTAGCTTTAGGTGCTAGCGTGCTAATGACGCAGGCCTATGGTTCTCTGGACCGAGTTGGAGACTTCGCTCTTCTGGACAACGAAGGCGAGTTTCATCAGATTAGTCGCTATCAACATCGCAAGGCGGTGGTGATGATGTCTTATCATCCCAGCTGTAACAGTATCGCCGACAGTGTCAGCTATCTTTCCGAGCTGAATACCAAGTTCGCTGGCGACGACGTGGAGTTTCTGTTGCTAGATTCTTCGGGCTCTGACCGAGCGCTCATAGATGGCTTGGATCTGCCGCTACCGGCGCTCAATGATGTCGGGCAGCTAGTAAGTGCTGCGTTGGAGATAGAGCGCAGTGGTGAAGTTATCGTGTTTAACCCCGAGAGACTCTCCCTGTTCTACCGCGGCGCTGCCAACGAGTCTCTCGATAGTACTTTGCAGGCTCTGCTTGCGGGTAGTGTAAGCGACACCGTGAGCAACGCGGTGGCCGGCTGCGCTATCGACTATCCGATGCGTGATAAATTACTAGCGGATCCGCCGGACTACAGTACAGAAGTCGCACCTATCGTTGTTGATAACTGCTCCGAGTGTCACCGCTGGGGTGGTGCTGGTCCCTTCGCGCTAGACAGTTATACCTCTTTGCTTGGTTGGTCGCCGATGATTCGCGAAGTGTTGCTGAACAAGCGCATGCCACCCATGCAGGTTGATCCGCTGATCGGGCATACGAAGAGTGCGCAGTACCTGTCTGCCGAGACCCTGCAGACACTGTTGCATTGGATGGATGCGGGAGCGCCCCGGGGTGAAAATCCTGTGGATCCTCTTGAGCTTGTTCCCAGTGAAAAGATTTTTGAGTGGGAGCTGGGTGAGCCGGATTTTATTGTGCAGGCTCCTGAGAACGAGATCGCTTCTGTGGGGATTCAGGATTACCTGTACACGGAGGCAACACTGCCGTTCGATCGCGATGTGTGGGTGCGTGCATTCCAATACAACCCTGGCAAGGAGACGGTTCTGCATCACTTGATGACATTTATCTCGCCTGCCGATGAAGATTTCTGGGGGAGCGAGGCCGAGAACGAAATAAGTACCCGTCGCTTCCTGGGCAGTTTTATCCCTGGTAATAATCCGGCGACAGTTTTCGATGAAGGCACCGGCATCCTGATACCGAAGGGACATAAACTGTCGCTGCAGTTCCACTACGTGACAAACGGGCTGGCGACTACCGACGAGACGTCTATCGGGCTGTATTTCTATGATGAGCCGCCAGGCAGAGAATTGCTGACCAAGGCGGTCTCTCCCCGTTTCGTGATCGAGCCCTTTGAGGCGAATCACGCTATGGACGCTAGCTATGAGTTTGATAGGCCGGTGGTGATTACCAGTGTGCGAGCCCGCATGAATTTCCGTGGGAAGAAGATGAAGTTCGCGGTGGAGCCAGCCGGTGGAGTGATGCGCGACGTGCTCAGCATTCCTGCCTATAACTACGGCTGGCAGCCACACTACCATCTCAGCGAGGCGTTGGAGCTAGGTGCTGGTGATCGCATTCATGTTCGAGGTGCTTTCGATAATTCCTATTCCAATCCGTTTAATCCTGATCCGAGTGAGGAAGTGACTTTTGGTTTGGAAAGCTATGATGAGATGTTCACCGGCTATGTGACCTACTACGAGAAGTAGATTCTCGCAGCAGTCACATAATCGGGGTGTATAGGTGAGTTGCTAAGGACTACTAAGAAGAACCTTAGTAGTCGGAGATAGTAGATCGGCTTGGTCCCGACGTCCGACCCTCTATCTTGGTCATCTGCTTACCGCAGCAGATCTCTGAATGAACCATGTTGTCGCCGCAGGGGCAGGGCTTTTCGTAAACCAGCTCTGCGCCGCAACTGTCGCAGTGGTATCGATCTCCGGATTCTCTAGACATACTCTCCACTCCTTGTGGCCATCGTGTTTAAGACTGCATTGTGCCGTTAGCGGTTCTGACTATGGCAGTTGATGCAACCACCAGAGATGCGGCCTGCCATGTAGTAGCGTGGCACGTTTCTCTCGGCATCCATCTTTGCGCGTCGAACATCAGATAAAAAGCGATCCATATCATCGATCAAGAAAGGGTGCCTGATGCTCAGATCGGTATTCTGAATATAGCCACCGATGCGTTCGATATTCTGAATGCTGTCTACAATCTGGCGCTGAAAGCTGGGGCGATCGACATAGGCATCCAATAGGGCCATGTCGAGCTGCTGCAATTCGAATGCTAGCTGGTGCATATTAGAGCGTAATTCTTCGCCGTCGATGTAGTCGAAGGGTGGGGGATTTGCGATCTGCGGGAACGAATCCGAGTTCGCGTTGCACCCGAATAGTGTTAGTGCCGCGATTAGGGGAATGGCGACTCGAAAGATTGACCCGTTTGCTTTGCTGCTCATAATGGCTTACTCCTTTTCCAAATTATATGCCTAGGTTACCGCTAATATGAGCCGAAAAAATTGATTCTGGTCAGTATTATATCGTATAGATTTACCAATTAGTTAGGTGGAAATTTTAGAGCTAACGCGCACGCCCAACCTGAAACAAACCAATGATAGCAGCGATGCGCAAAGCATCATAATCAAGAGTGGGTAGACGGTTCCGTTAAAGATAACCGCGACCAGTTGTGCCGCCATGGCGGAGAAGAACATCTGCAGAAACCCGGTCAGGCCGGAGGCGCTGCCTGCGAACTTAGGGAACTCGTTTATCGCTGCAGCCTGCGCATTGGGGAGAGTAATGCCGTTGCCCATAACCGCTAAAGCCACGGGTGCGAATAGGGCGATGGGCTGATGGAAGCCAATGACTTGCAAGAGGATCGCCAGCGCTATTCCGCCAACGCCTATGCTGGCACCCAGGGTAATCATTCGGTTCAGTTCGACGCGGCGTCCGTAGTGTCGGGCGAAATAGTTGCCCGTCATGAAGCCCAGCGGAATCATGACAAAATAGTAGCCATACTCCGTGGGCGGACGATCGAGAACCGACACCATGATCTCCGGTGCCGCGGAAATAAAACTGAAGAAGACTACCGAGACAAAGGTAACGCAGAAGGCATAGCCGCAGAAAGCTCGCGACTTAAATAGCAGGCCATAGTTCTTCAGCATCGCTACTGTGCCGGTAAAGGGTACTGGTTCCTTGAGCGTCTCCGGCAGGCTTTTACTGAGCAGCAGAAGAATCAAGATGCAGGCGAGAGCGATCACTACGAATACGTATTCCCATCCGATCCTGTGCATTATCTCACCACCCAACGCCGGAGAGAGCATGGGTATTACGACCATAACCATAACCAAAGTTGCTATGACTCTCGCGGCTTCCTGTGCGCCATAGACATCCCGTACTATAGCGCGCGCCAAAACCAGGCCCACTGCACCGCCGAAGGCTTGGATGAATCTGCCAATGATGAGTAGCTCGATGGTGTTGGCGAGGAAGCAGAAAACGGAACCAACAACGGTAATAAACAGGCCAAGCAGCATCACGGGTTTGCGGCCGTATTTGTCGGAGAGGGGGCCATAGAACAGCGTGCCAAGTGCAATAGCCAGCATCGAGAGACTCAGAGTTAGCTGTGCAACTTCAGTGCTAACCTCAAACGTCTCTTTGATAACGGGCAGGGCAGGCAGCAAGATTTGCATGGCAGCGGGACCGAGTGCGGAAGTCGCTGCCAATAAGACTATGAGTGTCTTGGAAAGAGATGTTCGTGTAGGCAAAACTGTATTCCATCAATGGTGTATCAACATTGATGAGATCTCTAAGCAGTTGGAAACTGTGAGTGCTAGATTAGCGATCCAGTACGGCTTCTCTATTGCGCTGCACAGAACTGTCGTTCTGCGAGCTCAGGATAACGCTTGATCCCATCAGGATGGAACGCTGAGCCTGACTAATATCGTAGCCTAAACCGAAGGTCTGGGTATGAAACATCTTAGTCAGTTGTTGAGCGTTCCACTTGCTGCTCTCGTTCTCGGCAGCGGTCATAGTGTAACACGACAGGATGGTGCCCGTTCTCGTTTTCAGGCAGATGGAGAGATCGGGTATGGTGATTGCTTCCAATACCATGCCATTTGAGTTCTGTGAAAAGCGCGGAGATTTTGCCAGGTAGTCGCTCACCTGCTCGGAGAAATCAGTGCCGTCATTGGTGATGTCCACGGGTAGGCTTATGTTCAAGCGGCGCAGTATGCTTGGGTCTTGCTGGTAGGCGGATTCATAATAGCCAAGCGCCTCGACAAGGTCGTTGTTTTGCCAGGCTGCTGTAGCCAGGTGTGCGGCCAGGCGAGCGCGCAGTAGTACTTCCTGCGAGGGTAGCTGGCTCAGAGCGGCTGCGCCCTGTGCCAGAACTGCATCGCGATTATTGTCCAGTGCGGCTACTTCTGTCTTGTAGGCGTGGTAGTAGCCAGCGTTTAACATGAAGGCACCGTTGCTATTAGCCTTTTCGATAATATTATTCATGACGCCGGTGCCGATGCTGCCAATGATTTCGGGCTCTATCCATTCCGGGATATGGACATCGAGAGGTGCATAGGGCCGCAGCCTGTTCTGTAGTACATCGAATTCGGCAAACAGTGCAGCGGCACGCCGCTCTGAACGCCAGGCGTTGACCTGAAAGTTAGTAGCATCGATGCGGGCAGATAGAGAGTCGAAGAAATCCATAGTGGCGATCTGCTCCAGACGAATCTGGTATTCGAGGCGGTTCGCCATCATGTTTATCAGTGCGGCCATAGAATCTTTCTGTGCATCGTCTGCGCTGTAGGATCCATTGCGGTCGGGTTGGTTCAGTGCCGTGGTTGTGAGCTTGATTGCGTCTTCGCTATAGCCGGCAAGCAGAAACAGGCTTGCGGTAACCAGAAAGTGTTCGGCACGATTCATAACATTGACTATGGGCTCTTGCGCCTCGCGCCAGACTAGCATGCGATCGAGTGCCTCGCGGGATTCGTCGAAGCGGCCCTGATTCATGAGCAGATACAGTTTGTAGATCCAGGGGTTGGCCACGCTGTCGGCGTTCAGATAGCGAGTGGCACGATTGAGATACTCTTCGGCCTCGTCTATTTTTAACAGGCTCAGTGCGACCTCCGATGCATTGCTCAGGTAGACCGTGTCGTAGTCGTTCATCGAATCGATGCCGTCTCCATCCTCATCTATGGTGCGGTCGCAGGCGACCATGGACTCTATAGGTTGCAGGCTTGCCAGTTCGACGGCACAGAGGGTGTTCCAGGCGCGGGCTCGCTCTCTGTCATCTTCACTGTCTTGCAATACCAGATTGGCGCTATCGCGAGCCGCGTCGTATTGCTTTAGTTTGATTAGTGGCCAGCCGCGAAAGGACTCCACATCCTGCCCATAGACTTCCTCCAGACGATCCAGATATTCCAGCGAAAGCAGCTGGTCGCCCATGAGTTGATGCACATAGGAGAGTTGGCTCAGGGTCAGGTAGTGCCATTGCAGATTTCCCGATTCGAGCGCCTCGGGAATGGTGTTGTAGTTAGTGAGTTCTTCCGCGCGATTAAGATGAAACAAGGCTCTTGGCATATTGCCTTCGATAGTGAGCAATACCTCGGAGAGGGCAAACTGCGCCGCAGGAGAGCTGGGCTCGGAGCGCACCCATTGCTCGCTAAGTTCGCGCGCTTTAACATTTAGATCGAGATTCAATGCGTCACAGACAGCTAGAGCCTGGGGATCCTCGACATCGGTAAAGCCGAAACAGAGTTGACGCTGCGCCTGGGGTATTTCTATATTGCCCAGGGACAGGGGGTCGTCTTGTGCGAAGCCATTATTCGCAGCGATCAGAATTGCAGTCATGCTAAGACTCGCGAATAGCTGCCGCGAGTGCTGTCTTAAATATTGACGAGGCATTAGGCTAGCGTGCCTCTGGCGAACTGCTCCATGGGCCCGCGCATGGCATCGAGCAACACTTTATTCATGTCGGCTACGCCGGGGGCCAACTCGATGCGGTGGCCGAGGACGCGTGGTAGCAGAAGTTCAATATCCTCGGCGCTCACGTAGTTACGCCCACGCAATGCGGCGGCAACCTGCAAGGCAGGCAGCATGAGCACCATAGAACGTGTCGAATTGCCCTGAAGCACGCGTTCATCCTCGCGCAGGTTGCGGGAGATATCGACCAGTGCCGATTTTACGCTAGCGCTAATGGTGACGGCCGCATCGATCTGTTCTCGGGCAAAGAGGACTTCGTCGCGGGTGACGGTGATTCTTTCTTGCTGTAGATCTCTGCGCTGTTTGTAGCTGTCCAGTACATCGAGTTCGGATTGGCGATCGATGTGATCCATCGTTATCTTGAACAGGAAGCGATCGAGCTGCGGTGTGGGCAGTGGATAGGTGCCTACCAGATCCAGGGGGTTCTGCGTTGCAATCACGAAGAACAGATCATCCAGCGGATAGGTAACGTTGTCTACGGTAACCTGCTTCTCGCCCATGGCTTCCAGCATTGCCGACTGTACCTTTGGCGAGGTTCTATTGATCTCGTCGGCGAGTACAACGTGGGCGAACAGGGGGCCGTGACGGAAATGGAAGGCGTTGCTGTTGCTATCGAAAACCGGAACGCCAGTTACATCTGACGGCAACAGGTCGGGGGTAAACTGAATGCGGCGAAACGGCAGAATAAACTCATCACGGTTACTGTCTGTACCGTCGTCGATAATAGCCTCGCCCAGCGCCTTCGCCAGGGTGGTTTTGCCTGAGCCGGGAAAATCTTCAAGCAGTACATGGCCGTCGGCAACTAATGCGATCAGGGTTAGTTCGATGACATCGTCTCGACCCAGGACTTGTTGTTTGACGGCGGTGGTGAGTCGATTAAGTACATCGATTGCTGCAGTGATTGGGCTTGGGGTGTTCGCATCCTCAGTATCGCTGGCCGGGATTGGCTCAGTAACTTCGGTGATACTGTCAGGCGTCATAGTCTACTCCACTTCAATTTTTGTTCGACTCTTCTAGTTCTTCTTCGTTAGCCAGATAGCCTCCGCCTAAGCAGAGGCGAGGCGATTATTTGCTCAGTAACCAGGAGAATGGGTTGAGCCAGGCGAGGACTCGCTTCCATGTCTGAGTGTTGAGGCTTATTTCTTCTGCAATCTTGTTGCGCAGCTGTAACCACTTCTGTGGATCAGCGCCGTCGGCTTTCCTTGCGCCCAGGGCAGCGGCGAGATGTTGCTCGGTTAGCTGCTGCATAGTGGGTGCGACGCCTTGCACGCGTCTAGCGAATTGTTCTCGGCTCTCGCCAAACTTGCGATGCAAGCCGACGGCTGCGAGTTGATCTAACATCGCCCTATAGCTTAGCCGGTACTGCTTGTCTGCTGCGGCTCTGGATGGGATCCAGATGCGGTAGAACTTGACCGTATAGGCGCTAAGTAACGCCGCTAATACTAGTGCGTAGAATGTGTTGAGAATGAGCTGCAGGTTGATCATCGACGTCTGCTGCGACTGCATGAAATCATCGAAGGATGCGTCGTTGCGTAGCATGTCCCCCAGCAGTTGCTGCAGGTTGTTCTGTGGATCGGTAGTCATGTCTACGAGGGTTTGCTGTGGAGCGGGGTCGACGATAACCCAGCCAACATCGCGGAAATAGATTTCGGGCCAGGCATGGCCGTGGACGGCCTGAATCAAGAGCGATGAGCCTCCGGCCTTGTTGCTTGCGGGAACCGAGTAGCCAATGCCGACTCGCGCTGGGATGCCCAGGCTGCGGAACATATAGGTTGCTGCGAAGGAGAAGTGCATACAGTAGCCGGTCAGATCGCCGAATAGGAATGAGGCGGCGGGGTCGGTCTCATAGGCATGATCGTTCTTAAGGCTGTAGATGCCGTTCTCGTCCAGATAGGTCTTAACAGCCCATGCCTTGGCGAAGGGATCGTCGGTATATTCAGGCTTTAAATCGGCGATGAGAGACGCGGCCAGTTCCGTGTAGCGGGGGTCATCGGGTAGTTCCAGATATTCGTCCCATACCTCTTGCGACCAGTCGGCTCTGCCAAGTTCGCGACCTAGAAGGTAGTTGAAGTCATACTCTGGTGCCAGGGAGTAGGCGTCATAGGTGCGCTTGAAGCGCAGGTTATTTGGATTGGCGGTGTTCTCGTAGGCGACGGGGCTCTCCAGTCCAAACGGTGTGCGATGCGAGATCAGCATGCCGATGCTGGCGCGAACCGGTGTGCGTTGATCTTCTGCTCTAGGTAGCTGATTGGCTTCGATGCGCGAGTTGGTAAAGTTTGCTATCAGATCCTGATCCATATCACTGCGCGTTGTAAAGTCGAGCATGGTGCCATTGAATTGAGAGTAGGCTGATTCACGAAAATAGTAGGAGCCATTTAGAGGCTCGTAGTCATCGCGGAAAACCACGACAGCCACAGGCGCCTCCTTGTCTTCGGCGGTGTTCTCGCTATCTCTGAAAGGATTCTCGCGCTGGGCACTGTTGCCAGCTTGCTCTTGCCCGGTTAGCCCCAGGTCATCTGTTAGCTGGGGAGTGGGAAGGCCGAACATGCGCACATAAAACAGAAGTGAAAAACACAGCAGCCCCAGTACGGTGAAGTGATAGGGCAGGCGGCGATGATTGTTCTCGATCATTAGCAGTGCCGCCAGGGAGAGCACCGCGCCACAGCCGAAGGCCATCAATATCGACGAGGGATCGATGCCGCGGGTCAGCGCATAGTCGCCGATCACGAAGGGCCTGTGAATCATGCCGTTACGATGCGCCGATAGCGTGATGACGAAGGCGGTTGCCACGAACAGTATTTCGATTACTGCGCCGTAGCTGGTTCGCTGGGCGAGAACGCGCAGGCAGACGGTGAGCGAGGCGCTAATGGCAAAGAACTTGATAAACTCGCCGGTGTTGAAGGACGCCATGGGCGAGCTTAGATTGGACAAAAGTGAGGTGCTGGTAACCAGTGATGCAAGCAATAACCCCAGTAGAAGAAAACTCAGGCTCATTAGATTGATGGTGAAGGAACGTAGCTGCTTCATCGGCGGGCGGCGTATGCCGATGTCGATAAGATAGCAGGCAAACAGACAGCCGAGGAAAGAGGCGACTGAGCCGCTCACGACAGTCAGGGAGAGGCTGAGCAGCCAGTAGCTGCTGGCGATAATAGCGGCGCGTAAGCTGGTCGGCAGGAAATGCGGGGCCGTTGTTGCCTTGGTGCTTGCCTGTTTCATTGTCATCGCTCTATTTTTAAATCTATATTATTCAATAGCTTATACTTTTCTCAGGTTTTGATCGAAACTGAGGCCGGTTTTTCTATCTACAACTATGGTTGATTCTACTAGTTGCCCCAGAGCGGTCAATAACTTAAGTAAATCGGCTCTGGAGCCAGCAGATTCCTGCTCCTGAGAGACTGCCCTGTCGTCTTGCATAAGCAGACGCTGCCACAGTTTCTTCGGCTCGCCGTCTCTGAACCCGTCGGTGGCAAGCACCAGGGAGAAATGACCGGGAAAGCGGGCAATTGTCTTCTTCAGTTGTTCAAACCAGGGAGCAAACTCAGCCCCGGCGAAGACGATACAGTGGGCGCCGGTCTGGCCTACACTTTGGCTTAGGAAGTCATCCAGCCCGTAGCTGAGGGTCGAGTCGATAGCACGAGACTTTGCGATGGCATCCAGTGCGGCGGGCAGCGTATTGGCAGGGGTTTCTGACCCATCGGCGGAGAACGCCCAGTCGTCGCCCAATGCTCCGGTTTCCAGAGCGACGCGCGCAACGGCCGCAGCGGCTTCATCGTTGTCGCTGCTAAGCAGATAGGCCACCGTACGATTGCTATGGAAGACGCTCTTCTCCGCGAGCCTAACGTTCAGCTGTCTACTGCGCGCAAAGACTTTCCACATGATATTGCGTACGGAATCGCCTGGCACATAAGGGCGAATCTCCATGCGGTCACCATCGGGATCTCCGGAGGGATTGGGTATGCCATCCTCGGCGGTCAGTGAGCGCAGCAGTGGCAGAGGCTTCACCGTATTGGTCCTTGGCAGCGCGGTGCAGGAGATGTCTTGTTTCTGTAGCCAGGAGTAACGACAGAAGCCCAGCACATCGCTTACCGAAAATTGGCGCGTAACGCGGTCGGTCTTGCAGCGTTTATCCGGCACGATCTCTTCGACTAGATCGCCGTCGGGGCAGACACGTATGCGAGTCTCGACATGGTCTGGGTAGGTCATCTTCCAGCTGAGCTTTATCAGTGGAAAGTAATTGAGCGCCGGCAGGGTGAAACCAGTCTCGTTTGGATAGCCCGCCTCCACTTTTATAGGCTCGACCCTGGCCATTTTCTTCAGGCTTGTGCGTATGCGCCGCTGAATGAAGATGCCGCTGATCACGCAACAGAACAGGCTGAATATCAAGATGGCTAGCGCGCAGATCGCCAGAGAGAACACAACCAGGTCCATGGAGCCATAGCCATAGACACGCAGTGCGTAGGCGGTGAGTACCAAGGTTATTATGCCCTGCAAGGTAAGCGGGAACAGCCCGGCTAGCCGCCTGAGCAGAGCGACCAGCAACGACTTATTCGGGTGAAATTGAATTTTGAGTCCGGATTGCATGGCTGGTCTGTGGATTCGAGATGCCTCGTTGCCTGGCTGTGGTAATTAAGACCCTAGTGCTGTCGCCATTCTTACACAGAACGGCGAGAACTATCAGGCATTCACGATCGTCATGCCCTGTTCGTTGTAGCGCGTGCCCTCAACCCGATCAGCCAGGTCATCCAGCGAGGCGATGAGCTCTGGGCTGAGTGTCAATTCCATGGCGGCGAGATTCGTTTTTAAATTGGCGAGTTTCGTGGTGCCGGCAATTGGCAGGACGTTATCCTGCTTCGCGATTACCCATGCCAGGGCAACCTCGGCAGCACTGACGTCTAGCGATGCGGCAAGACTGAGAATGGTATCGACTAGCTGCAGATTGGCGGCATAGGCACCGTCGCTAAATCTTGGCTGGGCAGAACCGCGGAAATCTGTTTCTGAGATTTCGCTGTCTCGCTTGAAGCTGCCGGTTAGCATGCCGCGCCCCAATGGAGAGTAGGCGACTAGACTGGTTCCTGTTTCTTTGCACACTGGCAGTACATCTTGTTCGATCTCGCGACTGAATATTGAATATTCTGACTGTACTGCGGTAATGGGGTGGATTGCCTGTGCGCGGCGCAGAGTCTCACCCGAAACTTCGGATAGACCTAGTGCTCCCACCTTGCCCTCGGTGACGAGTTTGGCCATCTCGGTAACGGTTTCTTCGATAGGTGTGTTCGGGTCGACTCGATGTAAATAATAGAGATCGATGTGATCGGTTTGCAATCGGCGCAGAGACCCTTCCGCGGCCTTTCTGCAATTTTCTGGAGAGCCGTCCAGGCCCAGCGGTGCGCCAGTGTCCGGGTCGCGAAGGAAACCAAACTTGGTAGCGATACGAACTTTGTCGCGTCTATCGCTAAAGGCCTTGCCGAGCAGGCTCTCGTTTCTGCCCACGCCATAGGCTTCAGCGGTATCGAAATGATTCACACCGAGATCGATGGCCTCGTGCAGAAGTTTGATGGCCGCAGACTCTTCGGTAGGCGGACCGTAGAACTCGGAAAGGCCCATGCAGCCCAGGCCGATCTGGGTGAGCATGATATTGGTTTGTCCTAGTTGTTTCTGCGCCATGGTGTTTTTCTCTCTCAGGTGTTTCTCTCTCAATTGGTAGTAGCAAATGTTAATAGAGGCTTCTCACGACTGGTGTTGAGTCTCTATAGCATTAACGGTTAGCCCTGTTCTCGATAAGTTGCTCGACGACGGCCGGGTCTGCGAGTGTGGTGGTATCCCCCAGCGTATCCAGTTCGTTCGACGCGATCTTGCGTAAGATGCGGCGCATAATCTTGCCGGATCTTGTCTTCGGCAGGCCCGGTGCGAATTGAATTACCTCGGGTCGTGCGAAGGAGCCTATCTCTTTGGCGACAAATTTGAGCAGCGCCGCACGCAGGTCTTCGCTGGCCTCGGTGCCGGCCATCAGGCTGACATAGGCATAGATGCCCTGACCTTTGATGTCATGGGGGTAGCCGACCACAGCGGCTTCCGCAACAGCCGGGTGCAGTACCAGTGCGCTCTCTATCTCTGCCGTTCCAAGTCTGTGCCCGGAAACGTTGATTACGTCATCGACGCGACCGGTAACCCAATAGAAGCCGTCCTCGTCCCGGCGCGCACTATCGCCGGTGAAATAGTAACCGGGGTAGGTGGTGAAGTAAGTTTCGATGCAGCGCTGATGATCACCGTATACGCTGCGAATCTGACTTGGCCAGCTATTGCAGAGCACCAGATTTCCGGTGGCTGCGCCTTCTATCTCGTTGCCATCGGCATCCAGAAGTGCGGCCTTCACGCCGAAGAAGGGTGTCGTTGCAGAGCCTGGTTTGAGATCGGTTACGCCAGGGATCGGAGAGATCATAATCGCCCCGGTTTCTGTCTGCCACCAGGTATCGACGATAGGGCAGCGAGAATCGCCTACTACGTGGTAATACCATTCCCAGGCCTCTGGATTGATTGGCTCACCTACAGAGCCTAACAAGCGTAATGAGGACCTTGAGGTGTTCTTGACCGGACCGTCACCGGCTGACATCAGTGCGCGAATCGCCGTAGGCGCGGTATAGAAAATATTCACCTGGTGCTTGTCGATAACCTGCCAGAAGCGTGACGCATCCGGGTAGGTGGGTACGCCCTCGAACATGAGTGTGATGGCACCGTTAGCGAGTGGCCCGTAGACGATATAGGAGTGTCCGGTAACCCAGCCTACATCGGCGGTACACCAATAGACGTCGCCCTCGTGATAGTCGAACACGTACTTGTGGGTGATGCTCGCACCCAGCAGATAGCCGGCGGTTGTGTGAAGAACACCCTTGGGCTTTCCGGTGGAGCCCGATGTATAGAGAATAAACAGCGGATCTTCGGCGTCCATGAGTTCAGGCTCACATTCGCTGTCCGCCGCCTCTGTGGCTTTGTAGTAGCAGACATCACGGTCCTCAAACCAGGGGACATCGGCATTGGTGCGCCGTACTACAAATACGGAGTGTACATTTGGGCATTGTTCCAAGGCTTGGTCAACATTCGCCTTCAGGGGAATCAGGCGACCACCGCGTACACCCTCGTCGGCAGTGATAACCGTCTGGCAGTCAGAGTCCAATATTCTGTCTTTGATCGATTCGGGGGAGAAGCCGCCAAACACT
Organism: uncultured Pseudomonadales bacterium; assembly: GCA_943842505.1. GTDB lineage: Bacteria > Pseudomonadota > Gammaproteobacteria > Pseudomonadales > Pseudohongiellaceae > UBA9145. The sequence continues at coordinate 47,831 of CALTDI010000001.1, read as the reverse complement.
ACAGAGTGAACGGCCCCGATGCGGGCGCAGGCAAGCATCGCATAGGCTGCCTCTGGCACCATGGGCATATAGATGCAGACACGGTCGCCCTTGCTAACGCCTCGGCTTTTTAGTGCATTCGCTAGTTTGCAAACCTGTTGATGGAGTTCGCGGTAGCTTATCTTCTTATCGGCATCGGGTTCATCACCCTCCCAGATAATTGCAGTCTGTTCGCCACGGCGTTCGAGATGACGGTCGATACAATTGTAAGCGACGTTTAATTTTGCGCCCTCAAACCATTTGGAATCTGCCTTGGCGAAGTCGCCGCTAGAGACTTTCTTCCAGGGTTGGTGCCAGTGCAGTAATTTTCCAGCCTGCTCTGCCCAGAAGTCTTCCGGTGCCTCTATAGACTGCTGATACATCTGGCTAAATGTGTCTTTATTCAGATAGCTCTTGGCAGCACTTGATTGGGTAACTGGATAGATTTTGTCTTCTGACATGAAAGAATTCCTTATCGGATGTTTTGTAGCCGAATCGCTGTCTGTAGATGGGCGCGTTCTGTGTATGGGGTAGGGCTGGCAATACCTCTGTTAAGACTGCTGAATTTGCTGCGAGTGGCAGCGGCAATAACGGCCAATTAGTATGCCTCAAAGCGTCTTTTCGGGCAACCGGCTCGACGCTGCAGCCCTTTATTGGCGCGGCAGAACACGGGGGATGGGCTGGTATGGTGGGGGTTCAGCTGCGCTCGAATCGTATATTGTCTATCAGTCTGCTCTTGCCGATGTAGACAGCGGCGAGAATGGCGAAATGTGAGGTCACAGGGCTCGGTGGTTGCAGTGTGTCTGCATCACAGACCTGGAAATAGTCAGGCTTTAGCGAGGCTTTCTGCAGCGCCTTCTTCGCCGCTTTCTCGAGTTGCTCGAAATCGCTGTTACCCGCAGCTATTTTCTCGGCACAGTCTTTGAGACAGCTATAGAGATTGGCAGCCTGCTGCCTTTGCTCTTCGCTTAGATAGTTGTTTCTCGAGCTCATCGCCAGACCGCTTTCTTCTCGATGTGTCTCGATGCCATGAATTGTGATATCGAGGGCCAGGTCTTGCGTGAGTTTCCGAATGACTAGAAATTGTTGATAGTCTTTCAAGCCAAAGAAGGCGGCATCAGGCTGGACCATGTTGAATAGCTTCGTCACAACTGTGGCGACACCGTCGAAGTGGCCGGGTCGGCTACTGCCGCAGAATTTTTCGGTTAGACCTGGCACCTTGATACTGGTTTGCAGTTCGAGGCTATCGCCGTAAATCTCTTCAATGGAGGGAAGGAAAAGGCAGTCACAGTTTTCAATTTCCAAGCTTTCTCTATCGGCTTCCAGTGTGCGCGGATAGGCGCCCAGATCTTCGTTAGCACCAAACTGTAGCGGGTTGACGAAGATGCTGCAGACCAGGAAGTCGTAACGGTCTCGCGCCTGCTTGATCAGCTGTAAATGACCTTCATGCAGATTTCCCATCGTGGGAATCAGGGCGATCGATTTGCCCTGTGATCTAGCGGCCTTCACCACCTGCCGCAGGTCCTTGATCTTCTTTTCGGTTTGCATCTGCGGGGCGCCTATTTAAAAGCAGTGTCCTGGTAAAGCGACTTAGTTAAAACGAATTAGTTAAAACGACTTAGTTGAAACAGTGCTCATCGGCGGGAAAAGACTGCGACTTCACAGCCTGCACATAGTCTTCGATGGCGCCGGGAATGCCATTGCTGGAATCATTCAGGAAATTTTTAACGAACTTGGGTGAGATTGGCGAGACCCCCAATACATCATGCAACACCATGATCTGACCCGTCGTGTCGGGGCCGGCACCGATGCCGATCACCGGGATATCCAGAGAGTCGGTAACGGTCTTACCTAGGCGGCGGGGAACGCATTCAAGCAGCAGTGTGCTCGCGCCGGCTTCTTCCAATAGCTTTGCCTCGGCGACGATGGCGTCAGCCTGTTCGGTATCGCGCCCCTGCACATGAAAGCCACCGATCCGATTCACCGACTGCGGTGTCAGACCCATGTGCGCGCATACGGGAATGCCGCGTTCGGCGAGTAGTCTGGTCGTATTTTCGATCCAGGCGCCTCCCTCGAGTTTCACCATGTGCGCGCCAGCCCGCATTAGAGCGGCCGCGTTTTCGAGTGTTTGCGTCTCTGAGGAATAGCTCATGAAAGGGAGGTCGGCTATGAGTAGAGCTCCCTTGTTACCCCGTTTCACGCATTGCATATGGTAGATCATGTCATCCATCGTAACCGGTAGCGTACTGTCGTGGCCTTGTAGCACCATGCCTAGTGAGTCACCCACAAGAATGACTTCCACCCCGGAATCACCCAGAATCGAGGCGAAACAGGCATCGTAGGCGGTCAGGCAGGCAAACTTTTCCCCACGTTCCTTTATCTTGAACAGGGTGGTCAGGGTGACGTTGCCACTTTTTGCTTGTGTGCTCATAGGATCTTCTTGCGATTGCGTCTGCGGCATTGATCGGGAGAGGGATAGTAAGGCGAGAAAAGCGCGTATTCAAGCCAAACCTTCGCTATTTGGTGTCTGGATTTAATGGGGCGCAGCGGTGCCAAGGCCTGCAGCATGCCATGAGCACGCTAGGCCCGGTTCAAGCCTGTTCCATAGCTATTGTGTAATCGTACCAATCGACAATCTTGCCCTCTCTGATAAAAAAAACGCCTACGCCGTGCCAGGTCTTCAGGGCGAAGTCCGAGAAGTAGTCTATGCGTTCATTGATGACCATCGGTCCTCGTGCAAAGGTGTCGAGCACATCGAAACGGTCGACGTTGTTGATGATCGTCTGGATACGCTCCGCTACGGCATCGCGGCCATCGGCCAAGGGCGTAGTCTCGGTCATCCGGTAGGCACCATCGTCAGCAAAAAATGCCATTATGTTATCGAGATCATGGCTGGGCCACGCCGCGCAGAAATCATTTACAAGCTGTACGTTGGCGGCCTCGTCGGTCGTTAGCTGCGCTGCGCTGACCGAGCGAGTCATACTGGCGAGAGCTATCGCTCCGGCTCCGGCTGCCAGGAATCCTCTTCGGTTCAGTTCTGGTCCTTTGATTTCTGGCATTTGTAGCTGCTTGGTTTTCATGGTTTTCCCTTCGCTTTTGGTATTTCGTAATTTGTTTGGTGTTAAATCTGAAAAACTCGCTGTACGCTTTATAACAGGTGTTAGATGAGTGAGGGGCGCGGGTTGAAATATTGAGTTCCGGCGCCGGGGGACACTACCCGTTTTACCAGTTGCTCGTAGTCATCTTCATTGTTCACCAGGTCGATATCTGCGCTGTTCACGATGAGCAGCGGCGACCTGTTGTAGTAGTGAAAGAACTCGGCATAGGCTTCATTCAGGTTCTCCAGATAGCTGCGTTCGATGAGTTGCTCGGCATCGACGCCACGTTTTTGAATTCTGCCTAGCAACACCTCGGTGGGTGCCTGCAGATAGATAACCAGATCGGGTACCGGTGCATCGATAGTGAGATGACGGTATACATTGAGATAGAGCTCGAACTCATCGGGTTCGAGATTTTGCTGGGCGAACAATTGATCCTTGTCGATCAAGAAATCTGCTACCCGCACCGGTTCGAACATGTCGTTCTGACGTAGGTCTTGAATCTGCTGGGCGCGTTGAAAGAGGAAGAAGAGTTGCGTTGATAGGGCGTGCTGCTTTGGGTTCTGATAGAAACGATCGAGAAAAGGATTGTCCTCGCTCTTCTCAAGTAATAGCTCGTAGTTGAAAGTGTCGGCGAGGCGTTTCGTTAGCGTGGTCTTGCCTACGCCTATAGGCCCCTCTACCGCAATGTAGCGAGGAGCTTCTCTGCTAGTATCGCCAAGTGTCATTGTCGTTGTGCGATTCCTGGTTTTAAGGGATTAGGCTGCGGGCTTGGTTTTTGGTTTGCGTCTGCGTCGCCTTTTCTTTGGCGCTTCGCCGTCGCTATTTACATGTTCAACCTCTCGCTTTGTAGCACCGATTTGATACTCGGTCCACCATGCGCCGCGACCGCCCAGGTCTTCTCCGGCATCTTCACGCAAGAGCAAGAAATCATAGGCAGCTCGAAATCTGGGATGGTTAAACGCGCCGTCTATGTTGCGCCGGTTGTCGCGCATCAGGCGTGACTGTAGATCCCATATCTCTTTCGTAGCAATGGTAAAGCGCTTCGGCACGGCGGTATATTGTATCTGTTCCATCAAAACTTCTTGTGCGGCTTGTTGGAATAGCTGATGTTGGTTGGCCTCGTTCGACTGTAGCGACTGTAAGCGTAGCTGCAAAACAGGCCAGAGCAAGGCGGCAAAGAGAAATGCGGGGGTTACAGACTTGCCTGCAGCCAGCCTTGAGTCAGTGTTTTCCAATGCCAGATCTACCAGTTTACTCGGTGGCCCGGAGATTTTTTCCAGAGCGCGGAATGTGGGCGCGAATAAGTACATGCCCGGTCGATAGCGTCTAAGCAGTTCGAAGGTCTTGACGGCATGACCCCCGGCCATCAGTTTGATGGTTTCATCAAAGAGCCTGGCGGTAGATATAGATTCCAGCAGGTGCGCCAGTTCGTCGATGGGCTTCTCGGTCTTTTCTTCGATAGTGAAACCCAGCTTCGCGGCAAAACGAATCGCTCGCAGCATGCGCACAGGGTCTTCTTTGTAGCGCTCGGCAGGATCGCCGATCATGCGTATTTGCTTTGACTCCAAGTCTTCCAGGCCGGTGCTGAAATCCAGAATCCGAAACTTGTCTATAGTGTAGTACAGGGCATTGATGGTGAAGTCCCGGCGTAGCGCATCTTCATCGATGTTGCCATAGACGTTATCGCGCAGAATCATTCCAGCGGTAGAGTGTGCGGATTCCTGATTCTGAATGCGGCGCCTGGGTACGTTGTCTGCAATCTTGTTCTCGGCGTCATGAGGGGCGCGGAAGGTTGTAACCTCGATGATCTCTCTACCGAAGCGTAGATGAATAATCTTGAAGCGGCGCCCGATTATTCTGGCGTTGCGAAACAATGACTTGAGTTGCTCCGGCGAGGCATCGGTCGCGATGTCGAAGTCCTTGGGGTTTTTCCCCAGGAGCAGGTCACGTACACCGCCGCCCACAAGGAAGCCATGGTGCCCGGCTTCGGCAAGCTTATAGAGGACTCTTACCGCGTTGGGGGAAATCTGCTTGCGCGAGATAGGGTGGTGATCGCGCTCCAACAGAGTCGCTTTTTCGATGCCTACCAGTGATGAAGTAGAGGAAGGGTTCGTCGGCTGATTCATCGCGGCTCACACTCCAATGCGCAATTCGGCTGCGAGGCAGGGCTGTATAGTACGAGTATAGAGAACTTGGTCACGGCTAATTTTCTTTGCAATTACAACTTCAAGTCGCAGGCATGCGTCTATCGCATTGGCTGGACAAACCTGTAGAGAGGGTCTGCTTACCAATCATGAATTGGCATGATACACGGAACCGGAGAAAACTACAGGCGGCGAACGGGCAGAATGCAGTAGCGGCCAGCATGTGGGTAAATTAGAAAGTTTAGGGAGATATTATTGGGGGGTGAATACCACCCCCCATAGGAAGCTAATAGTTATTATTATTGCTATTAGATCTATATTTTTAAGTGCGTACCCATGGCGGTACTGCATAAGTATTAGGTGGTGAACATGAAGCTCGATGGCAAATGCCAAATTAACTACAACCCGACCTTATTATTATTTATTGCACTAACCTTAGTTTTATAACTCAGTAATGCTATTTTTGTTTTTATTGAGAATTATTATTATTATTTATTGTTATTATTATCACTGTATACCAGCATTTACTGTGCCAAGTTGGTAATAGGTATATATATCAAGTGGTTAGTATTTGAGAAATTAGTATTCCATTTCTAAAGACCCACTTATGTTACTGTTTTTCCCTAATATTTGGGTAGTCGGGTAGCGGTAACAAATAACCCTCGTCATATCACCCGTCAAAAGCCTTGGTTTTGGGGCTGCAGTAATGTGCCATGCGTCTAAGCTGGCGGCTGCGGCTTTGGAGTGATCGGGCTAGGCTTCCTGCTTTTTCTTGCGTGGTATGCCAAAACGCTGGCGACGTTCCCAGAGACATTTGCGGCTAATTCCCAATTTCTTCGCGAGTTGGGTTTCATTCATAATATCTTGATGTTCGAGCACGAATCGCTGAAAGTAATCTTCCAGAGAAAGCTCTTCAATGGGTTCGGCGGTCGCTTGCTGATTCTGTAATTCTGCTTCCTGCCCCGAAATTCGTTTCTCTTCGTCGCCAATCGCAAGCAGCTCTTCTCCGATTACCATTTCTTCTGCCAGCACAACGGCGCGCTCTATCGCGTTTTCCAGCTCACGGACATTTCCAGGCCAGGGGTATTTGGCTATGGCGCGCTTGGCTCCGTCGCTCAGGCTAAGCATCTTCGTCTTAAGCCGTTTGCAGGTGCGTTGCAGAATGGCTTCTGCCAGTTCGAGAATATCATCGCCGCGTTCTCTTAGTGGTGGTATCAACAGGGTCATTACATTGATGCGATAGTAGAGATCTTCGCGGAAGTGACCATCTACCACGAGCTGCTTTAAGTCGCGGTGGGTTGCTACGACTAGGCGTACATCTACTTTTTTCGACTGCACCGAGCCGACCTTGCGAATTTCATTCTCCTGCAACACTCTTAATAGCCTGGCCTGAGCTTCTAAGGGAAGTTCGCCGATTTCGTCGAGGAAGAGGGTACTTCCATTAGCTGCCTCGACTAATCCGGTTCTGGTTGCGGTTGCGCCGGTGAATGCACCTTTCTCGTGACCGAACAGTTCCGATTCAATTAAGTTTTCCGGAATCGCTGCACAATTTACCGAGATCATTTCCTGGGTGCTGCGATTGCTCAGATTGTGAATCGCTCTTGCTACTAATTCTTTACCGGTGCCCGATTCGCCATTGATAAGAACGGTTGAATTAGTCTGCGCTACCTTTCGGATGCGTCGAAACAATTCCATCATCTGTGAACAGCTACCGATCATTCCATGAACCGGTGGTTCGAATTCTTCAGAACCTATTCTCTCTTGACGTGGAGCTTTAGCATGTTCGCGAATTACTTTGGCAACTGACTCTATTAGTTCCTTGTGCTCGAAAGGTTTGGCAATGTAATCGACAGCACCCAGTTTCATCGAATCGATGGCGGAGCGAATACTGGAGTAGCTGGTCATTATTAGGACGGGGGTCGTGGTCGCCTTGATTAGGTCGGTGCCTGGTGCGCCGGGTAATCGCAAATCGCTGATAATCACGTCGAAGTCGTCCATGTCAAAATTGTCTAGTGACTCTTTGACGGATCCGGCTTCGCTTACTTTGTATTCGTGGCGTTCCAGTAATCGCTTCAGCGCAGTTCGAATTACCACTTCATCTTCTACTACTAGAACTTGATTCATTGCTGTCATCTGACTACTTATGCTATGTAAATTATCTGTGTGTTAATTGCCGCAGGCATTACTTCTCGGCAGGTTCACCATGGTAGCAAGGAAATCGCAGCAATACCCGTGTACCGCCTGCGCCTTCCTTTGCGGGGCTGATTATATCAATATCACCACCTAAGTCTTCAACTATGCTAAAAACGAGTGAAAGCCCCAGTCCAGTGCCTTCTCCCGCCTCTTTGGTAGTAAAAAATGGATCGAAGACACGATCTTTGATCGCCTGGGGTATGCCTATTCCTCGGTCGACTACGGCGATTTCGACTATCTCGCCTTTTACTTGTGTCTGCAAGAGAACTTCGCCATTTGATTGACTTGCATCACGGGCGTTGTTGATTAGATTGATCAATACCTGCAATAGGCGCTGTGAGTCGCCGAGAACCCTAGCCTCGGGGTCGCACTCGATGCGTAAGCTCAGTTCCTTGTTCTTACGATCCAGCGAAACCAGGGTCTGTGCCTGTGCCATGCATTCGCTAATGCACACTACCTCGCGCTCGTATTGAGTCTTATTCGTGCCAGCATGGGCGAAGTTGACCAACGACTGCAGTATCGTCGATGTGCGGTCGGTCTGCTCTATCACTTGCGAGGCGAGATTAAGTAATTCTTCGTCTTCATATTCGTCGCGAATCGTTTGCGCGAGGCAGGCGATGCCGGTAATTGGATTGCCTATCTCATGCGCTACTCCGGCGGCTAGTCTGCCGATTGAGGCAAGTCTTTCGCTGTGAGTTAGCCCGGCCTCGAGTATTTCAGTCTCGGTTATATCCTCCAGCAGAATGATTACGCCGTCATGAGTCGAGTCGGGATCAGTGGTTTTTTCGATGAGTGCCTTGTGCAGATTAACTGTCTTTTTCTGGCTGTCTAGTTCGAAGGCATACTTATAGGAGTGGAGGGCATCGTCATCGATGAAATTTGTAATAAGGCTTAGCCATGGCTCCGAAAGATCGATTACCTGAGACCCGACGACATCGGTATAGTTCAGATTAGTAAACTGTTCCATGGCACGATTCCACATGATGATCTCATTGTCGCTACTCAGCGAGCAAACGCCTAAGGGTAGGTCTAATAGAATCTGGCGGTGATAGCGCCGCAGGTTGTCGAGGTCGGCTGCCATGCCAGATAGGTTGCTGCGGTAGGCTTCGATTCGATTCTCGATAACGTTCAGATCGGAGCTGCCGTGTTGTGAGACTATGCTGTAGGGCAGGTAGCCGTCGATAATCTCTCTCGCAATCGAAGGGCCTAGCAGACCAGAAAGGTTCGCTTCTAGCCGCCCTCGGAGCTGTTGCATGGCGTAGGGTCGGCGATCCTTTTCTCCGATGTCTAGATCCTTGAGTGCGCGGTCGACTTCACGAGTTGCCGTCTTCTCTCCCAAGGGCTTGCTGAGGCTCTTAACAAAATCATCTGTTGATTTTGCAACCAGGCCGCTGCGTTTGCGTCGCTTGATGGTGTCTAGTGTGCAGATGTCGGCAGAGCTTCTTTCTTCGTCACTGCTAGTGCTAAGGATGGAGACGGCGACAAATATAATGCAGTTGCCGATGAGCGAGAACGCCGTTATCTCACGCCAGTTAATAGAGGTCAGGGCGAGTGGGTCAGCGTCGGAGAGCAGCGGTAACATGAGAAATAGAAACCAGATGAGTACGCCTGTAGCGAGCCCCCAGAGGAAGCCTTTCTTGTTCGCCATTGGCCAGTAGAGAATGGCGACGATGCCCGGCATAAATTGCAGGCAGGCGGTGAACGCGACGATGCCGATCACCTCGATACTTATTTGTTGGCTTGGAAGATAGTGGAAGAAAAACCCCATCCATATGATTGCAGTTATAAGAAGGCGGCGCTTCCATAGTAGCCAACGATAGATGTCTTCGTTTGCCTTGGGTTGATAGATAGGTAGTATCAGATGATTTAGGCACATATTGGAAAGCGCCAGAGTAATCACGATAATCAGGCCGCTCGCTGCCGAGAGCCCGCCCAGATAGGCGAGCATGCTGATCAGTGGCATATCGTAAGCCGCGCCGATCACTACAGGGAAGTATTCTACCGGCACGTTGCTGCCAGACTGCAATCCAGCCCAGAGTATGGGCAGAACCGGCAGGCTAAGTAGGAGAAAATATAAGGGTAGGCCCCAGCTGGCAAAAGACAGCGCTCTCTGTCCATTGTTCTCATTGAAGGTTACATAGAACATGTGTGGCATCGCGATAGCCGCCGTGAAGAAAAGTAGCGCCATGACATGGAAGGAGGAGAAGTAGTCGGTGTTCTTCAGGCTGGCCAGCAGTTCTGGCTGATCTTGCAGCCAAAGATCGAGTTCATCGAGGCTGCCGAAAGCACCGTATATCGCAAAGACACCCACAGCCAGAAACGCGATTAGCTTCACCAGGGATTCGAAGGCGATCGCCATGACCAGGCCGTCGTATTGAGTGCGCCCTGTCTTTCTTGAAGTGCCAAACAGAATAGAGAACAGTGTGATTACCACACAGAATCCAATTGCTAATAGACCCTGGGCAGATTCTGGAGACAATAGGTAGGCAGTATCGGATACCGCTCTTATCTGCAGTGCGATAAGCGGTGTAACTGCGATCAGTATGACTAGTGTGGTTAAGGTGCCCGCCCAGGGAGTCCGATAGCGAAATGCCATGAGGTCGGCCAGGGAGCTCAGCTGATAGGTGCGAGTGAGTTCTAATAATGGGCGCAGTAATAGGGGAGAGAATAGGAATGCCAGCGAGATGCCGATGAAGCTGGCGAGATAGCCGTAGCCATCGCGCTGGGCGTTGCCTACCGAGGTGTAATATGCCCAAACACTTGCGAAGACTCCGAGCGAGAGTACATAGACGATAGGGTGGCGCACGATCTTGATCGGAATCCAGCCGCGCTCTGTTACGAAGGCGATGCCGAACAGAAGCGCAAGATAGCCACTGCCCAGCGCAATAATGGTGGTTATTTCAAAATTCATCAGAATCCTGTTCCCGATGGGACCAGCTAGCAATCAGAACTACCAAGAATCCAACCATAAAAGGACGGTACCAGGCACCGCTGGCCTGATTGATCCAGTCGGCGCTCAATAGGAAGAGCAGGTATACGATCAATAGAAGGACTAAGATCGATCGAGGTATATACACTAGGATTCCTTCTCCGCTATGACACCTGCAGGATAGTATAAGGAGCGTCTGAGCAAGTCTATGGCTAAGCGGGTGATGGGCTGGAATCTACTCATAGTATAAATGGCAGCTTCGCTACTTTTGGGACGCGCTGTATGTCCCAGTTCTCTATGGCCCATTGCAATTGTGACTCCGGGCTCTCTTTTTTAATCTCGTCAACAGGCGATTGGCCGAGAAATTTTAGCCCCTGAAAAATTAGCTCTGTTGCCCTGTCGGTTCTAATAGAACTCGCGAAAGCCTGCTTGCTCAGTTTCTGCCCCAGCTCGTCAACCACAATCGGGATATGCGCATAATGCATGGGTCTGTAGTTGAGGAGCTGCTGAAGATAGATCTGCCTCGGTGTTGAGTCGAGCAGGTCCCATCCGCGTACAACGTGTGAAACATTCTGAAATTCATCATCGACCACTACCGCCAATTGGTAGGCGAAGAGTTCGTCCTTGCGACGGACCACGAAATCGCCGAGCTGGGTTGCGAGTTGTTGGACGAAGCGCCCCTGTATGGCATCGTCGAAGCCTAATTCTATGGCCTCGATCTTTACGCGCAGTGCATAGGGTTTTGCCGGTGCTGAGATTCTAGTCCTACAGGAGCCATCGTAGACATTGCCCATGGCTTTAATCTGGGGACGAGTACAGTTGCAGGGGTAGGCAAGCCTTTTGTCCTGTAGCTGTTGCAAGACTTCTTCGTAGGCATCCAGGCGTGAACTCTGATAAAGCACTTCGCCATCCCAGCTTAGCCCGAGATCCAGCAACTGTTGCAGAATCAACTGGGCGCTACCCTGTGGTTCTCTGGGTGGATCCAGGTCTTCTAGTCGCATGAGCCACTTGCCATTGTTGGCGCGGGCATCCAGAAAGCTGGCAAGGGCGGCAACCAGTGAGCCGAAATGCAGGGGGCCGGTTGGCGACGGCGCAAAGCGGCCTATATAGCCTGAAGCTAACTTCGACGGGTTCTGGGTGTCTGTTGGGTTTTGCATATTGAGTAGCAGTTTAGTACGGAATGGGCCCGTAATTCTCTCTCAATTGATGAGGCAAGAAGGCTTTGCTGCTTTGGAGGTGGTGCGGGCAGGCTAAGCCGCAAGCGCAATTTAGCGCATGCGGCTTATGAATATCTCTAACTGCCTAGCTGCTTCTCTTTGATTTCATCAAGAGTCTTGCAGTCGATACACTTGTTCGCCGTGGGTCTTGCTTCGAGTCGGCGAATACCTATTTCGATGCCGCAAGATTCGCAGTAGCCATAGTCATCTTGAGCGATGAGTTCGATGGTGCTGTCTATCTTCTTGATAAGCTTGCGTTCTCTATCACGAGTACGCAACTCCAGGCTGAACTCTTCTTCCTGGGTGGCGCGATCTGCAGGATCAGGGTAGTTGGCGGCATCGTCTTGCATATGATGCACAGTCCGATCGACTTCCTGCATTAGCTGGTTACGCCAATCTAGCAAGATAGTTTTGAAGTGCTCGCGCTGCTTTTCGTTCATGTACACTTCGTTCTTCTTCGGCTTGTACGGAACGAAGTTTTTTAGAACCGGTTGGGCTTCTAAGTTTTGAGTGTTAGCCATTATCGCTAATGCCTCTGTATATCTTTGTTCAACACGTTAATTGCGCAAGTTTTTAGGCAAGCTAGCCGCGTGAACCAAGATTATTTATTGATTAAACGAACTCTTTTGGCAAATCCCAGACGGAGTTGGTTAGTGGATTATTGCGCTTTTTTGTAGTTTGAAAAAGTGCAATTTTCAGAAAGCTGGGTAAGCTACCAGATTCTCAATGGGGATGCTATCAAAATTAGAAGTTTGTTAAAAAGTGGGCATAGTTGGGCTTGGGCCTTATTAATACCTAGCTGTCGATAAATTTCATCCACTATAATGATTGGCTCCAGCCATTCGAAGTCCTGCCAGGAATCTCATCATGTCCAGTCTGCCAAACCGGGGTCCAGATCCACTCTCTAAGGTGAACCCTTTTCGTGTCATGACGGTCATGGCCAGAGCCCAGGAGCTGGAAGCACAGGGGCGGCGAATTGTGCACATGGAAGTCGGGGAGCCGGATTACTCTTCCGCGCAGCCTATTATAGACGCCGGTAAGAAGGCTCTCGATGCGGGATTAACGCAATACACGGCTGCCACGGGGCTCGCTCCTTTGCGGGAAAGTCTGGCTGGCTACTATGAGCAGAACTATGGTGTCGAGGTTAGCCCCGAGCGAATTCTTATTACTCCCGGTGCCAGCGGCGGCCTGAGTCTGTTGGCTAATCTGCTGGTTCGAGCGGGCGATGGCGTATTAATAAGCGATCCAGCGTATCCCTGTGTACGCAATTTTATCCACATGATGTCTGCTCAACCGCAATTGATTCCGGTAGGTATAGAGCAGAATTTTCAGCCTAGCGTGGCGCAATTGGATCAATACTGCGAGAACAATACCAGCGGTCTATGGTTGGCATCTCCTAGCAATCCCACGGGCACTATTTTGGAGCGAGAGGATCTCAAGGCTGCCTGTGACTGGGCGGCATCGAAGCAAAAGCATCTGTTGGTAGATGAGATTTACCACGGCCTACATTATGTAGACGACCTGCCAAGTGTGTTGGAATTGGATCAGTCTGCCTTTGTAGTAAATAGCTTCTCTAAATATTTTGGTATGACAGGCTGGCGGCTGGGCTGGATCGTCGTGCCCGATGACTATATCGAGATGGCAACGATACTTGCACAAAACTTGTATATATCGGCTTCTTCCATTGCGCAGAATGCGGCGCTTGCTGCCTTCACTCCCGAGGCGAAGACTATCTTCGAGGAGCGACGGCATGCATTTCGACAGCGTAGGGATTACTTGACAGCGGCGCTTAAAGACATTGGCTTTCTCTCTATCAGAGAATATTCAGGGAGCGTTCTATATTTACGCCGATATTTCCAGGTTCTCAGATGACTGTGAAGAATTCTGCCGCGATCTGCTAGAGGAACATGGCGTAGCCCTAACTCCGGGCACTGACTTCGGGGACTTCGAGAGCAAACGCCATGTGCGAATTGCCTTCACCACGGATATGGACAGTTTGGTGCTGGGCGTGGAAAGACTCAGCAAGGCGTTGTTGAAGTGAGTGCTACTCCTCTCGAGTCGGCGAGCAATGTTTTTCCACTGCGGACGGACAATTGATGAAGTTAGATAAGAAGTTACAGGCAGGCACTCTAGTCAAACGCTACAAGCGATTTCTTGCAGATATAAGAAAAGAAAACGGCGAGCTGATTACTATACACTGCCCTAACACGGGTTCTATGAAGAATTGTCAGGAGCCTGGCAGTAGGGTCTGGTACTCCGATTCCGAAAATCCAAAGAGGAAATACGCCTGCACCTGGGAGTTGGTAGAGGTGGATGGCGAGCACATCGTTGGAATCAATACCGGGCTGGCAAACAAGCTCGTTCATGAGGCTATTGCAAAAGATCGAATAGCAGAACTGGTCGGCTACGAGACGATTCGCAGTGAAGTGCCCTACGGTGAGCAGAAGAGCCGTATCGACTTTCTTCTGGAAGGTTCCACTGGCGATGCCAATGCGCTCTGTTTTGTCGAGGTGAAGAATGTGAGCCTGGGTCTCGGTGACGGCCTGGGCACGTTCCCAGATGCGGTTACCACGCGCGGACAGAAGCACCTGCAAGAGTTACTGGCGATGCATGAACAGGGTCATCGAGCGGTTCTTCTGTTCTGTGTGCAACACAGCGGCATACAGCGCATCGCCCCGGCCGATGATATTGACCCCGAATACGGCCGTCTGCTCAGAGAGGTTGCGGCCAAGGGGGTGGAGGTTCTCGCCTATGCAGCCGAATTCGATTTGCAAGACTCTACAATAGAACTGCATGAAAGCCTGCCGGTGCTCCTAGAGTAGGAGCAGGAGTCGGCTGCGGTGCTGTGGGAAAGGCGTCTAGCGCAGCGGCGTCGACACGCGCAGGGCAGATTCTTCAACCATGACCATGCCATTGTCGGCAATAAACGGTATCGCTTGCAGGTGTTTGCCCTTGCAAGGCCCGGCAAGACATTGACCACCTTCTATCTGAAAGAGCGCGCCGTGTGTGGAGCAAATAATCAGCGCTCCGTCGGGGTCCAAAAACTTGTCTTCTTCCCACTCAAGTGGTGTGCCAAGATGCGGGCAACGATTCCAATACAGGAATATCTGATCGTCTTTCTTTACGGCAAACATGTAAAGGTTGTTAACTTCGATTCCCTTTGATGTCCCTTCCTCGATTTCATCTATCGCAATAAGACTGATCATAATTACCTTGTTCTCCGTAAACTCAGGCGAGTGCTGTTTCGAAGTCGGCGAGTAGGTCGTCGATTTCTTCGATGCCAATCGAGAAGCGAATCATGGAATCGGCGATGCCCATAGAGGCGCGGCGCTGCGCGCCCATCTCATAATAAATGGTATGGGCAACTGGAATGGCGAGTGTGCGCGTGTCACCCAAGTTGCTCGATGAAACCACGTTGTCCAGCGCGTTCAGTACATCGAAGCAATCTACGCCCTCGATGAGGTCGATACTCATGATCCCGCCAAACCCGCTGAATAATTCCCTGGCCCGACCGTGCTGTGGATGTGTGGGCAGGCCGGGATAGTAGACCTGGTTCACCTTGGGGTGCGCAGCGCAAAACTCTGCAATTGCCTGTGCGTTGCTGCAGGCCTTGTCCATACGCAGGCTTAGCGTTTCCGAGCCTACGGCTAAGTGGTGAGCGGCTTCGGGCCCCAGAGAGGCGCCTATGTCGCGCAGGCCTTTCTTCTTTACCTGTGTAATGCCCCAGAGTTTTACATCTTGATTCTTGTAGTCATCAAAAATATTGGCAAAATTCGACCAATCGTAGAGACCGGTATCGGTGATGGCGCCACCGAGGGCATTGCCGTGACCGCCTATATATTTGGTCAGGGAATTGACGCTGAAACTAGCGCCAACGGACTTGGGCGAAAACAGGTGCGGCGAGGTCATCGTATTGTCGACGCAATAAATCAGATTTTCACTTTTACACAGTGCACCAATCCCGGCCAGATCTGCGATCTGCGTGACTGGGTTCGCTATGGTTTCGACGAAGACCAGGCGTGTATTTTCCTTGATCGCCGCCTTTACCTCATTCAGATCGGTCGCGTCGACGAAGCTGACTTCGATGCCCAGGTTTTGGAGCGTGCCAAACAGGCTGTTGGTGTTGCCGAACAGATACGCGCTGGAGATGATGTGATCCCCCTGACGCAGCAGTGAGAGCATGGTTGATGCGATGGCGGCCATGCCTGTGGCGAAGGCGGCGGTCGCTATGCCGTCTTCCATGGCGGTTATTCTGTTTTGCAGGGCGGTTACGGTTGGGTTTAGCTGGCGTCCGTAGTTGTAACCCGCACGCTTTCCCTGGAATACCTCGGCCAATTCCCTGGCGTCCTCGTAGCCATAGGCCACGGACGGATGAATGGCTTTGTGCAGTACGCCATGTTCCGGGTTGTCTCTGCGGTCGCAGTGGAGGTTTGTAGTGTTGAAGCCTTTTTTCGTCATGACATCGGCTCAGATTGGTTCAAGGGAGGAAATGCAGGCGATTTTATACACTAGCACTGTCTATATTGGAAGCTGCGAGGCTTTGTGGGACCTATGATAGCGTCTGGCTTAGGCTTGATCTAGTTGATCTTGGCAGATCAGGCAGTGGCTCGCCTGAGGTTGCACCTCGAGACGCTTGAACTCGATGGGCCTTTCACAGTTACTGCAGTAACCATAGTCCTTCGCATCGATTCTTCTTAGCGCGCCTATGACCTTTCTCAGACTCGCCTCTGCCTTTCTTAGAGTCGACACTGCCATGCTTTGCTGCTGCATCGCATCTACGCGTGATACTCTGCCCACGGCAGTTTGGTCTAATGTAACCACGCCGGTCGCCGACTCTGCATCCCGTAATTGCTGCTCTAGCTGTGCCTTCTTCTCTAAAAGCAGGGCCTGTATTTCCTGTAATTGTCTGTCCGTAAAACCTTCCACGGTGTGTGTCGCCTTTGGAGTTTTCAGGGGAGTTGTATTACGCGCTTGCTATAGCAGGCCGGCAAATAGGCGCTTGCTATAGATCAGGGCCTGAATTTCTGCGAGCCGCTGTTGGTACTCGGGGCTGCTCCTATCTGTATACAACTCATTGAACGCGCTTTCAGACAGGCCGTCTCTATTGTTGCCAACCTCCGGCATATAGTCTGATTCACTGCTTAGGTTGGCGAGGCGTTCTTGCATAGCCCTGGCGGTACTCTCGTCACGGGTAGAGAGCCTGGCCATAGCGACGCCGACGCTGTTTGCGGTGAGGTCTGAGAAGCTGAAGCCGCTACGATAACGTGCATCGTAGGCTTCCTTCGTGGTGGACAACATCTGCGCCAGGTCAGCGCCGGCCGAAGCCGTAATTGCGGCGATAGAAACAAGATGCTGCGCGAGATCCTGACGCCTCTGCAAGCGGGCCTCGATAAAGGGCGCTGGCGGGATGCCTCTTGCGGTTTCGTCACCGATGAGTTGCCCTATGGATTCCTTGTTCAGATAGATGGCGAGTGTCTGGAATGCCGTCCGGTTTTCGGCTATTGGATCGCTGCCCCCTAGTGACTTTTCTCTTGCCGCTGCGAAGAGAGGGACGAGAAATGTATTGATAGATACGGCCCGTATATCAATTGGCACTGCCGCAGCGATATTGGTGATGTTCTGATAGTAGTCAATTATCCGCTGTTGATCTTGCTCTGAGATGAACAGTTGCTGAGCATGATTGCCTATGCGCCCAATAAGGTTGGGGTCCCATTGCAAGGCGAGGGTCATATGGTCTTGGCTCAGGTTAACACTCTTTACATTGTTTATTAGTTCGAGGAAATCCGTGTAGGCGAGATTTCCAGCAGCCAGGTTTGCCTGAAAGCGTTGCAGTGTAAATTGCAAAAATCTATCGGGTATCCGGATTCTTCCGATTTTCAATGCCTGTAGCTTGAGCTGGTTGTCCTGCTCGATTAGGTCGGCTTCGACATTCAGGAAAAGGGGCAGGGGGCCTTGGCTCAGCCGCAGACTCAGCTGCATGCCCATGGCATTTTCGTTCAGTTGCGTAGTCGCCGCCCACTGTGAGGAGAGGTTCATAACGTTGACGGCATAGCGCAGCAATAGATTGAGTTCGTCGGCATCGAATTGCAGCTGCTGCATGCTCGCATTACCAGGGGTCTGTGGTGTGCTCTCCAGTAGGAGGCTTTCGATTCTGGAAAGCTCCTGCGGGCTAAATTGCTGATCGCTAACCGGTCTGGAGGTCGTCTCTATAGAAAGTAGCAGGACAATGACAGGGGCGCTCAATAGCAGCGCTACCAGCGGGCGTAGCATGAGTATAAGGAGCTTCGGGCGTTTTGAGGCTCTAGAGTCCAGTGATACTTGGCTGGTCATTGTGAATTCTTATTGCTCGCCGGATTAAGCTGCTGAGATGAAATGTATTGAGGCCCTGCCGATACATGGCCTAAGTCTTGATTTTACTGACAAACAGCGTGTTTATCGCTATAAAGTATGACAAAGTCGACAGATTCTACGATTTATATAGAAAATAATTTATTAATCAAGGGCTTGGCGTTAGTATCCTTTGATAGATGGGAGTGCCGATAAAGCGAGGCGCTCAACCAGAAGGAGATTGTCATGAAGTATCGATTGGAACTGAGCGATTTTCGTCTCTTCCCAATAGCATCGAAATCGCGCGCGATTCTCGTCACTGTGGCGATGCTCACTCTCGCTTCCTGCGCATCGCAGGGCGCAAGAGAGGCGGAATTAGTAGCTGTCGAAGCCGAGCGCATAGCGATGGAGCAAGAGGCAGCGCAGGTGGCAGTGGAGCAGGAGCGAGCGCGTGCAGCGCAGCTGCAACGGCAACGAGAACGGGCACAGGCGGAGCGGGCCAGAGTGCAGGCGCAAAGAGATCGCCAGCTAGCCGAGGCACAGGCGCGAGCCGAAGCGGAGCGTCAGGTCGCAGAGGCGGAGGAGCAGCGCGAGCGCGAGCGACTGGCTGCAATTGCCGCGGTTGAAGCGCAGAGGCAGGAAAAGCTAGACCGTATAGCCGCTCTGGAGCAGCAGATTGCCTCAATTCAGGCCGATGTGGTCGATGATGAATCGAGAACTGCTAGTCTGATGCAGGCCGTCGAGGTTGCCGAAGAACTCTTGACTGTCCTTACAGAAGAGCAGGATAAATACGAGAATACCGATGCGGCTGGAAATACCCTGGAGCCCCTAGCTAAGGACCTGATAGCCGAATTAGAGTCACGCAAGGACGAATTGCTGCGCCAGTCCAACTCACAATAGTTGATGAGATAAGCTGTATCCGACCATGGTTGATAAGATCGTCGATTTTCAAGCTGGCAAGGAGAGCCAGCTGCATAAGCGCAAGGAAGCCAAGCTTGATGCGATGCGTCAGGCTTTCCGTCTATCTCGAGGTGAAACCGATAAGACCCCGAGTAAGAATAAGAAACGCCGTAAATCCAAGAAATAAGCCGCCACCGACCTCTTTATTGCCTCTACTTCCAGTCTTCAGCGATGTCTGTATGCAGGGGTGTTTCCAGCTTCCTCTGAAATACTCCGATATGCACTGAAATACTGGTTTCACAGCGTGTTTATCGCCTTTTTTTGCGGCGTCCATTATGGTAAAGTGCGCGCCTTTAAAATAAACATTCCATTTTTGAGGGGTAGAATTTAGATGGGCATAACAATTACGGTAACTACAGTCCTGTCGCTGCTAGGCTTGGGAATTGCCTTCTTTTATATGAAGAAGGTAATAAGTGTACCCCTCGACCTGGGGCTGGAAGAAGAGCAGGCGAAGAAGCTTACCTTCATCCACGGCGCTATTGCAGACGGAGCCATGGCATTCCTAAAGCAGGAATACAAAGTACTCTCCATCTTTATGGTGGTCTTTGCGGCTATTATCGCTGTCCTGATTAACGATACACATACCCCGAACATCCATGAGGGAATCTATACGGCTATCGCCTTTCTATTTGGTGGCGCCATCTCTATAGCCTCAGGCTATATAGGTATGAAGGTTGCCACTCAGGGTAATGCCCGAACTACGGTTTCTGCAAAGAAAGACATCTCTGCAGCCTACGACGTAGCCATTAACTCTGGAGCGGTGATGGGCTTTGCCCTCGTTGGCCTGGCGACTCTAGGTCTGGTTATTATCTACGTAGTGATGAAGTTCTTGCTGGCAGATCTGGGCGAAGAGAATAACCACATCCTTATGGAGGTTATCGCTGGATTTGGTTTAGGTGGTTCAACTATTGCACTGTTCGCTCGAGTTGGTGGCGGTATCTTCACTAAGGCTGCCGACGTTGGTGCTGACCTTGTAGGTAAGGTTGAGCAGGGCATTCCTGAGGATGATCCACGTAACCCTGCGGTAATCGCTGACAACGTTGGTGACAACGTAGGTGACGTGGCAGGAATGGGTGCCGACCTTTTCGGCTCCTGTGCGGAGAGTACCTGTGCCGCGATGGTTATTAGTGCTGTGGTATTTGCCGGTAATCCAGACGCTTTGTTATTCCCAATATTGATCAGCGCCGTAGGTATCCCTATAGCCCTAATCACTAAACTCTTGGTTGGTGTTAAGACTGAAGACGATGTCGCGCCAGCATTGATGAAGTTGTTGATTATCTCCAGTGCCATTATGGCCGTGGTAATGTACTTCTTTACTCTTGCTCTGATTCCAGATCAATTTAATCTAGGCGGCTCTGACTATACCAACGTTGGTGTTTATTTCTGCTTCCTGGCTGGCTTGATTTCAGGTCTAGCGGTTGGCTTGCTAACTGGCTACTACACATCTGAAAAATTTGCTCCAGTACAGGAAGTAGCTAAGTCTTGCGAAACCGGTGTTGCTACAAACATCATCTATGGCCTCGCACTCGGCTATAAGAGTACGGTTCTTCCTTATATCGCCATTGCGATAAGCATCTTCATATCCTGGGAGCTTGCCGGCATGTACGGCATCGCGATTGCCTCTCTAGGTATGCTGGGCAGCCTCGTGCTAACTCTGACTATCGATGCCTACGGCCCAGTTGCTGACAATGCCGGCGGTATTGCTGAGATGGTGGGCTTGGAGTCAGAAGTAAGACGTAGAACTGACATTCTCGATTCTGCGGGCAATACGACCGCGGCTATCGGTAAGGGTTTTGCGATTGGTGCTGCGATACTGACGTCACTTGCGTTGTTTGCGGCCTTCATTACTACCGCTGAGAAATTGATGGGCGAGCCTATTTCCATG
The DNA here is from genome assembly GCA_943842505.1 of uncultured Pseudomonadales bacterium. Lineage (GTDB taxonomy): Bacteria > Pseudomonadota > Gammaproteobacteria > Pseudomonadales > Pseudohongiellaceae > UBA9145. The sequence goes on along the minus strand of CALTDI010000001.1, from coordinate 27,057 downwards.
AGCTTATTAGAGCCTCTGGTTTTCACTTTCCTGTTTGTCGGTGCGGTTCTGCCTTTCTTGTTCTCTGCCATGACTATGAAGTCAGTTGGTGCGGCGGCATTTGCGATGATCGAAGAAGTGCGTCATCAGTTCAAAACCATTCCGGGCATTATGGAAGGTACGGGTACGCCTGATTATGCGAAGTGTGTGGCTATCTCTACTCAGGCAGCACTAAAAGAAATGATCGCGCCTGGCGTATTGATCATGGGCTCGCCTCTTGTTGTGGGATTCCTGTTCGGTGTTGAAGCCGTGGCGGCAATGCTGATCGGTTCACTAATCACCGGCGGCGTACTCGCCATCGCTTCTTCCAATAGTGGTGGTGCTTGGGACAACGCCAAGAAGTACATCGAAGCAGGTAATCATGGTGGCAAGGGCTCAGACGAGCACACTGCGGCTGTTGTTGGTGATACTGTTGGTGACCCGATGAAAGATACTTCAGGCCCTTCACTTAATATCCTTATCAAGCTTTCTGCGATTCTCAGCTTGGTATTTGCACCATTCTTCGTTCAGTATGGCGGCATCTTGCTATAGCGGAACCTAGAAATTAGTTAAAAAAAAGGGGGTCATCTGATCCCCTTTTTTATTGCCTGAAATTTCTGTCTGTGGCTGTTATAAGTCTCTCCGGGTCTCAAAGTGAAATAAGACCCATTCCTCATACTCATACAGTTGATTGCTGCTCAGGTCCGTCCACGAAGTGGAAATAGTCTGAACACACTGATAGATACGGAAAGAATCGGTGTTTTCTATTATTAGGTTTCTTACCGAGGGATTTAGGGTGTAGTTAGAGATCTCTACAAGCTTCCAGTTTTCCTGCATTGTTCGGTCGATACATTCATCTCCCGAGAGCAAATCGATGTAGCCGAATTCCTTGTCGGCATAGCCGCCAGAGGGAATCTCCAACTCGATATCTATCACAATGGTTTCTGCTGACTCGTCACCACTATGAAGTTCGATGCTATTAAGTCTAATCGGGGCCGGTGTTTGATTGAATGCGACGAGGCGTAGGCCGTCGTCGGTATTTTCTCCCCAGGCCGAGGAGTAGAACGCGAACTTGACCTCGGTCTCTTCTTGTTGCTCGGCACTCGAATAGAACGGGAGCGACATACAGCCCAACAAGGCGAAAACAGAGGATACCCTTAATGTGTTTTGCATAGTCTGGATTCTAGCGGTGAAGCAGCTTGCCTGTCATTCTCAATTTGCACTGTTTGTGTCTCTTGGCTCGTATTTAGACGAGATTATTCCTCCTAATCATAAATGACCGCGTTACCGTTTACTCGAAGTGCTGTGTTCCGCAGTCTTTCCCTGACTTGTCTTGGATTTTTCGTAGCTAATCAAAGATAATCAGTGCTCGTTTCGCAGCATTGAGTCTCCAGCGAGTTGTGAGTTCGCGACTCAGGAGAATAGCCAGCATAATGCTCAATTGAGTTACAAGGCAGTAAGGGAAGGTAAATTGAGAAGTATTGAAAAGATTAACCACATAATTTGTGTGGCTTCCGGGAAGGGCGGAGTAGGGAAATCTACTACCGCAGTAAATCTTGCGCTTGCGCTATCCAAGCTGGGGCGCAGCGTGGGTATTTTAGATGCTGATATCTATGGGCCCAGTCTGCCATTAATGATGGGGGTTCCCGAAGGCACTAGGCCAAAGATCCACGACAACAAGTTTATGCTGCCACTTAAGGCGCATGGCATCGAGTGCAATTCTATGGGGTTCTTGGTCGATCAGAAGACCGCCATGGTGTGGCGCGCCCCGATGATAATCTCTGCCTTTAATCAGATGCTGAATGACACGGCCTGGTCTGATCTGGATTATTTGATTGTCGATATGCCGCCGGGCACTGGAGACATTCAGTTGTCCCTGGCGCAGTCTGTGAAGGTGAGTGGTGCGGTGATTGTAACTACGCCCCAGGATGTGGCCTTGCTGGATGCTCGCAAGGGTATCGAAATGTTTAAGAAGGTTGACGTGCCCATATTGGGCGTCGTTGAGAATATGAGCATGCATACCTGCTCGAATTGTGGGCATGAAGAGGCAATCTTTGGCAGCGGCGGTGGAGATAGGCTATCGGCCGAATACGGGGTGGAAGTTATAGGTCGTCTTCCGTTAGATTTAACCATTCGAGAAACGACGGATGCGGGCAATCCTGTGGTAGCATCGAATTCAGATCACATCGCCACGAAAGCGTATATGGAATTAGCGGGCAGGGTTGAGCAGCAACTGTTAGCTGTATCAAGCAGTAACGATGGCCCAATTATATCTATCAGTGACGATTAATATGCGAATTACACATTAGCTACGAGATTCGGCAAACAGATAATTAGTGGGGTATTACATTGGACGCGGTTAATGATTTTTTAATTTTCATAGACGGTTACCTTGGCAGTGCGATGTGGTTTCCGGCACTGCTTCTCTCCACCGGTGTTTTCTTTACTCTCTATCTTGGTTTTCCTCAGATTCGCTATTTCAAACATGCCATCGGCATCACCACTGGCAAGTTCGATAAGGATGGCGCTGCTGGAGACACATCACATTTTCAGGCCCTGGCAACGGCGCTCTCTGGAACAGTCGGAACCGGTAATATTGGCGGTGTGGCATTGGCCTTGCACCTAGGTGGCCCTGCTGCGCTATTCTGGATGTGGATGACGGCGTTCTTCGGAATGACCAGTAAGTTTGTTGAGGTAACGCTTTCACATAAGTACCGCGAGAAGACCGCAGATGGTACGATGGCGGGAGGCCCCATGTATTACATGGAGAAGGGCCTTAACGCGAAGTGGTTGGCGATCTTGTTTGCCATAGCTACGGTACTGAGTTCATTCGGTACAGGAAATCTTCCGCAAATTAACAGTATCGCTGCCGGTCTGAAGAGCACTTTCGAGATTGAGCCAATAATTACCGCCAGTGTGCTATCGGTTTTGCTAGCCCTGGTCATCATTGGCGGCATCACTCGTATAGCAAAGGTCGCCGCGACCATAGTGCCCACCATGGCTGTTATCTATCTGATTGGCGCGTTCGCAGTGATAATTCCTAATCTTGCCAATATCGGTCCCTCTTTTATCTCTATCTTCTCCGACGCCTTTACCGGATCGGCGGCTGTGGGCGGCTTTCTCGGTGCTTCATTTGCCTATGCTTTCGATCGAGGAGTAAATCGAGGCCTGTATTCGAATGAGGCGGGTCAGGGTTCAGCGCCAATCGCCCACGCCGCTGCCAGAACCGACGAGCCCGCCGATGAGGGCATGGTGTCTATCCTTGAGCCCTTCATCGACACTATTGTTATTTGTACGATTACGGGTCTCGTGATCCTCTCTTCCGGTGTCTGGATGGAGAAGTTTGAGAATGACTTTCAACGCGCTGACATGAGCTTCGTTGCAGGGTCTTATGAAGAATCGAATGCAGAAGATGTTACCCAGCTGTTCGCCTACCTCAATGGTGATGAATCGGATGCGAGTAGTTTCTCGGGTGAATTCTCCGTCTTTGATGGACGCGCTGCAGACAACAATGGCGACTTTACTCTGATAAGCGCTAGATCTTTCGCCGAGGACGTTGTCTATAGCAGAGATGGGCAACCGATAACCGGCCAACTCATCGTTTCCGGGGGGAGATTGGACGATGGTGATGTTGAGGTGAGCGGCAAGTCCCTGCTGCACTCGGTACCATTGACGACGATGGCTTTCACCCAGGGCTTGTTTGGAGATTTCGGCAAATATATTGTCTCTATAGGGCTAGTGCTGTTTGCCTTCTCGACGGCCATCGCCTGGTCTTACTATGGCGATAGAGCCATGACTTATCTGTTAGGGCCCAAATCTGTGCTGCCCTATCGTGTTGTGTACGTGTTGGGCTTCTTCTATGCAGCCTTGGCCGATACGACTATCGTGTGGAACGTCGCGCTAATTACCATCGTATTAATGACGGTACCAAACCTGATCGGCATCTTGTTTATGCACAAAGAAATGAAGCAGACTGTCACGAAGTACTGGGAAGAGACAGAACACGGTAAGCACAAGACTTAGAGCTAAGTACTTAGTTGAAAGGAGATACCCGCAGTGCACTGGGGTATCTCGAAAGGCTTGTTAGCGAGGGATGGTCTCGCCTGGCAGGCGAATATTCTCCACGATCTCTTGCACCTCAGCTGGTGGTTGTGGTGTGAACTTTGCTACAGCCAGAGCAACAAGCAGGTTTGCCACTGTGCCAAGAGAGCCAATTCCCTCCGGTGAAATTCCAAACAACCAGTTGTCAGCGGTGTCAGCCGCTGGGTTAATAATCTTGAAGTAGATAATATAGGCCGCGGTGAATGTAAAGCCGACGATCATTCCGGCAATGGCGCCTTCTTTGTTCATACGCTTCTGAAAAATACCGAGCACTATGGCTGGGAAGAAAGATGCCGCGGCTAACCCGAATGCAAAGGCGACCACCTGTGCCACATAGGCAGGCGCATTAATCCCGTAGTAACCCGATATCAGCACTGCGACGAAGATCGAAATTCGCGCATAGGCGAGCTCTTGCTTCTCCGAGATATTTGGCATGAACGTCCGTTTCATCATGTCATGGGCTACCGAGGTTGAGATAACCAATAGCAGGCCCGCAGCCGTGGACAGCGCAGCGGCGAGGGCTCCCGCAACTACCAGCGCTACCACCCAGTTAGGCAATTCCGCAATCTCGGGATTCGCCAACACCATGATGTCTCTATTTACATTTAATTCGTTAGTCGCTGGGTCGCCCACATATTGAATGATGCCGTCGTTATTCTTGTCGTCGAATGTGATCAGTCCGGTGTTCTCCCATTTGCTGAACCACTCCGGAACCATCTCGTATTCTGCGTTGCTGACCGTATTGATGAGGTTGGTGCGAGCGAAGGCAGCAACAGCGGGGGCGGTCGTGTAGAGAATAGCGATAAACACCAGGGCATAACCTGCAGACTTGCGCGCGTCTCTAACATTGGGAACGGTGAAGAAGCGAATAATGACGTGGGGCAGTCCGGCAGTACCAAACATCAGTGCCGCAGTAATAAAAAACACGTCTTGAGTGCTGCGCTGACCCTCGGTGTAGGTCGCGAAGCCTAGCTGCTCGCTAAGCCCATCTAACCTGTCTAGCAGATAGCCGCCGCCATAAGCCTCGGTCAATTCAGAGCCGAATCCGATCTGTGGAATAGGTTGGCCGGTCATCATAATTGAAATGAATATCGCCGGTACCATGAAGGCGAAGATAAGCACGCAGTATTGTGCTACCTGTGTGTAGGTAATGCCTTTCATGCCACCTAATACGGCATAGAAGAAAACGATCGCCATACCGATGAGCACGCCGGTGGTGAAATCCACTTCGAGGAATCGAGAGAATACGATGCCTGCGCCCTGCATCTGACCGCATACATAGACGAAGGAGACAGAGATCGCGCAGAACACGGCTATAAGTCTGGCAGTCTGAGAGTAGTAGCGGTCACCGATAAAGTCCGGCACCGTAAATTTACCAAATTTCCTCAGATAGGGTGCCAGCAGTAGGGCGAGCAGCACATAGCCGCCGGTCCAGCCCATCAGATAGAAGGTTCCGTCGCGGCCTAGAAAAGAGATGAGACCAGCCATGGAGATGAAGGAAGCGGCGGACATCCAGTCTGCAGCCGTTGCCATACCGTTCGCCAATGGAGGTACACCGCCTCCGGCGACATAGAATTCCTTGGTTGACCCTGCGCGAGACCAGATTGCGATACCGATGTAGAGGCTGAAGGAAAGGGCGACAAAAATATAGGTCCAGATTTGTACGCTCATTTTGAACTCTCCTGGGATGCTGCCGAGTCTTTCTCGTTGGAGGATTCAAGATTGTATTTATCGTCTAGCTTGTCCATTGCCCGAATGTAAATAATGATCAGCGCCACGAAGACGAAGATCGAACCCTGTTGAGCGATCCAGAAGCCGAGTTTGAATCCACCGAAGCGAATCGTATCGAGGGCGTCGACGAAAAGAATTCCACAACCGAAAGATATGAAGAACCATACAAAGAGAAGTGAAAGAACTAATCGAATATTAGCCTTCCAGTAGGAATTGGCGCTGGAGTCAGACATGGGCATCCTCTTCTTATTATTGTTGTGAGTAGGAATCGAAGCGCTTGATTTAGGGGCGTAGCCTACTAATTTGCATAGAGTTTATCACCTAATGGGGATACCGTATAGGAGCGCCTATAGCTTGCTAACAAGGGACTTGCATGGGCTAATCGGGTGGGTCTGTTAGCCGTTGATCTGTTGTTGCAGGTAATTTCGCAGTTTACTCTCGTACTTACCACGCCCGGCCTCGTCACTGCGTTGGTACTCGCGATAGAACTGGCGCATCGTTTGCCTTTCTAGCTGGGGGTATCGGGCCAGTAGCGCGTTTATTTCCGAGTCGCCGGACTCTAGTATGCGCTCGCATAGTACTTTTGCGACAGATGGTTTCTTTTGTTTGCGCAGGTGGCCAGATTCCAGATCGTCAATCGCTTTCATCACGGCGGCATAGTCGAGGTCGCGCATTAATCGACCTATGAATTGAAGCTGGCGTCGTTGTGCGCCATGACTGTTGGGTAGTCGGTTAAATTCTTCGATGGCAGATATAAGAATCTCGGTAACCGGCAATTTCCTTAAGACTGCAGAGCTGAGGGTGGTGAGATGTTTCCCAAGTTGCTGTAACTCGATCGCCTCCTGCTTGAGTCGTGTCTTGCTCGGCAGGTCTGACTCTGTATCTGATTCAGGTTTGAAGTCCATGGTGCTCATAGGTAGAACAACTGGGCCAGTCCGAGAAAGACGAAGAAGCCGACAGAGTCAGTGACGGTGGTTAGTGCGACCGAACCGGCAAGCGCGGGGTCGATCTTGATGCGGTTTAGGAATAACGGCAAATAGGCACCGGCGAGGGCGGCGACAACCAGGTTAATTAGCATCGCCGCGCCAATCACCAGGCTTAGTGGGAGATCACCGTACCAGGCGAAGGTGATTGTCGCGATAACAATTGCCCAAGCGAAACCGTTTAATCCTGCCACGCCAAGCTCTCTGATCAATAGCCAGCGGCTATTGGAGGAGCTGATATGACCCAATGCCAGGCTTCGGATTACCAGGGTGAGGGTCTGCGTGCCGGCTACGCCGCCCATGTTGGCGACGATGGGCATGAGCACCGCAAGATAGACAACCTGATCCAGAGTGTCCTGAAACAGATAGATTACGCCGGACGCGAATACTGCCGTCATCAGATTTACACCTAGCCATAGAGCGCGTCGCCTTGCTGTTTTCAGTATAGGTGCGAAGCTGTCGTCCTCTTCGTCGAGGCCGGCCATGCTCATCAATGAGTGTTCAGCGTTGTCCTCGATCACATCAACCACATCGTCGATGGTGATGCGGCCTACGAGTTTGCCGTCAGGATCTACAACGGGTGCTGACACCCAGTCATGTTGTTTGAATAGTTGCGCAACTTGGGTCGCTTCCATGCCAACTGGAATCGCGTCGATGTCTTCGCGCATTATGTCTCTAACAGTCATATTCGGGTCAGAGACCAGAATCTGTCGTAGTGGCAGTATGCCCAAAAACTTGTCTGCACGGTTTACGACGAGAATATTGTCCGTCATTTCTGGAATGCTCTCATGGCGCCTCAGATAACGCAGCACGAGTTCCAGGGTATGAGTAGGGCGCACGGTGATGGTATCCGTGTTCATCAAGCCGCCGGCTGTGTCCTCATCGAAGGATAGGATCGACTCCACGCGTTGCCGGTCTTGCTCATCCATAGCGCGAAGCACTTCGAAGGCCACCTGATCCGGTAGCTGCTGAAGGATGTCGGCCAGATCATCAGTTTCGAGGCCCTCAGTCAGCTCTACAACCTGCTGGGCGTCAAGTTCACTCAGAATCTCGTATTGCAGATCTTCATTAAGGTCTTGCAGAACCTCGCCCTCGGCGTCCTTGTCGATTAGTTGCCAGAGGACATTACGAGTCTTTGGTGGGGAGGATTCGAGAAGATGGGCTATGCCTGCGCTAGGCAGTGATTTTAGTAGTTGCCTAACCTCATACAGCGAACCACTGTCCAGCGCTTGATTGAGTTCAAGTGCGAGGGTTTCTTGAGTTTGAAGTTCTTTGGCTTGAGACATTGTAGTGCTTGGCCCTATGCTCAGTATGAGGCTCGCTGCCTGTGTAAATCCAGTTAATAGGCGATTTTTATTGGCTTGCTAGGCTGGTGCCAGCGCGAATTTGCGCAATTCTACAGTCAAAAGCGAGCCAAGAGAACTCAAACGAGTTTAGCAGAATTGCCCGAATCAGACTTTTCTGTGTAACTGGGCAGAAGGTCTTTGCCAAAACTGGCTAGACCGGGTAGTTATTCGGCTTCGTCGAATCTGTTCGCGATGAGTTCGAGTATTGCGGGCAAAGCTCGCTCCTCGTCGGCGCCATCGACTTCGATAGAAATTTCGGTGCCTTGTACCGCAGCAAGCATCATCAGTGAGAGGATGCTCTTGCCATCGACCATCTTGTCATGACCTATCTGGACTGCGCTCTCAAGCCCGCCAGTTAGTTCGACCAACTTGGCTGCCGCGCGGGCATGAAGCCCAGCTTTATTAATGATTGTCGTAGTAGCTTTTAACATACTTTGTTCTGATTGGGTTTAAGTGACTGTATCCCGAACTGTGTTGCTGTTTGAGATTCTAACCGAGATCGCGATGGCGTATCTGTACATTATTGATTTTAGGCGTGAAAAACTTGCCGAGTTTCTCGCCAATGTATACGGAGCGGTGCTGGCCGCCAGTGCAGCCTATCGCAACTGTAATATAGCTGCGGTTATTACTTTCGTACCTTGGTAGCCATTTCTCAAGATAGTCTTTTATATCATTATACATATCCTGAACCTCATCTTGAGAGTCTAGAAATTGCGCTACTTCGCTATGCAGTCCTGTTAGTGATCGAAGGGCCGTATCCCAGTATGGATTGGGTAGGCAGCGTACGTCATACACCAGATCCGCATCTACCGGCACGCCGTTTTTAAACCCGAAGGATTGAAAGAGAAGAGCCATGCTGGTTTCACTTCGCTTTACGAGTCTGGTTTTTACCAGGTCGCGTAGCTGGTGAAGCGACATATTGCTAGTATCGATTACTAGGTTGGCCATCATTGAAATCGATTCGAGTAGTTCTGATTCGATATCGATAGCCTCACGTAGATCGATGGTCTCGGTGGTCAATGGATGTTTTCGACGGCTCTCGCTGAATCGTTTTAGTAGGGTCTGACTGTTAGCGTCGAGAAATAGTATCTCGGTAGGCAGTGCTCTAGACTGCAATTCGCTGATAATCGTAGGGGCTTGCTGTAGGTCGGCGGAAATATTGCGGGCATCGATACTAACAGCAATATTGGGAAGGTTGGAATCATCTTCACTTATGCGATCTGCAAGTGCCGGCAGTAAGCTCGCAGGCAGATTGTCGATACAATAGTAGCCGCGATCCTCAAGAACATGAAGGACAGTACTTTTTCCAGAGCCCGATCTACCACTGATAATAGTTAGCTTCATTGCGCTCAACCTGGTTTAGCTTAGTAGGTGATGGCGATATTATATAAGTCTTCGCTATCGAGAGTATGTCGAATCGTGTAGCAAAAATCCTCGTCATTGAATAAGGCTGCTAGCCCGGCTAGGGTTCTAACGTGTTCGTCGTTTTCCTCGTGGGGAACCAGCAATACAAACAGTATGTCCACCGGTTTGCCATCCAGTGAGTCGAAATCTATGGGCTGATCCAGGGTGATCAAGGCGCCTATAATATTTTCACAGGGAGCAAGGCGGCAGTGGGGAATGGCAATTCCATTCCCTAGTCCTGTGGTTCCAAGTTGTTCGCGAGCCATTAAGGCTTCGAATACGTCGGACGCTTCCAGTGAATCGATGTTTTCTGAGACGATTTCGCTAATCTTGCTTAAAATTCTCTTCTTGCTAATACCGTCGATTCTGCAGTGGCAGCGTTCGGGGCTGAGTATGTCTTCCAATTGCATTGCTGTGCTTTCTCTGATTCCGTTTAGTTAATGACCTGGTTTCGAAATTTAATCTTAGACCTCTTTCTATCCGGCCAATCGCTTTCGCTCATTGGAGGGAGGAATAGAGAGTGATTCTCTGTATTTTGCTATGGTGCGTCTCGCCACATTGATGCCTTTCTCTTCCAGAAGATTGGTAATCTTGCTGTCGCTTAATGGCTTCTTTGTGTTCTCTGCCGCGACTAGCTTGCGAATGATAGCTCGAATCGCCGTGGACGAACATTCCCCACCGCCCTTGGTGGATACGTGGCTGGAGAAAAAGTACTTGAGCTCGAAGATGCCTCTGGGTGTGTGCATGTATTTCTGGGTGGTGACTCGGGAAATCGTAGATTCATGCATGCTGACGGCTTCGGCTATATCGTGAAGCACGAGCGGCTTCATTGCTTCTTCGCCATACTCGAGAAAGCCTTTCTGATGTTCGACAATTCGTGTGGAGACTTTCATTAGAGTTTCATTGCGGCTCTGCAGGCTCTTGATAAACCATTTGGCCTCTTGCAAGTTATCGCGCAAGTAATTGTTATCGTCGCTGGTATCGGCTCGCTTCACGAGTGCAGCATAGCCGCTATTGATTCGAATTTTTGGTGCCGTCTCGGGATTTAGTTCGACCTTCCACTTTCCTGATGAGCTGTCTTTGCTCACGATTACATCGGGTACTACGTAACTCGTTGTCGGAGGACAGATACTGGCGCCTGGTCTGGGGTTTAAGCTTTCGATGATGGTAATCGCTTCGCTAAGCTCACCTTCCTTTAATTTGGTGCGTCGCATCAGCTGGGCATAATCTCGATTTCCGAGTAGATCTATATGTTCGCTGATGACTAACTTGGCGTTGCGTACGGCTTTTTCTAGTTCAGGGCTTTCGATCTGAGCAAGTTGCAGCATAAGGCACTCTGCCAGGTCTCTATGGCCTACTCCTATAGGGTCGAATTGTTGGACGCGATGAAGAACTGCGACTAGCTCATCCAGTTCTACTTCCGACTCTTCGTCGAAACCGCTGTGAATAGAATCCAAATCCACAGTCAACATGCCGTTGTTATCGATGGCATCGATAATTGCGAGTGCGATCGAATTATCTTTTTCGGATATATGAGTCAGATTGAGCTGCCACAGAAGATGGTCTTGTAGAGTGCCTTCGGCGCTGGTGCGTGATTCGAAGTCTGATGAATCTCCATCGAAGGAATTCGACTGGGATGAGGTTCCGGGATAGATGTCATCCCAATGGGTGTCTACGGCGAGATCATTGGGAATCTCATTCTGCCAGTCGCTATCGGCGCTATTCAGCTCGGCATTGTCTCTTGTTGAGGTGCTATCTTCGGCCGCTGGAGGTTCGTTAAGGTCGGTAGTGGTGGAGTTGTCGTTCGTGTCGGGGGTATCGTCCTCGCTATTCTCGATCAATTCCAACATGGGGTTGGATTCTAGGGCCTGATGGATTTCTTGCTGAAGGTCTAGTGTTGAGAGTTGCAGAAGTCGTATAGCTTGCTGCAGCTGAGGAGTCATGGTCAGTTGCTGACCTAGCTTGAGCTGAAGCGATAATTTCATGAAGAATACATCTTATGACCGAGTTGGAAAATTATTAGTATTATAAGTATGTTGGAACCATGTAGCTCACGTTAGAGTAGTCGATTATAGCAAGATTCATGCCTGTATTGCATAGCCTTTTTGGCAAGAATTTTATGGCGGTTTGAGCAGGAATTCGAGGGTATTCGAGGAGGCTGTGCAGTCTGGTTCGAGGTCTTTCGTCCTCAGGTAATCTATATCTTGAACTGTTCGCCTAGATATACTTTTCTCACTTTTTCATCTGAGAGTATTGCTTCGGCATTGCCCTGGGCAATAACTTGTCCCTCACTAACGATGTAAGCTTTCTCGCAGATATCCAGAGTCTCTCGAACATTGTGATCGGTCAGAAGAATGCCAATATTGCGCTGCTTCAAGTGTTGAATAATTTGTTTGATATCGCTAACGGAAATCGGGTCTACACCGGCGAAGGGTTCATCTAGCAGGATAAATTTCGGATCGGTGGCAAGTGTTCGTGCGATTTCTGTTCGTCTACGTTCACCCCCCGACAGGCTCATGCCTTTGTTGTGTCGAATATGTTGTATATTAAATTCGTCTAGAAGCGACTCCAGCTTTCTTTGTCTCTCGGCGCCGCTGAGGTCATTACGGGTTTCTAAGATAGCCAGGATATTGTCTTCAACGCTGAGCGTGCGAAAAATGGAAGAATCCTGGGGTAGATAGGCGAGTCCATGGCTTGCTCGCCGATGGACGGGCGCTTCGGTGATGTCATCGTTTCCCAGCAGTACCTTGCCTTTGTCTGCCGCGACGAGCCCCACTATCATATAGAAGCAGGTAGTTTTGCCGGCTCCATTGGGACCCAGTAGTCCTACTATTTCACCCTGTTGAATTGAAACTGAGACGTCGCGAACGACTTCTCTTTTTTTGTAACTCTTGGCAAGGTTGTGGGCTTCTAGCATTTTCGATTCAATTCGTTGAGCTAAATACGCCGGTGCATGGGCCCGGTGCTTCGCGGATTAAATCCAGATCAGCGATATAGATGATAGCGCTGCACTTTAGGTTGGAACTGGGCGATTCAATAACGGCCTCTCCTACAAGTTCAATAATCGAGTAGCCATCGGTTTCGTCTGTGTAAAAAGTGATGGTATTGCTGGAGCCTTTTACAGGCGCGCCGCTTGAATCAAGTTGTTGCTCATAATAAACAGGATTTCCAATTACCGTAATCTTGCTAACTTCGTTATTGCTAATGCTGGACTCGATAGTCGCTGCATCGCCGCGAATTTCCATCGTGCCCTGAATGATCTTTACGTTATCGGACATTTCGAGAACGCGAATCCCATTCGCAATGCTCATGTGCGAGCCGCCGTCAGCGCTGAAAATCAGTTCCTGCTGTTTGTCGGACTCTAAAGCTAGTGAGTTACCTGAAGTTAAGCAGCCGATAGCAATGAGTCCGGTCATCATAATCGGCGCAAAACTTTTACTGTGTCGCTTGTTCATATCGGCCCTTGATTTCACGCAAGAAAGTAATTTCATCAGTCTTCAGGTTGGCTAGCATTCCTATAGACGATTGTTCTAATGCTTTTGTTACAACAGATACTGCTAGATCGGTCTCTAGAATTTCTGATTCTGGGTTCAGGGTTAGAAACTCACTCGATATCAATGTTCTATTCCCGAAATCGTCAAGACTGTAGACTTGTACATCCCCTACAAGTTCTATTTTATCTACTCTGGTATTTGATGCGGTTTCAGATGAAGAAATTCTGCCGGAATCGGCAACGATATTCCAGCGGGAATCGCCTTCTTGAAATAATCGGATAAACGGTTTCTGTAACTCAGTGGTATCGTCGTTGTAGTGAACCTGTCGCTGCGCCTGCAGTGTGTAATTAATTTTACCGTCCACATCGTAAAGAATCGTATTAATACCTTCGGAGTAGGCATTAAAGTCTAGATTCGCAGCCGCTGATGGAGTGTCGGGGTTATTGCCAGGCGAGTTAAAGGTATTTAAGCCGAGGAATAGTGCGACAGCAATTAATCCTGGGACAATGAGCAGGCCTGTTCGTTGCATAATGTGCTAGCGCTTGAAAAGGGTGGTAAGTAGTTGAAGCCTAACATGAATCTATTGCTTCGTGGTCCAAATAATGGAGGAGCTATCGCTATCTGCTGGTTGCTATCTAAGTAGGCGGGCTCAGGAAAGGCTGAAGATTGCCCTGTGCTGCCAGAATAAAATCAGTGATTTCTCTAACGGCACCTTCTCCGCCATGGCGTGCGGTCACGACCTGTACAGCGTCTTTTACCGCGTAGTGTGCTCCCGGTACCGAGAAGCTGAGACCGACGGCTCTAAGTACCGGTAGGTCTGGCAAGTCATCGCCGGCATAGCAGATGGCGCCGAGTGGAATGGCTTGTTCCTTGCTGATTTCCTGTAAGACATCAATTTTATCTTCGCGGCCCTGGTAAAGGATGTCGATGCCCAAATCTGCGGCTCTTTTAGAAACGATAGCAGACGTTCTGCCAGTGATTATTCCCACTGCTATCCCAGTGCTCATGAGCATTTTAATCCCGTGTCCGTCCAGGCTATGGAAGGCCTTAATCTCTTCCCCGGAATTCGAAAAGTAGAGCCTGCCATCGCTGAGGATGCCATCGACATCGAGCAGAAGTAATCTGATCTTACTCGCCGCTTCGATTGCCTGTTCTTCGGTGGTGCTAAAAAGCATGCATGCCTCTGGATTAGACTACATTTGATTGAAGCAGGTCATGCATCTTTAGCATGCCCTCAACAGATGGTGTTTCGCCCTTCACGATAAGAACATAGACGTTCGATTCCTGCATGATTCTGGCTGCCTCGGCAGCGAGAGCATTAGAGTCTATATGCTTGAAGGTGGACGACATGACCTCGTCGATAAGTGTCTCTTGAATATTCTTGCCGGAATCTATTGTGCGCCTCAGGTCGCCGTCGGAGAATACGCCGAGTAGTTCTCCGTTTTTACCTATGATAGTTGTTAAGCCAAAGCCTTTGCTGCTCATCTCTAAAAGAGCTTCGGGCAGCGTGGTGCCGGTCATGACCTTCGGGATAGCATCTCCGGAATGCATCACATCCTTTACTTTGACCAGAAGGCGCCTGCCGAGATTGCCGCCGGGATGGGAGATGGCGAAATCATCGCGTGTGAACCCCCTCGCTTCCAATAAGGCCATAGCCAGAGCATCGCCAAGTACGAGAGCGGCAGTAGTGCTCGATGTGGGGGCCAATCCAAGGGGACAGGCTTCCTCGTCTACCCTTGCGTCTAGGTTTGCCGATGCAGCCATGGCTAATTCCGACTGCTTATCACCGGTTAAGCTGATTAGAGGAACGCCTTTTCGTTTTAATACCGGTAGCAGAGACAATATTTCCGAGGTCGTCCCAGAATTAGAGATGGCGAGAACTACGTCGTCTGCGGCTATCATGCCGATATCGCCATGACTTGCCTCGGCGGGATGCACATACATCGCAGTGGTGCCTGTGCTGGCCAGGGTCGCGGCAATTTTCTTACCAATATGGCCGGATTTGCCCATGCCAATTACGACTACTCGGCCCTTGCTTGCAAGGATGATTTCGCAGGCGTTTACAAAGCCAGCGTCAACTCGATTGAGTAATTCGGCGACAGCACGATTCTCGATCTCGATAGTTCGAAGTGCGCTTGATATGAGGGACGAGTGGGTATTCATAGTTCACAGATCATACCTTACCAGAGGGCGTCAGACTACTTCGGGGCGCAGGTCTGTTAAAGCTGATACAGCATTACGCCAAACCATCCGAGGTAGATGGATATGAATACAGCGCCGTTGAGGCGACTGATCATCTTGCCCTTCTTGACCCCTTGATAGCAAAAGTAGGCGAGCAAGAGAGTGAGGAATAATACGCCGATATAGTCTCTATAGAGAAGTGCGGGTTCGATCACTCCCGGTGCAAATAAACCGGGAAATGGAAGCACTGCGAGTAAATTTAGAATGTTCGATCCAACTATGTTTCCAATCGCCAGATCGTGATGTCCCTTGAGTACGCAGGTTACTGATGCGGCCAATTCAGGCAGGCTGGTGCCGAGAGCTACTACAGTTAGTCCGATAATTGCGGTGGATACACCTAGAGACCCGGCAATCGATGTTGCCGCAGCTACGAGTGCCTCGGCACTCAAGACCAGGAGTGCGAGGCCTAATACTAAATAGGCGCCAGCTTGCAGGCTGCTTATTTCGCTTAGTTCTTCATCGGCGAGTTCGGGCATTACCCCTGTTTTAACTTTCTTGCGAAAGAGTCTGTAGCCAAAATATACGGTAATTGTGATTAACACTACGGCATCGAAGACGCCCAGGAAAAGATCCAAGAATAAGGCCCCGGTAACAAATGTGACCAGTAATAGTGCGGGAATCTCTTTCTTGACTAGCGACTCTGGAGGCTTAAGTGGGCTGATCACTGCAGCGACACCGAGTGCTACTCCGACATTAAAAAGATTTGAGCCTAGGGCATTGCCGACTGCGAGTTCTGGTTTGTCGTTTAGTGCAGAAACGGCCGAAGAAAAAATTTCTGGAGCTGAGGTGCCGAATGCGACGATAGTAAGACCGATCATCAGGGGGGAGACCCCTAAATTTCGGGCGAGAACCGATGCGCCAAATACAAACTTGTCCGCTCCCCAGATTAAGCCAACAAATCCGAGAACGATAATGATCGGGTCGAGGAACATAGAGGAAGTATTCTTAGATGCCTAGGTAAAGCGGTCAATTAGAAGATTCTTTGGGGAGCTTTGCAAGTAATAATTTATTGAACTGTCTATTTGATGTAAACTGCGCCACTGCTCTAGTAAGGTTCTCTAAGAAAGTTCAGTCAATATTCAGCTCTTTTTGTGTATTTTAGATCTGCAGGTATCCGATTAGCGGATTTAAGGACTCAGCTTCGAGTAATGATGAAGGATAAGCAAATGAAATCATTGAATAAATACTTAGTCACCCTGGTCCTTGTTGGAATGTTGCCAGCGCTCAGTTATGCCCAGCAATACACGGCTGTTGAGACTGCCAAGACCGGAGTGGAATCGCTTCTAGCTACAGTTCAAGAGTCTCGAACTCTTTTTCTCTCGGATCGCGATGCCTACTTCTCCGCTGTCGAGGGAGCGCTCACTTCAATCGTAGATTTTACTGCTGTCGCAGAGGTGGTAATGAACCGTTTTGCGGCCTCAGCTAGTGACGCTCAGAAGCAACGCTTCGCCGATATTCTAAAGAATACATTAACCCGTTTTTACGGTGCTTCGCTGGTTGCCTACGAAGGGCAGGAGCTGGTCTTCCTTCCGGCCAGCAATACAGACGCTGATCCCCGCGGCGATACCGTGGTAGGCATGGAGTTGCGTGGTGGTGACTCCAATCTGCGTCTGCAGTACCAGATGTTCCTCAATGAGAATGATGAGTGGAAGCTTAAGAACCTAAGCCTGGCTGGTATCAATCTGGGTCGGCAGTATTTCACTCAGTTTTCTGCCTTGATGGGGCAGAATGACAACGATATCGACGCTGTATTGGATAACTGGAAATAGAACGGAGTAGAAGATTGGACGCGAGTCAGATTACCGAACTGCTTAATGCAAAGCTTACAGACTGTCAGGTAGCCGTTGATGGCGGTGATGGCAAATATCTTGTATCCGTTGTTGGCGATGTGTTTGAAGGATTGAACGCCGTGAAGCGACAGCAGGCCATTTACAAAATTTTGAACGAGCATATAACGAGTGGAGCCATTCACGCAGTCACTATGAACCTGATGACCGTGAACGAAAGTCAGACCTCCTGAATACACTTTCTTCCCGCCGAGCAAATAAATGGATAAATTACTAATCAAGGGAGGCGTGAGCCTTCAGGGCGAGATTCGAATCGCAGGTGCCAAGAATTCCGCTTTGCCCATATTGGCTTCCACTCTACTAACTCACGATACGGTGCAGATTTGTAATCTGCCACATTTGTTCGATATCACAACGATGATCGAGCTGCTCGCCTGCATGGGCGTTGAGCCTGTCATCGATGAAAAACTAAATGTGGAAGTGAATAGCAGTACGATTAAGCATTTCAATGCTCCCTATGAGTTAGTCAAGACTATGCGAGCGTCTATCCTGGTGCTGGGCCCCTTGCTAGCTCGCTATGGTAAGGCCGAGGTAGCGCTTCCAGGCGGGTGTGCGATTGGTAGCAGGCCTGTGAATCTCCACATTTCTGCGCTGCAGGCTATGGGTGCAGACATTGTTGTAGAGGATGGCTATATAAAGGCTTCTGTAGACGGAAGGTTGAAGGGCGCGAATATCTTCATGGACCTGGTTACCGTGACGGGTACTGAGAATGTCATGATGGCCGCCACACTCGCCGATGGAAAAACGGTTATAGAGAATGCCGCGAGAGAGCCTGAAGTTGTGGATCTGGCCAACTGTCTAGTCGCGATGGGTGCAATCATTTCAGGGCAGGGCAGCGATACCATAACCATTACCGGTGTTGAGAAACTGAACGGTTGCAGCTATTCGGTAATGCCGGATCGAATTGAGACAGGCACCTACCTGATTGCGGCGGCGGCGACTCGCGGGCACATCAAGGTCAAAGATACGCGGCCTGATATTCTCGAGGCGGTGCTGAGCAAGCTAGAACAGGCAGGCGCTGATATTACAGTAGGCGAAGACTGGATAGAGTTGGATATGCACGGCAAGCGCCCAAAGTCAGTCTCCCTGAGGACGGCCCCCTATCCGGCCTTTCCTACAGATATGCAGGCACAATTTACTGCGCTTAATTCAGTGGCCGAGGGCACGGGTTCCATCACTGAAACGGTTTTCGAAAATCGCTTCATGCACGTTCACGAAATGAATCGCATGGGCGCATTGATAACGGTAGAAGGCAACACGGTGATAGTAGAAGGTGTCGAGAGCCTGAAGGGTGCGCCAGTTATGGCAACCGACTTGAGGGCATCGGCAAGCCTGATTATCGCCGGGCTTGTTTCGGAAAATGAGACAATAGTGGATAGAATCTATCATATCGATCGCGGCTACGAATGTATCGAGGAGAAGTTGCAGTCGCTAGGCGCACATATTCGACGAGTGCCTTCTTAGGAAAAGCGAACTTTTTTCAGTCTTGCGAGTTTATCTTTAAATGAATTCCAATCAGTTAGTCATAGCCCTCACTAAGGGGCGTATCTTGGAAGAAGTGCTGCCCTTGTTTGCGCAGGCTGGAATCGTGCCTGCTGAAGATATTAACAAGAGCCGTAAACTAATCTTTGATACCAACCGAGAGAATGTAAAGCTGATGGTGATTCGGGGGACTGATGTTCCCACCTATGTCGAGTTTGGCAGCGCTGATATAGGTGTTGTCGGCAAAGATCTGTTACTCGAATACGGTGATGAGGGATTCTACGAACCATTGGACTTGAAGATAGCAGTCTGTCAGATGATGACTGCAGAGCCCGTGAACGCTAAACCGGTTAAGGGCAGGCTCAAGGTTGCGACCAAGTTTACCAATATTGCCAAGAAGTATTTTGCTCAGCAGGGGCAGCAGATTGAGCTAATAAAGTTAAATGGTGCGTTAGAACTGGCTCCCATGATGGGACTCGCCGATGCCATAGTGGATATTGTCGATACCGGAAAAACCCTCAAGGCGAATGGCTTGGAGCCGCGTGAGCTCATCGCAGAAATTAGCTCGCGAATAATTGTCAACAAGGCCTCTATGAAAATTAAGAATGCTTTGATACGAGAAATATTGGGTCAACTGCGCGACGCAGTCGATAAGAAATAGCGCTAGCATGTCCAGTACAGTCATAGATATTAACCGACTCAACGCCTCCGATAGCGACTTCGAAGATCGCCTCGCTACTCTATTGCAGCGCGAAATGATTGTCGCCGAAGAAGTTACTCATACTGTTAGTGATATTCTGCAGGAAGTAAGAAGTAGGGGTGATTCCGCGGTTGTGGAGTATACCAAGCGATTCGACGGTTTCGCGGCAGACTCCATCGACGAGCTGTCGGTTTCGCAAGAGCAGATGCAGCATGCACTGCAGAGTATTTCGAAGGAGCAGCGAGAAGCGCTAACACACGCCGCTGATCGAATACGAAGCTATCACGTGAAGCAGAAGCAAGATTCCTGGACTTATACTGAGGCAGATGGCTCGGTCTATGGTCAGAAGATAAGCCCCTTGCGACGTGTTGGTGTGTATGTCCCAGGCGGCAAGGCTAACTACCCGTCATCGATGCTCATGTTGGCGATTCCTGCACAGGTCGCAGGTGTTAAAGAGATAATCGCAACAGTTCCGACGGCCTATTCAGAGGCGGGAAGGCTGGTATTTGCTGCTGCTGCGCTTGCTGGGGTTACCAAGCTTTACACTATCGGTGGCGCTCAGGCTGTGGCGGCACTAGCCTACGGCACGGCAACGATCGACAAGGTCGATAAGATAGCTGGCCCGGGTAATATTTATGTGACGGTGGCAAAGAAACTAGTCTTCGGTGAGGTCGGTATCGACATGATAGCAGGGCCTTCTGAGTTAACGATCATCTGCGATGGCAAGTCGAACCCTGATTGGATCGCCATGGATTTGTTCTCTCAGGCAGAACATGACGAACAGGCGCAGTCGATCCTGATATCCGATGACGCTGCCTTTCTCGATGAGGTAAAGAACAGCATAGATCGCCTGCTGCCAGGAATGTCCAGGCGTGACATCATCTCGGTATCGCTACGCAATCGCGGCATATTTATTCTTGTAGGAGATCTGCAGGAGGCGGCAAATGTGAGTAATATTATTGCTCCAGAGCATTTAGAGATTTCGATTGATGAGCCTCAAGCGTTGCTCGACTCGATAGAAAATGCGGGCGCAATCTTCATGGGTCGTTACAGCGCGGAAGCTTTGGGAGACTATTGTGCGGGCCCCAGCCATGTATTGCCTACATCAGGTTCTGCAAAGTTTTTCTCTGCATTAGGCGTGTATGATTTTCAGAAGCGCAGTTCAATAATCAACTGTTCAGAATCCGGTGCCAATACCCTGGCAAGAACGGCATCGGTTATAGCGCGTGACGAACACCTGGAGGCGCATGCGCTTTCTGCTGAATATCGATTTAAGAGTGTCGATTAGAGACTTTGTAAAACCAGACTAGAGTCGCCTGTGTTGTTAAGGCTCTATGATGATAGCCTGTCCAAATCCTAGCGTTGTGGGTAGTACGAAATTATCCCCGTCACGATAGATCTGTATATTTATCGAGTCACCCGGTTTCTTGTTACGCACTTCCATCATTATATTCTGCCCGTCGATGACGGATGTATCTTCTACCATGGTGATAACATCTCCGGGCTGAATGCCGGCTCTTTCTGCGGCACCACCCTCGTCAACGCTCTCGACCAACATACCTCGAATATTATCGACGCCGAAGAACAGCTGGCTGGATTGCGCGTTCAATGCCTCGCCGGTAATCACGCCCAGGTATCCGGCGTTTGCGTCGATAGCCTGCTCTGCCATCTCATGAAAGGCTTCAATTGCTTCACTTGCCGGTGTGGCGAAGCCGATGCCCTCGAAGTTACCCGATTCTGAAAATATAGAGGAATTTATACCTACTAGTTGTCCTCGAGAGTTAATAAGGGCGCCGCCGGAATTGCCAGGATTAATAGCGGCGTCGGTCTGAATGATGCCGGGATTGCTCTCCGATTCTTTGGTTAATGCGCTAATAATTCCCTGGGAGACGGACTGCCCAATATTTCTTGGATAGCCAATGGCGAACACAATGTCACCAATATGTAATGAACTGTCGTCACCAATCTGAATAGGGGTCAGGTTATCCATGTTGATATGTAATACTGCCAGGTCGCTCGCTTCATCCCATGCAACAACCGTTGCGGAAATCTTGCGGCCATCGTTGAGGGTAACCTCAGCATCGAATGCGTCGAATAATGTGTCGACGACATGCAGGTTGGTCAATATAAATCCATTCTCACTGACAATCACGCCAGAGCCGAGGCTCGCTCGCTCGCCAAGATATAGATTCAGGCGATCGTCGGAGGTGCGCTCGATAGATTCAACATTCACGTTGGTCGCATTGATGGAAACGACAGCGGGAGCGGCGAGCGCAATGGCTTCAGAGAATGATAAGGGGGCGCTAGTGGTGGGAGCGGTAGTCGCGACGGGGAGAGCCCGATTGCCAAGTTGTTGTAGCTGCTGGTACTGCAGAACAACGAGACCCAACAGAATGCCGCAGGCTACGGGCCAGCTTAAGTATTTGAGTAGTCTGTTTATGCCGCTCATGACGTCTTTGCCTGAATAGCTACTGTCTTGCCAGATGCGCCACCTCATCTGCTTGAGATAACACTATGTTATTATTGTCGGGCGAAACCAATATACAGCGTTGCCAAGGTGGATTCCAATGCCAGTTAGCCTGAAAGAGCTTGAAGCCGAATTAAAACAAGTGCTGCGACCCGAGCAGTTTAATGACTATTGCCCCAATGGATTGCAGGTGCAGGGGCGTGAACAAATATCTAAGCTAGTGACGGGGGTTACTGCCTGTCAGGAATTGATCGATGCAGCTGTCGCAGCGAAAGCCGATGCCTTGTTGGTTCATCATGGTTATTTCTGGCGTGGAGAAGATCAGTCGATATCGGGAATAAAGAAGTCGCGTATCGAGGCCTTGCTGAAACACGATATCAGTCTCCTCGCCTATCATTTGCCCCTCGATGTGCATCGAGAATTTGGCAATAACGTGCAGTTGGCGCAGCGCTTGGGAATCGAGATTGAGGGGGAGCTAGGCAAGCAGAACAATCACCCTATCGGGCTCACCGGAACCCTGGCTGAAGATGCCGATTTCGATTCGCTTCAGACTCTGATTGAGCAAAAACTCGGTAGGCAGCCCCTGGCAATAGAAGGGAAGTCGAAAAATATAAAATCAGTGGCCTGGTGTACTGGCGCTGCGCAGAATTATATCGAACTCGCCGTTGCCGCCGGTGTCGATGCCTACATCACAGGAGAAGTGTCCGAGCCCACAGTGCATATTGCAAGGGAGTCTGGCATCCATTTTTTCTCAGCCGGGCATCATGCCACCGAGCGCTACGGGGTTCAGGCCATAGGTAACTATCTAGCAGAAAAGTTTGGGTTGGAGCACCAGTTTATCGACATCGATAACCCGGTCTAACTGCGTAGCTGCGCTATTGGATAATCTCCTTCTCGCGCATTAATCGTAGAACCTTCTCCAGACACTCATCCGCAGACAAGGCCGCCGTATCCAGTTCGAGGTGCACGACCTCGGGCACACTATAGGGAAACGACAGGCCAGGAATGTCTGAGGATTCTGTTCCTTCTGCGGCAGCATACAATCCACTTGGGTCTCGCTGAACACAAACTTCCATGGGCGGATTGAGGTAAATAATGTAGCAGTTGTCTTTACCGATTACCCTAATAGCATGTTCTCTGGAATCGGCATTGGGCGCTACAAAGGAGGCGCAACAGATAACACCCGAATCATTCAGGAATCTGGCGATGTGGGCGCTGCGTCTTAAATTTTCGGCGCGGCCCTCGGCGTCGTGAGCCAGGTCTTTGCTTATGCCCAGGCGCATAGTCTTGCCGTCCAATACGGTGCTTACGCGCCCGCGATCGAACAGTCGTCTCTCCAGGCCATGTGCGAGAGTGGACTTGCCGGATCCTGAGACGCCGACGAACATAATCGTGGCGGGCTTCTGACCATAACGCGCGGCGCGCTCTTCCTTGGTAACGATGATATTGCTGGATTCGCTGCGAGCGCTTCTTGGCTGCTGTTCACAGTCGATCATGCCGGCTCCGACAGTTACATTGCTGAGTCTATCGATAATAATGAAGCTGCCAGTGGCGCGGTTGTCCTTGTAGCCATCGAAACAAACTGTCTCATCCAGATTTATTTCTGTCAGGCCGATTTCATTCAATTCCAGCCCCGGGGCTGGATGCTTCTCCAGTGTGTTTACGTCGATTCGGCTATGAATCGTATTCAGGCTGCCGCTTACAGTCTTGCTGCCCAATTTGAAATCGAAGGCTTTCCCCGGAAGCAATGGGGTCTCTGCCATCCATACGACAGTGGCATCGAAGCGTATATCGCTGGCGGGAACATTCTCGGGATGCGCGAGTATGTCGCCACGGCTCACGTCGATCTCATCTTCCAGTGTGAGCGTAACGGCCATGTCTGCGTGAGCTAACTCAAGTTCTTCGTCGTAGGTTACGATGGATTTAATGCGGCTCGTTTTGTTCGACGGCAGGACCGTTATCTCGTCACCCTTGCGGATTACTCCTGAGGCGACCGTGCCGCAGAAGCCGCGAAAGTTTAAGTTGGGTCGGTTGACGTACTGCACCGGAAAGCGAAAATCGGAATAGTTCTTGTCGCCGGCAATCTCGATGCTTTCGAGAAGCGGCATCAATGCACCGCCGTCATACCAGGGAGTGTGCTCGCTTGGGTTCACCACGTTATCCCCGGTTAGTGCGGACATGGGTATAAAGTGGAAGCTGGCCGGGTCGAGCTTCTCGCTGAATTTTAGGTAGTCGGCTTTGATTTCATTAAAGACGCTCTCGCTGAAATCGACCAGATCCATTTTGTTGATGGCAACAATAATGTGCTTGATGCCTAGCAGGGAGGCAATGAAACTATGTCGCCGCGTCTGTACCTGAACACCGTGGCGCGCATCAATTAGAATTATTGCCAGATCGCAGGTGGAAGCGCCGGTGGCCATATTGCGCGTGTATTGTTCGTGACCGGGAGTGTCGGCGATGATGAATTTTCTTTTCGCTGTGGAAAAATAACGATAGGCCACGTCGATAGTAATGCCTTGTTCGCGTTCCGCCTGCAGGCCATCTACCAGTAGCGCCAGATCGATGTTCCCTCCAGTGGTTCCCGACTTAACGCTGTCGGCCTCAATGGCTGCAAGCTGGTCTTCATAGATCATCTTGGAGTCATGAAGCAGGCGTCCGATCAATGTGCTCTTGCCATCATCCACGCTACCACAGGTCAGCAGGCGCAGCAGTTCCTTGCGTTCGTGTTGAGCCAGGTAGGCACTGATGTCGGTGCTAATTAAGTCGGATTGATGTGACATGTCTGTTTAGAATCTCATGCGGCTGTGATTGCTGATTGCTGATTGCTGATTGCGTTGGGCTAGAAATAGCCTCGGCGTTTCTTGTCTTCCATGGAGCCACTCTTGTCAGAATCGATGAGTCGGCCCTGTCTCTCGGAACTTGTAGCCAAAAGCATTTCCTGAATGATCTCGGGAAGGGTTGTGGCGGTAGAGTCGACCGCACCGGAGAGTGGGTAGCAGCCCAGAGTGCGAAAGCGCACAGTCTTGGTTTCGATCTTCTGGCCTTCTTCAATAGGCATTCGATCATCATCAACCAGGATGTCAACACCGTCGATGTTAACGACGGGCCTGGGTTTGGCGAAGTATAAAGGTACGATGTCGATATTGTTTAGGTAGATGTACTGCCAAATATCCAGCTCGGTCCAATTGGATAGCGGAAAGACTCGAATGCTCTCGCCCTTATTGATCTTGCCATTGTAGATATTCCACAGCTCTGGCCTTTGGTTCTTGGGATCCCAGACGTGATTCTTGTCGCGGAAAGAAAACACTCTCTCTTTGGCGCGGGATTTTTCTTCGTCGCGTCTAGCCCCGCCGAAGGCCGCATCAAATTTATATTTATTCAGAGCCTGCTTTAAGGCTTGGGTCTTCATGATATCGGTGTGTTTTTCGCTGCCGTGGGTAAACGGGCCAACACCCGCGTCGACACCCTCCTGATTGATATGCACGATCATGTCCAGGCCAAGTTTCTCGATCTGCTGGTCGCGAAAGGCGATCATCTCCTTGAATTTCCATGTTGTGTCAACATGCATCAGGGGAAAGGGCAGTTTGCCTGGGTAGAAGGCTTTGAGTGCCAGGTGCAACATGACTGCCGAGTCTTTGCCGACTGAGTACAGCATAACCGGCTTGTCGAATTCGGCAGCAACCTCGCGCATTATGTGAATGCTCTCGGCTTCGAGTTGTTTCAGGTGAGTTAGATTGTATTCGGACATAATCTGTTAATTCATAGTGGACAGAGACAGCTGTCTGTCGAAAATTCGATGGGGTGCGTTAGTTGCTGCAGTGATCTTCGGTTTAATGCTTGGGCTGGTTTGAGGCTTCTTCTTCGCTGTTCGAGATTGACTTACTAATGCCAAACTCTTCGGATAGCGCACCTTTCTGGCCTGGGTCTTGCTTTGCCGCATAGTCTTTCGGAGGGTTCAGACCGCCAGCAGCCTCGGGCTCTTCATTGCTATCGAACACGGCATCGGAGCCGGCGGGTAGTAATTTGCTCGCCACTTCATTGCTGCATAGATCTTGGGCGCCGCTCGCCAAATGCTGATAGACCTCACGATAACTCTCCGTCATATGCTGCACTAGGTCGGCTGTCATGCTGAAATGGTCGCTTACATTGTCGCGATAGGTCAGGTGATTATCTTTGATGTCGCGAATTTGATTTTCCAATTCCTGGACTCGTGACGCACTGCTATTCAAGCGACTGGAGAATACTACGCCAATGATTACTCCGACGGCTAGACATGCTATTGCAGTTACCCAGATCATTTAACTAATCGCCTCTTGATGACATCTCGTTCAAATGTTTTGCCTCTTGCTGGCTTCCAGCTTAAGGCGCGAAGGGCAAGTATACCCCAGTTTAGGCGATTTTTTTAGCAATCTTGTTGTCTGTGTGCCTGCTGAGTGTCGTTCATGTAAGTAGAGGCAGCCTGGGAGTGAATAGAGGTTGCCATTCATCTCCATAGTCTGGAAACTGAGCGCTTTTTTGACGGCAGCTAATTGGCAGAGCACCTTAGTAGGCAGGAAACCATTTTAGGCAAAGAAACTATGGGTCCATTGCAGCGCTACAATCTCGACCTTCAGAACAACACAATATCTGCGGATGATGCGCAGCTTGCGTTAGTGGGTCAGCTGCAGCAATTGTATGAGCAAATCTCACGCTCTCAGGAGGCGAGCTCGGGGCCGAAGGCATGGTTGCAGAAAAGATTATTTGGTACAGATCAGCAGAGCGCCCCAATTCGGGGCCTCTATATTTGGGGTGGAGTGGGGCGCGGCAAGACCTATTTGATGGATGTGTTTTTCGAGAGCCTGCCGGGTAAGGCAAAAATGCGCACACAT
This sequence comes from uncultured Pseudomonadales bacterium, assembly GCA_943842505.1. Classification (GTDB taxonomy): domain Bacteria; phylum Pseudomonadota; class Gammaproteobacteria; order Pseudomonadales; family Pseudohongiellaceae; genus UBA9145. Next base: position 375 of record CALTDI010000001.1, on the reverse strand, counting down.
TTTCATCGCTTCATGCAGCGGGTTCATCGCGACCTAGCATCGTTGCAGGGGGTGAAGAATCCCCTGGAGCAGGTTGCGGACAAGATAGCCAGAGAGTCGCGCGTGCTCTGTTTCGATGAGTTTTTCGTTCGTGATATCGGTGACGCTATGATTCTTGCAGGCTTGCTGGAAGCCCTGTTCGCTCGGCAGGTGATATTAGTCGCTACGTCGAATATAGAGCCCGATCGGCTTTACGAGGATGGTCTGCAGAGACAGCGCTTCATGCGCGCGATAGACCTTATTAAGGAGCATACAAAAACCGTAGAGATTTCCAGTGGTGTCGACTATCGCTTGCGCAGCCTCACCCAGGCTACGCTTTATCACTGTCCTATAACC